>CAWDZD010000045.1:0-260276 GCA_963806465.1 uncultured Alphaproteobacteria bacterium | reverse complement strand
GAACACGCCGTAATGCGGGCGGTCGATCGGCGTATTCAGCGCTACGCTGACCGCCATCGCCAGCGCGTTGCGGGTATCCGGCGGGTCCAGTATGCCATCGTCCCACAGCTGCGAGGTGGAATAATAGGCGCTGGATTGGCGGCGGTATTCTTCCAGGATCGGCTCACGGATGGCGGCGATTTCAGCCGGCGACAGCCCGCGCCCCTCGCGCGAAAGCTGGCGGATCTTGATATCGGCCAGAACGTTGGCGGCCTGCTCGGCGCCCATCACCGAAATCTGGCTCTGCGGCCACATGAACAAAAAGCGCGGATCGAACGCGCGCCCCGCCATGCCGTAATTGCCGGCGCCGAACGAGCCGTGACAGATCACCGTGATCTTCGGCACCTCCGAGCCTGAGACCGCCATGATCATCTTGGCGCCATCCTTGGTGATGCCGCGATGCTCGTAGTCGCGGCCCACCATATAGCCGGTGATATTCTGCAGAAAGATCATCGGCACCCCGCTCTGATTGCACAGCTGCATAAAGTGCGCGCCCTTGAGCGAGGAATCGTTGAACAGGACGCCGTTGTTGCCGAGGATGCCGACCTTGAAGCCCCAGATATGGGCGAACCCGCAAATCAGCGTGTTGCCGTAAGCGGGCTGATATTCGTGGAAGCGGCTGCCGTCGACCAGCCGCGCGATCACCTCGCGGACGTCGAACTGAACTTTGATGTCGCGGGGAATGACGCCGTAAAGCTCGTCGGGATCGTAATAAGGCGGCTCCGGCGCGATCTGCTCGACGTTTAGCTTGGTCGGACGCTGCGTCTGCCCGACCAATTCGCGCGCGATGGCGATAGCCTGCTCCTCGCTGGTGGCGGGATAATCGGCGGTGCCGGAGATGCGCGTGTGTACGTCGGCGCCGCCCAATTCGTCGACGGTGACATCTTCGCCGGTCGCTGCCTTCACCAGCGGCGGACCGCCAAGGAAGATCGCGCCAGTGCCGCGAACGATGACGTTATATTCGCTCAGCGCCGGCACATAGGCGCCGCCGGCGGTGCAGTGACCGAGCACGACGGCGATCTGCGGCACGCCGAGTTTGGACAGGATCGATTGGTTGCGGAAAATGCGTCCGGCCAGGTAGCGGTCGGCGAAGATATCGGCTTGCAGCGGCAGGAAGCCGCCGGCGCTGTCGCACAAATGCACGACCGGCAGCCGGTTCTCGATGGCGATATCGAGCGTGCGCACGATCTTCTTCACCGAGAGCGGATACCAGGCGCCACCTTTGACGCTGGCGTCGTCGGCGTGGATGATGATTTCGCGGCCGTTGACGATGCCGATGCCGCTGACGATGCCGGCGCCGGGGACTTCACCGCCGTATTCGGTATTGGCGGCAAGCGTCGACAATTCGAGAAACGGCGTGCCGGGATCCAGCAACAACTCGATACGATCGCGTACGAACATCTTGTTCTGCCGCGTCAGGCGTTCAATGTCGCGGGCCGGCCGCTCGCGGCGGGCGGCGCGCTGGCGTTCCTTGAGCGTATCGGCCAGGCCGCGATTATGGGAGCGGTTGAACCGAAACTCCTCGGAGGCGACGTCGATCTTGCTCTCGATCCGCCGCATGCTTCAGGCTCCCGATTGCGGCGCGAGCGAAATGAGCGGCGCACCGCGCTGAAACGCCTGCCCCATCCCGACATGCACGGCAGCGACCGAACCTTCGCGCCACGCCTTGATCGCGGTCTCAAGCTTCATGCTTTCGATCACCATCAGCGTGTCGCCGGCGGCGACCTGCTCTCCTTCCTTGACGTGGACGGCGATCACCACGCCGGGCATCGGCGCCTCGGCAATATCGTCGGCGCTGCCGCCGGCGTGGCTAGCGTAACGCCACACCGGATCGACATAGCGGATGGTGTAGGTCGAGCCGTCGAGATGAATATGGACGAAGTCGCCGTCTGTCGCGATCAGGACGCGACAGGTGTCAGGGCCGACCCTGAGAAGTTCACTGCCGCCCTCGGCCGGCTCGAGCGCGATCGGGATGACCTGATCGGCCAGATGGAGCTCATATGTTTGGCCGCGGCGTGACAACCACGCCTCATGCTCGGTCTCGCCGATGACGAAAGTATGCTGCATCAGGATACCGCCACCGCTGGCGACGCCGGCACCGTGCAGGCGGCGCGGTACTCGGCGGCGAGCCGGCCGACCAGTTCGCCGACGCTCGGCACGTCATGAATCGTGGCGATGCCGTGACCGGCGCTCCAAATGTCCTTCCAGGTGCGCGCCTCGGAATCCGAAAGTCCGCTCATGTCGGGAGATTTTTTCGGCAATTGCTCGGGATCGATGCCGTAACGGGTGATCGACGGCAGCAGGAAATTCGCGAACACGCCGGAGAAGCGGTCGGAATAGATGATGTCCTTGACGCCGCAATCGACGATCATCTGTTTGTAGGCGTCCTGCGCATTCGACTCGCGCGTTGCCAGGAAACGCGTGCCCATATAGGCCAGATCGGCGCCGAGCACCTCGGCGGCGCGGATCTGATGGCCGTCGCTGATGCCGCCGCCCAGCACCAGGCAGCCGTCCCAGAACTCGCGCACTTCGCGCACCAGTGAAAAGCCGCTCTGATTCGAGGCGTGGCCGCCGGCGCCACCGCCGACGCAGATCAGGCCATCGGCGCCGCCTTCGATCGCCTTTCTGGCGTGGAGCGCATTGACGACGTCGCAGAACACGATGCCGCCATAGCCACGCACTGCCTCGATGGCGCGCCGCGGATCGCCAAGACAGGTGATGACCAGCGGCACTTTGTGAGCGACGACGATTTCGAGGTCGGGCTCGTAGCGCGCGTTGGTGCGATGAACGATGAGATTGACGGCGTGCGGCGCCACTTTGGCGGCAGGATGCGCTTTCTTGTGGGCCCGCAAATCGGCTTCAATGTCGGTTAGCCAGCGATCGAGCTCTTTCGACGGCCGGGCGTTGACATGCGGGAACGCGCCGATGACACCGGCGCGGCAGAGTGCGGTGGCCAAAGGCGGGAAAGACACCAGAAACATCGGCGCGCCGATCGCCGGCACCGCCAGCGTGTTCTTCAACGCGTTCGGCAAGGTCATGTCGGCCTCACCCGTCAACACCGCAACGCCGCATCAATTCCTCCACGCGCCCATAGCGGCGAACAATTCCGGCATGGCGTCAGCGGCATCGCGCGCGGCGCGGGTCGACAGCGCCGCGGCCGCGAGCAGTTTGCCTGCCAAATCGGCGGTGATCGGCGGCTCCTGGGCGAGTGCGGGATGCTCGTCCAAAAAGCCGGTGTGCAGCCGGGCCGCGGCAAAGTCAGGATCGGCGGTCAGGCGTCGCAAGAAGGCGGTGTTGGTTTCGCAACCGAGTATGGCGAGATCGCCAAGCGCCTCGTAGGCGCGCGTGCGGGCCATCTCGCGGTCGCGACCATGGACGACGAGTTTCGCCAGCATCGGATCGAACGCGGCCGTGACCACCTGGCCTTTGGCGACACCGCTATCGACCCGCACGTCGCGACCATCGTGCGGCATCGCTATCTCGACGATGCGGCCGGTGGTGGGAACGAAACCTCGCGCCGGGCTTTCCGCATAGATCCGATATTCGATGGCGTGGCCGTCGATCCGCAGCGCCGATTGCGCAAAGCCGAGCGGTTCACCCGTGGCGACGCGAAGCTGCTCGGCCACGAGATCGATGCCGGTGATCATCTCGGTCACCGGATGCTCGACCTGCAAGCGCGTGTTCATCTCCAAAAAATAGAGCTCGCCGTTGCCGTAGATGAACTCGATCGTCCCGGCATTGCGGTAGCCGGCGGCGCGGGCGATGCCGGCCGCGATATCGCAGATGCGTTTGCGTTCCGCATCATCGAGCGCCGGCGACGGGGCTTCCTCGACGATTTTCTGAAAACGGCGCTGGATCGAGCATTCGCGGTCGAACAGATGCACCACATTGCCGTGCGCGTCGCCGAGCACCTGCACCTCGATGTGGCGCGGCCGCTCGACATAGCGCTCGACATAGAGCCGCCCGTCACCGAAATAGCGGCTGCCCTCGCTGCGCGCGCGCACGATTTCGTCGTCGAGCGCCGCCGCCTCGCGGACAATGCGCATGCCCTTGCCGCCGCCGCCGGCCGCGGGCTTGATCAAGAGCGGAAACCCCACTAAACGCGCACGATCGGAAAAGGTCGTAGGGTCATCATCTTCGATTGCCGATGGCGCGACCGGAAAGCCGCGGGCCGCGACGAAGGCACGCGCACGCACCTTGTCGCCCATGAGCTCGATCGCTTCGGCGGTCGGGCCGACAAATGTAATCCCCGCCTTCGCGACCTGACGCGCGAATGCCGCGTTCTCGGACAAAAAGCCATAGCCGGGATGGATGGCGCCCGCGCCGCTGTCTCGCGCCGCGGCGACAATCTGCGCGCCGTCAAGATAGGCGGCAATCGGCGTCGAGCCAGTGATTTCAATCGCCCGATCGGCTGCCAGCACCGCGGGTGTTGCCGCGTCGGCGGCGTGGTAGACCACGACCGCTTCGAGCCCGAGCGCCTGCACCGTGCGCAAAATGCGCAGCGCGATCTCGCCGCGATTGGCGATGAGCACGCGCGCAAACGGCCAAGCGCCGTGCGCGGCCGCCGCGCTCTTCGCGGTCATGGCTGCGTCGAATTTGGACATAGCCCGGTGAGGAAGATGTCGGTGATCGCGCGCGCCATGTTCTCCACATCGATCGGGCGCTTGCCGATGGTGTGACGCCAGGCGGAATGCTCGATGGCGCCGAACAACATGTCGCGCACCACGCGCGGATCGACTTTATTGGGAATCTCGCCGCTGGCTTCGGCCTGTTCGACCATGTTGATGAGGATCGAGGTGTAGCGGCGATTGAGTTGCTGGATCGCCGAGCCGCGATAGTCGCTGGCGATCCGCACTTCCGAGATGAACAAGCGGCAAAGATTACGCTCGGCGACGAAGGTGGAAAGATGGTCGTTGATCAGAATGTAAAGCTGCTCGCGAAAGCCCTTGCCGCCCGCCACTTTAGCGGCCAGATCCTCGATGACGCGCTCGTAGAAGGCGCGCAACACGTGCTCCAGCAGATCGCGCTTGTTGGAGAAATATTTGTAGATCAGGCCATCGGAGACGTCGGCGGCGCGCGCGATTTCGGTGATGGAGGTTTCTTCGTAACCTTTTTCGGCAAAGGCGCGCGAGGCGGCCGCGAGAATGGTCTCGTAGCGGTCGCGCATGCGTTCGGGGCTGATGGCCGGCATCAGACGCTCACGCCGCGAAAGACCATCCTGAGGTAGGCGGCCAAAGCCGGATGAAAAAATGCGTCAGACCACGCACGCGACAGTAATAAATGGCCGAACCGGCGCATGTTTTTGCCGTCCTCCCCGGTTTTTTGCTGCCCGGCTCCGTCCTAGCTGCCGCCGGCTCTTGATTGCCCATATTGAATACGCTTCACTTTGACATGTCAACGCGAGCCCGGTTACAGGTCTCGGCGACAAGACGATGGGAGGAATTCCTCATGACTGCGGCACAAGTGGAGTCGCGGGCTCATTCACTCGCCGCCAACGGCTTTCGGCTCAGCGCCGACCAGGAAGAGAGCCTGGCGACCAGCGACCGGTTCGCGCAGGCGGAATTCTGGCCGCTGCAGCAGCGCATGGATGACGAGGAATGGTGGCCGCCGCAGGCGATGCCGGCGCTTGCGCGCATGGGCTTCCTCGGCGTCACCGCCCCGACCCAGCTCGGCGGCGCCGGCGGCGATTTTTTTACCTCGGGCCTGATCACTCAAGGGTTGGCGCGCTGGAACCCGTCGATCGCGTTGAGCTATGTCGCGCACGAAAATCTGTGCCTCAACAACATCGCGCGCAACGGCTCGGACGAAATCCGCACGCGCTTCCTGCCGCGGCTGTGCGATGGCAGCGCCATCGGCGCGCTGGGATTGACCGAGCCCGGCGCCGGCTCCGACGCGCTCGGCTCGATGAGCATGACCGCCCGCCGCGATGGCGATCATTACGTGCTCAACGGCCGCAAGCTCTTCATCACCAACGGGCCGGTCGCCGATATTCTCTTGGTCTATGCCAAGACCGACAAAGCACAGGGCGCCAGGGGAATATCGGCGTTCGTCATCGAACGCGGTATGGCCGGCTTTGCCGTCGCGCAAAAGCTCGACAAAATGGGCTTTCGCGGCAGCACCACGGCCGAATTGGTGTTCGATGACTGCCGCGTGCCGGCGGAGAATCTCGTCGGCACGGAAAACGCGGGCGTCGCCGTTGTCATGAGCGGCCTCGATCTGGAGCGCGCCATCGTCGCCATGATCAATGTCGGCATGGCGGAGCGCGCGTTCGCGTTGGCGCTCGATTATGCCAAGACCCGCAAGCAATTCGGCCGGCCGATCGGTGAATTTCAGCTCATTCAGTCCAAGCTCGCCGACATGTACACCACGATCGAGACGATGCGGACCTTCTGCTACCGCACGCTGGCCGAGGCCAACGATCTGGAAGTCGGCGGCGGCGGCCGCGGCGAGATCCACAAGCTCACCGCGGCGAGCATTCTCTACGCCGCGGAGGGCTGTACGCGGGTGATGGATCACGCGGTGCAAATCTTCGGCGGCGCCGGCTATATGCGCGAAACCGAGATCAACCGCCTCTATCGCGCCAGCAAACTACTGGAAATCGGCGCCGGCACTTCGGAAATCCGCCGCCTGATCATCGGCGGCGAGTTGATGCGGGATTAGAGCGCCTCAACTGCCGGTGTTGAACCAGTCGGGCCGCGGGATGGTCCACTGGTCGCCCCAAATCTCGTTGCCGCCGTCGACGGTCACGACCGTGCCGGTGATGAACGAACCTGACGGCCCGGCGAGATAGCAGACCGCGTCGGCGACATCGCGCACGTCGCCGAAGCGGCGCACCAGATTGGTCTTGGGCAGCGCCTCGCGCGCCTCCGGCGAATAGACGTTCATGCCTTCGGTGCCGATGATGCCGGGCGCTACGCAATTAATGTGGATGCCGAGCGGCGCCCATTCGATCGCGACCGTCTTCGACAGCGCGATCACGCCGGCCCGCGCTGCCGCGGTGTGCGCGACGCCCGGCATACCGCGCGAGATGACGGCGACAATGTTGACGACGCGGCCGCCGCGGCCGGCGTCACGCCAACGCCGTGCCGCCTGCTGCATCATGTACCAAGTGCCGGTCAGGTTGGTTTCGATGACGGCGCTCCAGCCCTTCGGCGCGAAGTCGATCGCGGCTTGCGGGAATTGACCGCCGGCATTGTTGACAAGGACGTCGATGGTCTTGAACCGGCCGGCCACCGCATCGAACAGCCGCGCCACCGCATCCGGATCGCGGATCGACATCGGATGAGCCAGCACCTCGGCGCCTAGTCGCGAAAGGCTGCCGGCAACCGCCTCGAGCCGTTCGACGTCCCGCCCGCACAACACAAGCTTGGCGCCGAGCCGCGCGAACTGAAAGGAAATCGCCTTGCCGATGCCGCGGCCGGCGCCGGACACCAGCACCACCTGGCCGGCGAACAAGCCGTCGCGGAACGTCAGCGGCATGGTCGCCAATTCGTCGTCGGTCTTGCCGAATTTCTCGCTCATGTCGCCGCTGTCTTTATGGTCTCGCGGGCGCCGGCAGGCGCGACAGCGATTGCGCCAAGGCACGCGGCACCGGGATGGGATAGTCCATCAGCATCTGGGCGAACGCTTTGCCCTGCGCATCGACGCGAAGCGAGGCGACGCCGCCGCCGCCGAGCGCGTCGTGCAGCACGAAATTGAGCGCCTGGATGCCGGGGAGATCGTAGCGCTCGACTTTGCTCACGCCATTATGGGCGAACCAATCGCGGACGACGTCTTCCATCAGCGCAGCGCGCAGCCACGGCAGATATTCGCCCTTGCGTGCGATCAGGCCGATATTGGCGGAATTGCCCTTGTCACCGCTGCGACCAACTGCCAGAGCGATCAACGGCACCTTGGCGTCCGCAACGCCAATCGCTTTTGGCGGCGCCGGCATCGCCGCCGGCGGCGACAAAGGCTGCGAAGCCGCGAACGGAACGGGCACCTCGGCACCGCCGATATGTACCACCGGAAAGACATTGTCTTTGGGCCACAGAAATGAAAACAGCCTCAGCACCGGCTGAACGCTCGGCCGGCCGGCAAAAAAGCCAGTGATGCCCTGCGCCATCGACGATCCGGGTGGAAAAATCTCGCGCGCTAGCACCTCGAGCGCTTCCTGATCGCGGTGGCGGGCGCCGATTTTCAGCACGACCTCGCGGCTCGTCTTTGCAGCCGGATGACGCCACGGTCCGTACATGCTTTCGGCGCCGAGCACTTCGATCGACGTCTCGGAGAAATATGGCAGGCCGCGCGCCGCCAGCAGGCGGCGAACGCGCGCCAAGATCGCCTCACCGGTCCGTTCCGCCTTGCTTGCGGCTTCGTAACCGCCAATCGTCAGCGTCCCGATCACGCGATAGCCGTCGTGCCAGGTCGCGCTGACTTTGAGCGTCGGCGTCGGTGGACGCCCGCGCGCCCCGGTCACACGCACTTCATCCGCGCCGCACGACACCATGCGCACGTCGCGGAAATCGCACACCACATCGGGAAGAATGTAGGCACCGGGATCGCCGATCTCGTACAGCATCTGCTCGCCGACCGAGAGCGGACTGACAAGGCCGCCGGTGCCGGGAGGCTTGGTGACGACGAACGATCCGTCGGCGCTACACACCGCGATCGGCATGCCCATGTCGTCCCATCCGGGCACATCGCGCCAATCGGTGAACAGGCCGCCCGTGACTTGGGCGGCGCATTCCAGCAGATGGCCGGCGAGACTGCCTTGCGCCAGCTTGTCATAGTCGGTCCACGACCAGTGCAACGCGTGGACCAGCGGGCCGAGCACCACCGCCAAATCGACGCAGCGTCCGGTGATGACCACATCGGCGCCGCGGTCGAGCGCCAGCGCGATCGGCTGCGCGCCGAGATAGGCGTTCATGGTCGTGAGCTTCTCGGGCAAAGCCGCGCCGGAAAACATTTCGGTCACCCCGGCAGCGGAAATTTCATCCACGCGATCGCTCAGGTCATCCCCGGTGACGACGGCGATCTGCAGTGCGACACCGGCTTCTCCGGCCTTGCGTTCGAGCGCGGCCGCCGCGGCATGCGGATTGATGCCGCCCGCGTTCGACACAAGACGGATGCGTTTCTCTTTTATCTCGCGCAACAGCGGCGCGATGGCGTCGACAAAATCCGGGACGTAGCCGAGTTCGGGCTTGCGGGCGCGGGCACGGGCCAACAGCGACATGGTGATCTCGGCCAGATAGTCAAATACCAGAAAGTCGATGTCGCCGCGTCGAACCAGTTGCTCAGCGCCCGCATTGCTGTCGCCCCAAAAGGCCGACGCGCAGCCGATCCGGACTGTGTCGCGGACCATGCCGTTCATCGCCCAGGCCAAACCGGGGAGCGTTTTTCATTGAAGGCGCGAAAGCCTTCGCGAGCGTCCTCCGTCCGGGCCAGCTGCGGCAGCACGCGCTGCGCATATTCGAGCCCAGCCTGCAGCGACAGACTGTCAATCGTCGCCAGCGCGCGCCGGCCGATACTGATCGCGGTCGGCGACGACGCGGTGATCGAGGCGACTAGTGCATTGACCTTGCCGTCGAGCGCCGCGGCCGGCACGACGTAATTGACCATGCCGTGCGCCAGCGCGTCCACCGCCGAGATCGGCTCACCGGTCACACACAATTCAAGGAGCTTGCGCCGCGGGATGGTGCGCAGCATGAAGGGCAGGATCATCATCGGAAAAATGCCGATGCGGGCTTCGGGCACGCCAAGTCGCGCGTGATCGGCGACGACAGCGAAATCGCAGGCGCAGACCAGGCCGAAACCGCCGGCGAGCGCGTGGCCGTTGACGCGCGCGATTACCGGCACCCGAGATTCGACAATGGTGCGGAACAATTTCACCGCTGGATTGTCGCGCTCGGCCGGGTCGACGCTGAACGGGTCGCCTTCGGCATTCGGCTTGAGATCGCCGCCGGCGCAGAACGCTTTCTCTCCCGCGCCGGTGATGACGACAGCGCGGATTTCGGTCGCCTCGTCAGCTTCCACCACGCCCGCGCGCAGGCCGTCGAGGACCAACTCGTTGAGTGCGTTGCGGCGTTCCTCGCGATCGATGGTGAGCCACAGCGCCTGCCCTTTCCGCTCGCGACGCACATCCGGCACGGCTACCTCCCATATTGAGTTAGATTCATTTTTGCGCGACAGTAGATGAGCCGCAACAGAATGACAATGCGGCTCGCGGGAGGATAGCCATGCCGGAGCAAAGCCTTGTGCTGCTTACGACTGAGCAGGGCATCGCCCGCATCACGCTCAATCGACCGGACCGCCTCAACGCGCTCGACCACGTCTTGGCGTCAGCGCTGGCTGACACGTTCGAAAGCCTCGAACGCGATCCGGCGTTGCGGGTCGCAACGCTGACGGCATCAGGCCGCGCCTTCATGGCCGGCGGCGACATCACCGCCTTCAAAGCGGCGGGTAACAATGCGCCGGAAATGATCGGACAGTTGATCGGCCTGTTCCATCGCATCATTCGCGCGATCCGCCGGCTCAAAGCGCCGGTCGTGGCGGGCGTGCACGGCGCCGCGGCCGGCGGCGGACTGGGGCTGGCGCTGGCATGTGACTTTGTCATCGCCAGCGACGACGCAACTTTTGTCCCGGCTTATACCAAACTCGGCACCAATCCGGACGGCGGCACGACCTGGACGGTGACGCGGCTTCTTGGACCGCAGCGCGCGCTCGAATGGCTGATGCTAGGCGAGACCAAAGATGCGCGCGCGGCCAAGGACATGGGCTTGGTCAATCGCGTCGTGCCCAGGGATGGGCTCGCCGACGCGGTCGACGCGCTGGCGCGCCGCATCGCCAGCGGCCCGGCGACGGCGCACGCAACGCTCAAGCGCCTTGTTGACCAGGCTCCCCACACCTCGCTCGACGCGCAGCTTGATGCGGAGCGCGACGGATTCATCCGCGCCGCCGGCACAGCGGATTTTCGCGAAGGCGTGCAGGCGTTTCTCGAGCGGCGCCAGCCACATTTCGGCGACAAGTGACGACGCTGTATCGCGAAGGCGAGACCGGCTGTACGAAGTGCCGAGCTAAGCCGACAGCGTCGATCGCAATCGTGCTTCCCGGGCCTTGTACTCGGCGCGTGCGTTGAGCGCCGCCGTCATATCGACCGCAACGAAGCGAGCGAGATTGTTTGGCTGCATCTGCGCGACGCGGTCCATATCGGCGCTGATCACGGTGCCGATCATGGCATAGCCGCCACCGGACACGGCGTCGCGATGCAGGATGATCGGCTCGAGCCCTCCCGGCACCTGGATCGAACCATAAGGATAACCGGCATCCACGATGTTGGACGGATCGGAGCCGGCGCCGAACGGTTGCTTGCGCTCGCGGAAGGCAAGCGGGCGGCCCTTGCGATAGCGATAGCCGATGCGGTCCGCTTCGGGCGCCACCGTCCAGGTGTCTTCGAAAAACGTCTTGGCAGACTCATTCGTGATACGGTGGAAATAGAGGCCGGTCATGACGCGAAGCTCCAGAGATTTCGGATAACTTGGCGTCAGGTCACCTGCAAGCGAGCGGCCGGCGCGCGCGCCGGGCTTCGGCGTCCCGACCGGCAGCACGTCACCGGCTGCGAGCTTGCGGCCGGAAAATCCGCCCAACGCCCCGAGCCCATAGAGCGAGCGGCTGCCGAGAACGATGGGAACGTCGATGCCGCCGGCAACCGCGATATAGCTGCGCGCACCGTTTTTCATGAAATCGAAGGTGAGCCGATCGCCCGCTTTGACGGCGAAGGACTCGTTGCGCGGGCGCGCCTCGCCATTGAGTTTCGGGGTCGCCTCGGCTCCCGCGATCGCGACAATGCCAGGCGCGCGGAACACCAGTTCCGGCGCCAGCAGACTTGCTTCCAGAACCGCCGCGCCTTCGTCGTTGCCGACCAGGAGGTTCGCGACGCGCAAGGCGTACTGGTCGAGGGCGCCGGACAGCGGAATGCCGACATTATAATAGCCGGGCCGGCCGGCATCTTGGACGGTTGTCGCCAGTCCCGGCTTGATCACTTCAATGGCCATGGAGCGCCTCCACCAGATGCCGGCTGTAGCCCGACGGATCGGCGTGAAAGGATTTCGATGAAAACGTCACCGGCTTGAAGGTCAGGTCGAAAGCGCCGGCCTCGACCGCTTTGACGTCGCGGTCATATTCCTCGCGCGACACCGACTTGAACTTGACGATGTCGCCCGGCTTGAACACGGCAAGGAAATCCTTGAAGTAGGGGAGCTTCTGCGCCGGATCGTAAATCGGGGCCGGCGTAATGCCGAGCATCTGATAACCGCCGGCGCCGCGCACCGAATAGATCGCGATGAAACAGCCGCCATGGCCGATGGTCAGCTTCGGCGTATCCGTGCGCGGCCGCAAATATTTCGGCACTTCGATCTGCTTCGAGCGCTCGACGATCTGATAAAGCCATGGCAGGCCGGCGACGAAGCCGACCATGGAGACGAACCACGGCGCGCCGGAATGGGCGGCGATAAAGTCGTCGATGGATTTGAATCCGTTGATTCGGGCCGAATAGGTGATGTCGTTGCTGCTCGGATCCTGGTGACGCTCGCGGAACCGCTGACCGGTCTCGTTGGTCCAGGGATCGTTGTACAGCACCGGCAGCTCGACGATGCGGGTCGGCAAGTCGATCTCGGCGTCGCCGATCTGCGCCTCGATCTCCTTTAGCGTGGCCAGCATCTTGTCGGGATGAATGACGTCCGGGTCGAAGCGCACCAGGTAGGAGGCGTTCGACGGACAGACTTCCGAGACCCCCGGGATGCGGCGCTTCTCCAGCTCCTTGCAGATCGCCATGCCTTTGAAGAAGGCTTCAAGCGACATCTCCTCATCGATTTCGGCGAAGACATGCTCGTCAGCGCCGAAGGAATACCGAATCCCGCTCATGCCGATCTCTGCCCCTGGTTTCCTATTACGAAGGCGCTGGCGCCGTCAGCAGTCGCTCCAAAAATCCAGTATCGAACCGCGCCGCCTGCACGTCTTCCAATCGGGCCAGCCGCTTATGCAGCCCTGCGGTTGTAACAACCCCTTCAACGTCAAACTCGTCGAGCGCCCGCCGCAGCCGCGCCAGCGCCAGCACCCGAGTTTCTGCATGGACAATGATCTTGGCAAGAAGAGAGTCATAGTATGGCGGCACCGAACAGCCCGGATACAGCATGGTATCGACACGCACGCCGGGCCCGCCCGGCAGCGCGAGCGAAGCGATCTTGCCCGGCGACGGCCGGAAATTCTTGTCCGGGTCTTCGGCATTGATGCGCACTTCGATGGCGGCGCCGCGCATCGCCACGTCTGCTTGCGTAAGCCTGAGCGGCTCGCCCTGAGCGACGCGAATCATTTCGCGCACCAGGTCGATACCGGTGATCATCTCGGTGATCGGATGCTCGACCTGGATGCGCGTATTCATCTCGATGAAGAAGAACTCGCCGGTCTCGTCGTCATAGAGATATTCGAGCGTGCCGGCGCCGCGATAGCCGGCGCGCTCGGCAAGGCGAACGGCCGAGGCGCAGAGCGCCTGCCGGGTGGCTTCATGGATCGCCGGCGACGGGCCCTCCTCCCAGATTTTCTGCCGCCGCCGCTGCAGTGAGCATTCGCGTTCGAAACAGTGCACGACGCGTTCGCCGTCGCCGAGTACTTGCACCTCCAGATGCCGGGCGCGTTGCAGGAAGCGTTCGAGATAAAGCGCGCCGCTGCCGAACGCCGCCTTGGCTTCGGCCTGCGCGGTGTGAAACTGATGCTCGAAGCCCGCTTCATCGACCGCGACGCGAATGCCGCGGCCGCCGCCGCCGGCGCTGGCTTTGAGCATGATCGGAAAGCCGATATCGCGTGCCGCGGCCAAAGCGTGATCGAGGTCGGCAACTTCGCCGTCGCTGCCGGGAACGACCGGCACGCCCGCCGCCTGCGCCGCCGCTCGGGCCGCCGCTTTGTCTCCCATCATGCGGATAGTCTCCGCACTCGGTCCGACAAAGACCAGGCCCGCCGCGGCGACAGCTTCGGCGAAGCGCGGATTCTCCGACAGAAATCCATAGCCGGGATGGATCGCTCCCGCGCCGCTTTGGCGCGCGGCGGCGATGATCGCGTCGATATTCAGGTAGCTTTTCGCGGCCGGAGCCGGACCGATATGGACCGCCTCGTCGGCAAAATGCACGGCAAGACTGTCCTTGTCGACATCGCTGAATACGGCGACGGTGCGCAGGTCGAGCTCCTTGGCCGCGCGGATGATCCGCACGGCGATCTCGCCGCGATTAGCGACCAGGAGCTTGTCGAACACGCTAACACATTCCGCAGCTGTTATTTGCCAAGCCGCGGACATTCCCTTTATCTCATTGGCCCGTCAAGTTTAGGCGATGCTTTGATGTTCGAATGCAATGCCACCCTGGCACCGGTCTGAGCCGCCAATCGGAAAGCCACCCGGATTCAATTCGAATCCGCCGCACGGCCACGAAGCGGCTTTTCGGAGCAAACAATCCGATCCATTATCCAAAGTGCCTTGCGGCGCCGACACGGTAGCCCCACTAGGGCGACTGCGCTGCGGCGGTGTTCGAAGACGCTACTCCGTGGAGGAGCCGCTCGATTATGTGAGTGCCGGCGCACAGGCCGGCGGCCGACGGTGCAGCGTCGATTGCTCGAAAGCATAGCCTAGCCGGAACAGATCGGGCTCGTGATAAGGAAGCACAACCATCTCCAACCCAACGGGAATTCCCGCCGACGAAAAGCCGGCCGGCAGACAGATCGACGGCAGCCAAGTCTGCGCGGCAATCAGGGTATTGGTCGGGAAGGTTAAAACCGTCCACCGGCCGTCGTTCAATTCTTGGCGCGTCGGCGGCAGAACTTGGCAACAGGGGAAGCAAATGCCGTCCAGGCGGTTGACGGCAATGAGATTGACTACCGCACGCTGAAACGCATCGCGCGCTGCAAGCTTCCGATAATATTCCGGGTCGTCCTGCGGATTTACCGGCCCCGTCATGATGTCTTTTATCAGATCGAGATTCTTGTGGTACTTGCCGTCCTTGTAGATCGCATCGAGCGAAGAATAGGCGAAGTCCGGGTTCCTGCCGAGGAACGCGTTGATGTCGTGCCGCGAGTGGGTGATGTAGAGTGACGTCTCCAGAATGAAGTCCGTGAGGTTGGACAGGCTGACATCGACGACCTCGGCTCCAGCGGCCGCAATCGACTTGATCGCGGCACGAATGACCTTGTTCACTTCGGCGCAATCGGGATCGCTGTCGCTGCCGAAGGCTTCCTTCAAGACACCGATGCGCGCGCTCTTAAGACCGCCAGCATCGAGATTTTGGGTGTAGCTGCCTTTATGCCCGGCGATGGCGAACGCGGCGGTGTACGGATCTTTCGGATCGTAACCGACGATCGCGTCGAGCACGATGGCGGTGTCCTTGACCGTGCGGCCCATCGGGCCGGCAGTATCCTGAAAGACAACCAGCGGAGACAAACCCTTGCGGCTAATCAGACCCGGCGTGACGCGAACACCGACCAGATTGTCGAAACTCGCCGGCACGCGGATCGAGCCGCCGGTGTCCTCGCCGATGCCGACAGCGGCGAGATTGGCGGCAACCGCGGAGCCGGTGCCGGCGCTGGAGCCGCCCGGATCACGAGCCAAATCGTAAGGATTCTTGGTCTCCCCGCTAGCGGACGAGTAGCCGAACCAGGAGGTGGCGAAATCGGGCAAGGTCGTCTTGCCGAGGATCACGGCGCCAGCTTCCTTCAGCTTGGCGACGAGCGTGGAGTCCTCTTTTGGAACGTAACCTTTGATGGCGATCGAACCGAAACTTGTCGGAATGCCCTTGGTCTCGGCCTGATCCTTAACGGCGATCGGTATGCCATGCAGCGGGCCGCTCAGCTTTCCGGATTTCTGGAAAGCGTCGTCGAGCGCGGCGGCGTCGGTCAGGGCCGCAGGATTGAGGGTAGCGTATGAATTGAGCGTCGGGCCGCTCTGGTCGTAAGCCGCAATCCGGTCCAAATAACCCTGCACCAGTTCGATGCATGTCAGGGTATTGTCGCAAAAGGCCGCATGAATTTTGTCGATTGTGGTCTCTTCCAGCGCAAACGTCTTGGTCGTCAACACCGAACTCTCCTTGATTTTTCCGGTCCCGAAAGACCTGCCTGCGGGGCGTCAACAACACCGCCGCGAGGCATTGAATTTTCTCATTTGGCGCGCACGAGCCGCGTCAGGCCGCCATCGAGTGCGAGCGCCGCGACGATGATCGTGCCTTTGATGATTGATTGGTAGTAGGGACTGATATCGAGCAGCACGAAACCGTTCGATATGGTGGCGATGATTCCGAGGCCAACAGCGGTTCGCCACATCGCTCCCACTCCGCCGGAGAGCGAGGTGCCGCCGACCACGACGATGGTGAGAACGTCGAAGATGATGCCGGGATCGAGATTAGCCTGCGCCGACGACAGTTGCGAGGCGATGATGCTGCCGGCCAAGCCGATGCAGCCGCCAAGGACGACGTAAGTGCTGGCTACTACCGCGCGCACGCGAATGCCGGAGAGGCGGCTGGCCTCATAATTGCCACCGACCGAGTAGACCGCCTCGCCATAAATCGTGCGTGCCAGAATAAAGCCGAAAACCAGCAGAAACAGGATGAGCAGCATGCCGGAATAAGGAACGCCGTGCCAGCGGCCGGCACCAAGCGTGCCGAAGTCAGGATTGTCGACCAGGAACGCCGCGTTCTTGGTCATGACCAACGCCACACCATTAATGACAAAACCGCTGCCGACCGTGGTGATGAACGGATTGATACGCACGACGGCGACAAGCAGGCCGTTGACGAGCCCAAACAGCAGCCCGACGACAATGGCGGCACCGAATGCGATCCATGGCGGATAGCTTTGTCCGACATAGGCGGCGACGATGGCGCACAGCGAATAGCCTGACGCGACCGAGAGGTCGAAACCGCCAGTGAGGATGACAAACGTCATGCCGACGGCCATGATCCCGGCCGGCGCCCATTGCGAGAGCATGTTAAAAATATTTTGTCCCGACAGAAACGCCGGGTTGCCGACGCCGACGACCGCGACGAGCAGCACCAACGTCACGATGATTCCATAGACGCGGATCAGCGTTGGCAGTTGGTCGCGCCACGCCGCGATTGGCGGGGGCACCGGGCGCGCTGTGTTCATTGTCGTCATCCGAGGACTCGCACGGCTAGTTCACTGCTGCCGTTAGCGGCCGGTTTTCCACCGCGAAGATGAGATTGAGGATGCGCTCCACGCTTGCCTCGTGGCTGTCCAGCGTAGCGATCGGCTTGCCGCGCGCCATCACCAACACACGGTCGGCATGCTCAACCACCTCCTCCAAATCGGACGAGACCAAAATGACGCCCATACCTTGGTCACTGAGGCTGCGGATGGTCTGAAAAATCTCCTGCTTGGCGCCGAGGTCGATGCCGCGAGTTGGTTCATCGAGCAGCAGGATACGGGGGCGTCGGTGCAGCCACTTGCCAATGACGAGCTTCTGCTGATTACCACCGGACAGATGCAGCGCGTCGGAGTCGAGACGGTCAGGATTGAAGCCGATGTTGCGCGCCAAAACCGCCGCGGCGGCACGGCGTGCGCGCGGCGAAATCACCGGCCCCTTCGAGACTGAGCCAATATCGGCGAGCAACAGGTTGCAAAGCGCCGAGCGTGACAGAACGAGGCCCTCGCGTTTGCGGTCTTCCGGCGCCAGCGCAATACCACGCTGGACGGCGCCGCGAACCGACGATGGCCAGGGGCGCTCTTGGCCATTGATTGTCATGCGGCCTTCGGCCAGCGGCTCGAGGCCGGCGATCGAACGCAGGACTTCTGTTCGCCCAGCGCCAACCAGGCCGGCAATGCCGAGCACGTCGCCTTCGCCGAGTTCGAAACTGATGCCGCTGATTTTGCCGGGCAGTGACAGATTGTGAATGCGCAACAGCTGTTTGACGTTCTCGCGATCGCGCTTGCGGCCGCGGACAATCTGCACATCGCCCAGCATCGATTTTACCAGGGTGTCTTTGGTCCACGCGGCCGACCGCCGCGTTTCGATAAGCTGGCCGTCCCGCATCACCGAAACGCGGTCGCAAAGGCGCAAGACTTCGTCGAGATCGTGCGAGATGAAAATAATTGAAACGTTGTTTTCCTTGAGCCGTTTGATCAAATCGTAGAGGCGGGAACGTTCGAACGGACCGAGCGGCGCGGTCGGCTCATCCATTATGATCACGTCATGTTCGGCGTGGACCGCTCGCATGATTTCCAACATCTGCTGGTTCGCGACCGACAGCGTATTGGCCTTGACGTGCGGCGAGATGTTCACGCCCATCCATTGCGCGAGTTCGCGGAAGCGCTTCTCCATGCCGCGGCGATCAACAATGAACCAGCGGTTCGGCACTTCGCCCAGGAAGACATTGGACAGCGCCGACATTTCCGGAATGATTGTCAATTCCTGGTAGATCGCCGCGATCCCGTTGTCGCGCTGGGCGCGCGGGTCTTCAAAAGAAATTGGCAAGCCCTGCACCTCGATGTCGCCGGTGTCGGGCGTGCTTGCTCCAGACAGCATGCGAATAAAGGTTGACTTGCCGGCACCATTGGCGCCGACGAGGCCGTGAACTTCCCCCGTCTCCAGCACAAAGCTGACTTTGCGCAACGCCTGTACGCCGGGAAACGACTTCGAGACGTTGCGCACGCGGATCGCCAGCGTCGATTTGCTGACCCGCTTGCTGCCGATCGGGGACTGGACCATCGTTTAATTTGCGGTTTCGAGGTATCGGGGCCAAAGCGGCCCCGATACTCGGACGGCGCCGTAGGACTTACGCCTTAGTAGACCGGCTCGTACTTGTCGGCGTTGGCTTTGGTGATGAAGATCGTGCCAGTCGTGTTGACGATCTCTGGCAGCAACGCTTCATCGATATAGGCGTTGATCGGCTTGCCTTCGAGCGCCATCATCAAGGCGGCCGAACCGTAGTAGGCTTCCTGATACGGAAGGTAAGCCGTGGTCTGCGCCCAAGTGCCGGCTCGCACTTTGCCGACGCCGACTTTGGTGGCGCCGCCGGAGAAAATCTTAATGTCTTTGCCCGGAGTTTTGCCGGCCGCGACGACCGCCTGTTCGACGCCGCGCGACATGTCGTCCCACGACGAGATAATGATGCTGATGTCAGGATGCGCGAGCAGCGCACTCTGAATCTTAGTCAGCGCAATGCGCGGGTCGAAATTCGCCGGCTCGTCGACCACGACTTTCACGTTGGGATACTTCTTGGCCCCCGCCTTGATGGCGTTTTCCCAGTAGGTGAATAGGTCCGAGCCGACGAAGCCGCCGACCGCCGCCACCGAACAGGTGCCGCTGCACGACGCAAAGGCGGTCTCGATGGCTTCGTTGAAGTGCGCCGGGCCTTGCATCGTCAGCGTCGCGGCGAGGCCGGGCGTATAGTCCGGATCGCCACACATGGCGATGTCGATCGAGACGATCGGCTTGCCGGTAGGCTTGAGCAGGCGATTATACAACCCACAGCCGGGCTGCGCCGCCGCGGGACCGAACAGATACCCGTCGAAACCTTCGGTGACGGCATTCTCGACGACTTTGGCCTGTGTTGCCGGGCTAAAATTGGCGTCGAATATCTTGAACTCGAAGCCGTATTTGGCGGCGGCCGCTTTGAGGCCGGCAAGTCGCGCCAGGCAATAAGGATTGTCGACGCATTCGGTGAGATAGGCGATTCGATATTTTTGCTTCGGCTTGTCGCCCGATTTGTCGTAATCAACCACGGCTTTTGCCGCCGCCGACATTTCGACGGCTGCGACCTGCCGGGCGGTGGCGACTGCCAGTACCGCGCCGATCGCCAACGCGCCCATAGCCAAAAGCGGGCGGCCGCGCTTTCCAAATATTGCGAGATAGTGTGTCATCCTGTGCCCCTGTGTTGGAAGAAGATAGAATCCGATCCGTCGATTCACGTTCGGCCGTCGCTACAGCGCTGAGCGAACGTTCCCGACACGGCGGTCGATTTCGAGGGTGGCGATGAGGGCGGTGCCGTCAGAGCGCGCCGATTGCGCCCACAGTTGACACCAGCATCCACAAAGTTGTTGCCGCCGAGGAGAGTGTTGTCCACGAACCCATCATTTGTTCAGGCCTGATCACGAATCTCGGCCGGCAGAGCGCGTCTGCCTTCGCAACCAAGCGCGCCTCGCGACGCCCGTATTTGCGCGTTGGATTTTGCAAACTAACAGGCGATCACTGTCGCACCCAACGGCACGCAGCGGATGGCATCAACGTTGCAAGCGGCTTTGATTTTGTAAATTTCAAATTCCAGAATTGCGCTTTCGGGAAAGCCAAGCGCATTCTGACTAATTGATGCGCATGTGCGCAGAGAAATGCACTATGAGTAGGCACGGCGGGTCAAAGGGCGTGGAACGGGACGGAGCTATTCGAGCGGAGCGTTTCATGGCTTTGGTCACGTTCCGGCAAATCCGTTATTTCATCGCCGTCGCCGAAAGCGGCAAAATCAGCGCAGCGGCGTCCATGCTCGGCATTTCGCCGTCGGTGGTCACCGCGGCAGTCGGCGAACTGGAAACGCTGTCGCGTATGAAGTTGTTTCAACGACAACCGCGCGGCCTCGATCTTACCTACGAAGGCCACCGATTTCTGGCGCATTGCCGCAACATCCTGTCCGCCGTCGAGGGCGCCAACGACGCGTTAACGCGGCCGGACAGCGAAGTGGAAGGCACGCTGAAATTGGCAACCACCATCACTGTCGCGGGCTACTTCCTGGCGCCGTTGTTATCGCGTTTTCAGAAGACCTTCCCGAATATTCAGGTGCAGGTTGTGGAGGAGAAAAGGCTGGATGTTGAAGTGGGGGTAATTGACGGCAAACACGACCTGGCGCTGATGCTGGTGTCCAATCTTTCCAATCGCCAGAAGTTGTTATGCCATACGCTGGTGCATTCGATGCGCCGGCTCTGGCTGCCGCCCAAACATCCGTTGCTCAATCAGGAGATCATCACACTCGCCGATATCTCGAGCTTGCCGTATATTCAACTTGTCATCGACGACGCCGAGATCACGACGGGCGCCTATTGGCACGCGCACAATCTGCAGCCGAACATCATCATGCGCACCGAGTTCGGTCGAGGCGATTCGTAGTCTTATCGCCTTTCGCCAAGGTGTCACCATTCTTTCGGACATGATGTATCGGCCGTGGTCGCTGGAAGGAAGCCGCATCGAGGTTCGCGAAGTGGCGGCCAATATTCCCACCATGAATACCGGCTTAGTATGGTCACACACGCGTGACCCAAGCCTACAGGCGCGCGCGTTCATCGACTTCTGTCGTATCGAATACGACAGCGGCCGTCTTGAGGTCCGCCGCAACATGCCGATCGAGCGCGAGTAGGTTTTGCACGCCGGCTCGCGCGGGCTTTGGCATATCGCTTGCAAGAAGATCGCGGGCAAATGCGTCGCCTGCCGAAAGCATAGGCAGCGAACGATCTTTCATCGCCAGGAGGAAGTTGCGATGTCAAACACGACAACGGCCGTCCCTAGCATTGTTGGCGGACGCGACGTGGAGTCGGTGCGCCTGGGCACCGGCGCATATGCCTGGAAGGTCGGTCCATCGCATGTCGATCTCTCGATGCCGGCGAAGGAACCGGCTCCCGCGACCATTTCGGCGGAACCGCAAAATATCACCGTCGATCTTGCCCGGTCGGCCATGATCGTTGTCGATATGCAAAACGATTTTTGCGCTCCCGGTGGATGGGTCGATTGGCTCGGCGCCGATCTGACGCCGGAGCGCGCCCCGATCAAGCCATTGCAGGCGATCCTGCCGGCGCTGCGCGCCAATGGCGTCCCGATTGTCTGGCTCAATTGGGGCAATAGACCGGATCGCAAGAATTTGCCGCCGACAATCCTTTACGTTTTCAATCCGGACGGAAAGGGTATCGGCATCGGCGGCGAGTTGCCTGGCAATGGCGCGCATCTTTTGGAGAAGGACAGTTGGTCGGCGGCGGTGGTCGATGAACTGGCGCAGTTGCCGGAAGACATCAAAGTGGACAAATACCGCATAAGCGGCTTCTGGGACACCCCGCTCGACAGTATCCTGCGGAATCTTGAGGTTAAGACGGTCTTCTTCAGCGGCGTCAACACTGATCAATGCGTGCTGCACTCGCTGACGGACGCCCACTTCCTCGGCTACAATTGCGTGCTCGTCGAGGATTGTTGCGGCACGACGTCACCGGATTTCTGCGCCGAAGCGACGTTGTGGAACATCAAGAAATGCTTTGGGTTCGTAACGACGTCCGCCGAAGTCATATCGGCGATGCCAAAGAAGGCGACGACCTAGCCGCCGCTTCCCCCACAGGCAGCATCGGTATCATCGCGATCGGCACTATCACGTTCGTCAGGGACGGCGCATCGCGCGCGGCCTCCGAGGGACGATCGAGCCTCAAGCCGTCTCGATCAACAGCACCGGCTGTCCCGGTTCGACCGGCGCCTCGTTATCGATCAGGAAACGGACAATCTTGCCGGCGGCGTCGGCGTGGATTTCGGTAAATTGTTTCATCACCTCGATCAGGCCGACGATGTCGCCGTCGACGACCCGATCGCCGTCCTGCTTATAGGGCGGCTTTTCGGGCGCCGGGCGCCGATAAAAAATTCCGGGCAGCGGACTTAACACTTCATGCTGCGCCATCGCGCACCCCCTCTTCGCGTCGATCAGATTTTTCGTTGGAGCATGGTCTCGCCCGAAAACCGGCCTCCACTTTTCGGGATCATGCTCTAACCCAAATATTCCGCGACCGCCGTCTTGACGGCTTGCGCGAGCTCGATGGCGTTCGGCGTATCGGAATGCACACAAACGCAATCGGCACGCACTTTCACATCCTTGCCGTTGACTGAAACCGCCACCCCTTCCCGCACCGCCCGCAAGGCGCGCTCGGCAGCGCGCTCGGGATCGAACGCATGATGCTCGCGGGTGATAATGACCATGCCTTGGTCATCATAGTCGAGGTCGGCATAATACTCGGAAATGAATTCCAGCCCTGCGGCGGTGTAGACCCGCTCGTGCAACGTGCCGATCATGCCCATGAGCGGTACGTCAAACACTTTGGCGGCCTCGGCCACCGCGTTGGCCACCTCTTCCGACCGCGCCGCCATGCCATAGAGTGAGCCGTGCGGCTTGATATGGAAGAGTTCCATGCCTTCGCGCTCCAGAAAGCCTTTGAGCGCGCCGACCTGATAGACGATGCAATCGGTCAGCTCCTCGGGCCGCATCTTCATCTCGCGGCGGCCGAAGCCCTGCAGATCCGGCAAGGAAGGATGGGCGCCAACTTTGACGTTATGCTGTTTCGCCAGCCGCACGGTGCGCGCCATTACCGTCGGGTCGGAGGCATGGAAGCCGCAGGCGACGTTGGCGATGGTAATGAGCGGCATCAGGCCTTCGTCGTCACCCATTTTATAGAGGCCGAAGCTTTCGCCCATGTCGCAATTGATGGCGAGCCTCGCGTTTGGTCTAGCCGTGGCCATGTTCCAACTCCTCACCCGCCAGCCGACCATACTTGCCGGCTGCGAAATAGGCGGGCGCCATCCTAATCAATAATGTCGATGTTGTGGAAGCCGTCGATGCCGATCTGACGTTGCGCTGCCGACGGTGATTGCCAACCACAAGGCGCGCCAACTTTGCATTTGTAGACCGACGGGCTAGCTTGCAATAAGACCAGTCGACAGCGCCGGATGACGATCGATGCGTTGCCGTCTCGGGGCGTTGGCAACGGAGTGCACCATGTCGGGCAAGGTAAGCCGTGCGGCAAAATCCAAGACCAAAGCCAAGTTCGAAACCAAGACCCAATCCAAGGCCACAGCCAAATCCGCGCCCAAGACCAGGGTCGATCCGATCACGCTGTCGGTGATCCGCGGCATTCTCGAGACAACGCAGCGCGAGATGACGCTGTCGCTCGAGAAAACCGCGCGCTCCAGCGTCTTTAATCTGGCGCACGATTATTCGACGGCGCTGTTCAATCATGTGCCGGAAATGATCCTGCAGGGCCAGGACATCCCGATCCATCTCGGTTCGCTGATCCCGGCGATGAAGTCGGTGGCGCGCTATTTCGGCGACGACATCCACGAAGGCGACTTGATCCTGCACAACGACCCGGCGTTCGGCGGCAGCCATGCCATCGACGTCTGCATGTACAAGCCGGTGTTCTACAAGGGCAAGTTGCGGTACTGGACCGTCTGCAAGGGGCATCTGACCGACATCGGCGGCCCGGTGCCCGCGGGCTATAATCCGAACGCCACGGAAATCTACGCCGAGTGCCTGCGCATTCCGCCGGTCAAGATCTGGGACCGCGGCAAGCCGCGCACCGACGTCATCAATCTTATTTTCACCAACATGCGCGCCCGCCGCGACCAGGAGGGCGACTTCAATGCACTGATCGGCGCCTGTCAGGTCGGCGAGCGCAATCTTATCGGCATGGCCGAGAAATACGGCCTCGACCAAACCGATGCCTGCATTGTTGAGCTCCTGGACATGGCCGATCGCCATATGCGCAGCCTCATCAAAGCCGTGCCTGACGGCGTCTACCAAGGCACCGCGATCCTGGAAGACGCCGGCCACGGCTTCGGCGACTTTGAGATCACCGCGAACGTGACGATCAAGAACGACACCTGCCACATCGCCATCAAGAGCCCGCCGCAGGTGCCGTATTTCATCAATTCCTACGAAGGCAACTCGCACTCCGGCGTCTATCTCGGACTGATGATGTTCGCGCAGTTGCCGCCGCCCTATAACGAAGGGCTCTACCGGTGTGTGACCGTCGATTTCGGTTCGAAAGGAACGCTGTGCAACGCGGTCGAGCCGGCGCCGCACATGAACTGCACGACGACGCCGATGGAAACGCTGACCGACGCCGTGCGGCTGGCGTTCGAAAAGGCGGTGCCCTCCAAGGTCTCGGCGTCGTGGGGCCACGCCAACGGCTTCAACATTGCCGGCTGGGACACCCGCACCAACGAGGAATATGTGACGATGGTGCTGGCGACCATCATCTCCGGCGCCGGCGCGACGCCGCAGCAGGATGGCTGGCATGCCTGCGGTCCGGAATGCTGTTTTGGTGCGCTGACCTCAGGCGACGTCGAGCTTCTGGAATATTCCTACCCGATCGTCATTCATCGCTATTCGCTGATCGAGGACTCCGGCGGCGCCGGCAAGTTCCGCGGAGGATCAGGCACGGCCTGGGAAGTCGAGCCGCTCGACCGCGATATGACTTTCATCACCTTCGGCGAAGGCCGCCGCATCCCGGCGGTCGGCGCCGCCGGTGCGAACTCGAAAATGGTCGATGCCAAGGTCGGCCGCATCGAGGTCAAGCGTAACGGCAAGGTCGAGACCATCCGCAAGAACGTCATCGAGAAAGTAAAGCCCGGCGAAACCGTTACCAATCTCAATCCGGGCGGTGGCGGCTACGGCAATCCGTTTGAGCGCCCGGTCGCCAAGATCGTGTCGGACGTCAAAAACGGCCTGGTGTCGGTGAAAGGCGCGCGCGACGACTACGGGGTCGTCATCAGCAACCCGAAGACGCTCGCCGTCGACTTGGCTGAAACCGACAAGCTGCGCAGCGCGGCTTTGGCCGTCGCGCGGCACGCTGACGCCTGAGCCTCATCATGCGGACAAAATATCGCCTCGGCATCGATGCCGGCGGCACCTTCACCGACCTGGTCCTAGCCGCCCAATCCGGCGACGTGCGCCTCTACAAAGCGTTGTCGACGCCGGCCGATCCGACCCGCGCTATCGAAGAGGGTATGAAGCTGATCGCCGACGATCTCGATGAAAGTCCCGGCGAGATCGTTTCCAATTCCGACCTCTGCATCAACGGCACCACTGTCGGCCTCAATGCGCTGATCCAGCACAAGGGCGGCAAGACCGGCCTGATCTGCACCGCCGGCCATGAGGATTCGATCGAGATCCGGCTCGGCCATAAGGAAGACGGCTACCGCTACGATCCCGAATACCCGGCAGCGATCATGCTGGTGCCGCGCTATCTGCGCAAAGGTGTACGCGAGCGCGTGATCTCCAATGGATCCATCAAGACGCCGCTGCACGAAGAGGACGTCCGCGCCGCGTGCCGTTTCTTCGTGGAGGAAGGTGTCGAGGCGGTGGCGATCTCGTTCGTCTGGTCGGTTCTCAATCAAGGCCACGAGCGCCGCGCGGCGGAGATTGTACGCGAAATGATGCCGAACGTCATGCTGACCGTCGGCAGCGACCTCTATCCGCAGGTGCGCGAATACACCCGCACCTCGACAGCCGTCGTCAACGCCTACCTGGCGCCGATCCTGTCGCGCTACGTCAAGGCGGTTGACGATTATTTCCGCGATCTCGGCGCCAAATATCCGGTCCGCTATTTCCAGTCGAACGGCGGCTTGGGTCTCGGCCAGGCGATCTCCGAGCGATCGGTCTATGCCATCAATTCCGGGCCGGCGTCGGCGCCGCAGGCAGGATTGTTCGTCACCGCCCCGTTCAAGAAGAAGAACGTCATCACCATCGATATGGGCGGCACGTCGTTCGACATCACGCTGACCCGCAACGGCGTGACCAATATCAACAAGAACATCGACATGCTGCGGTATCGGATCGGCATTCCGATGATTCAGGTCGAGACGCTCGGCGCCGGCGGCGGCTCGATCGGCTGGATCGACACCATGGGCTTGCTGCAGGTCGGTCCGCAGAGCGCCGGCGCGACGCCGGGTCCCGCCTGCTACAGCCAAGGCGGCACTCAGCCGACCGTGACCGACGCCAATCTGGTCTTGGGCTACCTCAGTCCGAAGGGACTGCTCGGCGGGCGGTTGCCGCTCGATCTGGAAAAAGCGCGCAAGGCGATCAAGACGATCGCCGATCCGCTCGGACTGTCGATTGAGCGCGCTGCCTACGGCATGTTCACCATTGTCAACAGCAACATGGTCAACGGCATTCGCCGCGTGTCGGTCGAGCGCGGCTACGACCCCCGTGATTTCGTGCTGGTAGGTGCCGGCGGCGCCACGGCCGCCCACATCACCTCGCTCGCCGGCGAGATCGGCATCGACACCGTCATCCTGCCGAAGCTTGCATCGGGCCTGTGCGCCTTCGGCCAAATCATCTCCGACGTGAAGTATAACTACATGGCGACCAGCCCGCTGCGCCTCGAGGGCAAGGCTTACGCCGCCATCAACCGCCTGTTCGAGCAGATCGAGGCGCAAGGCGTGAAGCATCTCGTCGCCGACGGTTTCGCCAAGTCGGCGATCCGGATCGAGCGCAGCCTCGACATGCGCTACGTCGGACAGGTCCACGAATGCACCGTCGAGATCGGCAACTTTGCCGACGATGCCAAGGCGCTGGAGAAGGTCAAAGGCGCGTTCCACAAGCGCCACGAGGAATTGTACACCTATTCCGAGCCGCATAACGCGGTCGAAGTCGTCAACATCGAAAGCACGCTTTACGGACACGTCGAGAAACCGCAACCGCCGCGGGTGAAGAAGGGCGTGCCGCCGGCCAAAGCGGTGGTCGGGCGCCGCAAGGCGATCTTCGCCGCCGACGGCAAATTGACCGTTACGCCGGTCTATGACGGCTCGAAGCTCGGCGCCGGCGCCACAATCAAGGGACCGGCCATTATCGAGGAGGTCACGACCACGATCGTCATCGAGCCAAAATGGTCGGCCCGGCTCGATGTCAGCGGCTCTTACGTGATAACGCGCAAATAACACCTCTTCGTCGCCGGCGTCGCCGGCGACACGATCAAAAACGGCGACCGTTGCACTTATCAGATTGCGCGGCTGCGGAAATCTTGCGAAAATTCCGGCGCAACGCGGTACCCGGGCAACCGGCGGTCCTCTGTTCGGTAGATTTCAGGGAGTCTTAAAATGAAGCACGCAACGCTGTTGGCGGGAGCGGCGATGGTCGCCACCGCTTTAGTCGGCGCTGGCCCGGCCATGGCTGACGCCAAGTGGTGGCCGGCAAAATATTACAATCTCGACTCCGGCTCGCCGGTGGTCGCCGAGTACACGCCGCTCGAGAAGGCGTCGAAGCCTTGGAACATCTGCGTTCTGTTTCCGCACATGAAGGATACCTTCTGGGTGGCGGTCGACTACGGCGTCGTCGAGGAAGCCAAGCGCATGGGCGTCAACATGACGCTCTATCAGGCGGGCGGCTACGAGAATTTGCCCAAGCAGCTGTCGCAGTTCGACGACTGCCTGTCCGGCAACTTCGATGCGATCGTGATCGGTCCGATCTCGGAAGCCGGCCTCGACAAAGAGTTCGCCAAGGGCGTCGCTTCGGGCAAGCCGATCATCTCGACGGTCAATCCGGTCGCCAAGTCGACTGTGACCTCGAAAATGACCGTCGACTTCGACACCATGGGCGAGCAGACCGGCACTTATCTCCTGGACTTTCTCAAGGGCAAATCGGTCAAGGTCGGCACCTTCCCCGGTCCGTCGGGCTCGGGTTGGGCTGAAGCGTTCCTCGATGGCTTCAAGAAGGCGGTCAAGGGCAAAAGCAACGTGACCATGCTCGACGACAAGTTCGGCGACTCCGGCGTGGCGGTGCAGCTCGGTCTGATCCAGAACGCGCTGCAGGCCTATCCCGACATGAACGTGATCTGGGGCTGCGCTCCGGCTGCTGAAGCTGCCGTCGGCGCGGTGGCCCAGGCCGGCAAGAAGGACGTGCTGATCATGTCGTCTTACGAGAACCAGGCCATGCTCGAGGCCTTGCAGAAAGGCGAAATTCTCGGCTTCGCCACCCAGTATCCGGTGATGCAGGGCCGCATTGCCATCGACACGGCGGTGCGCGTTCTCGAAAAGAAGGACTACGTCAAGAGCGCCAAGGCGATCCCCGACATGATCGCCAAGAGCAACATCGACAAGATCAATATGGGCCTGGTGCTGGCTCCGGCCGACTTCAAGGCGGCCTATTCCGTGAAGGCGCCGTGATTGGCACAATTCATGACTGACGGTTGCGCAGATGACCGCGGTCGCAACGAACCAAGAAACGCGGGCCGCCGAAGCGGCCCGCGACGATGCCGATCTCCTTCTCGAACTCACCAATATTTCGAAGCGGTTTCCCGGCGTCGTCGCGCTTGACGGCGTCGACTTCGACGTACGGCGCGGCGAAGTTCACGTCCTGTTCGGGGAAAACGGCGCCGGCAAATCGACGCTGATCAACATCATCGCCGGCACCTATCCGGCCGATACCGGTGCGTTCAAATATCAGGGCAGAGAGATCACCCATCTCACGCCGCACGGCGCGCGTGTCATCGGCATCAGTCCGGTGTTCCAGGAATTCAGCCTGGTGCCGGAGCTCACCGTCGAGCAAAATCTGTTCCTCGGTCGCGAACTGACCGCCGGCGGCTTTCTCAACCGGCCGGCGATGCGAGCGCGCGCCCGCGCCATTGTCCGCGAGCTCAATTTCGATCTGCGACCCGATTACAAGGTCGCGCAATTGTCGCGCGCTCATCAGCAGATGGTGGAGATCGCCAAGGCCTTCCTCACCGAGGTGCGCCTGCTGATCCTCGACGAGCCGACCGCGTCGCTGACCGACGCCGAGGCGGCAAAGCTGTTCGATCTGATCGCCAAGCTGAAAGCGTCCAGAGTCGGCATCATCTACGTGTCGCATCGCATCCGCGAGATCAAGCAGATCGCCGACCGCATCACGGTGTTGCGCGACGGGCACAAGATCAAGACGGTGGCGGCCGGCGACGTGTCGGAGACCGAACTGGTCGAGCTGATGACCGGCCGCAAGATCGGCGTGCTGTTCCCAAAGATCGAGCACACGCCCGGCGACAAGCTTCTGGAGACCGAGCGCATCACGCTCGCCGACCGCACCGTGAACGACGTCAGCTTCTATGCCCGCGCCGGCGAGATTACCGGCATCGCCGGATTGGTCGGGTGCGGCAAGTCTGAGATCATCCGCGCCATCGTCGGGCTTGAGCCGATCGAGTCCGGCGTGGTCCGCGTGCGCGGAAACGCCGTCACAGCGCCGACGCCGGCGGCGATGATGAAACAGGGCGTCTGCTATTTCCCGTCCGACCGGGTCGCCGAAGGTCTGGCGCTGGCGCGTCCGGTGCGCGAGAATGTCTCGATGGCGGCGCTCGATCTGCCCGGCTTCTCGCGCCACCGGATTCTGCAGCGCCGCAGCGAGCGGCGCATCGTGCAGGGGATCGTCGAGAAGCTGTCGCTGCGTCCGCCGCTGATCGAGCGCGCGGTGGCGTCCTTTTCCGGTGGCAACCGGCAGAAGATCCTGTTGGCGCGCGGCCTGACGCGGGAAATCTCGGTGTACCTGTTCGACGAGCCCACCGTGGGGGTGGATGTGGGGGCCAAAATCGAAATCTATGAATTGATGAAGGCTTTGGTGGCGACCGGCGTGGCGATCGTTCTGGTCTCTTCCGATCTGCCCGAGGTCCTCAACCTGTCGCATCGGCTCTATGTCATGCATCGATCGCGGATGGCCGCCGAGCTCACCGGCGCCGACATCAACGAACCGGCAGTGCTGTCACATTTCTTCCGCGAGCAACAAGCCGAGGGCGCGGTGGCGCGCGAATTGCAAGCGAGTACGTGACCGGAGCTGATCGCAATGGCAATGAGCAGTAATTCGACCAGCGACGATGCCTTGCCGGTGTCGGTGTTCGAGCGGATTTTCCGATCCTATCGCGTGGCCGGATTTCTGCCGGTGCTGTTGACGGTTCTCTTGGTCGCGTTCGCTTTGTTCGTTCCGAACTTCGTCGCCGTGCAGAACCTCCTCAATGTGCTGCGCAGCTCGTCCTATCTGGTCATCATTGCCGCCGGCCAGATGCTGGTCCTGATCGTCGGCGGTTTCGACCTCTCGCAAGGCGCGGTGGTGGCGCTGACCAGTGTCTCCAGCGCGCTGGTCATGGTCGCGTTCAAGGACACGTTCGCGAACGAGCCCGGTCTGATCATCCTGGTCGGCGTGCTTGCGGGCCTGGGCTGCGGCGCCATCGTCGGGCTTGTCAACGGCGCCTGCGTCGCCTTTCTGCGGATCTCGCCGTTCATGGTGACCTTGGGCACCATGTCGATCGCCACCGGCTTTGCACTGCTCCTGACCAGCGGCATTCCGGTCTACGGCATGCCCAAGAGCTATGTCGAAGGCTTTGGCCGCGGCCTGTGGCTGGATTTGCCCACGGCCTTTTATCTCGCGGCGGCCGTCGTCGCCGTCATATGGGTGATGCAGAATTACACGCGGATGGGCCGCTACATCCTCGCCATCGGCGGCCACATGCAAGCGGCGGTAGTCTCCGGCGTAGCGGCAAAGACCTATCTTATCCTTTCGTACGTGATCTGCTCGATGCTTGCGTCGGTGTCGGGATTGGCGTTCACCGCGCAGCTCGGATCGGGCCAGGCGGTGATCAACGCGCAGCTGACGCTCGAAAGCATCGCGGCGGCGGTGATTGCAGGTGTCAGCATCAAAGGCGGCGTCGGCCGGGTCGAGATGGTGGCACTCGGCGCCATCCTGCTTCTCACTCTGACTGATGCGATGGACCTGCTGCGCATCGATCCTCGCATTCAGGCGATCTTTCTCGGCATCATCGTCGTGCTCGCCGTGGCGCTGGACGAGTTTTCGCAACGGAGGGCGGCGCTTGTCTGATGCCAGCATTTCCGGCGTGAGCCTTCCACCGGCCGCCGAGCCAAGCCGGCACCGCAACACAGCACGCTGGGGTTACGCGCTGCTGCTGCCGCTCCTGATCGTTGCGATGGAGCTTGGGGTCTCGCTGATCGAGCCGCGCGTGCTGTCGCTGCGCAACATCACCAACATTCTGGTGCAGTCCAGTTACCTGCTGCTGTTCGCTTCGGCTCAGATGGTGGTCATTTTGACCGGCGGCTTCGATCTTTCGCTGGGCATGGCGGTGTCGGTGATCAGCGTCGCCACGGCGCTCACGACGACGGGCCTCGCCGCGGCCGGTGCGCCGGCATGGCTCATATTCGTTGCTGGTATTGGCGTCGGGCTTGGCGTCGGATCGCTGGTCGGCGCGTTCAACGGGCTGTTCGTGTCCTGGGTCGGCGTCAACCCGTTCGTAGTGACGCTCGGCAGCCTGAATATCTGCTACGGGTTGGCGACCACGATCTCCGGCGGCCGGCCGGTGTTCAATGTGCCCGATGCCTTCACCCGCCCGCTCTATGACGGCACCTTCATACCCGGCATTCCGATACCGGTCGCGCTCGCCATCGTTGTCGCCATCCTGCTTTATTTTCTGCTCGACCGCACGGTGTTCGGCCGCGCGCTGTATCTGATCGGCAACAATCCGCGCGCCGCCAACCTCGCCGGCATACCGCAGAAGCGCTACCTGTTCCTGGCTTATGTGACGTGCAGCTTGCTGGCCGCGTTCGGCTCGCTCATGCTCACGGCGCGCACTGGTTCGGGCGAGCCCAATCTCGGCGGCAGCCTGATGCTCGAGAGCATCGCCGCCGCCGTCATCGGCGGTGTCAGCCTGCAAGGCGGCGTCGGCGGCATCATTCCGGCGGTCCTCGGTTCGATTTTCGTCACCATGCTGTCCAACGCCATGGACCTGCTGGAAGTCGGCGGTTACGTCCAACAGATCTTGCTCGGCTGCGTCATCATCGCCGCGATCTTCCTCGACCGCGTTCGCGCCACCCGCGCCTGATGCTTTGTTCGTTTGCCGCGCCTCGCGCGGCGAGGCTGCCGCTGCCAAAACCGATAACAGGAGAGGAAAATGAGCAAGGAGATGGCCACGCCGACCGTGCAGATCGACAACAATCATCTGCGGGTGACCGAGTGGCGCTTCGCGCCCGGCGCCGGCACCGGATGGCACCGTCACGAACATGATTATGTGGTCGTGCCAACCCGCGACGGCGAACTCAAGCTTGTCGGTCCGCAGGGCGAAACCTCGTTCGCGCAATTGCAGCAGGGCAAATCCTATTTCCGCAATGCCGGCGTCGAGCACGACGTTATCAACAACGGGCCGGGCGAGATGATCTTCATCGAGATCGAGCTCAAGGATACGGCCATCGGCAAAACCGTTTGAACGACCTTGTGAGAGACGCCGTGAGCGAGCCGGTCAAGGACGCCGTAACCGGCGCGCGGCAAGCCCGCGCGCCGCTCGACTATGTGATGCTGGTCGGCGCCGCCGTGATCTACGGCGCCGTGTTCAGCGTCAACAAGATGGCGGCGGCCGGCGGCGCGCCTCCCCTCGCCTACGCATTCTGGCAATCGTTCGGCGCCGGGGTGGTGCTGTGGATCGTGCTCACGTTCCGTGGCGAGCGGCTTAGCCTGTCGCGCCCGGCGCTGACCAGTTATCTTGTCATCGGCGCGCTGGTCAGCGGCCTGCCGATCTCGCTCTTGACCTACATCGCGCCCAAGCTTCCTGCCGGCGTCATGACGCTGGTGCTGGCGCTGTCGCCGCCTTTTACTTTCGCGATCAGCGTACTCGCCGGCGTCGAGCGCTTTCGCTGGCTGGGCCTCATCGGCCTGCTGTTCGGATTCGCCGGCGTCGTGCTGATCGTTGCGCCGGGCGCCAGTGTCGGCGGCGGCGGAGCCTGGAAGTGGTTCCTGCTCGCATTGCTGGCGCCGGTCATGTTCGCGGGGTCGAACGTGTCTGCTGCTGTGCTACGCCCGCCGGCATCTTCGTCGGTCGCGACCGGCGCCGGCGTCATGCTCGGCTCAGCTGCCGTGATATTGCCGATCATGCTATTTGCGGGACAGGCGTGGTTTCCGACCCAGCTTGATGACGGAGCGATCGCGACGCTGATTGCCATCGCCATCAACGCCGTCTTTCTGGTGCTGTTTCTGGAAATCATCCGGCGCGCCGGGCCGGTGTTTTTTGCCCAATTCAACTACCTTGCGGTGCTCGCCGGGGTGGCCTGGGGCGCGGTGATTTTCAGCGAGCGGCTGTCGATCTATGTGCTGGCCGCCATGGTACTGATGTTCGTCGGCGTATTTCTCTCGGGCTATCGCCCGTCGGGCGCCTCGAAAGCTTAAATTGCCGACCAGCCGGCATCGACCATCAAGGTCGCGCCGTGGATCGCCGAGGCGTCGTCGGAGGCGAGAAACACGGCGGCGCCAGTCATTTCTTCGACCGACAGGAAATCGCGGCCGGTCGGCGTCATCGTCCGCATCAGATTGATATAGTCCTCGTTGCCGGGCCCGCGCAGATGCGCGTTCAAAGGCGTCGCGACATTACCCGGCCCGAGCGAGTTGACGTTGATGTTCTGCTTGCCGAGCTCGGCGGCGAGCGCCTTGGTCAAAATCTCCAGTCCGCCTTTGGACGCGCAATAAGCCGGGCAGTTCGGAAAGGCGGCGACGCCGGCGATCGAGGTGATGTTGATCACCTTGCCGCCGCCTTTTTTCTGAAATTCCGGCAGCACGGCTTTGACGCAGAAGAATGCACCGCGAAGATTGAGGTCGAGCTGTTCGTCCCAAATAGCTTCCGTCGTTTCCGCAACCGGCACGGTGCGGAACACGCCGGCATTGTTGACCAGGATGTCGACGGTGCCGAAATGCTTGATCACCTCGGCGACCATACGCTCGATGTCGGGCACTTTCGAACAATCGGCCTTGACCGGTTTAGCGTCGCCGCCGGCACGGACGATCCGTTTCACCACGGCGTCTGCGGCGGCATCATTGCTGTGATAGACCACCGCGACCCGCGCACCCTCGGCGCCATAACGAACCGCAATCGCTTCGCCTATGCCCTGCGATCCGCCGGTGACGATCGCGACTTTGCCTTTGAGCTTCATGGTGCGCTCCCGCGCGCCGGTTAGAGGGCACCTCGCCGCCGCAATTCCGCATGCGTTTGGTCGAGCGTCGTCGCCAATCGGTCGAACAGCTGATCGATCTCTTGGTCTTCGATGACGAGCGGCGGACAGAGCGCCAACGTGTCGCCCGCGGCCCGGACGATCAGAGCATTGTCCAGCGCGATGTCCGCGCCCAACGGGCCGGCGGCCACGCCGACGTCGAACGGCTTTTTCGATTGCTTGTCGGCAACCAGTTCGACTGCCCCGATCAAGCCGATGCCGCGGGCTTCGCCGACCAGCGGATGATTGCCCAGTTGTCGCAAGCGCTCCTGAAAATGCGGCGCGACCGCGCGAATATGGTCGAGGATTCGCCGCTCCTCATAGATTTTCAGCGTCTCGACCCCGACCGCGGCGGCGACCGGATGCCCGGAATAGGTAAAGCCGTGAGCGAAGACGCCGATTTTCTCGCTTTGGCTCACCAGCGCATCATAGATAGCGCCGGAAATTACCGTCGCCGACATCGGCTGATAGCCCGATGTGAGCTGCTTGGCCATTACCACCATGTCGGGCTGGATGTCGAAAAGCTCGTGACCGAACATGGTGCCGAGCCGGCCGAAGCCGCAGATCACCTCGTCGGCAATGAGCAGCACGTCGTGCTTCTTGAGCACCGGCTGGATCTTGTCGAAGTAGGTGCGCGGCGGCACCAGTACGCCGCCGGCCCCCATCACCGGCTCGGCGATGAAAGCGGCGACCGTGCCCGGCCCCTCTTTCTCGATCAAGGCATCGAGCTCTTCCGCTAGCCGTGAGGCGAAGGCTTCCTCGCTTTCACCGGGGCCGGCGAAGCGATAGTGGTGCGGACAGCCGGCGTGGACGATGCCGGCGATCGGCAAATCAAAATCGCGATGATTGTTCGGCAGTCCGGTCAGGCTGGCGCTGGCGATAGTGACGCCGTGATAGGCCTTGATGCGCGAGACGATCTTCTTCTTATGCGGCCGGCCCAGCGCGTTGTTGTAGTACCAGACCAGCTTGATCGCGGTGTCGTTCGCTTCCGATCCGGAATTGTTGAAGAACACCTTCGACATCGTGTCGGGGAGGAGATCGAGTATCCGCTCCGCGAGCTCGATCGCCGGGCCATGCGATTTGGACGAAAAGCTGTGATAGTAGGGCAACGTCTCGAGTTGCCGCCGGGCCGCTTCGACCAGCCGCGGCTCGTTGAACCCGAGTGAGACACACCACAGCCCAGCCAAGCCTTCGATATATTCCTTGCCCTGGTCGTCGTAGACATTGACGCCGCGGCCGCGCGTGATGATCAAGGGCCCCTTGGTCTGGTGCGCCTTGAGGTTGGTGTAAGGATGCAACAGGGTCGCGATGTCGCGGCTGGCCGGCGAATTTCCGTGAACTTTCAATTGCGTCTCCAAACTTGGGCACCGTTCCGGGTGGCCCGCAGCCGCTTTCGTTGGCGGCCACCGAACCTGAAGGAGAATCTCGGCTGTGTGATACCACATGTCAGGTCCGGTGCGCGCGGGTGTCGCGGCGTCCGATAGGACCTTGTTCCCGTCGAGGTTGATTGCCGCCCTGGCATGCATTAACGCGAGCGCGTGCGGTGCGGCATCGCCGGCAGTGTGTGGATTGACACAAATCGCCCGCTGCGCGAGCGCTAGAGTAAAGTCCAAACAATTTCCGGCTCGTCGTGGCTCCGCTTGGATGCCGCGCGGCGTCGGTCCGATGCAGAAGAGGTGGCCATGCTCGTCGGTGTGCCGAAAGAAATCAAAGACAATGAGTACCGCGTCGGCATCGTGCCCTCGACGGTGCGCGAACTAGCCGACAAGGGCCACCAGGTGCTGGTCGAAACCGGCGCCGGCACTGGCGCTGGCTTGCCGGACACCGATTATGAAGCCGCCGGCGCCGTGATTGTCGCCAACGCCGACGCCGTCTACGGCAAGGCCGAATTGGTGGTCAAGGTCAAGGAACCGCTGGCAGTAGAGCGCAAGAAGCTGCGCAAGGATCAGATCCTGTTCGCCTATCTGCATCTGGCTCCCGATCGGGCCCAGACCGAAGATCTTTTGCAGTCGGGCGTCACCGCGATCGCCTACGAGACCGTCACCAGCCCCAGTCACAGTTTGCCGCTGCTGACCCCGATGTCGGAAGTGGCCGGGCGCATGGCGCCCCATGTCGGGGCGCGCTGCCTGGAAAAGGAAAATGGCGGGCGCGGCGTGCTGCTGGGCGGTGTGCCGGGCGTGTCTCCGGCTAGCGTTGTTGTCCTCGGCGGCGGCGTCGCCGGTACCAACGCGGCCTTGATCGCGTCGGGCATGGGCGCCGATGTCGTGGTGCTGGACCGCAACCCCGAGGCGCTCCGCCGCGTCGCCACCCAATTCAATGGCCGGGTGCGCACGCTGTTTTCGACCCGCGACGTCGTCGAAGTGCTGTGCCGGCGCGCCGATCTCGTCATCGCCACCGTGCTCGTGCCTGGCGCGATGGCGCCGAAATTGATCTCGCGGCAGACGGTCAAGGCGATGAAGCCGGGTTCGGTGATCGTCGATGTCGCCATCGACCAGGGCGGCTGCGCCGAAACCTCGCGGGCAACGACGCACTCCAATCCGACCTATGTCGTCGACGACGTCGTGCATTATTGCGTCGCCAACATGCCCGGCGCGGTCGCGCGCACCTCGACGTTTGCCCTGAGCAACGTGACCACGTCGTTCGTGCTGGCGCTTGCCGACAAGGGCTGGCGTGCCGCGCTGCGCGACGATCCGAATTTGCGCGAAGGCCTCAACGTGCAGGATGGCCGCGTCACCTACCGCGCGGTGGCCGATGCGCTGGCGCTACCCTACGCCCCCGCCGAGAAGGTGTTGGGCGCTTGATCTCACGCTGACAGCGGTAACGTGGCGATAACCGACGACGGCTCGCTCGGGTCGGATGCGATGTCAAAGCCGAGCTCCCGGCACATATCCAGCATCCCGGTGTTCTCGCGCAGCACCTGCCCCTTGATGGTACGCAATCCTTCGTTACGGGCATATTCGATGATCAGCTGCATCAATAGCCAACCGAGGCCGTGTCCTTTCTGATCCGAGCGCACGAGAATGGCGTATTCGCCGCTAGTGTACTCGGCATCGGCGTGGACGCGGACAACTCCCAGCATCGCGCCGGTGGCCTCGTCGACAGCGATAAGGGCCATCGCGCGCGCGTAATCGATCTGGGTGAATCGCGCGATGAAGGTGTGGCTGAAATCTTTCACCGGCGCAAAGAAGCGCAGCCGCAAATCGTCAGGCGTCACCGCGGCGAAGAACGGTCCATAGAGCGGCTCGTCTTCGGGCCGGACCGGACGGACGAAAACCGCCATGCCGTCGCGCAGCGTGATGTGCCGCTCCCATTCTTTCGGGTAGGGCCGGATGGCGAAACGCGGGTTGCCGGTAGCGCCGGCGTGACGTTTTTCGACGGGCGCGATCGCCACCCGCGCGTCGACGGCAATGACGCCGGTCTCGTCGGCAAGAACCGGATTGAGGTCGATCTCGCGGATTTCCGGAAAATCCGCCACCAGCTGGGACAGCTTGACCAGCAACAACTCGATAGCGCGCTCGTCGGCCGCCGGCACATTGCGGTAGGCTTTGAGGACCCGGGACACGCGCGTGCGCGCAATCAGGCGGCGTGCCAGGTCGAGATTGAGCGGGGGCAGCGCCAGCGCCTTGTCGCTGATGACCTCGACGGCGGTGCCGCCCTGCCCAAAGACGATGACCGGGCCGAAAGTCGGATCGTCGGCGACGCCAACAATCAACTCCCGCGCCTTGGGGCGCACAATCATAGCAAAGACTGTCACGCCGGCGATGCGCGCGTCCGGTCTTGCCGCGTGCGCACGGCTTATGATGTCGGCGGCGGCGGCGCGCACCGCTTCCTCGCTGGCGAGGTCGAGCCGCACGCCGCCGACGTCCGATTTGTGCACGATGTCAGGAGATTGAATTTTCAGGACGACGGGGATGCCCTTCGCCAAGTGAGGTTTTGCCGCCGCCACGGCTTCATCGGCATTGCGCGCCAGCGCGGCAGGCGCGACCGGAATACCGTAAGCCGATAGCACGCCCGTCAGCTCGATCGGATCGAGCCAAGCACGGTTGTCGCGCAGCACCGCATCGATGACCGGACGCACCGCGGCGACGTTGGGCGCGAAATCCTCCGGCAGATTGGGCGGCGTCGCCATCAGCAGGTCGCGGGCTTCGCGGTAGCGCACGAGATGCATAAAACCGTGGATTGCCGCCGACTCGGTCGGATAGTTCGGGATGCCCGCCGCCTCGAATGCCTGTGACGCCGGACCGTTTTCGCCCATCCACATCGTGAATACCGGCTTGGAAGGCATGCATTTGTTGCGATGCCGCTCGGTCACGGCGATAACCGACTTCGCCGCGTCGGCGGCCGACGCCAGTGCCGTCGGCACGTTCATCACCAGAACGGCGTCGTTGGCGTCATCGTCGAGCAGGCCTTCGAGTGCGACGGCGTACCTCTCGGCATCGGCGTCACCGGCGATGTCCGCCGGATTGGCGCCCGACCAGATCGGCGGCAATGCCGCGTCAAGCTTTTGCATGGTGCCGGGTGAAATGCCGGCGAGCTCACCGCCGAGATCGATCAGCCGATCGACTGCCAGCACGCCGACGCCGCCGCCATTGGTCAAAATAGCAAGCCGCTTGCCAGACAAGGTCGACAAACGCGCCAAAGTTTCAGCGGCGGCGAACAGCTCGTCGAGATCGATGACCCGTAACAAGCCGGCGCGACGGAATGCTGCGTCGTAAACCGCATCCGAGCCGGCCAGCGCGCCGGTATGGGTCATCGCCGCCTTGGCGCCCTGCGCGTGCCGCCCGGATTTGATCACCAGCACGGGCTTGATGCGCGCCGCCGCCCGCGCCACCGACATGAACTTGCGAGCGTCTCTGATCGACTCGATGTACAGCAGGATCGCCCGCGTGCTGCGATCATAAACGAAATGGTCGAGCAGGTCGGCGAAATCGACATCGATGCTGTCGCCGATCGAGACGATAGCGGAGAATCCGACGCCGCGGCCCGACGCCCATTGCACCAGTCCCGCCGCGATCGCGCCGGATTGCGATATCAGCGCGAGGTCGCCCGGAGGCGGCGCGGCGGCGGCAAAGCTCGCATTGAGCTTTGCCCGCGGTACCTGCACGCCGAGGCAATTGGGACCGACCAGACGCATGCCCGCCGCGCGGGCAATTTTCTCACAGCGCTCGGCAAGTGAGCCAGGACCGCGACCGAGTCCGGCGGTGATGATCACGCCGGCGGCCGTGCCTTTGCGCGCCGCCGCCGCGACGGCGTCGGGCACCGCGGCAGCCGGCACGGCGATGGCGACGACGTCGGGTGGCTGCGGCAACGCGTCGTAGGACTTGAACGCGTGGATGCCCTCGATCTCGTGATAGCGCGGATTGACCAGATAGATCGGACCCGGGAATCCGGCCTGGAGGAGATTCGCAAGCACCGCGCGACCGGTCGATGTGTGGCGCGGCGACGCACCGACGACGGCGACCGACCGCGGCGCGAACAGCGTCTCAAGGCGATACGTCGACATTGATTAACTGATCCAGACGGCGAATTATTTCATTATTAGAAAACGGCCGCGATGCCTTTGATCCACATCAAGCTTGGGGATTCGCTGCGACGCGCAGATGACACCGACCGGGGCGAACCCGCGTTGACGATCGACACGCCGGTCGTCGCCGGCACCGTCATTATTGTTGCGCGCGATCGTTGCGCGCGCGGGTGGCGCGATTGATGTCCATGGAACCGGCGCACCGTCCACGAGTTGACTTAAGCCTTATCGGTAAGTAATTTTACCATTCGGTAAAAAGCGACCGTCTTCCAGAGGCGATTGCAGTCGCATCGATGTTGATTGCAGTCGGGACCATGTCATCGGCTATGATTTTGCACCCGCCGACCGAAAATGGCGGACGTATTTTGGTGGGCCCAAGGCGCAGGAGATTCTGGCCACCAAATGCGGCAAGTCGGGTCTGACCTATTTGCTGCCCCGCGCCTATTGCGAGCAATCGTTCGAGCAATTGCGACGAATGGGGCGAGTCCGGCGGGCGAGCCCGATGAAAACGGCAACAATCGTGTCGGCACAGTTCGAAAATCCCGCAAAATCTCCATGGTGCATCGGCTATGTGCGGCTGGACGGTGCGAGCACCGCCATGGTGAACTTTATCAGGGAGTTCAATATGAGCGACTTGCAAACTTCCAGCGTCCGCGTCAGACCGGCCGCGTGCGTCAAGGTGAAATGGATCGATAAGCCGGAAGGCAACGCCATCGACTTTTATTACATGCTGGCTTGAGGCCCGCGCGACGGCGCTCGATGAATCCGCTCGAAGGCAAAACCGTGCTGATCACCGGCGGCACCGCCGGGATCGGTAGAGCATGCGCGGAAGCGATGCTTGCGGCCGGCGCCGAGGCGGTTGTCATCAATGGCCGCAACCGCGAACGTGGCGAGCGCGCGCTCGCGGCGATCGGCCGCTTTTCCGGCGCCTGTATCAGCCTGGTGCTTGGCGACATGGCGCAAGTCGCCGACGCCCAGGCGGTCGTTGACGCGGCCGTCGAAAAGCTCGGCCGCATCGATATTTTGGTCAATTCGACCGGCACCAACGACTTCCCCGCCCTGCTGCACAACATCGCTATTGAAGACGTACCTGGCATTATCCAGCGCTGCCTGCTCGCTCAGCTTTTGAGCTGCCGCGCCGTGCTGCCGCATATGCGCGAGGCAAATACCGGCTGCATCATCAATATCGCCTCGGATGCTGCCAAAATTCCGACCCCCGGCGAAAGCGTGATCGGCGCCGCCATGGCCGGCATCGTCATGTTCACGCGGGCGCTGGCGGTCGAAGGCAAGCGTCATGGCATCCGCGCCAACGTGCTGACGCCCTCCATCGTCGGCGGGACGGAGTTCTACCAACGTCTGATGGCGGATCCGTTCGCCGGCAGGCTATTTGGTAAGGCGGAGCAAAAAGCCGAGCTGGGCCTTGTCAACATGACCGATTTGGCCGAGATCGCGGTGTTTCTGGCCTCGCCGGCGGCAACCAAGATGACCGGCCAAGCGCTGAGCGTAACCGGGGGAATTTCCGCGCTGTGATAGGAACCTCGGTGACCGGAGCTTTGATGACAGGAACTTTGGCGCAAGGAACGTGGGCGCGCCGCGCGATGCGCGCGAACGATACGACAGTTGCCCCGTGGCAGCGCGCGATCGGTCGTCCGAGCTGACAGCGATGCCGCGCGCCAAAACCGCGAAACGCCGCCCGGCAACGACGAAACTCAAACCGGCGGGCGTTTGGTACGATGTGCTACCTAACCGATCAGAGCAACGCGAGATGAAGCGCGAAGCGCTACTGCGCGCCGCGGTTTCCGCCTTCAATCGCCGCGGCTTCGCCCAGACGTCGCTGGACGAGATTGCGCAAAATCTCGGCGTCACCAAGGCCGCGCTCTACTATTATTTTCCGACCAAAAGCGCCCTGGTCGCTGCCTGCTTTGACCGGGCGATGAAAGTCGCCGATGACGCCCTCGCGATCGCCAAGCGCGACGGCCGCGACGGCCGGCAAAAGCTAATCATGATGTTGCGGCGCTATCTCAAGACCGTAACCGGCGAATTGAACGAATCCCTGCTGCTGACTGAGGAACATGCGCTGACGCCGAGCGACCGCGGCAAACTGATCGAAAAGCGCGACGCGTTCGAGCGCGAGCTGCGCGCCGTGGTCAAAGAGGGCATACGTGACGGCAGCATCGTGACCTGCGATCCCAAGCTCGCCATCTTCGTCGTGCTGGGCGCCATCCATTGGGTGCCGAAATGGTTTTCGCTGAAAGGGCCGTGGACCGACGCACAGGTCGCGGTGGCGATCGGCGAAATGCTTGATCGCATGCTTTCGACTAGTCCGGTAAAGCGGCTTGCCGAAAACGTTGGCGATATTCGGTCAGAGGAATAAAACATCGGCCGCGGCGCGGCCCGCTCTGGAGCTGCGGATTTCCAACCAGGCTGACAGCGGATTTCCAACCGGGCTGACAATGGATATCGACACAATCTTCAAGAAGCCGATCGAAGCCGGTCTCATCCCGGGCGTCGTCGCGATGGCCGCGGATGATCGCGGCGTCCTCTACCAAGGCGCTTTCGGACGACGGGCGGTCGACAAGACCGAACCGATGACGCTCGACTCGGTATTCCGCATTGCGTCGATGACCAAGGCCGTCACCGGCACGGCGGCCATGCAGCTGGTCGAACGGGGACGCATCGGCCTCGAGCAGCCGATGGGCGACGTCTTGCCGGTGGTAGAGGACGTGAAGGTGCTGGAAGGATTCGATGCCAACGGCACGCCGCGGCTTCGCGATCCGAAAAGCCCGGTCACGCTGCGCCATTTGCTGACGCACACTTCCGGCTACGGCTACGACATTTTCAACGCCGATCTGGCGCGCTACATCGAGCTCACCGGGCTGCCGAGCATCCTGACCCGCAAGAACGACGCCTTGCGCGTGCCCTTGCTGTTCGATCCCGGGAGCAGCTGGCAATACGGCGTCGGCGTCGATCTCGTCGGCAAGGTGATCGAGGCGATCAGCGGTCAGGACCTGGAAGGATATTTTCGGAAGCACATCCTCGATCCGCTCGGCATGCACGACACCAGCTTCCTGTTACGTCATGACATGGCACAGCGCCTCGTCGGGACGCACGTTCGCGGACCAGATGGCAAACCGATCGCCGTCAACCTAGAGCCCGCGGACGACGGCGAGTTCCACACCGGCGGCGCCGGACTGTTCTCCACCGCACCGGACTATCTCACTTTCACCCGCATGTTGCTGGCAGGCGGCACGCTCGACGGCGTCGAGGTGCTCAAGCCGGAGACGGTCAAGCTGATGACGCACAATGCCATCGGCGAACTGGACGTGCCGATGGTGCACAGCAACAACCCCGCATTGGCGCTCGAAGTCGAGACCTTCCCCGGGCAGGTCAAGAAATGGGGGCTGACCTTCTTGATCAACACCGCGGACGTCGAAGGCTTCCGTTCCGGCGGAAGCCTGACCTGGGGCGGAGTCCACAACACCTACTACTGGATCGATCTTAAGAAGCGCATCACCGCCGTCGCCTTGATGCAAATACTGCCGATCGGCGATCCGCACGTCCAACAGACCATGATCGGCTTCGAGCGGGCGCTTTATGCGGCGGTGGCGAACGCCGCCTGAACAGCTTGTGTCGATCTTATCACCATCAACCGGCAACAGGGCCAGTCGAAGTCGCCGTTGCATTCCGTTGCGATCCCGCGGTGGCGATTTCGGCGATCATTTGCTCCCGCATGACATACTTTTGCGGCTTGCCGGTCGCGGTCATCGGGAATTCGAGCACGAAGCGAATGTGGCGCGGCACCTTCTGATGCGAGATCTGCCCGCGGCAGAAGGACTGGATCTCCTCGACCGTCGCCGACTGGTTGGGCTTGAGCACGATAAAGGCGCAGACCTCTTCGCCAAGCCGATGATCGGGCACGCCGAACACCTGAACGGATTGGACCTTCGGATGGCGGAGCAGAAAGTCCTCGATCTCGCGCGGATAGATGTTCTCGCCGCCGCGGATCAGCATGTCCTTGAGCCGGCCGACGATGCTGCAATAGCCCTGCGCGTCAATGGTCGCGATGTCGCCGGAATGCATCCAGCCCGACGCGTCGATCGCCTCGGCGCTCCTTTCAGCGTCGTCCCAATAGCCGCGCATTACACCATAACCGCGGGTGCACAATTCTCCCGACGCGCTGATCGGCACGACTTTGCCGTTGGCGTCGACGATCTTGACCTCGACATGCGGCAGGATGCGCCCGACGGTCGCCACCCGACGGTCGACCGGATCGTCGGTGCGCGACTGGAACGACAGCGGGCTGGTCTCGGTCATGCCGTAACCGATGGTGACTTCGCGCATATGCATACGGCTGATCACGGCGCGCATGGTATCGATCGGGCACGGCGCTCCGGCCATGATGCCGGTCCGCAAGCTCGAGGTGTCGTAATCGGAAAAATTCGCATGCTCGAGTTGCGCGATGAACATCGTTGGCACGCCGTGCAGAGCGGTGCATCGGTAGCGCGCGATAGCGGCCAGCGTCGCCTCAGCGTCGAAACTCTCCCCCGGGAAAACCATCCCGGCGCCGACGGCCGTGCCACACAGCACGCCCAACACCATGCCAAAGCAATGATAAAGCGGCACTGGGATGCACAGCCGATCGTCGGCGGACAACGCCATGTACTTGGCGGCGTAGCGCGCGTTGTTGACGATGTTGAAATGCGACAGCGTCGCGCCCTTGGGTGAGCCGGTCGTGCCGCTGGTGAACTGGATGTTGACGGCGTCATCCGGATCGAGTGCCGCTGACAGCGCTTCGAGGCGGCTGCGATGGCCGGGGCCGGCCAGCGACGTCAATTTCGCGAATGAATGGGCGCCACGCGGGTGCGGTCCGTCGTCAAGGATGATGACGTGCTTGAGCTTCGGCAATTTCGCCGCCTGCAGGCTGGCTGCATCGGCGTCGATTTCGGGGACGACCGCGCGGAGCATGTCCACATAATCGCTCGAGCGATGACGCGGCGCCATGATAAGCGCCTTGCAGCCGACTTTGTTGAGCGCATATTCGAGCTCGGATGTCCGATAGGCCGGATTGATATTGACCAGAATAGCGCCGATGCGGGCGGTGCCAAACTGGACGTAAAGCCACTCGGCGCGGTTGGGCGCCCAGATACCGACCCGGTCGCCGCGCCCGATACCAAGCGCAAGCAGGCCTGCGGCGACATCGTTGGAGCGCTCGCGCAGATCGTACCAGGACAGCGACGTATTATCGGCCGCGAAGATCGCGGCGGTGCGGCCGCCGTGTCTGGAACAAGCGCGGTCCAACAACTGCGGAATGGTCATGAATTTGAGCGGCTCGTCGGTGGAGCCGGCGACGTAAGATAAAGTACCCTGTGGCCGCAGGTGATCGTCGCTGCGGCTCTGCAGAAAATCCGAGCTGAACGGGTTGTACGTGCTCACCGACGACGGCCGTGTTGCTATCGGACCGGCAGCAGATCAGAAATTCCGCCAATCGCCGAGCTGTTCGAAAGCGTGCGCCGCCCGATAGATGGTGGTCTCGGCGTAATGCTTGCCGACCAGCATCATGCCGACCGGCAAACCGTCGCTCAAGCCGCAGGGAATGTTCATGGCCGGATGGCCGGTGACGTCGAACGGACAGGTGTTCGGCAACATTTCGAAGCCGCGCTGACACCACAAGGCCAGCGGCGCGTTGTTTGGCGGCAGCGGCGTTGCCTTCATCGGCAGGGTCGGCATCATCAGGAGATCGTAGCGTGCCAGCACGTCGTCGTAGGTCTTGCGCAGCAGGCGCCCAAGATTCTGCGCCTTGGCATAGAAGTGGCCGCGATGGTGCCGGATGAAATATTCGCCGGCGAGCATCGAGATCTTGAGCGTGCGCGACAGCTCGTCGGCGCGCGCCCGCCAGTTGGCGTGGGCGTCGAGGAGGCTCGTGGTATAGAGGCCCTTCCAGTTAAAGCCCATGCCGTTGCCGTGCATCATCTGCGCGACCAGCCCTTCCAGCGCGATCGGCGTCCAGATAGCGCTGCCGTCACGATGCATGGGGATCGACACCGGCTCGAGTATGGCGCCGGCGCCGCGCAGACGCTCCGCCGCTTCACGCACCTTGGCGTCGACCTCCGGCTCGCTCGACGGCCAGCCGAAACCCTCCGTCACCAGACCGATGCGCATGCCGGAAACGCCGCGGCCGAGCCCGGTCGTGTAGCTGTATTTCTCGACCTGGACGTCATACTGGCGCGGATCGAGGCCGTCGGCGCCGGCGATCACTTCCAAGAGCAGCGCGTTGTCCGCAACGGTCTTCGTCATCGGTCCGGCATGGTCGATGGTCGCTTCGATCGGCATGACGCCGGTGTACGGCACCAGACCGTGCGTCGCCTTCATGCCGTAGCAGCCCGAATACGACGACGGCATCCGGATCGAGCCGCCCTGGTCGCCGCCGATCGCCATCTCGACTTCACCGGCGCCGACCAACGCTCCGCATCCCGACGACGAGCCGCCGGCCGAGTAGCCGTGCTTGTAGGGATTGTGCACCGGACCGAGCGCCGAGGTGTGGCTGCCGCCGGATAAACAAAAATACTCGCAGTGCGCCTTGCCGACGATGGTGCCACCGGCATCAAGGATGCGGGTAACGATGGTGGCGTCGATATCCGGCACATAGCCTTCAAGCGTGGACGCGCCGTTCATCATCGGCACGCCGGCGAGACAGATATTGTCCTTGAGCACGACGCGCTTTCCCGAAAGCGGTCCATGCGCGGCACCGCGCACCTCCGTCTTCACCGCCCAGGCGTTGAGCGGATTCTCGTTGGCGCCCGGCCGGTAGCCGGGCGTACGCGGGTAGCGCACCGCTGGCAGATAGTCGGGCAGTTGGTTGACGCGATCGTAGGCTTGGAAGGTGCCTTCCAGCACGTCGAGATACTCGGCGACTTCGCCCTGCGACATGCTCATGTGCAGCGAACCGACGATATCGTGCATTTGCTCCAGCGTTGGCCGTCTGACGGTCGACATGGGCCCCCCTAATGATGTGGCGGCGGTCGGCATCACCGGCGCCGAATGTCGCGTTGGCCCGTTGCGGGCGGAATTGCGTGAGTGATTCGAAGACCACGTCCCGTTCGATGCAGGACGTTCGCCATTCGACACGGAGCGCGCCGGGCCATTGTGCGACGGCGCGGCCGGTGGCTGCGGACGAGGCGGCGCCGCTACCCCGCTTGACGTGGCATACGTGGTTCGCGCGCCGCCGAGACCCACCAGATCGGCAATGGCGCCGCCGCGCACCGTCGCCGCATCGAGCTCGCGGCTGATGCGGCCGCGCTCGACCAGCACGATGCGGCTTGCGACATCGAGCACAAGTTCGAGGTTTTGTTCGACAATCAGCATCGAAAGGCGCTGCTTGTCGCGGAGTGACGCCAGAAGCTCGCCGATCTCCTGGACAATGGAGGGTTGAATGCCCTCGGATGGCTCGTCGAGCAGCAGAAGCCAGGGCAACGGCACAAGGGCGCGGGCCAACGCGAGGATTTGTTGCTCGCCACCCGACAACGCGCCGCCCCGGCGCTCCAGCAATCGCGTCAGCCGCGGGAAAATTCCGAGCGCCCGCTCGATCGCTCGTTCTTCGGTCTCGCCGGAATCCGGCGTCCAGGCCAGGCGCAGATTCTCGTGTGCGCTCAGGCCGGGAAGGATGCCGCGGCCCTGCGGCACATAGGCGATGCCAAGTCGGCTTCGCTCGTGCGCCGCCCAGGTGGTCACGTCGACGCCGTCGATCACGATCTTGCCGCCGCGTGGTGGCAACAGCCCCATGATGGTCCGCAGCAGCGTCGTCTTGCCCATGCCATTGTGGCCGACGATCCCGATCGCCTCGCCTTCCCACAGCTGCAGCGAGACGCCGTGCAGCACCGGGACCTCGCCATAGCCGGCATGCAGGTCCGTCACATCGAGCACCAGCCCATCCGGCTCAGCGGCATCGGTCGCGCCACCGCCAATGTCCGGATCGCGGCCTTCGCGAATGCTCATGCGCGGTTCCCCAAATAGACTTCCCGCACGCTCGGGTCGGTCAGCACTTTCTGGGCGTGGCCTTCGACCAGGATGGCGCCTTGATGGAACACCGTGATCAAGGAGTCGAGCGTTCGCACAAAATGCATATCGTGATCGACCACGATCAGCGTCGCGGTCTGATTGATGCGCTTGATGATGGCGATCAGACGCTCGGTCTCGACATTGGTGAGGCCCGCGGCCGGTTCGTCGAGCAGCACCAGCCACGGTTTGTTGGCGAGCACGGTGCCGATCTCGACCAGCTGCCGTTGCCCGTGCGCCAGCTCGCCGACAGGCCGGCGCGCGATTGCGCCCAACTCAAGCTCCGCAAGCACCTCGTCGACCGCGGCTTCGGCGCCGTCATGGCCGGCGGTGCGGCGGGCCGAGAGCCAGAGATTTTCCGCAACCGTAAGCCCGTTCATGACCGAAGGCACCTGGGTCTTAATGCCGATGCCAAGCCGAACGATCTGGTGCGTCGACCAGCCGGTGACGTCCTGGCCACGGATCAGCACCCGGCCGCTGGCATTGGCGCCGCGGATCTGGCCGGTGATGGATTTGAAGAATGTGCTTTTGCCGGCGCCATTAGGTCCGATCAGGCACCGCAGCTCGCGCTCGCGCAGCAGGAAGTTGACATGGTCGACCGCCAGTACGCCGCCAAAGCGCACCGCCAATTCCTGCGTCTCGACGACCGGTTCGCTCACTGCTTGGCTTCCTGCAGTGCGATGCGGCGCCGGCGCGTTCCGCGCGCTTGCCGGCGATGCACTTGCGATTGCGCGAAGCGCCGCCGCCAGGCAACGAAGCTCGGCGCAAAGCCGCGCGGGAGCAGCAGCACGACCAGGATCAGGATCGCGCCGAGGACCAGCGAATTATCGACCGTGGTCTGGTGGCCCAGCTCAAGCTTCAGCGAGCCGAGCGCGACCGCGGCAATGATCGGGCCGATCAGCGTGCCGAGCCCGCCGACGATCACCCAGATCAGCACTTCGGCAGTCGTCCCGAGGCTGAACACGCTCGGCGTCACGATCTCAGCCCAGTTGGCGAACAGGCAGCCGGCAAGCCCTGCCATCGCTCCGGAGACCGAAAAGATCGCGGTCTTGTAGGCCGGGACGTTGTAGCCAAGCAGCTCCATGCGCAGCTCGTTCTCCCGGATGCCGATCAGCGTGCGGCCGAACGCACTGGCCAAAATCCAACGGGCGATGAGATAGGCGAGCAGCAGGCAGACGATCACGACATAATAATAAGCGGTGCCGTAGACCTCCATGTTCGGCTCGCCCGGCACATTGAGTGTTGGGAATGCCGGAATGCCGTTGAAGCCGCCAAGCCGCGCGTTGCCAATCTTGTACGCATCGCCGGCGGTGGCATTCATGAAGCGGTTGAGAATGAGAGTGACCACCAGCGTCATGACGCCGAGATAGACGTCGCTGATGCGGCCATAGAACATCATCGCCCCGATAATGGCGGCGACAACCGCCGGCACGATCAGAGCCAACAGCACCGGCACCGTGCTCTCGCCGATGTTGAAAGAAGCGATGGCGTAGGTGTAGGCGCCAAGACCGAAATAGGCAGCGTGCCCGAAACTGAGAATGCCGGCATAACCCCACATCAGCGCCAGCGACAGCGCAAACAGCGCCCAGATCGCGAGCAAGGTAGGCGTGTTGGTCTCGCTCACCAGCGGCAACGCCGTCAGCACGACGACGAGCGCTGCCAGCCAGTTCCAGTGGATACGCCCGATGCCGAATCCCGCGCCGGTCATGTCGAGTTGCGGAAGAACTGCCCGGTTATGCCTTGCGGCATCAGGCGCAGGAGGATGAGAGCGAGGGCCAGCATGGCGATCTCGCCGAGCACCGGCGTGGTGGCGAAGGAAACGATCTGATCGACCGTGCCGAACAGTGTCGCGGTGGAGAGCGTGCCGGAAATCACGGCAGCGCCGCCGGTGATCACGGTGATGAACGCCTCGGCGATGTAAGCGCCGCCGATCGAGGGCAGAAGGCCCGTCAGCGGCGCCATCACGCCGCCCGCCAATCCGGACAGCGCGGCGCCGACGGTAAAGGTAAGCATGTAGATCAGGCTCGGATTATAGCCGAGCGCCGATACCACGTCCCTGCCCTGCATCGCGCCGCGCGCGATCAGCCCGACCCGGGTGTAGCGCAGCGTGAACCACATCGCGCAGATCAGAATAACGGCGACGGCGATCACGAACAGATTGTACCCGCCCATCTGATAATGGCCGATCTGGTAACCGGGGATCGGCGTCGGCACGCTGACCGGCGTGTTGCCGAAGATCAATGTGACGAGACCGATCAGCAGCAGGCTTAAGCCCCAGGTCGCCAGCATGATGTCGATCATGCGCCCGTACAAAAAGCGGACGATCAGGCGCTCCACCACGAGCCCGATGATGCCGACGACAATGGGCGAAATCACCAGCATGGCGAAATAGATATTGATGCCGGCTTTAGCGGCGGCGATCGTCGCGTAGCCGCCGAGCATCACGAATTCGCCATGGGCCAGATTGATGACGCGCATCATGCCGAACACGATCGCCAGACCCGCGCTGATCAGCGTGAGAAAGGCGATCATGTAGAGGATTTCAAGAATGACGATCGCCGCGTAATCCATTCCACAGGTCCGTCAGCGATGGCCGCCCGGCGGCAAGCGACGAGCTAGATCTTGACCTCGTATTGCTTGTTGTCGTCCGGGTTTTTCTGCAGATCGCAATATTGCGCGGTATCGGCCGGCGGCCGCTGCTTGGCCGTATCGATGATTGTTAGCTTCTGATCCTTGACGACCATCAGATGAATATCGAGTGCGCAGTGGTGCGTCTTGGGCTCGACCGTAACGGTTCCGGCCGGCCCTTCGATCTTCAAGCCGCTTTCAAGAACCTTGACGAGGGCGTCATGATCGACCGACCCCGCCTTTCGCACCGCTTCAGCCCACAGCATGATGCCTTGATATTGCGAAACCGCCAATTCGTGTACCGGGTTGGCATCGCCATAACGCTTCTTGTAGGCCGCCAGGAAGTTCTTGTTGGCGGGGGTGTCGATCTCCGGGCTGTAGTTGCCGGCGATGAGAATGCCGTCGCCCTCGGCCGCCGACAGCGCCAAATGCTCGTTGCCGACGCCGAAGGTCGTCGATGTCAACGGAATCTTCTTGTTCATGCCCGACGCCGCCCATTGGCGGAAGAATGAAATGTGCGCGCCGCCAACCAGCGCCGCGACGACGAAGTTCGGCGCCGCGTCCTGGATCTTGGCGATGGTCGAGCCGAAGTCTGAGACGTCGAGCGGGAAGAAGCTGGTGGCTTGCACCGTGCCTTTACGCTCTTCGACATAGTGCGATACCCACTTGGCGGTGATCTGACCGTAGTTGTAATCGGCCGCCAGCACGTAGGTCTTGTCGCCCCATTTTTTCATCGCGTAGTCGATGATCGGTTCCACCGCCTGAGCGGGCGTCGTTCCGGTGCAGAAACAATTGCGGTCGCAGACGCCGCCTTCGTAGAGAATATTGTAGAAGTACAGCGTTTTGCCACGGCGGAAGGTTTGCCGTATCGCTTCACGCGATGCCGAGGTGATGCCGGCATGAGCGACATCGACCTTGTCGTCGCGTACAAGCTGCTGGGCGTATTTGGTGTAGAGCGCAATGTCGGATTGGCTGTCGTATTGCTTGAGCTCGATCTTGCGGCCGATCAGGCCGCCTGCAGCATTGAGCTCGTCGACCGCCATCGCGTTCACCGCGACAATCGGCTTGCCATAGATGTCGAGCACGCCGGAATTGTCCTCGATGCAGCCGAGCTTGATCGGCCCATCCTCGGCGCGCGCGCCGACGAGCGGCATGCCGGTCAACAAGGCGGTCGCGCCGGCGGTATGAAGCAGTGTCCTGCGGGATATGGTCATGGCGTGTTCCTTCGGGGTTCGCTGATTGTCAGGAGATGCAAGAGGCGACCGCAGCTATTTTTCGCTTCGATCGGTGTCGCGCCCTTTCTTTCGCTCGACGACCGACGCGCCGGTTGGCTCGACGGCCGAAGAGAAGTCCAGCCCGATCGAATTGCCGATGCTCCGCAGCGCCGGCAGCTGCAGAGCCATGCCGAGAATGCTGTCCATCACCTGGTTGATCGGCGCTTTTTGCGCGGCGTCGCCGTTGCCGCCGGCGGCCCCCGGGGCCCCGCTGCCGAAGCCGGTGATCTGGTGAATGCGGATCGAGTTCGATCTTCTCCGCCGGCTTCATCATCTGTGAGACGATCTCCGGCAAGCGGTCGAGCCGATATTGCTCGAGCTTCATGCGGATCAGGGCATCGGTCTGCGAATTCTCCGCCTCGATCACCGCGCGTTCGCCTTCGGACTGCGCCAATAGGCGTAACCGTTCGGCCTCGGCCTTGGTGCGGACGCCTTCGGACTCGGCGCGAATACGCCGCAGCAGCACACCAGCTTCGGTCTCGGCCTTGGCCTGCTCAACCGCGCCTTGCTCGTTCACGCGCTTTATCGCGATCTCGTGGGAGCGGTCGGCCACGGCACGGTCGCGTTCGGTCTGAACGTGTTCCTCGGCCAGCACGACCTCGGCACGCGCCAGCTCCGCCTTCGCCCGCGACTTTGCCTCTTCGACGTGCTTGGCGGCGAGCTGAATGGCGCTGTCGACTTTCTTCATCTCGACGCCAAGCTGCAACTCGACCTCGAGCTTGCGCAATTCGCTCTGCTTGGCGACCTCGGTCACCCTGGTCTGCCGCTCGCGTTCGATGCGCGCTTCCTCGGAAGCGATCATCGATTGCTCGCGCGCCTTGGCGGCCTCGGCATCGCTCGCCGCCCTGATCTTTTCGATCTCGAGATGCTGATTGATCTGCGCCTGCTCTTCCTGCTGGGCGAGAATGAGCCGCTGCTTGGTGGCTTCGAGCTGAGTCTGCCGCACCGATACATCCGCATCGGCTTCGATTTCGGCGCGCTTCTTGCGGTTGACTGCGATGATTTCCGCAAGCTTGCGCAGCCCGACGGCATTGAACGCGTTGTTCTCGTCGAACGAAGAAAACGCCGACTGGTCGAGGCGCGTCAGCGACACTGAATCGAGCAGGATGCCGTTCTGCCGGAGATTTTCGCGCAACAGGTCGGAAATGCTGGCAACGAACTCGGCGCGGCCCTCGTGCAGGCTGTCCATCGTGTGGCGGGCGGCGACCGCCTGCACCGCGTCGACGAAACGGCCTTCGAGCAGGTTGCGGATGCCGTCGACGGTGAACGATTTGGCGCCGAGCGCCTGCGCCGCGGTCGCGATCCCCTCCTGACTCGGAATCACCCGCACGTAGAATTCGAGCTCGACGTCGACCCGCATGCGATCCTCGGTGATGACCGATTTGTCGCCGACGCGACGGACCTCGATGCGCAGTGTGCGCATGTTGATCTCTTCGACCTTGTGCAGGAACGGCAGGGCCAGGCAGCCGCCGGAAATGAGAATGCGTTGGCCGCCAAAACCGGTCCGGACCAGGGCGATGTCGCGCGTCGACTTGCGGTAGAACCGGTTGAGGAACATCACCGCGATCGCAATCACGACGACGGCGACGGCAATGCCCAATACCCAGCCGAGGATAACCATACCCACCTCACGGCTCTCACCCGGAACTATTTGAAAAGTGAAGTATCTCCCTTGGGCTGTCAATAGCAGCGCCCGCCGCCGCGGCGCCGGTTCCGCCATCCGCGATAAAATCAGCAAAGCGGTCGCGCCAAAGCTCCGACGTCCGCCCGACAGCAGGACGCTACGGCGCGGTGCGATTGATCAGCTCGGACAACAGCCGCTTGAGTTCTTCGGTCTCGCGATCGCCGTAGCCTTCGACGATCTCGGCTTGGCGCAGATTGGCGCGGCGGCTGAGCCGCTCATTGAGCGCCCGCCCACGTTCCGAAATGAAGATCAGCACCTTGCGGCCGTCCTTCGGATCGGGACGGCGGTAGACCAGAGCATCGGAGACCATGCGGTCAACCATCTTGGTCAGAGTTGGATGATTGAGCAGGGCGGCCTGGGTCAAGTCGCTCATGGAGCGGCCGTTTTTCTCGGCCAAGAGCTTGAGAATGCGCCAGTGCTCGACTGGCACGCCTTCGTCGCGAAATTCCTCATCGAGCTTCAGGTGAACCTGGCGGTTGGCCTGCGCCAGAAGATAGGCGATGTGCTCGCTGATCGGCCGGCTGCGTGTCATGGCCTGAGCTTCCTTTCGAGAATCCGATTCCACGGACAGCGCGTACCTGCTAGCATTTTCTCCGACAGATAACTATGCGCGGTTGTAGTATCTGGCACCACCTGTACATAAGGCGGCTCGATGATCGTCACATCCGCATCGACCGGGTTGCGCGGGCGCTCGTATCCGGCAGGGATCTTGACCGAGCGCCATGACGGACTCGATTTGTCGCTGGCAGGCGCCCGTGGTCGCTCGGATCGCCTGAAGATCGCGTTCCTCGTTCCGCTGAGCGGGCCTGCCGGACTGTGGGGACCATCCTGCCAGACCAGCGCCATGCTGGCATCCCGCGAGGTGAATGCCGCCGGCGGCATTCTCGGCCGCGAGGTCGAGCTGGTGTTTGCCGATGCCGGCGCCGACCCGGCGCAGGTCGCCGATGACACCCTCGACCTGATTGCCGAACACCGCGCCGAAGCCGTCATCGGCATGCATATCAGCGCCGTGCGCGTTGCGCTGGTGCGCGCGCTACGCGGGCGGCTGCCCTATGTGTACACGCCGGTCTATGAAGGCGGCGAGCGCTCGCCCGGGCTGTTCATGATCGGCGAAACGCCGGCACGACAGCTCAAGCCCGCAATCCACTGGCTCGCCGAACATCGCAACGCGCGGCGCTGGTATCTGATCGGCAACGATTACATCTGGCCGCATGTTTCGCATCGCGCGGCTCGCCGTTACATCAAAGAAACCGGCGGCGAGGTCGTCGGCGTCGACTATGTTCCGTTCGGCTGCGAGGACCACGACATCTACCTCGCACGCATCCGCGCGGCGCGGCCCGATGTCGTACTGGTCTCCATGGTCGGGACCGATTGCGTCACTTTCAATCGCGCCTTTGCGTGCGCGGGCCTGGCTCGCGACATGCTGCGGCTGTCGGTTGCCAGCGAGGAGAACACGCTGCTCGGGATCGGCGCCAAGCACGCGGAAAACTTTTACTTCACAGCCGGCTACCTGGCCGTGCTCGACACGGCGGCCAACCAGGCTTATCTGGACCGCTACCACAACGCCTTCGGCGGCGATGCACCGATGCCCAACACGATCGGGCAATCGTGTTACGAGGGTATCCGGCTCTACGCCGAGCTTGCTCGCCGCGCTGGCTCACTTGGCGTCGACCAACTGTCGCGCGTGTCGGAAGGGTTGAGCTACACCGGCGGGCGCGGCCGCGTCACCATGCGTGCCCGCCACCTGTTGTCGGACATTTATCTCGCCGAAGCGGACGGACTGACGTTTCGAATTCTGGAGCACTTCCCGGCGCCGTAGCAAACGTTACGCCGCGTATGCGCTTCTGTGCTCTTCCAGCTTTCGCATCATCGTCGCGGTATTTTCCACCTGCGCGAACGCCGCTTTCAGCGTCGCCAGCACGATCGGCTGAATCTGATCGGCCGATGCCTCCGGCGTGTTGAACGTCGCCGTCGCGTCGCTGATGAAGAATACCTTATAGTCCCTCATATTGGCTTCCCGCGCCGTCGTTTCGCAGCACACATTCGTGCAAATGCCGGTGATGATGACGGTATCGATGCCGCGATTGCGCAGGATGAGATCGAGGTCGGTGCCGTGGAAAGCACCGTAGCGGGGCTTCTCGAGGATGATGTCGTTTCTGGCGACGACAATATCGGGATGAAGCTCGGCCTGCTTGTTGCCTTTGTTGATCAAACCGGCGGCGATCGCCGGGATGATCACGCCCATGACGCCGGTGTTGCTGCCGTCCGGGCGCACCAGATGCAGCGTGTGAATGACCAGCGCGCCGTGGCGGCGGCAGACTTCGGCGAGCTTGTTGATCCGCGGCACTATCTCTCGGCCGCGCGGCGCGGCCACGGGAGAATTCTCGACAAAGCAATTCTGCATGTCGATATTGAGGAGCGCGGTTTTGCGCGGGGCAAATTTGAAATCGGTCATGCGTTTCACCTTGGTCGCTTAACGCGGATCAGTGTGACGTGAATGATAAGAGCCGGAAACGTTGGTGTCTCCAAACCGCTGCACCGCCGCGAATTCAGGCATGCATGGCAAATAAAACGGCAGCGATTGACAATAATATTTGCACATTAGGCGACCTTATGGAGCGGATTTAAATTTCCAATTTTTTTGCTGCGCTGCGCAATGCTACGCCTTGTCATACTAAGAAAGCTAGGCCGTAGACCGCACCGATTTCAGCAATGTGCGCAGCCTTTTGTTGCGCGCACGGAGAGAGTCATGACCAAGAATCCAGACACCGCAGGTAAGCCGGCTCCGAATGCCGACGTGAAGAGCCATCGGACCCGAGCAAGGAAAGGCCCGTCCCGGCGTTCGTTCCTGAAAGCCGGCGGCGCGCTATTGGGTGGCGCGGCTGGCGCTGGCGCCGTTACCGGCTTTCCGACCATTTGGGCACAGGAGATCAAGGACATCGAACTGCGCCACGTCGGCGTGTCCTATTCGGTGGTGAAGGCCATCGGCGACCAGGCGGCGAAGGACTTGGGCTTCAAGGTAACGATGCAAAACCTCGACACCTCGGCCGCGATCAATCGCTTCATCACCCAGCCGGATTCGGTCGATATCGCCGACGTCGAAGGTTGGCAGTCGAAGCTCGCCACCAAGCGGGGAGTGTTGCAAGGCATCGAGGTCAAGAAGATCAAGGAATTCGATAACATTCTGCCGATCTTCACCAAGGGTGAGCTCGAAGGGCACAAGATTCCACGCCAAGGCATCTCGCCCTACGAGGCGATGTACATCACCAAGCCGACCGACACCGAGCTGCATGACGGCGTGACCGACTACATGACCTTCCTGCCGCAGGTCTACAACGCCGACTCGATCGGCTATCGGCCTGATCTGGTCGGTCATGAAGTGACCGAATGGAAAGAGTTGATCGATCCGAAATTCAAGGGCAAGGCGGCAATTCTCGACGTGCCGGCGATCGGCATCATGGATGCCGCGCTTTGCTTCGAAAGCGCCGGCCTCATTACGTACGGCAACAAAGGCAACATGACCAAGAAGGAGATCGACTTCACCTGTGAAAAATTGATCGAGCTGAAGAAGAATGGCCACTTCCGCGCCACCTGGACGACGTTCGACCAGTCGGTGCAGCTGATGGCCGCCGGCGAAGTGATCATTCAATCGATGTGGTCGCCCGCGGTCGCCGCCGTACGGGTGAAGGAGATCCCCTGCATCTACGCGCCGGTCAACGTCAAGGACGGCAAGGAAGGCTATCGCGGCTGGTGCAACGGCATGGCGCTGATGAAGCACCTGAGCGGCAAGAAGCTCGATGCGGCCTACGAGTATCTCAACTGGTATCTGACGGGCTGGCAGGGCGCCTTCGTCAGCCGCTACGGCTATTACAGCCCGACGCCCTCGACTGCCAAGAAGTTCATGACCGATACCGAATGGGCTTACTGGTACGAAGGCAAACCCGCCCCCGGCCCGATCAGCGATCCCTATGGCGTGCCCATGGAAAAAGCCGGCACGGTGCGCGATGGCGGCTCGTTCGTGAAGCGCGTGACCAACATCTCGTGCTGGAACACGCTGATGGACGAAGCCGCCTACATGAACAAGCGCTGGAACGACTTCAAAGTCGCCTAACGCGCGCGCGGGCCGGCTCGTCCTCCGGCCGGCCCGCTTTTTGCTTAGACCTTGCTTCGGAAATTTGCGGACGAGGCGAACATCATGGCCGCACGCGATGGCGTTTTCGGCTGGCTCTATATATCGCCACTGATGCTGGTGCTGGTGCCGTTCTTCGTGGCGCCGCTCCTGGTCATTATCGCCGCGAGCTTCCTGCAAAGCGACGGCTTCGGCGGCATCATCGTAAGCCCGACTCTGCAAAACTATATCGACATTTTCACGTCGGGATTGACCTTCAACCTCTATGTCGAGACCATCAAGTTCACAGTCCTGACCTGGCTGTTCTCGCTGATCATCGGCTTCTGGGTCGCGTATTTTCTCGTCTTCCACGTTCGCAACCCGTTGCTGGCGATCGGCCTGTTTCTGCTCTGCACCGTGCCGTTCTGGACCTCGAACATCATCCGCATGATTTCTTGGATTCCTCTGCTCGGCAAGGAAGGCCTGATCAACATGGCGCTGATCAAGGTCGGCGTGGTGCACGAACCGCTGGAATTTTTGCTGTTCTCCGGCTTCTCGGTCGTGGTCGCCTATGTCCACCAACTCACGATTTTCATGATCGTGCCGATCTTCAATTCGATGGGTCGGATCGATAAGCGTGTCGTGGAAGCGGCGCTCGACGCCGGCGCCAGCCGCTTCGATATCATGCGCTATATCATCCTGCCGCTGTCCAAGAACGGCATCGCGCTCGGCACGATCTTTGTCGTCTCGATCGTGATGGGCGACTTCTTCGTCATCAAGGTGATGAGCGGCGGCGGCTCCGCCTCCGTCGTCGGCGCGCTCTATGAAGACGTCGGCGTCCTGCAATATCCGTCGGCCGCCGCCAGCGCCGTGGTGCTGACGATCATGGTCACTCTGGTCGTCACCGCAATCTTGCGATCGGTCGACGTCCGCAAGGAGATCGCGCTGTGAGTGTGGCGCCGGTGTCAAAAGCCGTCGCTGCGCACGCGATTGCGCCGCGCGCCAGCGGGCGGCCCTGGACCTTCTATGTTCTGCTGACCGTCTTCATCTTCTACGTGCTCGCGCTCTACGGGCCGATGATCTGCATCTACATCCTGTCGTTCCAGGATGTTCGCGGCGGTCTGGTTTTCCCCATGAAGGGCTTTTCGCTGCATTGGTTCGTCGACTTGTTCACGCAGGTGCGCACCGGCGACGTGAAAGGTTCGTTCGACCGTTCCGTCAAGCTCGCGGTGATCGTCACCATCATCACCGTCGTCGTCTCGTTTCTGGCTGGATTGGCGTTCCGCCGCCGCTTTCGCGGCGACGGCGTCGTCTTCTATCTGATGATTGGCAGCCTGGTGGCGCCGGGACTGGTTTTGAGCATCGGCATTGGCCTGCTCCTCAACTTCGTCGGCATCCAGGCAAGCTGGTACACGTCGGCGGTCGGCGCGCAGCTCTCCTGGACATTGCCATTCGGCGTGCTGGTGATGTTCGCGGTGATGTCGCGCTTCGACCGCGCCTGGGAGGAAGCCGCTTACGATCTCGGCGCGTCGCGCTGGCAAACGATGCGGCTCGTCATCATTCCGATCCTGGCACCCGGCCTCGTCGCAGTGGCGTTGTTCGGCTTCACCCTTTCCTATGACGAATTCGCCCGCACGCTGCAAACCGCAGGCTCGCTCAACACGCTGCCGCTGGAAATCTGGAGCATGACGCTCAACGTCACCTCACCGTCGCTCTACGCGCTCGGCACCGTGACCACAATCATCTCATTCATCATCATCGTCGTCTGCCTCGGCACTATCGGGCAGTTGCAGAAACGACGCGCCAGCCGTGTCCCGGCTTTGTAAGGGGAAATTTCATGGAATTGGGACCCGGCCATATCGAGCTCGCTGGCGTCGTCAAAACCTTCGACGGCTTTATCAACGCAGTTGACGGCGTCAATCTCAAAATCCCCAACGGCGCCTATTGCTGTCTGCTCGGCCCGTCGGGCTGCGGTAAAACCACGATCCTGCGCATGATTGCAGGCCACGACGACCCGACGGCAGGCGAGATCCTGATCGGCGGTGAGAATGTTGTCGGCCTGCCCCCAGTCGCGCGCCGCACGGCGATGATGTTCCAGTCTTACGCATTATTCCCTCACCTTTCGGTACGCGACAACATCGCTTTCGCGCTTCAGGTGCGCGGCATCGCCAAGGCCGAACGACGCAAGACCGCCGACGCCATGATGGAGAAAGTCAGGCTGACCGAGTTCGCGGACCGCCTGCCGGCGCAACTTTCCGGTGGCCAGCAGCAGCGGGTCGCGCTGGCGCGCGCCGCCATTACCGAACCTCGCGTGCTGCTGCTCGACGAGCCGCTCTCCGCGCTCGACGAATTCCTACGCATTCAGATGCGCCAGGAGCTGCGCCACATGCAGCGCGAGCTCGGTATCACTTTCGTCCACGTCACCCACACGCAGCTTGAAGCGATCGCGCTCGCCGACCTCGTCGTGGTTATGGAAAAAGGAAAAATCCGTCAGGCCGGAGCGGCGCGCGACGTCTATGACAGCCCCAAAGATCGCTACGTCGCCGAATTCCTCGGTGGCCAGAATGTGCTCTCAGGCCGCATCCAATCCGTCAACGGCCGGCATGCGGTGATGGCCGCGCCCGCCGGCTCCGGCATCCAGGTGCCGCTTACTCCCGGCATCCATCTCAGCACCGGCAACTCGATCGCGGTTGCCGTTCGCCGCGACGACATTGATTTGATTCGGCCCGGCGACCAGGCGAAGGCCGCCGGCGGCACGGCGTCGGTGGCGAGCCGCGTCACCGCGATCGAATATCAGGGCTATTTCGTCAAGGTCATGCTCGATGCCGGAAGCAATGCGGACTTCGTCGTCTACATGTCGGAGCGGAAATTCTTCAGCAGTCCGTTCGGAGTCGGCGATGTGGTGCTCGCCACCTGGCCGGTCGAGGTTGCGCGCGTGCTGCGCTGATTACGTGAGAGGAAAACCACCTATGAACATCAGCTTCGTCCTCAACGGCAAACCGACCAGCGTCGACGTCGAGCCTTCACTGCTGTTATGTGATCTGCTGCGAGAAAAGCTTGGATTGACCGGCACCCATGTCGGCTGTGATACCAGTCAATGCGGCGCCTGCGTCGTGCATGTCGACGACTATTCGGTGAAAAGCTGTACGCTGCTTGCTGTTGCCGTCGACGGTACGAGCGTCACCACCGTCGAAGGCCTCGGCAAACCCGGCGCGCTGCACCCGATGCAGCTCGCTTTCCATGAAAACCACGGCTTGCAGTGCGGCTTCTGCACGCCGGGCATGCTGATGAGCTCGGTCGAATTCGCCAAGCGCCATCCCAATCCGACGGAAGCGGACGTGCGGCATTGGCTCGAAGGCAATCTGTGCCGCTGCACCGGTTATCAGAATATCGTCACGTCGGTGCTGCGCGGCACCGCCGCCATGCATGCGGAACAGGGAGCATAGAGCATGTCAAATGTGATCGGCATCGGTGCCCGGCCCCTCCGCAAGGAGGATCAGAGATTCCTGACCGGCCGTGGCAACTACGTGGCCGACATCAAGCGCCCGGACATGGTGGCCGGCGTCTTCCTGCGCTCGCCGCATGCGCACGCGGCGATCAAATCGATCGATGCGGCGACGGCGCTGGCGATGCCGGGCGTGCTCGCGGTGTTCACCGGCGAAGACCTCAAGACGGCTGGCGTCGGCGGCCTCCCCTGCGGTTGGGGCATCACCGGCAAGGATGGGCTGCCAATGAAAGAGCCGCCGCATCCCGCGCTGGCGCAAGGCAAGGTGAGGCACGTCGGCGACCCGGTCGCCTTCATCGTCGCCGAGACGCTCGAGCAGGCACAGAACGCCGCCGAAGCGGTAGCCGTCGACTACGATGTCCTGCCGGCGGTGGTCGGCGTGCTCGATGCCATCAAGCGCGACGCGCCGCTTCTGTTCGACGACGTGCCGAACAATCTGTGCTGCGATTGGGCGCTCGGCGACAAGGCCGCGACCGATACGGCTTTCCGCAAGGCGGCGCATGTCGCGCGCATCAGCTTGGTCAACAACCGGCTGGTCGGCAACCCCATGGAGCCGCGCGCGGCGATCGCCGAATATAATGCGGCGACCGGGCAATACACGCTGTGGACGACCAGCCAGTTCCCGCACGTCGTCCGCCTCTTGATGGGCGCCTTCGTCCTCAACATTCCGCAGCACAAATTGCGGATCGTCGCGCCGGACGTCGGCGGCGGTTTCGGCGTCAAACAGTTCCACTACGCCGAAGAAGCGGCGATCACGTGGGCGACTGCGAAAGTCGGCCGGCCGATCAAATGGGTGTGTGAGCGCAGCGAAGGCTTTATTTCGGATGCGCAGGGTCGCGATCACGTCACTGAAGCCGAGCTGGCGCTGGACGAGAACGGTAAGTTCTTGGGATTGCGCGTCCACACGCTGGCCAATATTGGCGGCTATATCTCGACTTTCGGACCCAACATTCCGACCAATCTCTACGGTCCGCTGCTAGCCGGCGTTTATCTGACGCCGGCGATTTATTGCGAAGTGAAAGTCGTGTTCACCAACACCGTGCCGGTCGATGCCTATCGCGGCGCCGGACGGCCGGAAGCGACCTTTGTGCTAGAGCGGCTGGTCGACGTCGCGGCAAGCGACATGAGAATCGATAAGGCGGAGATCCGCCGCCGCAATATGATTCCCAAAGAGGCCTATCCGTACCAGACGCCGGTGATGGTGGAGTATGACAGCGGCGATCCCAAAGGCTGCCTGGAAAAAGCGCTGCTGGCGTCCGATTGGGCGAGCTTTCCCAAACGCAAATCGGCATCGGCGAGCAAGGGCAAGCTGCGCGGAATCGGGCTCTCGACCTATGTCGAAGCCTGCGGGCTTGCGCCATCACGCATCGCCGGGCGTCTTGGCGCGCGCGGCGGTCTTTACGAGAGCGCGACCGTGCGCGTCCACCCAACCGGGCAGATCACCGTGCTTATCGGCACCCATAATCACGGCCAGGGCCACGAAACCACCTATGCGCAGATCGTCTGCGAAAAACTCGGCGTGCCGTTCGAGAATATCGACATTGTCTGCGGCGACACCGACAAGGTGCAGTTCGGCATGGGCACGTACGGCTCGCGCTCGCTGGTCGTCGGCGGTGCGGCGCTGTCGAAGGCAAGCGACAAGATCGTCGCCAAGGGCAAGAAAATCGCCGCGCATCTTCTTGAAAGCAGCGAGCAGGACATCGAGTTCGAGGCTGGCGAGTTCAAGGTCGCCGGCACCGATCGCAAGAAGGGCTTCGCCGACATCGCGCTGGCCGCCTACGTGCCACACGATTATCCGCTCGAGGTGCTGGAGCCGGGGCTCGAGGAGCAGGCCTATTACGATCCGGTCAACTTCACCTATCCGGGCGGGGCTCACATCGCCGAGGTCGAGATCGATCCGGAGACCTGCATCGTTAGCCTGGTGAATTACACGGCGGTCGACGACGTCGGCACCGTCATTAATCCGATGATCGTCGAAGGTCAGCTCCACGGCGGCATCGTGCAGGGCATCGGTCAGGCGCTATTCGAGAATTGCGTCTACGACGACGTCTCGGGTCAGCTGCTGTCCGGCTCGTTCATGGACTACTGCATGCCGCGCGCCGACAACCTGCCGCGCATGACAGTGGCGACGCACTCTACGCCATGCACCCACACGCCGATGGGGGTGAAGGGCTGCGGCGAGGTCGGAACTATCGGCTCACCGGCTGCGGTGGCGAATGCCGTGGTCGACGCGCTCGCCCATCTCGGCGTCAACCATGTCGACATGCCGGCCAGCGCAAACCGTCTGTGGCGCATCATCAAAAGTTCCTCGCTGCTGCAAGCCGCTGAATAGGAAGGAACGTTATGAGAGCCTTCGCCTATCATAAGCCGAATTCCGTGCCCGAAGCGGTTGCCTTGCTCGCCAACGGCGGAGACAGCCGTCCCATTGCCGGCGGCATGTCGCTGTTACCCACCATGAAGCAGCGATTGGCTGCACCAGGAGGTTTGATCGACCTATCGGGCATCGCCGCGCTCAAGGGCATCAGCGCGGACGCCGGCGCCATCACCGTCGGGGCCATGACGCGCCATGTCGATGTCGCGCGTTCGTCAGCCATCGCGAAAGCTTTGCCGGCACTGGCGCAACTCGCCGGCAGCATTGGCGATCCGGCCGTGCGCAATCGCGGCACCATCGGCGGCTCGCTGGCTAATAACGATCCGGCGGCGGACTACCCGGCAGCGGTGCTCGCGCTTGGCGCCACCATCGTGACCAACACGCGGGAAATCCATGCCGACCACTTCTTCCGCGGCATGTTCGAGACGGCGCTCGAGCCCGGCGAACTGATCACGGCGGTGAAGTTGCCGATCCCAGCCGCGGCTGGTTACGCCAAAGTGCCGAACATGGCGTCGCGCTTCGCGCTGGTCGGCGTATTCGTGGCAAAGTTCCCAACCGGCGTGCGCGTTGCCGTCACCGGGGCGGGCCCGGCTGTCTTTCGCGTGCCGGCATTCGAAGCGGCGCTCGCCAAGCGCTTCGAGCCCGCGGCGGTCAACGGTCACGGCGTCGATCCCGCCGGGCTGAATTCGGATATTCACGCCGAGGCCGCCTTTCGCGCGCACCTGATCAACGTCATGGCCAGGCGCGCGGTGGCGGCCGCAAAGGCCGATGCCTGAAACCGGAAGTTCGAGGATGGCAATGAGAAGCGTGTTGCAGAGTGCCGGCACGCGCGCCGCACCGCAAAGCCTGGCGCGGCTGTCGGCACTCGAAATCCTCGACGGCTATCGCTCCGGGCGGTTCACGCCGCGTGACGTCATCGACGAGGTCATTGCCGCGCTCCAGAGCACTGACTCCCGTTGCAAGGTGATCGCGACGGACATGTTCGCTTCCGCCCGCGCCGAAGCCGATCACGCGGTAACGGCGTGGCGAAGCGGTGACGCCAAGGCGCTCACCGGTGTGCCGATCACTGTCAAGGATTTGATTTACGTCGCAGGAGCGCCGGCGCACGGCGGCGCTCCGATGCTGGACGGCTTTGTGCCCGAAATCGATTCCGCTGTCGTCACTGCGGTTAAGGCGGCCGGCGCGATCGTCACCTGCAAAACCACGACCTGCGAGTCCGGCTACAAGCTGACCGCCGACAGCCCGGTATCGGGCATCACCCGTAATCCCTGGCGGCCCGACCGCACCAGCGGTGGCTCGAGCGGCGGCGCGGCAGCTGCGGTCGCCGCCGGCTGCGGTCCGCTTGCCATCGGCACCGACGGCGTCGGCTCGATCCGCGTGCCGAGTTCGTTCTGCGGCGTGTTCGGACTCAAGCCAACGTACGGTCTGGTGCCCCGCTCGCCGGGCTTTTTTCCGCCGTCGTGGCCGTCGCTCGCGCATACCGGGCCAATCGCCCGCACCGTCGCCGACGCCGCCTTGCTCCTCGAAATCATCGCCGGCTATGATGCGCGCGATCCGGGAAGCCTGCAGGTCGAGCGCCGTTCCTTCGCGGCGCGAAGCGGACGGCTGAACGGGCTTCGCATCGGCTTCAGTCCAGATTTCGGCTATGCCGCCGTCGCTGGCGATGTGCGGTTGGCATTCAAGCAAGCTGTCGACACGCTTGCCAATCTCGGCGCCAACCTCGTTGCCGACGATCCGGCAATCGAGCCCGACGTGCTCGAACACGTGCTGCAACCGATCGCCTTCACCGAGCAGGCGGCGGCGATTTCCGAACGCGATCCGGTGCTGTTCGTGCGTTCCGAGGAAGAATATCGCGACGTGATCGCCAAGGGGCGCGCCTATAGCGGCGTCGAGTATATGCGCGCGACACACCGCCGCATGACGCTGCGCGGCCGTTTTGTCGATCTGTTTCGCCGGGTCGATGCGCTGATTACGCCTACAGTAGCGGTGACGGCGTTTGCCGCCGGTGCGATCGGCGTCGACGAGATCGATGGCCGCAAGGTCGACCGCCATCTCGGCTGGTCGCCGTTCACCTGGCCGATCAACCTTGCCGGCCTGCCGGCCGCCACCGTGCCGTGTGGTTTCGATCGCGAAGGCTTGCCGATCGGGCTGCAGATTGTTGCACCCTGGCTGGCCGAGGAGACCATTCTTTCGATCGCAGCCGCGTTCGAACAGGCGCGGCCGTGGTCGGACGATTGGCCGTCACTTGCCGGCAACTAGATGCGTAGCCGCCCAACCACGACCGCTGTTGCGACCAAGGCTATTACGACGAAGATTTCGGATGAATGAGGCTCGGCCGCGGCCGCGGCGGCGCTTCTGATTTGATCGCGGGCTCGCTTGGCGGCAGCTTCGCCAAGGGCCGTTGCGCCTCGTCGATGCTGCTTGAGGACAATCCAACATAATGCGCCAGATAATCGTGCAGCGCGTCGACCGCCGGCGATGTCACGCCGGGCGCCTTGTAGAGCAACAAGTCGACTTTGGGCAGCGGCAAGAAACCTTCGCTCGGCGTTAGCTCGCGCATTCCCGTGACCAGCGCACAGCGCCCGAGCACGGTAATGGCCATGCCGGCGAACACCGCCGCCTGCAGACCGCTGACGCTTTCGCTCACGCAGGCGATTTGCCATTTGCGGCCGGCGCGTTCGAGCTGCTGGATGGCATGCTCGCGATAGATATTGCCGGGCGGCAGCAACGCCAGCCGCACCGGATCTTCAGATTGGGCGTGCGAATGCTCGCCGACGATCCACACCAGTTGTTCCTGATGGACCACCAGCCCGCCGGTGAAATTATTCATCCGCGTCACCAGCGCGATGTCGACCTCGCCCCGCTGCACGCGATCCACCGTCGGGGTCGACAGCGCGCAGCGGAGCTCGACCTGGATGCGCGGGAAGGCTTCCTTGAACACCGAAAGAATCGACGGCAGCATGTAAGCGGCGTAGAGATCCGGCGTGCCGAGCACGACGTGGCCGTGCACCTCCGGGGACAACAGCCGCGAGAGAAGCTCGTCGTGCAACCGCAGGATGGACTTGGCGTAGGCCAGCACCATGTCGCCGTCGGGCGTCAGCGCCATCCGGCGGCCCTCGTGCTGAAACAGCGCCTTGCCGGTTATATCCTCAAGCCGCTGAATTTGTAGGCTGATGGCCGGCTGGGTGCGGCCGAGCCGGCGCGCCGTCTCGGTTATGCTGCCGGTGTCGACCACCGAAATCAGCGAACGCAGCATCCGAATGTCGAGGCTAATGAGATTCATGCATTCCCGTCGGCCTTGATGGAACCCAACGCGCGCCGTTGGCCATGCAAGCCTCATGCAAACGCAAAGTCTCCGCCGCCGAAATTTTGTGCAAAACCGGTGCCATCGGCGCAATTTGGAAAGCCGTGAACCTAGGTCATTCACCTAGCCGAAATTAGGGGGGCGAACCGAGGCGCCGTCTGCCGGTGCCCGCTATGTCCGACGCGTCGCTGCAGCGCTGCGCGGATACGTCAAGCGGACACGGAAGGCACGCATGGATAGACAATTTGACTACAACCGGAAGGTCTTGTTGGCCGTCGAGTTTGCCGACGCGCCGCGGCGGATGGAGGGAATGCCCGCCAGCTACGCGCGTTTCAAGCGGCTGTCGATCCCGGATGTCGTGCAGGCGTTCGACGAGTTGCACAACCTGTTTACGCAGCTGCTTGCCGGCCGCAAGTTTCAGAACGTTCTCGAACAGCACATGGGTTATTGGGAGAAAAGGGTTCCCGGTGGCAAGCAATGCTTCGTCCACTACGCGATCGGGACAGAAGACGTGATCACCGGCGCGTTCAATCGGCTTAAGGGTGACGGCGGCACCTTCACGTTGCTGGGTGCTTATCATCTCGAGCCCCAATCATCGGCCTATCCCTTCAGCTTTCCGTTCGGCAATACGCCGGATCATTGGCACCTCGGAGAATGTTTCTCCCTGACCGATGATTCGATTTTCTGGTTCAACTTCTTCCCGGAGCAGCCGTATCTGTTTGAAAAGACGTTCGCCGTCTGGGCGCTGTTCCAAATGTCGCAGCTCAAGAAGCGAGCCGAGAACAATCAATTGGTGGCGTCCGAGGGCCCGGAAAAGCTGATCGTGCAAGGCATTTCCGATTTCGTTCAAGTCAATCTCAACCGTTTCACCAGCTTGTCGGGCTTTTTCAACGCCGCGCACGAAGCCGGCAGGCAGACCTTCACCGTCGATCCCGATTACATCTGGTACGGTATGCTGCTGAGCAAAGTGTAAGAGCCGCGCTGATCCAGATTATCGCGGGCGCGGCACATCGACAAAAAACACGCTGCCCCCGCCTGGATTCGGGGCAAAGCTGGCGCGCGCGCCCATTCGTTCCGCCAGGATTCGGACGATATACAGACCAAGACCCGTCGTCTGCTCGCCGCCGGTCGGCACTGTCCGCAAGCGCGAGAATTTCTTGAACAACAGCGGCACCTCTTCCGCCGCGATGCCGGGACCGTTGTCGACGACGCACAGGCGAACCTGCCTTTCGCGCGGTTCGGCGATCAGCCGCACCACCGACCCGATCGGCGAGAACTTGATCGCGTTGGAAACCAGGTTGTCGATGATTGCATTCAACAGCGACGGTTCGGCGCTGACCGAGAGGTCGGCGGATTCGGCGATGATGGTGATGCGCTTTTCGGCTGCCATTGGCACGGCCTTGGCCCTGGCATCGCGGAACAGTGCACCGACCTGGACGACGGCAAGAGCGGGCCGCTCCATTGCGTGCTGCCGATGCGCCTCGACCAGATGAGTCACCGCGCCATACATATCGCTGCAGGCGCGCGCGATTTCCGCCAACTTGCCGGTCTCCGCCTGCGAACGCCCGCCTATCGTGCGCAACAACGCGCGAATACCCGCCAGCGGGCTTTGCAAGTCGTGGGCGACCATCGCTACCATGTCACGGCGCTCGTCCAGCAAGGCGCGGATCGCCGCCATGTCCGCGAAGGATTGCCGCTCGTGCTGGAACGCCAGGATGGCTGTAACCACGCCAAGCGGCAGCGCAACGGTACCTCCCATGGTCATGACGATCTGGAAGACGGCGTCGTAAGGACCGGCGAAAACCGTCCAAAGATAGAGACCGTGTACAGCAACAAGCATCGACAACAGGGCGCGACGCGTCCACAGCGGCACCAGGCACGCGACGAACACCGTAGTCGCGTAGGCCGGGTTGGCGCCGAAACGCGGTCCAAGATTGAGTGAGATGAGAAGGCCCGTCAGGCTTGTCGCCGTTCCAAACAAGAGAGGCAGCACCTGCGCCGGCCAGGTCGCCGCGCGGCGCGTGCGGCACAACCACGCCAGCCCGCAAAAATAAAGCCCGCTGGCTATCTGGATGAAGATCAGCTCGGTCGAGCGCAGCACCGGCACGATCAGCTCGGTCACGATGAGGCCCACCATGACCCCGGCAAACCACCAGGATGCGAACCGCAGGCGCTCCGCGTTACGTGCCCGAAGATGCGCGTCGAACGATAGCCGTTCGCTAACCAAGTCTTTCGACATGGAGCAGGGCCTCGCGTTCAAGCTCCGCGGCGCTCTCAAGACCCAGTTTAGTCTTGATGTTCTCGCCATGCGCACCGACCGTCTTCGCGGAGAGGCAAAGCTCGGCGGCGATGGCGCCCGTGGACCGGCCGCCGCCAATCAGCAGGAAAATCTGCATTTCGCGATTGGAGAGCTCGGCATAGCGCTCGTCGGTCGGGCCGCGGAACCGCCGGGCGAGAAGGCGGGCGTTCATGCGTGCCGAGACGGCGATGTCGCCGCGCAGCACGGTCTCGAGGGCGTCAACGACACCCTCGAGCGCCTGCCTTTCATCAGGTAGCCGTGCGCGCCGGCCTTGAGTACCCGTTCGGCGTAGAGCGCTCATCTGACAGGACGAGAATGCGTGTCTGCGGACAGGCGTGCAGGCATTCGGTCACGAAATCGGCGCCGCCGCGCCCGCCCAGCATCAAATCGAGCAAAGTGACGTCTGGATTTTGCGCCGACAGCAGGCGCAACGCTTCGGTCGTGGACCCGGCTTCGCCGCACACTTCGAACCCGGGCGCCTGCTCGAGCATCGCCCGCAACCCCATGCGTACGATGGGGTGATCGTCGACGATCAGGACACGCGGCATGCGCCCCCCAATTCAACCCTCATGACATGCGCCCCGAACAAAGATGCGATCGGACAGGATTGGTAATGTAGCAGATGTCGCGCGGAGCGGGACCATGGGCGCCATCAAGTGCCGCTGTGGCGTTGCAACTTGACGCAAGTGGAAACGGCGTTGAGCAGCCGCGCTGACATCTCACTGTTTAGTCTACTAGATTAGTCATATATTGAGAGAACGAAACGACATTATTGCGGAGAAACCCCAATTGGCATTTGAAATATGCTATCTTCATTGGTCTCTATAGGTTATAGACCTAATATTGAACGTGAGAGCTCCCGGCGATGCTGACCGCAAAAGGAAAGTACGGTCTCAAGGCGTTGGCCTACCTTTCCTCTCTGGAGCCCGGAGAAAAAGCCCAGGCCATGGCGATCGCCAAGGCTGGCAACATTCCCAAGAAGTTTCTCGACGCCATTCTCGGTGAACTTCGCAAGGCCGGCGTCGTGTACACCAAAAAGGGGCCGGGCGGCGGTTACATGCTGGCACGGGCCGCGGGCGACATCAAAATCGGCCAAGTCATTCGTGCAATCGATGGGCCGCTGGCGCCGATTGGGTGCGCCAGTCGCTCGGCTTATCAGCCATGTCGGGACTGCCGAAGCGTGAAGGCCTGCGCCATTCGCCTCACCATGACCAAAGTCCGCGACGCGATGTCCGACGTGCTGGATCGCATGACCATCGCCGACATGGTTGCCGTCAGCGCGGGCGGCAACGTCACGCCGATGGTTTCCCGGGGCCGCTCCCTGGGTTCACACGGAAAACGCCGGTAAAAGTATCCGCCAGCGAAATCAACCCGCTCGGGAGCGCCGAAAACTCGAACTCGGATTGGCTTGCATCAATGTGAGATCATCCAAGGACGGCGAGCCGGGAAGCTTTTTGCATTGGTGGGATTTGTGCGACCCGAAACGTTGTGAGCCGGCATCGCGCGCGAGCAGCAGCGACATCTGGGGCCGTGTTCGCCCGAGCCCGCATATGCTCTTGGCGCGGACGCGCTTCGCTCGTTGGTCGCGTGCGCGAGCCGCCGGTCAGCGGCCATTGACGCAAAATAGGGTGCGGTGAGAAAGGTTCGGGGCGCCTTTCTTCCGCACTGCGGACACTTGTGTGGAACATCGCATTCGGCCATCGGCCGCGTCTCAGTAAATGACCCGCATCGGGCACAGAGATAGTCATAAACGGGCATCGGCTTTACTCCGTCCCTTGGGATCTGTGCGAAGAAAAACACGAGCGGCGGCAAAGCCGCCCCCACAGTGTCCGCGAACGAAACATCGTGCAAAAGGCGCTATTTATCCGGTGACATCGGAATATCGATCCCGCCCTTAATGTGCTTGATCGGTCCATCCGCGCCGGGCATCACGTCAAACGCGAAAATGTCGGTCGGTAGCCAAAGCGTGGCGCAGGCATTGGGGATATCGACCACACCGGAAATGTGACCCTGCACGGGAGCAGTCCCCAGGATCGCGTAGGCTTGCGCACGCGAATAGCCGAATTTGGTCAGATACTCGATGGCGTTGAGGCAAGCCTGGCGATAGGCGATGTGGACGTCGAGATAGTGCTGCTTGCCTTGCTCGTCGACCGAGATGCCTTCGAAGATGAGGTAGTCGTTGTAGGTCGGCACGATCGGCGACGGCTTGAAGATCGGGTTTTTGATGCCGTATTTGGCCATGCCACCCTTGATGAGATCGACCTTCAGGTGCAGCCAGCCCGCCATCTCGATGGCGCCGCAGAACGTAATTTCACCGTCGCCCTGGCTAAAGTGCAGGTCGCCCATCGAGAGGCCGCCGCCCTTCACATAGACCGGGAAATAGACCTTTGAGCCACGCGACAAATCCTTGATGTCGCAATTGCCACCGTGCTCACGCGGCGGCACGGTGCGGGCGCCTTCGGCCGCGATCTTATTTTTCACATCACCCTTGGCGGTGCCGCAATGGGCCGTGGCCGGGAAAGGTGGATTGGCGAGCGGCGGTACGCGGGTCGGATTGGTGTTGATCAGCGCCTGCTCGCGGGCGTTCCAGGCCTCGAGCATTTTCTGGTCCGGCAGGCAGCCGATCAGGCCGGGGTGGACCAAGCCGGCGAAGCTGACACCCGGCACATGGCGGGAGTGCGTGTACAGTCCCGAAATGTCCCAGATCGACTTTTGCGCCAACGGGAAGTGATCGGTAAGGAAACCGCCGCCATTCTTCTTGGAAAAGAAGCCGTTGAAGCCCCACGGGCTCTCCGGGAGGATGCCGATGTCGAGGATGTCGACCACGAGCAGATCGCCCGGCTCGGCGCCATGAACGCCGATCGGCCCCGACAGAAAATGCACAATGGAAAGATCGATGTCGCGGACGTCGTCTGCGGATTCATTGTTCTTGATGAATCCGCCGGTCCAATCGTAGGTCTCCATGACGAAGTCTTCGCCCGGCTTCACCCACTCGATGATCGGAACGTCTGGATGCCAGCGGTTGTGGATCAATTCGTTTTTGTAGGGAGACTCCGAAAGGTCAATCTTTACGATCGTCTTGGGCATGACGGCTCCTTCAGCACAACACGGTGAACTTAAAGCCAGATCCAGCCGTGCAAGATTCAGACCGCAAGGAAGCGGGCGATCGCCGCCTCGTCGACATGCTCGCGGGTGTCCGAATGCACGATCCGGCCGCCTTCCATGACCAGGATGCGGTCGGCGCGCGGGCCGACAGATCGATTGAGTGCAGAACTTCGCTTTGCCCGTAGGCCGCGGAAAGGTTGTGGACTTCAAACATCCTGCAAGTCCTTAGTGTCCAAGTCCTAATGTCCGAGGTAAACTTCCTTGACCTTCGGGTTGTTCTGCACCGACTGCATGTCCCCCTCGGCCAGCACCTTGCCCTGATGCATCACGGTCACGCGGTGCGCGATGCTCTCGACGAATTTCATGTCGTGCTCGATGACGATCACCGAGCGGTTCTTGATGATCTCCTTGAGCAGCTCCGCGGTCTTGGCGCGCTCGGAGACGCTCATTCCGGCGACCGGCTCGTCGAGCATGAGAAGCTCGGGATCCTGGATGAGCAGCATGCCGATCTCCAGCCATTGCTTCTGTCCGTGGCTGAGCGTTTCGGCCGGCCGGTCGAGCTGCTCCTGCAAAAAGATCATCCCGGCAATCTCGCGAACACGCTCGACGACTTCATCGGTGCGCTCCCAGAACAACGCGCCGACGACGTCGCGGCCCCGCGGCACCGACAGTTCGAGATTTTCGAAGACCGTCAGATCTTCATAGATGGTCGGCGTCTGGAACTTGCGGCCGATACCGCGGCGAACGATCTCCTGCTCCTTCCACGCGGTGATCTCCTGATCCTTGAATTTGATCGAGCCGCCGGAGACCCTGGTGCGGCCGCAGATCAGATCAAGCACGGTGGTCTTGCCGGCGCCATTTGGCCCGATGATGACGCGCAGTTCGCCGTAGTCGACGTAGAGATTGAGGTCGTCGACGGCCTTGAAGCCGTCGAACGAGACGGTGACGGATTTAAGCGCGAGCAGAAAATCGGTGCTAGAGGCCATCGTGATCGCTTTCCGCTATTCAGCCGGCGCCGGGGCCGGGCTCGGCTCAGCGCCCGAGGCGTTCTTCCAGAAGCCGAGCCTCGGAATGATCTGATCGGTCACCACGCCGGCGATGCCGCGCGGGAAAAAGACCACGACGGCAATGAACAATCCGCCCATGGCAAACAGCCAGAGTTCCGGAAATTGTTCGGAGAACATGGTCTTGGCGAAGTTCACCAGCAGTGTTCCGGCAACCGCGCCGACGATGGAATTCCGGCCGCCGACCGCACAGAAGATGACCATATCGATCGACGGCACGATGCCGACGAAGGACGGCGACATAAAGCCGACTTGCAGCGTGAACATGGCGCCGCCGACGCCCGCCATCGCCGAGGCCAGGCAGAAAACAAAAATCTTGTAGTTAGCGACGTCGTAGCCGGAAAACCGAACGCGATCCTCCTTGTCACGCACGGCGACGAGGATGCGGCCGAGCTTGCTGGCGAGCACAAAGCGCGCCAGGAAGATCGTCACCAGGAGCAGCACGCAGCAGACGAAGTAGAGTACATATTTCGCGCTGTCGGTTCGGATGTCCCAGCCCAACAGCGTGCGCAGATCGGTAATGCCATTAATGCCGCCGGTATAGCCCTGCTGGCCGACGATCAGGATGGTCATCACCAGCGCCAGTGCCTGGGTGATGATGGCAAAATAGACGCCGCCCACCCGGCGCTTGAACAAAGCGGCGCCAAGAATGAAAGCGAGGATGGTGGGCACGACGATGACGGCGATCAGCGCGAACGGCAGCCATTTGAACGGGACCCAGAAGAACGGCAGCGCCGTTAGCTGATTCCAATCCATGAAGTCGGGGATGCCGGGCGTCGACTGGATCTTGGTGTTGGCGACGCTTGACGCTTCAAGCTTGAGGAAAGCGGCCATGCAGTAGCCGCCAAGCCCGAAAAACAGCCCCTGCCCCAGGCTGAGAATGCCGGTTTGTCCCCAACACAGTGCCAAGCCGATCGCGACGAACGCATAAGTCAGATATTTGCCGACAAGGTTGAGCCGAAAAATGTCGAGAACGAGCGGCAACAGGATCAGGATGAGCGCAGCGATCAACGCAATGCCGATCAGTTCGAGCCGTCGGGTATCGGTGCGGACCATCAGGCCTTACCTTCTCACCTTGAGGGCGAACAGCCCCTGCGGGCGCAGCATCAGGATGCCAATGACGATCAGCAAAGTGAGCACTTTCGCCATCGATCCGGTCAGGAAAAACTCGAGCGTCGACTGCGACTGCGAGATGGTCAGCGCTGAAGCGATGGTGCCAAGAAGGCTCTGCGCGCCGCCGAAGACGACGACCAGAAACGTATCGACGATGTAGAGTTGACCAGCGGTCGGCCCGGTCGAGCCGATCATGGTGAACGCGCTGCCGGCGATGCCGGCAATGCCGCATCCGAGCCCGAAAGTGAACCGGTCGATCCGCCGCGTATCGATGCCGACGGCGCCGGCCATGGTGCGGTTTGCCGTGACGCTGCGCACCTGCAATCCCCAGCGCGAGCGGAACAGCAGCAGCGCGACGCCGGCGGTGATCAGCAGCGTCAGGCCCATGACGAAAAGGCCGTTGATCTGCACTTCGATCGTGTCTGTCACCTGCAGCGAGCCCATCATCCAAGGCGGCAGCTCGACGCCGACTTCGCGAGCGCCGAAGCCGGAGCGGAAAGCCTGCTGCATGATCAAGCTCAGTCCCCAGGTCGCCAGCAGCGTGTCGAGCGGACGGCGATAGAGGCGCTGGATCAACGCCCATTCGACCAAAAGCCCGACCGTTCCGGAGGCGATGAAAGCAACGACCATGGCGACAAAGAAGTATCCGGCATAAAGCCCCGGCAGATAGCTCGCGAACAGATGCGAGCAGAAATACGTCATATACGCGCCGAGGATCATGAACTCGCCGTGCGCCATATTGATCACGCCCATCTGGCCGAAGATGATCGCCAGACCGAGCGCCATGAGCACGTAGACCGAGAACAAAATCAGGCCGGCGAAGCCCTGCATCGCCAGAATCGAGCCGAGTTCACCGAGCGAATAGCCAAACATCGCGCTGCCTTGCGGCTAGGTTGAAGTAAATCAGCTCGAAGCAAAGAATGTGCCTCGGCGGTGGGCGCCGAGGCACGCTCACGCGCTTACTGGTAGCCCTTGGGGAAAGGATCGGGCTCCATCAATTCGGCGGTCTCGTAGATCACGTCGTATTGGCCGTCGTCACGGGCGCGGCCGACACGCGTCTTGCTCCACAGGTGATGGTTCTCGTGGATGCGCACATAGCCTTCCGGAGCGCCCTTGAATTCCACGCCCGGTGAGGCGGCGGCGATCTTGTCGATGTCGAAGCTGCCGGCCTTTTCCACCGTCAGCTTCCACAGCCAAGGCCCGAGATAGGCGGCTTGCGTGACGTCGCCGATGACGGTTTTCTCGCCCCACATTTTCTGGAACGCCGGCACAAAGGCCTTGTTGTTGGCGTTGTCGAGCGATTCGAAATATTTCATGCAAGCGTAGGCGCCGACGATGTTTTCGCCGCCGATGCCAAGGATTTCATCCTCAGTCACCGAGATGGTCATCAAGGTCTGCTTGGTGAGGTCGATACCCGCCGCCTTGAGCTGTTTGTAGAAGGCGACGTTGGAGCCGCCGACGATGATCGCGTAGATCACGTCCGGCTTCACCAGCTTCATCTTGTTGATGACCGAGTTGAACTGCGTGCTGCCGAGCGGGAAATATTCTTCGCCGACGACTTTCAGCTTCAGGACATTCTCGATGTGCTTGCGCGCAATCTTGTTGGACGTGCGCGGCCAGATATAGTCGGAGCCGAGCAGGTAGAAGGTCTTGGCGCCCTTCTCCTTGGTGACCCAGTTCAAACCGGCAAGAATCTGCTGGGTTGCTTCCTGGCCGGTATAAATGACGTTCTTGGACTGCTCGAGGCCTTCATAGAAGGTCGGATAATAGAGCATGCCGTTATACTGCTCGAATACCGGCAGCACCGCCTTGCGGGAGGCCGACGTCCAGCAGCCCATCACCGAGGCGCACTTGTCCTGCACCAAAAGCTTCTTCGCCTTCTCGGCGAAGGTCGGCCAATCGCTGGCGCCGTCCTCCTGAATGAACTTGATCTTGCGTCCAAGCACGCCGCCTTGGGCATTGATCTGCTCGATCGCGAGCTTTTCGGCTTCCACCGAACCGGTCTCGCTGATCGCCATGGTGCCGGTGACCGAATGCAGGATGCCCACGGTCACTTCGGTGTCAGTGACGGCAAGCCCGGTGGTGTTGACTGCCGCGGTCGGTGGCGCTTCGGCGCGGGCGAATTGCGGCAGCATCGCCGCGGCCGATAGGCTGGCCGCGCCGGCGAGCAGCCCGCGGCGGGTGGGCGTGAGGAGATTTCCAGTGGTCTTGTCGAAAGACATACGACGCCTCGATTCAGCAATGGTTGTGGCCATCGGGGCGAGCGAACCTCGCTCCTTGAATCGAAGACTGCGCCGAAATATTGCAGTGCAGCATACGTCGATTGACTTATATGCCTACGTCGAATGACGTATCATACTCCCAATTAACAGGAGAATTCGCGCCACATGCGGCCAGAACACGAACGTTGCCTGCTATTTATTTTTTTTGCACTGCACACTGCTTGAACTTTCACCAGCGACGGGCCTCCGGATGCCCTTAGAATTTGTTCCAGGGCGTACAACGCGGCCGAAAACGGCGACGGGCTAGGGAGCAGCACCAAACACAAGGAGAGCGCAGGCGTCAGAGCATGAATTGAAGGTGGTGGCGCTCATGACAGCGCAACAACGTATCGTCCGGGTGCGACGCAATTACAATCAGTGGGTCGCCAACCAGACGCTCGAGGATTACGCGCTCCGCTTCACCGCCAAGACGGCGCGCCGCTGGTCGAGCCTGAGTGTCGCCAATACCGCGATCGGAGCGGTCTCGTTCCTGGCGCTCGAAGCGATCGGCGGCTCGATCACCGTCAACTACGGCTTCGTCAATGGCAGCGCGGCCATTCTGGTCGTCGGCACGCTGATCCTGCTGACTAGTCTTCCGATAGCCTATTACGCGGCAACCTACGGGGTCGATATCGATCTGCTGACGCGCGGCGCCGGCTTCGGCTATCTCGGATCGACCATCACTTCGCTGATCTACGCCTCGTTCACCTTCCTGTTCTTTGCCATCGAAGCGGCGATCATGTCGCTCGCGTTCGAAATGTGCTTCGGCATACCGCTATTCCTCGGTTACGTGCTCAGTTCTTTGATCGTCATTCCGCTGGTCACGCACGGCATCACCTTCATCAGCCGCTTCCAGTTTTGGACCCAGCCGGTCTGGATCGTGCTCCATCTCATTCCTTTTGGGTTCATTGCCGCAGTCGACAGCGCGTCGTTCGAACGCTGGACCAATTTCACCGGGCTTGCCGGCGCCGACGGCCGATCGTTCAACCTGGTCATGTTCGGAACCGCCGCAACGGTCGTGTTCTCGCTGATTGCGCAAATCGGAGAGCAGGTCGATTTCCTGCGGTTCTTGCCGCCGCGCGGCACGACCGGCAAGCGTGCCTGGTGGGTAGCCTACCTCGCGGCCGGCCCGGGCTGGATCATTCCCGGCATGCTCAAGCTGTTGGCCGGATCGTTCCTGGCGTTCCTCGCCGTCGAGCATTTCGTGCCGCTGCCGAAGGCAGTCGAACCGACCCGGATGTATTTGGTCGCTTTCGAGTACGTATTCTCGTCGCCGCAGCTGGCGCTGGCGTTCACCGGTGCGTTCGTCGTCATCTCGCAGCTCAAGATCAACGTCACCAACGCCTATGCCGGCTCGATCGCCTGGTCGAATTTCTTTTCACGCCTCACCCACAGCCACCCTGGTCGAGTCGTCTGGCTGGTTTTCAACGTCACCATCGCGCTGATGCTGATGGAGCTCGGCATTTTCAAGATGCTGGAGCACGCTCTGGGTCTTTATTCGATCGTCGCGGTGTCATGGGTCAGCGCGCTGGTCGCCGACCTCGTGATCAACAAGCCACTGGGTCTGAGCCCGGCCGGAATCGAGTTCAAGCGTGCACACCTCTACGACATCAATCCGGTCGGCGTCGGCGCGATGTTCGCCGCGACCGTCGCCGGCATCGCCGCGTTCTCCGGCGTGCTCGGCACGACGATGCAGGCGCTGTCGGCATTCTTTGCGCTGGCCGTGGCTTTTGTAATGGCACCTTTGATCGCCTGGGCGACGCAAGGGCGCTATTACGTCGCCCGCGCGCCACGACAGAGCTGGAATGGCCTGGAGGTGATCCGCTGCTCGATTTGCGAGCATCATTTCGAAGCCGAAGATATGGCCCATTGCCCGGCCTATTCGGGCCCAATCTGCTCGCTGTGCTGCTCGCTGGAGACGCGCTGCCGCGACTTCTGCAAGCCGCAGGCGCGGGTGTCGAACCAGCTGCTCGGCTGGTTTGGCGAGGCGCTGCCTGAGCGGGCGGTGCGGCTCCTTAATACTCATGTCGGGCGTTACCTCGGCGTACTTTCGCTTTTTGTCGGTGTGATCGGGGCGGTGCTCTCGCTGGTGTATTTCCTGATTTCGCTCGACATGGACGGCCCCCGCGATCTGCTGGCGTCGACGCTGTGGACGGTGTTCTTCATCCTCATCATCATCGCCGGCGTAGCGGCATGGCTGTTCGTGCTGGCGCAAGAAAGCCGCCGCGTCGCCGAGGAGGAGACCCGCCGCCAAACCGACCTCCTGATGAACGAGATTGAGGCGCACAAACGTACCGACGCCAAGCTGCAGCAGGCCAAAGAGGCGGCGGAGGCGGCCAACAAAGCCAAGAGCCGCCACGTCGTCGGACTGAGCCACGAATTGCGCACGCCGCTCAACGCCATTCTTGGCTACGCGCAGCTGCTTGAACGCGATCAGGCGATACCGCGACCGCGCATCAATGCGATCAAGGTCGTACGCCGCAGCGCCGAGCATCTGTCCGGCCTGATCGACGGCCTGCTCGATATCTCGAAAATCGAGGCCGGCCGCTTTCACCTCAGCCGGAACGAGGTGCAGCTATCCGATTTCCTCGACGAGATCGTTGCCATGTTTCACTTGCAGGCGACCGCCAAGGGCATCGACTTTCACCACGTCCGGACCGGACGTTTGCCAGCCGTGGTGCAGACCGACGAGAACCGGCTGCGGCAAATCTTGATCAACCTCCTGTCCAACGCCCTCAAATTCACCGACGCTGGGCATGTGAGGTTTGCGGTTCGTTACCATCATCAGGTCGCCGAATTCACCATCGAGGACACGGGCGTCGGCATTCACGAAAGCGACCTGGAGCGGATTTTCCAGCCGTTCGAGCGGGCGCGTACCGTCGGCGCCATGGCCACGGTCGGCACCGGACTGGGGCTGACGATCACCAGTCTCTTGACCAAGATCATGGGCGGCGACCTTGCCGTTCGCAGCGAGGTCGGCAAGGGCAGCACATTTCGCGTCAAGCTCATGCTGTCGGAAGTCTCGCGTCCGCGCATCGCTTCAACGATGGAATATCGGGTGCGCGGCTACGCCGGGCCGCGGCAGACGGTCCTGGTGGTCGATGACTACGCCGTGCAGCGCCAGCTGATCGAAGACCTGCTGGCACCGCTTGGCTTCGTCGTCGTCGGCGCCGCTAGTGGCCGCGAATGTCTGCAAACGGTTGAACAGTTGAACCCGAACCTTATCCTGCTCGATATCGCGATGCCGGAAATGGACGGCTGGGAAGTCGCGCAACGGCTTCGCCGCCAGCCGGGTAAACGCGCGGCAATCCTCATCTTGTCGGCGAACGCCGTCGATCCGCATCACCTGCTCGATGCCGAACGACTGTACGACGACATGTTGATGAAGCCGATCGATCTTCGGCAACTGCTCAAGAAGATCCACGCCTTGCTGGATATCGAGTGGCTTTACGACACCGAAGCGGGCCGCACCCCGGCGCCGCGGAAGTCGCTGGCTGACGATGCGCTGCCTGCGGTGGGTGATATTGACGAGCTGATCCAACTCGGCGAGATCGGCCACGTCACCCGGATCATCGAGAAACTCAACGAGATCGAAAGCTGCTCGCCCGATTGCGGCGCGTTCATCGGCCGCATGCGCGCGATGGTGAATGCCTTCGACTTCAGGCGCTACACGTCAGCGCTGCGCGAGGTTCGCGGCGCTCATGCGTAACAGTGACCGGGGCATCGTTCTGGTCGTGGATGATTCGCCCGAGACATTGCGATTGCTGACCGACGCGCTGGAAGAAGCCGGCATGACAGTGCTGGTCGCGCGCGAGGGCGAGCACGCGCTTTCCATCGTCGCAAAGGTCGTTCCTGACGTGGTGCTGATGGACGCCGTCATGCCGGGCACAGACGGTTTTGCGACCTGCCGCAAGCTCAAGCAGAACCGGGCGCTGGCACATATGCCGATCATATTCATGACCGGGCTCAGCGACACCGAGCACATCATCAGGGGATTGGAGGCGGGCGGCGTCGACTACGTCACCAAGCCGATCGTCCCCGGCGAGCTTTTGGCGCGCATTCGTGTTCATCTTGCCAATGCCCGCATGACGCATAGCGCCCGCGCGGCGCTCGACGCCTTCGGCCGGTTCCTCCTGGCGGCAAGTCATAGCGGGCGCGTACTCTGGTACACCCCGCAGGCGGCAAAGTTGCTCGGGCTTGCGTTCGCGAATTTCGACGAGGAAGACTATGTATTGCCGCGCGACGTCCAGAATTGGCTGCATCAATGCGCGGCGGCACAGCCGGGCGTGGAGCCCCTATCGATCAACGTGAACGCGCGCAATTCGCCGACCGGAGTGCGGCTCATCTACATCGCGCAGATCGGCCCCGACGAGTATCTGCTGCGGCTCGTTGAAGGCGAGATCGAAGACGACCGCAAACTACTCAAGCAAAAACTCACGGTAACCGAACGCGAAGCCGAAGTGCTGTTCTGGATCGCGCGCGGCAAGTCTAACCGTGACATCGCCGAAATTCTCGATTTGAGCCCGCGCACCGTCAACAAACACCTTGAACAAATCTACGCCAAGCTCGGAGTCGAGAACCGCACCTCCGCCGCAGCACTCGCGGTGCGCACGATCGGCATTCGCTAACGAAGGGTGGTTGCCGCGTCCATCAGATCAATGCGAATTGTCCAATTCTGCGCTGCTGATCATCCCTCCCCCAAACCAGTCCCGGCTCGAAACCAGCCCGGTCGGTTTCAAACATTGAAATTATTTGTGCCGACAGTCACGCAAAAATCTCGCCGAAGAAATTCTGCATGGCGGCCCACGAGCGCCGATCGGCTTGCTTGTTGTAAACGGCCGGCGGCGGACCGTCCTCAGGCATCAGCCAGTTGGTAAAGGTGTGGAGCGCCTTACCGTAGGCGACGAATTCCCAGTTTGCTTTGGCGTCGCGCATTTCCTTCCAAAACGACATCATCTGTTCATCAGGCACGACCGGATCGTCAACTCCATGAAGCGCCAGTATCTTACCCTTGTACGTATCGGGCTTGAGCGGTGTCGGCGTCGCCAATACACCATGGAAGCTGACAACGCCGCTGAGGTCGTTTTGTCCATCGCGCGCCATTTCCAACACAGCCAAGCCGCCGAAGCAGTAGCCAATGGCCGCCAACTTTCCCAAGTCGGTATTCGGGACATTGCGCAATTGATCGAGGCCGCACCGCGCCCGCTCGCGCAGCAGCGGTCGGTTGGTAGCATATTTCATCATTTCGGCTTCGCAGCTTTGCGGCGTATTCGGACGAATACCTTTGCCATAGACGTCGACAACGAAGGCGTTGAAGCCGAGTTCCCCAAGCATTGTCGCCCGCTTATGGGTGTATTCGCCGACGCCGACCCATTCTGGGAACACCAAAATGCCGGGACGCTTGCCACCAGCATCGTCCCAGACGGCGAAGCCTTCACAGTCATAGCCTTCGTGGTTGTATTCGATCACCGCCGACTTCCGCATATGTTTCTCCCGCACCATACAAACAGTGGATGAAATTGGTCATATCACTGAGCGGCTCGATCACGCCACGATTTTGATCCGCGCTCACACTTGCTTCCAAATGGCACCCGCAGCCTTGGACCAAGCTATTCACCGCCACCCACCCAAGAAACCTGTAGCGGTAATTGCCAAACGCGAGCGCATCCTGCTCATCTCGGTAATGTCGCGCCGACGAGTGCCACGATCACAAGCGCTATTCCTACGACCTGGAGCAGCGTCAGTGTCTGACCGAGTACGATCACGCCAAGCCCGGCGGATATAACCGCATCGGCATACGACAAAAGCGATGCGCGCACTGGTCCGATCATCGATAGGGCAATGAAAAAGGCGATCATCGCGAAACCGTAAAATCCCGCGGCTGCGATGAAGCCGAGCCACCCGGAAGGTGTATTGGGCAACGCCAAGTCCCCGCTCGCCGCGCACAGCACTAACAACAGGGCGCTGGCGGCGGCGGCCATGTAGAGGGTCGGCGGCCGAGCGTCGCCCTTCCCTATGATTCGGCTTGAGACGACAATAACCACGGCCAATCCGAGAGCCGCAAAAAAAGCCAGCGCGACGCCCAACGCGTTGAGATTGCCGCTCCGAATATCGAGCGCCAGCGCCAGCCCAACGAGAGCAAGCAACGTGGCCGCACCGGTCTGCCAAGCAAATCTTTCCCAGCCAAGGACAGCGACAATCGCGGCGGCTATCAGGGGGAACAAATAGAAGATCAGCACCGCCGAAGCGAACGGAATCGAACTGAAAGATTTGAGTAGCGCCCAGGTATAGAGCGCGGTCGCAACTCCGAGCAAAGCCGAAACTACCGCATCACGCTTTGGCAGCACCAGTGAGACGCCGCCTAAGTGCAACCAACCGATCAGTCCGGCCGTCGGCACGAGAAAACGCGTCGCCGCGACCGTTAGGGCGTTGCTGCCGCCGTGATAGGCGACGCTCGCCGACGTGTTGGCGAGCGCATAGCCGGCAGCCGCAGCCAAGGCCACCAAAACGCCAACCCATACGCTCCCGCGACCTGTTACATTCGACGCCGACACCGCTATTCCCCCCAATAACCGCGATAGCTCCGAGCCAAGCGGGCACGAGCCTTATGGCTCACGTCTAGCACGATCCGTGACTTATTACTGTCGCCGAGGACTAGTCTACAAAATGAGGAATGACTTCTCACCACGGAGTTTGACACTTTGGTCTCTGGTGGTAGCCCGAGCGACAATTTGGCCCCGGTGCGCTCGAACCTCGGGTGGGCAACTGTTTACGTTTAAGTGCGATGCTGGCCGGGGGGCCGCATCGCATGTCCAACTGGCAAGAGCAAAAGGCTGAGATCAATCGCCGTGCGCTCACGCGCCTCAGGAAAGCGTTGCCCGGCATCTTCCCATCCGGCGTGCTCAGCCGCGCGCTGACCAGGTCATTCATTCCGCCGACGCCCCGCCTCGCAATCAACTCCTACTGGCGCGCTCATCCGCTGCGCGCCGATCGTCTCGCGCGGGCCCTGGCGGCGCGAAGTGGCCAGCCGGATGGCTGGACGTGGCAGCTTGGCCAGGCTCGGCGCGGAATGCCGGCAACATTGCGCGTCCCGCCCGCGCCCTATCGAGAAAAGGCCTTCGCGCGAGGCCCGGGTTTCTGCTGCGTGTGCGGGCAGCGCGTTTATCAATTCGGGTGGCATATCGACCTGTGGAGTAAAGGCCCGAACAAGCGGGCCACCTGGCATTGCGCGTGCGTCATCGCCTGGCAATTCTGGAACGCGCCAAGCGAACAAGCCGCTTTGTTACGACGGCTTCAGGCACGTCGCTGCGGCCAAACGGGCGGCCGCCTCTGGAAGAACGGGGAGGTCGATCATCGCATGCCGCTCTACCGTGTCTGGAACGAGCATCGCAACATGCGCTGGCCGGACCTGCTTGGTTATTGGGGACTGCCGAACCTGCAAGTCATCAATCGCGACGCTCACGTTCTGAAATGTGCCGACGAGGCCCGCGACCGAAAGCTCAAGCGTTCGCTCACGGCTAAAGACAGCCTGGTCGTCGCATAGTACTGATGCCAACCCGCCGTCCGGACGTCGAAGACGTTTGCTGAGGCGTGGCGCCAGGCGGGCATCCCAAACTGGTAAATCACCCCGACGTGTTATGAAGTCAGCTTCCGCTCAACAGCGGAATTCGCCAACTTATTTCGGCCGCTCGGCATCCCGCAATTGGCGGCGGATGATTTTTCCGGTCGTGGTCATCGGCAGCGCGGCCACGAATTCGACGTCGCGCGGCACTTCATGCTTGGCCAAGTGATCGCGTACGAAGCTGCGGATTTCGTCGACGAGCTGCGGGCTACCGCGGAAGCCGTCCTTCAAGACCACGAACGCCTTGATTGATTCAGTCCGTACCGGGTCGGGCACGCCGATGGCGGCGGCCATCACGACCGCGGGGTGCCGGGCGAGCGCGTCCTCAATTTCGGAAGGACCGATGCGATAGCCGCCACTGGTGATGACGTCGTCAGCGCGTCCTTGAAACCAGAAATAGCCGTCGTCGTCGCGGACGCCGAGATCGCCGGTGATCAGCCAGCCATCGGCATATTTGTCGCGGGTCGCTTCCGGGTTGCCCCAATATTCAAGCATCATCACCGGATCAGGACTGCGAAAGGCAATATTGCCGATAGTTCCGGGCGGCTGTTCTTCTCCGGCATCGTTGACGATCGCGGCGACATGGCCCGGTACTGTACGTCCGATCGAACCGGGCTTGATCGGCATGACGCTGGCATTCGAACCGAGCACGAGATTGCACTCGGTCTGACCGAATACTTCATTGATCGGTATCCTCAAGACCTCGCTGCCCCATTCGAGAAGCTCCTTACCAACCAACTCGCCGCCGGAATAAATAGCGCGAAGCTTGGCGCCAAAGCGTCCAACAGGATCGGGGACTTGGCGCATCAGCCGCAGCATCGTCGGTACCAAGAGCGTCGCGCGCACCCGATGGCGGCCAATCATGGCGAAGGCCTGTTCGGGATCGAACCGTGGCGCCCGGAAGGTGAGGACCGGAACGCCGTGGTACCAGGCCGGCATCAGTACATCCATCAGACCGGCGAGCCACGCCCAATCCGCCGGCGACCACATGACGTCGCCCGGTTGTGGGAAGAAATCGAGACCGAATTCGGCTCCCGGCAAATGTCCGAGCATGGAGCGGTGAGCCTGCAGAGCGCCTTTCGGATTGCCCGTCGTGCCTGACGTGAAATTCAAGAAGGCCGAATCGTCGGCCGCGGTGTCAACGTTCGTGAAACTATCGCGTGCCGCTTCGAGCGCTTCAGGCAAGGACTCGGCCTCGGGCGCGCGGCCGTCGATGAGGTAGAGGCGGACTGCTTGCGTTGCCATCACCATGGTCCGCACGGCAGTCGAGAGATTTTCCCGGTCGGTAATGAGGACGCGCGCGCTGACCAGATTGAGCCGATAGGCGACGGCGTCGGCAGCAAACAGCGCCGAAATTGGCACAGAAATCAGGCCGGCTTTCCAGCACGCGACATGCGCGATCGCGGTCCACGGATTTTGGCCGAGCAACAGCATGACTCTGTCGCCCTTGACCAGGCCGACGGAGACCAAGAGATTCGCCAGCTGATTGGCTTTGCGCTGAACATCGCGAAAGGTCATTCGCCAAGTCCTGCCGTCGGGTCCTTCGCCGATCAGCGCAACTTTGCTCGCATCCGCCGCGTGGCGGTCGCAAACATCGGCGGCGATATTGTATCGCGCCGGAATGGTCCAGCGGAACGAAGCATAAAGCTGTTCGTAGGTCGGCAGCCGTTCCATGAGCGTGACCGCTGTTATTGCCGTCGATGCGTATTCCGCGACGCGATGCGCCGCGCCAGCGCGTGGCGGTGAACTTCGGAGGGACCGTCGTAGATGCGGAACGGCCGGATGTCGCGATAGATGCGCTCGACGACCGTGTCGCGCGTTATCCCAATCGATCCAAGAATCTGCAGGCTGCGATCGACCACCCTGCCGAGTGCCTCGGAACAGAACACCTTGGACATGCTGGTTTCGTCGCGCGCGTGCTCATGACGATCCAGCAGCCAAGCCGCATGCCAAATCGTCAGGCGCGACAGATGCAGATCGATTTCATTGTCGGCCAACATGAAGCCGACGCCCTGATGTTCGCCGAGCGTGCGGCCGAACGAATGGCGTCGTCTGGCATGCTCGGCGGCGATGGCGTGGCATCGCCGCGCTGCGCCGAGCCAGCGCATGCAATGGGTCAGGCGAGCCGGACCGAGCCGGACCTGCGCATTGCGGAAGCCTTCGCCGATTTGCCCCAGTACGCGATCGGGCGTTACGAGAACGTCTTTGAAGGAGACCTCGGCATGTCCGCCGGGTGAATTCGAATCGATCGTGTCCAGCATGCGGTCGACGCGGAAGCCGGGCGCGTCCATGTCGACGAAAAACATTGTCGCTCCGAGGTCAACTCCCCTGGCGTCGAGTGTGCGCGCCATGACGATATTGATGCTGGCCTCCGGCACGCCGGTGATCATCCACTTGCGGCCGTTGATGACAAAGCCATCGGCAGTTTGTTGCGCGGTCGTCTGCAGCAGCGAGGGATCGGAGCCGGCGCCGTCGGTCACAGTTTCGGTCATGGAAAAGACGGAACGAATCTCGCCCCGTACCAATGGCGCCAGCCAGCGCGCCTTCTGTTCCGGCGTGGCGATGACGTTGAGCAGATTGACGTTGCCCTCGTCGGGGGCCTGAATATTGAGCGCCAGCGGTCCGAGCGTTGACCAGCCGGCTGCTTCGAACACCACCGCCATGCCGCGGTGATCCAGTCCGAGACCGCCGAATTCCTTTGGCCCGTGCGGCGACAACAGACCGGCGGCGCGGCTCAGCTCAACAAGTTCGCGGCGCAACGCCTCGGAAGCGCCGTGCGCGGTTTGTCGCTTGTCGTTCTCGTACGCAATGATTTTGTCAGCAATGAAGCCCTCGACGCGATCGCGCAGCTCCGCCAGCTCTCTCGGAATTTCAAAATCAATCACATAGTCCTCCGCGCGTTATCGATTTGCAGCGCGGCGCGCCAGCTCGATGCCGCGTGCAAACAACATTGGCACCGACGTGGCGAACCGCTCCCACAGGTCGTCCCTGCGTTTGCCGCTGCGGTGCAGCTTGACGTTGAGACAAGCGATGGCACCGCCGCGAAAGTGCGCCAAAGCCTGGTGCCAATCGATATTGAGGAGCGCGGGGCCGCCGGCTTCGCGGTATGCGTTGACGAGATCGTCCCGCGACACAGGCGCGACCGGCCGCCAGCCCGGATCCCAAGCTTCACCGTCTGACATCATGAGCAACCAGCCGAGGTCCAATCCCTGGGAACCGATCGACGCCAGTTCCCAATCGATCAACGTCTCAGCTCGACCGTCGACGTACAGAATGTTGCCCGGCTGAAAATCGCCATGGGCGACGCCGATCGGCTGGCCATCAGGAATGTCCGCGGCCAGCAAGCTCCTGAGCTCGGTACCGGCTGCGAGCCATCGCGGATCCGGCGCGTGTCGCAGCAGCGGCGTCCAGAAATCGAGTTCCGCAAGCAGCGGCCGGGGCTTTTCCCAATCGGGAAGCACGCTTTGCCAGTCGACCCCATGCAGCTGAGCCAGCATTCGCGCCGCCTGCAGCCAAACTCTGCGCAACTGCGCTCGTTCACGCCCAAACGAGTTGTGCGGCTCCCATACCAAAAACACCCGGCCGGGCAGGCGCTCCATGACGATGTAGGGCGTGCCAAGTGCTCCCTCATCTGGCGAGGCCCAAGGCACCGCCGGCACCCCCACACCGGCGGCCTTCAATGCCCGAAGCAGCGGCGCCTGCCGATAGACATCCGTGTTGCCGCGGCGCGTGACACCAACCGGGGCCAGCTTGAGAACGTAGGAACCGAGCGATTGCCCGGCGACACCTAACACATCAAAACCAAAGGTCAGCCCGGCATGCCCGTCTTCCATCGTGCCCAAATTGGCGACGCGACTGCCGGCGCCGCATTCGCTCTCGATCAATCGCCCTAAGCGCGCGGCAAGACTGTCGCTCTGCGCCGCTTCTGTATCGAGACTTTCAACTATGCCGCTCATGATCGTGCCAAGCGGCTTATTCGTCGGCGGGCCAAGGAATGGGCTGCGCCATATCGAGATTAGCCAATTCGTAGCCGCGCTTGCTGTCAACGATATGTTTGGTCATCCACAGCCGCGCTTTGGCGACGTCGTGGTTGCGCAGGCCATCCAGAATCTGCTCGTGGGCGAAAACCATGCGTTCGACGACGTTGAGACGCAAAATCAGGCGCAGACACGCTGGAAGGAAAAGCTGCCCGATCGGCGCGCGACAAAGCTGCAGCGTGCGGCTGCGTGAGGCGCTGGCGACAATGCCGTGAAACTCGGAATCGAGCGCCACCAAATCCTTGGAATGGGCGGCCGCGTGCCGGGTGCGATCAACGTTCTCCTCCAGAAGATCGAGCTCGGCGTTGGAAATGCGGATTGCAGCGGCGGCGGCGATCGCCGGCTCGATGCAGTGCATCGCCTCCCACAATTCGAGAAAGCTCATCTCCTGTAGCACCATGGCAGCTTTCACGCGCACCGCCACTTCAGTGTCGCTCGGGGCGGTGACGAAGAGCCGTTTGCCGCCGGGGCGACGGCGCAGCATGCCGTTCTCCTCCAGGACCCGGATAGCCTCGCGGATGGTCGAGCGATTGACCCCGAGGGTTTGCGCCAGCGCCGTCTCCGACGGCAGACCGGAGCCGATCGGCCATTGGCCGCTAAGGATGCGTTCACCAATCGTGTTGGCGACGCTGCGATAGACGGGAAGCGCTTCCCTCGTCTGAAAATCGAGTTCGGCTTGCTCGGTCATGGGCGCCGATTTCCTCCGGTGATCAAATTTTCTGTCGGACAATTTTCTAGATTAAGGACGCCACTTCTCTGGTTTGTCAAACGCTAACTCCCGGCATTGTTGTCTTGACAAAAATTGGCCCACCGATACTGTCCGACAAAAGAAGACGAAAGGGAGGTTTCCGGCACTAGCCGCCGCGTCGCTCACGACAAAATTGAACAGATAAAATGGACCCGCTGGGCCGTACCCGCCGCGTCTATTCGGACGTTGTTTCGGCGCATCGGCGATGCGCCAAAAGAGCCATCGATGCCAAGGTTGAGCCAGGAGCAGATCGTTTTCTTGCTGTGGGTCGCGCTGTTCGCGACGTTCGCGCTCGTGCTCCCGGGCTTTCTCAGTTACGGCAATATCATCACCTTGATCCGGGGCGTTGCCGTTCTCGGTATTCTTGCCGTGGGCATGGCGATCGTCGTTATCGGCCGCGGCATCGACCTGTCGCAGATCGCGGTCATGGCAGTGTCGACGGCGTTCGCCTTCACACTCATGACCAACGGCTGTCCGATCTGGCTGGCTTTGCTGCTTGGCTTGGTGTTCGCCGCGATTGTCGGGCTGATCATTGGATTTTTGATCGCCTACGTGGAAATCCCGGCTTTGTTCGCGACATTGGCGATGGGCGCCTTCGTCTATGGCTTCGGGCGCTACGCGGTGTTTGGGCAGGATTTGGTTTACTTGCCGGCGAGTGCCTCCAGCATCGAGGTTCTTGGTGCCGGCCGGGTGCTGGGAATTCCCATTCCCATCCTGCTGTTCGCCGGATTCGCGCTGGCGGTCGCTTTGTTCCTGCTCTACTCGCGGCTCGGCCAATTCGTCTACGCCACCGGCGACAATCCGGCCAGCGCGCGCATCAGCGGCTTGCCGGTGCGGCCGCTGGTGGTGCTGCAATATGTCTTCTCGTCGCTGGTCGGCTATGCCGCCGGCCTGATCATGGCCACCGGCGTCACGCTGATGAACACGCGCATCGTCAACTCGACGCTGCTCTACGATGTCATCCTCGTTGTCGTGCTCGGCGGCATCAGCCTGTCCGGCGGCAAAGGCGGTGTCCGCAACGTGATTGTCGGCACGCTGCTGATCGGCACGTTGTTGAACGGCATGACCATCATGGACATTCAATACACCGGTCAAAACGTCATCAAGAGCGTCATCCTGCTGATCGCCATTGTCGTCGACAGCATCCTCAACCCGCGTGACGAGCAGACGGCGCAACAAGGAGACATTTGAAATGGCGGCTCATCGCAGGGCCGCGAGAGTCTAATCAGAAGCGGAACACCGCCAACGGCCAACCCAGGAGGAAAATCATGAAATCAAAAGTCATCATCGGCGCGCTTGCGGGAGTGCTTTGCATGACCGCGGCGCTGACTGGCGCGCGCGCTGACGGCCTGGTCGATCCAAGCCGCGCCGGCTATCTCGACGTCTTCAAGGGCAAGAAGGTTGCCTTCGTGCCGATCGCGATGGGCTTCGATCTCGCCCAGGCGTGGAATTCGCAGCTCGCCAAGCAAGCCGAAGAGCTTGGCTATTCCTATGTCGTTCGCGACCCGAACTGGAGCACCGAGGCCGGCGCGCAGGCCCTGACGCAGCTCATCGCCGAAAAGCCCGACCTCATCGTCGTCCACAGCCCCGACATTCAATCTTACGCGCGTCTGCTCAAACAGGCGGAAGCCGCGGGCATCTACACGGTGCAGATCAATATGAAGTCGGCCTACGTCTCGGAAGCGTATGTAGGCTCCGATTACAACGGCCTCGGTGAAATGGCCGCGAACCTCATTGTCAAGCAATGCGGCCAGGGCAGCGGCAAATCCGGCAAGGTCTCGATTGTGCAGGGCGTTCTGACCGGCGGTGCCAGCGTCTATCAGATCGAGGGCATCCAAAAGATCTTCGCCGAACATCCGGAAATAAAAGTCGTCTCCAATCAGGCGGCCGATTGGGACGCCTCGAAAGCGAAAGCCATCACCCAGACCGTGCTGCAGCAGAACTCCGATCTTTGCGGCATCATCGGCTTTTGGGACGGCATGGATACCGGTGTTGGCGCCGCGGTTCGCGAAGCCGGCAAGACCGGCCAAGTCTATGTGGTGACGTCGGGTGGCGGCGCGACGTCCGCTTGCGACAACGTCAACAACGGCACATTCAGCGCGCTAATCAGTTACAACGCCATGGGTCAGGGCCGCGATATGAATACCCTGATCAAGGCGTTGCTGGAAATGAAGCCTAAGCCGGGCACCGTCAAGATCATCGACTATTCGCCACTCACGGTCCTGACAAAGGACACGCTGAAGCCGGATAGTTGCTGGGCGCTGCCGACCGCGACAGCGGCAAAATAGCTTAAGCTAAAGCGCGGGGCGGCGGCTGCGTGCGCGCCCCGTGCTTCGTACGTTCAAGCGTTGTACGAGGAGAATGATGGTCGACGTCGTTGCGATCGCCGCCGCGCGGAACGGCAGTGCGAGACGCAAGCTGAGCCTGGGTGAGGCCCTCGTCCGCGCCCGCTACAAATACATCCCCGACCACGTGCTCGGCGAAATTCTGACCAAGCGCTGGATCGACAACGTCGCGCCGTTCACGTTCCTCATCATTACCGTGGCTCTGTTCGGCTACCTCATCCCGGATTTTTTCAGTCCGGCCAGCCTGGTTGTTTCGTTGCGGCAGCTCGGCGAGTTCGGTTTTGTCGTGCTGGCCATGATGATCGTGATGGTCGCGGGCGGCATCGACCTCTCGGTCGGTTCGAACTTCGCGCTCGGCAACTTCACGGCGCTGGTGGTGATGAACATTCTCGGCTGGCCGGTCGGCGTCGCGTTCCTCTGCACGCTCGCCGCCTGCTGTCTGGTCGGCTTGCTCAACGGCTTGCTGGTCGGCCTGCTCAGGCTTCGCGCGTTCCTGACGACCTTGGTGACGCTGATCATCGTGCGTGCCGTGGTCGATATGCTGTTGCTCAAATACGCGGTGCAGATATCCGGCGGCTTTGCCGACTCCGACATCTGGGATTTCATCGGATCGGGCTCGGTATTCGGCCTCCCCTTCAGCGCCATCCTTTTGGTTGCGGCTGTGCTTATCGGTCACATATGGCTCAGCCGCACACGTCCCGGCTGGAGAATCATGGCCGTTGGCGGATCACGCCGTTCGGCGCACAATTCCGGTATTTCGGTGCGTTGGACCGTTTGCGGCACTTATGTCTTGTCGGGAGCGCTTGTCGGCATCGCCGGATTTATGTATGCGGCGCGGCTCAGCAGCGCTGGTGCGGACGCTGGCTTCGGCATGGAGCTCGCCGCCCTGACGGCGGCTCTCCTCGGCGGCAATAGCCTGGGTGGCGGCCGCGGTTCGACCGGCAAGGCGCTGACTGGGGCGATTATCGTCCTTGTCATCACCAACGGCGTAGTACGGCTCGGCATTCCGAGCGGTGCCGGGGGTATGCTGCTCGGCCTCATTTTGCTTCTGGCGGCGGCTCTCGACGTCCGCTGGCTGAAGAACCGTCACAAAGTATTGTCCAAAGTCTATGTGTCGCCGACGGTCAACGATCTGCCGCCCAGCCCACCGACCGCGGCGGGTTCCGGGTCTCGGTATGAAGTCAACGACAAGCTGAGAGACGTTGAACTCATCGGCCTCGGTCAGGTCGAGGCGCCGGAAGACGTCATCTTCGATCTGGCCGACAACCTCTATTGCGGCACGCGGCACGGCGACATTATGCGCTTCCTTGCTCCCGACTATAAGAAGCTCGAATTATTTGCTCATATCGGCGGTCAACCACTAGGGCTGGCGTTTGATCGCGAGCAGAATCTTTATGTCTGCGTCGGCGGAATGGGCCTCTATCGTGTCGCGCCGGACGGTACCGTGTCGAAGGCGACCGACGAGACCAATCGCTCGACATTTTCAGTCAATGACGATTCCCGACTTCGCCTTGCCGACGATCTCGACATCGCGCCCGACGGGCGGATCTTCTTTTCCGAAGCCACTATTCGTTACGAGATGCATCAATGGCCGGTCAATTCGCTGGAAAGCCGCGGCAACGGCCGTATCATCTGCTATGACCCGCGGACCGATTCGACTCGCACGGTCATTCGTAATTTGAAATTTCCGAACGGCGTCTGTACCAGCCATGAAGGCCAGTCGATCCTGTTCGCCGAGACTTGGGGCTGCTGTATCAAGCGGTACTGGTTCGACGGACCAAAGAGTGGCCGTTTGGAGACCGTCATTGCTTCCCTGCCGGGCTATCCCGACAATATCAATCGCGCTTCGGACGGCACCTATTGGCTGGCGATCGTCGGCATGCGCTCGCCCGCGGTTGATCTCGCCTTCCAGATTCCGGGGTTCCGCCGCCGCATGTCCCGCCGCGTTGCGCAAGATGAATGGCTCTATCCCAATCTGAACACGGGCTGCGTGGTGAAATTCAACGACAATGGTGAAGTGCTCGATGCCCTGTGGGATCTCAAGGGCATCAATCACCCCATGATCACCTCGATGCGCGAACACAAGGGCAACCTCTATCTCGGAGGCATCGCCAATAACCGCATCGGCCGCCATCGCCTGGCGGGCGCCGATCCCAACTGGCATGGCTTCCACGACTACTGGGGCGCCAGTAGATGATGCGCGGTGCGATCGATCGGTTTTTCGGACGCGGCGACGCCGCCGTCACGGTGCCACCGATGGACGGCGCGCTGCGCCCGAATCAAAGGTTGGAGGAGGCCCACACCGCCTTGGAGGCGCGTGCGCCCGATAATCTCGTACTCCATGGCGGCGAGGTGCTGTTCTCCTCGGGCCGCGATCTTCGAAAGTTGGAGACCGGCACGGTCGTCCGCAGCTTTGACCGGCCGATCGCCTGCGTCGCAGCCGCTGCCGACGGACGGCTTGCGGTCGGCCTCACTGGCGCAGAAGTGGTCATTGTCGAACCGCGTGGGGCAGTCGTGCCGTTGCCGGCGGCGCAAACCAGCTGCGCCACGGCGCTCTGCTTTGCCGACGACACCTTGATCGTCTGTCGAGGCTCAGCACGACATGCCGCCGATCAATGGAAGCGCGATCTCATGGAAACCGGCGCCGGCGGAGACGGCACCGGCTCGGTTGTGCTTTTCCCGCATGGCGGCGTCCCGCGGCTGTTAGCCGAGCAACTGCGCTGGCCGTTCGGCGCGCTGCCAATTGATGGCCGTATCGTTGTCTCCGAAAGCTGGGCGCATCGGCTCGTCTTGCTTGATCCCAGCGGTGCTTCTCCGCCGGAGCCCGTTCTCATGGATTTGCCCGGGTATCCGGCGCGGCTTGCGGCAGCATCCGATGGCGGGGCGTGGCTCGCGGTGTTCGCGCCGCGCAGCCAACTCATTGAATTCGTGTTGCGCGAGGACGGTTATCGGCGCCGCATGTTGAGCGAAATCGAGCCCGATTACTGGATCGCTCCAGCGCTCGCCAACGGGCGCTCGTATCTAGAACCAATACAAGGAGGTGCCCTAAAACAAATGGGCGTGCTCAAGCCGTGGGCCCCCTCGCGCACCTACGGATTGATCATCAAGCTTGATGACAATTTCGAGCCGATTCTCAGCCTCCACAGTCGCGCCGACGGCACCCGCCACGGCACGACCAGCATGCTCGAACACTCGCAAACGCTGTTCGTGGCCAGCAAGGGCGGGGACGTCGTTCTGTCAATTCCGACCGACGAGTTGATCGAGCAATGAGTCCGGTTCTGGAAATGCATGCGATCACCAAGGAATATCGCGGCGTCGCGGCGGTAAAGCAGGTGAGCTTTACACTCGAAAGCAATGAGATTCACGCGCTGGTCGGTGAGAATGGCGCCGGCAAATCGACGCTGACCAAGATCATCGCCGGCGCAGTCACGCCGACTTCCGGGACGATACTGCTTGACGGCAAGCCGGCCGCGTTCAACGTGCCGAAGGATGCCCTCAACGCGGGCATCGCCATGGTCTACCAGGAGAACAGTCTCGTTCCGGCGTTGACCGTCGCCCAAAACATTTTCCTCGGCAGGGAACAATTCTTCAACCGCATGCGCGGGATAAACATCGCGGCTCAGCAATTCCTGCAATCGTTGAATTTCGGCGTCGATCCGACGGCTTCGGTCGGCTCGCTCGGCGCCGCCCAGCGGCAGATGGTGGAGATCGCGCGGGCGGTACGTCAGAAAGCCCGCATTATCATCTTCGACGAACCGACCGCCTCACTCACGCCCGAGGAGAAATTTCACTTCTTCAGTCTGATGAAGCGCTTAAAGCAAAGCGGCGTCTCAATTATCTTTATCAGTCACGCACTGGAAGAGGCGCTGCAGAATGCCGATCGCATCACGGTGCTGCGCGACGGCCAGCACGTGCTGACCGACTCCGCCGCCAATCTCGACCGCGCTGCGGTCATTCGGGCGATGGTCGGACGCAATCTGTCCGGCGAGATCTACGGCGTTCATGCCGCCGGCAGAACCGTCCGCAAGCGCGGGCGCAAGGTGTTGAGCGTACAAAACCTGTCGATGGGATCGCTGGTACGCAACATGTCGTTCTCGGTCTATGGCGGCCAAGTGACGGGCATGTTTGGCCTGATCGGCTCGGGCCGCACCGAAACCGCCAAGATCATCGCCGGCGTCGTCAAGCGTGATCTTTTTCACGGTGGCGAGGTCAAGCTCGACAGCCGCCCGGTCCGCTACCGCGTGCCGCAGCCCGCGGTGCGCGATGGCATCGTTTACGTCACCGAGGATCGCAAGATCGAAGGCTTCTTCGAAACGATGTCCATTGGCGGCAATCTCAATATTTGCGCGATGGCTACCAAGGGCGGGATTTTTTCCCTCGTCAACCTGGCGGAGATGCGCCGCCTGGCCAAGAAATGGATCGCGGCAATGAAAATCCGCGCCATCAACGGCGACGCGCGAGTGATCGAGCTATCGGGTGGCAATCAGCAGAAAGTGGTCATCGCCAAATCGCTGGTGCAAACGCCCAAGCTGATTATTTTCGACGAACCGACGCGCGGCGTCGACGTTGGAGCGATCGCTGAAATCCACCAGTTCATCAATCAACTGGCCGACGAAGGAATGGCCGTGGTGGTGATCTCCTCGTATCTGCCGGAAATTATCAATCTGTCCGATCGCATCCTGGTGACGCGACAGGGCCGCGTCGTCGAAGAATTCACGGCGCGTGAGGCCAGCGAGGAACGCATCATGTACGCGGCGGTGCATTGACAAACAACGCCGTTGGCGACGGATCATGGCGCGCCGATCCACGTAATGTTTGGCCAATGAGCATGCCAAACTTCTGACAAAGCGCCTTTTAGCTATAATGAAGCACAGAACGAATTTCTGAATGACGACAGCGGCTCCAAGACCAGAGCCAAATAGCGTCTATTTTTCAATATTTTGATTGGCTGGGGCGCCATCAATCACAGCGGAACGGAATTGATCTTTTGCCTTAGCCATTTAGGGTAGTGTGGATTGCGTCGATACCGTCAGAAGTACCGTCATTTTGGTCGGCTAGTGACGGACTTCGGCGGATTAGAGCGGACGAATCCCCCACTCAGCTAGTCCTCGAACAGCAGCCTCCAACCGAGCAGTTATGAGCGCCGTTACTGCATCGGAAAGTTCAGCAATATTCGGCGTTTCCGAGCGCATCCCCTGATAGTTGTTCTCGTTTGGTCGCGGCGTTTCATTGGTCATTCATTGCTGGGGTGTTCATGGACGGTGGGCTCGACATAGCCGGCTTCGATTGCGTCTCGTTCAGGTTCGCGGCTTTGGAAAATCGCCGAGAAGATTAATCACGAGCGGACCTCGGGTCTGTTGCATTTGGTCATGCTATCCTCGCCGGGCCTGAGCGCCTCCGTGCTGTGCCAAGTCACCCCACGGAACTCCAGCGGAAAATGAGACGTGAATTTCTTAAGTGACAACGCGGCACCGGTTGCCCCAGCCATCCTCGATGCAATCGTGCAAGCGAACGAAGGATTTGCGCGCGCCTACGGCGATGACGATTGGACGCAATCTGTTGAGCATCGCTTGGCGGAGCTTTTCGAGCACGAAGTGGCAATGTTTCTGGTGCCGACCGGAACGGCAGCGAATGCTTTGGCCCTTAGCCACGTTGCGCCTCCCTGGGGCGCTGTGCTGTGTCACGCCGACTCCCACGTGGCCACAGATGAGTGCGGCGCGCCGGAGTTCTTTGGCGGCGGCCTCAAGCTGGTCGAACTTCGGGGCGGAAATGGGAAGATAACGACCGAGACGTTGAAGCGCTCCTTAGCGGAACAATTTGGACACAGCCCGCACCAGATGGTCGCGTCGGCACTTTCCATCACGCAGGCAACTGAAATGGGGACCGTCTACCGCCCGGACGAAATCGCAGCTCTTTGCGAGATCGCGCATGAGCGTTCGCTTGTCGTTCATATGGATGGTTCGCGTTTTGCGAATGCGTTGGTTCGGCTCAGCGCCACGCCGGCGCAAGCAACGTGGCAGTCCGGGATTGACGTTCTCTCATTCGGCGCCACAAAAGCCGGTGCGCTCGCTGCGGAAGCTGTCGTGTTCTTCGACCCCAAACGCGCGATCTTCATGGCCGAACGCCGCAAGCGCGCCGGTCATCTTCTGTCCAAACATCGGTTCCTGGCCGCACAATTTGCAGCGATCCTAGCAGACGACCGATGGATCGCCCTGGCGCGCCACGCCAACCTTATGGCCGATCAGCTCTTAGCCAAGCTTGCCGCTGTTGGCTTGGCGCCGGTTTGGCCCGTGGAGGCCAATCTCGTCTTCGTCGCAATGCCGCGTGCGCTCGATGCGAGGCTTAAGGCCTCTGGTGCCCGGTATTATGGACGCTCAAGCACAAGCTTGAAGCTCAACCCCGATCAAATCTTGGCGCGCCTCGTCACCTCCTTCGCCACCAAAGAGGATGAGATCGAGCGGTTCGTACAATTGTGCAAAATCTGAAGGTTCGATCCCACCTTAAACGTCTTTTAAAGGAGAACTCCATGACTGTGGATGGAAATTGGAACCTCGTGGTGTCCACGCCAATGGGCGAGCGTCAGGCCACCCTCTCATTGAATACAGAAGCCACCACACTTAAGGGCAGTCAAATGGCCGGCGGAAATTCGGTCGAAATCTTTGACGGGACGGTCAATGGTAATGATGTTTCTTGGAAGGTATCAATCACCGACCCGATGCCAATGACGCTCGAATTTACCGGCACGGTGAACGGCAACCAGATCGGCGGCAACGTGACGCTGGGGGCCTTCGGCGGCTCCACCTTCACCGGCACGCGTATCTAAGTGCTCGTTGAATATCTGGTGGCGGAAATACGCAACGTATCGTTCAACGGCTCAATGATCCGAGGGGTGAATAGGAGCGTTCCCGTCTCGGCGCGGCGACTAATCGCAAGGTGCGTCGAAATGCTAGATAAGTCTCGTCGTGCAGTTCAATGAGGCTCGCATGCGTCTCAACGCAGCGTCTAATGCACGGATGATCACGGTCTTGAGGTCGGTAGGTGTATTGGAGGACGGCATGGGACATTACGCGCAAGCCCTTCTGGCGCTTTCTATCTCCTCAGCGCTTTGCCTCGCGGCTTGGATTTGGGCACGCCGCCAATTGACCCGCTTTTCAGGCGAGCGTCGATAGACATGACGGGACGTGAAATACATCGCGTCTGAAACTTCTCGGTTAAGCGCGTCAGCGTGACACCGAAGCCGGGTATGTATTTTGGGCGTCGGAAGCGCTATACGTTTGCCTGATTTGATACTGACTTCGTCCGGGGAAGAGGACAATTTATGAAGAAAAGTACGAAAGCCGCATTTGAGCCGCAAACATTTCTCGCCAAAGTGGGTGATGGGAAAACCATAACCGAGTATCGCAAGGACCAAGTTGTTTTTTCACAGGGTAGCGAGGCGGACGCGGTTTTTTACATCCAGACGGGCAAGATCAAGCTCACCGTCGTTTCCGAGCGGGGCAAGGAAGCAGTCGTAGGTATTTTGGAACCTAGACACTTTTTTGGCGAAGGATGTCTGAATGGCCATCCGCTGCGGGTCACAACAGCTACGGCGATCGAGCAAACCCTGATTACGCGCATCCCCAAAGCAGAAATGATTGCCACTTTGCATGATCAGCCGGGATTTTCCGAATTGTTCATGGCGGATTTATTGAGTCGGAACAGTCGAATTGAAGAGGACCTGATCGACCAATTATTCAATTCCAGCGAAAAACGGTTGGCGCGGACCCTTCTGCTTCTGGCGAATTTCGGCAAGGAAGCCACGGTTGAGCCGATTGGAAAGTTTAGTCAGGAAACCCTCGCGGAGATGATCGGGACGACTCGATCACGTGTCAGTCATTTCATGAACAAATTTCGCAAATTGGGCTATATCGAATACAACGGAAAACTGGAAATCCGTAACTCCCTGTTGAACGTGGTCTTGTACGACAAGCCTGAGATCAGGAAGCACGACGGAAGCGAAGAACCGAGATAGCTTCATGCTTCGGGTCTTGGCTTGCGAAAACACTTTTGCGCGCCAATGCAACGGCGTAAGCGTTTCCCGGGAATCCAGCGAAAGGAATGCGCCGAGCGAAACCTCAACCGTTGCGTTTCCGATGCGCAATGCGGATGAACCCATCTTTTTCAAATGCACCCATATCAAATCTGTCGGACGCGGCTCGTTCGACAGAACTGCGTTTGGCGCGAAACCACTCAGTTTTTTGTTTTTGCGTTGGGTCGCCACTAATGGCGTCGGTTAAGGCTCTATCGGTGATGAGACATCGCCATGTATGTCCGCGTCTATCCGCCATGCTGAAAGCTATTCCTTCCAAATCAATCTCAAATCCGTCATTCAAGCGCGACAAAGGCATCAGCTGCTCCCCTGGCAGAGCTGTCACTATAGGCTGAGATAAATGCTCGATCAGCGCCACGGCGTGAAAGCTGGAGAGAGCGACCCAGAGTGGTGGCTAGAGGAGAAGCCGCAGTGGCGAACTTCGATTCAAGATGACTAGCGGTTAGACGTATCCACTCCTTCGCTGTATGCAAAACTGATCGCCAGCTTTAGAGCGAGCGTCCGTACATGCCATCGCCGTAAAATAACATAGTCTCCTCACATCAGGAATATTCTTGAGTTCGTTCGAGATGCCAAGTTCGCGCATAGGAATCAGCCTCGATGTAGGCGGAGGCGCTGCCTCGGAACTAACTGAAGTGTCGTTTGTTAGTTCGTCAATTGGGGCGCGCACATCGACTAAAGTACAGGCCAATTCAAAAGGTCCCCTTATATGCAACCTCCGCAAAGCTCGCCCCAAAGTCCGACATGACCGTAGCTTGCCATGGGTGCTTCGCCTGTCGCAAAAACAGACCTTCGTCCTTGGCGATCCCAAATCGAGGCGCTACTGGTTGGAATTGCGATGAATCCCGTCGTTCGAAGCGGATTGCTTGATGCGTTTGAAGAACATGGCCTTTTTGCTTACACCAAGCCTGAGTCCGAGATTGCAGTGGACGAACTAGGGCGTCTTCGTAAAACTCCCGTCAATAAAGCCCTCGAAGACTTCGATGAAAACGTTCGAAGTCGGGTTATCTCTGTCCTTGAAGAGTTGCACGCTATCGCTTGAGGTCTGGATGCGCTTACACCGACCAGTGACGCAGTCGGGGCTAAGTGACTATCGGACCAAGAAGGCTCCAAAGTTTTCCACGGTGTTATCCACGGGCCAATGCTGACTTGACGCTCCTTCCTTGAGATATAGCGTTTCTGTAGGCGATAGAGACGTGGTCGGAGAACGCGCCATGGATAGTCAGCAAGCTGCATTAGGCGTCAATAGTGCGAACGAAAAACCACTTCATCTTTGCCCGAATTGCAGCTCCTATGCAGTAGCTCCCAAGTGGTCGGAGCGCCTGAAAGACCGATGTGTGCGCAACGTTTGGTGTTGTGACGCGTGCAGATACGAATTCGAAACGTTCGCCGTTTTTTCGGACGCTAAGCCGCTGCGTCCGTAGCCCAAACAGTAAGCCGCATCTCATGGTGACACGCGGGGCAATTATAGACCCGGATATGGGCGTCGTTTCTTGCCGGGAGTTGGTCGAGGCTTGCGATTTGCATTTCTTTCCCGCACCGACATGCAGGCAATTCAGTGCAGCCGGGCACCAATAGACGCTCAAATGCAGACATAGATGGTCACCTTACGGTAGGGGCTTATTTGAACTTCACCACGGCTGTCTCGATGTGCTGACACCTTGGACATTCGAAGGTCCGAAGGTCGTACCCCGGCTTCTCCGGCTCAATGCGCGCCAGATACATGTGCGCCGTGCATGTTGGGCACTCTGCACGCGCGTTAATCGGCGCGTTTGCAAGCGTGTATTCGGAAAACGTCATTTGAAGCTCCCTGTCTGTTTACAGGCGGGAGTACCGGAACTCTCAGCCACCGACGCCTGGACCGAAGATCGCTGTCAGTGATGTAGCTCAATACGACTCGTTCCTGTGCGGAGCTGTGCAAAACGGCTCACTTTCCGGACTGTGGATAACCAGCCTCAAAGAGCGCCACGGCACGTAACAGGACATTCTAAAACGAGAACCGGACCAAATGGGCGACCACAACAACGTAACTTTGTCGTTCTCGCCAACGCGATGATGTACGAAATTCGGCATAGACCGAGACAAGCGCTCAGACCTAAGTCGCTATCTCTGCAATATTTAGTAGCAACTGCAGACTTGGAACACTCAACGGTGAACATTGACAAGTCTTCCTGTGAGATGAACTTTCCCGTTACGCAGGTCTGCGAATAGCTTCTGGTAGTCGGATGAGCTACTTCGCGGCGTACATGAACTCAGGAAGCATCTTAAGGGTGTCCTTGGTGCCGCCAGGCAGCACGATCTTGTTGTCGACCAGGTTTAAACTGTCATGGGGCACAACAATCAAATGCATATCTATGCCGAGGAAACCACCGATTGATAACACGGCGTATGGCGCTTTTCCGTCCGGGCTGACGAGCAGGTCGTCGATCTTCCCGATAGCTTCGTTAGCGTCATTCAGGACGCTGCTACCGATGACCTTGGACGCGCGATAACCGGCTGACAGTTTCTATACGTCGACTTTGGCAACCGTCTGTGTGGTGCCCTGCGCTCCTGCTGGACTAGAGAGAAGGACCACGCTTGCCAGCGCTGCACCCACGACCGTTATTGTTCTCTTCATGACTGAGTTCTCCTGGACTGATTGGCTGAACTCACTCGGACGCTGTCTCCGCGTCCGACATAAAAAAGTACCTTGATAGCAATTGTGCGGCTGTTAACCGCTAGCGTCTGAGCAAAATCGCTCATACAGAGGTGGATTTAATTCTGACCATTAGAACCGACCTCCATGCCGCTCTCACAACGTAAGATGGTCCTGTGAACGACATGGAACAATACGTCGATGAAAGCGTTGTCTGAGACATCAAACAAATAAATCTGGAGGATACGGCATGGACAAGGATCGAATCAAAGGCTCGGCAGAACAGGCTAAGGGAGCGGTGAAGGAGACCGTCGGGAAGATCCTCGGCGACAAGAAGCTGGAAACTGAAGGCAAAACCGACAAGGTTGCTGGCAAGGTGCAAAACGCGGTCGGTGGATTGAAGGATGCTGTGCGCGGCAAATAACGCCAGCTCACCATCAAAGGAGACTTCCAATGGAATTGATACTGATTATCGTCGTGTTAGTGCTGCTGTTTGGCGGCGGCGGCGGATACTGGGGTCGAAGCCGAGGTTATTGGTAACAGGGCGTTGTTGCTTTCGTCCGAGTGGCGTCATTCGGCGACGCCGCCAGGTTGATAAAGCGAACGAAACTACCGCCAAATTTGGGTGTTTGGTTACGCGCACGGCGGTTTAGCCTGAAGGACGCACAGTCATGACGACAAGATGCGATCAATGTCGCGGGTCGTTTGGATTAAACGTCCATCGCTATTGGCGGATGCGTTTCTGCTCTGCCGATTGCGTTGCAGCCTATCAGCATCGCCTTGACGAAGGGACAGTAGGGAAGATACGCCGTCTCGAATCCCAGCTCGGTGACTCCCGAAGCCTTGCTACGCGCCAAGGCGGAGTTCAAAAGAAGCTGCGTGAAGGTATTTTCACGCACTCTCCACGATGCTTAATCAAGCGAGCTTTTGAACGGCATCTTGATCCCGCCTGACGCTTCTTTGGTATACGCCTCGCCGAAACTCGCCGCTTGCTTCCCAAGTGCGTTCAGTTGCGAATGCATAAATGCTGTCTGAATTCGAAGTGCTTCTTCAAAATCCTTCGCCTGAACTCAACCTTTTGACCAGCTCATGCATAGCCGTGATGTTTTGCACACTCTGATCTTTTAGTTTTTCGCCGAGGTCCGTCCCGCCCGAAGGAAACGACGAAACGGTCTTCTTGAGAAAATCAAAATAAGTGTCCAAGGCTTGATGCGCCTGCGCCATAGCCTGCTGGCTAAAGGCGTCCAATTGACCTGCAGATTTTTTGTCTTTTGCCATGGTTTTGCACTCCGATCTAACGTGAGCATATCCGACCAGTTAGTGGAAAATAGACCCAGCTATGCAAGTGCATTGGATCAAGAAACGTCGGTAGAGGCATCGCTTGTGGCTTCGGCGGTAACTGACCTCGCATCGGCTAAACCTTGCCGGTCAGCGATGTGCTTCAATTCACCCTTTTCGCTCTGACCATTTGCGCTTCTGCTTGTCTCGATAGGCGCGCTGACGACGAAATTAGCTGACATCAAAAGTTTCCGCTGAGCGTGGTAAGAGACTAAAACCGTCTTTGCTTCGTCTAATGTTGCCCGTCGCCAACGGATTTCGCGATGCTCCACGCCGCCTGGACTATTAACAATCTGGGTTTCCTCGACTTGAAGCACAAACTCTTCGTTTGAATGCGGATCGACAAAATCGATTCGCCCAGTCAAAACCCATCCCTTGTTATCAGCGGTCCTACCTGTGGCCTTAAGCTGACGCTTGGACTTCGGTTTGAGCCGGACCAGCAGTCCAATAACGATTACTAGGACAACTGCAGCAGCAGCGAACAATGGCCATTGTTCAAAAATCGCGTCCCACGTCATTGCCATCCCGGCTCCCGTTCAATCCAACTCATGAGGGTGTCTTAGCAAGGTCGAACCCTTTTGGCCATGGGCTCACCTCCTAAGCGCACAATTAACAAAAAGCACAAGCAAAATCCGTGATGCATCGAGCGCACGCCGTGATACGTTGCGGAGTTTCGTTGTGGGCCATGACCGACGCTTTTTGACTTAACGAACTGGAATCTTATTGCGACACTCTTTCTGCGGAGAGCCAGCTATCACCGCGAAACAATTGCCTTCCGTTGTCGCAATACACCCTTACTGACCCAACAGTGTCGCTATTGAACTCCCAATAATCCGCAACGGTACCTTCCTCGCTCGCGAAGCCGTCGCCCTGCAATGTTATCTCTTTGCCGCCTCGAATTTCGGCAAAAGCCTTTTGCGAAACAGTAATGGAGTGAACGCCATTCCCGCAGCGGACGGCTATCCTGACCGAGTACCACATAGCGATACCATAGGTCCCCGCGTTCACTGCGGATATTGCTAGCAGTGACTCCTGTCTCAAACAACGGAAAGCACGTTGAAAGCGGCTAACGGTCGCCTAATCCCTTTCAACTCAAACTCACCCGTCGGCTCGACCTTCACGGCATCTTCAACTGCCATTAGCACTCGGGGACTGATCAGGATTTGGCCGGGTTTGGCTTCGTCGCAGAGCCGAGAGGCAACATTTGATACGGTCCCGATGGCGGCATAGTCAAAGCGTCCCTCGAAACCGATGGTGCCGAGCGTCGCAAACCCGTGCGCAATGCCGATGCCGAACCCAATGTCGTGCCCGAGCCGACGCCACCTGTCGGTCAACGCTCCAATAGCCCCAGGCATTTCAAGCGCCATCAGCACTCCTTGGAGTGGCGGGTTGTCCACCGGAACGGGATCGTTGAAGACCACCATCACACCGTCACCAGCGTAGCGTTCGAGCGTCCCGCTGTACTTTATGATCTTCTCGCCAACCGCAGCGTGATATTCGCGAAGCAACGCGATTACGTCTTCCGCGTCTGCGCTCTCGGTGAACCCAGTGAAGCCTCGTAGATCGCAGAACAGTGCGGTAATCTCCCGACGACGGCTTTCGAGTTGCTTCTCGCTCCCAGACGCGACGATTAGATCAGCTACCTGAGGAGGCAGGAAGCTGCGCAGCCTGCCCATGCGCTCGATTTCGCCGACCTGATCGGCGACACGATGTTCGAGTTGCTGATTGAGTTTGACGACCTCCTCCGTTCTCTCCCGCAATTCGTCCAGCAGCCGCACGTTCTCAATCGCAATCGCTGCCTGATCGGCGAAGGTCTCCACAAGCACGATTTGCCGGTCGGTGAATTGTCTGACCTCCAGACGGTAAATCATCATTACACCCAAAAGGTTATCGCCCTTGAGGATCGGCACGCCCAGAATTGTTCGGATCGCCTCAACATCTTTCGCCCCATAAACATATTCGGGATCGGTCAACACATGGCAATGTGGATTGTCCTGCGTTCCAGCCCAGCCCGAGCAGAACCGCTGTGCCGACCTAGTCGGATTGGATTTTTTGCTACCCACTCCACAAATTCTGGAGAGGAATTGAAAGCGACCACCATCCGTAGCAACTCGCCGTCGAAGCGGAAAATGAAAGCCCTATCCGCCCCACACAATTTGACACACTCTCGGCCACTGTTTCAAAGACCGCTTTAAGGTCGAACGCTGAGCGACTAATGACTTCAAGCACATTTGCCGTCGCGGTTTGCTGGTCTAACGCCTCGGTGAGGTCAGTGGAGCGCTGGCTCAGATCATTAGTGCGCTGACGCAGCTCGTTAAGCAGCCGCGCGTTCTCGATGGCGATGACGGCTTCGGCAGCGAAATCCTTGATTAACACTATCTCCCGGTCGTCGAAACTGCGCACCTCCGTTCGGTAAATCACTATTGCACCGACCACGTCATCGTTCTTGAGCATCGGCACTTCAAGGGTGGTTCGTACGCCGGTGAGCTTTGCAAAAGCTGCTGCATCACTATCGGCTGGGTGCGAAGCCACATACTCGGTGTAGTCAGCGATGTGGAGCAATCCCTTAGTCTCAGCAATATGCAACAGAGGACCGGCTCGGAGGCAATTCCCAGAAGATCAGCCCGATCAAACCCGTCGTTCTGGGCAGCTCGGCCGTCCATGGGCGCCTTGGTCTCGTTGGCCACATGGGAGAGCTGCGATCGGTCGGTTCCGTCGTTGGTTACCTCATGCATGACGATCAGATGATGGTTGGCCTCGACGGCGATCTGGACGTTGTAGCCGACGATGCCGGACCCGCGGCCGCTGGTCGCCATCGAGCGGGCATCGGGATCGGTCAGTGATATCTGCTGGTCCGGGGTGGCAAGCATCTCCACCTTGAGACGCTCGAGACGCCGCATCTGCTGCTTCAGCGTCTCGATCTTCTCTTTGAGGCGGTTCGTTTTGGTTGTGAAGGCCTCTGACGGTTCCTGCCGGTCGGCAGTGTCGAGCTGCTCAAGATAGCGCGCGACGCTCTCCTCGATCTGCGCCATGCGCCGCTCCATCTTGGCGCGCGTGAAGTTCTTGTCGCGGTTGTTCACTGCCTTGAACTTGCTGCCGTCAATAGCGACGCTGGCTTGCGTCAGCAGGCCCATCGCGCGGCACAGTGCGATAAAATGAGCACAAACTTTGCGGATGGCAGCGCCATTGTCCTTGCGGAAGTCGGCAATCGTCTTGTGGTCGGGTACAAGCCGACCCAATAGCCACATCACCTCCACGTTGCGCCCAGCCTCGTACTCAAGGCGCCGACTCGACTGAACCCGATTGAGATAGCCGTAGATGTAAAGCTTCAGCAGGATCGAGGGATGATACGAGGGTCGGCCGGTTGCCTCGGGATCGACCCCACCAAAACCAAGTTCGGCCAGATCGAGTTCTTCGACGAAGACATCGACCACGCGAACCGGATTGTCCTCGCCGATCCAGTCTTCCAGGCATTCCGGAAACAGCGTGGTCTGACCGCGATCGACCCCCTCAACGAAACGCCTCATCCGATCCTCCCGCAAATCGCACGAGAATCATATCGCGGGAATCAAAGTAGGCGATGCGTTTTTACACAGGCTGGGCCAGAAGGCGACATTGGCTCTCCACTTTGATAGACCTAGTGTGGCGCCGTTCACGCCGTCACGGCCTACTGGCCGCCGCGAAGACGTCGCGTGCGGACGTCGTACCCGCTACGTGCTCCGTACCCTCGACTCCGAGGTCCATCCATCCTGCATTCACGGCCTCAAACATTTCTTCGGCAGGTCCGGTGTGGCCCTTCGGGATGCCGAATTGCTCGAACGCTTCTGCCCACCCTGCACGCGGGACTGCAAAGGCTTTCACGTCGAGATTCAGGACTTCACCCAATTGCTCCGCGACTTCATCCGCGGTGACCATCGAACCAAGCTCGACGACGCGCTGCCCTGACCACGCTGGCCCGGTCAAAAGGGTTGCGACCTCTGTGCCGATGTCGTTCGTCGCGACCATGGTCGATTTCCGGTTTGTCGGATTGTAGTAGACCGGTAGCGTTCCGCCCTGGGCGACCTGCAATCCGTAGAGGAAGTTTTCGAAGAATCCACCTGCGCGCACAAATGCGATTGGCGATATCAGCTCGCGAAAACTTTGCTCCAGAAGCGACAAGGCCGTGATCATCCCGAGCCCGCTGGTCCTGTTCGCACCCATCGACGAAAGCGCTACCACCCGCGGCGGCGCTGCTTTGGTGAGTGCCTCGGCATAGTTCGCAATCACGCCCTTGGCTTCTTTGTAATCGGGCGAGGGGGCCCAGACAGCCGGCAACATAACAAACGCGCCGTCGACGCCTTTGAGCGCCCGCTCGATGGCTCCCGAAGCATTCCAATCACCGTCAATCAGTTCCACGCCCTGGTTCGCCCAGCTTGACGCCTTCTCGCGATTGCGGACTAGCGCGCGTACTTCCTTGCCGTGCGCCAACAAATGTTGTGCCGTCGCGCCGCCCACTTTTCCCGTGATTCCCATTACTAAAAACATGCGTATTCTCCTGATATTGAGGGACGGAGCACTGCCCCTGTTGGTTCAACGGATGAGCGGCAGAATGGCCCGGATACGGGGATCGCGCGCGTAGAGGCCGCCCCATGTCATGGCGCCCAGAAGCAGGGAAATGATTTCCGGCGGCGACCCCAACTCACCAATGCGGACATGGGCGCAGATGGCACCTCCCAAGAAGCCCGTCACTAGAATCGCGCCGAGGACGGCGGTGGCCGGGATGGCGTAAAGGATGGCGCAGGCGAGTATGATCGGACCCACGACACGGGTCAGGTCCATCGCGAACCCGGTTTCCTGCAACATGCTCGCGATCTGCGCCGGCGCGAAAAGCTGAATAGCGCCGTCTGCCACCAGAGCGATAACGACAAACGCGCTCATTATCCGGCCGGCCCACAGGGCGCGATGCAAGGTCATAGTTTCAGTCACTTGATGCAGGTTCATCGTTTCGGACATTGTCATTCTCCGATGCGGGGTCCTCACATCCGGAACGTACTGTGTCTCTAGGGTTTGATAAACACCGAGGAAATGAACTCACTGTTCTCTCTGTGGTGAACAATACCGAGGCACGGAAATGCAGAATCTCGAACCCGTCCTCATTTTCATAACGGTGGCGGAAATGGGGAGCTTCACCCACGCAGCCGATAGCCTGGGCATTCAGAAGGCACGGGCCTCAACGGCGGTCCGGAAGCTGGAAGAAGATGTCGGTGTCAGGCTTCTGCACCGGACGACGCGTAGCGTGCAGTTGACGGAAGACGGACGTGTATTTCATGCACGTGCCCGCGATTTGCTTGCTGACGTTGATGATATGTACTCAATGTTCGCAAGCGATCGAGTGGCACTTCGCGGGCGCTTACGGGTTGATCTGCCGAGCGGGCTGGCGGGCACCACTATCGTGCCGGCCTTGCCGGCCTTCATGGCGACTCACCCTGAGTTGGAGCTGGAGGTGTCGAGTACGGATCGCCAAGTTGATCTGGTTCAAGAGGGGTTTGACTGCGTATTGCGACTCGGTCCCATCGGGGACGAGACGCTGATTGCCCGCCCGCTGGGCAAGTTACGCATGGTCAACGCCGCCAGTCCTGCCTACCTGGCGCGCCATGGCGTCCCTCGATCTCTAGAAGATCTGCAGCATCAGAAACATCGGACAATTCATTTTTCGACGATGCTAGGCGCAAAACCCTATGGATGGGAATATCCGGACGGCGACAGCTACGCGACGCTTCAATTGCCAGGTGCGCTACACGTCAACAGCGCGCAGACCTACGAAGCCGCTGCCCTCGCCGGCCTTGGCCTGATTCAGGTGCCACTCTTGGGGATTGGCCGATACTTAGAAAGTGGAGCGCTTGTGGAGATCATACCCGATTTTCATCGCCGGTCGCTCGCCGTGTCCCTCGTCGTAGCACATCGGAGCAATCTGTCGCGCCGAGTCCGCGCATTCATGAAATGGATCGAAAATGTGCTCGCGCCCTACCTAGAATAGCGAAACGAACCGCTTCGCTGTCAATGCCGCGTGGCGTCCAGATCGAACGGGGCAGAGACGTACTCAGCGTGGGTTCCTGGATAACACCGATCCGTTGGCCGCGTGCGGCGTCCCAAAGTCGCGCGGTCTTATCCTGTGACGCTGTAACGGTCCACTTGCCGTTCGTACTGTAGGCGGCCGAAAGCACTCGTGCCCGCGAAGGACGACGCTCTGCTTGCCGGTCGTGGCGTTCCATATACTTACTATGGCGTCGCCTGCCACCGTCAGGATGCGCTTGCCGTCAGTAGGCCGCAGCCGAATGCACGGGGCGGGTAACTTTGGCCTGACTCGACGTGCCGCGCCCCCGACAGCCGATGTTGGTTTCGGGTCATCAGCGACGTTTTGAGCGCGCGCCAGCCACTTCCGTTTTGCCCCCGATTCCAGACGTATTGCTGTCTCGCAGCAAACGACGTTCAGGGCCAGGAGGTGACCTCGGCAAGTACTGCCACTGTTATGAATCTATGAGTGATGAACGCGTGTCCCACCGGTTCGCACGCTATTTACCACCCTCGCGTGCGCAGTATTGGACTATCTACCAAGTCACGCCAGTCGGGCCTAACAGGCTGCCTAACTTGAAATTGAGTTTGGCGGTGACCTGATCTTCGACTAAGCCGGCATTGATGGCGTCGCCGCCGGTGCTGAAGGCGCCGATAGCTCCACGGACCGGGACAGCAATAAATCCGCCTGTTGTGCCTCCGGCGACCACCGGAAATTGAGCACGTCCGAAATCCGTATGGCGATATTCGGCACCCAGGCTGATGGTGTCGGTAAGCGCGTAGACGAAGCCCGCGCCAAGCGTCCAACCGTTGAGAATCTCGGTATTCGAGGACGTTGGGTTAAAGAACGCGGGCGGGGTGGCCGCCGCCGCGCTGGTGACTTTTAGGTCCGCAGTCGCCCAGCCACCTGTTCCGTACACGAGCCACCGATTCAATGCATAGCCTAAGCGCAACCGGACCGAGCCCTGAACGATTTCACTGGCCGTGACTTTTCCGGGCGTGGTGCTGCACCCGAAAACGCCTATCCCGACAGCCCCGCAGTTAGGGAACATGAGAGACGAAACCGACTGCTGCAGGGAGGTGCCCTGTACGTCGCCTTCCCAGCCGACGACGAAGCGGTCAAGCTGCCAGTTGTAGCCGAACTGGCCGCCGCCAATGACGCCCGGCGTCGCTGAGCCGGAGAGGCCGACGTTGGGCGAGCCAGTGAATAACAAGGGAATGACCGCCAAAGGTGCGGGGGTCGCCGTAAAACCAAAAGGATCAGAACTGAAGGAGCCCCAGTCGCCGCCGACATTGCCGCCGGCATAGAAGCCGGTCCAATTATAAGCCACCACCGGCGGCGCTTTGGTCGGCAGGAAGCCCGGCGGTACTGACGAAGCCCCGGCAAAGCCGGGCAGCCAGTCGAGTTTAACATTGAGCCGTGCGGTGACTTGGCTCTCCTTCACTCCGACATTCACGAAATTGTTGGTACCGAGCGTGGTGGCTCCTGCGAAGACAGGAAACTGAGCCTGTCCGAAATCGGTGTAGCGGTATTGTACGCCCAGGCTTACGGCGTTGGTGATGGCGTAGTCGACCCCGGCTCCAACGGTCCATCCATCCAGAACTTCGCGATTGGAAGTGGCGTTCGCCGGGAACGGCGCCAGCACCGGGACAGTGGTTGGACCACTGGAATTAACGCGCACGTCCGCCGTCGCGAAGCCTCCCGTACCGTACACGAGCCATCGGTCGAATGCCCAGCCGACACGGGCACGAATGGAGCCCTCGACATCTGTCCTTACGCTCGCGACGCCTGGGGTCACTCCACAGCCGATGGCGCCGCATTGAAAGCCGCCGAGAGACGCGACCGTCTGCGAGTGTGAAGTATCCTGCACATCGGCTTCGAGACCGAGCACGAGGTGATTGAACTGCCAGTTGTAGCCAAACTGACCGCCACCGGGCCAACAAGCAACATGCCCATAAAAATATCGGGAAAATTTCAAGGCGATCATTTGGCTCGAGTCGGGACGTGGGTGATCTCCAGGGCTTCGGCGAAGCTGCAAACGGGCGCGTAGTACCCACCCGCGGCTTTTTGCACACGATGATCTGAAGCTGCTTCGGTCGCTACAACGATTGCGGAGAGTGCGATGCCAATGTTGGCAAGTCGGGAGACGACTGCAAATGACGAAAGAAGACGCCACTGTTCCGAGGGCGCCTGTTCGGCTTATTGATTTTCAACGACCGTAATATTGAAGAACCGCCACGCACTCTGCTGCTCACCTCCCGACTGCGCGAAGACTCCAACTGCGCCTCCCTCTTTTGGAGGTTGGCCGCGAAACGTTTGGACCTGGATGCCGTTGATATAAAGCGAGCCATTGTTGTTGCTCAGCACGACTTGCAATTCATTGACCGCGCCAATGCCTTTTTTGATCGTATCCGACATGGTCCGGGGAATAATTGTGGCCCATGCGTTGTTGAACAATCGATAGACGAGGAAAGTCCCGTTCGGAAAAATCGCTGCATAGTAAAAGTTCTGATAGTCGCTCGCCCAAAATAGCAGTCCGGCGGAAGATCCTCCCTCCAAATCGGTGATTTCGGGGGGGGATTTCACAGTCAGGCACAGTGTCGCGTTCTTGAACACCAAGGTGCGGTACAGTAGTGACTTGGTTTCGTGGGCTTTGGGGATGAGCAAAAGTTGACCGTCAGCGTATTGGGCATCACTCCACTCGGGATTCGGTTTCGCGAATGTGTCTTGAAAATCCGTGGAATTGGTCGGCCGACAGTCGGCAATCGTTGGCCCTGACGGCGCGGGTGGCAGCACCACCGGTTTTGATTTGCCGTTGTCCATCACGGCGATATCCAAAAAGCGCCACTCGTCGGAGCCGGTTGGTTCCGATTGCGCGCGTAGCCCTACAGCCCCACCGCCCTTCGGTGGCTGGCCGCGGAATTCTTGGACCTTGACGTTGTTGATAAACAGCGCGCCGAAATTGTCGACGAGCACGACGCGGACTTCGTTCACGGCGTTGGTCCCGCTCTTAATTTGCTCGTTCTTCGTGCGGGGAACCAGATAACTGTACTCGCCGTTGAATTTTCGCAAAATCGCATAGGTGCCGTCCGGCCAGATGTTGGCCACGTAATTATCGTTATCGGTTGCCCAGAAAACGACGCCTCCATTGGCGTCGGCATCCAGGGCTTTGAGTTGCGGCGGCGACTTAATGTGCGCACAGATTGTCGCGTTTTCGTACCGCAACGATAGATATTTAACCAAAAATGCCTCAGTCGGATTCGGCTTTAAAATTAGTTGTCCCTCGGCGTAATACTGCGAGTCGCCAATGATCAAATTCCAGCCAGGATCCGGTTTGTGGAAATCGTCGTAGAAGCTCGCCGATTCCGGCTTGCAGGCTGCGGAACTAAACGGCGGCGGCGGTATCGCGGGCAGCGGGGGTGCTGGCGGGGGTGGAGGCGTGGGCGTTGGGGTCGGGTTGACGACGACCTGCGTTAGCATCTTCGATTTGATGTACAACGAGATCGAAGGATAGGCCCAAATCCCGATCGATATCAGCAGCAAGCACGCCAAGGCGCCCAGCGCGACCGGAATCCATTTGCGGCGCTGCTTCGGCGTCTGCTTAGTGCTCGACGCCTGTCGTGTAATCGGTACCTTTTCTGCCGGCGGAGCCTCGCCTGTATTCAGAATTTGATCGATGCCTTTGATGAGCCGGCCCATGTGTTGATGGAAATCCCGGCCCCCGTCCACTTGGGCGGCATTGAAATAGCAGAGATTCTGCAAACTCGACGGCAACTCGGCGGCGTTGGGCATCGTGGCGCCGCCGACAAGCACCGGAATGACCGGTATGCCTTGCTGCAACGCCGTCTCAACCTCGATCCGAACTGGATCGTTCTCTTCCTTAATGCGTGTTTCCGTACCCTTGGTGCCAAGCCATTTCGGACCGATTATCGCGATGAAGATCTTGTTTTGGAGCAGGGCGTCCTTGATCTGTTTGCGATAATCGAATCCTAGCGAAATACTGTCGATGTCCATGAAGACGGCGTCGTCACCGTAGTAGCTTGCAAGCTTGTCACGGATGCGTCCGGTAATGACGTCCGAGTCCGAGCGGCGATACGAAAGGATGATTTTACTTGGCATCAGTCGCGACAACCTAACCTACCCAGCGTACGAATGATAACAGTCCATGCGGAGGCCACAACCCCGGCCACGACCGTACAGCTCCGCCACGTTGGTCTAGATCAAAAGAGCAAATCCGAGCCGCGAACGCGGATGCCCGCAAAACGCACGCCGTGTCACTGTCGGGTCAATCGCGACCGAAACGCGATGTCCGCGTTACGTCTGTTTATCCCTCAATTTCAGACATGATGTTGCTGCGTCGCGAGCGTCGAAATGGGCCAGGACCGGACGTGAGCAGGTGCAGCAATGACTTGCGCAAATGCGCACCTACTCGATCACCTCGTCGGCGAGAGCAAGTAGCCTTTCTGGGATGTCCAACCCAAGGGCCTTGGCAGTTTTGAGATTTATCACAAGCTCGAATGTGGTCGGCTGCATGACCGGCAGGTCGGCGGTCTTGGTGCCTTTTAAAATCCGGCTCGCGTAGGCGCCGGCCTGACGGTAGGCTATGGCCCTATTGTTTCCGTAACTGATTAGTCCACCGGATAACGGGAACTCCCGGAACGGGTAAATCGCGGGAAGCCCCAGTCGTGCGACCCTCGCGACCACTTCGTCAGGCCGGGACAGATAGAACGGGTCGCCTGCGACATAGAGGGCATGCGGGCGTTTTTCCAAAAGCGAGTTGATCGCGGCATCTATCTCAGTCAGCGTGGAGGCGTTGAGTATCTGGAGCTGCACTCCACGCCGTAGTGTCACGGCTTGCACCGCCTCGATTTCCTGAACCGTATCCGGACTGACCGGGTTGACCAGCATCGCGATCTCGGTCGCTGTTGGAACAAGGTCCAATAATACTTCCAATCGTTTTTGGCCCAGTTGGTTGTTCATGAGCGTCATGCCGGTAACGTTTCCGCCTGGTCGGCTCAAGCTCGCGACGAGACCGGCCATGACTGGATCGAAGCCAACGACGAAAACGACCGGTATTGTTGTGGTCACTGCTTTCGCAGCGAGCGCTGCGGGCGGCCCGGCCGCGAAGATCAGATCGACCGAACGATGGGTCAATTCCGCTGCCAGCGCCGGCAGGCGATCGTATCGACCGTCCGCGAACAAGGACTCGATAGCTACGTTTTGGCCCTCGGCGAACCCGTTGTCGAACAGGCCGCGGCGAAATTCGGCTATCTGAGGCCGGGACTGCGTATGGGTAAATGAACTAAGGACGCCGATCACCGCCATCCTCTGCTGTTGCGCCCCTGCCGCAAGCGACCATGCTGCCGCCGCGGCGCCAAGCAGCGTAATGAACTCGCGCCGTCTCATGTGCTCTCCTCAAGCCGAGGATCACACCCTACCAGATCCTCGAAAAAGCCGTGTTGTGCATCACAGCAAATTTTGGCCGCTGATGTCGGAGATGGGCCAAACTGCAACATCGGCCGTCGGTTATTCGATCACCTCGTCGGCGATCGAAAGCAGATTGTCCGAAAACTTAATGCCGATGTCGCGCCGTCTCATTGCCTCCCCTAAGGCTCAGGACAGGGCATTGCACAAACCTAGACCAAGACTAGCACGCGATAGCGGCTGAGGCACCGGCCGGTTGGGTGCCCCGGCGATGTCTCCGTTGGGTCATCTGCGTCGCCGCGATGTCGACGGCATGTCCGCTATTGCTCCGATCGTTACCGATTCGCTGCGTTACGGCGAAGGGCGAAACGGGCCATCAACAGACAATGTTATTCGCGATTATTCCGGCAGCCCGGTCTCCCTGAGCGCCTCACCGAGAGAGTCGGCAAGAGCTGGTGCGCAATTCACCCCGGAAAATTGTTTGCTGTAACGAAAAGTAGGCTGCAGCTCCAAGACGTGCGCCGCGGCAGTCTTGGCCTCGTCCATTCGGCCGAGCTTCACTAGTGAAGCTGCCAGCAGCATACGTGAGATGCTGTGACCCGGATTGGCTTGAACAGCCTTGTAGGCGCTGTCAGCCGCCTCCTGATAGTGGTCGCGGTGAAAATGACCCAGCGTCAACGCGTGATAGGCCGCAAAGCGCCAGGGATCGAATGGACTGAGCCGGATCCCGCGTTCGGCCCATTCAATCGCGCGCTCAGCGACGCCAGCCCAACCCAAAATAGCGCTGCCGCAAAAGTAGGTGAGAGCGGATGAGGGACTAAGCGCAAGTGCCGCGTCGAACGCAGCGAATGCGGAACTGCGGTCATTAGCGTCCATCCCGATGGAAAATCCGGCAAATGTTAGCGCGAGGGCGTCGTCTTGGCCGGATGCCAGCGCGGCCTGCGCGTGTTGGATCGAAGCTGCCCTGTCTTGTTCATGTAGTCCGGCCCGCAGGAAACGATTGTGATAGCACATTGCGGCGAACGCGTGTGCCAGCGCATAGTCAGAATTCAGCGCGAGCGCACGTTCAAGTAACAGCAACGCCTTCGTTGCGCGGTCGGGCATACCGGAATAAACGTCAGGCTGCGCCTGCAAGACAAGATCGTAGGCGTCGAGACTATCCGGGCGCTTGCGTTTGACGCGCTCGATTTCAGCCAGCCGCAGGCTCGGCTCGATGGCACCGACGACGGACAGCGTTATTTCGTCTTGGAGGGCGAATATGTCGTCGGATTTGCGGTCATAACGCTCAGCCCATACGTGCGCTCCCGACACGGCATCAATGAGCTGCCCGGTAATGCGTATGCGATCCGTCACCCTGCGCACGCTTCCTTCGAGCACATAACGTACGCCAAGTTCACGGCCGATTTGTTTCACATCGATCGCTCGGCCCTTGAATGTAAAAGTCGAATTGCGTGCGATAACGAAAAGCCACTTGATGCGGGAAAGCCCGGTAATGATGTCTTCGACCATGCCGTCGGTGAAATATTCCTGCTCCGGATCGCCGCTCATGTTCTGGAACGGTAGCACAGCGATGGATGGCCTGTCTGGCAATGGCAATGTTGGTGCGGCCGGCTCGGCGGCGCTTTGCTCGCCGAGTTCGACCCGGTAGACCCGCACCGGGCGCGCGATATTCTTCAGGCTTTGCTCGCCTGCGTCGACGAAGTTGGCCACCACCTTGCCTTGCACCTGCCGCCATGCGTCCTCGGAGATCGAAATGCCGCCAGGTTCGGCGATGCCTTCGATCCGCGCCGCGATGTTGACGCCGTCGCCAAGGATGTCCTCGCCCTCGATGATGATATCGCCGACGTTGATCCCGATCCGGAACCTGATCGAGCCGACTTCGGAGCCACCGGCATCGTGCTCGCGAAGCTGTCTCTGGATTTCGATGGCGCAAGTGACGGCGTCCACGGCGCTCGCGAACTCCACCAGCGCGCCGTCGCCCATGAGCTTGACGATACGGCCCGAATGGCCGGCGATTGCCGGATCGATCAACTCACGCCGCAGGGCGTTCAGGCGTGACAACGTCCCGGCCTCATCCATGCCCATGAGGCGTGAGTAACCGACCACGTCGACCGACATGATCGCCGCAAGCCTCCTTTGAAGGCGCTCCTCTGCCATGTAGACCGTTCCCCGCGGGTAAGCCGACGACTTTATGGTTCACCGGGCAGAGTGTCTATCGAGGCCGCCATGTCCGTGATGGGTCACTTTCGACCGAGGCAGCGGACTCTGCCGCCCGGCGCACTTCCGCTTTAACCCGGAAGCTGACGTCAAGTCCTAATGTGAAATTGGTCGCGATGGGCCAATAGGAGATATCCGACGATTGCTGCAATAGGGATGCGATCGCCATTAGTGATTGCGACGAGAGGGGCGATCGCCGAACGATAACCTGGCAACTTCTACCGACAGTGCTCGGCAACGTAGCTGCTATCGCCCAAACTATCGACGATTTGCGATGGCCGAATGGCAAAGGCTGTCAAACTGTCTCCGATGAACGTCAGTGAAACCACGCCACAGCCGTTCCGGCTGAAGCGGGTCTCGTAACGGACGGGCTGTCCCTCAAGCGTCGATGTGATCGGCAAAAACACGGTAGGACCTAGCAGCGAATCCGCCCGTTTCGGACTTAGGCCGATGCGCAAGTCGGTCCCCTCGGATGCGTCCGGGATTGCGGTCGGCAGCGCGAAAGGCCGGATAACAGACGCCTTAGTACTACCCGATATCACGTCCACAACGAGACCACCGGCGAGAAGAACGCTAAACGAAGATTGATCTGCACTCTTGAACAGTATCCGTTCTGTTTCGAGTCCGGACATGGCTCCTCGCTCGTCGGCGGCGGGTTTGCCCAGCAGCGCCAACACGCCGGCGCGCCGCATCATTGGCTTCACCATCCGGGCACGCGCCGGTAAAGACGCGCTCTCAATCGGTAGAAGATCGAGGGCGGTCGCCGTCACGTGACCTGATGTGAGCGTCACCTCGGTCCGCACTGGCTCGCTGTCGTAGATGAGGAAGCCGTCGGCACCAAGCGCATCTAAGGGTGAACTCATCGTCGGTCGCCCCAGGACACGCTCGACTTCAGCGGCATCAGCGCCGGCATGGAGTAAAGAAACGGGCATTTCCACTCGCTGACCAACGCTTGGCAGCGCGCCGTCGCGCGCTGCTGCATTTTCCCGCGTGATGTCCTGTGCTGAGACCGGATTGATGCCGCTCGCAAGAGCGACTGCTGTTGCCGCGCCGACGAGGAAACGAGTGAAATTCATGGTCGTCATGGCTGGTCTCTTGTTGTGCTTCAGCAAAGCGCCAACTGGCCTGCATGCCTGAAACTAGCCACGGTCCTCAGCCGCCGATGTGCTAAAAAGCACAGGGCCAGCGCGGATGCTGCCATCCTGCCGGTATACGTTTAGGAGCGCGAAGGCCTGCGACATCACCACGGCAGTCGGCAACGCGGCGATACCGGCACGGGTGAGTTAGTCCGTTTAGATATCAATACCGGACAAATAGCAGACGTCTTGGCACGTCAGTTTAGGGCCACAAGGCGACATTCAGAAAATGGCGAATGCGCCGCGGCGGCCGCCACGGCCTTTTCTACGACACGTCGATGAAAACGTGGATTTTGTGCCGCAAGACGGAACCACAAGTTCTCATTTGACCATGACGGGGTTACTCGTGTTGGAAGTTTCTCAGCGCTGCCCGCCGGTGCCTAACAATCGGGTTTTTCGCCAGCATCGCGCGTTTGGCCGGCAGCAAGTCCGCAATGCCGCGGGTCGCCCAGCCGCGATCAACCACGACACAAACACCGGATAGTGCCGTACGTCACACGTTCCATTACCAAAATGGGATAGGGCCTAATGAGGAATGGAGGTAGTAATGAATATCGTGAACATAAGCGACGCGCCCTACAAGCATCCGAGCCTCAGAGGCGACATGCTTTTTCGCCTTTGGAAGGCCGCGGTAAAGGACGACGACACGTTAGCTGACGAGATGGTCCGCGGAATGTATGACGGCATGTTGGCCTTCGATCGTGAGCGCGCGGAGGATGTGATGGATCTGATCATCAGACGCGCTCCGACAGCGAGGGACAGCTTTACGGCTCTGCTCCACGATATTCAAACGTTTCGGGGCTAAACGCTCTACTCGTCGGTTGGATTGGCCGAATGCGCCAACGGCATCGGAACCAGCGTATTGACAGCACTAGCAGGCCGTTGAAGAAGTCAGGCACCATCGCATGCGAAGCCTGTCTCGACGATACGCCAGCGAGCGGCAAAAGCCTTGGCGAAGGCGGGAAGCTTTGCCATCAACCATTTTCCGCGATGAGCTTCGGCAATCGCACCAGATTGTAGGCGGCGGCAGCGAAGGCGAAGGCCCACCCGACGCGGCCGCGACCGCGGAACTTCGTCTTCTCCTGCCTGGCCACCGTCTTGATCCAGCCGAACGCCTCTTCGATGCGCTTGCGGACGCGCTGACTGACGGCATAGCCGCCGTGCCGCGTCGTGCGTGCGTCGATCGCCGAACTTCGGCCGCTGGTGTTCTGCGCCACATGCGGTGTCACTGTCATCGAGCGCAGCTCATTGACGAAGTCTTCCGCGTCGTAGGCCTTGTCGGCACCGAGCGTGATCGCGCGCGGTCGGTCGGCGCGCGGTTCGATCATGGCGAGCGCCGCTACCCGCTCGGCATGGCCGTCAGCCGGCGTCAGGCAAGCATCAACCAGAAGGCCATGGCGGTTCTCCATCAAGCCATGGCCGATGAAGCAGAGCTTGGCTTCCTTGCCCGGCCCCTTGCGGTAGAGCCGTGCATCGGGATCCGTCGTCGAGACATGCGTCTCGTTCGACCGCTTCTTGCCGTGGAAATCGGCTTCGGTATTGCGCCCGCCACCGGCCGGCGGCTCGTCCGATCCGTCCCGTGGCTTAAAGCTCTTCAACGAAGCCCACGCTTCGATCAGCGTCCCGTCGACCGTGAAGTGCTCGGTGGATAGCAGCTTCTTCACCCGCGGCTGATCCAGAACCGCCGCCAGGAACCTTGCGGCGATATTCCCTTCGAGCAGCCGGTCACGGTTCTTTGAGAACACCGAATGGTCCCACACGGCAGCATCGACCCCGATTCCGACGAACCAGCGGAATAGCAGATCATACTCCAGCCGCTCCATCAGCTGCCGTTCCGACCGGATTGAATAGAACGCCTGCAACAGCATCGCTCGCAGCAGCTTCTCCGGCGGGATCGACGGCCGCCCGATCGGCGCATAAAGCGCGAAGAATTCGTGCTCCAGCGCGACCAGCGCCTCGTTCACAAGCCCTCTGATCGCTCTCAGCGGATGATCCGACCGAACCCGCTTCTCAAGGTCGACGTAGCTGAAAAGCTCGCCAGTCCGCTTATCCCCACCCCGCATCACCTAACCTCCGAATCGTTTCGGAGAAAGTAAATCACTCAATCAGCCAAACCGCGACCCACTTCTTCAACAGCCTGCGCGAGCGATGCTGTTGCAGGCGTTCTATTCAATCCGGTCGGAACGGCAGCTGATGGAGCGGCTGGAGTATGATCTGCTATTCCGCTGGTTCGTCGAAATCGGGGTCGATGCTGCCGTGTGGGACCATTCGGTGTTCTCAAAGAACCGTGACCGGCTGCTCGAAGGGAATATCGCCGCAAGGTTCCTGGCGGCGGTTCTGGATCAGCCGCGGGTGAAGAAGCTGCTATCCACCGAGCACTTCACGGTCGACGGGACGCTGATCGAAGCGTGGGCTTCGTTGAAGAGCTTTAAGCCACGGGACGGATCGGACGAGCCGCCGCCGGTGGCGGGCGCAATACCGAAGCCGATTTCCACGGCAAGAAGCGTCGAACGAGACGCATGTCTCGACGACGATCCCGATGCACGGCTCTACCGCAAGGGGCCGGGCAAGGAAGCCAAGCTCTGCTTCATCGGCCATGGCTTGATGGAGAACCGCCATGGCCTTATGGTTGATGCTTGTGTAGTGGCGATTAGGCCTCAAGCCGGGATGTTTACCTAGCCGGTCGGTAAACGCTCGCAACATCAGCTACCTTCCTCATGGCCTCCACGGCCTGTGCGCCCGTCATTAGTGGAGTCGTTCGACTGCTTTTGATGGCGCCCCCTGCAGCCACAGCTAACGAGATGGCCGTCATACTTTCGTTGTTCGGGACATCCGCGACGAGAAGGAAATCGAAATCGCCGAAGCAATACCACGCGCCGACAAGTTTTCCTCCGACGGCTTCGCAGGCCTGGCGGCCAATGGTTTCGACACGATTTTGAGGGTTCTTTACCTGAGCGGCCCAAGATTGAGATGTATAGGCCCCCTGGTACATGTATAGCGGCATGCTGAACCTCCCTAAGCATTTGAAAGGAACCGGGCAGCTAGGCCGTGTACTCACAACTACGATCGCGGCGCGTCATTCATTTCACCGTGATGGTGATCTTTTTCGAGATGACAGGTGGGTTGAATGGATAATGCTTGGCATCGCCGAGCACTAGCTGAAGTGTGTGCCTGCCCGGCGGCAATTCAATACGTGCCTCAGTCTGCCCCGCGCCAAAGTGGAGATGTGTTTTGTCCTGTGGGATCGGCTCGTTTGGCTCCAAGGGTTCGTTTACGTCGATCAGCAGATGATGGTGGCCGCTGTTTGGAGCATTACTGCCCGCCTGGGTAACACCCATGTTGCGGAGACCAAACCGGCACCAGAATGGACCTTTGACCGTCGTACCATCAGGGGGCCAAATAATATAAAGAAAGGCGTCAGCGGGCGCTGGATTTCCCTGAGAATACGCGGCAACCGGCAGCCCGACTAGCATGGCAGCAGCCAAGATTGCCCGCGTATTCTTCATAGATCTCCCCTCCATCTACAAGGAATGTGCAACACGTAAGCCGTGCGTAGGATAGCGTACGCTTGTGTCATAGTGATCACGGCTGGAGGGTCGGACATAACTGGAATCGTTTTTCCAGGATCCGGAGCGGATGACGTGCGAAAGACAGTCGGTATCCAGCCACGCCGAACCATCCGAAGGCGCGCCCTGATAATTCTTATGCCAGCAATCGGTTACCCATTGATGGATACCCCCGCCCATATCATAGAGGCCGAACGGGTTCGGCTTGAAACTACCGACCTTCAGCGGTTGCGAGGCGTCATAGGGCTGATTGCATCCCTTACAGTTGGTCATGTCCGCCTGAAGCTGGTCGCCCCACCAAAATTTAGTTCTACTTCCGGCACGAGCCGCATATTCCCATTCGGCCTCGCTCGGAAGTCGAAACGGTTTATGCGTTGCCTTGGAGAGCCACTCCACAAATTGTTGTGCATCAGCCCAGCTTAGATTTGCAACCGGAGCATCATCCTTGCCCGAAGGCACATAAGTACAGCTTTTTGCCGCAACGCATGCATTCCACTCACGGACTGTGATGGGGAATTTGCTGATCGCAAAGGGTTTGATCGTGACGCGGTGGATCGGCTTTTCCGAAGGGTCATCCTCACTCCCCATTGCGAATGCCCCACCTGGGATCGACACCATTTCGGGTGTCAGTTGCGGGGCTACCGCTGGCGTTGACGTTGAGCTTTCTTTTGGCGTCTCTCGCGGTGGCTGTGCGGGTGCAGGTACTGACGAGCTTTCTTTAGGCGTCTCTGCCGGCGCTGGAGCAGGTAAGGGTTGCGGCATGTTGGCACTTAAGTCTGGCTGCTGCGTCCCTGCAAGTGTAGGGGCTTGATTGGCAATCTGCCTTTGCAGGAGCAAGAGGTACCACCCGCCAAGAATGGCAATCACGCTCACAATCAACCCAGCAAACAGCGCCACCGGCCAACGCTTACTTCTTACCTGGCTTAGTGCTGCAGGATCCGGTAAGACGCGATAGACACTCACCGGATCGGTGATGTTCTTGACTTGGCGATCGCCCAGCGATTGGTAGGCACATACCAGTTTATTCTTGATCTGCTCATACACGCCGCCTGAGACGTAGACGTCTCCGGGACTCGCAATACCCTCAAGACGCGCCGCGATGTTAACGCCATCACCATAAACGCCCGAGGGCTCAACAATAACGTCGCCGAGATGGACACCTATGCGGTACAAAATCCAATGTTCTCGGGGCAGAGATGCGTTACGTCCAACCATGCTTTGTTGGATCACGATGGCGCAACGGACGGCTTCGACAGGGCTATCGAACATCGCTAAAACGCCGTCGCCTGCATAGCTGATAATCTTGCCGTGATGCTCCGCGACAGTCGGTTCAATCACTTCGCGCCGCTGCCGCATCACGCGCGCGTAAGTTCCTTCCTCATCACGTTCCATGAGGCGGCTATACCCAGAGATATCAGCCGCGAGGATTGCCGCAAGCCGTCGCACGGGTGCATCGGGCGGTGAAGAATTATCTTTGCCGCCGCGTATCGGGTGAATTTGACCGCGCGTTCGATCGGCGTCGCTCATTGGCAAATCCAGAGAACCTACCTGCAGCGACGATCTGCTTCTTCGTGCCGGAGAATGCGTCTGCTCGGCCGTGATGACAAGTGGCAAATCGCGGACAATTGGCGTCTCTAGCATGTGATTAAATACTGCGAACTCTTCCCATGCTAACGGTCTCGCAAGCATCGCACTCCGCCGGACCGAGCGATTCGAAAGTTCCACAATGCAAGCACCCTCTCATTGGAGCTTTCCTACCCGTTGAGGAGGTCGGCAACGTTGATAAGCGCCGTGCGCTTAAATCCAGTGTTTTGGCAAAAAACCTTACTTCAGCATAATGGGGGCGCGGACGAGGTACGCCACAGGCAGGGAGGACCGGTGTTATGCCTTTTTCAGTTCTTACTTGGACCCAGCTTTTTATCGTCTTGACAATCGCCGGTCTTGCCACCGCATGGGGAGAGACCGCTGCCCCGCCGAATGCCTCTGTCTATATCATTAGCCCGAAGGACGGTGACACCGTCACCAATCCTTTTAGGGTGCAGTTTGGTCTCTCTAGCATGGGTGTTGCGCCAGCCGGCGTTGAAACGCCAAATACCGGTCACCACCATCTGCTGATCGATGCGAATGAACCATTGGACGCGAATGAGCCGATCCCACAGGACAAGACACATCTTCATTTCGGTGCCGGACAAACTGAGGCGCTTATTGAATTGCCTCCGGGTAAACACACACTTCAGCTAGTGGTGGGGGACTGGTCGCATCTTCCGTTCCATCCGCCCATCATGTCGGACGTCATTACCGTCACTGTGAAATGACGAAGCCAAATCTACCTCTCCGCTTTTTGCGGCTACGGTTTGTAGTGACGCCTTATCGGGGGCCGTATTTCCGGACGCGGTTTGCTCGCCCATGCGGAAATTGGGGCTGGCGCGCCATTTGAACGCCGCGCGATGTCGGTGCGATTTTTTCTTCAGAAGCCGTATCTGCAGCCGGATTCCCAGGAATGTCGCTAAGCGGTATTTCGCTAAGTGGTATCTCGGGGCACCGCTTATACATGTCAATCGATGGCCGTCCCGCTTCCGCCCCTTGTTCAAATTGAATTATCACAAGATAATCCGTGCCCTCGATATTTTCGTCATGCCAGATCTCGCGGCTCTGCGAACCCTCGCAATTGAGGTACATGGTATTCACGTGCGATTCAGGATGACCGGAGCTTAAGATCTGCATTACGCGGCAAGCGGCAAATTCGCGATTTACGACGTTCGAAAGAACATTTTGAAATTTCTCCTTGCAGTCTCGGGCTGCTGCCCAAACGCCTTGATATTCCTCAGGGACAGTAGCCGCAGCGATCGCCGGTGTTACTAAACCGAAGGCGACAAGAGCTGTGAGCCCGATAGTCCGCATGACTTGAACATCCCCTTGGTTGTCTGCGCAGCAGACAGCCCAGCGCGGTCGATAGTTCAGCCGACGTCGCTAGGCGCGCAGTTAAACGCGCCCGTAGTTCGCTGACGTTTGCCTGGCGCTCGCCCAATCGCTCTCGCAAGCGATCACAGTAGGACTGATATGATAAAGCCGCAGCATGAGCTCTTAAACTATCATACTTTGCCTGTTCAAGCACCGGGCAGGTCGAGCAATCACCGATGTCGCAGTTGGGTCACGAGCGACCGGGTCGAGTTGGCGGCGGGTCCGGCCATGTCCGCTTCGCACCCAAAGCGACCGTCGGCCGAAAAAATGCGATCCGTCGTTAAGGGCCAAGAGGAGACATCGACGGACCTCTCTTCGGGTGCGCAAACGCTTTCCTCTCCGGAGCGCTTCGACTACTTCGTCACGGTGTCTTTGTAGATTGTGCCACCCTTTATAATGACGAGAAAGTTCTTGTCCGGGTCTGCGACGAGCTTGATATTTTCCAAGGGATCGCCGTCGATGAGCACTAGCAGGCCGTTGAAGAAGTCAGGCACCATCGCATGCGAAGCCTGTCTCGACGATACGCCAGCGAGCGGCAAAAGCCTTGGCGAAGGCGGGAAGCTTTGCCATCAACCATTTTCCGCGATGAGCTTCGGCAATCGCACCAGATTGTAGGCGGCGGCAGCGAAGGCGAAGGCCCACCCGACGCGGCCGCGACCGCGGAACTTCGTCTTCTCCTGCCTGGCCACCGTCTTGATCCAGCCGAACGCCTCTTCGATGCGCTTGCGGACGCGCTGACTGACGGCATAGCCGCCGTGCCGCGTCGTGCGTGCGTCGATCGCCGAACTTCGGCCGCTGGTGTTCTGCGCCACATGCGGTGTCACTGTCATCGAGCGCAGCTCATTGACGAAGTCTTCCGCGTCGTAGGCCTTGTCGGCACCGAGCGTGATCGCGCGCGGTCGGTCGGCGCGCGGTTCGATCATGGCGAGCGCCGCTACCCGCTCGGCATGGCCGTCAGCCGGCGTCAGGCAAGCATCAACCAGAAGGCCATGGCGGTTCTCCATCAAGCCATGGCCGATGAAGCAGAGCTTGGCTTCCTTGCCCGGCCCCTTGCGGTAGAGCCGTGCATCGGGATCCGTCGTCGAGACATGCGTCTCGTTCGACCGCTTCTTGCCGTGGAAATCGGCTTCGGTATTGCGCCCGCCACCGGCCGGCGGCTCGTCCGATCCGTCCCGTGGCTTAAAGCTCTTCAACGAAGCCCACGCTTCGATCAGCGTCCCGTCGACCGTGAAGTGCTCGGTGGATAGCAGCTTCTTCACCCGCGGCTGATCCAGAACCGCCGCCAGGAACCTTGCGGCGATATTCCCTTCGAGCAGCCGGTCACGGTTCTTTGAGAACACCGAATGGTCCCACACGGCAGCATCGACCCCGATTCCGACGAACCAGCGGAATAGCAGATCATACTCCAGCCGCTCCATCAGCTGCCGTTCCGACCGGATTGAATAGAACGCCTGCAACAGCATCGCTCGCAGCAGCTTCTCCGGCGGGATCGACGGCCGCCCGATCGGCGCATAAAGCGCGAAGAATTCGTGCTCCAGCGCGACCAGCGCCTCGTTCACAAGCCCTCTGATCGCTCTCAGCGGATGATCCGACCGAACCCGCTTCTCAAGGTCGACGTAGCTGAAAAGCTCGCCAGTCCGCTTATCCCCACCCCGCATCACCTAACCTCCGAATTGTTTCGGAGAAAGTGAATCACTCAATCAGCCAAACCGCGACCCACTTCTTCAACAGCCTGCTAGATCGGCGATTGCCCCCTCTTCGACGACGCCAAGCTTGCCCGGGTAGTGGGTAGCCCCTATCCGAGCCTTGATCGTGCCGAAGGGATGCTCGACCGTCTCGCGCCGCTGACGCATCTTCTCCGGATGCTTCATCAAGCCGGCGTTGCACGGCCTCGAGGCGGCAAACCCAGCAATGCTCGTGTCTGGGCGTCGAGCAGCCATAGCTCACCGCACGCGGTCAATCGCTCGTTGAGATAAGTTTCAGCCTGATCGAGCCGATCTACAAATGCCGCAGGCTTGTCGTAGGATCCGCTCCAGAAGTCGTTGAAAAGTGATCTAACCAAGTCGCGTCGGCGCTGAATTTCCTGCTGATCAAGTAAGATCGGGGCTACAGGGCTAATCCGGGCGTCCTCGCTGATCTTGTCTTCAGTACTAACGGGGGTAGTGAAATAGCCGTTGGGATCGATTTTTGCGACGGCGCTGCTGGTGGCAGTGGGGACAACAACAGCTGCCTCTGCGGCGCTGTCCGCGAGACTTTCAACCGTGTTATCCGACGCAGGACGCTCTGGTCGCGAAATATACTTGCTCGGCCTTTTAAAGACCGCAACTACCCCAACAACCCACCGAAAGATATTTTGCACCGATGCTCGTACGGTGGCGGGCTTCGAGTTGCTCGACTTCGCGAGGTCAAGGGGCAACATCGCACCTCTTAGTTTGTGTGGCTCTGGAGAGCAACCAACCGACCGTCACTCATAGCAGAGTTGCTCATCACCACGGTGCGCCGGCTCTCGCTGGTGAGGGTTCAAACCTACGCCAGCACCCGTCAACCTATCTGATTTGTCGAGTTGCTTTGCGGACCTACGCGCGTTCGTGTGCAGCGCTGGACCGTATCGAACGCAAGCGACTAACACCGCGTCGGTCGAATGTCCGCTAATGCTCCAAGAGCGGCACTAAAGCGGACATTCCGGCACTTCGCCTTTGGGCCAAACTCGGACATGCCATCCCGGGCGCATTCAAAAGGCTGTTTTCACCGGCATCACGAGCTGGCCCGATCATTATTCGATAGCGGCCGGACCGGTCAGTCGCCGGACTCGACGTGTCATCAAATGAGCCGACGTGTCGTCATCATCGCTTTCGACGTTTAGGCCGAGCGGGCGCCGGTGTGAATGATCGACCCGACGTGCTGGCCGCGTAGCGCGGCGGTGAGGCGGCCCGGTACGAGTTCGTTCACGAGTTGCACGCGGTCGATATGGCGCGCGGTCGCCATGACTTCCAGCAGCGCCCGGTCGAACGGCAGCGTGCCGCTAAGCTTCGCAAGCTCGGCGGCACTGGTCTCGCGGAGCAACTGCGCCTTTTTTCCGTCGGGTCCCTTGGGATCGGTGGTATACACCCCATCCACATCCTCCACGATCGTGAGACCGGCCGCTCCGAGCGCGTCGGCGAGCAGAAATGCGCCTGTGTCGGCCCGGTGAGGCGGAATGCGTGAGGTCGGGAACTCGTGGTGATGATACGGGGGAAAGGCGCTTCCGACGACCGCGCGGGTCGCCATGAGGTGAATGGCGAGCTGACTAGCGATCGTCGGGTGCTCGAGGTAGGAGACGCCCTCCGGCGCAAGCAGCAGCGCGAGGATGTGGCCATTCTGGCCGGCCTCGCTCGCGGCAAGCGGGGCGAGCGACCCGACCGGCAGGCCGAGATCGAGACCAACGCTGTAGACGTGGCGAGCGCGGATACCTGCGCCGGTCAGAATGAGCAGACGGTGCTCGGGCAAGAGATTCCGGAGTTCGTCCACGAGCGGGAGGATCGCGTCCGCGCCGCGATCCATGATGGAGCGGCCACCGATCTTCACGACCTGCAGCCAGGGGAGCAGCTGGATTGGACGCTTGTCGGCGACCGGCCGGGTGAGCTCGCTGTCGAGGAGAGTTCTGGCGCGCGAGCGGCGAGGCGACGTGCTTGATTTTCTTGGTGGTGTCGGCCATGGCGGTTAATCTCTCAACTCGCGGTGATGATGGTGCCGACCGGCTCGCCCGCGAGTGCGCGGGTTAGATTGCCGGGGACGAGGCCATTCACAACCTGCACGTGACGGGCGTGGCGTGCCGATTTGAGCAGATCGAGAACTGTGAACTCGAGGATCGAGTTGTGCAGCCCCTTCGCCTTCATCTCGGTCACTGAGATCTTTGGAATGAAGGTGGCGGCCTTCGAAGTCTTCGGGTTCGCGGTGTAGAGGCCGTCCTCATCCTTCACATAGATCATCGCCTTGCAGCCGAACTGCTCGGCGACGAGAAAGCATCCGGCGTCGGTGCGGTACGGCGGGATGACGCCCGTGGAAGCCGGGCGCATCCAAAGTCCGTAGGGCGGCATGCCGCTGAAGACGACCGCGTTCACCTCCGCGAGGTAGAGCGGCACCGCCGAGAGCCCGGCACCGTCCACTGCGGAGATACCGTACTTCGCGAGGAGTTGCCCCAACATCGCGGCGTTCTGATTGGCAACGGAGGCGCCGAGTTGGGAAAGCACACCTGCCGGCAGGCCGAGCCCAGCCGCGATCGAGTAAAGATGCCGAGCCCGGGTGCCTGCGCCGGTCCCGATCAGCAGCTTGTGAACGTTACGAGCGGCGACAATCTCGTCCACGAGCGGGTAGACGGCCGCACGGCCGCGATCGATTACGCTCTGTCCGCCGATCTTGATCACTGTCGCATCCGGCAGGATCCGGAAGTCCGTCGCCGCGTCCGCCGCTGCCTGGAGCTCCGGGTCGGTCAGCGATCGCTGCATGAGGAGTGATTTAAGCTCCACCGTCGGGTTCGCCATGGACGGGCCTTCCTTTTCGTTTCGTTGTTTCAATGGTCCTGGATCGGGGACGTTGACAATGAGGGTACGCCCGCCCTGTGATGGGTCAATGTCCGCAAAGGGTCAGACTTGGTCCTTCGACGACGTCTGCCGGCAGCCCTCGGCGTCCACCGATTTCAGACAAATTCGAAGAAAACCCGAACGGCAATATTAGCCCGCTCCCAATAGCAGTTTCGCAACATGGTTTGGCTAAGAGGGAGCCGTACAGCATGCCATCGCCTAAGGTTGAGGAAAAACGCAGCTCAACGCGCTATCCGCTCGAACGTCTGGCCAAGATGGAGCCCAGAGACGGCACTCCCTCGCGGTACTGCCTCGTAACCGATATCTCCGGTGGCGGCCTGCGGATTAATACCTTTGGAGTTAACGTTCCCGACGAATTTGTGCTGCGCCTCTCAGGCGATGGGCCCACCAAGGATCGCACATATAGAGTGATTTGGCGCGTCGGCTATGACGTGGGGGCCCAACTCGTCAGTTGAAGCACCGGTCTTAACCGGACACGTCGCGCGCCATCGCACGCGGGAGCCAAACTGCGATCTGAGAAGCGGGCGTCGGATTTTTAGATTGGTCTTAAACTTGCGCGCCGGATAGGTCGGCTTTGGGTCACGTGTGGACGGCGCCTTGGCAAGAACTTTCTGACGTTGCTGCAGCGTTGGTCGGGTGCGGTCACGTGTCCGGCCTCACATGATGGTTTCTCCGTCAAGCGCTGATTTGGGCAGACCGCGATCCAAGGCGGGGCTCTCATCGCTGCAGGCTTTCCCTGCAAACCTCACATCCGGCGGGAGTTGATCCCAACCACTGTCCCGCATTCGGGACGGGAGAGCTCCAAGAGAACGGCACCACTCTGTGTAAACGGCGCCGTAGCACCATGCCGAACAACGGCGACGTTCCCTCGGATTGGCGGGCTGCTCCGCGTTCGCAGCGCAGACCGGACTACGGGGCCGATTAGGCAGCAGGCTTTAGGATTGCACCTTCGGGCACCACACCGTCGATGACGAACCGCCATAGCGCAATCAGCAGTTTTCGGGCCAGGGCCACCACCATAATCTTCCGAGCACGCCGTCCTGTTGATCCAACCCGCTCGCGAAACCAGCGGACCTGAGCGGCGCCGGGCTGATAGCGCGTCCATAACCACGCAAGCTCGACCATCACAGTTCTGACCCGCCGATTGCCGGCCTTTCCAATGCCCTGCTCGCGGTCGATCCCACCGCTGCTATACGGCGAGGAAGCTAGACCGGCGTATGATCCAAGTGCCTTGCCATTAGCGAAGCGACGTACAAACGCTTCACGCACCAGCACGGTCGCACTCTGAACGCCGATACCACGCAGGTTGGTAAGCTGCTGAATCATCTTACTAGCTTTGTCGGACGCTTCAGCTTCCACCACCGCATCACGTTCACGCTCCAACTCAGCGATCTGCGCGAGTACCAGTTCCAACCGCGCAAGCAACCGCTCTATTTTGGCCTGCGCGTTCCGCGGCAGTGGCTCGCCGAGACCGGTCCTCAACTCGGTCAGACGACGATGCCGGCTGCGGAGCAATGGGTTGTAATCGCTCACACCAAGCGTGGCCAGAACAGCTCCGATCCGATTGGTTAGACCGACGCGCTCGGAGATGAGCTCGGTCCGCTCGCGAACACACCGTCGGGCATCTTCATCGGCCTCGTCTGGGATCGGCACCATCGAACACACGCGCGGCTCACCGCGCAGCCAAGCGAGCAGTGTCCGAAGTAGCAACTCGGCGTCAATGCCATCAGACTTTGCGCGGCGCATCCGACGATCGACAGGCACACTCGAAGGTTGGATAACGTATGCCTCCATCCCATGCCTCATAATCCACCGCGCCAGCCAGAAGCCCGACCATCCCGCCTCGTACACCGTAATCACCCGCTCCACGCTGTGGCCGGAAGCGGTAGCGCGGGCGCGATATCCAGCAATCGCCGCCATCAATGACTCGGCGTCTGGATTGATCGTACGCTTCGCTTTCGTATGTGGCAGGCCAGGAACTTGAGCTGCGAGCACCCAACTTTCGTTACTCACCTCAATCGCGAGGACGAGCGTCCTTTCATAGTCCACGGCGGCAGCTATAAGAGCGGCGACTGTCTGCGTCATCAGATCCTCCAGTTTGACGTGGCTCGCAGCCTAGCCTGCTCGTGCCACCATCATAGGATCTGTTGATGCGGCATGGACGGCCGCTGGCCCTAATGCTCTGCGCGGATCAGGTCCCAATCCATCGCGTGCATTCGATGATGCGATGACCCAAGCGGGCTCTCCCGATCCCCGGAACGACCGTATCTGCATTACGTCGTCATGCCCTCGCCAATTCGTTGAAGCTGCTGTCCTCTGTCGGCTGACTAGGCCGCTACCGGCAATAATCTTGGTTCCTTGAAGCGTTCACCGTGCACCATTATGGCCCAGGCAATACGCGCGATCTTGTTTGCCAGTGCGACGGCCGCGACCTTGATCGGCCGACGTTCCATGATGCGCACGAGCCAAAGCCGTTTCGTGCCGTGCTGCCGCGCATATCGGATAACAGCCATCGCTCCAGCGACCAGCAGCCATCGCAAATATCGATTGCCCTGTTTTGAGATCCCGCCGAGACGGTCCTTGCCGCCCGTCGAATGCTGCTTGGGAACTAGCCCGATCCAGGCCGCCAAGTTGCGTCCGGACGAGAATGCTTTCCAGTCACCTACTTCCGCAACCAGAGCTGTCGCAACGATCGGGCCGATGCCCGGGATCTCCTCAAGCCGCTGGCTTTCTTCACACGAACGGTGCCAGGCATGGATACGTTTCTCGATGACGCCGATCTCTGCCGTGGTCGCTGCGTATTGGCGGGCAAGAACATCGAGGCTGAACTGCGCTGCGGCGGGAATGCAATCGTTAGTCTTATTAGCAATGATCTTGAGCAATTCGGCCGTGCCATTGCGTCCCTTCGCCGAGATAACGCCGAGTTCAGCCATATGACCGCGGATCGTATTCGACAGCATCGTCCGTTGGCGAACCAGAAGTTGACGGCTGCGATGCAACATCAAGCCAGATTGCTGCTGTTCAGATTTCATGGGTACAAAACGCATCGACGGCCGCGTTACCGCCTCGCAGATTGCGGCAGCGTCATTGGCGTCGTTCTTGCTGCGCTTGAGGTAGGCCTTCACATAACTTGGAGGCATCAGCCTTGCCGTGTGGCCGAGCGCGTGAAGCTGCCGGCTCCAATGATGAGCGGTCGGGCACGCCTCAATGCCAACCAGGCATGATGGCAGACTGGCGAAAAACTCCAATACCTTGGCCCGGCTGACACGCTTGCGGATCACCACCTCGCCATCGCTACTCACGCCATGAACCTGAAATACTGACTTCGCTATATCGAGACCAATTGTGCTAACTTCGCCCATGGACGGCTCCCCTCATAGTGGTTCGCTTTAACGCAACCACCCTTTGGCACATCGATGCCGTAGAGTGGGCGCCGTCCACAGCATCAATCGCGTCGGTTGAGCGACGTCGGCATGTCAGCTTCACCCCCGACTTCGGACGTATGACTGCGACGCAGCGAACCGACGCTTTGGGCCAAATCCTGACTTATGCACTGCAGTAACAGTCCGAGTTCGATCCGTAAATGACGCAGCGTGCTTTAGCTCAGGGCATAGGTGCATTGTGAGCGAAAGCGAAGTCATCAGCGGGACGCAGGAGTGACGTTTGGCATGGCGTGTTCTACGCCGGATGCAATCGTACAGGCAGCTCGTCGTAGCCGTGAGCGGCCATGTTTATGGCCGTCTCTGGCTCGCCGATCAGCTCAATACGGTCGACTTTACGAGCAAGCGCGGCAAAGATGCATTCGCCTTCCAGTCGCGCAAGCGATTGACCGACACAGGCATGAATGCCGTATCCCATGCCAACGTGACGGCTAAGCTTTCTGTTCAGGTCGTACTGATCAGCATTCTCCCAGCGGCGCGGATCGCGACCAGCGGCCATCCAAAGCATCATCATCCGCGCCCCCGCCGGTACCCGAAGGCCGGCAATTTCGACCTCCCGCACGGTGATACGCCCGCCAAAACGCGCCGGACATTCATAACGTAGAATCTCCTCGAATGCCTGACGCGACAACGACGGATCCTTCTTCAGAATTTCCCATTGCTCGGGAAATTCCGCAAACGCACGCAGCAGGCTGCCGATCCCGAGAATTGTGGTGTCGGCTCCCGCCGCGTACATCGTCTTGACCAACAACTCGGCCTCTTCCTCCGTCACCGTTCCACGATCCGCGGCCTCGTACATGGCGGCGCCGAGGCCGCCTGGCGCCAGCGTTTCACGCTTGCAATTTGCCTCGACCCAGGCGATCGCGCCCGCGCCTCGTTCAATGCCGCGGAGGAAGATATCGTTCGGCGGCCCGAATGTATTGAAGACCGCATCGCTGAAGTGCAGCAGGTGGTGGCGCCCTTCTTGTGGAAGCCCGATCGCGTCGGGAAAGGCCTTCAATACATACGCAGCCGCCACGTCGCGATGACCATTCACGGCGACGCTGCCGCTGGCTACTAACCTTTCGACCAATTCATCTGCCGCTCTGACAAACAAGTCGCGTATTCGATTCATCACCGCTGGCGCCAGCACCTTCTGGATCACCGTGCGGACGCGCGCGTGTTCGGGAGGGTCGAAATTCAACAGTATTTCTGGACGTATCGAGTTGGGATCATGGAACGGCCGCGACGTATTCGAATAGTTGCGCCAGTCGCTGGCTACCAATTTGACCTCGGCATGGCGGCCTACCACCCAGATATCGTACTGCGGGAGATAGACGACTGAAGCCATTTCGCGCAGCGAGCCGTCGAAGGCCTGCGCCTCTCGAATTGCTTCAACCGTAAACGGATCGAGATCGGAAATCGGCACTCCGCCCGGCGTCTTCTCCATTCCACTCCCCATCCACTCCCCAGATCTTTTGGCAAATCATAATACGGAATGTGCGCATCTGGCCATAATGTTGACCGCGCCGCGGCGTTACCCCTATGGTCGCGCAACACAAAATGGCGCGCGCTGAGCACTTTGAAGGCTTCTGGCTCAGAGCACGCTTGCGCCAAAAGGGAGACGCGACATTAGCCAAAGCTTTGACATAGTCGTCATCGGCTCGGGCCACAACGGTCTGGTCGCGGCCGCCTACCTGGCGGCTGCTGGCAAAAATGTCGCGGTGTTGGAACGAAATTCCTGGTTCGGCGGGGGCGTCATCACCCGCGAATTGACCGTGCCGGGGTTCAAACATGACCAGCACAGCACGGCTCACATTTTCATCTTGGGAAATCCGCTCATCAAGAACGACGAGCTCGGGCTATTGTCGCGTTACGGCCTGAAATACGTTTACCCGGACGTGCCTTTCATCTGTGTGTTCGAGGACGGCGCGACGATCGGGCTTCATCGGAATCGAAACAAGACCTGTCAGGATATCGCGCAATTTTCCGCAAAGGATGCGGACGCATTTCGCAAGTTCGCCGCAGTGGGCGAAACGTTTCTGCCGCTGGTAGCGGCGACCTTCTATGCACCGCCGCTGCCGATGGGCGCGAGCCTGGCGATGCTCGATCAGAGTGCGATCGGACGTCAACTTTTTGCGCTCATGCATCGAAGCGCGTACGACGTCATCGTTGAGAATTTCGAGAACGAACGGGTGCGCCTGTTCCTGATCCGGTTGATTTCGGAAAACTTGACTGGACCGGAAGAAAAAGGCACCGCCCTTGGGCTCTACATTTTCCTTGCCTTCATGGAAATCTACGGCGTCGGCGTGCCGATCGGCGGCAGCGGCGCCCTTTCGCAGGCGCTGATCCGTTGCATTGAAGAGCATGGCGGAACGGTGCTCGCCGATACCTCAGTCGAGCGGGTGTTGACGCGGAACGGCCGCGCGGTCGGCGTGCGCGCGTCTGACGGGACCGAATACGCGGCCAAGGACGCGGTGATCGGTGCAATTCATCCGCATCTTCTCGGCACGATAGTCCCCGATGTCGATCCGGCAATCGCCGATGCCGCCAGGCGGACGGAAATTTCCGCCAACGTGTGCTTCACGGTTCATGCGGCGTTGAACGAACCGCTTCGATTCAAGGCCGGCAGCCACGTCAACGGGGCTTACTTCACCGAATTGATGCCCAATCGGCTCGATGACTTGCGCGGCTTCTTCGATCGTCTGCGGTACGGAAAGGTTCCGAACCGGTCGCTCATCGGCCTGATCTCCGCCTCGACTTTCGACCCGTCGCGATGCCCACCCGGCAAGGCAACGCTGCATATTTGGGATTACGTGCCGTATGTTCATCCCGATGGTGGCGCCGCGGCCTGGGACCGGGTCAAGGAGGCGTTTGCGCAAACCATGTTGTCGCGGGTCCGTCCTTTCGTTGACAATCTCGGGCCGGAAAACATTATTGCAGCCCACTACGACAGCCCGCTCGACATGGAACGGACGTCGGCGAGCTTCCAGCACGGCGATCTTCATGGCGTCGCCAACCATATGTATCAGTCGGGCGCCCATCGACCGACGCCGGAGCTTGGACGAAATACGGTTCCCGGCGTTGAGTGCCTTTATCTGGTGGGCCCATTTCAACATCCCGGCGGCGGGGTATTCGGGGCCGGGCGAGCTACTGCGATGCAAGTGTGCGAAGACCTCAAGATAAATTTCGATAAGATAGGCAAAGCATGATGAACTTCGTCGGCGCCGACGGTACCGAACTCATCATGGTCACCGCACTCGACCGGGACGGCAACAAACTCGTGATCAAGGGAAAAGTGTTCGGCACGATGCCAATCACCGCCCGCCTGTCGCCAGCCGAAGCACGCAAGGGACTGAAGCTTTTGAACTTTCGCTTATTGTTGTTTTTACTAACGTTGCTATTGAGAGATTAGCGGGCTTGCTGGAGCTCCGGGTCCTCCCCCGTGGCGGCGATACGCCGCCGGGCGGCAAACGGCCCTCACATCAAAGTGCTGACATAGTAGCTGTCCATATATTCGCGCAGCGCTCGAATCTTGTTGGCCTCTATCTCGATCATCCACGAATAAACATTGTTATAGGGCTTCCCGCTTTTCAAGCGACCCGCGCCGCGGGTTTCCGCCGCGACTAACGGCCCTTTCGAGATCAAATTGACAACCGAGACTTTTGGATCGCCGTCCTCGAATATTCCTCGTACGGGCGCAAGGAACTCATCGATGATGACGTCACGTCCCCGCTTCTCTCCCGCGCCTGGGATGCCCGTGGCCATGACGGTCCACGTCGCATCCTCATGCAACATGGGCCGCAAACGCTCCAAATCTCCCGAACTCAGAGTCTCGAAAAATGAACGTACGAGTCTCTCATTATGCTCTTCTGAGTCTCCCATAGTTGGCCTCTTTCTGTTTTGAGACTTTAAGAAGCTGCGCTTGGACAACACTCTATGGGCCAACACGCAGACTTGTCTATTGTCGCTATCCGCTCTTCCGGCGATGTCCGCCTTGGGTCAAACTGCGACATGGCAGCAAGTCTGCGCCACTTCCGCTCTTCTCCTCAAAGCAGACTTTCGCTAACGCGATCGGCATGTCAGTTGAGGGCCAATCGCGTCACTTCGCGACCGCAACAAACGGCCATTCGATCGCCTTGTCGGCAAGCGCAGACCTTCTGCCGATGACGTGCCACACCTCCGTGGGGCCCGCTCCCTTGACGTCCATCAATCCCAGCGCCTCGCAGTCAAACGAGTCCTTGATCAAGTCGTAGGTGCTGCGCGTGATCTGAACACAGCGGCTGCGGCCATGAGACTCCATGCGGCTCGCCAGGTTGACCGTCTCGCCCCACAGATCATAGATGAATTTCTTGCGACCGATGACGCCGGCGACCACGGGACCCGAATTGATTCCGATCCGGAACGCCAGCTGACGGCCACCGAACCGGCGCTCTGCAATGACGGCCAGCATATCAAGCGCGAGGTTGACGAGGGCGACGGCATGGTCAGGTCTCGGGCACGGCACGCCGGAGGCGACCATGTAGCAATCGCCAATAGTCTTTATCTTTTCCAGGTCGTACTTCTCGACTAGGCCGTCGAAACACTGAAACACTTCGTTGAGCAGATCGACCAGTTGTAACGGCGTCATAGCGGCTGCCATCGGCGTAAATTCAACGACGTCGGCAAACAGAATGCTTGCCGCGGTATATTCATCTGCGATCGTCCTTGGGGCCGCTTTGAGCGCCTCGGAAATCTCTTTTGGCAAAATATTGAGCAGCAGCGTCTCGGCACGCTGCTGGAAGAAATTCCGCCGATCGACAAAGTAGTAGAGCAGACCGAACGCAATTGAAATCACCGCACCGATGTTGAGTATGTAAAAGAGGGCAATGAAGGCTTGAGGCAGGTTCGCCTGCGGCAGATAAGGTTCGAGGATTGCGCCGACGATCAGCAAAGCGATGAAGCCAGCGATCCAGAACAGCGTGCCACGCAGATCGTCGATCAGAAGAGCGCTGAGCGGCGACAACGCCGCCCACAACACGACAGCGCTCGACTGCCGAAATCCACCGAGGCTGATCATCACGAGCCACGGTAGAATCAAGACGAGAAGAAGCTGGGTAAATCGATAAATCCTGAGGTTGCGCGTGTGCGCGAAGATTAGCGTGTTGATCGGCGTAATCACGGAATAGAAGCCGGGAACTGCAGCGGCGAGCGGTGCGCCGACAGCAAGGTAAATAGCGCTCCACGCGATGGTTAAGGGCAACGTCCCGCCAAACAGCACAACGGCGACCCGCTTGCGCAATGCGGTCTCATCATTGTCCCGAGCGTCAAGGCCTATGCCCCCCGCAAGATCGAGCAACCGCTTGCTGCGATCACGTATCCGATGGCGAACCGCCTGCCGCATTACATGCTCTGTGCGATACGTGTAAGGTCGCCTTTTTCCCAAAGTGCTTCGTTCGGATTTATTAAGGTGGCTCCTTCGCTCTAGGCTGAGCAGGTGCCTCTTCGCCTCATCGATGAAACATCATACCAGCTTAAACGAGCGCTTTGGTAGCGATCGGAAAACGCCTTCGCTGCTGCAAAATAGGATGCTCGTCAATGTCGCTGTCGGGTCAATCGCGTCGTTTGAGCGATGTCGGCATGTCTGCTTCATCCCCAACTACGGACGTATTACTGCGACGCAGCGAACCGACGCTTTGGGCCAAGAACAGACATGACCGCGACTTATACCGTGATATTAAAAGGCGATTTAATCGGGATTGTCTTCCATGTCTCATTAACCTACTGCTCGGTGCCGGGTTTAGTAAGAACTCGGGCGGACTCCTCGCATCCGAGGTTTTTAATGATTTGCTCAGTGCTGACGAACTCGACGAATTCACTCGGAATTTGCTGTACCGCGCCAACGAACCGAAGGGGGGTGGCTTCGAGGCCGTTTTAGCCAAACTTCAGGGGGCAACCGACGCGGAGAACGTTAAGCGATACAACACGCTTATCAGCGTCTTGGCGGGGATCTTCAACGCCATGGGGCAAGCTTACATGCAACGGCAGTTTGAGTTCTCTGGCCAGCCGGATGCACAGCGGTCGATCACGCCGTTCCTTGGCGTTTCACCACAATATTTACGACCAACCAAGATACTCTTCTTGAGCAGAAATACATCCCGGCCAGCAACATTCAACGACCAGCGCATTTGCCGGGAGTCAAATTCATAAATCCGGGGGCGATGCAGGGCTCGATCTACGACCGAATTGCCATCATGGAGCCAAATCCGTCAGAGTTTCGCCTCTCTCCTCAGATGCAGCCCGTTATAAAGCTGCACGGCTCAGTCAATTGGGTGGAGAGCAATGTTGGTCAACGCATACTCATTATGGGTGGAGCAAAAAGCGCACTCATTAAACGCTATCTCCTGCTTACTTGGTATCATGAAGAGTTTCGGAAAGCTTTGGCGCAGCCCAACGCACGGTTGATGGTCATGGGCTATAGCTTCAGCGACGAATACCTCAATGAGGTAATCCTAGATGCCGCAAAGAACCATCAATTGAAAATCTTCATCGCTGATCCTGCTGGCGTCGCCATCATCGACAAACGCGATAAATCGGCGTCTATCCCGCAGCCCATCGAAGAACTTCAGGAATGTCTTGAGAAGAGGCTTATAGGCATATCAACGCGATATATTTCCAGCACCCTTCAATGATGACACGGTCGAGAATGCGAGGTTTTTCAGATTTTTCGACCAGTAGCCGCCCATCCGCGGCGCTAGATCGTTGGTCGATACCGGGTAGGATTTCTTTGCCGTTAGTGATCTTGCTGCGGGCTTTAGCCCTTCGAGGCACCAGCGTCCTGCTTTCTCTCGTAGCGCTTTCAGCGATCATCTTTCGCTCATCTTGGGTTCATCCCAGGTTAGGATAGCTGGAGCTCCGCCAAGACGCTTTATATTTGTGGGTTTACGTTAGTCGGGAGCGGTTTACGTTATCGCCTCGTCCGGGCGGATAACCAAACTTCGATAGCGTTTCGAGGTCGAGTTTTAGGTGTTAGATTTTTTCGGAGGGTTAGCGGTCTTGTTGCGTTAAGTTGAGTTGAGTTGTGAGTTGTGGGATATACGGCGTACTCTGCGGCTGGTACGCTGCTTACCGTCGCCGGCACGACAGGTCGCGGAGGGAGATTCACGCGATGGCGAAAGCAGAGACCACCCAGTCGCAGATGCAGCTCGCTCTGAACCTGGCGAAGGCAAACGCTGCGACCGCTGAGGCACGGCGCGAGGGGTTTCCTCTGAACCGGGCGGATCTCGCCAGGGACCCGCAGCTGCGGGACAATCGTCGCGCCATGGAAAGCCTGTTGGCGTCGTATGCAGTCAAATCGGGCCTGGACCTCGATCGCTTTGAGCAGATCAACTCGAAGAACCAGGCCGATCTGCGGCGTGTCCTTGAGGCCAAGACAGCCGCCGCCGTCAAGCGATCGCCCTCCACGATGCAGGCCCTCCATCAACAGGCGGCTAGGCAGAGGAAGGTGCTGGAGTATCGCGCCGCCAATGCCGTGCCCGCCACGTCCCCCGCGCCCGTCGTGCTGGAGACGCCGATCATAATCACGGCGAACGGCGGCCTCGGCGGCGTGATGCTGGATAACACCAACATCGAACCGTGGAACAGTTGGGCCAAGATCCGGGTTGAAAACTCAGGCGATACCTCTGCGTCGGACAATTTGAACTTCTGCTACATGTAAGTCAATCCAGACGACGCTTTTGAAACCTTGATTAATGTGAGTGGCTTCATTGGCGCCAACGGCTTCGTCTGGTGCGCCTCGGACGGGGCCTGGTATCCCGGCAATCGGCAAAGCGGCTTGTCGATCGGCGCCAACCTGGCAGTCCTCGTGGGGAGCTCAAGCATCCCGGAGACCGGCCCGTATCAGCCCATGGCGCCATACCTCTCGACCAATACGGGCAGCCTTTTCTCCAGCCCCGCCACCAATTCGTGGAACGTTGATACAGGTAACCTCCTTGAGCTCGATGGGCTGATTGTCTCCCCCGGAGAATCGGTGCTCATCCAGGTCGTCCTGAGCGTGAGCTACTTCACTGACTCGGGGTACGTTAAGTGCGATTTCTCGAGCGGCGACTTCAACGTCTTCTCTTCCTTCGCGGCGGTGACGATCGTCAGCTCCCGAAGGCATCCGCCGCCTCGGGTTGACGGCTAAGAAGTAGCCGCCGCTACTTGATCCCCTTGGCTTCTTTCAGCAGCTCGGGGCCCTGGGCGAGCGTCTCCTTGATCATCGTCGGCAAGGCGTCGCGGGTTCGCTTTCAGGATGACGAGCTCAAGGCGATTGTTGTCCGCCGAGACAGTCAAACGCTCGGCAGTTAAAACGGGATAGACCGGAGCCTTACGCAACCACGACTATTGTTGAAACCCCGGCCGGAATGACCGCCACGGGTCATTTTCGACCGAAGCAGCGAACTCTGCCGCCCGGCCCAGGTCCGCTTCGACCCAAAAGCTGACGTCAGGTGCTAATTAGAAATTGGTCGCGATGGGCCACTAGGCGACATTGAAGGCCAGCTCTCGCACGTACCGCTTACGCCAAGACCGGATGAAAAGCGATGAGCAGAATGCCGTTGCCTACGAGAATTTGCCCCATGCCCGCTCGGTCACCCACCAAATCAGTTTGCTTCCGCCGACGATGATCACTGCCAGCGTAATCCACTCGTAGATGCCTGACGAAATGAAGCTCAAGGTGACCACCGGCACGATCATTGCGACATAGTAAGGCCCGGTGTAGCGGCAGTGCGTGCGTCCGCAACGCCTACTGTTGAGAATGCACGCTGTTCCCATCCACAGTAGAGCCACGCTCCAGATCGCTACGCGAACCGGGATCGGAACAAACAATCCGACGAGTAACCCCACGTGCGGCAACCACCACGCTAGCAAGTTGCTTGACCTGCTTGCCAGCCAATCGCGGGACGCTTCGGCGGTGGTCATGTGGTGCAACAGCTAGTGGCGTTTTCGGACTGCATCGGCGGACACGGCGCAGAACCGTAGGAACAGAACACGCAACAGTCGCCGCTCTTGGGCCGCAGCTTGGTGCCGCAGCCGGTGCACACATAGAAGAACTGGCAAGCGTTGGTCGGCATCGTCTCCAATTTCGCAGTGCCACACTCAGGAAAAGTTATGACCAACTCAAGGATCATGACGTTTAGCTTTTCGGCGTGGAGGGATAGCCCGCGTTCGTGGTCGCTTCCGTAAGGCCCTTAATATCGGCCTTGCCGTCGTCGTAGGTCACTGTCGCCGTCTTGTCCTTGAAGGATACCGTCGCTTTGGCGACGCCGGGCACTGCCTCCAAGCTCTTTTTGACGATGAAAGGACAGTCCGCGCAGAACATGTTTTGTACAGCAAGAGTGACCGTTCTTTCGGCGGCTAGAGCCGATGACGATGCAATCATTCCAAGTCCAAGGACGATGACGGCGAGCCTACTCATAGCGTGTTCCCCTTTATGAGTTGAGCAGAAGCGGAGCGATGAAATCGAAGCCAAGCGCCGCGAGCACTAGCACCGTCGCCACAACAAGCGCAGTCTTGACTAGTCGGTTCGGCCACGGATGGGCACAGCTTCGCCATCGGCGCAGACGGTTTTCGAGTCCCGGAATACCAGCCAATAGCCAGCGCCGAGAAAGCCGAGCGTAGCGACGATGAAACAGGGCTGATAGGGCGCAAGCCGCGTGAGGTTGCCGATCCATGCCCCGCTTACGCCAAGGCCAAAGAGTACCAACGGCACGATGCAACAGGACGACGCGGCAAGTGCGCCGAGAATGCCGCCCGCTGCCATTAGCCTTTGTCCGTCGATTGCCATGGTTATACGATGCATCCTGTAGTGACTACAGGATCAAGGGATATTCTTATGCCGGCAATCACAGCTTTGCGAGCCGAGGCGTTCCCGATTGGCGAGCTTGCCAAGCGCAGCGGCGTCAAGATCGAAACCATCCGCTACTATGAGCGAGCCAAGATGCTGGTCCCGCCGCCGCGCACCGCGAGCGGCCGTCGGGTCTACGACGTGACGGACTTGCGTATTCTCGTTTTCATAAGGCGGGCGCGCGAGTTGGGTTTTTCACTTGACGAAATCCGCGCCTTGCTTCGGCTTGGTGGACCTGAGAAGGCGACTTGTCGTGAAGTCCGCGAAATCGCCGCGCACCATCTTGACGACATTCGGGCAAAAATCCGCGATCTGAAAAAGCTGGAACGTCTGTTGTCGAGAACCGTTGCGCGTTGCTCCGGTAAGACGGCCCCCGACTGCCCCGTATTGGACGTTCTCGATATTCAACGCACAAAGTAGGTCGGGTGCGGAGATCCCGCTAAGGTCATTTGCCTGCCGGTCCATGTCCGCTTCGCTCCGAAAGCGACTGAAATGCTGCATGGCCGCGAAATGACGCGACGGGCCATAACCGAACCTGAGCAGTCGCCGCAAAAAAGTCCACTACTCGATCACCTCGTCGGCAGAGATGCGACGCGAACGAGCCCAGCCCCTCGATTGATCGCCGCGTAGTGAGGTAGATTAGGCGGGCTAGGACAGGGTCCACGAGAGGAGAACTCGATGAACACAGTCAAAGACGCTCTGGCCCAGAAGAGTGGCGCCCTGATCCATGTTCGTTCCGGCGACATGGTCGTCGAAGCCTTGCGCCAGATGCGCGACAACCGGGTCCGGTCGGTGCTGGTCATCGACGACGACGTCCTGGTCGGTATCGTGACCCAGGGTGACTGCGCCATAAAAGTGCTGCTGCCCGGGCTCGATGCGAAGCAAACTCCGGTGGGCCAAGTGATGACGGGCGACCCGGTGACGGTCAAGCCGGACGACCAACTGGAAGGCTGCATGGCAATGATGGCTGCGCGCGGCTTTCGCCATCTACCAGTGCTGGACGCGGGCAAGGTCGTGGGCGTGATCTCGATTGGAGACGTCGTCAAGGACATCATCCGAAATTTGGAGCACAACGTGGGCGATCTGATGGGCTACATCATGACGGACGGCCCCGGGGGCTGACAGATGAACCGCCGTGCCGTCGCCGGCGTTGCTGCAGATGTCCGTTCCGGGTCATTCACGACCGACGCACTCAGTACCCCTGCCGATCAATGTCCATTGTTACGCCGATAGCGACGTTACTGTTCGGCGCAGCGAAGTGACGGTAAGGGCCACTGTCCGACATTGCAATCGGAAGCCGCTGTATCGTTTGATATTTGTAAGGCTGCGCTCAACCTGCCGCGCGTTTTTTCTGTTCTAAGCACGCTTTGTACGGTAACTGAGTTATTGCGCAGCCGCAGTTTGAAAATGGGGTCGATAGGGCCCGAAAAATCAAGGGAGGATCACGATGGCGAATATCGTTCTGGTTCACGGCGCCTGGCATGGCGGCTGGTGTTATCGCAACACTGCGGCGGCCCTGCGCAAGATGGGGCATGAGGTTTTTACTCCGACTCATACCGGCGTCGGCGAGCGCGCTCATCAGGCGGACGAGAATATTACCCTCGAAACCCACATTCGCGACATAGCGGGCTGTATAGCGGCCGAGGAAATCAAGGACATCATTCTTGTCGGCCATTCCTATGGCGGCATGGTCATCACAGGGCTGGCCGACCGAATGGCCGACCGCATCAAGGCGCTGGTCTACTTAGACGCATTCGTTCCGGGTGACGGTGAATTGTTGATGGCGTTGCTAAGCAAGGCTCTCGAACCGCCGGTCGCGGCTCAATTCATCGGCGGTTTCCGGGGTGCAGCACTGGAAAAGCATAGCGGAATGACCAATCCGATCCCGGCGGAAATGTTTAACGTCTCAGCCGAAAATCGTGAATGGGTAAACCGCCGATGCGTGCCGCAAGCGCTAGCCACCTTTGAGACGCCGGTATTGCTGTCGGGCAAGATCGAGAACATCCGACGCCGGCTCTATATTCTGGCTGACGGATGGGACCCGAGCCCGTTTCGTTATTTCGCCAAGAAATATACCGGCGCGCCCGGCTGGGACGTTATCAAAATGCCCTGCGGGCACGATGTCATGGTCGACCTCCCGAACGAGCTGGCTGCCGCAATCGCAAAACTGACGTAACGAAAAATCGGCGGCATCATCTAGCCCGACTAGAGCCGTCGGTGAACGGCGGACAGCTGGCTCCGCTGCGACGGCCCAGCTGGATGTCGACGCGCAGCGCGTCGCACGGCTCAATGTCGCTCATGGGTCACTCGCGTCGTTTGAAGCATCTGGCCGCGACTTCCGCTATTACCCTGAACGCCGACATTCGCTTGCGCTGCAGTATCTGTCGCAACGGGCCAAAAGCCGACGTTAACGATGGTTCGTCTGTGAATTTCATTGAGTTGGCTACGAAGTAAGTTTTCGTCCGAACCTGGACCGCAAGATCGGTCTAGTCGCGCGCGAAAGCCCTGGAGCATGCCTATGTTAGTCGCCTATCTGAGTTTAAACTGCGCCGACCTCTGAGCCCAACCTGCGCCGTTACGCGAGATTACTTCGTGCAATGCTCACAGCACTTATGCTGGTGGTGGCGGCACGAGCCGCTATTGCGGGGCCCTGGGAAGATGCCGTTGCTGCACATGCGAGAGGCGACTACGCAACCACACTGCGCCTTCTTCGCCCGCTCGCTGATCAAGGCCTCGCCAAAGCACAGGAGCGTCTAGGAGCCCTGTACTACGGCGGCCAAGGCGTACCGCAGGATTACGCCGAGGCCGTCAAGTGGTTTCGGCTCGCTGCCAAGCGAGGGGACGCGAACGCGCTCTACGCTCTCGGTTTGATGTATTACAACGGTCAAGGCGTGGCGCAGGACTACACCGAGGCTGTGAAATGGTTTCGCCTTGCCGTGCTTTGGGGCCGCACCAATGCACAGTACAATCTCGGATTGATGTACGCCAACGGGCAAGGCGTGACGCAGGATTACGCTGAGGCCCTAAAGTGGTTTCGGCCGGCTGCTGAGCGAGGCGACCCCTCCGCGCAATACGCTCTGGGTTTAATGTATGAAAGCGGACGCGGCTTGTCGCGTGACTATATCCTTGCCCACTTGTGGTTTGATTTATCAGCAGCGCAGGGGACAAAAATTGCTGTAACAAGTCGAGACCGCATCGAGCGGCAGATGGCCCCAGCACAGATTGCTGAGGCGCAAAAGCTTGCACGCGAGTGGAAGGCGAAACCGGAAGAGCCACCGGAGCACAATCTCCATTTTGGAGAAATCGCCGATCCTTCAAAGTGGCCAATCTCGGCTGTTGGGGCGGTCACCGTCACGCTAAATTAAGCCACCGAGGTTTTTGCACAGGCACCCTTGTCGCACCAAAGCTTGTACTCACAGCGGCGCACTGTCTGTTTCATGACAAGCAGTTGGAGCCACCAGGGAACGTTCGGTTTTTGGCTGGCTTGAACAAAGGAATTCCCGCAGCCTATTCAGTCGCCGAGCGTTTGGTTGTTTCCAAAGAATATGAACCAGGTCATTGGACGATAGACTCCTCCCCAACGGATTGGGCAGTAATTGTGCTTAGGGACGCTCTTTCAATAAGACCCGTCTCCGTAAAGTCGATAACGGGCGAGCAATTTGATGCGGTTTCGCAATCGGGTTCTGCTCTGCAAGTTGGATATGGAATGGACCGTCCCTATTTGCCCTCCATCGTTCATGATTGCGTCGTGACCGAGGGTCAAGACGATAGAACATTCATGTATCGATGCCTCACAAATTTTGGGTACTCGGGCGCGCCGATTATCGTTGAGATCGATGGTGCGCCCTCGGTGATTGGAATTGCTTCTGCGTCGCAAAAGGAGGAACGCCGAGGCATTGCATGTTCCGCGAGCCAATTTGAAAAGGCTGTTGCCCAGTTGATGCAGTCGGACTGAAACCGATTTTCAGATAGCGCAACATGGCCGAAGAGCGCATTCAAACCTAGCAGGGCGCTTCTGTTGAGGCGTCATGTCCGCTTCTCTAATCGGCCATTCAGGGTAAAGCGCTTTCAGACCAACCAACACCACAGCGGTGTCGATGTCGCTCACGGGCTCGTGCTTCTCTTCGGAATTGGCGCTAGGGCCCTTCCATCATGGGAGTCGAAGACGAGGCGGAACAATCTACCGAGCGGCCTTGCTGTAACGAACGGCAGGTCCAAGCGATTGGGCGAACTCACCTCATCCATCGTCCCGCGAGGGACATCATTCCACCGCAGGGTGGAGCTCGAGTTTCCTCCTATCGGATGTGATCCTGCAGGGTTTTCACGCTGCTACGGCCTGTTCCCTGGTCCATCGGAACTCGGTGCCGTCAACCCAAATGCGGTGCAGGATCACGGCCAAGCGGCGTGCCAGGGCCACGATCGCCTTTTTTATCCCGCGGCGCCTGGCGATCTGCATCGCCCAGGCCTTGAGCCACGACCACTTCTTTGAACGCAACTTGAGCCGCTTCGTAGAGCATGACCCGCATCATCTCATCTCCGCAGCGCGATATTCTGCCGCTCCAATCGATCTCGCCGGATTGATACTTGGAACACGTCAGTCCAAATACCGCGCCGACTGACTTGGATTTTCGGAACCGAGCAGGCACATCGACGGTGGCACGATAGGTCAGCGCCACCACCGGACCGACACCGGGGGGAGGGGTTCTTCAGTGCCGTCAGCAACGCTTCAGGTTCGCTCGCAACCTTCACTTCCCGAACGATCCTGCCCGTGTCATCCACAATGCAGACGCTGGTCTCCTTGACCTATACGTCCAGTCCTGCAAAATGGTCCATGCTGCGCTTCTCCTTCTGATGCTTGAGGCCCGTAACCACGGTGACCTCGTTTCACCATCAGCCTGAAGCGCAGCACCCAAAATCTTCAGCTATCCACAAGCTCGTCGGCCGATTACCCCATCTACCGAATTGCGATGTCCGCGTTACGTCTGTTCATCCCCCAATTACAGACATAAAGATGCAGCGTCGCGAACGACGCGAAGGGCCATCGAGCGACGTTTCTCGACGTCCGCGTTACGTCCGCTTTTCTAATATCGCCGGATATGATCCATTCGTGGCACCTACTCTATCGGCGGGTCGCCGCGGGAAGCTTCGCGGCGGCGCGTTCATGCGCTGAGTGCTGGGGTGAGGACGCAGCGAGTTGAACCAGCGAACGGGGTTCACGTCGGTTCTGTGGTCGTCGTGTCTGGCGATGCTGGCGGTAGGCACCAATGGCACAGCGATCATGGCGGCCTTGCCGACTATGCGGACTGAACTCCTCCTCAGCTCCGCCGGCGTGCAATGGGCTGTCAATGCCTATCTGGTCGTCTCGGCGGCGTGCATTGTGCTCGGCGGCCAAGCGGCGGATCGGTTTGGCGCGCGGCTCGCGTCGATGGTCGGATTGGCGCTGTTCGGTGCCGCGTCCTGCATCATTGCTACCGCCGGCACACAAACCGAGCTACTGGGCGGACGGGCCTTGCAGGGCCTCGCGGCGGCGTTCGCGGTGCCCGGCACTCTAGCTGCGGTCGACACCGGCGCGGCGCCGGAGCGCAGGGGCGCAGCGGTCGGCGCTTGGACCGGGTTTCTGATGCTCGGTTTCAGCACCGGCCCGCTGGTCGGCGGCGCGCTCACCCACGTCTTAGGCTGGCGCGCGATCTTCTGGCTGAACGTCCTCCTCATGGTAGCCTCCATTGCCGGTATGGCCTCCGCAGGCTCAGCGACCGCGCGTGCAGACGGAACGCGAGGCCGGCGCGCGGACTGGACGGGCTTTGTTTTGCTGGCCACGTTCATGGTGTCGCTGATCTTTGGGCTGCATGCATTGCCGCACGTTGCAGCGGCGCCGCTTCCTGTTGTCGGCCCGTTCGTGTTGGCCGCGGCGGCGTTCGTCCTGTTGCTGATCGTGGAGTCGCGTGCCGAGACGCCACTCGTCGACCTGAGCTTCTTTACGCGGCGCGGCTTCGTGATGGGCGTGACCGTCGGCTCGCTATCGATGTTCAGCATCATGAGCCTGCTGCTCTACTTCAACCTTTATGCGCAGAGCCGGGAAGGACTGGGCCTCACGGCGCTGCAGGCGGGCACTTCGCTGCTGCCCCTCAGCGCGGCGCTGCTTGCGCTCGCCTTGTCAGCTTCCGCCGTGGCGGCACGGGTCGGGCTGCGCAACACCATGACGGGTGGCATGGCGCTGATCGCGGTCGCTTGCGCCGCTATCGACTTGGCCATCGCCGGGGGCGGGATGGTCCTCCTGGCAATCGGGCTTGTTGTTATGGGGGCCGGTCTGGCCCTGCCTTACGCCTTGGCACCCCGACTGGCGCTGTCTGCTCTTCCGTCCGCGCAGGCAGGTCAGGGTTCGGGCATCGTCAACGCCTGCACCTTTCTTGGCGGCAGCTGCGGCGTTGCCGGCGGCGCGATCGCTTTCACGCTGGCGGGCCTCGCCGGCGTGTTGACGATGATTGCGCTCGCCGGCCTTATCGGCGCCGCCATCAGCCGCGGGATTTCAGAGACGGCATAGCCGGCGGCGTTTAGTTACTCAGCCGGCGGCACGCTCCTTCCCGCGGGACGAGGTTATCAAAAAGAGATCTGCTGCTTGAACCAAGGACTGATTGACCATCCCAGCAACGTCAGCTTCGGGTCAACAGCGACGTTTTGAGCGCGCGCCAGCCACTTCGCTTCACCCCCGATTTCGGGCGTATTCCTGTCTCGCGGCAAGCGACGTTGAGGGCGACTTCCGGGAAATGAGTAGCCGCGACTCCGTTGGTCAGGATTGCCGGCAGCACTGACTACCCGGACAGGATTTCAACTAACGTCTCTCGCTACCGAGGCGACGCATAAGGTGAAGGGTGTCGCCTCGTTTATTTTGCTGGCGAACATAGGCGATCAGAACCTCAGGCCGCTGCATCTTGACTTTGAGGGCAGCGATCAGCGCGTCTTCTGCGTCAACGACAACGTGTTCCGTTTTCCCGTCAAACTTAAGGCCGACCGCGAACTGCACCTGCGTTCTCCGCTTTCAATGTTCAAAAAGTAGCACAATTCAATTGGGTGGTGCGAGCCGGGACAAGGCGCCGTTCTTGGGGTTGCGACGCGTAGCCCGTTTCAAAGACGACGTATTGTCCGGTTGTCGCGCCGGAAGCTTTCGGCTGATACGCGCCTACTGATTCGGTTCCACCAGAGCTGTTACGCTTCCCCGAAGGAGGCGATAGGCGCAGCAGAGAAATTCAAACTTTATTAATAGTGCGTGGAGCTAATGTTCCAGCCTTCGAGATTTGTGAGGAGGCGGACCAGCATGCGCGTATTGCTGATTGAAGACGATAGCGCTACCGCGCAATCGATCGAGTTGATACTCAAGTCCGAGAGCTTCAATGTCTACACGACGGATCTCGGCGAGGAAGGCATCGATCTCGGCAAAATCTACGACCACGACATCATCTTGCTCGATCTGAACTTGCCGGACATGTCGGGCTTTGAGGTATTGCGCAAGCTGCGCGTCTCGAAGGTGAAGACGCCGATCCTGATCCTCTCCGGCCTTGCCGCAACGGAGGACAAGATCAAGGGTCTCGGCTACGGCGCCGATGATTACATGACAAAGCCGTTCCACAGAGATGAATTGCTCGCTCGCATTTACGCCATCGTGCGCCGGTCCAAGGGACACGCGCAGTCAGTCATCAATGCTGACGATCTATGCGTCAATCTCGACGCCAAGATGGCCGAGATCAACGGCGCGCGCGTGCATTTAACCGGCAAGGAATACCAGATGCTGGAACTCCTGGCGCTGCGCAAGGGCATGACGCTCACCAAGGAAATGTTCTTGAGCCATCTCTACGGCGGCATGGACGAACCGGAGATGAAGATCATCGACGTCTTCATCTGCAAGCTGCGGAAGAAACTCGCCAACGCATCAGGCGGCAAGGACTACATCGAAACGGTCTGGGGGCGCGGCTATGTAATGCGTGAGCAAGGGCAAGTTGCAGCGTTGATTTCGGCCTGACAATTCCCTCGCGCCGGAAAAGCAATGATCGGGGGGCCCCGGCGATCGGTACTCTCTGGGCCAGACGAATATTTTTCAGTTCAGACACAGTCTCGGCCTGCAATTTTGAAAGAGGCACGTCGACTACAAGTGCGTTGGCATTACCAACCCGCAAGCGACGGCAGCATCAAAACAAAAGCCCCAGCCGGAGGGTGCGGCGGTAGTCGCGGTAGGGTCCGTGGGGGGTCCCTGCTCATGCCAATCTGACGCCAATTTTTCCACTGACCACCAACCGGGATGATTAAGTCGGCTGGCTATTGGTTGGCGACGTCCAGACAGACCCTGCTCGCCTCGGGGTCCGTCGCCTGCTTTGCCGCGCGTTCCGCATTCGAGCGCCTACACGCTTCGGCCCGATTGCTTATCCCAATGGACTGTTCGCCTGCATTGCTCCCGGTTCTCGATGCGCTGGTATGTCGTTCAAGCTTCTCAGTGTGTTCTGCTCGGTCCCGCCATTGTCGAGCCACATCGAGATACACACGGCGAGCGTCAGCGTCGGTAGCCACCTTAGCGGCGCACTCGCACTGCAACGCCTTCTTCCAGCACGCGATTGCCCGATAGCTCATATTCATAAAACGCTGGCGGTGAATGGGACGTTCCGAACGACCCTCGAATTACCAGCCCTATGCCGTTCGTTGCTTGATTTTGATCAAGATTTTCGCGCGGCGGTGCAGCATGCGATCCAGTATGCGGGATTGAGGCAAGCTGAGTGAGCCTTGATCGGTTTCGTTTGCAACGCAGCACTGCCTCTCCCCATTGATCGTCAACGTCGTTCCAGCTAGCGCTTTTAGCAATTACGCCAATGCCGATGCTTGATTGGGATCAATGTCAGGCTTCTGGGCTGCATTATCGGTCATCGCTATGAAGGAGCCTAGTTGATGAGAGCGCTCATATCATGACGATATTGCTCGTCTGCTTTTTTGCTGGCGGCGCTTTATGCGTCGGGGGGTAAAATCCGATCTTCCAGCGAATTCCTCGCCATGTCGGCTTCGCCCCCAATAGCAACCAAATAATCAACATTTTGTGAGGTCAGCTTCGGGCCAAATAGGGACATCGCGCACTCAAGACTAGCTGCCCGGCCGAAGTCATGCACCGCGCGAGGCACCGGTGGGTCCATCGGATCGCCGTCGTTCTTCTCCGTCGTCGGCGATGATCCTTCCGCATTGGGCAGCCTGCTGGCAGGACGAACGTCACCCGGCCTCTGAGCTTCGCCTCACAACGATGCAAGCCGCGCAGGCTTGCTGTCGGTCACGTCCGTTTTCTGCTGCATGAACTGAATAAACTTGACGGCCGCCATGTGCACAACAGCTGTCGGGTGTTCCCGGCAATAGCTTTTGATCCAAGCGACAGCACCATCAAAATCCATGCCTATGAGGATGTCGGAGACGCCCGGATTATAGGCATTGAACGCGGTCAAATACCCCGAGAGCCAGGTCTCGTAGACAAATCCGCGGTCCGGCTGTTGGGCGTCGGAGACGTATTGGTCGCACGACTTATTCCCCACGCCAAAACTCACAAAGCCCTTTGCGTCATAGCTCAGGCACACTGTTGCGCTCAGCATCAGCACGATGCACGCACAGCCCCACCTGGCAGAACGTCTGACCTTGCTTCCGCCCATGTCCATTTCTCCATTGCCGCAACAGCGATTGCCACGAAGCACGCGAAGCGATTTCACCGTGCGAACGTCGCTTTTTCCCGCACGAAGCGTCCAGCCGCCCCGCTTGGCCGGGGCAGTTGCCACGTTCCGTCTTAGTTCAAGAAGCGGCTGTCCAGGCCCATCTGGTCTGCAAACGGCTTTTCCTGCGCAAGCGCTTTCTGAAAAACGTCAACGCCGATGATCTCGCGAACATACCGCGCCAGCTTCGGGCAACGATCGGCATCGACCGTGAAGCCGCAATATTGGTAGACGAGGAAGTTCGAGGCGACGGCAACATCGGCCAATGTCAGTGACCGTCCGACAAGGAACTTCCCATCGATCTGGGACTCCAAATATCCGAAGATTTTGGGCGCAACCTCGGTCAGTACCTTGTCGATCACCGATTTGTCGGTCAGTACCTTATTGATGTTGGGCGCCACGACGCTCTGATGGAACAGCGGGTGAACAACGTGCCGGAACAGCGTTCCGCCGGCGTAGGCGTCGAACCACAGGGCGCGACCGTACTGCCCAAGGTCAGTCGGCAAAAGGGATGGCGACGGCTGCTTTTTTTCAAGATAAAGAGAGATCGCCGTTGAATCCGCCAGCGTATAATCGCCGTCCTGGATGGCCGGGATGAGCCCGGTCGGGCTCAACGTAGCCCAGTTCGACGGCGGCTGACCTGGCACAACCGGAATCACCACCTCAAACTTGTATTCGATATTTTTGTGGATCGCCGTAATGAGGGTCTTTCGCGTATGAACCGAAAGCGGCACACCGTAGATCGTAAGCATTTCATCTCCTTTTTAGGTCACGGAAGTTTGCGCAAGCGCACTGCCGGGCGTGCCGTGTCCACGCCCGCTGGAATTTCAGAATTTGGCTGGGCGTTACGCCGCCGCTTGGACTGGGAACTGAATTTCGACCAGCGCACCCTCCAGACCCGGGGGCCCGGTGAGGGGCTCCAAGAATACTTCGCGACAAGGCCCCGCGATCTCGCAATTATTGGCCTCTATCCAGGTCCCGATCGCGCTGAACCAGGTGTGGCTCTCGGCATTCGTGCCTTGGCGAACGATCGTGGCCATGGTCTCTACCGCAGGCAATTCGCTGGCGCCGAGAACATGATCGCCGGCTATTCTTACGCTCGTGTTCGACGCCCGCGTCAGCGAGTAGCCAATCTCGAGGTCGAGCGCGTCCGTTTCACCCTCATTGCGCGACACGACGATCAGCTTGTCACGAAGGCCAGGCCGGATTTGCTTCGCTCCGTCCTCGGCGATACGGCGTACCATGTGTATCGCCTTGTCCATGCCGTCGCATGCATAGCGAAGCGAGAGGAACGGCGTCGCGGCGACCGACTTCGTCACCACGTCGTAGCCGTCGATCCCACCGTATTTGTCGATCTGGGCGATCCGCGATTTAATGTGGCGGAGGCGGACCTCCTCTTGTCGTAGCTCGTGCTCGACGTGGGCGCGGTTCATGATCAGCATGCCGCGCAGCTCCGCGGGAGAAACCTGGTTCTTGAGCAGCGGACCGATCTGCTCAAGCGATAGGCCGAGTTCCTTGAGCGCAAGAATACTGTTGAGACGGGGCAACTGCCTTATGCTGTAGTATCGATAGCCGGTCTGGCTGTCGGTGCGCGCCGGCTGCAACAACCCAAGCTGGTCGTAGAACCGAAGCTGGCGGCTCGAAACCTGTGCGATTTGCGCAAACTCGCCAATGCGAAACATTATTTTTTCCTCCAGAAGCAGTTGAACGTTGCTCGACGTTTTAACGTCACACCTGAAGCTTGCTCGTCAGGCCTCCGGCTGGTCTGGACGGGGTGTAGCGGTTTGACGCAGCGTCAAAGTCAAGCGGAAAATTTTGACCCGGCTAAGTCCTTATTTGCGCAAGCTATTATGCGGCCTGACTTGTCACCCAACGGAGAAGGATTTGGTCACTGCCCGGATGTTCGTTTCACTGAACGCGAGCGCGACTTTAAGGGCTTGGCTGAACCTATCGATCCATTTGCTGCAGCGGACCAGTCCTTGACTGGAGCTTCTGGACGTCCGTTCAGGGTCTTGTGTCACGAGTATCGCCGGTCCAAACGGCGATGCGTAACTGTACGAGAGATGAAGGTAGGTCCTTCGGGTTCGGCAATCAGGTGTTGATCTCAAGCCACCGCAAGCTGCTGTGGTCAAAAGTCATGGTGGTGAGCGTTGCGGAAAAGTCGGGACATGATCCCGTCAGGCATGGTTGAGGGAGGCGCGCGCAAGCAAACCGTCGGTGAAGTGTCGAAAGCGGATTAGACGATGTCAAAACCGGGGGTTGACCCTACCTCCGGGATCAGTTCGGGGGATGTCCTGATACTGCCCGAGCGGCATCCGGCATGTAGACGGCGCGAAACTCAACTGGGCTTTCGTATGGAACGTGAGAACCTGGCCGGTGATGGTAAGGGAAAAGGCACAAGCAGCGACAACCGCGAGGCCGAAAGTACCGATGCACCGGAGAGGGGCGCACTGCCCTGTAGTAGTGATGAAGCGGGGTAACGCCCGTGGAGCAAAGGGGGCAGGTCATCGCCGTTGACTTGGGCCAACCGGGTCAAACTGGGAGGAGCCCAAAACGTCAGCGGAAGGCGGCAGCCTTGGTGCGGTGACACGAGCCGGATGAATTGAGAGGTTCACGTCCGGATCTGTGAGGGGCTCGGGGTGAAATTCCCCGGGCCTACTCGGCAAACGCTACCGATGGATTTCGCGCCTCCGCCGCCCGATGTCCGTTGTTGCTCCAAGAGCGACCATTCAAGGCGTGAGTGCGAAATGACGCGAAGGGCCAGGAGCAGACGATACGTGAAGGTTCTGTGATCCAAGAAATGCCTCCTTTGGAGAGCTAGCGTGCAGACCCGAGCATCGACCAGAAACAGGCGGCGTTCGATGTTAGTCCGACTTAGAACGTTGGCGTTTCTGACGTTGGCTCTCGCAGGCTGGAGCCAAATGGACGGCGGCACTCTTTTGTTTGCGCAGAGCGCCGAGAGAGATCAAAAGAACAACGATTCCGCCACGCAGGAGGGCGCGGATAAAGATATGGAAATTGGTCGATATTACATAGGCAAGCGTGATTATACGGGCGCCATTACTCGCTTCAAAAAGGTCGTGATGCAATACCCGACATCTTCGTATGTTGAGGAGGCGTTGGCGCGTCTTACAGAAGCGTATCTCGCGCGTGGCATGCACTCCGACGCGCAAACCGCTGTTGCGGTGTTGGATAGGAAGTTTCCGAACGGTCGCTGGTCTATCGATGCGAAACGCGCATTAGAAGCGGCCGGACTACAGCCTGCTGAGAACGATAAGTCATGGATGTCAGTGCCTTTAAGATAACCGCGGTCAACGCTTTTCTGGACCATCTCCTCGCGCTTCAGCCGATGTCGCAGATGGGTCGATGCCGTTGATAAAGTCGGCGATGAGGTGGTCAACGCCTTAGTTTGCGTTTTGTGGATGGATTGGTCGCCGCTCCAGTCGGGGGAGCGACGAGATTGTTCTCGCGATTGATGGCTTACCCACTAACGCGGTTAGACGAGACCCGCCGCCGACAGGGTCCTCGGCGGCCGCCAGGTTTGATTTGCAAGCGTCTTGAGGTTCTGCGCGATGGCCGCGAGGATGAACTCGTCGCGCGCGCCGGTGAGGCCTCTCAGTCGCATGCGCTCGAAGCGATGTTGGACCTTCAGGTGGGCAAAGCGCATCTCCACTTTCTTGCGCTGATCGCTCGATTGCTCAAACTCAGGAGTACCCTTTAGTGAGCGGGCATAGTCGCGTGCTTCTTCGTTGATGTCGCGTGCGATCTTCCTGAACGGCGCGCGCGTGCATCGCGCTTTGAGTTCGCAGGCCTTGCAATCGCCGGGTTGTGATAAATAGTTCCTGACACGACCATCATGGATTGTTCCGGAGGTCCTCAAGATCCGATCGTTCGGACAGATATAGACGTCGCGCTCGGCGTCATAGGCGAAGTCGGTGCGAGGGAATACCATCGGTTCGTTGGTATCGTTCCCACACTGGAATATGAGGTGCGATGCCCTTGCCTAAGAGCCAGGCTAACAACTTGCCAGTTCCATAAGCGGTATCAGCCGTCAACCGCCGAGGCTTCAAACCGAGCGCCTCTTCGGTCCGTTCGATCATGGTCCGGGTCGCGGCCACCTCGTCAAAGGTGCGCGCCGGCGTGGCCTCGACATCGACGATCACGGCATGCCCAGTGTCGATCATGTAGTTGAGGCCATAGCCAAACTGGACGCGCTTGTTCGCCTTCGCAGTCCATGCGGAGCAAGGATCCGTCGGCGAGATCACCTTTGGCAGCTTGCGATCTGTGTCGGAATCTTCATCGTCTAAGCTCGACAGGAACTCGGCGACCGCGCGGGTTTGACGCTCCGGCGCCGACCAGTCGATCTCATCGGGTGCCTTGCCGTGATATCGGCTGGCGTCGGCCTCTATGACGCTGGCATCAACAGCAAAACCTTCGCCCTTGACCAAGCCAGCCTCCATGCAGGCCCGCACCACTGCCTCGAACACGTGGCGCAGGATGTCGCTGTCGCGGAAGCGGCCGTGGCGATTGACCGAGAACGTCGAGTGGTCAGGCACTCTGTCATCAAGGTGGAGGCGGCAAAACCAGCGATAAGCGAGATGCAACTCGACCTCCTCGCACAGCCGCCGCTCGAAGCGGATGCCGTAGAAGTAGCCCACGATCAGCATCCGGATCATGAGCTCGGGATCGATCGACGGCCGGCCAATGTCGCTATAAAAGGGCGCCAGCTTCCCGCGCAGGTCAGCCAATACCTGTGTCACGACCGGATTGATCCGGCGCAACAGATGGCACGCCGGAATGCGCCGTTCGAGATTGAAAAGGTAAAACAGTTGGCTCTGATCGCCACCTTGCCGACCCATCATGGCAAACCTCCGCCCCTAAAACTCTCAGAGGACGGAATCACTGTTCGCCAAAAATCACGAGCCCTTTTTCAACGGCATCGGTCAAAAGCGGAAGTGACGCCTGCTTACTTTGATGTCTGCTCTTCCCCAGCAAGCGGACATTTTCAGGCGCTTGTTGCACGGCGGGTTCGGGCCAACCCAGCCTTGATTAGTTGCCTACGAACAAACAACAATCCTAGAAATGTGGCGACGATTACCAACAAACCGCCACATTTTCGCACGCCCCGCTCCTATAGCGTTTGTTTGTTTGGTCATGAAAATGATCGTTAGTGAGGGGTGGCGTCATGAGTATTCTGAAACCGCGTGGGCTGCAGCGGAGTGATAAGCCAGCCGAGGTCGAAGGAAACATTCGGGACTTGGTGCGCCGACAACGCAGCGCCGTTCGCCAATCAAACAATAACTCTGAAGACGCGGCCCGCGAGCTTGCATCCCTGGTGAATCGCGTCTCGGGTGATGCTACTCGCGAGGTCGATCATCTGATCGGCGGGCTGAGCCACGTTCGGCAAAAATTAGATGATGAGGCGGCGCGAATTCATCACGATATTGTGGAATTTGCCTCATTGAGTCAGTCGGTGATGCAGCTGACTAATATCGTGTCGGACGGCATGTCCCACGTCGCCAAAGTAGCAGAAGCGCCGAGCATCGCCGAAGAGACCCCAGCTTCCGATCCTGCGGCCGTGGGTCCTGAAGAGCAGACGCGAATCGACAGCTAGTCGCGATCGCTCGCGGGTTTTACCAGCTCGCCGGGCTCGGTGCTTTTTCCGAGCCCGGTATATGGAGTGTCGCGTCAATGGAACGCAGCGAAATCGTGTTGGAGCGCATTAAGGAAACTTGGCCCTCCGATCTTCCTCTGCCACAGGTGCTCTTTGGCGTGCCTGTTCAGCCTGTCGAATGGGCATGGACGCTGGACAATGAACAATATGCCCGCGCCAGGGCAGCGTTGACTGAAGTGCGGCGTCCCATATTGGAAAAAATTGAATCAGAACTCGGTTGAGCCGTTCGGCGGCGAGGTCCAGTTACACACAATTATATGTGTCGGCGGCCACCTCATGGCGCTCAACCCAAGCGCCTTCGCGGTGTGGAGAGAACACGATACGATGCCCAGAAAGGATCAATCAATGCGACGACGCAGGTTCTGTCTCGATCGTATAGCCCTTTGCCTTCATGCACTCTCGGACCATCGCGTCGTCGGCCCGTTCCTTGGCGTCAGCCGCCGGACTTTGCCATGCCATGAATGATGCGTTCTGCCGTTTACATTCGGCGATTTCGGCTTCGAAGGATTGCGAGTTGAAGTTCCCTTTCGAATAGAAATGCTCGCTGATCTGACTGCATCCGGAGAGGAGAAGCGCACTCGTCAATACGGTACTCAATACCTTCATGGCGCGCCTGCTGGTCTTTGAGCGACGGTCCGCGTTATGTCAGCGGTCGCTATTTTTGCTCGGGTTCAATTCCTTCGCTTTGCGCTGGACATCTTCTACCGATCGACCGAGAACAGCAGCGGTCAGCTCAACGGATTCGCCCTGTTCGATCGCATGCCGCAAATCGACCAGATCCATTGTTGACCACGGCTTTTCTTCGCTTGGCGGCTTTTGCTTTGCCATCGCAAGATCGCCCAGCCTTGCGCGCGGGACAACAACGAAAGTGGTGAAAGGGGAGGCGCTGGCGCCGGATCGGTTCAAAGGATTCTGGCGGAATTCAGCGGCCCCCTAACGCCGCATGGACTGCGGTCATCACTTTGTTCGGCGCCCTTGCTAAGAAGTGATTTCAGTCGATCTGCGTTCCCAGTCGTTAGAGCTCGACGTCGCTCGAACGCTGGCAAAGAAGCTCGCAACCTTGGCTTCCAAATCGCTCGCACCCTCGGAAAGACGCGTCGTGCAGGAGGCTATTTGGGCGATTGCTCTTACGCCTTGGGCGGCGACTTCTTTAACTGAATCGATCTCGGTGGATGCGCGCGCGGTGTGAAGTGCCGCGTTTTGGACGCTTTCCGCGATATCGCGGGTGGTCATGCTCTGCTGTTGTACAGCAGCCGCGATACTGGTGGATGTAGCTGCCAATTCGTTGATCGCCCGTGAGATCGAATAGATCTCAGCCACGGACTGTTTCGTGCCGGCCTGAATTGCAGCAATCTGCTGTGAGATATCTTTGGTGGCTTGCGAGGTTTGACTGGCGAGGGCCTTCACTTCCGAGGCGACAATAGCAAAGCCTTTTCCGGCTTCGCCGGCTCGCGCCGCCTCGATTGTTGCGTTTAGCGCTAAAAGATTGGTCTGCGCAGCGACCGCGGAGATGGCGCTGACCACAGAGCCGATTCGGTCGGCTGCGTCGTTCAGCGAGCGAATTGCATCCTGAGTGCGCTCGGTATCTCCAACTGCGGATGGAGCCATGGCTAAACCGCGCGAGGCTTGATCGCCAATTTCCTGAATTGATCCCGATAGCTCCTCGGTCGCGATAGCAGTCGCGTTCACGCGCTGCGATGTTTCTGAAGAGGCAGACGAAGCAGACGCCATACGATTGAGCGTATCGTCAGCGGCCCGTTTTAAGGTCGTGCATGTTGTGGTCAGCGAAGCTGATGCTTCTTTGATCGCCCCAAGCACATCGCCAACAGCGGCGCTAAAGTTTCCGATCGCTGCATCTACAGCGCTTCGCCGGGCTCGAGCGGCTTGTTCCGCAGCTTCCCGATGCAACGTCATAGCGTTCGCGACATCAAAATTGATGACCTGGATTAAAATTTCAGCAAACACTGCGACCTTCGCGGAAGAAAAAGGTCGTTTATGTGCGAGAGCCTTGAGGGCCGCCCTAAATACGAAGGTTCCTGCAGTATTCCGCATGCGGGCGTCCAGGCCCAATGCTGTTTCTTGCTGAACAGTTCGCCTGCACGATTCAGCATAGTGTCGATCGATGTTTCCCGACAGAAGAGCTTTGAAATGCGCCAGTTCGAGGTCCTTGATCTCGCTTCTGTGCTCACGTACGGTTTTTGCAGCGTTGACGATACTGCCGATCGGCGGCAATTCCGCGATCGCGTCGACGAGCTGGTCAATTGCCCGATCCAAATGCGGTGCGACCACGGGCCAGGCCGTTGCAATAACGGCACGAGCCGTACCATCAATTTCAAAGAGCGCGAGTCGGGCTTCAAACCCTGGGATTTCGTCAGTCGTTGTCATAGCCCCCTATTCTGCAGCTAGCAGGACGTGCGATTGCCGCACTGGCGTGTTCTACTCGTATCAGCGCTGAACCTTGAGGTTCTCAGCTGACGTCTTGCCCCTGTTCGAGACTTCCTCGTATTCGACAACCTGCCCTTCATTGAGAGTGCTGAGCCCCCCTCGCTCGACCGCAGAGATGTGGACAAACACATCTTTGCCGCCGCTGGAAGACTGAATGAACCCATATCCCTTTGTCGGATTGAACCACTTCACGGTGCCTTTAGGCATTATCTGCTCCGAATCGAATTGGCGCGTGCGACGACATCTTACCATGCCGAAAGCACGACGTAGAGGCAGGTCGCCCTCACGCGGATCGATCGCGCCGCCCCTATGACCCCATTGCTCGGGCGGCGCCGCCCTCGGCTGCCTTGCGTGCGCGAGAAAACGACACAAAGCATGTCAACGCGACCCCGCCGCCGCCTCACCGCCCGGCAACATGATGTCTGCTAGTGGGTTTTCTCCGCCGAGACGGGGCCCGAACGGGTATCGTCGGCGTCGAGCAGCGAACGAAGAAGCTCGGCATTCGAAGGATCGGGCTTGAGCTCGCCGCGCTCGACCATGTGCGACAACTCCACGAGCTTCTCGTTGATACGGGCGCGGCCACCGAGCTTTCTTTGCCCCCTGACGACAAGCCCATTGATGTCGTCGACTTCGCCACGCCGGCCCTTCTGCCAGTCTTGAAGGGGCGCAACCTTGGTATCGGGGAGCGTCCAGCCGGACAGAATCGCGTCGAGCAGTTCCTTGGCATATTGATCGGGGTCGTTCACCTCGACGCGCGACTTTCCTAGGATCGGCACAAGCTGATGGCCTAGCGCCAACCCGGCCCAGATCGCCTCCTTGCCTGACTCCACCATGACCTCGCGAATGCCCGGCACCTCGACCGCTTGCGCGAGGGGAAGATTGAGCAGTGCGGATGGCAGAAATTCCGCTGCGTTGGCGACGAGCTTCATCCACTTTGCGGATCGGATGTCCTTTGAAATATCAACCTTGCCGGTGTGGCGAAGAATGTCGGCGACCTCGTGCTCACGGCCAAGCGTGGATTCGTCATAGGCACCCAGGCCGAACCAGGTGGCGCCGCGTGGCGTCTGTCGATTGACAATGCCTGGCTCGAACATGTTGGACGCGATCTCGATCACCGCTCCCATCGTTCGTTGCGAACCGAAGATCGACGCCACGTCGTCCATCGTCATTCCATTCTGGATGCCGACGACAAGCCCCTTTTCGCCGACCAACGGCTTGATCAACTCGCACGTCCACCGTGTGTCATAGGCCTTCACCACGATCAGTACGACATCGAACTGCTCGCGCAGTTCCGCCACTTCGCACACGTGAAATACGCGGACGCGAGTGACCCGCGTCTCGCCCGGCGTTTCTACAAGGATGCCGTCGGCACGCATTGCCTCGACATGCGCCGGCCACTGCTCAATGCAGGTGACATCGAGGCCAGCTTGCGTCAGATCTGCGGCGATTGCCCCGCCATTGGCTCCGGTTCCCACAACCGCAATCCGTTTATCTGTCATTTCCATTCCCACCAATTCGCTCTTGCCCATCGTCTTCACCTAGCGTGCCGCGTCTTTCAGGCGGCCGAGACGACCTGTTTTCCGCCGTTGATCATTGCTGCGATTCAGGACAACCCACATAGCCAACGCCGGCTTTTTCCCGATCGTCCAGAGTCGGTGTGGATTCTCGGAATTGAACGACACGGAATCGCCCGCGCGCAGCTCAAAGGTTTCGGATCCAATTCTGACTCCCAATCGGCCGGATAACACGTAGCCGTGTTCAGAGCCGCCATGGCGCACGAGCGCATCTTCGGGGCACGACGCGGCGCCGACTTCATATTCGACGCGCCAGAACTCGGCGCGGTCGTTCGATTGCGGCGTCAGCAGTTCCCAGTGGACGCCGTTTGCGAGATGTATTCGTTTCCGGCCTTGGCCGCGGTCGACGGCAGCAACCCTAGGGCGGCCTGATCTGGTCTTTGCCCGCGCGGTTGCGCTTTGCGTGCTTTGATCAAACAGATAGTCCAGTGTCAGGCCCAATTCGCTGCACATGCCATACAGCGTACCCACCGAGGGCATGACCAACCCCCGTTCTATTTGCGATACCAAACTTGGCGATACCCCGAGCGTTCGCGCAAAAGATCTGACGGAAGTCCCGTGTGCTTCTCTTTCGTTTCTCAGTTTCAATCCGAGCAGCTGACCGATCGCGTCGGCACGAGCCATCGCCGCCTTTTTTTGCATGATGGACGTTTGACCTCCCCGGCCCGTTTCTTCAAAGCGGTTGACATCTCGAGGTGTGTTAGTGTTTAGTGATTATGTACGTGTACAGCTGCAATGTACAGTGGTTATAAATACACGTGCCGGGGGAAACGTGCATTTGGCTTTACGGGCCAGCGGTAAAGAGGCGGGGACAACCGACAGCAGCGCGGCTGGCCATGTTAGCGCTTCGCTGGTCGCTCCGAAAGCGGACGCGGCCCACGCCAGTTTCATCATTCCTCCGGCATTCGGCAAATCGAAACCGCGTTCAGACCTCGCGCGCCGCTTCATTGCCGTCTCAATCATTGCGCCGCACCACGCCAACAGAACGCCGGTCATCGGGCGCTGAGCTGGCGCGAAACTTTTTGTGACGAGTGAATGCATGCATCACCTATTGAAAGCTGCGGATATTCGACTGACGCCGGACTATGAGGGGCGGTCCGATCGATACGCACGCTGCTCGCTGGTCAATCAATCGGTCGGTTCTGTGCATACCGGTTTTGGTTTGTGCGAGATAGCAGCCGGTGGCAGGCAGGACCTGCACGTCCATTCCTACGAGGAGAGTTTCTATGTGCTGGAGGGCGCTCCGACCCTAGGGCTCGACCGGCACGGCTATCTTCTGTCGCCGGGAACCTGCGGCATCATCCCGGTCGGCGTGCCGCACGCCTGGATCGGCCCGGAACAAGGGCGGGCGCGTTGGCTCGACATGCTGCCGCCGCAACCGCGCGAGCACGAAGCGATCGAGCACACCTATTTTTTAGGGCCAAGCACGGATCACATCCCCGACGCGCTCGATATTCGCGACCCGCGCGCTCGCCATTTCTTCCGCATCAGCGACGACGACATTCAAGTCGACAAACTCAAAATCGGGGCGCGCGTCGATGCGCCGAAAGTATCCTCCAGCATGGCCACCGCCTTGCTGGCGTATAGTGGCATCGCGGTCAAAATGCTGGTGGACCAGCGTTTGGATGCGGCGCTGCTCACCATGTTCATGGTCGAGTACCAGCCGGGCGGAGTGGCGCATCCGCACGATCATCCCTTCGAAGAGACGTATTACATCCTTGACGGCGAGGTCGACGCGGTCGCGGACGGCAAGCGTTACACGCTGAAGCCCGGCGATCTGTTCTGGACCGGAGTCGGATCGGTCCACGCCTTCTACAACACCAGCGGCAAGACCGTTCGATGGCTGGAGACGCAGGCCCCGCAGCCGCCGTCGCGCCACTCTTACCGGTTTGCGCGGGACTGGGACTATTTGAAGGAGAAGGGCGGTGCGCCCGCTCCGGCGAGCGTCGCGGCGCAGCGATAGGCTGCGCGTCGTGCGAGCAAACGGCGGAACGATCAAGGTATGAGTTTATTTTCAATTCCACTGGTACGGCAGCCGAAATTCCTCGCCATCTGGCTGGCGACGATCCTGCTGTTTTTGGTCGCGCCATGGTTGGCGCCCGGCAGCGTGTCAGCAAGTTCGCTGTTGACGCTCTCATCGTTCGCGGCGGTTCTGGCGATTGCGTCGATCGGGCAGACCTTCGTCGTGCTGCAGCAGGGCGGCCTCGATTTGACGGTCCCGGGGGTCATATCGCTCGCGGCGGTGTTCGTTACAAAATTTCCGAACGGCGACGATGCGTTGTTGCTTCCGTGGATACTTGCGGCGGTTGCGGCCGGAGCGCTGTCGGGACTTGTCTGCGGAATGGCTATCACGGTGCTGCGGGTCACGCCGCTGGTCGCGACGCTTGCGGTTAATGCCTTGCTCTACGGCTTCGTTCTTTATTTCACGCGCGGGGCATACGAGCACAATCGGCCGAAGCACGCATCTGATTTCATCGGATAGCACAGAGCGAATTTAATTTCGCTCCGGCGCAAGGCCCTGAAGCATTTGGCCGGTCGCGTCGTGAGAAGGGCCAAAGGAACGCGCGGAAAACAGAATCAGCCGCTTCCTCGCCTATGTCTCGAATTCTTTGTATCGGCTAAACGCCGGCCGGGCGCGGTGAGCCGTGCTGCCGGCGCCAGCTCAGCGGGCGAGCACATCTGATCCTAACGACCGTTGTCCGAGCTGCCAGCACGGATGGATGGCTGAATATTACGTGGCCTCAAGTCCATTTTAGCCCGTTGGGGTCAATCACAATTATCGCCCCTTCTGGCGCGATTCGTTTGGCAAGGTTTGCGAGATGCTGGAGGACGTGAAGCAAACGTCCGGATAACAATCAATATCTAACTAGGACTAATATTTAGTCGCGTAAGCCGACGCCGCCGCAGCAGGCTTTAATTCTTCCGATGCCACTTCCGATACCGCTTTGCCAAGCGCGTGCGCTTTGACTCGAATGTGCCCCCGCCGTGGGCCCGTTTCGCGACTTTGCCAGCGGCATCCTCGGGGATACCGCCTTCCCAGTTTCAATCAAGACATCCATTTCTTTCATGAACGGCTCATCGACGTGGTCAAAGGATCCAGTCCCAAGCTTTCTTCCGCGTCGGATGGGTCGATCTACGCCAAACGTCTTTTCAAACCAACGCTCGAAATCATCCCGCCAGAAGAAAACAGGACGACATGCACCATCAATAACCGTTCCAAATGGACCGGCAAAACATTCATCGTACGGATCGATGACAAAGTCTGAATCAAGGCCGGTGATGATCGGTTCATAGTCAGACCGCTTATGTGGTCCTATGACAACAGGCGGACGCGGCTCCGGTTGCCAGCCCATTGGACTAAGCTGTAAAACGAGGCCGGTGTTCGGATCGCGCACATTCGCGTGCAGCACTTCGCCATGTATCGATTCGCCCCATATCAAATGGCATCGGAAAAATGCGTTTGCTGCTGCCTCAGCCCTAAAGCGCGGCTCGATTTTCTCCAAATCTTCTTTCCAGTCGTACGCATAATCCTCCAGCGCACCGTCAATAAGCGCTTGATTTGCAGAGAGTGCTTTAAGAACGCGCTTATAAGCTTCACTCAGTCGAATTGCTTTCTCGGGAACTGGATCCTCGGAGAACGTCGGGTATTTAGCCATGGTCAAATTGCATTCCACTCGCGATGCCGTCGTCAGCGTGGCAGACGAGGCGCCAACTTCCCTTCGCTTTAAATCACGCTCCGAGTCTTTATGTCGACGACGTCCCCGCGAACCAAATTGCCTAAATGGTTTGCCCAGTGCTTCATCATGGCTCGGCGCTCCGCCAGATATTCGGCACGATTATAAGCGGCACGCACGGCATTACGCTCTTGGTGAGCAAGCTGTCGTTCAATAATATCGGACCGAAACCCCATCTCGTTGAGCGTGGTCGAGGCCATCGCACGGAAACCATGCACCGTAGCTCGGCTGTGATATCCCATACGATACAGTGCATATAGCATTGTATTGTTGCTCATAAACCCTTCGCGCGACGGCGATGGACAGAAATGAGCTAGCCTCGGAACCCGGGAGCGAGCGCAACTCGCGCAGCACGCCGACAGCCTGAGGCGCGAGTGGCACGAGATGCTCCAGTTTCATTTTCATGCGATCAGCCGGGATTCGCCACGAAGCTTCCTCTTGATCGAGATCGAATTCAGACCATCGCGCTGCTCGTAATTCAGTCGTGCGAGTAAAGGTCAAAACCGCGAGCCGAAGAGCTAGGCGAGTGCGTGGATCGCCATCGTAAGCAGCAAGCACGCCGAGAAATTTCGGCAACTCACTAATCGTCATGGCCTTGTGGCCACGGGGTCTGCCGGGCGATCCAATCGCGCCTTTGAGAGCCACAGTGGGATCGGCGTTCGCGCGCCCGGTCGCAATTGCGTAACGAAATACCTGGCCGCAGGTTTGGCGGAGCCGCCGCGCTGTCTCGACTACACCGCGCTTCTCTACCTTTCTAATGGCCTCTAGCAGTTCAGGCGCATCGATCTCTGCAATTGGCCGCGAGCCGATCTGAGGAAACGCCTCCAAGCGCGCAAGGAGCAGGGCAGTATATTTGAAAGCGAGTCTTTTTTGTTGCTTTTCAAGCCATTCCCTGGCGATCACCTCGAATGTGTTTTCATGCGCGAGCTTAGCTGCGCGTTTTGTAGCCTTCCTTACGATGGCGGGATCAATGCTGTTAGCCAGCAACGATCGAGCTTCTTTACGGCGTGCGCGAGCTGCAGCCAGCGACACCGTCGGATAGACGCCGATCGCCAGCGTGCGGCGCTTTCCAGTGAACCGATAGTCCATCCGCCAATAGCGTGCGTTGGCCGGGGTGACGATCAGGTACATGCCGCCACCGTCGCTTAATTTGAATGCCTTCGCCGTGGGCTTCGCGCCTCGGATGCGCGTGTCGGTCAAAGGCATGACGGTATCTCCGATCCACTATCTATGACGGTACATGGTCAATGTACCGTCATAGATACCGCCAGATTTTACGGCTGCAAGGGGTCATTGCTGAACAGAAGCGACCTTCAGCAACATCATTTCCACAGATATTTCAGATGCCTGCGAATGGTAGCGGACAGGCGCGAACATTTGTGAACACTGATGTGGCTGGGGCGCCAGGATTCGAACCTGGGAATGGCGGAATCAAAATCCGCTGATTTTCCTTTTCAGATCAAGGCGCATTCTGTGAAAGATGCCGAATTCGACCCGTTATCAATCAAAAGCTTAGCAGATCATACAGAATGTCAGGAGGTAAGATTGATAAAACGACACGGAAACGAATTCCCAATGACCTTCAAACCTAGACAAAGCGGCAATACCGATGGAGGACCCAAGGTCGCGTGTCGGTCGGCCGCCGGTACTGGCATCTGATTGAAAAAATCTCAGCCTGTTGGCTACGGCCATGGCCAGATCAAAAACCGGCATCGACAAACGTTCGGTCAGGCGCCGCGTCGGCAAGGGGGCTGGCTCGGGCAGACACTTGGTCTGGGAACCGATCCCAGAGTGTCGGAGGAGCGAACACGCTCCGGCCGGTGGAGGCATAGACAGCGTCGCCTGGCGGCTGGCGTACCTGGTAACAGGCTGAAGATCAGGAACACGTCTGGCGGCGACGATCTGCACTTTCGGGTGTGTTTTACCCCGGTTCTTCCATCCAGACATTGATCGCGCCTGTTAAAACGGGGCGAGGTGCGCTCCTGGTAACAGGCGACAGAACAGGGCCGCTAAGTCCTCCGGGCTCGTCCATACAAACCCATCCGTCCTGTTTTATCAGGCAGGCCCCTTACGCGGCTTCCCAGATTTAGGCAATGATACCCAGAATCTAGCAATATCAATAGCTTAGAATACAGCGCCCACCCGCAGTCAACTGTCAGGAACGAGCCTAAAAGGGACGTTAGACGCATCGTATGCCATGCTGTGTTGATGCACCGATACTCACTAACCGTCTATGCAGAAAACCCCTCTAGCGGAGAGCTAAAAAGCTAAGTTTTTTCAATGGTCGTTTTCTGCCTTCCATTCGCTGTTTATAACGTCAAAGACCTTAGCTGCCGTTGGCCGTCATCCTGCGATCCTGGGCCACCAGGTGCTTCCGAAGTCCGTCATGCCGCTGCCCCGGCATCGGGGGTTCTTATTTGCCGCAACGTCGGCAATCGCCCAGCCGTGGCCGCTGGTGCGTCCAAAGTCTATGGGCAGTGGGGGGGTAACCGATCTGAACAAAACGCGAACTGGCGGGCTCTTAAAAGGCTCACGGCTTAGGCGAAATTCGCTTGACATGCCCCGCCCGTTGGGTTGTTATTACATGCCAATGTTCATCGGCATGTACCAAGGGGGAAAGATCATGGCCAAGACCGTCGTCAGCTACGTCCGGGTATCGACTACCGGCCAGGGGCGCAGCGGTTTAGGCCTGGAAGCCCAGCGGGAAGCCATCGCCAGGTTCGCCAAGGACCAGAACTACGAGATCGGCGGCGAATACCTTGAGGTTGAAAGTGCCAAGGGTGCCGATGCACTTGAACGCCGGCCCAAGTTGGCCGAAGCCATCAAACATGCCCGTAAACTCAAGGGTCCAATCGTTGTGGCGAAGCTCGATCGGCTAAGCCGCGACGTGAATTTCATCAGCGGTTTGATGACCCATAAGGTACCATTCGTGACGGTCGAGTTGGGTGCCGATACCGATCCGTTCTTGCTGCACTTGTTTGCGGCCCTCGCTGAACGCGAGCGTCGCATCATCGGCGAACGTACCAGGATCGCGTTGCAAGCTGCAAAGGCGCGGGGCGTAAAGCTCGGCGGCACTAACGCCCAATCCATTGCCAATCGCGACGAAGCCCTGCAACGCGCCGAACAGCTACGCCCGATGTTGACGGAGCTTGCTGGCATGTCGGCGAACAAAGCCGCCGCCGAACTCAATAAACGCGAAGTGCCCACACCCAAGGGCGGCCAATGGCATGCCCTCACAGTCATGCGGCTTCGGCAGCGACTTGCCGCGGCAGCATAGTTCAGCCCGCTATACGGGATTTGTACCAAGCTTGGTGCGATGGATCAGCACGGGCTGTTTGAGAGCGCCGACGAAAAGAAATCTGAGGCCGGGCGGGGCCGTCTGCAAGCCACACTTGGAGCGAGACCTCGGCAATTGGCTACTTGCCGCAATCGTGTTTTTTCAAGTTCGGCTCCCTGAAATAGGCTGTTCTAGTGAGTAATCGGCGAAGACTACACCCGCTGGAGCGGTCGAGCATTGAAGCTTACGTTTTTGGCTTCATCGGCATCGCCGCCGTTGTCTTTCCGATGACGTGGTATCTTCGGTCTTTGCTCGTACTTTGTCTAATTGGTATTGCTACTCATTTCATTATACGATCACCACTGACGATCGGCTGGCCCAGACGCGCCAAGATATTTTGTTCGACGGCCGCGATATTGTTGCTCGTTGCCGCGAGCTGGCGTCCAATCATCGACGATTATCGCGGGGCCGAGCTACCGGAGGTGGCTCTACGCCTGATTCATCCCCTCTCGCCAATGACGGTTCTTGATAATCTTTCCGATGTTGTCGCCAGAGACACCAAGAGGACGATCGCTATTTGGAACGCTGACGATTTACGAACTTACGTTCCGGGCAGTTCAGGAAACGATCCTCTTCCTATTCCAATTTCCACATTCGACGTGCTTCGACCTCATGCGTCAAGTGGACCAGAAGGTGTTTTTCAGCTTGCTGTGAATGCAGGCTATATTATGCCTGGACATCGTTTGATCGGATCGATCGGCGTGATTTGTCCGACATGTTCAAGAGGTCATACTTATTTGGTTTATATTGTTTGGAGCAAGGAAGGATGGTTTGCCGAAGCGCCGGACGAGAAAGAAGGCCGCGTCATCGTCCCCGGGCAAATAACTAAGGAGAACTTGGAGGCTTACTTCAAATCGATCGAAAAACTGCCAGTAGCTCAAAGACAGCCCATTGAGAAGTTCAATTGAAGCCAATGTCTGAAGGAGGCGGCGACACGACATCCCCTTGCGGTCAAATTCCCTTGCCTCACTGTCGTCTAAGTTTAATAATTCCGACCATCTTGCCTCCTTGACCGCCTCTAGTTCTATGCTGGACCTTGAGCCCGGTCGCCTTTTGAAACTGTATCAAGTAGCTCACGAGTGCCTAATCCGTGTCGCCGGCTAGCCTTCTGGCTGTATCCAAGGCGACGGGTCCCCTTTGACGCATCGTATGCCATGCTCCCGGTGACATCAAGGTAAAGAGACCCATCCCCCTAACCACCCCACAAATTTTACCGCCCCTGTTTTACTTTTCCTGTCCCCGCCTCCTGTTCGGCGCGTTTAATGGCTCTCCGGTGGGTGCCCCGCCCTCTCGGCTCGATCGCCTGCCAGATGTTTCATCACCGCGCGCCGATACTACTCACGCGCCGCATCGAGTTGATCATCGCTATCGACCACACACTCAAGCGCGGAGCTGGCGCGAACCGGCTTGTATAGCTCAATCGTATAGCCACCCGACGTGCCCAACTCGACTTTCGTTCACATCAAATATCAAGGGCGCGCGGCGCGAACTGCCCGAAAGGCCGCGCCGTCGTGCCACTGGTGATGATTTCTATATTCCAAATAGAACTGCCAAATTCGCTGCATGCCATTGTTGCCTTGACTGATAGCGGCATGAAATAGGTAATTCCGTCTGCTTCTCTACGCTAATGGATAGTATACCGCCGAGTGGCCCGAAACGCTCATTCGGCAGCATCGTCGTATCCGGTCTGCGACATGCAGGTGCAGATGAGGTTACGATCGCCGTAAGCGTTGTCGATACGATTGACCGGACACCAATACTTGTCGCCGCCCAACCCGGCTGGGTAGCATCCAAGTGTCCTCGGATATGGGTGTTTCCATTCTTCGTCGACGAGATCGAGCGCAGTGTGCGGCGCATTTTTTAGAGGATTGTCGCCAGCTGGCATGCGCCCTTCTTCGATATCTCTAATCTCTTGTCGGATCGCTATCATGGCCTCACAAAACCGATCGATTTCCGCCGTAGATTCCGATTCGGTCGGTTCGATCATCAATGTACCAGCGACCGGGAAGCTCATGGTCGGTGCATGAAAACCGTAATCGATCAAGCGCTTCGCAACGTCGTCAACGGAAATACCAGCTGTTTTCTTAAAGGGCCTAACGTCGATAACGCATTCGTGTGCGACCCGGTTGTTCACGCCCTTGAACAACAGCGGATAATGCGTTTCCAGCCGAGACCCGATGTAATTTGCGTTCAAGATTGCGACTTTCGTCGCTGCCGTCAGCCCTTCGCCGCCCATTAGCAGCATGTAAGCCCAACTGATCACCAGAATGGATGCTGAACCATAAGGAGCCGCAGAAACAGGACCGACCGGACCCGGCTTGCTGCTGAGGTGTGGGTGCGACGGCAGATAGGCCGCCAAATGAGCCTTGACTCCGATGGGGCCCATGCCAGGACCGCCACCACCGTGCGGAATGCAGAAGGTCTTGTGCAAATTAAAATGACCGACATCGGCGCCATAGTCGGCGGGGCGTGCGAGGCCGACCTGCGCATTGAGGTTCGCTCCGTCCAGATAAACCTGTCCCCCATTTGCATGCACGATGTCGCAGATTACTTTTATCGATTTTTCGAAAACGCCATGCGTCGAAGGAAAGGTGACCATAATTGCAGCTAGCGAATCGGCAAATTTCTCCGCCTTTGCACCGAGGTCGACCAAATCCACATTTCCGAACGCGTCGCAATCGACTGGAACGACATCCATGCCGGCCATATGCGCGGAGGCGGGATTTGTGCCGTGCGCAGAAGCTGGAATCAGACATACAGTGCGTTGGACATCGCCACGCGCGCGGTGGTACGCGCGGATAGCCAGCAATCCGGCATACTCCCCTTGCGCTCCGGAATTGGGCTGCAACGAAATGGCGTCATAACCGGAAATCGCAATCAGCTTGGTTTCGAGGTCGGCAATGATTTCGGCATAGCCTTGCGCTTGGTTCGCGGGCGCAAACGGATGTAAGTCCGCAAATCCGGGCCACGTGAGCGGCATCATTTCTGCGGTGCCGTTAAGCTTCATCGTGCAGGAGCCTAGCGGGATCATCGTGCGATCAAGCGCCAGATCACGATCCGCCAGACGGCGCAGGTAACGGAGCATCTCCGTTTCTGATCGATGCTCAACGAAGACCGGATTGGTCATGAAGCGACTGGTGCGGCTGAGTTCGCCGGGAATAGAAACGTTTGCGCGCGCCGATACCGCAGCAAATGGCTCGGGGCTGTTAGTTTTAGCCGATTCCCGCGAACCGAAAGCAGCCCAAACGCTCTCGACAATTTCCGCACTCGTCGTTTGGTCACAGCTGATTGCCAAATTCGAGCCCAGCCTCCGCAGATTGATGCCTCGTGCCAACGCCTGCTCAAAAATTGCATCTTGCCGCGCGCCGGCCTCAACCGTGATCGTGTCAAAGTATTCCTGCGTAAGAACGTTCCAACCGTGATCTTGCAGGCCGCGCGCCAAGGTCGTGGCCATATGTGCCACCCGCGCAGCGATTTGACGAAGCCCATCTGACCCGTGATAGATACCGTACATCGCTGCGATGACCGCCGGCAGTACCTGAGCAGTGCAGATGTTTGAGGTCGCCTTTTCGCGCCGGATGTGCTGTTCGCGCGTCTGCAACGCCAAACGGTAAGCCGGTCGTCCACGGCTGTCGGCGCTGATGCCGACGATGCGGCCCGGCAAAGCCCGCTGAAAACCCGACCTCGCCGCAATGAACGCAGCGTGAGGGCCGCCGTAACCCATTGGGACACCAAAACGTTGCGTAGAGCCAATCGCGATATCCGCGCCGAGCTCTCCTGGAGACATAAGCAGCGTGAGCGCGAGCGGATCGGCAGCGATAATCGCCGCTGCGTCGGTTGCGTGTAGTCGCTCAATCACGCCACGGTAGTCACGAATTGTACCGGATGACCCCGGATACTGCAGAATCGCGCCGAAGACGGTGGCTGGATCGAGATCGGTCGCCGGATCGCCCACGACTGCGGCCCAACCCAGCGGTTCGGCACGCATCTGGATCACCGCAACAGTCTGTGGATGGCAATCCTTGTCGACGAAGAAGGCGTTCGCCTGAGAAGCCGATACTCGCCGCGCCATTGCCATCGCTTCAGCCGCTGCGGTCGCTTCATCGAGCAGAGACGCATTGGCGATTTCGAGCCCGGTGAGGTCCGCAATCATGGTCTGGAAATTTATCAGCGCCTCGAGACGTCCTTGACTGATCTCCGCCTGGTACGGCGTGTAAGCCGTGTACCAAGCTGGATTTTCAAGCACGTTGCGCTGAATGACCGGCGGCAGGTGCGTGCCGTAATAACCTTGGCCGATCAGCGACACCATCGCGTGGTTGCGGGAGGCAACTGCCCGCATCTTGGCCAAGAGTTCCGGTTCGGATAACGCTGGTTCAAAGTCGAGTGGCTGAGTTTGCCGAATATCGCCCGGTATCGCTTCGTCGATGAGCCCATCCAAGCTCGGCGCGCCCACGACCTGCAGCATCCGCCGCAAGTCCTCCGCGCGCGGCCCGATGTGCCGTTGCGCAAAACTGAAAGGATCGAACGCTCGCTCAGCCGTTGTCATGTTCATTGACGAACGCATCAGCCGATTCGATTGCATCGCTAAACCTTTGACTCGAGCTGGGCCTTGTAGGTCTTTTCATCCATGAGTGATTCGATTTCCGATGGATCGGCAATTTTCAATTTGAAAAACCACCCATTGCCCAGCGGGTCGGAGTTGACGAGAGTGGGATCTGCCACGATTAATTCATTGGTCTCGACGATTTGGCCGGTAATCGGCGCGTAGACGTCGGAAGCAGCCTTACACGATTCAACCACTGCAGCCGGCGCTCCTTTTTCGAAGCTTTTGCCGGATGCCGGCAGCTCGACAAAAACCAGATCGCCGAGCTGTTCCTGAGCGTGCTCCGTGATGCCGACGACCGCGACGTCGCCGTTGATTCGAAGCCACTCGTGATCCCCCGTGAATTTCAGCATGATAGAACTACTCCCGATTGATGCGTTTATAGCGATGTGGAACGAACGGCAGTTCGGTGACATCGACAGGAACGCGACTGCCCCGCACTTCCGCAAACACGGTCGTGCCGGCCAAAGCGAAAACGGGTGGTACGTAACCCATGGCGACGGGAGCGCCGACCGAAGGCCCGAATCCACCAGATGTGACCGCGCCGATAGCCACAGTCGCCGGAAGTGTCGCAAACAGTGAAGTGCCGCCGCGAACGGGCATTCGACCCTGCGGCCGCAGACCGACGCGGCGTCTTGGCGGACCGTCATCGAGTTGTTGCAGCACGACGTCTGCGCCAGGAAAACCGCCGGCTCGCGCGCCTCCCCGGCGTCGAACCTTCGGGATGGCCCATTCTACCGCGGCCTCGATTGGCGTCGTTTTTTCGTCAAAATCCGAACCGTAGAGACAAAGGCCGGCCTCGGTCCGCAAGCTGTCACGGGCACCCAAACCGGCCAATTCAACGCAAGCAGTTTCCAAAAACAAGCGCGCCAACTTCTCGGCCTTCGAAGCAGCAACACTGATTTCGAAGCCGTCCTCGCCGGTGTAGCCGGATCGGGTGACAAGGCAGACATCGCCTGCGATCACGAGCCGACGCGCATCCATAAAACGCATGGCTGTGCTATCTGGTGCGAGGCAAGCCAGCACGCCCTCAGCTTCGGGGCCTTGCAATGCGAGCAGAGCGCGCTCCTCGAGTACCTCAATTGTACAGACCTGCGACAAGCCCGCCCGTAGTATCTGTTGGTCGATATCTTTCCTGCCAGCATTGACGACGAGAATGAATTGATCATCGCAGTGTGAGATCATCAGATCGTCAATGATGCCGCCATTCGCGTTTGTAAAAACCGCGTACCGCTGCCGTTCAGGCGCGAGTCCGAGAACGTCGATCGGAAGAAGGCGCTCAAGAGCGGCTACAACATCGAGCAGCTTCCCGTTTCTCGGCCGCAATGCGATCTGACCCATGTGCGAAACGTCAAACAGTCCTGCATGCGTGCGGGTGTGCAGATGCTCTTTCATGATCCCTGGGGGGTACTGGATAGGCATTTCGTAGTCCGCGAACGAACCCATTCGCGCGCCGTTTGCGACATGCAGATCGTAAAGCGGCGTGCGTTTGAGAGCCCCGTGCTGAGGAGCGAGCAATGCAGTCATCGGAAGATCCCTCTCACGACACGCAAAAAGCCGCTGACGGGCGCAGCAACCTCGCTCTCTGCCTGTGCGTTCTTGAAGGTATGTTGAGATAAATGGTTAGGGCTACAAAGCGGCATCAGGACACCTCATCGGATCGTGGCCGATTGTTAGGTGCCCCCTCTGTATTTTTGCCTGAGAACGTTATCCCGTCGGCGGACGCGTAGCGTCTCTTTCCAGAGTGTATCTGATTGCGCGGTTCATCTGCCTGAGAGTTTCCGGGGCGGTTGCTCCTTCGGCGCCGGCATCAAGCCAGTCTCTCCCGCTGCAATGCGAACGTTGAGCTTTATCTCCTCAATTCCGGGGTAAATGTGTAACGGACTTCGGTCGAATTGTCATCTCTTTTTTGCTTCGCATGCGGCAATTGCCTCAGCGTCTGCGGGCATTGAACGTATAGCAAAGCATCACCCAGTGGTTTTGCTCGCTCCGCTAGCGCGCAATTTCCCGCAACAGCGCTATTAGTACCAACCTCATGCGGCATTCGCATGACCGCCTCGTGATTGAAGCAAAGCCCTACCCCTCTCATCGAGATATTGGATACACCGCTCGACTGTTTCCACATCACCAAACTTTGCATCGATATCAAATAGGTTCCAAAGAACGGCTCCTGGAATCCGATCGCCGATTGCCTCCTTGACGGCAATCGGTCTAAAACCCTCCGCCAAGCCATCACAAATGGTTTCCCGAACGCATGCCGACGCCGTGACGCCCGTTACTAGTATGGTGTCGACATTTGCGGCGCGAAGGAAGCCGGCCAAGTACGTCCCATGAAATGCACTGGCCCGTTTCTTTATAAGTAGCTGTTCACCAGGCAGCGGAGCAATGCGCGAATCGATGGCCCAGACGTCTTTGTTGCTTTCAGCGCAGACTTCCATAGGAATTTTTTCGTGCCACAGGCCCATGTCGGTGTTTGGATTTGTTCTATCCGTCACCTGATAACAGGTCGTCACATGTACGACAGGTAAGTTGTACCTGCGAAACGAGACTAGTAACTGCTGCACGGCAGGGATGATCTGTTCATCCATCTTGGCGCACGTAAAGGGATTACCGGGGCGCGTCCATGCATTGGCGAGATCGACATTGATGAGCGCCGGCTTACTGCCGAAACCAATACGCCGTTGAAATCCGCGCTCTTGATATAATTTGGTAGCTTCAGCGAACGCGGCCTCGAGGGCCTGGTCGAGATTGTCCATAATGGGATCTCCATCCACTTCGCCGGCAGGTCTTTCGCCCGAACAGTTTGGCTACATAGGTCCACACGGCGCGGAAATCAAAGAAGCGAATCGAATAGATCCAGCCGGCCCAAGTAAAGCCTAATGGATAGCGAGCAGCCAATCTAGTGCCACCGCGCACGCCTTTTCACCACGTTACTGTATGTCCCTTCCAGCCTGCTGAAGATATCGCCAGGCGTAGTCGGCAAATGAGCGCGAAACCAGTACATGAAGCAATTGAGGACCGCTGCGCCAAAGAAGGATCTGCACTTTGCCGAGCAGCGTACGTGCGCACATGCCGATCGTAAAAACGGAAGAGTGCAGATCGAGCGGGCAACCGGCATTAAGCACGGTGGCGGCTTTCGCACCAGATAATTCAATAGTCGCGTCGCGATGACTCACGTCTACCAACGAATGCGCAAGACCCGCGAGCGCTTGTCTTAGCTGCCCTTCGATCGATATTTTCTCGGATTCTGGCAATTGCAAAATCCATTCATCAGGACCCATCCAAAAGGCAGTGCGCTCAGCAGTCGTGTTAATGCGCAGGGCTTGACGCGGCAGTTCGACGCAGAACGTACGGCCGGCCGTATCCGTGGCGATGCCTCTCCCACGAAAAACAAGTCGTGCGAGATTTGGTCCGGGAACCATGGAAAACCCATCGACCGAGAAGCTGCGGTCGTAGAGTGGTCCGGCCCGCAGGTCGACGAGCCTAGCCATTGAGCCGCTTTCCTGTGGGATCAATGAATACCGGATTGACGATTTTAACAGGAATGCTTCCAGCCGGCATCGCGACGAAGAATCTTTTGCCGAGCATTGCTCGACCTCGATTAACCAAGGCCAGTGCGATTGATCGGTTTAGATTGGCGCTGAAATAGGCCGATGTGACGTGCCCGAGGGACTTGGTCGGGATCGTATAATCGGCAGAACCGACCAACTGAGCGCCTTCCTCGAGTACGATTGAGGGGTCCTCCGTCAACAGACCTACGAGCTGTCTTCGATCCGGGTCCGCCAGCGCCGCGCGCATTAAAGAACGCTTTCCAACGAAATCCGATTGTGACTTGCTGATCGCCCAGGACAGACCAAGATCGTGCGGCGTGACGGTGCCATCCGTTTCTTGACCCACGATGATATAGCTTTTCTCAGCCCGCAGCACGTGCATCGCTTCGGTGCCATAGGGTACGATGCCGTATTGCGTACCTGCCTGATAGATCGCCTCCCAAACATCGAGTCCATAGTCAGCCGGCACGTTAACTTCATATCCTAGCTCGCCCGTAAAGCTTACTCGGAAAAGACGCATTGGCACGCCGAGGATCCGGCCCTCCCGCACACTCATGTGTGGCATCGCGGCGTTTGAGAGGTTGACCCCGTCCGTCAGCGGTGTCATGAGCGCGCGCGCCTCGGGCCCCTGCACCGCGATTACAGCCCATTGGTCTGTGGTCGAGGTGAGCCATACTTCCAGATCGGGCCATTCGGTTTGCGCAAAATCTTCCATTAGGGCCAGGACCCGGGCAGCACCGCCGGTAGTTGTTGTGACATGGAATCGGTCTGCGCCGATGCGCGCTACAATCCCGTCGTCGAGAACGAAGCCGTCTTCACGCAATACGATGCCGTATCGGCATCGGCCTGTTTCCAGCTTGGTGAAGTCGTTTACGTATAACCGGTTCATGAATTCGGCGGCGTGCCTTCCAACCACCTCGATTTTCCCGAGTGTTGAGGCATCAAAAATGCCGACGGCCGTCCGTACTGCTACGCATTCGCGGTTTACTGCGGTAAACATATCCTCGCCGCTTTGCGCGAAATAGCGCGCGCGTTTCCACTGACCTACATCCTCGAATACGGCGCCGCGCGCGACAGCCCATTTGTGCATTGGGGTTGTGCGCACTGGATCAAACAGACTGTCTCGAGACATTCCGGCAAGAGTGCCGAGAGTGACCGGCTTATAAGGCATGCGGAATGTGGTATGCCCGAGCTGAGCGATCGGCTTTTCCAGCACTGCGGCGGCTATTCCCAACGCATTGGCGTTTGATGTCTTGCCCTGATCAGTCGCCATTCCGAGGGTCGTGTACCGCTTGATATGCTCTACTGAGCGGAACCCCTCGCGCGTTGCGAGTTCGATGTCTTTGGTGGTTACGTCATTTTGAAAGTCAACGAACGACTTAATTGCAAAAGCGCTTCGGGTTGGTTCGAGTCCGCTAAATACTTTGCCAACGTCATTGGGAAGGTGGGCTCTAGACCGCGGTCTAACCCCGACGAAGCCGGCGGCCTTGGCCGCTTCTTCGCCCGCTGCAAAACCATCAGTAATCACATCGCTCAGCTCGAAGATCCCACGACAGGCCCCTGCCGAGCGCTCACGCGCCACCGAGACTCCGGGAACAAATGCATCCAACTGTTCGTCAAAGCGCAGCGTTCCGCCGGATTGTGAGAATAGGTGCACTGACGGTGTGAAGCCTCGAGACATCAGCACCAAATCACAACGCTCGCGTCTCCTAGTCGAATAACCCTCACGGGTGGTTACGATATGCACTGAATTGACGCGTAGTCGCCCGGAAGTCCCGGCGATCACTGAGTTCGTCATGATCTCTATCCCAGCCGCGCGGGCTGCCGCGGAAAGGTGCCCGTCGGCTTTTGCGCGCGGATCAACTATGGCGACGATCTTGATGCCGGCGGTCGCCAAATCGAGGGCGGCGCGATAGGCGCTGTCATGCCCAGCAATTACTACTGCGCGCGTTCCCGTTTTCACACCGAAACGACCCAGGTATTCACGCGCTGCGCCTGCGATCATCGTGCCTGGCCGGTCATTGCCGGGAAAAACGAATGGCCGTTCAATCGCGCCTGTGGCGAATACGACTTCGCGAGCCCTGACGTGCCATAGCCGTTCCCGGGGCGTGCTTGGATCGCGCTCGGTCAGGCATTCTGCGAGACCGACCATATTGTTCCGGAAGAAGCCGAACGCAGTCGTCCGCTGCAACAGCGTTACAGAGTCGCGCGCCGCCAGCCGCGAAACAACTTCGCGAAACCAAGCCCAAGCGCCTTGGCCCATCACACTTGCGTCAGGTTCACCGAGTAAAGAACCACCAAATTCGAACTGTTCATCGCAAAGTATTACCCGCGCACCGCATTCGGTCGCCGTTGATGCCGCCGACAAGCCCGCCGGTCCCGCACCGATCACCAACACGTCGCAATGGGCGTAACGCTGCGCGTATCGCGACTCGTCAGGCGCTGTGGGTGCGTGACCAAGTCCGGCAACAGCTCGAATTGCTGGCTCATAAAGCCGATCCCAACCGTGCTTAGGCCACATGAAGGTCTTGTAGTAAAAGCCTGCTGGTACCAGAGGCGACAAGAGATCGGTAACCGCGCCCACGTCGTATCTTAAAGATGGCCAGCGGTTCTGGCTTCGGGCCTCAAGCCCATCATAAAGTTCGATCTCCGTGGCGCGCGTATTGGGCGTCTGAAGCGACGGATGGTGGCCTGCGCGCACGAGCGCATTGGGCTCGTCAGAGCCTACTGTCATGATGCCGCGCGGACGGTGAAACTTAAATGACCGCCCGACTAAGTGGATTCCATTGGCGAGTAGCGCCGAAGCGAGCGTGTCGCCCTTCAAACCCTCGAAGCGCTTGCCGTCGAAAATAAACCTAATTGGCTGCGAACGATCGACACGCCCGCCCGCGGGCATCCGGAACGGCTGTGTCATTCGTCGCGAGCCTGCGTTAGCGAGTTCAGGTCGGGCCTCGCCTGTCCGATCTCATAAGTCATTAAGAATTGATCGCTGACCGTATCTCGGATCGCATTGAAAAATCGGCCACAACCATGAATGTGCCGCCAGCGTTCACGATGAACGCCCTTTGCGTTTGACCGCAGAAAAAGGAATTCGGCCCATTGATCGTCGTCCAAAAGAGCGGGGCTTTGCGGGCGTGCGATATGTGCCTCTCCGCCGTAAACGAATTCAATCTCGGGACGGGAGCCGCAATATGGGCAGCGGATCAAAAGCATGTGGCGCCACCCCTCAATGTGCCACGGCTGCGGCCGCGGCCTCGTCGATCATCGTCCCGTGCCGGAAGCGCTCGAGGCGGAACGGAGCATTAATCGGATGCGGCTCGCCATTGGCGATAGTCCAGGCAAACAGGTGCCCTGACCCAGGCGTCGCTTTGAAACCCCCGGTACCCCATCCGCAATTGAGGTAGAGCCCGGGCACGGGTGTTAGTCCAATGATCGGTGAACGATCTGGAGTGACGTCGACAATACCGGCCCAGTTGCGCAGCATCCGGAGGCGTCTGAATGTTGGGAACAGCTCGCAAATTGCCTCTAATGTGTGGATCGGAATCTGCAAGCTGCCGCGCTGGCTGTAGGACACGTAGGAGTCTGTACCCGCGCCGATAACCAGTTCGCCCTTATCCGATTGACTGACATAGGCGTGCACCGCGTTCGACATCACCACACAGGGCAAAACGGGTTTGATTGGCTCCGATACCAAGGCCTGCAACGGATAGCTCTCTAAGGGCAGGCGCATACCCGCAAAACCAAGCACGACGCTGCTATGGCCGGCTGCGACCACTCCGACCTTGCGCGCCCTGATCACTCCCTTCTTTGTCTCGACAGCGGCTACCGCACCATTCACATCGCGGCGGATGCCCGTGACCTCACAATTCTGAATAATGTCGACTCCGAGAGCGTCGGCGCCGCGCGCATAGCCCCAGGCCACAGCATCGTGGCGTGCAACGCCGCCGCGACGCTGCAAAGCTGCCCCAAGCACCGGATAGCGCAGAGTAGGTGAGATATTAAGAGGCGGGCAAAAGGTCTGTGCCTCAGCGGCCGTCAGCCATTCGTTATCGACGCCGTTAAGCCGATTCGCATGCACGTGCCGCTTGGCGATGTGTACATCGTGCACCGTGTGCGCCAACATCATCACGCCGCGGGGCGAAAACATCACATTGTAGTTTAGCTCCTCTGACAGACTCTCCCACAATTTAAGTGCGTGGTCGTAGAGGTTGCTACTCTCTTCGAATAGATAATTCGATCGAATGATTGTCGTATTACGTCCGGTATTGCCACCACCCAGCCAGCCCTTCTCTAGAACCGCTACGTTGGTTACGCCGTGCTGCTTCGCCAAGTAGTAGGCGGTGGCGAGCCCGTGTCCGCCTCCGCCAATGATGACGACTTCATAGGCCGGTTTCGGTTCGGGAGATCGCCACTGAGGAGACCACCCGCTGTGACCCCTGAGCGCCTGTCGTAAGATGGCAAAGCCGCTATACCGGTTCATGAGACTGTGGTTACGACCGACAGAGATTGCTCGGTTGTGCGTTATCGGCTCGCGATGACCTTGGGGCTCCAGTGAGCTTCGTTTCGCAGCGGGTGATAGCATGCAACCAGCGCGTTGGCGCCAAGTGCCTTTAATGGCGGCCTCACGCTGCAGATGTCGGTCGCCTTCCAACACTGGCCACGAAAAGGACATCCCGCCGGCGAAATATCTGACATCGGCTCGGTCTCGCGTGTCTCTACCGGTCGCTTCAGCAATTCCTCTTCGTCCGACAGCACGGGCATTTCGGCCAACAGGCTCGCCGTGTAGGGATGTGCTGGGTTGTTAAGCACGATGGCAGTTGGCCCGAATTCGACAAGGTGGCCCCGATAGAGGACGGCCACTTTATTCGACACGGTCCGGGCAACCGCAAGATCGTGGGTGATGAATAGATAGGTTAGAGCAAGCCGCGACTGCAGGTTCACCAGCAGGCCCAGAATGAGCGCCTGTACGGACACGTCAAGGGCTGAGGTGGGTTCGTCAAGGATCAGGAAGCTCGGCTCGCAAGCCAAGGCGCGAGCGAGAGCGATACGCTGGCGCTGTCCTCCCGACATGGCGCGTGGATGCTGATCCATGACATCTGCAGGCAGGCCAACTAATCTAAGTAGTTCGCTCACCCGATGACGTGATCTGAGCCCAGTCAATCCGTAATGCAGCCGTAATGGAAGTCCGATGGTCCTCGCGATCGATAGTGCGGGGTTTAATGTGAGGTACGGGTTTTGCTGGACCACTTGAATGCGGCGCCGATCCCCAAGTGACCGCCGCGCTTCCAAGCGTTTTCCTGCGAAGTTCACCTCGCCGCTCGTGGCAGTTTCTAGACCGAGCACGATCTTCGCTAGTGTCGTCTTCCCGGACCCGGATTTGCCGACAAGCGCTACAGTTTCGCCGGGCATTATTGAAAAAGAAACATCATCAAGCGCGTGAACACGGAATCGGCCAGCATTGAAAACCTTAGACACGTTCGTGAATGTCAGGAGCGGCTCAGTCATGCGTTCAAACCCGGACTGCTGAGCTCACAGGGCTTCACAGAACGAATGCAAGCTGTCCGATGCGCTGCCCCTAAAGGCTCAAGTAATGGGCGCGTCGCCTTGCAGCGGTCGATCACTATTGGGCATCGGGTCGCGAACCGACAACCTGAGGGCGGGTCAACATAGCTGGGCACGACTCCGTCGATAGGCGTTGGTAGGCGAGTGCCGTCCAGGCGCGGCACTGCAGCCAAGAGCGCGCGAGTATAGGGATGAACCGGATTGGCTAGTATGTCATCCGTTTGGCCCATCTCCACCACAGTGCCAGCGTACATGACAATAACCCGCCGGGCGAATTTTCGGACCACGGCGAAATTGTGCGTGATCATCAAGATGGCGGCGCCTGTTTCTGTGCCAAGCTGGTCGAGCAACGTTAACGCTCGATTCTGCACGCGCACATCAAGTGACGCGCCCGGCTCATCGGCAATGATGACTTGGGGTCTCGGAATCGTTCCCATTACGATCAATACCCGCTGTGCCATGCCGCCGCTGAGCTCAAAAGGATACGCGCGCAGTACTCGCATTGGGTCGCGAATGTTGACGGCGCGCAATTGTTCGGCTGCGCGCTCCAACGCCTGCTTTCGATTAGTTGCGGTGCCCGTGGCTAGCATTATTTCGGCAATTTGCGTGCCGATTCGAAACACCGGATTGAGGGCGGCGGTTGGATCCTGAAAGATCATGCTAATCTGCCGCCCGCGAATCTTGCGCAGCTCATTTTGGCTCAGTTTGGTGAGGTCGACACCACTAAGCAAAATATGGCCGCTGATTTCAGTGTGAAGCGGATCGAGCAAGCCGACTATAGCGCGGGCGGTTAGTGACTTTCCGCATCCGGATTCGCCAACGATCGCAACCCGGCCGCCCGCTTCCAACGAAAAGCTAACGTTGTCCAAGACACGCGCAACTCCTTCGAATTGGTGGAACGAGACGCTGAGATCGACGACTTCGAGTAATGACGCCGGCATGATCAACGATCCTCCAGCGCATCGCGAAGTCCGTCGCCGAACAAGCTAAAACCAAGAACGGCCAGCATTACCATCAGACCGGGAAACACGGAAATCCACCAGCCGAAAGGGAGGAAGCGCACGCCGTCGGCGACCATACGGCCCAGGTCTGGAGTCGGAGGCTGCACACCCAACCCCACGAAACCGAGGGAGGAAATTAACAAGATCACGAAGGCCAGATCGAAGGTGGTTTTGATCAAGATAGACGGAACACAATTGGGCAGTATCTCGCTAAACATGATGTGAGCGTCGGAGGCGCCGACAATGCGACTTGCCGCCACGTAGTCCTCGTGTCGAATACTGCGCGCTAGGCTGTAGGCCAGTCGGGTGTGCCATGGCCAATACATAACGGAGATCGCCACCATGACATTTGTCATCGTGGGAGCCAGCAGGCCCATGATGGCCATCGCCAGAACCAGAGGCGGTAGGGCCAGAAAAACGTCGGTGATCCGCATCAGCACCGACCCTACAACGCCGCCGAAATAGCCAGCTACCAGCCCGATCACGACTCCTACAGGTACAGCAATTGCCAACACCACAATGGAGAGCCCGAGCGAAGTTCGCAGCCCGAAGATCACTCTGCTCAAAATGTCGCGGCCGATATCGTCTGTGCCGAACCAGTGCGCTACGCTCGGCGGGTGTGAAGCGTTTGCGAAGTCGACAAATGTGCCAATATGCTTGGGATACGGGGCGAGAAGCGGAGCGCCGAACGTGAAGGTAATGATAATGAGGACGATCACCGTGCCCGCGATGGACAGTGGATTACGCGATAAGCGAAAGACGAGGCGGCGAAGTGAATTCGAAGGTCATTGCGCCTCGGCCAGTCTAATACGTGGATTGATATAGCTTGCTATCAGGTCAACGGCGATGTTTACGACGACAAATGTTAGCCCAATGATAAGGACGACTGCCGTGACTGCATTCAAATCCTTACGCAGCATCGCCTGTGCGCCGTAGCGCGCAATGCCGGGCCAGGTGAATACAAGCTCAACCAGAAAAGCATTGCCAAGCAATGCCGCGAAATCGAGTCCGAGCACCGTGAGAGTCGGAATGAATGCCGGACGAAAGGCGTAACGAATGGCAATCTTCCGTTCTGAGACCCCAAAGGCTCGCATCATCTCCACGTATTCGCGGCGATAGACTTCGACCATATTGGCTCGAGTCAGGCGCGCCGTCTGTCCCAGGCCGGCTAGCGCCAGCGCGGTTGCCGGCAAAATCAGGTGATGAATGGCATCGAAGAATGTGCCCCACTGGCCTCTGAGAATGGCGTCGATCGTGATAAAACCTGTAATGCGTTGTGGCGCCGCCAAAGGATCGGACAATCGACCCGCGATCGGGAGCCATTCGAGCACATAGCCGAACAGAAGCATCAGTAAGATCGCCCAAACAAAGCTTGGAGTAACTACGCCGAACAGGGCAACCAAGCGCGCTACGTGATCCGCAAGTCGATCTTTGTAGCGAGCCGAAACAACTCCAAGCGCCAGGCCAACGACGATCATGATAAGCCCGCTATACAGTACCAGTTCAAGCGTCGCCGGTAGGAACTCACGGATATCGACCGATACCGGGCGCTTGGTCACGAGAGATTCGCCAAAGTCACCACGCAATGCGTGAGTGAAAAAGTAGGCGTATTGTTGCGGCAATGGGTCGTCGAGGCGTAGGCGTTCGCGCAATTGCGCGATTTGGCCCGGTGTGGCCATTGGGCCTAGGGCGATGCGTGCCGGATCGCCTGGGACGATCCGGACTAAAACAAAAATTAGCACGCTCAAGCCGACAAGCACTGCCACACCCGAGGCAATTCGTTTGCCAAGTGTGGCGACAATGGCCATTGCGCGTTCCTTAGGAAACGGCGGGACTGCGCATGCCTTCCCGCCGGCAGATCTTAGAGCAAGCTACTCCACTTGCACCAATCTGAACTCGAAGTCGGCTGCAACCAGTCCAGTCGCCTTCTTTGGATCTTCGAACGGCAACTTGATGTTGTTGCGTTTGGCAAACACGTTCACGGGCTGAAGGGCCCAGGCGTCTGGTTGAAGATCCAAGATCGTCTTATTGATCTGAGAATAGACGCCAGCGCGCTTCGATGGGTCGAGTTCGGCTCTCGCCTCACTGATGAGCTTGTCGACGTCCTTATTCTCCAGCCATTCCATCGAACTCCATCTGCCTGCCGAACTCGAATTGTAGGTCTCCGTGAGGAAGGAATTGACATCGGGGGCCGCGAGGTTCTGAATGACAAAGGTAATGTGCGGCGTGGATTCGACCTTCGAAGCCGATTCGACAACCAGCGCCCAAGGCATTTCTTTAATTTGCGTCTTTACGCCAACCTCGGCGAGATTCGAAGAAACCAATAGCGCGATCTTCTGGTGCAGGGCGCAACAAAGTGCCGACAGTATCTCGATTGGTGCCGCTGCTGCGTCGTAACCAGCCAGTGCAAGCTCCTTCTTAGCAGCAGTGAGGTCGCGCTTGGGTACGGGACCATTAGGATCAGATCCCGGCAATCCATCAGGGATTGGGCCGCGCGAAGGGATACCGCTGTGGATCTTGTCGGTGACTTTGAGAATGCTCTGAATAGCGTCATAATCGATAGCGGCGGCCACCGCTCTGCGCATGTGAACATTGTCCATGGGCGGCCGCTTGGTGTTGAACTTGATCAGCCCTTCTCCGTAGACCGTCTCCGCTCCTGCCGATATGCCGGATTGCTTGGCTAAATCAGCGATCACTTCGTTCGGGTGCCACATGCTTGAGACATCAAGCTGGCCTCGTGACATCAAGGCGCGCAGAGTAGCATCCTCGACACTATAGCTCATACGGACTTCGCTTGGTGCATTGGTCGGAAAGGGCAGGTAATAACCGTCGAACTTCTTCATGACAGTGAGCGTCTGCTTGTCATGCGCGGCGACAGTATAGGCACCTGAGCCAGCATCGTGCTGGTCGAGATAGGCTTGGCCGTAGTCGCCCCATTCTCCATATGACCCATCTGCCTTGTGGGCATTGATGATGGCTTTACTCACGATCGACAAACGAGCAAGTGAGGCAAGAAACGGTGCATGCGGATGATTAAGTGTGAATGTCACCGAGTCAGGGGCATCAGCTTTCACAGAATTGACCACGCCCGCAAACAGGTATGAATAGCCAGCGCCGAGCTTGATAAATCGGTTGAAGGAGAAAACCACATCGTCGGCTGTCACCGGCGATCCATCGTGAAATTTGAGACCATGACGGAGTTTAAAGCTATAGCTCTTTTTATCGTCAGAAATGCTCCACGATTCGGCTGCGCGCGGCTCAACGCCGCCACCGGCCGCCGGCCAGAGCAACGTGTCATAGATGTTGGACGCAAGTATCAATCCAGAAAAATCGGTGGCCTTTGCCGGATCGATTTCGCCCGGCGCAGCCTGTTCAATGCGGAAAACACGCTCCTGAGCTAGCGCCGGCGTAAAGGCGACGAGGGTACTCATCGCCAGAAGCAGCTGCATTGTCCTCTTCATGGCAGTTCCTCCCTGTCTAAATCATTTGGCAGGCGTATTGGATTTGAGCGCTTTGCAAACGGGCCAACCACTGCGTCCCCAAAGCTGAAGAAATCGCTCTTTGCCAAAAATTATGCTACGACTTAAAATTTAAGTGGTCAATAAATTTGCGAGTGACCCGGCTGTCGTGCCGGCCCGCAAGAGAACGGTACGGATATGGACATTTCCAAACCCAACATGGCGAATGGAAGCCTAAGCGCGATGATCCGCAGTCACCGGAGGCGCATCGGGTTTACCCAGGGTCAAGTTGCCGCGAAAGCTGGTTTATCGACTGCCTTCTTGTCCCAGGTCGAGCGTGGCCATGCGACGCCTTCGCTGGCGTCCATCGTTGCAATTGCCGCGGCGCTGGGGAAGCCTCCCGGCTACTTTTTGAAGCAACCTATAAGTTCAGAACCACAAACACGGGCGGACAAGCGAGGCCGCTTTTTGATCGCTGCCGGTGGCGGGGAGTACGAGCGGCTTAGCGCGACATTCCCTGGGAGTGTTCTCAACGCGATCATTATTCACGTACCGCCGAAATACGCAGGCGAAACTCAATCGCACGATGGCGAGGAACTGTTTTACGTCATCAAGGGATCGATCGAATGTACGGTCGACAAGAAGCATTACAGCCTGAAAGAGGGGGACTCGATCCACTATGCCGCGACAAAGCCCCACAGCTACGCCAATAAGAGTAGCTCAGGCTCGGTCGTGTTGTGGGCCGGCACACTTGGCCTTTTTGATTGACGCAATGCCGGCTGCTCTAAGTAACTAGTTGGGGAAGACATCATGACGGGCGTGAAAGTGCGGGCCGCAACGGACGTCGGGGGCACCTTCACAGATTTGGCGCTTTTAATCCAAGATGTCGCGACCGGCCGGCAAAATCTGATCGTCGAAAAGGCAGATACGACACCACCTAACTTCGAAGTCGGCGTGCTGAATGTGTTGCATAAAGCTGCTGTACCCATTCGCGATATCGAATGGCTATCGCATGGGACAACACTGGTCATCAATGCGATTACAGAACGCCGTGGTGCCAGGGTGGGGTTGATTACAACAGAAGGCTTTCGTGATGTGCTAGAAATAGCACGTGGTGACCGACCGAATTTTTTCGATCTCAGGTATCGCAAGCCAGCGCCTTTCGTGCCGCGCTATCTGCGTCGCGAAATTGCAGGTCGAATGGACTACCGGGGCAATGAGAGGCGACCTCTTGATCTCAGCTCTCTTCCCGCGATAGTCGCGGATTTTAAGCGGGAAGCAGTTGAAGCGATTGCTGTCTGTTTTCTTCATTCATATGCGAACGATGCACACGAGAAACTCCTGATACTGGAGCTGACCAGGCTCTGCCCCGAGATCCCCGCTGTTGCCTCACATCAGATTGTCCGGGAATGGCGTGAATACGAACGGACAAGCACGACGGTTTTGTCGGCCTATGTACTACCCGTTGCTAATCAGTATCTTGAACGCTTGGAGCGTGGGGTTCGCGCGGAAGGATTTTCAGGACGTCTCTACGTCATGCAGTCGAACTGCGGAGTAAGTACCGTGGAGACGGCGCGAAGCATTCCAGTGACTATGGTTGAGTTTGGCCCTGCAAGTGGCTTTTGGGGTGCGGCTGCAATGGGCACCCGTCTTGGAATGCCAAACGTTCTCGCACTTGATATTGGCGGAACGACAGCGAAGTGCTCATTAATCGACGGTGGCCACGTCAAGGTCATTACCGACTACTACATCGAACGCAATGAGGAGAGCTCTGGCTATCCTATCAAAACGCCAGTGATCGATTTGGTCGAGATCGGAAATGGTGGTGGATCGATAGCGTGGGTCGACGATTTTAACCGACTGCATGTCGGGCCCCGTAGTGCTGGTGCGGTGCCTGGGCCCGTCGCGTACGGACGGGGTGGCGACCAGCCGACGACCACAGACGCCAATCTGATGCTCGGTCGGATTAACCGCGATTACTTTTGCGGTGGGGCTATCAATGCTGACATGGCTGGAGTGGAGGCGGCCTTCGCGCGCTTAGGTGAACGACTGAGAGTGACGTCGATCGAAGCCGCCCGGGGCGTCGTGCGTATTGCCAACCATAATATGGTCGATGCGCTGAAGTTGGTTTCTATTAACCGGGGCTACGATCCTCGCGATTTCGTGCTAATTGCGTTTGGTGGCGGGGGTGGGATGCATGCCTCCACTCTCGCCGGTGAGCTTGGGATCCGACGGATTGTAATCCCGCGGCAAGCGGCAGTGTTCTCCGCGTGGGGGATGCTGATGTCGGACCTTCGCCGTGATTTTTTCAAGACTTATTTGTGCGACTTCACACCATCTAATTTTGCTGTTCTGAACGGCGAGCTTAAGAAGATGGCAGATGAAGCCTCACAGGCCTTTGCGTCTGATGGAGTGACAAAACAAAGTCTGACCCTGACGGCTTTCGCTCGCCTGCGATACCGAAACCAGGATCACTCAGTCGAAATTCCGCTTCCCGACATTGAACTTCACCACGACGATTTGGACGGCGTTCTCGCAGCTTTCGCCGAACGTTACAAACATGAATATACGTATACGTTAGACGTACCTGTCGAAGTTGTCGGACTGCACCTTGTTGTCAGCGCCGACATAGGCAACGTTGTGATGCTCCCGGCCGACGTGTTGGGGCGCTCATTGGACGACGCTATCAAAGGTAGTCGTGTCGTTGATTTCGACGTCGAAGGCATTCACAAATCAACTATCTACGATGGATCAAAGCTCGAAGCCGGAATGCGATTTCCCGGCCCCGCCGTCATTGAACTCTCTTGGACGACCGTCGTGATCCATCCTCAAGACAGGATAGACGTTGATCAGTACGCCAACATCCACCTTATCAAGGATCGATAATGCAGCAGCAGCGCGAAGTGGACCCCTTTACGATCGAAATTATACAGCGGTCGCTAGTCTCGATTTGCAGCGAAATGTTTGCTGCGATGCGCAAAACGGCAATGAGCGCTATCATATATGAGGTTCTCGATATGGCGACCGGGATTGTCGATGTTGACGGCAATTTGGCGTCAAGCGGCGCGGGCATACCTCTCTTTATCGCGGGCCTGGACAAGGCCGCTCAGTATGTCATGGCGAAGTGCCGGAAGTCGGGTATCCCGATCGAGGCGGGCGACGTATTTGTCACAAACGATCCATACCACGGTGGCGTTACCCATCTGAACGACGTCATATTTCTCATGCCAGTATTCGTCGATGAGGAGCTCATAGCCTGGACCGGCGATATTGCCCACTGGAACGACGTCGGCGGTATGGTACCCGGGTCGATTTCCACGATAGCGACCGAGATTTTTCAGGAGGGCTTGCGAATTCCTGCCGTGAAGCTCATCGCTCGTGGTGAGCTCATTCAACACGTCTTCGACATCATTGCGGTCAATTCACGAATGCCCGACTTTCTCCAAGGCGATCTTTGGGCCGGTATTGCCGCTGTGCGTCTTGGTGAACGCCGCTTGAAAGAGATAGGCGCGAAATACGGAAAGGAAACACTGAAGATCGCGATGGATCGCTACCTAGATTATGGAGAGCAAATAACATTGTCAGGTCTCCGGCGCTTGCCGAAGGGGGAATTTAATCACGAAGAAAAGCAGGACAATGGAGTGGCATTTCGGTGCAAGATTGTGGTCGAGGACGACGCTTTCACAGTCGATATCACAGGAAATCCCCAAGATCCGGGCCCATTCAACATCAGCCGCGACGCAGCTTTGGTCTCTGCGCAATTGGTTCTGAAAGCGGTAACGGATTCCAGCCAGGTATGTAACGGTGGAAATTTTCGACCATTGAAGCTGATCACCGAGTCAGGCTCTCGTTTCGACCCAATCGAACCGGCGGCGCAAGGCAACTATTATGAGATTGTCCTGCGCTTATATGATTTGCTTTGGCGTTGCCTCGCGAAGGAGATGCCCGATCGTCTACCGAGCGGCCACTATGGTTCGATGTGTGCGGTAATCTTGGGCGGCAAGCATGTCGAAACAGGCCGTACCTATTCGATGATCGAGCCGGAGCTAGGTGGCTGGGGGGCGGACGGCATGCATGATGGAGCAACCGCCGTATTCACCGCGTGTCACGGCGCCACTTTCAATTGCCCGGCAGAAATAACTGAAGCGCGAAACGGTTTCGTCGTCGACCGAATGGAGCTTAATCCCGACCACGGTGGGGAAGGCCGCTTTCGCGGCGGAAAAGGCATCCGCATAGATTACCGCATTCAAGCTGATGAATGCTTCCTGACATGTTGCTTTAACCGGTCACTTTTTCCTGCCTGGGGATCCGCTGGGGGCCTCGACGGTTCACCAAATTACGTTGATATCATTCGTTCCGACCGATCGGTGTCTCGGCATGCCATCGTTAATTCTATGCGCTTAGGCAAAGATGACGTCGTCCGAATTGTCACCGGAAATGGTGGTGGATACGGTCGACCCGAAGAGCGATCGCGGAGCAAGATTGAGGAGGATATCCGGAACGGTTATCTCACCAAAGAACGCGCGCAATCGGTCTATCACTATTCGATTGAAAGGTAATCTAGATGGTATCGAGCATTCGCTGGGACGCCCATTCCGGCGTTCCGCTGAAGCCCGACTATTCGATCCATGTCCTAAAACGCCATCTAGCCGCGGGATTTAATTTCGTCTCCATCAACGTTGGAATGGACCTCAATCCGGTTGCCCAGATCTTACCAGTCCTGGCTTCGTTTCGAAGGCAAGTCGAGCATTCACAGGAATTTTTGCTGGTGCGTTCAGTAGATGATGTGTGGGTCGCCGCTCGCACCGGTAAGTTGGCGATAGCTTTTGATTTAGAGGGCGCTAAACCAATCTTATCCAACCTTGGGATGGTTCAGATTTATTATGATCTCGGAATTCGGCAGATGCATTTTGCTTATAACCGTGCCAATGAAGCAGCAGGCGGTTGTTACGATCCAGGGGCGCCATTGACGCCGTTAGGCGCTCGGCTCGTTGCGGAGTGTCAAGACGTGGGGATTATCGTCGACTGCTCCCATGTGAATGAGCGGTCGGCCATGGCCATTATGGAAATTGCGACTAAGCCGATTGTTTTCAGTCACTCAAATGTACGGGCACTTAATCCGAATTTGCGCAACATCACTGATGTAATGATTGACGGTTGTGCACAAGTTGGTGGCGTAATAGGCATCAATGGCATGAGCAATTTTCACCGTGATTGTCGTGCATCCGTCGAAGGAATTGTCGAGCAGATCGACTACGTGGCGCAGCGTGTAGGCGCGCAACATGTCGGGATCGGGTTAGACTACGTCTACAATCAGGAGCAAGACGATCTTCCAGCGGACGCCGACCCAGCCTACTGGTTTCCTCCTGAGCAAGGTTACGACGAAAATTTCTATAAAAGCTCAGTGTTCGTTCCGCCCGAGTCTCTCAGCGATCTTGCCGAGAGACTGAGTAATCTTGGATACTCAGGCAAGCGATATCGCGGGCATATGGGGCGGTAATTTTTTGAGAATCGCGGAAATCTGCTGGAAACTGTAGAGCTTACGACAAATTGCACCGTGGATGCGGCAGCCCTCAAGTTTCGTTTAATGCGGATCAGCGCCGACGCTCTCAGTCTGTACCTCGATCAGCAGGCGATCGACACCACCACGCCGGCCGGAAGGCTAATGTTTCAGGTTACGGGCGCCTTCGCTGAGTTTGAGCGCAGCATGATCCGCCAGCGAGTCAACGCCGGCCTTAAGCGGGCCGTAGAAGCGGGCAAGCAGCTTGGCAGGCCACGGATAGGCCCGGCCCTGGAAAAGAGAATCCAGAGTCAATTGCGGGCCGGCAAGGGTATGTTGAAGGTCGCTGCCGAGTGCGGCGTTGGAAGCGGTACCGTTCAGCGTATCGCGCGCGAGATGGCTCGCCCTTTCGAATCGGCAAGCGTGGCCGCGTGAAGCGGCGATAGCGCAGCAATCCCGACTTCAACTGCCGGCGCTCAGACAGCGCCTGCGTCCCCCGCTGCTGGGCGAGACTGGCTACAAGCCTAACCAGTTGAACCTGTAGTTCACGCCGACCTTCACGACATTGAACCGCTCGGTGGCAGTGGCCTGGATCGGAATAACAAGAGTGGCAGGAACATTGTTGGGCAAGCTCAGGAAGTGTGTGGAGTTTGCAGCCTTGGTGCCTAAATCAAGGTAATTGTACTCGATGAAGGCGGACCAATGCTGCGCAAACGCATATTCCACGCCTGCGCCAAACGTCCACCCTGTCTGGAATTGGCTAGAGCTGGCGGCCGTTATGCTCGCCTGCGGGCTAATCCCACCCATGACATTAAATGGGGCTGACGGATTCGTGCTGTGTTGGCCGTCCTCCCAAGCCCAACCACCCTTGGCATAGATCAGCGCCCGATCAACTGCTGCGCCGACACGACCCGTAACCGTGCCGAAGCTCGAAACCTTGTCATTGCAGGCAAAACTGAGGCCCGCGGTGGCTAGTACACCTGCATCGAAGCAACTGCCGTGGCCCTCGATGTCAGCCCAATGAGCGTCGGCCTGGATTCCGAAAACGGCCCACTCGACCTGCCAATTTCCTCCAAGTTGGCCACCGAAAAATCCGCCGCTGATCGGGACCGATCCTTGGGTCGCACCAGGCGTCGGCAAGGGTCCAGCGCCTCCCATTTGGGCCCCGATCGCAGCCACCGTCGGGTCCTGATTCCAGCGGTACTCATTGTCCCCCCAGCCAGTGCCGCCACCGATTCCGAGATAAACGCCCGTCCAGCTAAAGACGGGAACGGGCGGAACGATTGGCGACTTGAGAGCTAGATCGGCTGCGCCAGCAACGCCGGTGAGCGCTAACGCGTAGACCGAAGCGAGGCAAAGCTCCCGGGTGCGGTTGAGAACTGCCATGAGCGTCTCCTCGCAGTTCGTGGAGAGCAAACGGTCTTGTAACTTACGGGTGGACCGCCTCGCAGCGGGACTCCGAATCGCCGCCGAACGACCCTTTCCGCTGTGGAATTTGAAGCGATAAGCGTTAAAGGTCTATTAAGTATAATTGGGCCCACACGCGCCCTCCCGCGAGTTTCCGGCGCGGCAGCTTACGTCGATAAAGTTCTGCGATTGTCCGCACGCAAATCTGGTCTGCGCCCGTGATGGATTGTGGACAGACCGCGAAAATAAAGTCTGCGGATAGTGGATGCCGGCCGACGGCAAGAGCGCCGCAACTAAAATGGAAAGCGGACTTCGGCACGTCCACTCGGCAGCTCTCTGCGCAGACTACATTACCGCCCCGGGGCAAGAAAGAGGGCTGGTTAATCTTCTAAGATCGATCGATGTTAAAAGGAGTCCCTGACGCATCGTATGCCATGCTCCGGCGACATCAAGGCAAGTCAGGATTAACGGATGTCATCCTTACTTCTGTGCTGTGAAAGGGCATTTTTTAACGTTTGGTAGTGCTACCTCGAGGATGCGGGCGGCTCGCTGCATTCTTTGGGATGCGCCAGTCGGCACGCTTGATAAAGCTCCGGGCACGCCTCCGCTCTTGCGAGCGCCGCATCAATGGTCTTGAGCTGTTCGCCTATCGCGCTCGTCTGTGCATTATAGATGGGCACTGCATCGTCCCGCCCAAGGCTGCGGTCGGTTACGAGAAAACGTTCTGCTCCGTCGAAAAAGGCTGTCGCTATCTTAATCGCCTCTTTGAATTTCTTTGTGAACTCGGCATTGGCCTTCGGGTCGGGTTTGACAACTCGTGCTCGAACTGCCCGGTCGGTGTAAAGAATGTGTAATCTGAAGTAGGTGTCCCCGCATTGCGCGAGGGCCAGCCAGTAAGGTTGGCCCTTGAACGAGCCGGGCGCGGCAACGAGCCGGTCGCGCCCGTCCATGGAATGCGTGTCCTGGCGCATGGCAGGTGCCACCGGAGCCGCGATCACAACTGCCGCCGCGCTTTGATGCTTGAGGCCACTGTCAATATCCTGGTCGGTTGAATACGCGTCGATCGTCCGAAACATTTTGCAGATTTGTTGCGTGGTTAGGTAAGAAAATCCGACGCAATCCTGTTCGTCCTCGCAAGTGCGTTCACACAGCTGATACGAAGACATCACTTCGCTCCGAAAGGAGTTGGCAGTGAAGCTCTGCCCACGGATACGAACCATTTGCCAAGGCGCTTCTGACGCCGGCGGCAACGAGCCGGAAACTCCTGCGACTGAACTTGGTTCGAAGCGAAGCGAGCCAATTGTCCCCTTCAAAGAACACTGCCGACTCCACTTGTCGAAGCTGTACGCATGACACTGATTTTCGGACTGACAAGCCGCTGAGCAGCTTTGAAGATCCATATTCGGCAAGGTGCGTAGGTCATTCCCCGTCAGATCGTAATTGTCATATGCTTGAAAATCTGGCCTGTTTTGAGCGAGGTGTTCGAACTTAGTAGGCCTCCTTATCGATGAAGCTGCATCTTCAAGTGGCGCGGCATGCAAGTTGCTAACTAAAGCAACAGCACATGCCGCCGGTGGGATGAACCATAAACGATTAGTGAGCTTCCTGCGCAACGTTTGCTCTCATCGGCAGAATTACCGTAGACGCACCTGCGGTCCACTCGCGCGGAGCACCTGCAAAGTTCGTCGAGTGCGCCGCTAAACCACCTCATCGGTGGAGGGATTAGGAGTTAGGGTGTAAGAAGCGTTCTCGCAACACGGATTCCGAAGCTGAGACTGTACGACTGGATGTGACCAGCGTACCGCGCGGCCGAACGGAGCTTATTCGCATCCGAATCAAAGGCACCGCCGCGCAGGACGCGCCGATTGCAATTTCCAGTGCGCCAGGGCGAGCCGTCGGTAGGCGCTCCTTGATAGCTGTCATGGTAGCAGTCCGCCGTCCAATCGTAGACATTCCCATGGACCTGATAAAGGCCCCATGGATTTGGGTCAAAAAAATTAACCGGCGCCAGACGGCCCCTTTGGCTGGGCGCTATCGAATTTCCCCACCAAAACGTGGTGGTCGTGCCGGCCCGCATGACATATTCGCGTTCCGCCTCGCTCAAAAGGCGGTACGACCTTCCCGTTTTCTTCGACAGCCAAGCGGCGTAATCCTTCGCGTCATCCCACGACACCAAAATAATCGGCGTGTTGCCTTGGACTTGGATCCATCCCGAATTCCCGTTGTTCAGCCTGGACCTATTGCAGCCACCGCCGAGGACACATTGCTGCCATTGGTCGAAACTCACCTCAAATCTGCCGACCGCAAACGGCCGCTCGAAAGTCACGACATGCTGTGGGCCCTCATCATTACTGCGGCGTTCCTCGCTCTCCGGCGAGCCCATCGTGAACGAGCCCGCCGGCACAACTATCATCTCGGGGCACGCGTCGCATTCCTTGAACGTGTCCTTCGGCCTCAGCGCTCGCTCTTCCGCCGCGGACATTGGGCATGCGGCGTGCTCCTCCGCCCTATCGCAGGAAGTGGACGACACAGCAGGTGCAATCGGAGACGCCACCACGGCCACTCTCCCTTGCTGGCGCTTAATGCCGATATCCGTGTCCTGGTCGGCAGAATGTCCTTGGATACTGTTAAACATCCTGCACATTTGTTGCTGGGTCGAATACGAAAAACCAACGCAGTTCTGTTCGTTCTCACAAGTTTTTTCACACTGATCGTATGAAATCATCGTCTGTGAGCGATAAGCGTCAGAAGTGAAGCTGCGCCCTCGGATGCGGAGCATTTCCCACGGCGCATTTGACATTGGAGGTAATGAGCCAGAAACTCCCGCGATCGAACTTGGCTCGAAGCGAAGTGAACCAACCGTCGCCTTCAAAAAGCACTGACGGTTCCACTTGTCGAAGCTATACGCCTCACACTGATTTTCGGACAAACAGGCCGCTGAGCAGGTTTGAAGATCTGCATTAGGCAAGGTCCGCAGATCGGTGCCGGTCAGATTGTAATTATCGTATGCTTGGAAGTCTGGCCGGTTTTGCGCGAGGCGCTCCGCCTTGGCAGCCTTCTGGGCCAATAATGGATGAGCATCGCTTACCGGTTCGGCAAAACTGCTGACAGAGAATCGCAGAATATGCCGCGAGCGGAACGACACACAGGCCCTTGTTGCCCCGCCAATCTATCATTCTCCTCACCCTGTCGGCACGCCGTTAATCCGATCTCCGTTCGCCTTCGACAGAAAACCTAGATTGCCCTTCGCTTTCCCCGATGTTGGTTGGCCATATGCTAGGGCTTAATGCTAAAGCTTATTTTCTTCTGTAGCGCATCCATGGCCTCACCAAACCCGCTAAATGACACCGGAATCGAAACATCAGCCTGCGATGCAACCTTGTACGCAATTTGTCCCGGCTCCTTCTGAGCCCGCAGCCTATTGATGTCAGTGTCCGACAAGTCGGTATCCGCTAGACAGCGCGTTGACATGCACCACTTGAACGTCGCGGTGATGGCGAGCAATTTGTCGCCCGTGATCAACTTCACACCGGTCAACAGCCAGGCGTTAGCGCGGGTCATAAAGGAGATTTTAAGCGGCTCGGCATTTGTGTTGTGACCGATAGCAATTTGGCTGACGAGAGTCGCTTGTCCTTCAATTCGTTGCACCTGTACCAATCCGCACGACTCGCCTGCTCCTGAGCCTGATGCGATTGCGCAAGAAAAAGTCCAGTCTCCGTAGATCGCCATTGTTCGCTGCTGCGCGTGCGCTAAGCCGATAGCTAGTAAAAGACCTGACAAAACGCCGGCGACATACGCAATCATTGGTCGATTTGATCCAGATGTCACAGCATCTTCAATTCAAACTATTCACGGCTGATTTTGCGTTGGCCCGCTGGATTCGATCGGCGGGTCTGAACCACTCGCGGGGGGCGGATTATCGGTCCCTTTAGGTTGCGCTGTCGGGCCCGTTAGCCACGGTAAAATAAATCTATCGCGCATGAATTCACCAAATTGTTCACCCAATCGGGCACCTGCTTCTCCTGATTCGAAGTCCACATTTGGGGCCCTGCCGTGATCGGAAAAGCCAACACACATTGGGTCCGTCCACGGGCAATTGGGATCAGCGTACCTACCAGGGTCCCATGTTTGCTCCGGAGTATTGTTGATTTCGGTCGATTCTGGTTCGCCGATTGCATCGAATAGACCGGTACCAACAACGTCGAGCCATGGCGCTAAGGCGGGCGGCCCGGACGATGTTTTGTTAGCTGCCGAAGGAGTCACAAAATATTGTGGGGTCGAAGTCCCACTGCCGTTGAACAGATAACAAGGACCTGTCATTGGGAGTCCTGTCGCTCCTACGACGGAGCACGCCCCGTTCGAAGAAACGGGAATGCCCGCACCAGAGGCTGCACCGGCACCAGAAGTGTCATGCACGGCGCCAGTTGATGCGGTCTGCATCGATCCACTCGCCGGCCCTCGGACTAATTCCCGATTTGGAATTGGTGTCGGTTGCGGGTGCGGCATCTGGCCAGGAGAATTTGCCGGTGGCAATCCGCCAATATCTTTCCGCCCTGACGTCGGCGCTGGTTCGGGCTTTTGAATTGCCAATGGCATTGGTGCCGGCGGCGGGTGTGGCATCGCGCCAAGCGAAAGCGTAGGTGGCGGTGAAAGCGGAGGGTATTCTCTTGGAGCAGTGGGTGGCAGTAAAAGCGGAGGATGCTCTCTTGGGGCGGTGTAGTTGGTTTGTTCCGGAGCCCCAGGCACTGCCGGGACTGCAATTGGCGGTCTGCTTCGCGCCGGCGGCGCAATGTTTGGGGTAGTAACTCTAGGAACGACCGGGCGGGTCGTCACTCTGCTCCGCGACCTCGCCGCCATAGCGGCACGCTGTTGAGCAAGCAAGTTAAACGCGCATGCAAAATCCGGATATTGGCACGCGTATCGCTTAAGCGGCACGCTGTTGTGTTGTTCGCGGGTAAAATGGCCATAACCTGGGATGACCACGCGACCATCGAATTTTTCATGAATTGCATTGTCGGAAACATTGGGGTCCGAAATCGAAGCCTTAGCAACGTGCGGATAAACGACGGCACCTGCCGCAACGACACACCAAACCGCGCGCTGTGATGGCCGCATGCCCAGCCCCAATGGGTGTGGATAAGGCAGCTGCTCGTTCTGCTGTTAACTAGCACAGAGCGCCGAGTGTCGGCAACTTGCAAACTCAGCGCGCTACAGCGTATTCGGCGGGTCCCTTGGGGGCAAAGTCTTGCCGTCGACCACATCGCGAGCCGACTAAAAAGTCCTGAACGGCCAGCCGTACTAGGCTCCGCCGTCGAAGTGATCCAAAAATCGGCGTAAATCTCGCGCTGCACTCGCGATTGGCCCTTCTCGGACCTCAGGCGACGTCCCGAGTTGAGGCCGTGAAGCGTGGAATAGCAGACATTGCCAGCGACCTCGACCAAATCGGTTTTGCGGATTTCCGAGGATGGCTTAGAGAGAACCCGATGACGCTTGATCCTCACGGGGATGAGGTTTGTAGTCCCAAATGGATTACTGATCGCAATTCCACCTTTGGCAAGCAGATATTGAAAACATGCCCCTTCGGGTCCCATTGTCATATCGAAGTGTCTATAGCAATCACGGTTCGAAGAAATCAGGAAGGTCGAAAGAGTGCGCTGATTAATCTTCTAAGATCGATCGATGTTTTAAAGGAGTCCCTGACGCATCGTCTGCCATGCTCCGGTGACATCAAGGCAAAGAGACCCATCCCCCTAACCACCCCACAAATTATATCGCCCCTGTTTTCTGCTCCTGTTCCCACCCTGTTCATATCGTTGCCAACGCGGCCCGCATTGCGCGGGCCTAGCGCCCGGGACTAGGTGAAAGAATGGAGATCCAAATGGCTACCACCACGAGACCCAAACTTCCGTTTCGACCGGACCGGACCAGGCCCGGACCGTCGAGGCGGTGAATGACGATGAGGTTGCGGCGCAGATCGCCGGCAGCAGCGCGGTGATGACATGAATCCGATCCCTAGGTTGAATGCAATAAGAGGGAGCATGAAATGAAGATTTTCCTGACCGTCTGGGCATTCGTTGGCCTCTTGCTGACGGGGGTTGTAGCAACGGCGCAGCCCGCCAAACCGACCATCGTTCTTGTGCATGGGGCGTTCGCCAACTCGTCGAGTTGGTATGGCGTCATCGCAATCCTTGAGAGAGACGGTTATCCGGTCATCGCCGCGGCCAATCCGCTGCGTAGCGTGAAGAGCGACGCCGACACCGTGCGCGCCCTTCTCGCCAGCATCAACACACCGGTCGTCCTGGTCGGGCATTCCTATGGCGGCATGGTGATTAGCAACGCGGCGAATGGTCAGGCGAATGTAAAAGCGCTTGTCTATGTCGCAGCCTTTGCGCCCGAGGCAGGCGAAAACGCCGGCGACCTCAATAGCAAGTTTCCGGGCAGCTTGGTTGGCCCCGCACTGGCCCCGCCGGTGCCGCTACCCGGTGGCGGCCACGATCTCTATGTTCAGCAGGAAAAATTCCATGATGCGTTCGCACCGGACGTACCCGCGGACGCCGCGAGATTGGCGGCGGCGGCGCAGAGGCCCGTTACGGACATCGCGTTCAGTGAACCTGCGACCGAGCCCGCCTGGAAGACCATCCCGTCATGGTTCGTGTACGGCGATGGCGACACCGCGATTCCCCCGAAGTTGCACGCCTTCATGGCCGAGCGCGCCCGTCCGCGCGCGACCTCAGTCGTTGAGGGAGCTTCACATGTCGTGATGATCTCGCACTCCGAGGCGGTGGCCAAATTCATCGAAGATGCGGCAATCGCCCGCTAGTGCGAGAGTGTCTCCCGACAGAAAAGGGTCTGATCGAATAGCAAGCAAAAAAGACGCCTCCGCGATCCTCGCGATCGTGACAGTTTCGCCAACCGACCGTTCAAAAGACGATAGGATGTCCAGGAGGTCATCGTCGGTCTGGCAAAGGCGGTTTTCGAGATTGCGCCCGTTCGAAGTCCGGCCGGACGCACGATGAGGATTCGTCTATTGTAACGGGAGAGACGGTGATCGACGACGCTCCGAGTGTCGAGGCCGCCATAAAAGGGCAGCGTCACGCCGGCCCGGCGGCTACCGAGAAAGCCTCGTAGCCGTATGCGCTTTTGACAGAAGAAATCAAACTCATCCCGGACCTGCCAGCGGGGCTACGCGAAGCCGCGACGCGCGGAACGCTCATACCATTCGTCGGCGCGGGTGCGTCGCGAATTGCCGGTTGTCCAACATGGGTCGAGTTCGCGAATGCCGCGCTACGATCGCTCGTCGAGCTTGGGAATTTTAGCCACGCCCAGCTTGACCAGATTCGCGATTTAAGTCCTCGGATCAAAATGTCAATCGCGCTGAGCCTCGCGAAGGAAAATTCCGTCGACCTCAATTTCGAAAGGATACTTTATCCGGGCGGCGCAAGAGAGAGCCACAAGGGACAGAGGCTCTACGCCGCGCTGTCAAAGCTCGGGAAGGCATTCGTAACGACAAACTACGATGAATGGCTCGACAAGGCCCTCCATACACCCGCGCCATCCATTGTCTCTGTGTCCGGCCTATCGCGAACAGCGCAGCCCTCCAGGACCGTCATCTACAAGGTTGACGACCTGATCTTCGATAATCTTGCGCGGCCGGACACGGTCATTCACCTCCACGGTTCCTTGCGAGACCCCGAGGGCATGATCCTGACGACGCCTCAGTATCTCAAGCACTATGCGAACCACCGTCTGTCAGGCGACATATCCCGCGAAAACAAGGTCCTGACTTTCCTTGAATCCCTGTTCTCCCAACGCACCGTTCTGTTTGTCGGCTATGGCCTGGAAGAGCTCGAAATCCTTGAATACATATTCGTCAAGAGCCGGCCCTCGCAGCACACCGATGGCGCCGAGATAAAGCATTATATGCTGCAAGGCTTCTTCTCTCACGAGCAGCAGTTGATAGCCAATCTTGCCGCCTACTATCGCAACTTTGGAATTCAGCTCATTCCCTTCTCGCGTGACGAAAAGGATTGGGACCAAGTCGTCGACGTGCTTGAAGATTTCGCCGCCCGTGCTCCCGCCGAAGATCTCATGAGGCTACAGAGACTGACGGACATGGAGGATCTGCTGAATGGTTAATCTGACCTCCAAGCAGCAAGCTTTTGTCCGGCAAATGGCGGAAGGCGAAGATTTTGCCCGGCGCGGAATCGATCTTCTGCTCAAGCGCGATGACTTTGAGGAATTCTTCGACCCGCTTGCCGCCGCGCATATCTTCGATGCCGATCGAAATCCGGGTCCGGTCGAAAGCGACACCCCCGGTTTTTTCCGCATACCCTATTGGGAGCCGTTGCGTTATCTCGAAGCTGTCGCGAAAAAATCCGTCGAAAAGAACGACCTTGCCCTGGCCGCCAAGGTCATGGCGGTTGTTCACAATGTCAGCGCGTGGCGCGATTCCGACGGCAAGGCCCGCGACAACCATCACACGTTCAACTCCTTCGCGAGAATCCTGGGGCTCGTCCCAACCGCGTCGGTGACTCTGGCTGACATCGATTTGATGCCGACCTGGCTATCAGGAAAGTTCAACACGTCAACCGTCGCTTTCGCGCTCGTCGAAGGGACCCTAAAACGATTTTTGAACAGCGCCTCCGCCGATGACTGGAAAAAGGCGTGCCAGATGGTCGCCCACGCCACGGCGATCGAGTGGGCGGACGATAAGTTCCGGGACGAGAAAAGGCCGACGACGAGAATCCAAGACTATTGGGTCAAGGAAATCGTTAAGCGCACAGCCGAAAGTCTTGGCGCGAAACTTGGAGCCGATGCCGTATCGCTATTCGTACAAAGGGCGAGGGAGGCATTCTCTCAAGGCGTCGCAGCGAGATACAGCTATATTTGCAGGGCCGCTGTCGAGGAACATGATCAGAACCATTCGTGGCGCGGGCCCGAAAGCTGGTCCGTAAGCGGATTGCGCGATGCTTTGTTGAGTTGGATCGACGTTGACGCCGAGGCGGCGCGCCGGTTCGTCGAGTTGATGTATAACGATGACGCTGAAATTATCCGAAGGGTCGCGATATACGCGATTGACGCCCGATTTGAAGCGTTGAGGCCTTTGTATCCGGAAATGGTCGGGCCCGCTCTCTTCTCGACAGGGCATCTGCACGAACTCTACAACCTGCTGAAAAATCACTTTTCCAAATTCACGAACGATGAAAAGGCAGCGACGCTAGCGGCCCTCCGCCAGTTGCAGATATCGGCAAAGGTCGAGGACCCTGAACGATCGCTGAAATACCATCAGCGGCAGTGGCTCTCCGCCATTGCAGGCGCAGGATTCCCCGAGGCGGAGACCTGGTTTCAGACACTTTCAAACGACCCGACTCTTGGGGGTCTCTCTCCGCATCCCAATTTCATGAGTTACATGGAGACGCGTTGGGGGCACGGCCCGACGCCCTATCCGGTCCAGGAGCTGGTGGCTTTTGCCAAGGATGGCAACATCGTAGATCAGCTGAATTCCTTCACGCAAAAGGACTCTTGGTCTGGGCCTTCCATGCGGTCCCTGGTCGACACGTTGATTGAAGCTGTAGGCGCGGAGCCAGCGCTGTTTTTGGATGTGATCGATTCGTTTCTGGCCGCCAAACGCCCTTATCAGTATGGCCTTATCAACGGCTTTAAGAAGCTCTGGGACGCGCCTGTAGACCCGAAAAAACCCATCGACATCGACTGGAACACCGCTTGGCCCAGGCTCATGCGCTTTTTCGACAGCCTGATCCGGCCGGATTCATTTTGGACGGAAGAAGTGACCGAGAGCGACGTGCTCGCGCCGACACGGGATTGGATACCGTCGGTCGTCAGCGATTTTTTGCGTGCGGGTACGCGCAACGACAAAAAGGCCTACGATCCCAGCCTTCTTCCGCAAGGATGGTCGTTGATTGAAATTCTCGTCCGCCGCTCAATCAAGCAAAACGATGCCGATCCTTCGCGCGCGATGGATAAGGCAATCAATTCGCCAAAAGGGCAAGCCATAGAGGCGTTGATAGATCACGCCTTGCGCTTTTGCCGGGTTAGCGATGCCCGTGCCGGCAACCATGCGGATGCTTGGGCCACGATGGTGCCTTTGTTCGATGAGCAACTGGCGGAGTGCCAGAACGCAAACTACGAGTTTTCGACACTGGCCGGCGCCTATATCGCCCATATTCACTACATGAGCACGGACTGGTGCGAACGGAATTTCGCGAAAGTGTTTCCGAAGGACTTTCCCCAGAATTGCCTCTCGGCGATTGACGGGCTCGCTTGGGCTCCTCCGTCGTTGCCGATTTACGACCTCTTGGTAAACCATGGCATTGTGATCTGGGCATTGCGAAACAGCCCGGCGGAGTTCCGGGCTCGCGAAAATATCTTAGAGCGTATTGCTCTTGCGTATCTTTGGGAGAAAGAGACGTTTAACTCGGACAATTTCAAATTCATATTTGACGAGAAACGGTTCGATGACCTGCAACATATCGCTCACTACCTTTGGTCGGTGAGCGGTCAGCCGCTGACGGAAAAACAAAAGACCCTCATTGTTGAGTTTTGGAAGGCATGCGTGGCACGCACGCGCGACGCGGAGCCGCCGCCGGCGCATTTATTGTCGGCGCTAAGCCGGTTGAGCGTTTACGTGACCTCCCTTGGCGAGCGGGAGGAGGCGCTGCTGCTGGCAGTCGCCCCGCATGTCGGCGCCGAATATAATGCCGACGATTTCTTTGAGGACCTGGACCGGCTTGTTGACGATAGCCCCGCTGCCGTATTTCGTGTCCTCGACGCGGCGCTGAAAGGATATAAGCCGGACTATGATTTTGAAAGTCGGCTGAAGAATCTCTTGCATAAGCTCGCGCTGCGCCAGGAGACGCGCAACGATGCCCTTCGGCTTGCCGAGCGATTGGTTAGGCAGCTCCCCGGGATGGTCGAATTTTATCAGGAAATTACGTCGCTCCAGCCAGCCTAATGAGCGAGAGTCGCCTGAAAATGTCTTTCACGGTTTGCCAACCATCGAGCGTTTCGCGACATTCAGCCACCCTTGATCGTCACTTGAGCGCCAGGCGCGAATTGAAGCGCGCGGCGTGATCCTTTTTAGATTTCACAATAAACGATATTCTGCCCTGCGGAGGGTGGTTTATGGCGCGTCCGATCTTGAGACCTGCGAGCACTGCTTGCAGCCTGATGAGGTCGCTATTTGGGTTCGCACTAGCGGCGGTCGTTGCTGTGTTTTTGGCGTCAAGCACCGCTCCAGCAGCAACCATCAGAAGCGGCGTCGATGACCACGGCAATCATTTCCTTAGTCTAGATGGACCAATTAAAGCTGGCGATCCCGATCGCTTGGCGGCTGCCATCTTGGAGGCAAATCATCGCGGTTATCGGCTCGATGCACTACGTCTCAACTCTCGCGGCGGTTTGCTCTGGGAAGCTATGGCTATGGCTGTGATGGTGCGGTGGGTGAAGAACATGGCCACTGTCGTGCGATCGGACGCCAAATGTGAATCCACATGCTTCGCCTTATTTGCGGCAGGTCATCGCAAGTATGTCGATTCGATCTCCAATCCCACACAGATCGGCGTGCATTCGATTGACGCGGCAATCAAACAATGGGGAGGCACACCGCCCCTTTTCTGGGAAGAAAAAGGGGATACAACCATCTGGGCAGTGAGCCGGCTTAAGGCTATTGGCGTTTCAGACGCGATCATTGACAAGATCGTCACGACCCCACCTGATCACATGACGTATCTTACCATTGAGGATTTGCAGCAGATGGGAGTAGAGGTGACCGACAACCCAAGTCCATCACCTCTACCAAAGATGGTCGTAGATGAAGTCTGGCTCGCTTCTGCAATGACGAGAGCAGAGATCAGGATGGATAACGGGGCTGTGATCCCTCGGGGAAGCGTCGTGGCGACCATGAGCTACATGCCGAAAGAAGACACGCGTGATTCTTCGCAATATTCCGTCTGCTTCGCGGAAAGGGAGGGGCTGCTATCAGTCTATCGTCGGTGCAACATCAGCTATCATTCGCCCGGCGAAGGGACGATTTTAACCGCGCGCGTACCCGAGACTACCTTGATGCTAATCGAGCAGGGCTGGTCGCTACCGGACGGCTGGATAGTAGTTGAGGACGATTTGCATCTTCGCGAATATGCCGATCCGCACGCGCCGGATGTGTTGGCAGCACCTCATAATACGATGCCAAGCGGATCAGTCGTCCAATCTAACTCCACTCAAGAATGCAAAGTGTGGATGGGCTCGGGTCGGGGGGCACGGGATGCTGATAACATTTGGTGTCCGGTGCAATACGGCCACTATCGAGGTTGGGCAAATGGCTATCTTTTAGCGATGAGCGATGGTCGCCGCGTTGCGTGCGTATTTTATCCTGATGCAAAAGGATGTCCGGCAAAGGAAGCTGGCTTGGTCGGCGGGTGGCGCAAAGCCGCCGCGCGTCAGCTTGAGGGCCGGCTCGATCTGGTTCGACACGACAGGCCTTGCGATGTCGCGCAAGATCATCCCGAGAAATTCACAGAAATTTGGAATCCGGGGGGTGGAAACGCCGTCATGTTTGGTGGCTGCGGAGAGGTAGAAGACACTCCGGGGAGAGAGTGGCCGGGCCGGGGACAATGGTGGAGCGCTTTAAGTTGCGGTTATTTTGCATATCGGGAGAACAAGAACCGGGATGCGAACCCGTATTCGAACGAGCACTTAAAGGAAGGATGGGAAAAGGGGTGGGACGAGGCGGCCAAAGTGTGCAAGAGCGGAAAGCTGCCGTTTTCAGCAGCTCCCGCGGGCCCGAGCTATGCCCAGGCGCTAAGATCAACTTCAATTCCTTCAAGTCTTGCTGATGACGAAAAAAGACTTATGCCGGAAGTGATGAACGAATTCTATGGGTCTTTCGACAAGGAAAAGGCGTGTTGGATGAGTAAACATAAAGAGGGAGAACACGAAGGTACTTATTGCATGAAGCCAATTAGATTGGATGTAATAAATTCGGCCGGTCGAAAAATGATTTTCATTGTTGCTGGTGGACACCAACTAAACGAAGACGGCACCCTTGCGGGTGTCATCCAACTAGCGGAGGGTTAGGTCTCATCGTACTCACGCCGAACGGTGCAAACTTAGGCGTAGTTGCGATAAACGATCTCTATGAATGGTTTCGAACTTACAACGCAATTCCTGAGCACGACACGGTTACCTTTCACCAGCTTGGACCAAATGGAGCATATGGCTGGGTAGCGATGTCGGGCGAAGATCATAGTGGCTACGAGTATAGTTGGGTTAAAGTGTATGGTGTGATTGGTCATTCCGTGGAGCCCTTAACGAAAATTACTACTTTCTTTTCGCGCGACGAGGCGAGCGGTTGCGGGATGGAAGGGCAAGAGCGTTGCAGCACGCTTTCGGTCAAATATGAGTTCGACACGCATTCATCCGCAACCTTGTTTTATCCCATCATCTTGCGGGTTTCAGGCATTAGGAATGGACGCCCATTTCCACGGCAACTACCGCTTGGTCTTCGACAACAACTCGCTCACATACTTAAGCCCCCAAGAATATGCCCGACGAAATTAAGCCGGAGCCTTACATCGCGTTGCCGGAGCCAGGGGCGCTTTCCCTTGCCTGTAAAGGGACAGGGGACTTTGGGTACGAGGAAAAGGGATCGATGGGCATTATCGTCAACTTCACTACTCGAACAGTTCAGGTCGGTATCTACCCTCCGGTGACGATAACCGGTCTGGATGATGCTAGAGTTGCTTTCGGCAATTCAGAAAGTGGCATCATCGGCACCATCGACCGTATGACCGGAGACGCCCAAGTCACGGCCTTCGGTAACACCGCCTACTCGCTCCGGTGCAATCCCGTCCAGTGAATGTTTTAACCGCCGCTGGCCCAGCTTGTGGAGGGTAGCCGTCCTTGGAAGCATAAGCGTCCCCGCTTATGCTCCCACGGTGACAGGTTTGGTCTCCGCAGGGAGGATCGGTCATGCTAGCCACCACCACTTTATTATGGACCCTGACAATGGCCTGTGGACCGACAGACGGCCCCCTAAATCGTGAGCCACACTGGGACGGTCATCCGCATGGCCTGGGCGGATACGCCACCAAGGGGGAAAGCGAAGCCGCGGTCAAAGATATTATTCGGCACCAAAGCAGGGGAATTTGGTGTTTCCCGGAATGCGAGGCCCCGTCAGATTAGAGTGGCGGTCCCGGTACATAGAACGGTGCTGTATGTTGGTACATACCTAGCTGGCTTGATCACCCGATAATGGAGAGCCCGACACGGGATGAGGGCGGCACCATGAGCGACGCATTGCGTGACATCATCCGTCGCTCAGTCATGGGCGAGTCAGAACTTTGGCCTATCGATCCCCATTTTCCAGCAGTGGGCTCTTTTGAGGACAGGTTCAATGCGGGCGACAAACAGATTCTTTTGTGGGCGATCGACGACTACGCCCAGAGGGGAGAGCCGGTCCCTCAATGGGCCGCCAAAGAACTGAATAATATCATCTACAGTGCAGCACAGGGCAAATATACTTCTTGGAACGACGCCTTCGGGAAAATCTTTGCGGGCATACAGCGGCGCCGCGCGCAGACGCTGACGCGCATGCTCGACGTTTACAATCGGGTTCGTGAACTTAACGCAAAAGGGCACCCGATCGATAATCGTTTGTTCGAGCGCGTCGGCAAGGAGCTAAAGCTTCCAGCCAGCGGAAAGACTACGGTTCAAGAATTATACCTACGCGTTAAGGCAGACGTAGAACGGCAATCGAAATAGGTGCGAGCTTTAGCTTTGTCCTAACACCGAATTCGGGCCGCAATTTCCGGTTATACTGACATGTAAGCACATATTATGTCGATCTCCGTGCCTGTAATGGCAGGCAAATGGAGATTTGATATGAGCAAGCTTCTTGATTATGCCACGTTACACGATCGCGGCATTCGCTATAGCAAGCCGCATCTTTGGCGGCTCTGGACTGCCGGCAAATTCCCCAAGCCAATAAAGTTGAGCGCCAGCCGCAATGCGTGGCTGGAATCCGACATTGACGCCTGGATTGAAAGCCGCGTCGCCGAACGCAATTGCGCGGCGGCTTAACCCACAATGGAAATGCTCGGCGTGTCGGGAAGAAAAGCCCGGCCGCGTGTCAGCGCGAACCGGGCAAAAGGGAAACCTAGCAATGAATTACCTACACAGACCGAATCATTTGGGCAACTCCAAATTAGCCGAGCACGATGAAGCATCCTGGCCAGCGATTGTCGATCTGATTTTTGACATCGTATCCCATCGAAATCGACTCGCGATCAAACGCAAGGCGCTCGGCAGACACAAGCGCCGGCTCGCCCGCCGGCAAAAACGTGGAGGGGCGCGATGACATTGCCGAAGCTTACACCCGTAAATTTAAATGGCGATGCCGCGGTACAGCTAAACGATGCGGAAATGAAGAACGCCAATTCGGAACTGGACTCGCTTGCGATTGCCGTTGATGAGAGAAACGCGATTGGCGCACGGATCATGCGTCTAGCCTCTTTAAATCCCATCGAACGAGCAAAAAAGATCAGAGCGATGGCCAAAGAATTGGGCGTACCAGTGGCGGCCGTCGAACAGGCCGTCAAGCAAGCCGGGCCTGTCACCGACACCAAAGGTCAAGGGCGGCCTCTGGAGCTTCCAGAAATTGAACCTTGGCCGGTGACAATCAATGGCGCCGCGTTGCTGAGTGAAATCCGCGACGTCATCCGTCAATATCTGGTCCTTCCTAGCGGGGGTGCCGAAGTATTGGCTCTTTGGGCCATACACACACACATTTTCGAATGTTTTGGACATTCGCCCCGTCTCGCCATCACGTCGCCCGAAAAGGGGTGCGGCAAAACGACGACCCTCGACGTACTTGCTGAGTTGGTGGCGCGCCCATTGTGCACGTCAAATGCGACAGTGTCCGCGGTGTTCCGAATTGTCGAAATGGCCAAACCGACTTTGCTGATCGACGAGGCAGACACATTCCTGAAAGAAAACGACGAGCTGCGCGGAATCCTAAATGCTGGGCACCGGAAGGGAGGTCAAGTTACCCGAACGGTTGGCGACGACCACGAACCGAGACAATTCTCGACCTGGACCCCAGCGGCAGTTGCGATGATAGGACGACTCCCGGACACCCTAGAGGATCGAGCCGTGATCGTCAGTTTGCGTCGAAGGAAATCCAGTGAGTATGTAAAGCAGTTTCGATCTGAGCACACGGACGAGTTAAGGCAACTTGCCCGCAAGATCGCCCGCTGGACCGCCGATAACAAAGACGCACTTGGTGCACACGAACCGGGGACCGGAACCCTCTTCAACCGCGCTGCCGACAACTGGCGTCCGTTGCTTGCTATCGCAGATTTGGCAGGCGGGGATTGGGCGGCCGCCGCTCGCGCCATTGCCGAAGTTTCGGAAGGAGCCAAGCAGGATCAATCCACCCGCGCTATGTTGTTGAGCGACATTCGCGACGTATTCGCGGGGCGACCGCACACCGACCGGATTGGCTCCACTGCTCTTGCAACGGAGCTCGGCGCCATGGAAGGGCGGCCCTGGGCTGAATGGAGGAACGGCAAGCCGATCACCGCCGCGAGCCTTGCCAGGACACTGGCGCCCTTTGGCATCTCGCCAGGAACCCGGCGCGACGGGTCCGATACGTTCAAGGGGTACTTACTGGCGGATTTCAACGAAGCGTTCGCCCGGTACCTAGGAGATCAAACCGTCACACCGTCACAACTCAATAACAACGGGGATTGTGACGCTTTGCAAACCGTCACACTGAAAACCAATGTGACGGATTTCAAAGTCACAGAAACCCAATAGCTACGGGCATTGTGACGGTGTGACGTTTTCAGAGGAGGCGGACCCGGATGGATGGACGTTCAACCTCGAAGATCGTGGGTCATGAGCCGCCCTGCCCTCATCCCAGCCGGGTCGTGGCCGCGTCGGATGGGCGCGGAACTGGCAGCGGCCTATTGCGGAGAAGTCATCGGTTGAGGCTTTCATTAAGCTCGTCGGCTCGGAATATCCGCAGCCGCGCGTTCATGTGGGGCGCCGTCGGCTATGGCTTCGAGACGATCTGGACGCGGCCATCGTACCGTCAGATTTGGCGCGGGTGGCGGACGTAGCCGAGGACTTATAATCGTGGTGATGCCCCTCCCCCGCAATGTCATCGCAAAGCGATTAGCGAACGGTAGCCTCGCATTCTATTTCAACGTCCAGAGCATTTACCGCAAGCTTGGTTGTCCTGTGCCTAATGAGGCCTTGGGTACTGATTACCAGGTTGCATGTGGCTCAAACGGTAATGGTGGTCGGGCGGCCGCCTTGAATGCCCGAATGGACGAATGGCACGCGATGCGGCGAGGATTGCCGGTTACAGGTGAGCAGGCGCCCATCCACGGAACGATCAGGTGGCTCTTTCAGGAGTACCGTCGATCTACTGCATACCTTGAAAAGGTTGCGGCCCGGTCGCGACCTGATTACGAGCGCACGATGCAACTTGTCGAAAACATCGTGACGAAGCGCGGCGACAAGCTCGGCGAGCGGAAAATCAAATCGGTAACCCCTTTAAGTACTGAAAAGATTTACGCGAAGATTATTGATGGTCCGAGAGGCGAGCGATTGCGCCAAGGTGAAAAGGCCGTTGCATTGTGCCGCCGCGCGTGGCGCGTTGTATGTCGCCTTCACCCTGGCGAGTTTAACCGTGACGTTCCAAACCCCTGGGACGGTGTAACGCTCAAACGCCGAGTCAAAAAGAAAAAGCCAGCCGTAACCCGTAATCATGTGTATGAATTCGCATGGGGCTGCATTGCGCGCGGGAGACCCGAACCGGCGGCAGCGGCGATTATCTGCTTCGAGTGGCTACAGCGCCCAGAAAACGTGTTGGCCGGCGCTCTTCAGTGGACGGACTACCGCAGCAAAGAATGGCCGAACGCTATCAAGATTGCCCATTACAAAACGGGCGCAACGATCTGGCACCCTCTCGAAGATGAGGATGGCACTTTATTCTATCCAGAGGCCGAAGCTGTATTATCGAATCTGCCGCGTCGCGGCACTCCAATGATTCTGCGTGAACTGAACTCTCGCCGGGGCGTAGCTTACAAACCATTCTCCTACAGTGGATTCGAAAAAATCATACAACAGATGCGACAAGCGATCGGTGGATTACCACCTTACTTTACACTCGATGCCTGTCGGCACGGTGGCATGACCGAGTTAGAAGAAGCAGCGCTAACGGAGGGTCAAGGCCGCGCCCTCTCGGGCCACAAGACTGCTCAGGCATATCGCGGCTATGCGAAAGAGACTTTCGACCGCGCTCTTACGGCAACGCGCAAACGGCATGCGCATCGGGTGTCGAACGTTGATCGAACATCTTTACAGAATGAAGGGCAGAATGACGTACAGAATGCCCAAAAAGAACAGAATGCAAACAGCGCTAAGTAGTGGAATTTAATCTAAAAAAGCTGGCTGGGGCGCCAGGATTCGAACCTGGGAATGGCGGAATCAAAATCCGCTGCCTTACCACTTGGCTACGCCCCATCACGCCATGGGATTGCCGCGGGCCCGCTGCGGGGCCCCTTGGGCGGCGCACCATAGCGGTGTCATGTTCGGCGATCAATCTTGGCGGGTAGCAGGCCGGCGCCGAAGGGCGCTAAAATTGCGCCGAGCCGCTCCTATATTCGAGCGACCGCGCCTGTGCTGCGAAAGCCCATGCCACTGTTTATGAAACCCGCGCTGAATTTAAGAAAGTGCCCAGATGAGTGATTCCGCCCCCTCGATGCTCGAGACCCGCCGCGACCAGATCCTGCCGCATCTTGATGCGAACGACATCGAGCGCGCCTGCCGCTTCGGACAGGTACGCTGCTTTGCCGCCGGCGAGGCGCTGGCCAAGATTGGCGAAGTCGGCGCCGGGCTCGGCATCGTTCTCAGCGGCCAGGTGGACGTATACCGCTACGAAGCCCATGGCGAGCGCGAGCACTTTTACACGTTCGGCCCTGGCTCGCTGCTTGGCGAACTGGCGCAGCTTGCCGGCCGGCCATCGTTCGGCGACGCCGTGGCCAGCGGACCGGTCAAGGCGCTGATCTTTTCGCCCGACCGCATACGTGCCCTGATGATCGCCGAAGCCGAGCTCGGCGAACGGGTGATGCGCGCGCTGATCTTGCGCCGGACGCAAATGCTTCAAGACCGTGTCGGCGGACCGGTGATCGTCGGCCGCGCCGAAAATCCCGATGTCATACGGCTCGAAAGCTTCCTGGCGCGCAACGGCACGCCGCGCATGATGGTCGATCCCGACACCGATCCGGAGGCTGAGGCACTGCTCGAGCGCTTTCACGTCGATCCCGGGCAATTGCCGATCGTGATCTGCCCGAGCGGGCAAATGCTGCGCAACCCGAGCGAAGTCGAGCTTGCGCGTTGCATCGGCTTGGTCGGCCCGGTCGATACCAACCGGCTTTATGATGTCGCCATCGTCGGCGCGGGACCTGCGGGCCTCGCCACTTCAGTCTACGCGGCCTCTGAAGGACTTTCTGTGCTGACGCTGGACAGCCGTTCGTTCGGCGGCCAGGCCGGCGCGTCGGCGCGCATCGAGAACTATCTCGGCTTTCCGACCGGCATCAGCGGCATGGCGTTGATGGCGCGCGCCTATAACCAGGCCCACAAGTTCGGGGTCGAGACCGCCATCCCCAACGACGTGATCGGTTTCGAAACGCCGGACGATCGCGTCACGCCTTTCGCTTTGAAACTCGCCAGCGGCGAGCGCGTCAGCGCGCGATCCATTGTGATCGCTTGCGGCGTGAACTACCGGCGGCTCGCGGTGGAGAATCTCGACACCTACGAAGGCGCCAGCATTCATTATTGGGCATCGCCGATCGAGGCCAGTTTGTGCGCCAACCAAGAGGTCGTCGTTGTCGGCGCCGGCAACTCCGCGGGTCAGGGCATCGTTTTTCTTGCTTCCCATGTGGCCAAGGTCTGGGTGCTGGCGCGTGGCGGCGACCTCGACGCGACCATGTCGCGCTATCTCGTCGAGCGGGTCGCCGGGCTGGCCAATGTGGAAGTGCTCACGCATACCCAGATCACCGCGCTGGAAGGCGCCGAGGGCATGTTGTCGGCGGTGCACTGGCATCGCGCGGCGACGGGCGAGACAGTTCGCCGCCCAATCCGCCACCTGTTCCTCTTTATCGGCGCCGACCCGAATACCGCCTGGTTGTCCGGATCGGGCGTAAAGCTCGACCCGAAGGGCTTCGTGTTGACCGGAGCGGAAGCCGGCGAAAATCTGCGCTCGCTGGAAACCAGCCGGCGCGGAGTCTACGCCATCGGCGACATCCGGTCCGGCTCGGTCAAGCGCGTTGCCGCCGCGGTCGGCGAAGGCGCGCAGGTCGTGGCGGCGTTGCACGCCTATCTATCGCCACCCCAGGCTATGGCTGCGACCGCCTTGGCCGAGACGGTTCCCGCAAGGCGGCGCTCGACCTGACGCAAAGCTATCAAGGGCGCACGACACTATATAATTATAATGTGGGCGCCACATAATGACGGCGTCTGCCGGCATCGGCTGCGACCGACCCCAAAATCCTGAAGCTTCAAGCGGAGGCTGCCCGTGACCTATCATGCCCCACTCGCGGACATGAGCTTTGCGCTCAAATACGGCGCGTCGCTTTTGCCAGCGCTTGAGGAAGGCTTCTTCGGCGACCTCACGATGGACGACGTCGAAGCGGTATTGGCCGAAGCCGGCCGCATGGCCGCCGAAGTGATCGCGCCGCTCGATCGCGTCGGCGACCAGGTCGGCGCGACCTTCAAGGACGGCGTCGTCACCACCGCGCCCGGCTGGAAAGAGGCCTATCGCGCCTGGTGCGAAGGTGGCTGGAACGGCCTTGCCTCGCCGACCGAATGGGGCGGTCAGGGTTTGCCGCAAACCGTCAACGCCGCCTGCACCGAGATGTGGAATGGCGCCTCGATGGCGTTCGGCCTCGGTCCGTTGCTGACCATGGGGGCGATCGACGCGCTCGACGCCCATGGCAGCGAGGCGCTCAAGCGCGCCTATCTCGAAAAGCTCGTCACCGGCGAATGGACCGGCACGATGCATCTGACCGAGCCGCAGGCCGGTTCCGATGTCGGCGCGCTGCGCACGCGGGCGGTGCGCGCCGGCGACGGCACCTATCGCATCACCGGCCAGAAGATCTTCATCACCTACGGCGAACACGACCTGACCGAGAATATCATCCATTTCGTGCTGGCGCGGTTGCCAGACGCCCCGCCCGGCACGCGCGGCATTTCGCTGTTTCTGGTGCCGAAATTCCCGCTCAATGCCGACGGCACACCTGGCGCCCGCAACGACCTGCGCGCCCACTCGATCGAGCACAAGCTCGGCGTCCACGCTTCGCCGACCTGCACCATGGTGTTCGGCGATCATGGCGGCGCCGCCGGCTTCATCATCGGCCAAGAGAATGCCGGCATGGCGGCCATGTTCACCATGATAAATCGCGCCCGGCTTGCCGTCGGTTTGCAGGGCGTCGGCATCGCCGAACGCGCCACGCAACAGGCGCTCGCCTATGCGCGCGAGCGCAAACAAGGCCGCACACCGGGAATGCCGGCGACCGAGTCGGCTCCGATCATCGCCCATCCGGACGTCAAGCGCATGCTCATGACGATGCGCGCGCTCACCCAGGCCGCGCGCAGCATTTGCTACGCCACCGCAATGGCGCTCGATCGCGCCGAACGCGGCACCGACAAAGCCGCCCGCGAGGCGGCGCACGCCCGCGCTTCGTTGCTGACGCCGCTGGCCAAGGCGTTTTCCAGCGATATCGGCATCGAGGTCGCTTCGCTCGGCGTGCAGGTGCACGGCGGCATGGGCTTTATCGAAGAAACCGGCGCCGCGCAGTTTTACCGCGACGCCCGCATCGCCCCGATCTATGAAGGCACCAACGGCATCCAGGCGATCGATCTCGTCACCCGCAAGCTGCCGCTTGGCGGCGGCGCGGTCGTCGAAGCTTATCTCGACGAGTTGCGCAGCATCGTCGAAGCGGTGAACGCGACCAATGATCCGGCGCTCGGCTGGAGCGGCCTGCGGCTGGACGAAGCGCTCGGCAGTCTCACCCGCGCGACACGCTGGATGTTGGCGCACCTCGACAAAGACGTGAACGAGGCGCTGGCCGGAGCGACGCCCTATCTGCGCTTGTTCGCGGTCGCGGTCGGCGGCTGCTTGTTGGCACAGCAGGCGCTCGCCGCTTTGCGGCTCAACACCGACGCCGGCTCACGCATCGCGCTGGCGCGGTTTTTCGCCGAGAACATCGCCGTACAGGCGCCAGCACTGGAGCGCACCGTGATCGAAGGTGCGGCCGGCGTGCTCGGCGCCGAAGCGGCGCTGGCCGAGTAGGAAGCGCCTATTTCATGTCCACGCTTCTGGTCAGCCATCCCGCCTGTCTCGAGCATCTCACGCCGCGCGGCCATCCCGAACGACCGGAGCGGCTGCGCGCCATCGAGCACGCCCTGGAAGCCGAGAAATTTCAATCGCTGGCCCGCGTGCAGGCGCCGCAAGCCGCGCTCGAAGTCATCGCGCTGTGTCACCCGATGGATTACATCACGCAGATCCGCGATGCCACCCCGATGGAAGGCATCGTGCACCTCGACGCCGACACCTCGATGTCGCACGGCACGTTCGAAGCGGCCTTACGCGCCGCCGGCGGCGCCGTATATGCAGTCGATGAGGTGATGACAAAAAAGGCGGCCAATGCCTTCGTCGCCGTGCGGCCGCCCGGCCATCACGCCGAAACCGCGCGGCCGATGGGCTTCTGCTTTTTCGACAACGCCGCCATCGCCGCGCGCTACGCGCAGACCCGTTACGGCATCGCCCGTGCGGCGATCGTCGATTTTGACGTGCATCACGGCAATGGCTCGCAGGAGATTTTCTGGGCCGACAAATCGGTGATGTATTGCTCGACCCATCAAATGCCGCTTTACCCCGGCACCGGCGCGGTCAGCAAATCCGGCGAGTTCGACACCGTCGTCAACGCGCCGCTGCGGCCGGGCGACGGCGGCGAAGCGTTCCGTGCCGCATTCGAGAATCGCGTGCTGCCGCGACTGCGCGACTTCGCGCCCGAGCTCGTTATCATTTCCGCGGGCTTCGACGCCCATATGCGCGATCCGCTCGCCAATCTCAATCTGGTCGAAGCCGACTTCGCCTGGGCGACGCAAAAGCTGATGGATGTCGCCGATCGCTTCGCCGACGACCGCGTCGTCTCGCTGCTTGAGGGTGGCTACGATCTCGAAGCCCTGGCCAATTCGACCGCCGCCCACGTCACCGCACTGATGCACGGATAGTGGCGTGTAGCCCGGATTGAGCAGCGCGAAATCCGGGAATCAGTCCCCGGATTGCTGGCGCAATCCGGGCTACGGTTCTGGTATAAGACATAATAAAATGAGTCGGAGAGCCATCGATGGCGCCACCAAACAACAACCAGACCGACGGTGAGGTCGGACAACTGTCGTTCGAGCGTGCCATCGAGGAGCTCGAATCGATCGTCAAGCGGCTTGAGGACGGCAAGGTGCCGCTGGAAGAATCGGTCGCCATCTACGAGCGCGGCGAGGCTCTCAAACGCCGCTGCGAGGATCTATTGCGGCAGGCCGAAGCCCGGGTGCAGAAAATCACGCTCGACGCGGCCGGCAATCCGACCGGCACCGAGCCTTTGGACGTCGAGTAGCGGCGCGCCCGATGTACGATCCCTGGATCACACTTGGCATGCGGGTCTTTCAGCTCGGGCTCGAAGCGCAAAGCGTCATGGCGTTGCGCATGATGCGGCTGGCGTCAGGCGATGCCCGCGGCCAGGACGAGCTCAACCGCATGGTCATCGAGAAGATGACGGCGCTGGCCGAAGCGCAAATGGCGGCGGCTACGGCGATCATGAACGGACACAAAGATCATGTCGTTGCCCGCAAGGCGCTGAGCGTTTTTCGCAAGCACGTGCGCGATAACCGGCGCCGCCTGTCGCAGCCGTAAGCGAATAGCGAAATGGCGAGTAGCGAAATAGTGTGCTGCCACTATTCGCTACTCGCTGTTGGCTCGTTGTGAACGACCTCAGCACTTTGGTTAATTCGGCGGGCACTTTTTGGGCGCTGCCGGCTTCGGCGGTGGAGGCGGTGGAGGCTTGGGCGGCGGTGGGGGCGCTGCAGCGCGCACCGGCGGCGGTTTGGGTGTGGGCGGTGGAGGCGGCGGCTTTGAAATCACCTTGTTCTCCTGGACCGTGGCCCCGGCACCGGGAGGCGGGCCGCCGCCGGCTTTGTTCTTATGTTCCTTGATCGCCGGATTGGTCGTATTGCCAGGGCCGGGTGTTGCACCGGCGTTACCCTTGCGCTCCTGGAATTGTGGCCCGGGCTTGTTGCCCTGACCGGTTTGCGGCTTGCCGGGGACGACCCTGCGATGACCCTGCGGCAACACCGCCGCGACCGGCTGGCCGGGATGCGCTGCAATCACGCCCTGGCCTTTGAATTCGCCGGCACGCGCGGTCGCCGCGATCGTGGGGCGGCCATGATTGTTGTTGAGCGACAGCGCCGGATCATGAGCCGACGCTTCGGCATGGCGCGTCTGCTCGGCGGTCGCTGGAAAATGCCGCTGATTGCCAGCGGCGATCTGTTCGGGCGTCGGCCGCGCCGTGGTGCCGTGAGCGCCGCCATTGAAGCTGACATTGGTCACGTTGTTCACGACGATCGTCTTGCTGTAGACGTTGACGATGCGCACGCCGCCGAAATTGTTGACGGTGTTGTTGTAATAGAACGCGCCGCCGCGCCAATAGCCGCCTTCGAAGCCGACACCGTCATAGCCGAAGCCGTAGACGACGCCGCCGTAGAAGCCGATCTGCGGTCCCCAATAGCCGGCGTGAAAGACGTAGACGCCGTCGTCCCAGCCCCAATAACCTGGCGTCCACAGCAATTCCGGTTCCGGCGGCAGCACCCAGGTGCCGGGCACCCAGTAATAGCCGGTGTCGTCGTCCCACGCCCAATAGCCGGGCACCCACAAGTAACCCGTATCCGGAATCGGCGGCTGATCGTAAACCGGCAGCGGCGGCGGCTCGACGTCGACGCTGATATTGACATCGACGTCGCCTTGAGCGCGCGCCGGCGAAATCCAAGCAACGAACAAACAATCAGAGAAACAGCCAAAGCCAGAGTGCAAATCACGCTCATGCAAATGCCTCCCACAAATCGTCCCAGCCGCAATTGGCGGACATTAGTCGGTTTTGTCTGAACCCGTCCTGAACGTTGCTGGCCGCATCACTGCTACAAATCACAGCCTCGCCAAATCGCAGCGGCGTGCCACGATTTGGCCGCAACCCCATCGAAACCCGTTTTTGATGTGATGCCCCGCCTGATGTTCAGCAACGTCTGATCGGTAACGTGTGGTTGCAACGTGACGAAATTGGGATGCCCTAATCCGCTCGACAGAACCACTTCACGCTGAACAAATTTGAGCCGATTTTGTTCCGGCATTTTCGTTCCGGCAATGGCTTTTGTTCCCGCGACGCTTCGGCGTCCGAGTTTTGCTTGATTCTCAATTCACCGCCTCGCAACAAGCCGAGGGAGCGGAGCGCCGGACGGCGCAAATTCATTTGGAGCCGCGCAACATCGGCAAACGTTGCCGTCCGCCGATGCACCGAGTGCGGCAGCGCGCCTTGTCGCGGCGCGCTCGCCTTCCGGCGCTCCACCGCGGCACTCGCCAGGCCGAACGCATCCAGCCTTGGCTCAGCTCCAGTTCCCGCGTTTCCTGAGACCCGGCTCGACGGGCGTTACCCGTTTTCGCCTGCCTCCAGTCTACCGAGCTCCTCGGAGGCCGGTCGTGATGCCGGCCGAGCGGTGGCCTAGAGCCGCCCGGGAACGGTTTGCGAAACCGTCCGCAGGCGCCGCGCTCGCTCCACACTTCGGTCCGCACCCGGAATGCGCCCTCGGATGAGCGAGCTGGGACGGTATGTAACCTATTATGCGACGATGTCAAGGGGGATGTCACGTTCACAGTGACGTGATCGTGATCGTCATTCCGGGGCGCCGCACAGCGGCGAGCCCGGAATCCATAAACACAAGCGCGGGGGTTATGGATTCCGGGTCCGCGGGCCAAAGCCCGCGTCCCGGAATGACGCTTGTTTAATCGCGACGCAGAGGCAATCGCAGCTCGTTGAGCCGGTGAATGAGCTCGGCCATGCGGCTGCAGCCAGTCTTTTCGCGCAGCCGGCGCAGGTGCGTGTAGACCGTATTGAGGCTGAGCGCCCGCTGCCGGGCATACTCGGTCAGCGTCACGCCGGATTGCAGCGCCTGCGCCAGCGCCGCCTCCGCTTCGGTGAGCCCGAACAATTCGCGCAACGTGCCGGTCGCCGCCGTTCCGCCGGCGAGCGGATCGCGCACAAAAACGATGGCCGCCGCATGCGGCGACGCCGGCGCGCTCGCGCGCGCCGCGAGCAGCGGGCGGACGGAAACCAGATAAGGCTGCGGGTGCGCCGAGCGCGCGGCAACAAAATCGGCGCCGCCATGCTCGACAGCGCCGGACTTCAGCCGCAGTACCGCCGCCAGCGCCGCGCCAAATCTTTGCCGCGCTTCGGGGTCGAAGAATTCGATCCCGCTCTTCTTCAGCCGAAATCCGTCGGCATTACGCGCGATCTCATGCAGGCTCTCGTTGGCATAGATCACCGCACCGTCGGCGCCGATCAGAGCGACCCCGTCGGCCAGCCAATCGAGCGCGCGCTCCAGCAACTCGCCGATGCCGCGGTTGCAGCGCAAGCGCGCGGCGACGTCGCGCGCCTGCTGCATGTGCGGCAGCAATTGCCGCATCAGCCGGATGTCGCCGCGGTCGACGTGCCCCTGCTTGGCCGATCGTTGCGCCGCGACCACGGTGAATTCATCCGGCGTATGCAGGAGAACCGCGGCAATGGAATAGCGAAGCCCACAGCGCGGCAGAAATTCGGAGTAGAAGACGTCGCGCCGCATCGCAGCTTCATCGAGGATTTGGTAATCCCATGCGACGCGGCCGGTCCGCCACGTCAAGCCTGCTGGAATACGCGGGCTGCACGCAATATATTGGTCGACATATTCAAGCTCCCGAAGCGGCGGCAGCCCGAAGGTATGAAACGCGCGATGCTGCAGCGGAGTCTTGGCGAATTCCTCGAAGGTGGCCGCTACCGCACCCAAAAGATTGGTCACCGCCGACAGCGCGGCGGGCCATTGTCGCTCGTCCAAGCCGGCGGCGTGGATACTCTCGATCGTGGCAAGCAGGTCGTCGCGGGTCGCCATCGCATACCTGACGCGGCGAAAGCCGCTTCAATCGCGCCGCAGCGCTACGTAGGGTGGGTAAAGTCGCGAAGCGACGTACCCACGCAACCTCGCAGTTCTTCCGCGTGGGCTTCGCTTCGCTCAGCCCACCCTACAAAAATCAATCGCGACGCAGCGGCAGACGCAGCTCGTTGAGCTTGTGAATGAGCTCGGGCATGCGGCTGCAACCGGTTTTCTCGCGCAGGCGGCGCAGGTGCGTATACACCGTATTGAGGCTGAGCGCGCGGCGCCGCGCATACTCGGACAGCGTCATGCCGGACTGCAGCGCCTGCGCCAACACCGCCTCTGCTTCGGTGAGCCCGAACAATTCACGCAATGTGTCGGTCGCCGCCGGGTTTCGAGCGAGCGGATCGCGCACAACAACGATGGCGACTGCGTGCGGCGACGCCGGCGCGCTCGCCGGCCCCACCATCAGCGGGCGTACCGACACCAGGTAAGGCTGCCCGCGCAAGGAGCGCGCGGCGATGAAGTCGGCCATCGGAGCGTGGCGCAATTCGCCGATCTTTAGTCTGAGCACCGCCGTCAGTGCGGCAGCGAATTTCTGTTGCCCGGCCGGATCAGCCAGTTCGAGCCCATGTTTTCGTAAATGAACGCCGTCGTTGCGCCGCGCCATCGCCTGCAGGCTGTCGTTGGCGTAAACCACCGCGCCGTCGGCGCGGATCAGCGCCACGCCGTCGGCGAGCCAGTCGAGCGTCCGCTCGAGCTGGTCGCGCGCATCGCCCGACCGCTTGAGCCGCCGCGCCACGTCAAAGGCCCGTCGGACAAGCGGCACGAGCGCATGCAGCGTGGCGATGCCGTCGCGCTGGATGTGGCCCATCTTCGCCGAGCGATGCACGCAGACCGCGGCAAATTCGTCCACGGTCTTGTGGACGATGCCGGAAACGAAGTAGCGCATGTCCATACGCGCCAAGAATTCTGCATAGAACGGCGAACGCCGCATGGCGCCTTCGTCCACGATCTTGAAGTCCCACAACATGTCGTCGAGCGGTTGCTCCGCCACGAACGGCAGCCGGATATTGGTTTCGGCAAGGCGGGCAAGGTAGGCGATTTCTTCGCGGCGCGGCACGCCGAAAGAATACATCTGTATTGGGCGCAGTGACTGCTTGCCGAACACTTCCAGGGTCGCCGCATTGCCGCCGACCGTACGCGCCGTGGCAGCGAGCGCCTGCGGCCAAAGGCTCTCGTCCAGGCCGGCCGCGTGGATGGCCTCGATGGTTGCGAGCAGAGTGCCGCCGCGCATGCCTAATGCGCTCCGTAGACCGAAAACGCCCGGCGCCGCCCTCCAGCATAGCTCCTTTCCTGCTGATGCCCAACAACCAGTCCGCGCAGTGTCGGCAGGGCGGTTCCCGCTGTCGTCACCAGATTTGGTGATGCCTGCTCCCCTCGCCTGCTTGGCTTCGCTGCGCGGGAGCGGAAAAGCCTGTGACCTAAAAGTCACTGTTGATGGAATCCGTGCGGCATCACCAGTACTGGTGACGCGCAACCCGTCGGCGCGTCCAACAATGCAGCAGAAAACCGAGGGAAGTGTCAGCCGCTGAGCGGCAGGCATTGGGCGGGGGTGTCATGTCATCCGCACTATCGCGCAGTGCAGCGATTATTTCTTTTGCTGCGCTGCCGCCGTTTCTGGCGCGGCTGCTTGCCGCACTTATAGGCGCGGTCCTGCTCATGCTTGTCGGAGCTGCTCCGGCAGCGGCTCAGAAGTATGCGCAAATCGTGCACACGGAAGAACCCTACGCCTCAGCCGGTATTTACATCCGCTACGGCTCGCAATTCGAGTCTCTGTTTGATCGCAGCTACGCAAGGACCGCAGTCCAAATACTCAATCGCATAGCTGACGCGCAAAAAAAATGCGACCGGGCTGCCTGGATCAAAGATTTTCACGATTTCGAAAATCTCGTGCAAATTGCCTATGAGTACGCGGCTTCTCGCGAGGGAAAAGTGCTAAAATTGCAAGCGTCATATCCTCACATTGGGAACTCCTATTTTTACTCGCCCGAAGTGGCCTTGATAGTAAGTCAACTGGCTAAACAAGCGTTTGAAGCAAACGAGGATTATCGCGCGCTCTATCGTCTGTACCAAGCCATTCCACCATGGCAACCGTGCGGTCAGAAGACCCAGGCTCAACTGCCGCCAGCTCCTCCATCGCCGCCGCCGGCACCTCCGCCAAAACCTCTGGCTCCGATGCCTCCGCCCGCCGAAAGTCCGGTGCGGCCGCAGGATCAGGTGATGATGGGACCGGGCCCGATCTTCCCGGGTGCGCAGCCGTTCGTCGGCATCAACGTCAGCGGCGGATTTCAGAACACCAATTTTTCCGTTTCGGATACGGGATTCAACGTCAACGGCTCTGGCGTGATGGGCGGCGGCTTCGTCGGCGTGCTGTTGCCGATTCCCAACACCAACGCCTTGGCCGGTTTCCGTGTCGGCGGCCAGGGCGGCAACGTAACCGGCGACATCAGAATGCCGGCGCTGTCGCCGACATTTAACTACACGGTGCGCACCGAGTGGATGGCTTATCAGGAGGCGATGGTCAGGATACCCGTCAGTGGGTTCAAGATAGCTCCCAATGAATCGCCTCTGCCCAGGGACAGGGTATTTTTCACCTATGATTACTTCAATCAACTGCCGCATCTAACCGGCAGCGTCGGCGTTGCCGAGTCTGGCACCAGCGTCAAAGGCACGTCAGGGATGTTCTCGGTCACCGACAACGCGGTTCGGACCGGCATAACTTTTACCGTGGGCGCGGAATGGCCGGTTGCGACGCTTCCCAATGGAGGCGTCGTCGATCTGTTCGCGCAATATCGCGGCACCCAGTTCATCAGCACAGTCAGTGTCCCGGGCGGGGTCAATATCGGATCCTTCACCAACCAAGTCGATATCGGCGCCACGGTGCATTTTGGTGAAGGCGTGTCCTGGAATGTGAGATATTGACGGCACGCAGCGCTTCGGTCGAAGTTGTGTAGGATGGGTTGAGCCAACGGGTCCGGTCCGAATGGCCGGCCCGATGACAAGCTCCGCGAAACCCATCATTGTTCCAGGAGGCTGGAGCGATGGGTTTCGCATCCGCTCAACTTAATCCTACCGATCGCGCGCCGCTGCGCGGCGCGGCGGCTCATACAGCACCACGACATGGCGCGAGCCGCAGCGCGGGCAGCGCAAGCGGCTTTCCAGGCGCGAGAGCGGAAACGCCCGGCCCCGCGTCCAGACCAGCGTCTCCATGTCCAATTCCTTGCGGTAATTGCACTCGCGGCTCGATTGCGAACGCGGGCTCTCGGTGCGGCCATAACTGCAGCGGACGGTGACCCGCCAGCCTTGCGAACACGCTTCGCCCAGCGTCTCGATGGCCATCGGAAGCCTCGATAAAGCCTTGCCGGATTTTGCTTGAGTCTTTTCACTTGACTCCTGAGAACAAAAAGAGAACAATACACAGTCCGAGTCAAGGTTGCAGTTGTAGAACCGGAGGCAGTTGTGGAACCGGACAAGAGAAGTGCTTGGCTGCGTAAGCTCGACGAAGAATGCCCGTACCAGGTGGTGCTGCCGCGGCAGCAGCTGACCGATGACAGCGAGGTTTTGGATTTCCTCCTCGCCTATGTCGGCAAGTTCGACATGTATGTCGAAGACGACTACGCGGCCTTCGTGCGCTATTGCTTCGAAGACCCGCTGGACGCGGAGATTTTCCGCGCCCGCTTCGAGCCGAAGATCGAGCGCTTCAAGCTCGCGGGGTGATCGCAGTCATTGCCGGGCAAAAAACACCAGGCGGCGAATCGCCGCCTCATGATTCGGCAATCCACGTTGGGCGTGAACTTATTGGCTACTTTGTTTGAGCCGCGGCCTGGATCGCCTTCCAATCAAACTTCTCGGCCAGCGTCACGGCTTCGTCCTCGGTGATGCCGTTGTAGGAGAAACTGAACAGCGCTTCCTTGCCGAGCGCCACCAAAATCGCGCCGGACTTCTGCGGCGTATTGAAAGTCTTGATGACCTGCAAACCGTGCATGGTCGACGTGATCATGTGACCGTCGCTGGTCTGCACGTTCATCCCGGCCAGGAGCGGCGCCAGGGCTCCGGCAGCCGCCGGGCCGATCACGACGCCGGCATGCACTTGCGCTGGGCCGCGCTGATAATCGCGCGTCGCGCTGGTCATGCTCATATTCGGCATTTCCATCGATAGGCCGTCCGGCTTCTTGCCTTGCCAGCCATCGAGGTCGACCAGAAGCGGCAGGAACCGCTGAAACGCCTGATCGGCTCGCACCGACGAAAGCGGCCACAACACCGACAGTGCGAGTAAGCCAAGAAAGATTGCGCGACGCGGCCCGATCATATGCCCCTCCCCATGGTTGCTTCGCCACACTAACAATCCGCCGCGCGGTTGGAAATGTTGAGCGCTTTGTTCGCAAGACAGTGATGACAGAGCGCGGCGTCACAAGCCAAGATCCGAAAGGCCGGGGTGATCGACCGGCCGCGGGCCTGAGCGATCCCAGCGATATTTCCGCTCCGCTTCCTTGATCGGAAGATCGTTGATGCTGGCAAGACGCCGCCGCATCAGCCCATTGTCGGCAAACTCCCAATTCTCGTTGCCGTAGGAGCAAAACCAGTTGCCGGAGTCGTCGTGCCATTCATAGGCGAAACGAACCGCAATGCGGTTTTCCGTGAACGCCCACAGCTCCTTGATCAGCCGGTAGTCGAGCTCCTTGGCCCATTTACGCGTCAGGAACGCGACGATCTCGGCGCGGCCGGCAATGAATTCGCAGCGGTTGCGCCAAGTGCTGTCGACCGTGTAGGCGAGCGACACGCGCTCGGGATTGCACGAATTCCAGCCGTCCTCGGCGCCGCGGACTTTCGCAATTGCGGTCTCGCGCGTGAATGGCGGAAACGGCGGCCTGCTTTCGGACATTGTGAGTCTCCGTTTTGGTTGCGCTGGCGACCGCCACGCTTTCCCGTCTAGAGCATGGTGGTTTGGAACTTAAGCCTAGTCCGTCATCCTGAGGCGCGAGCGACAGCGAGCCTCGAAGGATGAACGGCCGAGGCGTCGGGGCCGTCGCCCTTCGAGGCATTAAGCGCGTTTACGCGCGTCTTCGACGCGCTATGGCGCCGTGCGCCGAGCACCTCAGGATGACGGATAGCAATCGCGCCAAGCTGCTGCAATCTCAAGCAATCGTGCTTCAAAGCGCCTGCGCGAAATTGAAAAGCCGATCTGGATCGACCGCTTGTTTGATGCCCTCAAGGCGGCTCAGATTGCCCGCGTAATAGGCCGTCCGCCAATCGCGCAGCGACGGGTCGGCAAAATTCTGATAGGCGCCGCCGGTGGAGAAACGCCGCATCGCTTCGTAGAAGCGGTCTTGCCAGTCGCGGTTACGCGCCACCAGGTCTGCGCGGTCCGCGGCCCTCCAAAACAGAGCGACGTCGAGCAGCCACCGGCTGCCGCGATGGGCGAAAGCGGTCGCATCGGCCGCCGGCCCGTTCATCTTGCCGCCGGTCTGGAAAAATCGCAGGTCCGCGCTGCCGCTCGTCCCAGGCCATGATCGGAGATAGCCGAACGCAAGCTCGATGGCTTCATCGTCGAGGCTTGACGCGAGAAAGGCGGACCGTTCCTGAAAGTAACTCGGCCCGTCGTGCTCCTCGATGAGCTTTTGGCCATCCCAATATTTGACTTGCTCCCAAATCTTCGAGCGCTGTGGCTTGGCCAGCGCATAGACGTCGGCGAGGATCTGATCGAGTTGTTTGGCCGATCCGCCATGAAGCTGGCCGAGCAGACCGATCGTGACATCGCCGCCGCGCCGGCGATCGCGTGGGCTCGGCGCTCGAACCGACAGCCGGGTGCCGAGTTCGACCGGCCCGGAATCCAGTGCCTTCATCAGCGTCGCAAATATCTGCTTCGGTTCCGGACGTGCAGCGCTCCACGTCAGATCAAACACGGTGACCGGCGCCGCCTCGAACGGCTGCAGTGTGAACGCGGTGTTGATGCCGAAATTGCCGCCGCCACCGCCGCGGCAAGCCCAAAACAGGTCGGCCTCGGCCTTGTCCGCATCGGCGACCAGCGTTCTGATCTTGCCGTCGGCGGTCACGATTTCGCCGGCCACGACCTGATCACAGCCGGCGCCGTACGCGCGCGTGTTGAAGCCGATGCCGCCGCCGAGCAAAAAGCCGGCCGCTCCGACGCTCGGGCAGCGCCCGTGGGTGGTGGCAAGATCGTGCTTGCGCAGCAGCGCGTAAAATTCCCGATTGCGCGTTCCGCCGCCGATCCGCACGGTGCCGTTGCTGTAACTTGCCTCGCGCATCAGCAGGAGATTGATGGTCAAGCCGCCCTTGCGCGTCGAATAGCCGGCATAGCAATGCCCGCCCGACAGTACGGTGAGCGGAAAGTCATTTTCGCGGCACCAGGTGATGACTAAAGCGACATCCTCGGTGTTGCGGCAGAACGCAATGGCATCAGGCAGGTCGGCGGCGTAACGCAGATTGTACGGTCTGGCGAACGGGCGCAGGTCGAAATCGCGCGCGCGCAATGTTGGTCCCGACAGCTCGTCGGCCAAATGCGCCCACGCCGCTTCACTCGGCTGCGCCGGCTGCCGACCGAGCGCGGCATCTGGCAGGACGCCGCCAAAGGCCGCGCCGCTCGCGAGCGCCGACGAGCCGGCGAGGACGCGGCGGCGCGTGAGGTCTGTGGACCGATGCGGCATGGGTATCATCTAGCGCAATTTCGGGTGGCCGATGAAAAACGGTACTGCAGCCGCAAGCAATGAAAGAATTTATCGTTGCCGCTTCGATAATGGCGGCAGCTTCTGCCGCACTTTGCCGATCTCGGCCCAGGCGTCGTCCTTGAGGCGCTTTTTCAGATCGAGCACGGAGAAATCGTTGCCGCCAGTGGTGCGCGACAGCCGCTCCCAGTTCACCGGCGCCGACACCGGCGCGCCGGCCCGCGCGCGCGTCGAGTAGGCCGCAATCGAGGTCGCCTCGCGCGAGTTGCGGAAATAGTCGATGAAGACGCGGCCCTCCCGCAGCGACTTGGTCATCTTGGCGAGATAAAGCTTCGGACTGTCGGCGGCAATGCGCACGGTGATGCTTTGCGAATAAAGCTTGGCCTCCTCCCAATCGGCGTCGGCGATCGGGAGAACGACATGGATGCCCTTGCCGCCGGAAAGCTTGACGAAGCTTTCGAGCTTCTGCGCCTTGAGCCGCTCACGCACCTCGCGCGCCGCGGCGATGATCTGCGGCCAGGCAACCCCCTCCCCCGGATCGAGGTCGAAGACGATACGGTCGCAGGTCTCGAGGCTGTCGAGCCGCGAGCCGCGCACGTGGACCTCCAGCGCGCCGGATTGCACCAGCGCGATCAGATCGTCGAGCGTCTCGATCGCGATCACGTCATGATCCTTGCCGGCGACCGCGCGGCGAAGCGGCGACGACTTGACGTTGGCGGCGATGTGCTTCTGAAAGAACGTCTCGCCGCCCACGCCCTCCGGCGCCCGCACCAGCGACAGCGCGCGACCGCGGATCTGCGGCTTGATCCAATCCCAGACCGAGACGTAGTAGTCGGCCAGGTCCTTCTTGGTCACGCCGACGTCCGGCCAGTAGATGCGATCCGGATGCGTGAGGTGGCGTTCGACCCCGTCGGCGTTTTGGTCGTTTTTGTTCTTCTTGGCAGTCGCCGGGCTCGCCTTGACCGCCCGCGCCGAATTCCTCGCCGGCTGCGCTTGCACCGCGGACTGTGCCGGCCGCGACACCGGCACCTCGCGGACAACTTCGCTCGCGGTCTTGTCCTCGCGGATGCCCTTAAACGAAGCCTGGCGCAGCACGCCGCCATGCGTGACGCCGGCAAACTCGGTTTCGACCACGAGCTTCGGCTCGACCCAGACGACGTCCTTGCGCTTTTCGTCGGGCGGCAATTCCACCGGTCGGCCGGCGACGCGCAGCGGATCGAGCCGCTTGAACAGATCATGCGCCATTTTGTGGGTGTACCCGGTGCCGACCCGGCCGGCATAGCGAAGCTCGCCATTCTCGTGCGTCGCCACGATCAGCGCGCCGATCGCCCGCGGCACGGCCGTCGCCGGCACGTAGCCGGCGACGATGAATTCCTCACGGCCGTGGCATTTGCTCTTGACGAAGTTGTCGGTCCGGCCGGAGCGATAGGCAGCGCTCCGTCGTTTCGAGACGATGCCTTCGAGCCCCATCTCGCAGGCGTGGCGCAGAATGACCGGCCCGGATTCATCGAAGTCGTCGGTGTAGCGGATGACGCCGGTTTTGCCGTAGCCTTTCAACAATCGTGCCAGCGCCGCTTTGCGTTCGGTGAGCGGCTCGCCGGTCAGATCACGGCCGTCGAGGTGCAGAAGGTCGAAAACGTAATAGACAAAGCGGTCGGTGCGGCCGTCCTTCAGGTCGGTTTGCAACAACGAGAAATTGCTGATGCCGTTGTCGTCTTCGACGACGATCTCGCCGTCGAGCAAAGCCGTCCTGGCCGCAAGCGCCGCGACCGCTTCGGCAACTGGCGCAAACCGATGGGTCCAGTTCTGCTGCTTGCGCGTCAGCAATTGCACATCGCCAGCATCGAGCCGCGCCTCGGCGCGATAGCCGTCGAATTTGATCTCGTGCAGCCAATCCGGCCCGCTCGGCGGCCTGTCGTAGAGCGTGGCGAGACTGAGCGGAACGAATTTCGGCGGCGATTGTGGCTTCGATTTTGCTGGGCGGGAGGCTTCGGCATTGCCGGAGCGCTTGGCATTGCGACTGCGCGCGGCGGGCGCGGTCTTTGTCCGCGACCGCGACGGCTTTTTGGTCTTTGCCTCATGCCGTGTCGCCGATTTGGCGGCGATCTTCGCAATTCGCTGTTTGAAAGAGGCTTGGTCGTCCGCCTTCGAACCCTCGGCGCGGTTGGAATGCCACACCCGCTTTTTGCCGCCCTTGCCGGCGGCGATCTCCTCGATCGATCGCCCGGTCGTCACCGAGCGCGACTGTTCCTCTAGAATGTCCTTGTCGCGCAGGCCGCGGGCCGCCTCGTCCTTGCCCTTGATCAAGAGCCAATTGTCGTGGCGGTCGCCTCGGCGCGCACGCATGCGCACCAGATGCCAGCGGCCGTGTAGCTTCTCCCCGTCGAGATCGAAAATCAGGTGGCCCTTGGCCAAGCCCTGGTGCGGATCGCCTTCGGGCGACCAGCTGCCGCGATCCCAGATCATCACGGTGCCGCCGCCATATTCGCCGCCGGGAATGGTGCCCTCGAAGGCGTTGTACTCGATTGGATGATCCTCGACCTGCACAGCGAGGCGCTTTTCGTTGGGATCGAGGCTTGGGCCGCGCGTCACCGCCCAGCTCTTCATCACGCCGTCAAGTTCGAGTCGCAGGTCGTAATGCAGCCGGCGCGCCGCGTGCTTCTGGATCACGTAATGATGTCCGCCGCCGGGGCCTTTTCGCCCGCGCGGTTCCGGCGTCACGCCGAATTTCCGCTTTTTCCGGTAGGTTTCGAGCGCCACGGGCATTAACTATTTCGCTGAGTGTCGCTTTCCAGACACATGCCGGCAATTTCGGCCGAGTCCTACCAGAAAGGTCGAAAAGGCTTGGCTATCGGCTCTTGGGTCATGGCAAAATACTAGCGGAATGCACGACCTCGACCAACATACGCGGACGAGGCTCAACGTGGGAGTCTCTTGCTCAGTTCCCGGGCAGCGGGTGCCGTCAAATTGCGCTTAAGCCCCAGACTGGTGTAAGGATTGTCGGTTTGTGTGCAAGCGTTGGTTAAAGCCTGCTGGTCTGAGTTTCGCCGATTAGGCCAATGCGCCAACAAGGCTAATAACAAGGAGCATTCGCGTGACCGTTCAGTCCAAGACCCCGTTGCTTGATCTGGTCAAAACGCCAAGCGATTTACGCAAGCTCGAGGAAGGCCAATTGCGCCAGCTTGCCGACGAATTGCGGGCGGAGACGATCGACGCTGTCGCGGTCACAGGCGGTCACTTGGGTGCCGGCCTTGGCGTCATCGAGCTGACGGTTGCGCTTCATTATGTGTTCGACACGCCGGCCGACCGGCTGGTCTGGGACGTCGGCCATCAGGCGTATCCGCATAAAATTCTCACCGGCCGCCGCGATCGCATCCGCACGCTGCGCCAGGGCGGAGGGCTGTCCGGCTTCACCAAGCGCGCCGAGAGCGAATACGATCCGTTCGGGGCGGCGCACTCCTCGACCTCGATTTCCGCCACGCTGGGCATGGCGGTCGCCCGCGATCTCGGCTGCAAGAAGAACAATGTCATCGCCGTGATCGGTGACGGCGCTATGTCCGCCGGCATGGCTTATGAGGCCATGAACAATGCCGGCGCGATGAACTCGCGCCTCATCGTCATCCTCAACGACAACGACATGTCGATTGCCCCGCCGGTCGGTGCGCTGTCGGCCTATCTGGCGAAATGCGTCTCCTCTCCGCCGTATCGCGGCTTGCGTCATTTCATGCGCAAGGTGGCGAAGCGCCTGCCGAACCGCATGCTGGAGAAACGCGCGATCGCGATCGAGGAATACGCCCGCGGTCTGGTCACCGGCGGCACGCTGTTCGACGAGCTCGGCTTCTTTTATGTCGGCCCGATCGACGGCCACAACATCGATCACCTGTTGCCGATCCTGAAAAACGTCCGCGACGCCGAGAACGGCCCGTTCCTGGTTCATGTCGTGACCCAGAAGGGCAAGGGCTATGAGCCGGCGGAAAAATCCGCCGACAAATATCACGGCGTCGTCAAGTTCGACGTCGCAACCGGCGCCCAGCAGAAGGCCAAGGCCTCCGCGCCTGCCTATCAGAAAGTCTACGGCGAAAGCCTCATTAAAGAAGCGCGCAAGGATCCGAAGATCGTCGCCATCACCGCGGCGATGCCGTCGGGTACCGGCATCGACCTGTTCCAGAAGGAATTTCCCGACCGCACCTTCGACGTCGGCATCGCCGAGCAGCACGGCGTCACCTTTGCCGCCGGGCTGGCGACCGAAGGCTTCAAGCCGTTCGCGACCATCTATTCGACCTTCCTGCAACGCGCCTACGATCAGGTGGTGCACGACGTGGCGATCCAGCGTCTGCCGGTGCGCTTTGCCATGGATCGCGCCGGCCTGGTCGGCGCCGACGGGCCGACCCATGCCGGCTCGTTCGATATCGCCTATCTGGGCTGCCTGCCCGGGTTCGTACTGATGGCGGCCGCCGACGAAGCTGACCTTGTCCATATGGTGGCGACCGCCGTCGCCATCGACGATCGGCCGTCGGCGCTGCGCTACCCGCGCGGCGAAGGCCTCGGTGTGCCGCTGCCGGACGAAGGCAAGCCGCTCGAGATCGGCAAGGGCCGCATCGTCCGCGAAGGCACCAAGGTGGCGCTGCTTTCCTACGGCGCGCGGCTCGGCGAATGCCTCAAGGCCGCCGACGAACTCGCCGCCCACGGGCTCTCGACCACGGTCGCCGACGCCCGCTTCGCCAAGCCGCTCGACGTCGATCTCGTGTTGCGGCTCGCGCGCGAACATGAGGTGTTGCTGACCGTCGAGGAAGGTTCGATCGGCGGATTTGGCTCGTTCGTCCTGCAGACGCTCGCCGAACAGGGCGCGCTCGACCGCGGGCTGAAAGTGCGGCCCATGGTGCTGCCCGACCTCTTCATCGACCACGACTCGCCCAACGCCATGTACGCTAAGGCCGGCCTCGACGCCAAAGGCATCGTCGCCAAGGCGTTCGAAGCGCTCGGCCAGAACCTGCGCGGCGACGTGGTCAAGCTGGCAAGGTAGGTAGACTCGCTACCGTTTTCCGTCACCCTGAGGTGCGAGCGAAAGCGAGCCTCGAAGGGCGACGGCCCGGGCCGAGCATCCTTCGAGGGCCGCTTCGCGGCCACCTCAGGATGACGGTGAACCCATGACCGCCCGCGAGCGCGCCGATCGCCTGTTGGTGTCGCGCGGCCTGTTCGAAAGCCGCGCCCGGGCGCAAGCCGCGATCGCGGCCGGCCTTGTCACCGCGGACGGCGTAACCGTGCGCAAGCCGTCGGACGCCATTTCCACCGATGCCGCCATCGAGGCAGCGCCGGAGCACCCCTATGTGTCGCGCGGCGCGATCAAGCTCGCCGCAGCGCTGGATCACTTCCAATCTGACGTCGCCGGCCGGGTTTGCCTCGACGTCGGTGCGTCCACCGGCGGATTTACCGAAATGCTGCTGCAGCGTGGCGCCAGAAAAGTCTATGCGATCGATGTCGGCAGCGGCCAGTTGCATCCGCGGCTCCGTGGACGCGATGAGATCGTATCGCTGGAGCAAACCGATATCCGCGCCGCCGATCCGGCCCAGTTGAGCGAGCGGCCGGATTTCGCCGTGGTCGATGTCAGCTTCATCTCGCTCAGATTGGTGCTGCCGGCCATCGGCAAGCTATTGCGGCCGCGGGCGTGCCTCATGGCGCTGATCAAACCGCAATTCGAAGCCGGACGATCCGACATCAAGAAGGGCATCGTGCGCGACCCGGCCATTCATCAAGCGGTCTGCAATGACATCGCCGCATTTCTGGCAAGCCAAGAATGGCGCGTCGGCGGCTGCATGCCATCGCCGATCCTTGGCGGCGACGGCAATCGCGAATTCTTCATCGAGGCGGAGCGTGGTTGAGCGGATCGTGATTGCCCGGCTCGGCCATCGCGGCGACGGCGTCGCCGACGGGCCCGCCGGACCGATCTACGTGCCCGGCGCCCTGCCCGGCGAAACCGTCGAGGTCGAGGAGGTCGCCGGCCATCCCGACCGCCGTCGGCTTCTCCAGGTCGAGCGGCCGAGTCCGCAGCGCATCGCGCCGATCTGCCCGCATTTCGGCGTGTGCGGCGGCTGCGCCGTGCAGCATTGGCAGGACACGCAATACCGCGCCTGGAAGCGTGATCTCGTCGCCGCAGCGTTGCGTCAGGCCCGGCTCGACGCGCCGGTCGCCGACCTTGTTGACGCGCACGGCGACGGCCGTCGCCGCGCGGTGTTCCATGCGCGAAGCGGCGCCAAAGGCGTGCTCGAAGTCGGCTTCGCCGCCGCGCGCAGCCATCGCATCGTGGCGATCGACCGCTGCCCAGTCCTGGCCCCGGGCATGCGCGGAGCGATCGAGGCGGCGTGGGCGATTGCCGAAGCGCTAAGTCCGACAAAGAAACCGCTCGACATTCACGTCACCGCAACGGACGCCGGCCTCGACGTCGATGTGCGCGGTTCCGGCCCGCTGGCGCCTGAGCTGATGAGCACGCTGGCGGGCGTCGCCGCCAAGCACGATTTGGCCCGGCTGACGCGCCATGGCGAGTTGATTGTGCTCGCGCGGGCGCCGACCTTGCGCATCGGCAAGGCCACTGTGCCGTTGCCCCCGGCCGCGTTCCTTCAAGCGACCGCCGAGAGCGAAGCAGCGCTGGCGCGCCTCGTTCTTACCGCGTGCGCCGGCACCGCCAAAGTCGCCGACCTGTTTGCCGGCATCGGCCCGTTCGCGTTGCGGCTCGCCGAGCAGGCGCGGGTTTTGGCCGTCGATGACGACGAAATGGCACTTGCCGCCCTCACCCGCGCGGCTGCGTCGACGGCCGGCCTCAAGCCGATCGACGTCGAGCGGCGCGATTTGTTCCGCAGCCCGCTCACCGCGGTGGAATTGAAAAATTTCGACGCCGTAGTCTTCGATCCACCGCGTCAGGGCGCCGACGCACAAGCGCAGCAACTGGCGGCAAGCAGCGTTCCGCGCATCGTCGCGGTGTCATGCAATCCAGCGACCTTTGCCCGCGATACCGCGATACTCACGCGCGCCGGCTATCAGCTCAAGGAAGTCACGGCGGTCGATCAGTTCCGTTATGCCGCCCACGTCGAAATCGTGGCGCGGCTGGAAAGATAAATCGCGACTTTGACGCCTAAGCTTACGAATTGGCCGCAGGCGGTTGGGCCGACAGGCCGCCCGACAGCAATCGCGTGCTCTTTTCGATGAATTTCCGGGTGTCGTCGGCCAGATGCTTGCCGTCTTCCGCCAGCATGGCGAAATACTGCGTTGCCCAATCCCGCGATACCGCCATCGCGTCCGGCATCGACCGCGTTGCGCTCAGTTTCGAGGCGAATTCGGACGCTAAGTTCGCTTCCGACTGGATGCGGTCGAGCCAATGCCGATTGGTTTCCTGGAACTCGTCGAGGAATTCCGTCTGCACGCGCATGAAATCCCCGATTCGCTTCTTGCCAAGAGCGGCGAACTCGCCGGTATTGAGAAGGAACGGAAAGGTTTTGTCGGGGGACGTGTAGGTCTGGGTGTCGCTCATGATGTGCCTCCGCAATTGCTTATGATGCTTAACAAAAAAATATGACTTGCGAGCAACGCCGCCTTGACATGGATCAAGGCGGCGCGAAGCGGTCGGCTTGCCTCTCAAAAAGAGGCACGCGACGGACGATCGATCCGGGAAATGTCAATAACGCGACACTGCCCGTGTGAGCGCCGCCATCTCCCGAGGTCCGAGAAGGGCCACAAACAGGTACCACTAGCATCCGATCTAATGCGTCGCGTCCGCTGTTAAGCGTCAAGTCTATAATTGCCCGCCATATCGCATCGTCCAGATCGGGACCTGACCGGGTCCGTACTCATTTCCGACCCAGGGCGTGCCGCAGATGTGCAGATAGGCGTAAGGAGTGCCATCGAACATCACCCACGCGCCCGCGTCCCTGACGGTGTTGGGCAGGCCACAACGTTTGGCATCGTAAGGCCAAATGATCATCCAGTGAGGACCAATCGGGATAGCTGGACTTGTTCTATCGAACGGATCGGTATTGCTGTGCTGCGTAGCGCCACACAGCATGTAGATAAGACCCGGGGCCGTATTCGTGGGCTTGGGCTTCTTGGCCCTGATGTCCATCATCCATTGCAAGCCCATCGGATCGGCGCACATAGGAACATTGCCGATCTCATTCTCATCTCCGGGAAAGCAGACCCAATCGTTGGTACCTTGACGGAGGATAATGAGATTGCCGTCTGCACCCATTTCTGCGACTGTTGCATCTTTGGTGATTTCGCCCGGGCCAGACAACATCGCTCTTGCGATCTTAATGCCGAGGACGCGTTCTTGCTCCGAAGCTGGAACTGCTTTTCCAGGCGGCATCATTGCGATCGCACTGTTACTGTACGCGCCCGAAGCCCCTGCCTGGTCAGGCGAACCAGGCGTGGAACTCAGCGCCGAAGCTGCGGCCAGCGCGCTGCCCGCGAGCAGCATGTTGCGGCGGTTAAGCTTGCCATTTTTTAAGACCGGTTCGTCGCGGGTGTCTTTACTGGACATCTTTCACTCCCTGCTTTGACGACGCATTAATAAAATTTCACTCGCCCGTGACTCACACCATGGTTCGACCCGAAGTGGCAGTCCCGATGACGAAGCTCCACGACGAAGCAATCCAACAACTGCGAGCGCCGCATCTTGATTGCCTCGCCTAACTAAATTCATTCGGCGCTAGTGCACGGTTTCGATCGCCAGCGCGATGCCCTGGCCGCCGCCGATGCAGAGCGTGACGACACCGCGCTTGAGACCGTCCCGACGCATTGAATGAATAAGCTTTGTTGTCAGGATCGCGCCGGTTGCGCCGATCGGATGACCGTGCGCGACAGCGCCGCCTTCGACATTGACAATGTCTTCGGGAAAGCCGAGTTCGCGGGCGACGACGATGGCGATCGCCGCGAATGCTTCATTGATCTCGACGCGCTCGACTGCGCCGATCTCCCAGCCGGCCCTCGTCAATGCCTGCCGCACCGCCGGGATCGGCCCAAGCCCGAACATGCCGGGCTCGACCGCCGCAATCCCGTAGGACACCAGCCGCGCCTTGGCAGCGAGACCGCTTTTGTCGGCCCACGCGTTGCCCGCGAGCACCACCGCCGCGGCCGCGTCATTCAATCCCGGCGCATTGCCGGCGGTGATGGTGCCGTCAGGGCGGAAGGCCGGCTTCAGGCGCGCGAGCGTTTCCAGCGTCGTATCCGGGCGATTGCCCTCATCCTTGTCGAATACGGTCGGCCCCTTTTTGCCCGGCACTTCGACCGGCACGATCTGAGACTTGAAATGACCGGCGGCCTGCGCGGCGGCAAAACGCTGCTGCGAGCGTAGCGCGAAGCGGTCCTGGGCGTCGCGAGTCACTTGATATTTCTCCACCAAATCCTCGGTGTGCCAGCCGGAATGCTTGTCGGAAAATGCATCGTTCAAGCCGTCGCGCAACACGCTATCGAAAAGCTGGCCGTCACCCATGCGGTAACCCCAGCGCCCGCGCTGAACGAGATACGGCGCCTGATCCATATTCTCCATGCCGCCCGCGACCGCGACGTCGATGTTGCCGAGCAGGATGTCTTGCGCGGCGGAAACGATGGCCTGCGCGCCAGAGCCGCAGACGCGGTTGACCGTCATCGCCGGCGTCGTCACCGGAAGTCCGGCATTGACCGCCGCCTGCCGCGCCGGATTCATTTTCTCACCGGCCTGGATCACATTGCCCATCACCGCCGTCTGCACCGCGTCGGGGCGAAGGCCGGCGCGGGCGACCGCGCCGCCAATCGCGACCGCGCCGAGTTCGGGCGCCGGCACATCCTTGAGCGTGCCGCCGAACGTGCCGATCGCGGTCCGCACCGGCTCGGCAAAAACCACTGAACGTGACGTCATGGCGAAACCTCCTGGTAGAATTGCAAATGATGTGGGACTGGGCGCGATAAAGCGCCAGACTTAAACCTGCGCGAAACCACCGTCGACGAACAGCTCAATGCCGGTGATGAAGCTCGCATCGTCGGATGCCAGGAACACGACGGCCTTGGCGATCTCTTCGGGCTTGCCGAGCCGGCCCATCGGCACAACGGTCGACAGCATCTTCAGCCGCTGCTGCCCGGTTTCGGACGAGCCGATTAATTCGCCGAAGCCCGGCGTGTCGATCGATCCCGGCGATATCGCGTTGACGCGAATGCGGCGCGCTTTCAGGTCGGTCGTCCAGGTCCGCGCGAACGAACGCACGGCGGCCTTGGTGGCGCTGTAGACGCTGTTGCTGGCCAATCCCTTGCTGCCGACGATCGATGCATTGAGCACGATGGCGGCGCCGTCCGGCATCAGCGGCAACGCTTTCTGCACGGTGAATAGCACGCCCTTGACGTTGACGCCGAAGGTCGCGTCGTAAAGCTTTTCGGTGATGTCGCCGAGCGCCGCGTATCGCGCCGTGCCGGCATTGGCGAAGACGATGTCGAGCCGGCCCTTGTCCAGTTTGATCTTGGCATAGAGGCGATCGAGATCGTCGAGCTTGGCCATGTCGCCTTGGAAGCCGGTCGCGCTTATGCCGATTGCTGCGACAGCGGCGGCGAGTTCTCGCTCGCGGCGTCCGGTCACGAACACGTGCGCTCCTTCATCAGCAAACGCTTTGGCGGTGGCGAGCCCGATACCGCTGGTGCCGCCGGTGACGAGCGCGATCTTTCCCGCAAGCTTGGCCATGATGGTCCTCGTCGTGTTCCTTGCCGTTGATGCGAGCACCGTAGGCAGTGGCGCCCCGGATTGATATAAGCGTATGTGCGCTTAAATAGGCGCATATACGCTCTTGTCAAGGATGACGCCGATGCCCGCACTGCTTGCCGCCACGCCCGAACCTTGCAACTGCCAGGCGATCCGCGCCGCGGCGCGCCACGTGACGCAATTCTACGATCAATGCCTGACGCCGAGCGGCTTGCGCACCAGTCAGTTCACGATCCTGGCGAAGCTCAAGCACAACGGGCCGCAGACCATCAACGCCTTGGCCGACGACCTGGTGATGGACCGCACCACATTGGGGCGCAACATACTGCCGCTGCAGCGCGACGGCCTGATCCGCATTGAAGCTTCGGCCACCGACCGCCGGGCGAAACAACTCGCTTTGACCAAAGCCGGCGCGCAGCGCCTGCGCGCGGCGGCAAAGCTTTGGTACGCGGCGCAAGCGCGTTTTGACGCCGTGTTCGGCGCCAAGCACGCGAGCGACTTACGTGCCCTGATGGCGACCGTCGTCGCCAGCGATTTCGCAGCTTCTGATGCGCGCCGCCGCGGAATTGTGTAGATTTGCCATAGCGCGTCGCAGACGCGCGTAAACGCGCTTATGCCCGGGAACCATGCGCATGGATGGAGACGACGGATGAGTGGACTTGGCGGATTGAACAAGACGCCAGACGGCGTGGTGATCGGGCTCGTTCAGCTGCAATTGCCGACGATTGCGACCAAGAGCGATCTGGCGGCACAGACCAAGAAGATTTGCGCGATGGTGCAGAAAGCGCGCAAAGGCATGTCGACGATGGACCTCGTGGTGTTTCCTGAATATTCGTTGCACGGCCTGTCGATGGACGCCAATCCCGACCTGATGTCGCGGCTCGACGGGCCTGAGGTCGCAAGCTTCAAGCAAGCCTGCATCGACAACCGCATCTGGGGTTACTTCTCCATCATGGAGTACAATCCCGACGGCAACCCGTACAATTCCGGCCTGATCATCGACGACGAAGGCGAGATCAAGCTCTATTACCGCAAGATGCATCCCTGGGTACCGGTCGAGCCCTGGGAGCCGGGCAATCTCGGCATTCCGGTGTGCGACGGACCGAACGGCAGCAAGGTTGCGCTGATCATCTGCCACGATGGCATGTTCCCGGAAATGGCGCGCGAGTGCGCCTACAAAGGCGCCAACATCATGCTGCGGACCGCCGGCTACACGGCGCCGATCCGCCACGCCTGGCAGGTCAGCAATCAGAGCAACGCGTTCTCGAACCTGATGTATACCGCCAACGTCTGCATGGCCGGCACCGACGGCGTGTTCAATTCCATGGGCGAAGGCATGATCGTCAATTTCGACGGCGTGCCGCTCGCCACCGGCAATGGCGCGCCCGACGAGATCGTCACCGCCGAGGTGCGGCCGAAGCTCGCCGACGAGGCGCGCCGCATCTGGGGCGTGGAGAACAACATCTATCAGTTCGGCCACCGCGGCTATGTCGCCGTCAAGGGCGGCGCGCAGGATTGCCCCTATACCTACATGCGCGATCTGCTCGCCGGCCAATACCGGCTGCCATGGGAAGACGAGGTCGAAGTGACCGACGGCTCAAGCTGCGGCTTCGCCATCCCGAACAGAGCATATCAGTCGGGGTAATCCATTCACGTCTCCATTTACCGCAAGAGCGGACATACCTCAGGCCGAGATGGACGGCCGAGAAGGGCCAAAAGCTGCCATTGGCGTGGTGCATGCTTATTAAAGCCCAACGATAGAGGCGAATTCGTCGACCGGGATGCGCGGCATGTTGATAGTGTACTCAACGGAGCTTGTGTCAGCGTAACCTATCGACATGCCACAGGCGATTATTTGGCTATCGTCGATGGGTAGATGCTGGCGAACAACCGAGTGATACTTAGTCAGGAAAATCTGCGGGCAGGTATCGAGGCCTCTGGCCTTCGCGGCAAGCATAAAAGTCTGAGCAAGAAGCCCGCAGTCGAACCAGCTACCCGCTTCCAGCCGTCTGTCCACCGTGAAGAATGCGCCAATCGGAGCATCAAAGAAAATGAGGTTCCGCGCTGTCTGCCGGCCGCGCGCTTCCATCTCGGCACGGTCGATGCCGAGTGCGCCGTAGAATACGCGTCCAAATAGGTGCAGCCGATCTGAATACGGGGCGGGTAGATTCGGCGCAAACATCGGCCGCTCTGGCTGGTAATCGGAGGGAGATTTTTGGTGTGCGTCGCTGAGCGCTTGAGCGAGCTTATCCTTGGCCGCACCGCCCGCCATATAGACCCGCCAAGGCTGCATGTTTGAGTTGCTGGGAGCTCTCCCAGCAATATCGACGATCTCAAGCAAGAGCCTTTTGGAAACCGGGCGATCAGTGAAGCGTCGAATGGACCGCCGCGCCCTTACCAACTGGTCGATGGCTTGCCGAGTTCCGTCATCCATTTTTGCCACAGCGCCGCCGATCGGTCCGCTGCCAACACCGACAAGTTTCATGATTGTTTCTCCTAACCGATATGGGCATGTTCTATCGGAGGGAGCTTTTGGTGGAAATGACATAGATCCCAGAAAAACTGCCACCGACATCTGGGCGATCGGCTGCGCGGCTACCAAGTGTTCGGCATCACGCTGGAGGGAAGTCAGTGCCAAAGGAGAGACATGTCGTCCTTGCCGCATATCAAGGCGTTTCGCTTCTTGATCTTGGCGGACCGCTCGAAGCTTTCCGCGTTGCTTCGACCTTCGGCCAAACCCGGAGCCGCCGCGTGCACTATAAGTGCACCGTTGTCTCTTCTCACGGCGGCCAGGTGGACACCGCAGACGGCGTGCCGCTCGTCACTCGATCGATCCGCTCGCTCGACCGCGCCGAAATCGACACACTTATCGTTCCCGGGGCCTTCACGGTCGAGGACGTCACCCGGGACACAAGGCTGATCAAATGGATTGCCAGTCGCGCTCCGAAATGCCGGCGCGTGTGCTCGGTGTGCGTCGGCAGCTTCATGCTTGCCACGGCCGGCATCCTCGACGGCCGGAGGGCCGCCACGCACTGGATGCACGCGCCCCTGCTGGCGCGGAAGCATCCGAAAGTGCAGGTCGAGCCGGACGCGATCTTCGTTCAGGACGGGCGCGTATGGTCGTCGGCCGGCGTTACGACCGGAATTGATCTGGCGCTGGCGTTAATCGAGGAGCATTGTGGGCGCGAAGTGGCGATCGACGTCGCCCGCATGCTTGTCGTCTATCTCAAGCGCGCCGGAGGCCAGTCGCAGTACAGCGCGCTGCTTGCAGCTCAGGCCCAATCCGATGCGGACATCTTCGCCGACCTTGACCGTTGGATGACGGAGAATCTGAATGCCGATTTGACGGTAGAAGGCCTGGCCGAGCGCGTTCACATGAGTCCCCGCAACTTCGCCCGCCAGTACGCACGCAAGCGCGGCCGGACACCGGCCAAGGCGGTCGATGCAATACGCCTGGATGCCGCTCGCCGGCGCTTGGAGGAGACGGACGATCGCATCGAAGTGATCGCCGAAGCGTGCGGCTATACCGGCGAAGAACAGATGCGCGCGGCATTCGTGCGCACATTGCAAATCCCGCCGCGGGATTACCGGAAGCGTTTCGCGACTAGTTACCGGGCATTGGCAGATTGAATTGACCCACAGACGCTGACCAGCTTTGGGTTATCAACGGAAATGACGGCGCTCGCTTTTGATGTCGGCTTCACCCTCAACATCAGACATTCGTTTGACAGTTCGGCACGTCAGTCTCGGGTCAAAATGCGACTTTGTCGCGTCGCCCGCCGATGACGGCTTCTACCCCAACATCGGACATTTGATTGCCCCTCTTAAGAAGGCGGGCGTGACTCACGGATCGGGTTAGAGAAGGAATTGCCTAAACAGATGCCTCATCATGGCGAACGGAAAAACGATGAAGCAATCCAGAATTCACCAGCTGAGACTGGGTTGCTTCGCTTCGCTCGCAATGACGGATGCGGACCTGCCCTTCCACTCGCGCGAATGCGGGACCACTAGTTCGTGCACAGATTCGGCACCGCGACCTTGGCGAACAAATGCGGCATCGCCACCACGCTCGACGGGTAGGCGGCGAGCGCACCGCGAAACTCCGGATTGGTGAAGGCCGCGCGGAAGTGCTCGACCGATTCCCAGACCGCATAGTTCAGGAACGTGCAGCTGCCGCCGATGCCGCGATGCAGTTGCGTCGAGATATAGCCGGGCTGCTTCTTCATCCAATTGGCGTCGTGCTCCCAGGCCGTGAGCAAGCCGTCAACGTCGTGCGGCGCGACGGTGAAGATGTTGATCAGCACCGCTGGTGACGCCGTGGCGCCGAGCTGCTGTTGGATCGGAACGTGTTCATCGAGCGGGCGCATTGTCAGCATGGCCGGTCTCCTTCAGATGCTGGTGGCGAGTTGTTTGGCCGCCGGCGATCGCCGTCGCCGGTTCGCCGTCAGGCTCAAGCCATCGCGGATGTTGAGCGACATGAGAGTGAGATTAATGGCGCCGGCGACCAGCTCGATTGCCTGTACGCCGTAGAACAGCATCCCGAACTCCCCGCGCGACGCCAGCACCGCCAGATAGAGCGCGGCCGGCACGAGAATGAAAACGCCGTTGGCGGCGATGATCGGCATGCGGCGCCGTTTCCTGATCAGCCGTGGATCGGACGACGCGCCGGCGATGCGCAAGCCGGAAGCGCCGGTGACGACGAGCGCCGGCACCACGATCAAAAAGCCCCACGGGATCGTTTCCTTGACCGCGGCGACGACGTCGGTCGAGCCGAACAATTCCGATGTGACGGTCGAAAGCCAGAACGTCAGGATCGTCGCAAACCCGATCGCGCCGGCGATCGGATGAACCTTACGCAGCATTGTCGCCTCCATTGTCGGTTCGATCATCGAGCCGTTGCCGAATGGTCCGCAGCATGACCGCTGCCGTCTCGATCGGTTTGGCATTGAGGCCCCGGCCGAGTTCGGTCGCCCACGCGCTTTGGCGCTTCATGACCGCGGCGAAAGCCATCTTCCCCGCGGGGGTCAGCAGCACCAGCTTGGCGCGCTGATGATGCGGGTTGGGCGCGAACCGCACCAAGCCGTCACCCTGCATCTCATTCGCCAAGCGCTGCACCGCTTGCCGGGTCAGCCCCATGTTGCGCGCGATCTGCGCCACCGACAGCGGCACGGCGGACAGCGCGATCGCGCCGAGCACCTGCCAGCGCGCGCTGGTCAGCCCGAGATCGCCCACCAGCGCATCGCCGGCGGCCAAGAGGCGGCCGTTGAGCCGGAAGGTCTCGAGCACCAGGTCGGTGATGGCCGCTTCCACGTTCATGGTGATATATTGTCATCATGACAATATATTGTCAATAGCCTGAGCAAGGCCGCGTGCCGCAGCGCTTTTCGTCAGACGTGCCGGTGCGAGATATCCTTGCCGGTGTAATCGGGCATCAACAGCGTGGCGATGACGCTGACGATGGCGGTGACGGCGATATAGCCGGCGATCGCATATCCCGATCCGGTCCAGGCGAGCAGCGCGGTGGCGATCAGCGGCGCCGGCCCGCCCGCCGTGATCGCGGCAAGATGAAATCCGATCGAGGTGCCGCTATAGCGCAGGCGCGGGGCGAAGCACTCGGCGAACAGCGCCGCCTGCGGCCCGAAGATCAGGCCGTGCGGCACAAACGACAGCATGACGGCGAGAAACATCCAGACCGGCACCAGCGAATTGAGCATCGCGAAATAGACGAAGCCGAACACACCCGTGGTGATGGCGCCGATCAGATACATGCGCTTGCGCCCGAACCGGTCGGATAGATGGCCGGACAACGGGATGACAAAAAACGCCAGCACGCACGCGGCGATCAGCGCGGTGAGCAGGAACTCGCGCGGCGTATGGAGGACCTGCGTGCCATAGACAAAAACGAAGGCGATGTAGATGTAAGCCGGCGCGGTTTCCGCAGTCTTTGCCAAGGCGCAGAGCACGATCTCCTTGGGTTGGCGGCGGATCACTTCCAGAACCGGCGCCCGCTCAACGCGCTTCTCCTCGACCAGCCTGCGAAAGATCGGCGTTTCGAGAATGCCAAGCCGGATATAGAGGCCGACGCCGGCTATGACGATGCTCAGCAGAAACGGAACGCGCCAGCCCCATACCAGGAACTGGTCGCCGGCAAGCCAGCTGAAAAACAGCACCGCCGAATGTTGCCCGAGGCGCCGTCGTCCTTCTTCGCCCACAACGGGCCTCCCGGATGTGCCAGCAGAACTTCGAGTTCCTGCCGGCGGCGGAACGCGAGAAGACCGGCGCTGATTTCTGACCTGCGGCCCATCCGCACAATTTAACTCTAATTGTTGGCGGGGCTAGAAGTGGCCGTAAAATAAGGGCTTTTTTATCCCAAAGTGTCAAACTTATCCGGTTTTGACACTTGATGTTGCTGTATCGTTCACTCGCGCCATCGCATTGCGCGCCATGCGCTCTTGATCGACGGCCTTGGTGTACCGCTGCACCTCTCGCAAGGTGGCGTGACCAGATATGGCGGCGATTTCGTTCACGCTACAGCCGGCTTCGGCAAGGCGCCGACATGCCGCCTTGCGTAACCCATGAAAGCTGCACTCATCTGGAAGTCGAGCTGCTTTGCACCACGCTCGAAACTGTTCGCTGAAATTGTCACCCCCATACGGCTTACCAGTCCGGGTGACGAGAAACGTTAGATGCCCGCCTGGCGTGGCGTCGATGATGGCGCGCAGGTCAGGGTTGACTGGAATGCGCAGCTCGGCCCCGGTCTTCTGCTGCTTAACTGAGAGCATGCCGTCATGGATATGTTGCCGCCCCATACGAAGAACGTCGCTCCGGCGCTGGCCTGTGTAGAGCCCGAGGGCGAGCGCCAATCGAGCCTTCGTGCCAACCCCGTGCACGGCCTCATAAGCGGCAATGTCCTGTTCACTCCAGGTGTAAATGCCGTCGCTTTTAGGGGTCTTGAGTTTGATGCCTTGTGTAGGATCGACTTCACACAGATTGGCCGATACGGCGTATTGCATCAGATGACGGATCGCACTCAGCCAGTTAGTCGCGACGCTCGGCTTTAGCTTCCCAATCGTCAGGACAATGAATTTTTTCGGCAACAGCGCGATAGGCTTGTCGCCATGATCTGTGCGGAAGCGTTCTAGAATTTGCCGGCGTATTGCTTGCGTACTCGGTGCCAGCGATCCAAAGAACATCATACTATCGTAATAGCCGACGATGGCGGCGTTGACGGTACCTGGCTTGGTCCGGGTCGCGCCGATGGGCATTTGCTGGCTGTCTAAAGCCCGCTGGTAGGCTTCCATGAACTCGCGGCTACCGGGGAGGCTGGGGAGGCGAACGCGCGGATAGCCGTGACGGCGAAAATAGTGGAAGGCCGCGCCAGTTTTGCGGTCAACGAAAGACTGCACATAGCGGAACGGTTTCATTGCGCCTCCAGCGCGCTTACAGCGTCGTCCCACGCATTACAGCGGTCGGCTTCGTCCGGCTTGGCGACGAATATAACCGGGCGGCCATTCTTATCGAAGGCGGTGCGTATGCGCTCAGCCGGAATCCCGGCCCTGACGTAAGCCTTGATGGCTCGCGTCAGGTCTGACTGCCGGAATGGAGAGGGGGCGCGGCTCATCTCACGCCCACATTTGTGCCGCTGCCAGCCTCGGCGATCTCCGCCGCCAACGACAATCGCAGGATGACCAGCGGCTCCTGCCGATCAGCCTTCACGATCAGCAAGTCGCGCTCATCGAGCCAGCGATACAGCGTGCTAAACCCGTCGGCTCTGGCCTTGCACTCGATCCGCAGCATCCGGTCGTCGCCGAGCGGCAGTTCGAGGTCATGGCCGGCTTGGTAAGCCCGGCTGACTCTCCGAGCACCGATGAGCTTGGCTATCGCAAGTTCAACGCGAACGCCCTTCCTGCGGGAACGAAGGCCGCTCATGACACCGGCCCCATGTTGGCGAGCGGTCCAGGCGCAGGCTTGCCGCACCTACTATGGGTCGCGCCGCCGCGCGAGGACGTAACCAGGGAGGGCCGCCAGAGCCTATAGAGTGGCCGGGCAAGGTGGAAGGTTCTTCCAACCTTCCATCTTGCCAACTCTATAGGCACAGCAAGTTGGAACAGAGGTAGTTGGAAGGCAATTGGCAGGCAGTTGGAAGTAAGTTGGAAGCTCGCCGATGTCATGGCTGGCGGGCTCCCAGGAGCAAGCATTTCTTCGCTTTCGACGGCGGCCCGCTGGTTTTGCTGACGTGGATTTTGTTGGCGGCGAGGAGCCGGTTCATGGCGTCGACTAGTTCCTTCTTCCTGATGCGCTCCTTTTTTGCCTCCGGCATCTCAGCAATCAGTGTCGGCCCAAATTCGCGACTGGTTTCCCCGGCCATGGCGTCGCGCCCCTGCCGAATGATTTGGCTCAGCTCAGACAGAAAGACTTCATCCACTCGGGCTTCGCGAGCCGCCTTGTCGAGACCGGATATTCCGTCTTCGGGCAGGAACAGACCATTCTGGTAGCGGACCACGATGGTCTCGCCGAGCCGCCCGTACTGATTCTTCTTGAACTCCAGCTGCCTTAGATCGTTGTCCGGTTGCTCGCCGGCCTCTGCCTTCACGCCCGTGAGGAATTGTCTGAAGCGGAAGGCGCCATGCCATGCCGTCGATCCAGAAATACCAGAACCCGATTGAATGCCTTGCAGGCTCGGATGACTTAGTACCGTGACCGAGCCGCTGGCGACCTTAGCCAGGGCCTGCATGTGATTGGCGAATTGATAGACTTGAGCGCGTTCAATCTCGCTGCCGGCAAAGGCGCGGCTCAACGTATCGATGCTGATGTTCTTCGGCTTGATGTCGCCGGCGGCTTCGTAGATTTGCCGGTACAGCTTCGTCGTCTCGACCCGTCCGCTCTTGCCATTGGCAGCACATAGCGTGGCGTCCTTGCCGAGGAGACAAAGAACATGAAGGCCGCCCTCGACGAGCTCCTTGAACGTGACGCCGTAGTGCCTGACGATCGCCACGAGGCGGATGTGAATTTCTTTCTCATCGTCTTCGGCACCTATAGAGAATGCCGGACCCGGCTCCGGCATTGAGCCAAGCCACTCCTTACCGGTGACGTGCGCAACGTTCTTCGTCAGCTCGATGATTGACTTGCCGGTGCCACCTTCGCCGGAGAAGAGGCCGGCTTGATTGAGTGGCACGCGGTCGCGAATAGCCCACTCGCGTTGCGGGACGGGCTCGTTGTCCCAGTTCGACATGTCGGCCCAGTTGAGTGCGTTGCCGGCGCTGAGATCATCCAGCTCTGGAATGATGCTGTCGCCGTGACCGTTCGGCCTTCCGTTCGCGAACCCGTAGTCTTCCGGGCCGTTTACGGGCGGAGCATCGTCCTCGGGAATATCGGTGTGCGGATAGATGTCCTCCGCTTCGCTCAACGCCTCCCTGCAATAGGATCGCGGAATCATTTTTCCAAAATCCCCAGCTCAAAAAGCTTGTCGATGCGTCGGTCGATTTCCGCCTGCGCCTGTGCATCGCATCGACGGAGGCGTTCGAGATTGGCCGGCTCCCTCAATGCAGCGAGGCCTCGCGTGCGGACGGCGACTAGGATCGCCTCGATGGTGCTCTGTGACGTTCGCCAGGGATTATTGAGTCGCTCCCACAGCGCGCCCAACGACATGTCCTCCCAGCCCTGTGGTAGATCGTGCTCGCGCCGGCGCTGCGCTGCGGCCTTGCGGTCGACCTCACGGCACATCTGGCAAAAACCGGGAGTGCCGCATGGGGCGCAGCCGCAGATGGAACAAACCCTGCAGACTGGGCATGATCCGCTTAGCTGGGCGCCGTCTTCGATTGGGACGCGGCGTGAAGAGTCTCCGTCTGCGGCAAGGTACTTATGCTATTTGGCGGCGGGGCTCGCGGTTATGACACCCCCATTGACTGATCGCGTCGGCGCCTGCGGCTGCTCATTGTTCGCGGTGACCGGCGTCACGTCTGCCTCCGTGAGCGCAGAGTGATATCGAGCAGTTCGCGGGCGCGCGCCAGCACATCATGCGCAGCGATCGGAACGAGAAAATCCAAATATTCGGAAGGGGAAGGGGCGCCCTGTTCGGGCTTGCCGTGCGCGGCCGGCTCAGTGTAAATGTGCATTTGGTGATTTCTTTGTTGGCCCCGGATTGCCGTCCGGGAAGTTGTTGGTGGAGCGGCCGGGTCTTGATCTCGGATTGCCCGTCGCCTGCAAAGCTCTGGGTGTCCTACGTACTTGAACGTTTGCCCCGAATTAAAACGCCGCCCCGATTAAGGGCGGCGTTTCATCTTAGGCGGCTGTTCTCCGCGGCAGCCAATTCCGATGTCGAGCTGACAAGTCGCGAGAGACGTTTCTTGGCGTATTGATCAAGTCCTGGGACCGGATACGTCGGCCATGGTCCATCTTTCTGGAACGGCGGACCGCCGCCGGTGCAGGCAAGTTTCGCAAGACTGGTCGGCGCGACCTTCACGCCATGCTTGCGCCACAGATATTCCGACGCGGCTGAGCGCCTCAGCCGTGGCGGAAGGTTGTCAAGGTCGAGCTGCATTTGCTCTCTCTCTCATTGGCGCGGAATTGCGCGAAATTTCGAGAGAGTTTAGACGCGGTTTTTGGGGGGTCTAAGGGGGACTTAACACACCACCCAGTTCAGCGGCGGAATCCACGTTGTCAGCAATCTTCAAGACCTTGTCTCTCAGACCAGCCGCAATCAGCGTTCTGATCTTCTTAAGGCCTTCGTCGAATAGCAATTTAGCCTCATCATCTTTGACGCGCCCGCCGTTGAACTCTTTGCGCCAATTTCTTTGCACGACGGCCAGCAGCGACGATGACGCCTTAGGGCCCGCAAACTTGCGGAGATTTGGGAATCGATCAGCGATGATGCTCGCGGCCTTCCCTGGCCTGGTGCCGGTCGCGATCAGCGCCTCGATTGCCAGCACCGCGCGCGCTCTGCCTCGCCAACGGCGCGAAGCTTCCGGATGGCGGTCCCAAATCTTTGCTGGGTGGAATAGAGGATCATCGTTTCGGCCCTTGTCCAAATCTCCCAGCCTTGATGCAAAGTCAAAGAACCGATGACCAAGTTGCTTATCGACTGTGCTAATGAACGTTGCCACCGCCGTCAGCTCGCTGACATATCGTCCGCGCTCAGAGTCCGGCGCACTGCGGGCCCGGTTCAACGCTTCAAGCAAATTGCGGAATGCCTGGAGCCATTGATCCCAGGGCAGGGCAGACGCCTTCTCGGATGTTTCATTTCGGACAACGTGGTCGTCGTCCATCAGCCGGTACCATCAGGGCGTGAACGGCAACGGGATGGCAGTTCAACGGGTCCTACCCCCACCTCACTTCCACAGGCGGGACTACCCCGGCCGGATGCCGCCAAGTCACCCGTAACATCCATAGGCACTGCGCCAAGTCACATAGCGTAGGATAGAGGAGAACGTCGAATTATTCCAATGGTTTAGCTGTTTGGTCCTCGGTGTCGGGAAGCGCTGGGGAAGCACCGCTCTCTGCCTTAGCTTCGATCACCTTGGTACGCTGCTCGATCCACTCGTCCTCGGAGAGGGGGCGATCGGCAATGATGTAGTGACCGACCGCCTGGTCAAGGTGCTGCACATCGCGCCAGCGATCAGGCCTGCGGTTTTTCAGCCAAAAGATTTCGGCGGTCACGTTTCCCGCGATGGCATTCTGATAGAGGCTGTTTTCGACACGTTGATCGCTTGCATCGCGCCCTCTTTTTAAGGCTTCCCGCAATTCGGGTTCAGCGTAAATCCAACGCTTGAACGAACCCCATGGGATATTGAGATAATTCGCGATTTCTTCGGCGGTGGCACCGAAGGTTGCGCAAGCGCGCACGACGGGCAAGATGCCGGGCGAATAGCTTGAGGGACGAGCCATGAACCGAAGCCTAAGCTTCGGTCCAGGGGTCGGCAAGGCTTTGCCCCCGGACCTTTGATCCGGGGGTCGTTGCGTTGAGTTGCGATGCGATGAGGCGCACAGCGATGCGTTGGGTGGAGCCGCGAAGCGAAGCGCGGACGATGCGTTGCGATCGATCGAAAATCGAAAAACCCGCCGAAGCGGGCCGGCGTGTGCCTCCGATACGGTGCAGCAGACTAGAGAAGGCCGCTCGTCAGCTACCGAGGCCGAGACGGTCTTGTAGCCTGCCGACAGTCTTGGAAGACCACTGGCCGCTTACCCAGGACCCGGACCGACCACCTTGCCAGGCGGACCCTCCCCCACCCCGAGGCCGCCAAGTTACCGTAACATCCATAGGCACCGGACCTTCAGTTCCGGCGGCGCAGATTTCATACAAACTACGAATTTCTGACACGGTGGACACTCTACTGCCGGCGCCCACGCGCCGCACGCAGCATCTGCGCGTCTGACCGAACGTCCAACAACGCTTGTACGCAGCGGGGACTTCATGAGAAGAGCTTTCTAGAGAGACTGTCGATATGACCGCAGATAAAATCCGTTGGATCGCGGATGGCGAGAAGTACGCGCTGGTGACGCTGACCGTAAAAACGGAAGGGCACGTTCCTGAAGGCCAAATAACGCCCAATCTTTGGGTAATCGCGGACACGAAATTTGAGTTTCCCGCACACTGGCGAGAATGGCTGGGCACGCTGCGGGCGGGCGAAGTCGAAATCCGCTAATCTCTTTTTGCTGAGTAAAGAGCCGTCGGCCGTGCCAAGCGTGCTAGATGCTGAAAACAAGCTGCTACAGCATTGGGTTCAGCTTTTCTATGCGGGACTTCTCTTCACAAGTCGTTTCGCCACAGCTCGCAAGCCAGTCGTCCTTACAGGCTCCCGCGAGAATGGGGAGGTGGGCTTGCGTCAGCAAAGCGATCTTGAAAGCCCCGTACCGTGCCCGTTCCGGTACTACATCCCCATTACCGCTACAGACATTGAAACGGCCGCTCGGCTAGCCGGCAAAATTCGCGAGATGGAGGAAGCGCCGCTTTTGGGTGGACATTGGCGTTTTTTTCGCGTCCTGCACCTTTATCAGGAAACGCGCACAGCACAGGATATTCTTGAACGCTTGCACCAGTACTCACGTTGCATTGACGGTCTGATCCTGCCGTCTCCGGGCAAGACGAAGCAGCAATTCAAGGGACGCACGCAATTGTTTATCGGCCCCAAACATCATGATCTCATGGGCGAGATTTACGATGTCCGAAGTGCGGTGGAACACTTGCATGAAAACAGATACTTGGGTGAGTTCGATCGCAATGTACGCCTCGATCTTCTAAAGAAGGAGGCAGTTATCGAGTACATCGCACGCACCTCGATCAGCCGAATTATCGACAACAAAGCGCTTTGGCCACACTTTGCCAATACAACGGCGCTTGCCGCTTTTTGGTCGTTATCCGAAATCGATCGGCGCGCCCAGTGGGGTAATCCCATTGACGCCTTTGAACCGATGGCCAACTTCGATCCTAAACACATCAACGACGCTGAGCTGGGCGGTCCCTAGGAATAGCCCTTGGGGCGTCCAACCTGTGCGGCGTCGGCGTCGGCGCGCTGGGGCCTACCATCGCCTCAACATAAGCCTTGGGGTTCTTATCCATCACGTTCGAGCATAGCGAGTTTTTTGCTTAGCCTCCGGCCCGGCTGCATCGAAGTAGCGCGCTCGCTGCAGTCGGAAGGAATTTTCTCGACGAAGTGATTGATCCGTTCAAAGCTCGCAATCGTGTCAGTGGATGGCGCACCCGGCGCCGGTATCACACCGGCCGCCTGCCTTCCCGCCGAAAATGGAACCCGACCGTGCTAAGACTGCACAGGAAATCGACATATTCGCCAGGATCGAGCGGCTGGCCGACTTGCAACAGAAGGGCATTGTCTAACCGGATGAGTTCGCCACCAAGAAGGCCGAGCTTCTGTCACTGTTGTGAGCGGGCTCTCTGAAGGAGGCGAAGGCCCTGCTCGACAGGTTGCACGCCTGACAACTAATTTCGCACCGTCCTACCGCGACGCCGGTTTTCTGGCGATTGCAGCACGCACTTGCGCGGCTGACCACACCCCACCGCGTGATGCGGAAATCCCGCGTTCATTTAATTCCCTCGCGATTGAACGCAGCGAATTTGCACCGGCAGTTCGTATGTCTTCGATGACTGGCGCCAGATCAGCGGCGCGAGATTTTGCCGCGAGGGATTTGGCCCGTCTGGCTTTGGCGCAATCAGCCGCCGTGCCAGCGCGACCCCGGAACCCGCCCAACCGCTTGCCGCGCGCCTTCGCCGCCGCAAGGGCCACGCGCGTGCGATCAGAAATCATCTTCGCTTCGTGCTCGGCGATGGCCGCCATGATGTGGATCGTGAGACGGTTCGCTTGTGGGAAATCCACTGCTTCAAATTCGACCTTTGACTCCATCAAGTTGGAAATGAAGGCGACGTTGCGGGCCAAGCGGTCCAGCTTGGCGATGATAAGCTTGGCACCTTGAAGCCGGCACGCCTTCAGGGCTTCCGCCAGCCTTGGCCGATCGGAGCGTTTGCCGCTCTCAACCTCGGTGAACTCCGCGACCAGCTTCCAATTCCCGCCGTTTAGGTGCTCGCCGACGGCCTGCCGCTGGGCCTCTAGGCCAAGTCCGGACCGGCCCTGCCGTGATGTCGAGACGCGGTAGTAGGCGACATATCGGCCGGAATGCTTCCTGTTCATGGACGAGGGAACCCGCTGTTTTAAAATATCCAACGAGCGTTGCACACAATATAACGCTTTTCCGCCGGCAATCGGAAACTGACTAGCCGATGTGAACAATCTCACTGTGGTGGTCCACGAGGCCGGCGCGTTGCCATCCAGGGGAGTTTTCTCTGTGCACCAGCGCACCACACCGATTGTGCCTGGGGCAATCATGACCCAAAAATGGACTTGAGGCGGCAACTGGCATTCCTTTAAGACCCCGACCGCGAAGGGCGCGAAGCGCCTAGCTCGTGGCTTCGGCCGACATCGGTGACGGCCGTGCGCAAGTTCGAGCGGCTAAAGGCGCTGGAAACTTCGTTTGATCGCATCGGCCCGAGAAAACAGGAACTGAGCGTGGCCCTGAAAAAATCCGAACTCTATTCGTCCCTCTGGTCGAGCTGCGATGAACTGCGCGGCGGCATGGATGCCAGCCAATACAAGGACTACGTCCTGGTCCTGCTGTTCATCAAATACGTCAGCGACAAATACGCCGGCCAGCCCTTCGCACCGATCACCATTCCCGAGGGCGCGAGCTTCAAGGACATGGTCGCGCTCAAGGGCAAGAGCGACATCGGCGACCAGATCAACAAGAAGATCATCGCGCCGCTGGCCAATGCCAACAAGCTGTCCGACATCCCGGACTTCAATGACGCCAACAAGCTCGGCAGCGGCAAGGAGATGGTGGACCGGCTCACCAACCTGATCGCCATCTTTGAGAACAAGGCGCTCGATTTCTCAAAGAACCGCGCCGAAGGCGACGACATCCTCGGCGACGCCTACGAATACCTGATGCGGCACTTCGCCACCGAGAGCGGCAAGAGCAAGGGCCAGTTCTACACCCCCGCCGAAGTCAGCCGCATCATGGCGCAGATCATCGGCATCCGCGACGCCAAGACCAGCGCCGCCACCACCGTCTACGACCCCACCTGCGGCTCCGGTTCGCTGCTGCTGAAGGTCGCCGACGAAGCCGGCACCGCCGTCACGCTCGACGGGCAAGAAAAAGACGCCACCACCAGCGGCCTCGCTCGCATGAACATGATCCTGCACGACAACCCGACGGCGCTCATCATGCAGGGCAACACGCTGGCCGACCCCAAGTTCAAGGACGGCGACACCCTCAAGACCTTCGATTATGTCGTCGCCAATCCGCCATTTTCGCGACAAGCGCTGGAGCACCGGCCTCGATCCGCTGAACGACCCTACCAGCGCTTCCAGCCCTTCGGCACGCCGCCGGCGAAGCAGGGCGACTACGCCTATCTGCTGCACATCGTCCGCTCGCTGAAAAGCACCGGCAAAGGCGCGTGCATCCTGCCGCACGGCGTGCTGTTTCGTGGCGGCGCCGAGGCCGACATCCGCCGCAACCTCGTCCGCAAGGGCTACATCAAGGGCATCATCGGCCTGCCCGCCAACCTCTTTTACGGCACCGGCATCCCGGCCTGCATCGTCGTGATCGACAAGGAGGACGCCCACGCCCGCAAGGGCATCTTCATGATCGACGCCAGCAGCGGCTTCATGAAGGACGGCCCCAAGAACCGCCTGCGCGCGCAGGACATCCACAAGATCGTGGACATCTTCACCCGGCGGCTCGAAGTGCCGCGCTATGCGCGCATGGTCAGCTGTCGAGGAGATCGAGAAGAACGAATTCAATCTCAATCTGCCGCGCTATATCGACAGCCAGACGCCGGAGGACGTGCAGGACATCGACGGCCACCTGCGAGGCGGCATCCCCGACGCCGATGTTGACGCTCTGAAACAGTACTGGGCTGTCTGCCCGCAGCTTCGGCAGACTCTGTTCAAGCCCCGACGTCCCGGCTACCTCGACCTCGCCGTGGAAAAGCCGGCCATCAAGTCCACCATCTACGAGCATCCAGAGTTCGCCACGTTCATCGTCGGCATGAATGCCCACTTCGCCGATTGGCGGAAGAAGAGCGCAGCCCGCTCAAGGCCCTACAGGCCGGCTGCCACCCCAAGGACGTTATCGCTGCCTTGGCAGAAGACCTGCTCGCCCACTATACCGGCCAGCCGCTCATCGACCCCTACGACATCTACCAGCACCTGATGGACTACTGGGCCGAGACTATGCAGGACGACTGCTACCTGATTGCAGCCGATGGCTGGAAGGCCGAGACCACCCGCGTCATCGAAACCGACAAGAAGGGCAAGGAGAAGGACAAAGGCTGGACCTGCGACCTGATCCCAAAACCTCTTTTCGTCGCCCGTTACTATGCCAAGGAACAAGCGAAGATCGATCAACTCGTCGCTGAGCTAGAAAGTGTCACTGCAAAGCTCGCCGAGCTAGAGGAGGAACACGGCAGTGAGGACGGAGCCTTCGCCGACCTCGACAAGGTGAACAAGGCGAAGGTTGCTACCCGGCTGAAGGAGATCAAGGATGACAAGGAGGCGAAGGACGAAGTCGCTGTCCTAAATGACTGGCTAAAGCTCAATACCGAAGAGGCCGACTTAAAAAGGCCTCAAGGATGCCGAGGCTGCGCTCGATGCCAAGGCTTATGCTCACTATCCCAAACTCAGGGAGGAACGAGATCAAGACTCTGGTGGTGGATGAAAAATGGCTCGCCACCCTCGATGCCGCCATCCACGGCGAGATGGATCGCGTGAGCCAGCAACTCGCCCGGCGTGTGATGGAGCTGGCCGAGCGCTACGAAACCCCGATGCCGCAGATGGTTAGCTGCACGGCTGAACTAGAGGCCAAGGTGCGCCGTCACCTTGATAGGATGGGTTTCTCATGGACGTGAGGCCCGGCTCTAGGCAGACCGAAGTAGGCGTAATTCCAGAGGACTGGGAGGTCGCCCAACTCGGCACCTTAATCGAGTACACCAAGGGATACCCTTTTAAGTCCAGTGAATATTCGAGTGATGGCGTCCGGGTCATCAGAGTGAGCGACACAAGCAACCAATCAATTTTGGCAGATAGCCAAATATTCGTAACTGAGCGTAAGGCATCGCAATACGCCAAGTGGCGGCTCTCCAAAAACGACCTCGTGATTTCCACAGTAGGTTCTAAGCCTCCCATGTATACGTCGATGGTTGGGAAGGTAATTCTTATCCCACAGGAGTACGAAGGGGCGCTCCTCAACCAAAACGCGGTGGTAATTCGAGATAAGAAGAAGCGCACACACGTTCAGAATATTCTTTTGAACCACTTAAGGACGAAAAGGTATTTGAAGTGGATCGAAGCAATCTTCCGTGGAAACGCAAATCAAGCAAGCATTACTCTCAAGGAGCTTTTTGAGTTTAAGGTTGCTTTGCCTACAACCGACGACGAACAGCGCACCATCGCCGAAGCGTTAAGCGATGCGGATGCGTTCATCGAATCCCTGAAGCAACTCATCGCCAAGAAGCGCGATCTCAAACAAGGCACAATGCAGGAATTGCTCACCGGCAAGAAACGCCTGCCGAGCTTTAGTGGCGAGTGGGGGGTGAAGTCATTGAGCGATTTGTTTGTCTTCAGCGGAGGCTTCTCGGCGTCACGTGACCAACTCTCATCCGACGGCTATTGCTATCTGCACTACGGCGATATTCACACGTTGAAGAAATCCTTCGTTGACATTCGATCCGAGTATCAAGACATCCCGAAGCTCAATATTCCTTTGAATAGGATATCTCGGGCTTCGCTGCTGGAAGATGGAGATATTGTTTTTGTCGATGCTTCAGAGGACGAAGAGGGTGCGAGCAAGCATGTGGTGATTGTCAATGCGGACGACATTCCATTCATTTCTGGACTGCACACCATTGTTGCCAAGAGCAAGACAAATGCTCTTGGGCATCAGTATCGTCGTTATTGCTTTCAAACCGCAGCGGTAAAGGCCCAATTTCGCTTCTTTGCTGTCGGAACGAAAGTGTTGGGCATCAATAAGACGAACATCGCCAAAGTCACTTTGCCGCTGCCATCGGTGGCGGAACAAACTGCAATCGCCGCCATCCTTTCCGACATTGATGCCGAAATTGACGCACTGGAGGCAAAGCTCGCCAAAGTCAGCGACCTCAAGCAGGGCATGACGCAGGAACTGCTGACCGGGAGAATTCGTCTCGTATGACGGGCTCACGCGAGACGTTCAATTCGCTCTGGGCCTATTGCGAGGCAAACCAACGTGCGATCCCCCGAGTTTGGCAGAGGCTTTATGAATTGTTGGCTGACAAGACGCAAAAGCCGTCTGGAGGGTGGGAGCCGCCGCTACCGCTTGGCATGAGACCATCCCCATCGAGAAACAATTGCGGTTCAAGGAGCATATCCAATGGGTAGCAGATCATAGCCAGCTTGACGAGGTTGGAGAATATTTGCGCGCACTGCACGAAGAACAGTGGTTCCATTTTGGAGAGCTATAGATGCCTGGCGTTGGCCAGTCCGAGCGTGCCACGCAAAACCGCGTCATCGCCCTGTTCCGTCACGAGCTGGGCTACCGGTATCTCGGCGATTGGGCCGACCGCTGCAGATCAGTGCGGCCTTATACAAGCTGCGCACCGAGGCTGACAACCACAACCGTAACCTCTACGGCAACAACCACGCCGTCTACGACCTGCTGCGTTATGGCGTGCCCGTGAAGATCGAGGCAGGCAAAGTCACCGAGAGCGTCCACCTCGTCAATTGGCACGAGCCGGAGAAGAACGATTTTGCTGTCGCCAAAGAGGTAACACTCAAGGGCAATTACGAACGACGGCCCGACATCATTTTATATGTGAATGGCATTGCCATCGGCGTGATCGAGCTGAAGAACAGCCGCGTCACGATTGGCGACGGCATTCGGCAACTGCTTTCCAACCAGCAGAAGGAGTTCAACGAGCAATTTTTTGCCACTATCCAGATGGTGTTCGCGGGCAACGATTCAGAGGGGCTACAATACGGCACCATCGGTACGCAGGAGAAGTATTTCCTCAAGTGGAAGGAGAACGAAGCGGACAATAGCCGCTTCAAATTGGACAAGTATCTTCTCAAAATTTGTAGCAAGGAACGCATTATCGAGCTGATGCACGACTTTGTACTTTTCGACGGCGGCGTGAAGAAGCTGCCGCGTGCGCATCAATATTTCGGCGTCAAGGCCGCACAGCAGCGTGTGCGCGAGAAGAAGGGCGGCATCATCTGGCACACGCAAGGCAGCGGCAAGAGCATAGTCATGGTGCTGCTCGCCAAGTGGATACTGGAGAACAACCCCAACGCCCGTATTGCCATCGTCACCGACCGTGACGAGCTAGACAAACAGATTGAAGGCGTTTTCCGTGACGCAAAAATTGCAATTGCTCGCGTGCCGCAGCGGTAGGCAGTTAATGAACCAACTTGGGCAGGCATTGCCGCGCCTCCTGTGTTCGTTAGTTCACAAATTCGGTCGGAGGGACGTAAACGACTTGGATGTCTTCATCAAAGAGCTGGAGGCGCAACCAAGCCCAACAGTAGGAGAGGTGTTCGTCTTCGTGGACGAATGCCACCGCACGCAAAGCGGCAAGCTGCACCGCATGATGAAGGCAATGATGCCGAATGCCGTCTTCATTGGCTTCACCGGTACGCCGCTGCTGGTGAAGGACAGGGCAACGAGCATGGAAGTGTTCGGCGGCTACATCCACACCTACAAATTCAGTGAGGGCGTTGAGGACGGAGTAGTGCTGGACCTCATCTATGAAGCGCGGGACATCGACCAACAGCTTGGTTCCGAGGAGAAGATCGATGCTTGGTTCGAGGCCAAGACCAAGGGACTGAATGACTGGCAGAAGGACGAACTGAAGAAGCAGTGGGGCACGATGCGGAACGTACTCAGCTCAAAGTCGCGCATGGATCGTGTGATGAATGACATCGTGTTCGATTTCAGCGTGAAGCCGCGCCTGTCCAGCGAGCGCGGCAATGCCATATTAGTCGCGTCGAGCATCTACGAGGCGAGCAAGTATTTCACGCTATTTCAAAAGACACCGCTCAAGGGCAAGTGCGCGGTGGTGACTTCCTACAATCCACTGGCGAAGGATGTGACGCTGGAGGAAACCGGAGCGAACACTGAGACCGACAAGCAGTTCATCTACAACACCTACACGGAGCTCTTGAAAGACGTGGAAGTTAAGCCGGGAATGACGAAGACCGAGACCTACGAAGAGCGAGCCAAAGCGCTGTTCACCAAAGAACCTGCAAACATGAAACTGCTGGTGGTGGTGGACAAGCTACTGACCGGCTTCGACGCGCCGCCTTGCACCTACCTTTACATCGACAAGTCCATGCAAGACC
>CAWDZD010000044.1:285000-445500 GCA_963806465.1 uncultured Alphaproteobacteria bacterium | reverse complement strand
CCTTTGAGCTGTTGAATTGCTTCGACACCGGCCGGCGTTGCAGGAAGTCGTTGGCAACCGACTTCGGGATTCCCGCTCCCGGCCTCCCCGCTTAGCCACGGCGCAAATCGCGTCTCCATCAAGAATGCCGGCGTGCGGTCGTGGACTTGCGCAGCTGATCCGTTTGGGAAGCTCGGCTAATAGGCGGAATTTGCCGATTCTACGTGGTGCGCAAGCGAACGATGTCGTCATCCGTGACGTCGCGACGGCGCCTACTGATCTAGTTCACTAGACGCGTTTCTACTGGCGGAGACGATGCGTCCGGTACAGAAATTCAAACTTTATTAACGGTGCGCGGAGCTAATGTTTCAGCCTCGGGATTCTGAGGAGGCGGACCAGCATGCGCGTATTGCTGATTGAATACGATAGCGCTACCGCGCAATCGATCGAGCTGATACTCAAGTCCGAGAGCTTCAACGTCTACTTGACGGATTTCGGCGACGAAGGCATCGATCTCGGCAAAATTTACGACTACGACATCATCTTGCTCGATCTGAACTTGCCGGACATGTCGGGCTTTGACGCTTGCGCAAGCTACGCATCTCGAAGGTGAAGACGCCGATCCTGATCCTCTCCGGCCTTGCCGCCATCGAGGACAAGATCAAGGGTCTCGGCTACGGCGCCGACGATTACATGACCAAGCCGTTCCACAAGGATGAATTGCTCGCATCCACGCCATCGTGCGCCGGTCCAAGGGACACGCGCAGTCAGTCATCAATGCTGACGATCTATGCGTCAATCTCGACGCCAAGATGGTCGAGATCAACGGCGCGCGCGTGCATTTAACCGGCAAGGAATACCAGATGTTGGAACTCCTGCGCTGCGCAAGGGCATGACGCTCACCAAGGAAATGTTCTTGAGCCATCTCTACGGCGGCATGGACGAACCTGAGGTGAAGATCATCGACGTCTTCATGTGCAAGCTGCGGAAGAAACTGGCCAACGCATCAGGCGGCAAGGACTACATCGAAACCGTCTGGGGGCGCGGCTATGTAATGCGTGAGCAAGGGCAGTTCGCAGCGATTTCGGCTTGACAATTCCATCTCGCCGGAAAAAGCAATGATCGGGCCTTCGGCGCCGGCTTCGCCAGCGACGTCATTTCTTCCGCCAGAACCGCGTAAACCAATGAGCGCATAGACCGTTTGTCGATCAACCCGACTTTATCGCGGGGTGGAGACCATCGTGGTACGGACAGCCGGACCACACTGGAGATGATATTTGTCCTGGGGAAGGCGGATAACCAAAGCGTTTACACACGCGAGCCCCATTGCAATCCTTTAATTGGACCACTGGCCGTAGTCCGGGCAGCGCGACTTTCAGCACCGCAACGGTCACGGAGCGTCCGACAACGGTGCAATTATAGTTTTCGAACTGGACCGAGGAGGTCATACGCGCCTCTCCGCGCGGCGATTTGCGCTGCTGTGACTTGAAAGCACCTGGGGGGCGGGCTCAACTATTGGCGGTTGCTCTTCGAACTGTCGACCAATGAGGCCATCTGCTGCGCCGTCATTGGTTTGCCGAGCAAAAATCCCTGTCCCATGTCGCAACCAAAGTCTATCAAGGTTTCGTGGTCGCTTGGCGTAGAAATACCCACCCCGACCGCGCGACAACCGAAGCTATGTGCCGTCTGAATTAAGGCCTTGCAGATCTTGCCATTGGCAGGATTGATTGCGCAGCCCTCTACGATGGAGCGGTCAATTTTAATTTCTGCAAACGAAATCTGATTTAGAATATCCACACAGAATGAGCCTCTCCCAAAATTGTCGATGACCAGTGAGACACCGGATTGCTTCAGCTTTGGCGCCCGTGATTTCAACAGGTCGATCTTGTTGACGACTTGTCGCTCCGGTATTTCTAGGAGCAGGCCAGCCCAATCGGAACGTTCGGGACGATGCATCAACACCAAATCGGAGATCGGAAGTCGCAATAGCATCTCAGCTCCGATGTTGACACTGAGCTCCAACATTGTTCCTAGTTCGTGGAAGTGAGCGCTAGCGTTGATCGCATTTACGAGCGCTAAACGCGTTAGATCGAAGAGAGCATCTTCATCGGCACCCTTCAAGAATTGCTCAGGGGTGAAGATTCCGAGTTCGGGATGGGCAATACGAGCTACAACTTCTGCGCCGACGATTATGCCGGTCTCCAACTCAAGCTTGGGTTGATACAGAAACGTTACTATTTTTTTGGCGAGCACCTCCCTGAGAGATATTGCCGACGCCTGACTTGAACCCACGCTTAGTCGCCGATTGCGAATGATGCCGTGAAGTGTCGCAATTTTGATGGGCTTTTTTAGCGGCGGTAGCATAGCCAGCGAGTGATCAAGGCCGATTGTTTTGAAGCTCTCGAGAATCTTGGACTCGCAATGTCCAAAAAGTTGGACGGCGCCCAGATAGTGGGATTCTTTCAGCGCCGACAACGCCCGTACACACTCATGTGGCGCGGCGCTGTTCAGGTTGACAAGCACGATTTCTGGGTTCTGATCATCGATCATATCCGCGAATTTGGAGGTGTTGGTAAACTCGACGACATCGATATCCTGCCGCCGCAATTCCTTGGCCAAGTCTTGCCGAAACGCAAAATCTTCATCCATTATAAAGCACAGAGGCTTCGTCGGTTTGCTGGGTGTGCGGTCAAACGCAGTTGCTGCTTTTGCCTCAGTCACGATCGGATTCCCTGAGAGGTTAGGAATAGGCTAAGATCGATTGACCGCATCAGCCCGCCTTAGTCCGGACTCCACAGGACTCAGCGAGCGGTCCAACAAAGCGACTTGCCGAAGTCGATAGCTCGTGCACAACGGCCACGAGGACGCGGTATTTGTGGCAGCGGATATTGAACATTGGCTTAAGGTGCCAGACTTTCGGCGATCACCGACTCTGCTCGTCCTTCACACGGCCGGTAGGAGCTGCGCCTCAAGTTCTCAGTTTCTGTATTGAGGGCATTGGCAAACGGAGTTGGAATTAAGGAATGGGGAACCAAAGCGAAGGACTGCTTTGGGTCAACGATGGCCCTCGTGGCTTCGCCAAACACACCTCTAGCCCAATAGAAGCATCCCGCAATCCCCACCGTTGTAGCCTAAGTACCCGCGCTCCTCGACTGCGAGCCTGCTCGGCAGTTGGAGCGCGCGGCAGCGTAATTTCGGGCGAGCCTGCTTTGCCTTGCGTGCGCTTTGCCTACGCGAACGCACGACTCTCTAAGCCTTACTTAACGGGCGGCGAGGTATTCCTAGCTGGGGGAAGGCTGCTGTGCGCATCGCGCTTGTCGATCCAAGCCGTACGGTCCAGCGGATCGTTAGTGGCATTATAGAGCCCTGGGGTCACGAGGTTCGATGCTTCGTCGACGGCCCACAGGCGCTGACATTTTTGCAGGCCGACCCAATCGTTCGTGCTCTCATATCGAGCGTTGAGCTGGCCTCCTATTCAGGCATGCGATTGGTCCGCGAGGCTCGCCTATTGGCTAGTACGCAACGGCCGCTTTACATCGTGATCATGTCGTCCAGCGCCGAACGATCGAAAATGATTGAGTTGCTCGAAAATGGCGCTGATGATTGCATTTCTAAACCTCCCGCGCCCGAAGAGCTGCGAGCCCGGCTTCGCGCCGCTGATCGCATTACTTCCATGCAGGCGCAGCTCATTCTTCATGCCACAACAGACTCGTTAACGGGATTGCTGAACCGGCGCGCATTCATGGAAGCCGGAGCGAAAGCAGTGGAATGGGCACGGAGTGGATATCCTCTGTCTGTATTTCTATGCGACTTAGACCGGTTCAAAGCAATTAACGACAACAATGGCCACGAAGCTGGAGATTTGGTTTTGCGGAGCTTCAGCGAAGAGGCGAAAACAACCAGCTTGACCGTGGGGCGCTTGGGCGGGGAAGAGTTTGGGTTCCTTATTCAACAGCCACTGGATGACGCCGTGGAAATGGCCGAGCAGTTCCGTGAAGCGATCGCAGAACGGTCTATCAAGGCTCTCGGAAAAACGATCGGGATCACCTGTAGTATCGGCGTCGCCGAATGGGAGGCCGGAGATACCGTCGATTTACTGTTCCGACGGGCCGACGTGGCATTGTATGAAGCGAAACGGTCCGGCCGCAATCGCGTAGTCGCAGCCGACACATTTGCGCTTGGTGAAGAGCATGACAATTGGCATGGAGTAGCGCGCCATCACAGCGGAAGGTTGTAGCTGGTCCCAAACGTCGACGCACACCCGGAAATTCCGAGAGCCTGAGAGAGACCTTACGCTGTTGCAAACATTGGAACTCGCCCACCGCGCTGACGTCGCCGATTGCACCGTCTGCAAGCCGCCCTTACCGAACACCTATAAGCCTCGATCCTATGGAGTTACTGCCAGGGCGCGTTGTTCTAATATTTGAGGGCGAGACGGCGCCAGAAGGCCGTCAGCTCCTGTCCCGCAGTCGCTCGGGCCCCAAGCGCGTGAGCCGATTTCGCGCCTGGGGTTCCTCCCTTCAGATTTACTGAACTCAAAGTCTTTACGCCCGACGTCGTTGCGAGGAGCCTGACATACCTTGGTTAGTGTTGTCCTGCCGCAGAAATCGGTCCTCAATCTCCGTGTAGACCTTGTGCAGCCACTGCTCCGCCCGGTCGGCTTTGCCCTGATAAATCCCTACCTCAGCTTCCAATTCCGCGATCCGATTTTCGGCCGCGCGAAGCTGATGGGAAAGCTTCTGGGCCATCTCTAGGGCCTGCTGACTATTTGCTTCGGCCACGCCGGCGGCCTTGTGAAGCAATCTCAGAATAGTGTGCCCGGCTTTATCGAGTTGATCCGCACTATCAGGAGGAGAGGCGGTTTTCGCAGCTGGCGTAAAGGGAATGACAGACTCTGACGCGTATGCATCGCCACGCAACTGACTACTCATTTCACGCCCTCCTTTTGTACATCTTCCCTGAAGATGGCCGGCTCGCAGGCCGTCTTTGCGGCCCCGATCGGCCTTTCAACAGGGTTTTCTCAAGCCAGATCACTTTGTCTGAGGGTGTCACATCTCAGTCACACTTTGGTGGGTCACCGTGTGAGAAGGTCAAGCGTCCAACCATCGTACGGTGAGCTAACTTCGGTCCAGGATTTGCCGCGCCAGCTGGCGGTATTTGCGTAGATCAAGAGCTTCTTGGCGCAGCAGCGTATCCTGGAAGGTGTGCACAGCGGAATCCGACGCTAGATTGATCAAGTTGCCGCGTGATCATTACCATTAAACAGAAATTTAAACCGAAGCGGATCATGTTGGTCCGGCGGAGACAGGCAACCGGCTTCATTGGCAGCGCGTTAACCTGCCCCGTTGCCGCGCCTCATACGGAAGTATAGGCCGCTCGCTCATGTGGAAGAGAATTGGACCAGTTGCTGTCGCTTCAGGGTCATTAGTCGCCGGATCGTCGGCGGCAGGCTGGATCGTCGCTCATGCCGAATACTGCCAATACGGCGGCTACATCAGTGTCGAAAAATGCGGAGTTTACGAAGTAGCGACACTTATGGTCGATATGATCACCTTGTCGGCCGATGCGACTCTGCCTGTGCTAACCTTCCTCGCTGTCGTTGCTGCGTGCCTACTGTCGTGCTCGCGGCACGAATGTCACGATACTTTAAAATTTGTTGTCGCCGGCGGTGCTCAGCGCAACCTCCGCTTTTTCCCCGTTCGACATGCAACGAACATCGGTTTGCGGACGTCCTTGGCGGGGCCAAAATCGGAAATGATAGCTCACAATGCAAAACCGGCTCGCGCCCGCATCATAGCTAGTTCGGCTGCGCTTCTCGAATTATTCGGACCTGAGGTCGTGGTGTCAAACAGCTTCTCGGACAAGGTCGAAGCAGGTCGGATCAGGCTCGGCCGCCTGCGCTACGGCCGAATTTAAATTTTCGGCACATACGCTTCTCTCAATGCAAAGTGTGTTCCTCCGTTGGACCGTCCACCGCGGTGTGCAGATGAGCTGAGAGGCTATTGAAGTAAAATTGCGGGTATAGGTCGATGAGATCGGCGACCACGCCACACGGCAAGTTAATGATCACGGTATCGGGGGGACGCGTGCGCACGAAGGCCAGCGGCGTTCGGTTCGGGCGCAAGGCCAAGCGCACCAAGCATCAAAGAGAGGAGGCGCTAGCACGACGGGCAGCTGGCGAGGCGCTGCCTGAGATTGGCCGTAGCTATAACGTGAGCCATTCGACAATATCGCGGTTGGGCTCGACTGTCCTTTCAAGTTGACTTGCGCGTCAAATATTGGCTCGACCTTAAGCAACAGAAATGATCGGAGGAGGGACTTCTTATGCGTATCGTGACAGTAATGCGCTCTCAGCCTGCTTGGCGCTCGCGGGCTGCTTTGAAGGACCAGCTGGTCCACCCGGTCCGAAAGGCGATACGGGTGCCCAAGGTCCCGCTGGGCAGCAGGGTCCTATCGAAGTAGCTGGACCTCCCGAACCACCTGGCCCACCTGGCCCGGCCGGGCCGGCAGGACCCGCCGGAGCGAGAGGCCCGAAAGGCGAGGCTGGACCAAAAGGCGATCCGGCGCCGCGGCACAATCCAGATAGCAAGACCGGCGCGAAAGATGCGAACGGAGCGACCTGAAACTAGGCGGGCTGCCTATTTTTTGGAAATTTCAACCTATGATTTTGGAAATCCGGACCTTAATCTGGGATATCAGTTGTGGGCTATCTAATCCACGGTTGCAGAGGGTGAGAAGGGGGACCAGTGGGAAAAATCAAAAGGGGACTAAGGGTTTTGGAAGGGACCATTACTCATGTCGCTCAAGAGAACATTTAGCGAATTCTGGAACAGAGAGCTAACCATTTACGTCCCGTTAACCAATTCAGCACACCTGTTCACTCCGGATCGGAGCACTGATCGTATGTTGCAGACTGGCGGCGTGGATACCGGATCACGCGCAACGGCCCGAACAAAAAGGGCCGCAGCGAGGATCGAGCCGGTGTACATACGATTGGGTCGCCGTATCAGAATTCTCAGAAAAAATGCTGGAATGTCACAAAAGGCTCTGGCCAAGTTCTTGGATTTAGCGCGGGCTAACATAGCCAATATTGAGGGCGGGCGGCAGCGAATTTCGCTTCATCAAATCGGATTGTTGGCGGCAGCATTAAACGAGCGGCCCGACGAACTGTTGCACGGGATATGGTAATGACCTTTGCAAGCTAGAGCAGCTTCGAATAAGCGGACGTTACCCAGCCTCGCGGAAATCCGTGACCTGCGTCGGCGCAGCCGGATGTCGCCTTCGGGTCGAAAGCGGAAGTGACGCCTTCTTGCTTTGAAGTCTGCTCTTACCCAACAAGCAGACATTTTCAGGCGCTTGTTGCACGTCGGCTTCGGGTCGGTTCTGTTAAAAAAGTCGGAAGTCTAAAGCCGTTGCAAATCGGCCAAAAATGCCACGACATCTTCGATTTACGCTTATTGCCGTTGCAAATCGATTTAGAACTGTCTCCGTTAAGTCAGACATGGATGATGACGTCCCCCACGTCGGCGTCTGAAACCCGCACTTGCGGCACTGAAAAAATGGATCGAGACAATACTCGGACTTTTTCAACAGAATCGGCCAGGAACAGACATCGCGACTTCGATTTTTGATGTCTGTTTCGCCGCTGAAGCAGACGTCGAGCCGGAGGGGCATCCGTTGTCAGCCATCCAACGCTCTGATCCCCGACCGACTTCGGGCGATAACAGGTTCTGTCACAATATTGGTTGTCGGTATCGACAGTTTCCAGCTCAGGCCCTCAGGTGCGAAATCTAGGGCAACTTCTCCGTTAAGCGATTTCGTGACGAGGCGCTCGAACACGATGTGGCCGAAGCCCGTCCGCGATGGCGGCGTCACAAGTGGGCCACCGCGTTCAGCCCAGCTTACTAGGAGCTGGCGCGGCTCCGTGCCGTGATCTTCAAACGCCCAAGAAATCGTAACATGGCCGACCGGAACTGATAACGCGCCATATTTCACCGCGTTGGTCGCCAGTTCGTGCAGCGCCAGTCCGATTGCTTCCGCGGCCTCTGGTCTTAGCATGATATCAGGACCCGACACAGTAATGCGCTCACTACCAGGTTCCGTGAATGGAGCGAGTTGATCGCGCACCAAGTCCGTCAGCGAGGCCCCTTGCCAATCCTGCAGCACGAGTAAGTCGTGAGATGCAGCTAGTCCCTGCAGCCTCTGCGTAAATCGCTCTTGGAATTCTACGAACGTGTCCACAGTGCGTCCCGTCTGGGAGGCGATCGCCTGTACAACCGAGAGCAAGTTCTTGGAGCGATGGGTGATTTCGCCCATAAGGAATTTGACATGCTCCTCTGCGACCTTGCGATCGGTCACATCTGCCACAACGTTGATCAGGCGTTGAGCCTTGCCTTCCACGCTGCGCGCAACGACTTGGCCGCCTCCCGATAGCCAGCGGATGGTTCCATCCGGTCGACGAATTCGATATTCAACCGGAAACCAATCCTGCTTATCGGCCAATTCGTAAAATCCGTCCGCCAAATGACGATCGTCGGAATGGAGCGCCAGCTTGAATTCATCTTTGTCGCCACCGAAGCGCCCCTGGCCATCAATAAGCGAGAGTCCGAATAGCGCCATCGCTTCTTTGGTCCAGGTCCTCGTGCCCGCTGCCAAATCGGTCTCCCAATGGACCAGCTGGCCGGCCGTCAAAGCCCAACGGTAACGCGCCTCGCTTTGCGCGAGTTCTTTGATATGCGCCAATTCGCTTTGCGCCCTCTTCTCAGCGGTGATGTCGCGACCATAAGCGTAGACGAGATCACCCTCAACCGACGTACGCCATGAAATCCATCGTGGCGTGCCATCTTGGTGGCGATAGCGGTTCTCAAAGTTGGTGAGATCGCCCTTCGTGGCGGCGGTATCGAGTTCGGCCTTGGTGATCTCGGCGTCTTCGGGCCAGATGAAATTCAGAAAGCTTTGCCCGACCACCGTGTCGGGCTCGTGGCCTAGAATTTCCCTCCACGCTGGGCTCACAGCGCGAAAATACCCGTCAGCCCCAACGACGACCTGGAGATCCCGCGAATGTCTCCAGAGCCGTTCGATCTCTCCAGAGAGGCGTTGTTCTTCGACGACCTTTTGCGTCGTCTCGGTACAGATCACCAGAACGCCGCCAATTCCGCTCGGCGCTGTATCATCGTCGATCGGGCTATAGCTGTAGGTCCAATAAACATCTTCGCGGCGACCGTAACGCGTGATCGGGACCAGGTGATCTTCATTCCACGTCGCTCCCCCGCCTGATTGTACCTGTTCGATTTGCGGGCCAATGATGTCCCATACCTCGCGCCAGACTTCGCGCGCGGGCCGTCCCAGGGATCCTGGGTGCCGTTCTGGGCCAATCGATCGGCGATAGGCGTCGTTGTATAGGCAGGCACCATCGGCTCCCCAAAAGATGTACATCGGGTGGCCCGTGTTAAGCATCAGCCGCACAACCGTGCGAAGCGATTGAGACCAGTTTGAGGGCGGTCCAAGGGAAGAGGAGGACCAGTCGTGCGCTCGCATTAGCGCGCCCATTTCCCCCCCGCCACTCATAAAATCAGGCCCGACAAGATCTGTCGGCTGGGAGGTCCCCTGATCTAAGACGTTTTTACTCATTTCGTGACCAACGATGCACACTCATTACAAACACTGCCCGAACAGGCGTGCGTAGACGCGAAATTGATCGACTGGCGTTGATCTAAGTCAATCTAGTGGAAGTCGTAAACAGCGGGTTCGTCAATGTCCGTTGGGGCCACGAAAGGCGGGCACTCTACTGTCGTCGCGGAATTTCGAGTTAGGGTCTTCAGCGACGTTTTGAGCGCGCGCGAGCCACTCCGCTTCTCCCCTGATTCCGGAGATATTGCTGTCTCGCAGCAAACGACGTTCAGGGTCAACAACGGAAGTCAGCCACGGTGCTGAGGTCCGGTAAATCCGACATGGGTTTTGACATTGGACAGCTGACTGCGGGTGATGTTTGAACCGCCGCCGGAAAGGCTCGGCGCGAAATCTACCTCGCGGGCGTTCTTAGTTGGCGAAACGGTGTCGGGAGGCCGACAGCCGAATTACTAGACCGTCAGAATTCCATTGGTGTGAAAGTTCGCCGCCAAGGCGGCGGACTATCATCGCACGAGCAAGCTGACTACCAAATCCCTCATTGGCGGGCTGGGCGTCAATGCGCGGGCCGCCCCGTTCAGACCAAACTAGTGAGAACACTCCGTTAGTCTCAGCACAGGAAATGTCAACGTGACCTGCCAAACTCGATAACGCGCCGTACTTGGCCGAGTTGGTAGCAAATTCATGCAGGACCAATGCGAGGTCGGTTGCTAAAGCCGCTGAGATAGGGACATCGGGTCCAGTTAAGGTAACAGGACTCCGGCCGCCTTTGGTGTCCTCATAGGGCAGAAGGATTGCCCGAATTAAATTGTGTAGCGTCGTCGCCGTTGACTGCCCGATTTGAACAGATTGAGCAGTCCGCCTCGGAAGTGTGAGTGCGTGGGCGCGGGCCAGCGCTTCCAATCTGTCTCTCACTACCGAAACCAATTCCTTCGGGGTATCTGCGGACTGGGCGCTCAAGGTCACCACGCTGGACGCCAAGGCGAACAAATTTCTGATGCGATGGTCCATCTCCCTAAAGAGCAATTCCCGTTGATCCTGTGCCTTCCGGCGCTCTGTGATGTCGCGCGCAATCTTTGAGGCGCCAATGACCGTGCCGTCGGCGTCTATAATTGGCGATACCGCAAGCGATATATCGATTAGACTGCCGTCTTTCCGTTGCCGCACAGTCTCATAATGTTCGATGCGTTCGCTGCGTCGGATTCGGCTAAGGATTTCCGCTTCCTCATTGAGCCGGTCACACGGAATCAGCATCTCCACTGATCGACCAATCGTCTCACTTGCCGTATAGCCAAAAAGTCGTTCCGCACCGGCATTCCAGCTTTGGATTACGCCTGCAAGATCCTTGCTTATGATCGCGTCGTCCGAGAATTGCACAATCGACGCAAGCCTCTGCTTGACTAGTTCGGCTTGTTTGCGATCCGTTACGTCGACCAGCATATTCACCGCGCCGACGAGCACGCCGTCGTCGTTAAAAAGCGGCGTCGGATACGGAAGGAACGGCACGCGTGTGCCGTCAGGACGCTCGGCGATTGCTTCCATACCTCGCACTGGACGCTTTTCCTTAATGGCAACCGCCATGGGACATTCCCCATGGGGAAGGGAGCGTCCGTCGGGCCAAAAAAGCTTCCACGAACCGCACCATTCGCTGGTGCCGATGCTCGGGCGGTGACCCCACAAGGTCGCAGCTGCTTCATTGAAGTACGTGATCCGACCAAGTGCGTCGGTCACATAGATCGCCGCCGGTAAGTCATCGAGAATTTTTCGAAAATACCCGTCTTGCGGATCGACCTCCACAGGCGCGGAAAAGAAGATACCGCCGCCGCTCCGCTCAGCCGTACGATCGTTGAAAATGTCAGACATCGCTAGGTCCCAACGCTGAAACTCTCCCCGCACGATTTTATCGAGCACATGATGTGCGGTCCGCCGACAAAGGCATTTCAAGCCGAATGCACAATCCAATGGGCGGCTGCGCAAATTCAAGCCGAGCAGTCACCTCATCTGCGAATATCCGCATCAGGCGTATTCCCATGCTTTCGGCAGTAAGCGGGTCAAAACCCTCAGGCAAACCCACTCCATCATCTGCCACTTCAATTACCAAGCCTTGGTCCTTGTTGTGGCTGGACGCAACGCAGATTTTTCCCGGTACCCCGGCCGGATGGGCATATTTTAGCGCGTTCGTAATTGCCTCACTGACCACTAGCGCAACAGCATCAGCGTGCCTGGCCGAAATCTCGCGGTCCGCCTTGAGATCAAACAAGAGTTCAGTCTGTCCCCCGGCTGAAAGAGAGGATGTCGCAATTTCCCGCAAAAATTTGGACAGATCGACTGAGTGGTGTCCGTCGCGACTCGTCCGATGAAGCCGCCCCGCTTCGTCCCAGCGGTAACCTCGCACCGCCTCCGTTTGCACTAATCGGACCTGCGGGAGGTTCACACCTGGCTTTGCCGTGCCGTCGAGCATCTGGCCCGGCTCGGATGCATTCCTGAGACTCCCGATAAACCTGTCCGGCATAGGTAGCGACCTCCTGGCACAACGCACAACATCGTCCTGGTGATGCACCGCTAGCAAGAAATATTGCTGACTAAGAGATTGGAAAATAACCATCTTTGGTCTTGCCCACCTATGGCGAAGAATTTTCAAAGAGCGTACTTGACATATAGAACGTTCAATACCTATCCTACGTTTTATGAGTAGAAACCACATTAGGTGGCTTCTACGTTTTCGCAAGCATGGGGTTTGCCATGACACTGGGCCGTATTGAGCGTTTGCAGATAATGCTTACCGAAGAAGAGTTGGGAGCCATTGACGATTGGCGCTTCGGGCGACGAATGCCGAGCCGAGCAGCTGCTATTCGCGAGCTACTCAAGCGCGGACTGGCCGCAGAGGGATTTGTGCTCGCCGACAAAAATGTGAAGTCAAAGGAATTCGGCCTCCTCGCGAAGCAAAAAAAGTCCGTCAGGCGAAGTGAAGGCGGCCCGCCTAGCACCAATGCGCGTCATGGTAATGATTGAGAGGCGCGTTCCATCAACCGGATGAGCGCAAGTCCGCTAGTCCGCTGTGGGTCAATAGCGTCGCTTTCGTGATGTCGGCGTCATGTCCGGTTCACCCTCAACTCCAGACATTCCTCCGATTTTGCCGCACGTCAGGAAAGGGCCATGAGCGGCAAAAAGCCCTACCGATATCCGAGATCGGGATCTTGCAAGAGCAGGAACGCGAGCTCCTCGTGCGCGCTCATCATTTCCCTGACATCATCTTCGATTTCGAGATCGGGATGCACCATGGTCCAATAATGAGCAGCTCGGATAAATGTGAGAAGCGCGAGCAGATACTCAAGGCGTTTGCCGCCCAGTGCTTGCCGCAATGTCTGTTGGGCACGCTCGGACTTTGACGGGTCGACAAAGATCAGAGCGGAAGCCGCAAATATGCAGTCTTCAACGTCGCTGCCTGGCTCGGGCCAATCAATGGGCGTCTTGAAGGCCGCCAGGCGTTCGTAAATTGGATCGAGCTGTCGCCGCCAGGGCGGGGGTACCTTGAGAAGCTTGGCGCCTGCTCAATCGTCTGCGGCGCGGCCAAGGCATCGCCTGAGGAATGGCCGTAGCCGACCAGAAACCCGCAGTGGCGAACAATACAATAGCGGACCTGGCAGAAGCGCGACAGAAAAACAAATAACCGCTCCTTAAAAAGTGAGGGGATCGGGTTGTCGAGATAAGCCGACGTGGCGAAGTCCCAAAGCTTCTCGACAATCTCGGGCGCGTCCGGAGCCGACATAAAGAAATTCGGTGCGAGCCCGAAGCGCCCGGTTACGTTGCGGTGAAACGGGCCCAGGGCGCCCAGAGCGATCGCTGCAAGCCGGTCGGGATCGCGCTCACCGCGCTGCGCGACTTCAACAATCTTCTTGGCAAGGGCTTCTTGTAGGACGGGCGGTCGGCCTTTGGGGTGAAGGGAGCGGCAGGCAATGTCATAGGCCTTGCCCAAATTCCGGGTGGCCTCGGCGTCGAATCCGCCACTCCTAAAAATTGGTATGATTGAGGTGACGTTCGGTGGGGGCGTAATGGTGGCCGTCATGCGCTGCCCTCCTGCTACAGGCGGGAGCGTTACAGAACTCTCAGCCACCGATGCAAAACGACGCGATCAGATGGCGTAACTTGTTACGCCGACTTTTAAGAATGCTGGCGACTCCGAAGCCGTACGCTTCCTTGGCTGGGATGACAGTCAGTTTTTCGGTAAGCCGTTTCCCACCGACTTCGATTTTTCCAAATTCAGAGGTACGACGGCGTTCCCCGGAAGCGCTCCCGGCCGATCAGTGGTACGCGGCGACACTATGCTCCTGCCGAGCAGGTTTGTATCCAAGGATGAAATCAAAAAAAATTTAGCACAGGACGGTTTTGCAGTTGTCTGGGGACACATAGAATACATTGACGTTTTCAAATCTCCGCACCACGCGGAGTTCTGTGTAACCGTTAATCCGAGTCCAGACGGCTCTGACTTTTTCGTTGAATCTTCTAAAGAGCGAATGCAATACGAGCGAGTAGATTGGTCGCCGTAACAACTCCGCCGCCCTGGACTATCGAGGACGCGGCACCCGATGCCTAAATCACCCAGCAATTCGGCGGTCAGGTGCGCGTGGGGCTCATCTGCGAAATTTCGCTGCCCTTGCAGAGACAGCAGCGCCCGGCCGACTGATAGCGGCCTCGCCCAATGCAGGCTCTCCTTCGTCACGCGGCTTGATATCAGTCAGTGCCAGAAGAGCGCGAGAAGGATGATTATCGGGATCGGGACGCCCAGCAGCCAAAGCAGAATTCCTCTACCCATGATGTGCTCCTTATATTGCTCGGGGAGTGAGAACGCGGTCATTCCATGTGCCGTCCCGCAACGAGCCGCCTTCGACCGCTGCGAGGCTTGCCGCGAATGCTCCAAACAACATGGCGGCAGTCAGCCAGAAGGACAGCTTTGCCGCGCCTTTCCGCGCGTTGTCGGCAGCAGCTTTTGCTTCGGCAATCACGTCATTGACGCGTTTCTCGGCGTCGGCCTGACTGAGGCCGGTGCGGGCAGCCACGACTTGCGCAACATACGTCTTATCGGCGGCGCTGAGATCATAAGATTCATGAAAGTCGGACGTCCAAAGGCGCACTACTTCTGCCTTCGATTGATTGGGATTTGGATTGTTTGGCGTTGCGGAATTGGGCGAGGATGCCGGGGCAGGCTGCGCCGCGAAGCTCGGACGGAAGAGCTTATCGACGTAGATGTCCGCTGGATTAACGGATTCGGTCGCTTGCGATGCCGCGCCGCCCACGGCCGTCGCGGTGCCATTTGCAAGATAAGCTGCGGCAGAACTCAAGGCAGTCGCGCTCAAAAGCGTTGCGAAGGCCCATGCGAGAAAGCCATGTGCGGTGTCTCGAAAGAAAACTTCGTGAGTGTGAACTCCCACCCATTTTGTTCGCAACCGGGCGGCAAGATAGCCGCCTACAGCTGACGACATCACCGCCACAATCACCAGATATATTCCGGTGCCGGTTTTGAACGTCGATGCTGAAACGCCGCTATCGCTCCACGGTGATATGGCCGAGAGGCCGAGCCCCGCTCCGAACGCGATCAGAAGAAGAGCTAGTGCCGCCGCGCCAACCGCTCCCGCTGCTACGGCAGCCCAAGACACGCCAGACTGCGCGTCCAGAATTGCGGACGCACGCATATCGGTTTCCATCAAGAATCTCCTGGAAGGGGACCCGTAGGTCCCACCTGTCAATGCGGGCGCCGGGAAAAGGTTCCGCGAGCCAGCAAAAACCGCTGCTTGATTTGTTGATCATCACTCCGAAGTCATCACTGCGATTCACGTCGTATAGGCGTGACGCGCATGATGACCGTTGTGGCGAACGTGGATCGGCGAAAATCCGGACTCAAAGGAGAAGGGATACAAAGGCGCCGTGAATCAGATTGCCGTCGCCGCATCTTTTCGGGGCGATTCCTCAATAGCGGCGACAGAGGGCGGTAATCCCAAGCCGGGCAAGTCGTTCTCCGTTTCAAGCCGGATTGCTGCCGCAACAATCCTTTCTATAGTTGCGCGAAGTGACTGTGTAACCACGTCCAGCTCGCCGTGCTGTTCGAGTCCTTCGATCGAGACGGCATTTCCAAAAAGGGAAACGACAATGAGAGCGCCGGGAGCCTTTCGTCGGACGCGACGAATGGCGTACCCGATCTGCGCGTTTGTGGCGGTGCCGATGTAGCAAAGGCAAATCAAGGCAACATTCTTCGTGTCCAAACTTAAGATACGCGAAAGTGACAATGCCTCAGGCTGCTCTGAACGGGCACCAATGCCGCGTCGTTCAACCAGCTGAGCAATCAAAATTGCAACCGCCTCGTCGAGGAGCCCTACACCCGGGATGCACAAGACAGGGTGTCCATCCCGCCACTGACCAATGAAAGATTCCATCAGCGGGGACCAGCAAAGAGAAACTTCAAAGAAGCCGAAAGTAGCGCACGCGGATAGCATTCAGCAAGTCTACTGAGAAAAAACATTAGCCAATTCTAAGAGAATATCAAAAGTATGCAGTCTGGAAAGTCGATCGCTGATGTGGTTTTATCTTGTGCGCCTGGCCATACCGATCAAAATTCCTACGCCTATGGCGACTGCCAGAGTGATGAGCGGACGCTTTTTGGCTTGGGTCGCAACTTGCTCTATCGCATCGCTGCCAATCTTGGCGCCCATTTTGACGGCCTCGGTCCCGAAACTAGCCGCCTCATCAACGGTCGCGCGCTGGCCGCGACCGAACCAATCCAATAGTTCGCTCAACACGGGCACGATAGCGTCGACAATTTGATTTCCCGCCCTAGTCGCGCGAGCCGCCGTGCGTCGGCCAGCGCTTTGTCTAACTCCACCCAGTTCTTTTTCGATGGCGCGCAAATGGTCCGCAATGACGGCCACGCGAGGGTCGAAATCCCTCGAGCGATGCTGAAACATCCATTAATCCCTTCTTTTCGCGTCGGACTAAACGGGTCTTGAACCGACTCGGTCGTGTCCACGCGGTCTTGAAGTGAGATGGCCCGACTATTGTCGGGCCTTTTGCTTACTTCTGCTGCTGACTCTTGGTGTGCGCTTGCTCGCTGTGTTGGCGAGCGGTTTGGGAGTGTTGTTGGGCAGCGGATGAGTGCTCCTTGCCCTTTGCGTGATCGCCCTTGCCGTGGTGTTCGGCCGCAGCGCGGTGGGATTTGGCAGCACTCTCGTGATGTTCGGCTGCTTTGTTGTGTTCGTCTCGAGCCATTGGTTCTCTCCGGCAATGTTGGGGGGACGCCTACGAAAACTGAGTGAGGTTGTTTTCGGTTCCAGTTAGCCCAAAAAAAGGCCACGCAGTGCCAGCCGCGAACCCACAACCGAGCCGTCGAACAATCGAAGCGCCGGCCACGAAGCTCAAAATACAAAACGCGGCGAAGGTTCGGAAATTAATAGCTTCGTTCTAGAGGCCATGCCGATCTTTGGGCGAAGCAGTTTGAACAGGGGTCTCGCATTCGATATTGCGACAATCATTGGCCTTGGCGTCGAGCTCTTCGGACAATTCGCGAAGATCGGCCGCTGCCGCGAGATCTAATGTGTTCCGTGACCGAAATCGGCATCGTCGAGCAACGGCGTGCAAATAATCGGATAGCGAACTCATAATGTGATAAATGTTTTTCCCTTCGCTGGTTCCCGAGGTTCTTTGTGCCCCTTCGAAGTTGTAGGTGAAATAAAGGCCGCGACGCTGTGCCGGGGCCTTCAGCTTTTTCAAAAACGGCTTCGGGCGCGCCGCGGCCCCACGTGGACATCGACCGTTCGCCGCCCGGGCTAGGAACGGTCCGGCACCCACGACGTGGTGGTGGAGTCGTATTTAAAGCCAGGCGCGCTTTTCAGGCTTTCCTTGGTCGTATTCATCACCAAGTACCACTTCTTGTTTTTCATGGTCGGATGTACTTCCCCAAACGGCACGGCGACGTCCTTTTCGCCCGCCCCTAGGAAGCCGCCGACACCCACGATGAGTGTCGTGATCCTGCCTGACTTATCAACGAGCACGTCCATGATTTCTCCGATCTTATTGTCGTTTGGGTCATAAACGTTCTGTTTGTACCAGTCCGTAACCGTCATGCCATCTTGTGGGACTGAGGTCCCCAGGCGTGCGCTTGGAAAGTCGTTTGAAGCTGCATGGACCGAAATCGGCAGCAAAATTATTGCAGCAGCGGTCATCGCTGATCTAAGCATTGTTTTCTCCGTTTGAGATGCGGGATGGCACCTGCTGGCCACCTAACGCTGGTTGTTCAGTATAGTTCCCCAATTCCGTCCCAAGCAGAGCAAATGCGCCTAGCGCCCACGGTGATTCCATTCCGCTTGCAAATATGAGCAACCTATTGCACTAGCAGTTGTTGTTAGAGGTGCGCTTGAACTGATTGCAAGGCGCAAGAATCGGAGGAAAGAAATGCCAAAGAAAAGGAAGCGCAGATACTCTCCTAGTGCGGGAAGTGATGTTGAAAGCGAGATGCGTCGCTATAAGCGCGGAACGGCGAAAAGCGGCAAGGAAGGCAAAGTGAAAAGTCGGAAGCAGGCAATCGCGATCGGCTTGTCTAAAGCTCGAAAGGAGGGAAAGAAGGTGCCTAGGAAGGCGTCATAGACCACTGCGCCGGCGCGAACTATTTCGGCTGCCTGGCGGCAATCTCTTATTTCTCTTCGACGCCGCGATTGGTAAAGCGCGTGTTGCCCAAGCCCGTTCCGATCGTCAGTATTCCCCAGTGGGCAACATCCTGCATGAACGGAATTTCACTCAAACCCTGCACGACAGCGTCGTTGTGCAACACAATAGACGTTTCGTGATCGCCGATGGCTGGAATCATATCGTACAGAACCAAAGGCAGATTAAACTTGCTGCTTTCCCAATTGCCGGGGAGATTCTGGGCGCCGCGGTCAATTGAACCGTCTTGTTCAATGAACCCGGGACAGCCCATACCGATGAAGGGTGCCAACTTGAGATGCTTCCTTTCCGCCGCAGCAATCAATCCCCTGAGCATGGTGCCGAGCTGAGTTATAGCTTGTTCACGATTGACCCCCTCTTCATCGCCATGCCGCCAGAGAGAAAACTTCCACACTTTGGCCTTTGAGAGATCGCGAGATTTTTTAAGATTGAGCTGCACCACGCCGGCGCGGATATTCGTTCCGCCAATGTCGACTGCCAACAAAGCGTCGTACGCCCCAAACATCCACACCGGAGCGAGATGAACCGCGCCTATCAACCCTGCTTCGTCCGGGTGATTGTGGATCGGGGCTAACTGAACATCGATCTTTTCGCCTTTGAGAATCACTGTCGTTCGACCAGTTACTAATTCACCGATACGGCTCGCGCGGAAGCCGCCACCGATGGCGATGCGCTCGGTGTCCTTCCATTCTTTTAATTTAAGAAATCGCTGAATGATAAGCGCAAATTCCTGTGAAAAGTCCTCGATAGCGGCGTGGACCACGCCGGCAGCCTCCGGCTCTCCACGTAACAGCAAGTTGTCAAGCTCCGCCTTCGTGAGCTCATCGCTGTCTTCATCGCCCAGCGGATCATCTCCTGCTTTCCGCAACGACTTGCGAATGCCCTCAATCATGTTTCGGAACGCGCCTTTGCTCACGCGATCGCCTATGAATCCTTCATTGTCTTTGAGTTCTGCGTTGTAACTATCAACGTCAACCGATGGAAGGCGGCGCGAGCCGTGAGCCGCCACCGCAGGCAGTGTGCTCTGTTCAGCCATGTTGTTTCTGCCTCTTCAGTCAAAGGCTTTGAGCCTTCACTGTCTTGCGAGCTTAAGCCGCCTCAGGTTCATCTTCGCTAACCCTTACTTAATTTGAATTTCACTGGCTGCAGGTCACAACAGATCTGGGCCATTGGAATCCTCCAGTAAACGCTTGTTTGGCGGGATGGTTCGATTAGTCCGCGTAGGCGGTTGGGCGCGTCCCGCCAATCGCGAGGTCCGATGCTGTGACGGACGCCGACCTAATGTGTAGCGGCCGGCGGAACTTACTCAACCGCAACATGAGCATCGATCCAAGAGAACCAGCGAATATTAGGCCGGGCGGGTCTTTCTCAATTCAGACCATCAAAGCTCGTGCTATGACTGTCTGGCCTCGCTCGCCGCGGGCCTTTTATTCGAAAACCTGAGCCATTTGTTTTGCGTCGCGGCCAGCGTTGATCAGGAATTGTTAGGACGTTCGACCTCGGTTCTTCGGCGTTCTGGTGCCAGAAAGAAACCGCGTTTCACGGCGCGGCTTCTCCCAATCAGTGCCAGAAAAGAAACCCCAAGCGCCTCTTAGTTTGTGCGCTTGGACTCGAAGATTTTGGACAACAGCTGAACTGTCGAGCCTAATAACAGGGCGGGTAAGGTGAATATCCGCATTGGGCGCTATCGTAGTAGGACGGGGCTGCTACGGGAGCGCGTCGGATCACCTCGAAATGCAGATCGGAGTAAGGGTCAAGCGACACTGAGCCGGAACCTTTACGCAATCTGGTCCTTAAACAATCTGCGGGTAGTATTCCCCTAGCCGCGGAGTTTGGCATATGAAGATTCACGCGGGCTACGAGATTTCCTATGCGTGTTCGCAGCCGACGCCAATGATCCTGATGCTAAGTGTGCATCCTTCGCGCAGTGCGGATCTTATCACCCCAGACCGAATGCAGTCCCAGCCGCCACTTGCTTCAAACAGCTATCTCGACGGCTTCGGTAACGTCTGCCACGTAATCCATGCACCGGCCGGCAAGACTACCATCTCATCGGACTTTTTGGTCAAAGACAACGGCGCGCCGGACGACATTGCGCCGAACGCTGGCCAGCACGCTTTAGATAAGCTGCCCGTTGAGACGCTGGTTTATCTACTTGGCAGCCGTTATTGCGAGACCGATCAATTTGTCAACATCGCGTGGGCCCAGTTCGGAAATATAGCTAAGGGATGGCCTCTCGTTCAAGCAATCTGCGATTTCGTTCATGACCACGTCAAGTTTGGATATGAGCACGCGAGCCCGACAAAGACCGCGTGGCAGGCGTATGCCGAAGGGCGTGGCGTGTGCCGCGACTTCGCCCACCTCGCGATCACTTTTTGCCGCTGTATGAACATTCCGGCTCGTTATTGCACGGGCTACCTAGGCGACGTCGGTGTGCCGCCAGATCCTGCGCCGATGGATTTCTCTGCCTGGTTTGAGGTCTATCTCGGCGATCGCTGGTACACATTCGACGCGCGGCACAATGCACCGCGTATCGGCCGCATCCTCATGGCGCGCGGACGCGACGCCACCGATGTCGCCATCTCGACCTCATTCGGTCCTTGCGGTCTACTGGGCTTCAAAGTTGTGACCAATGAGGTACCGATGCAGCACGCCCCGGCAAATACTTACAGCACGCCCCCCGAAACTCCTCATATCAATCAGAATCCGGGGCGACCGCCCGATCTAGTCTGCTGCCTTCGTTTTAGCCCGTATCGGATTGAGTTCTTTGACAACGGTGCGGTGCATAGCCGCGGCCCCAAACCCGGTCCGGTTCTCATTTAAGGAGTGGCGCCAAGAGTAACGTATCCTGTCTCATTCAGGCCAATCGCCCGTGCGCCGGCCGGCGACAAATCGATCTGCCTGCCGCGTACAAAAGGGCCGCGATCGTTAATGCGCACAGTAACGCATCCGTTGTGACAGACGCGAACAAGAGTGCCGAAGGGTAACGTGCGATGCGCCGCCGTCATCCCCGCGCAGTTCAAACGCTCCCCATTCGCAGTGCGACGTCCGCAAAAACCATCTGATCTGCCATAGATACTTGCCACTTCAGCGTGCACGGTGCCATTAGCTGCAAACCATAGCACTGCGACAACGATGGAAAGCTTGAAACAACTCTTCTCAGCGCTGAAAAATTGACACCGGTATACCTGCCGCTAGTCACGCGCCCTTCTTCCCTGAAGGCAACGCAAACGATCGGCTCGGAGCTCAAATAAAAAGCTGCAGGAGCCGAAGCTGGGGTGGGCGCGTCGGACATTGCGCTTCACCCCACGCGGGCGTGGCAGCAGGCATGGCCAACCGATCAGAGCGGCCGGTGCATTCTGCCGAGCAGCCAGCCGATCCCAAGCGCTACTATCGTCGCCGTATAGGGCTGGGTTTCGATGGTCCTGCGAAGCCACTTGTCAAAGGTAGCAGCGGTGTCGCGCGCGGCGTCGGTAGTCTGGCCGTAGAGGTCCTGGGCTGCCCCCGCCGCTTGGTCGAGCTTTCCCTGTATCTGCGTTTTGGCGTCGCCCGTTAGGCTGCCCACTCCTTCTTCGATCTTGCCGCCGGCGTTTCTGGCTGTGCCCGATATGCGGTCTTCATCCATGGTAGCGATCCTTCCGTCATGGCAGACGCGGCTTGCTTAGCGCCGCTCGTTGTCAGCCATGCAACGTCAGCCGGCATGCAATGTTCCGACGACTTTGCAAATGCGTTTGTTATTTGCCGCAGATCCGGAAGCAGCTAACGGAACTAAAAGTCTGCCGCCCGGTTGCCAAGTATCCCTCAACCCAAGGAGCAAAGCATGGCCAGCGACAAGAACCTGCAAGAACTTTTTCACGAAACCCTCAAGGACATCTATTTTGCGGAAAAGAAAATCCTGAGCGCCCTGCCCAAGATGGCCAAAGCCGCGCAGTCCGAAGAGCTCAAATCTGCGTTCGAGAAACACGAGACCGAGACCGAACAACACGTCGCCCGGCTGGAGAAGGTATTTGAAGAGATCGATGAAACGCCTCGCGGCAAAACCTGTGATGCAATCATGGGGATTATCGAGGAAGGTCAGGACGTGATGAAGGAGTTCAAGGGCGCGCCCGCCTTGGACGCTGGTCTTCTCGCGGCAGCCCAGGCAGTCGAGCACTATGAAATCGCCCGTTACGGTACGCTGAAGACATGGGCAGCGGAGCTCGGGCTAAATCAAGCCGTTGGGTTACTGGAAAGCACGCTCGCTGAAGAAAAGAAGACCGATGAGATCCTGACGCAACTTGCCGAAACCGAGGTGAATCAACACGCTCAGGCTGCCTGACAAGGATACCGAGCATTACAATTACAGGCGCTACCACGAAGGCATGCAGAACCTAACGCCGGCCGACGTTTACTTCGGCAAAGGCCAGACCATCCTTCTGGAACGAGAACGGATCCAACGCGAAAACGTCTGGCGCCAGTGTTCGAGGTCTGCGGATGGAGGCTGGAAACGTCTTGGGTCGCGAATACCGCCCAAACCTGTCCTAAGCGCCGACCAGTCCAAGTACCACGACAGAGATGACGACGAGCTCCCCAAATGGGCATCCTCGGCGACAAACAAAAGCCCCGACCCGGGGGAGTCGGGGCTCGAAGCTGACAACACGGGCGATGGGGTGGGTTGGGGGAGACCGCCCGGTACGCGCCAGCGGCATTATCTCTAGCAAACCAACGAGCCTCGCCGGTTGGTCCAGATCAACCACTCGGCTGCCGGGGCTCTCGAGCACTGTGAATCTTTGCGGCCTCCCATTTCTGGGCGACTTCGAGCCAGGCGGCCGCCATCTGCAGAAGGATTGCTCGCTCGCGCTCGGTCTTCGCGCTCTCCGCCCAGCCGAAATGCTGGTCGGCATTCTGATAGAACTCTTCGGCTGATAACACGTCGATCGCTCCAATACGTCGCCGGCCGCGAATTATGCGGCGCGTTCGTTTCTGTGACGCTGAGGGAGACGCAGCGACGCCGCGCCTAATGAAACCTATCCCATGACCTTAACAACCGCGCGACAGGATGGTTTCCAGGCGGCGGGCCCACAGGGGGCCTTTCCTCGCCATCTTCGGTATGGAACAATGTTCCCCTGTCCAGGGGGACGGGACGGCGGAGTGCGGGGCGGGCGCCGAGGGATGGCGGACACGCCCCGCACTCGCGCTGTGTTTTCTGAGTTAGGGGCGTTCCATGTCAGTAGCGGTTGAGGGTTTTGTTGGCCCGGCGAGGCGCAAGGTAGCGATCCGACGCGACCAACAGGATTACGTTATTGTGCTGCAGCCGGAAGACCTTGTGCTCTTTCGGAATCCCAATGCAAATGCTCTTCGCAAGGCCTGTATTTTCTTCGCTGGGAGGTTGTCAGCGACACCGTTCCAGAAGCGAATGACCCGGCCTCTTGGTAACATCGAGCGGTGCCGTCGTTGCAGGCACGGCTCGTCTTGGCCTACATTGAAGACGCGATAATGCCAAACTTGCGGGCCGTTCCCTCTTCCGGGTTGGGGTGGCCCGTTTTTGTTTGCGCGCGCGCTGCCACCGAGCAGCGGAAGGTCCGGCCCGCTGCGACCGGTTGCCTCTATGACACTTTTGTAACGTGACTCGATTTTCGCGTGGTACTTAGTCGGTCCCGCAGCCTTCGAAGGTTAGGGCGGGCTGCCGTGTTGCGTTAGGTGGCCCGCCCGCTTTGTTTCTCAGACCTGGAACGGCACCCGCTCGACTTTGAGAATGATTTGCAGCGCGGCCGAGACGTCCGCGGCCTCGTCCTTACCCTTGCGCGCGAGCTTTCGCCAGGCGACCTTCGATCGGCACTCAGCAGCGCCGAGCTTGTTTGTTTGATCTTTGTTTGCTCGCGCAGCTGCTCGGCGCCATTGCTGGGAGGGTCGCCTCGACCCCGGGGCACCCCAAAAATCGTCGTCGCCGAGCGCGCCATTACTGCCCCGCGCAATATGTGGAGTTTCATCGGTATGGCTTCTTCGAGCAAATTATGTGGAAAATTCCTCAGCCGACACTTTGTTGGCGTTATGGGGGGGTGACGAGAGGCGTATGCTTCCCTTTCGCGGAAATTGGCAATGTCAAAAGCGCGTGGGAGGAAACAATGGTTCTCAAGCTTTATCTGACGATAGCAGCCGTTGTCGCAATTCTTTACGCACTTGCCTTCTTACTGATCCCAGTACAGGCCTCGCTGCTCTTTAGCGACTTCGCAGAACCACGCGCAGTCTTGTACTTGCGGTTCTGTGGCGCGGCGGTTTTGGTGTGGGGACTGATTGTTTGGTTTGCGAGGGACTTCCGGGATTGGGCGGCGGTGCGCGGTGTTCTTATCGCTAGCATCGTGGGGCTGGTGATCAATATCATCATAAACGTCTCAGCGACATTTCAGGGCTGGCTTAACGGGAATGCCTGGGGATCAACAGTCGTCTTAGCGTTGCTTTTGCTTGGGGGCGTCTATGAGCTCGTAGTCGGCGCGGCGAGGGAAGGCTAGGGCAACAACTGCCTTGCGATTGCAGCAGCGCCAAGCGCGAGGATGATGAGCTTGAGGACATTGGCGTACCGGCGGTCGGGTTCGAACTTGTCGACGATCAGGAACAATACGACAGCGACGACGCAGATCGTGAACGAATAGAAGAAAGCCCACATCTCAGACTTTCCGCCCCCTTGGTAATTTTCTTGGGGAATGAGGGCTCGCGTTTTTCAGCAGCCACAAAAAGCACCCCAAACGATACATGCTTGGGGTGTAGGTCGTTGCCTCAGTGTGCAGACTGTAGAGGCTGGACGGCTGGGGGGGTGCCCAGTCTCGGCTTGTCACTTTGATACAACTTTCAAACATCAAATAGCGTTGCACAGCCACCAAGGGCATTACGCGGTCGTTTGTGTGACGCTTTTTGGCAGTTCCGGGGGAACAAGCTGCTGGTTCCCCGATTGCCCCATCGGGGACTGTCGACTGTTTGGACAAATGCCGGGGCCACTATCCCATCATTGGAGAAAACGAGCGGAGGATTTGCGCCGTCAGATGCAAACGGCGATTGGACAACAGCTTCGTGTGAAATATGAGCTGCCGCAGGAACTGCCGCCCGAACTGGCCATGCTTCTGATCCGCATGGATGAAAAACCGGAGGAGCAGTGCACAGCGCATCACAAGGGGCCCTCAAGCGCGCGTTGACAATTGTCACGCGGCGCCTGATCCGGTGCTCCCTCGGCGTGCGTCCTTACGCTTCGCTTTATCTTGAGGTGCCCTAAGGGCACACCTCAGCCGGGCCGCAGCAAAATCTGGCAGCTTGGCGATGTTGGCGGCGATGCGATCGCGCGGGCAATCACTCTCCGTGATCCCCCTCGAACACATGCTGTCGAAAGTTGCGGGCCTCGGGGCTTGGTGACGGGGCGTCCATGATGAAGAACGCCGCCTCCTGCAAAGCCTCCACTACCTGGGCCTTCTCCAGCCGTCCCGGACAGAGCGAAATGGTATCCCTCTGCGTATAGTAGTCGAAGGCAACGTCGCCCGCTTCGTCATACACGATAACTCGCATTGGCAATGCTCCCCAAACGCATGATGGATGCACATCAACGTATAGGAGCTAGGAACGTTGCCTGGGCCACAGCGGCTGGCCTCGTCTTTTGTTGGCCGCAGCACGGCGACCGGCTCTCCTCAAAGTAGAGGTAGGCGAGCGCGTGGCCGTTGCGATCGCGGACGATGAAGCAGGCCTCGGTCTCGTCGATCTGCCCGGGCGGCGGGAAGCGGCGGGTTTCGGTCATCAGGCCTGCGTCTGCCGTAGCTTGAGGTTCCCCTAGCCCCGCCATTGCCAAGGGCCTGCCAAGCTTGCGCCGGGATTATCTATCAGAACCACGAACGGCGCGGGGGACCAGATAAGCCCGCTCCCATAACAAGACCCTCAACTTTGTCGGCCCCGATGGTTTGCCACCATTGTCCGTCGGGGCCAACCTTTGCTGCCAGGCGACATGGAGAATATGCCATGTCATTAGCTCAGATTGCTGCAAGCGATGCCCTTGTGTTCGGGACCGCACTCGGTTGGCTGCTCATCATCATTTTCATGGTGACAATGCAACGAAAGCTTTCCCGTCTGCGGGCTGACTTCAAACTGTTATCAGATGAGGTAAGCCATTTGAAGATAGCAGAGGAACGCCGCTTTATGAGTGAAATTAATGGTCAAAAGACGAGAGCACGGGTCGCTACAATAGCTCCTGCATCTTCGCAAAGTTGACGGGAGTCAGGCGGGGAAGTCACTGCGAGTTGCGGCGGCGACGAACCAGCCAATAGATGCCATAGCCTAAAGCAAGAATTGGAAGGCCTGCGCCAGCGATCGGGCCGGGCACACCGCTGACATGGCCTCGATCTCCGCGGTCGTTATCACGATCTCCCCAGTCATGATCATGATCCTTAGCCAGTGCACTCATTGAAACTGCGGGCAACGCAGCGATCATCAGCGCAGCAGAAAAAGCGATTATTCTTATTGGAATTCTCATATGGTCCATCCACGGCCTTTTGCGTCCCAGACCCGCAGCAAGGGTTAGACTGAAACGCACCGGGTTGTCGAGGAACTTCAGGCCACCTAGGTATTTTACACCCCAGGTTTCAGTGCCTCAGCTGCCCTACCACTCTCCCTTAACTTCTGCGACCAGGGCGCGGGGAAACGGCGAGGGTTGGTCATGCAGGACGATGCAAGCGGCGGCCTCGACGAACCGCGCCGAGGCCCCGTGGTTCCAGAGCTGCTCAGCTTGGGAGCTGGGGGGCATGGCTCTGGCCACGGCTGTAGAAATCGGCAGGGCTGGGTTAGTTCCGAGTTTGAGGGGAATGGTCAGGCAAGGAAACGCGCCTCAGCCTACAACCATTCGCCGATAATCCTAGCGCGCTGCTCACGGTCGCTGGGCCAAGACTTGGGAAAGACGTAGTTGGCAACTTCATCGCTCTGGATGCCGAGCGCGGCTTGAATGAGCCTGGCGGCATGATCAGCGTCGTTGGAGTTGATCGCCTGCTCCAGCAGATTGGTCATGGCGTGTACTCCTCGCTGATGACCTTGACGGGTACGACTTCGTCCTAGCGTAACACTATCGGCCGCGTGGCTGTCAGTGCTACTTCGGCTGTTAGCTTTGCGGGCTGACCGCCGCATGGGCGCAGCCCCCACGCAGCCTGTTGCCTCCTAGCAACACGCTCCCAAACTTTTCCGGCGACCGTTGACCGCCACAAAAGGGAACCCCGAGCAGGATACGCACTCGGGGCTTGCGAAAGTTTGTTGCCTCAAGTTTGTAGGCTCTTCAGTCTGGGCGGCGAATTTGAAAATAGGGGGTCGTCGCCCGGATGGGCCTACTAATCAAAACATAGCCGCCATTTCATTCAATGCAATGTGTGTTTCGGTCTGGCAGTCACTTTAGCCGGTACTAAGGGCGGCGAAGTCCTGACAAACGCAATCGACCGTCGTCTATTGTGGAATAGCCTTCTCAGGTCACGATAGAAATGAGAACAGAGCGCCTTCGTGCAAAGAACAAGGAATACCAAGCTGAGGACAATCTCTAGAACTTTGAAAACTAACGTGTGGGGCATTTACTGAGAACCCAACTGCTGCCATTCGCCTCATCGCACAGCGGAAGTCACGCGAGGCAGGCGAGGGGCAGCCGGCATTTCCGATGGAGCGTCGTCATCAACTAACGCTGCTTCTAACCAAACATGGGCCAGTTTTAGGTAAGCCCGGCGTTCATCGACGCTTCGAGCGTCGTGCACCCACTGAAGGCATTGGTCCGCCATCGCGCGACAGTCTTGGGGGTCATGTTTCACATGCCAATGCTTGCTCACTCCCGTATGTACATAAAACTCAGTTGCGGCCCCGCTGTTCCTTGAACGCCTCCGTCACTTAACACTGAGCGTTCGTTAGCATAGCCGATACCGTCGGCACCAAAAGAGAACCCCGCATCTGGTGCGGGGTTTCTCCTACTACGGGGACACTAGCAGTCGGGGGGAGGGGGGCGTGTGATTGGTCCCCGTCTCACTACTCAGTTCGGATTAAAAACGCGCCTACCCGAAACTTGTTCCTGAGAAGCAAGGATCAAATTGCAGACCCCAGCTGCAATGGCTGTAGGAACGTCTGCTTGGCGCCCGATTTATTTCAGTATGCTTGCGCAGCTGCGGGACGCTCCCGCGGCGCAAAAGCGGGGGAAGGCGCTCCAGTTCGACCCGCAGGCCTGGGGCGCTTTTCCTTGCGAATTTGTCCGTGAGCGTAGCTAAACCCGGCCCATTAAGACCAAGATTACGACGATGATCAGAATGAGACCGATGCCGCCGCCCGGATAATAGCCCCAACCACTTGAATAGGGCCATGTCGGTAGAGCACCGATCAACAATAGGATCAGGATGACTATCAGAATAGTCCAGAGCATGACGTTATTCCTCGCTTGCCCAGACCCGAAATCAGAAATGCAGATTATGAGCAAAGGTTCCGATCAAGGACTACAGTTTTGAAGTGCGGAAGGCGTAGGCTGCTTGCTCCACGCCTCCGTTCGCTATCAACTCCGCAACGCTGATGCCTTTCGCTTGCCGCCCCAATCCTCTTCCGCCTCGCGCTTAACCGCTGGCGCCGCCGGGTTCTTGATCTTAAGCCAATAAGCCGAACGGCCAGACCGATAAGGTGATCGCGACGACCCTAAAGGAAAAGCCCCGGCAACAGACCGGGGCTTAAAGGACAAGACGTAAGCTCTCCAGACTGCGTCAAGGGGTGCTTCGCGCCGAAGTTGGTCGAGGTTTCAGCACACCAGCCAATTGGCCCATCAGGTACCCGAGCGCAGCGCCCAGGATGGAGGAGAGGACGATGAGAAACAGCGGATTTGAGTTGTCCACGGCCGTCAGCGCATCCAGTTTGCCCGTCGACAACGTGTAACCCACCAGTGCGGCATACCCATAGACATTGGCTGGGACACACGAGAGCAGATCGGCGGAGGCGACGATAACGAGAAAGAAGACCGTCACTCCAACGACAATCGCAGGCCAAACGGTTCCCAGTGCCGGCACCGGAACCTTGGAGATGATTAGAAGCGCGATCCAGGCAACGATAGCGCCATAGATCATGCCGACGATCGTCTTGCTAAGCGCTTTGGTATCAGCGCCGGCGGCAAAGAAGCAGCCTGCCGCGATGAACCCAACCCACACGAGAGCGAAGCCGCCCAGAGGCCCCAGCGCTATGAAGGCCCAAATACCACCGAGTACGGCGACACTCACTGATAACGCGAGTAATTCCGTCATGGCGTTCCCCATAGATTTGATGTTGCGGGGCCGCGCATTCCCCTGAAGTGTTTTATTGCTGTGTTTTTAGGGAGCACGCCCCCCAGCAAACAATAACATGATTTCCGCACCGGGTGCATTCGTGAAATCCGGCAGCGCCAAGCCTGTGAATTTGTTGCAGCGCATTAGCCTCTAAATTCATTCGTCGTGGAGGATCACAATCTCTCTGCCCGGCGTCGGTTATGCCTTGTCGGCATTAGCTAATATTGTGTATTCGGCTGACACGGAACCCGATCAATAAGCAGAGCATTTTTCAGCGTCGCCGCCGTTGATCTCTCGTCGCTGAGCCGAATGTGTGTGCCGTCGCTCGCCGCCACTGTCGTTTGTTCCGAGTTCCACGGTTCCATGCTGTAACCGGGTTAGCTCTTCGACGAAAGTGGCTCCGCCCATAATTGCGACGCATTGGGGTCGAAGTGTACCGGCTCTCCAGTGACAAGCAGTGGCAAGGCTTGTGATCATGCCGGGCAGGTTAGCTGGATCAATTCCAGTCATCGCGACACTCGTCCTAGCAGCTATGGGCGTGGAGGCGCCGAGCGCCACTGCGCATGCCGAAGATTGCCTTGCTTCACCGAATTCGCCTGCCCCGAAAGGCAGTTGGTGGTACTACCGGTTGGATTCGCCTACGCAACGCAAATGCTGGTATTTGCGTGCGCTCGGATGGCCGGCGAAACAAACGACGGAACGGGAGACCGGTCAGCCACCGAGCTCAGGGTCTGCTTCGTCCGAGCCAACACGACCAAGCGATAGCACTGACGATAGCACTCCATCTCTGCCTGCCGCTGACACCGCAACGGTCGGCTCGATTGTGCGAGAAGCAATCGCTCCTCAAGCAAGCCCGGGATTGCAGACCGGTGCCCCGATCGCGCCTCCCACGCAAAACGATGCGTCAGTAGTCACCGCGAATTCACGGGAAGGAAAGGCCGCCGACGCATTTCTAGAGCGACCCGTTCAGGAAACAAGTGCGTCGTCACAAACTGACGCCCAAACGGCCGGAGCTAATGACGCTGAAGTGGCATCGCCGGATGCAGCACCTAGAATTATGGCACACGCTGCATTGACTGACGCCGCCACTTCAGTGCCCGACGACTACGTTGAGAGGGTTGCCCGTAGCCGCGAGCAGGCCGCTAACGAGCAGCCGCCGATATTCTTTTTCGTTATCGCAGTCGCCCTAGCAGTGATAGGCATCGTCATCCACTTTGCGCGTCGACTGCGAAATTCGCACCGGCGGCGTCAAGACCCCGCTTCTCCCTTTTCGTCATCGTCTTGATCCCCTTGCATCGACGCAATCGACAACGCCAGGGTGCTTAAGCTGTTGCGCGACGCATTTTTGGCGGGGGTGGGTACGTTCCGCGACTGGCGGCGAAAATGAATGGCAACTCTCGCGGTGATTTACTGGGCGCGCTCGCGTCGCGCTTACTTGAGCCAAAGCCTCAAGCACACCCACCGCGGTTTGGCCCAATCCAAGTTGGGCGGTTTTCGGTGTCGATGTCAAAACAGTGCCACGCCCGCTGTTCACGTATCCAGTGCCAATGAGTGCCAGGGGAAACCATCGGAAACTGTGCCAAGGTCCACTGATCGGCGCCGGCACTGTTTGACACAAACGCATTTGCGCGCGTGACACTGATTGACACAGTTCGCAATAAGTCACTTCCCGTTGATGCCCGATTGATTGACGCCAGGAACTGGTTGATTCGCTATTCCACCACCCGGCACCGGCAAGGCTTTGAGGTCAATAAGCCCGGCCGATGTCAGAATCTCAAGCCGCTTCATGATCTCCGCGCGTAGCTCGTCGGCGGTAGCGTCGTCCCTGAAATGCACAGGATTATTCGGATCGCCGAGGATCTTCGTGGCCGATAGACGCGCGTGCCGATACGGTGCCACCAGCGCAGCAAGAGCGGCAGCTTGCTTGTAATCCTCGTCAACTTCCTCCGCCTCGCGCCCGGCGCTTTTCCCCATCTCCGCGCGAATGAAGAAATGCTGCATCCCCGTCTCGATTACGTAAAGACAATCGAGCACCTGATCGACATACTTCGAGCCGACGTGCTGCTCGGCTTCCTTGAGGATCGTGCATCCGAATTCGGCGAGCACCTCGCGCGGCCAGCGGACCAACCGGCGCCGGTAATTGGTCGAACGGTACCATTCGGGCGACATGCCGAGCATTGGGCGCGGATAGCACGAGCAGAGCGTGCAAACGATCACATGATGCAGCGTTGGTGTATCTTCGAGCACGCGAAAATTCGTGTAATCACTCGGAGTGCCGAAGCCGGTCGGTTCGGCCCAGTCGATGCCGATCTCCTTGCTGACTTCGGTGCCGTTCTCAAGGAGACGGGCCTTGAAAGTGGGGTCCGTCCATGCCTTCGCCACCAACCGCGAGCCCGCGGCTGGTCCGACGGACTCGGCCCATTCGGTGAACCTCCGGTGGTCCTCTGCGCTAAAAAGGCCGTGTTCGATCGCAAGCTCCCGCACCGCAATCTCTAGAACCTCGTAGTCAGTTATTTCTTCCACCATCGGCGCCGCCTTATGCTCATGGCCGCCGTCGGTGTGTTTGTGTGCCGTGTTCATAGCGCGCTCCTGCCGCTTTCGATCCCGGTCAGCGTCTGACGGGCTCGAGCCAGTGATCCGGAGACTCGGTCTGCAACGTATCGTTCTCGAACGGATACTCTTCCCAGAGATCCTTCTGACGGAACCGGACGATGTAATATTGTTCAACTTGGCCGTCGTAGTTGAAGGCTTCATCCTCGGGAATGAGGTCTTTGTATGTGCAAGCGGTGATCGTGCCGGTGACGCCGCGCACGTAGTTCTGAGTGCGAGTGTAGAACATGTTTGGCATGTCCTTTACGCGGACGCGATCGCCCACTTTGAAGCGGCCGCGCGTATTGCCGTCGTTGTTTTTCGCAGCTTTATTTTGTTTCATAGCGCGCCTTTACCTCCGCAATCTTCTCCAGCAGCTCGGTTAGCGAGATATATTTTTTGTCGACCAGCATTCGGGCCGCGGACCAAATCCAGCGTCCGTAATAGGGCATGCCGAGATAGAGCGTGTAACCCAAATCGTTGTCGGCCCGGCGGCGCCGCTCTTCGGCGGTCCATACGCCTCTCCAGCCAAGCACCTCGCACGTCACATACGTATTGAGCTCCCACTGCTCCTCTTCCTTTTCCTCGTAACGGACCGGCATATCCCGCTGGCCGCCGACATCGTGGGGCGGATGCATATAAGCGCGGAACAGCGGATCAGGATTCTCGTAGTTCCAATTTTGCGGCAGATGAAACGCCGGCTGGAAAGAAGCTATGATCTCGTATTGCTGACGAAGCTCGGGCCGTGATGTCATTCTCATGCACCTTTGTCTTGTCGGAAGACGGCCCCGGACAGGCACCGCCTCGCACTTCACTAATCCCGAAAGCACGCGATATGGCGATGGCCAGAAATCATCATCTCCGGAGCCAGATTAAACTTCGGCTTATGCGATCTTGATCTTTTGGCCCAATATTTATTCGAGCGCCGGCGATCCGAACCGCGCGACCTATTCACCTGGCCTCGCAAGGAGCTCGCCGCCGAGGTCGCGCAGTGGGTCGCTTGGTCCGTCCCGAATCTAACAGGCATCAGGTCCGAGAATTGGGTCAAAATGCGACCTGACGACTTGCCCAGAACGAGTTCGCTAATCCCTCAATTGCAGACACGATCGCGCGGTACCGTTAACGACGCGAATGGATGGACCGGCCGCGCTCCCGCCCCCGATGGCTCTGAGAGTACATGGGGGCTTGCCAGGATAAGGAGCACCGCCATGCCTCGTACGTCCGCCGTTCACGCAGTGACCACCATCGGAATAGATATGGGCAAGAACACGCTTCACATGATTGGCCTTGATACGCGCGGCGGCATCGTGTTGCGAGAGAAGGTCCCACGCGGGCGCATTACATCGAGGCTCGCGAACTTGCCGACCTGTCTTATCGGTATCGAAGCGGGGATGGCGACGCACTACGTTGCTCGCGAGCTTGCCGCGCTGGGCCACGACGTGAAGCAGGTGCCGCCCACGTACGCAAAGCCCTTTCGGCAGGGGCACAAGAATGATTTCCGAGATGCCCAGGCCGTAGCTGAAGCGGTACAGCGGCCGACGACACGCTTTGTTCCAGCCAAAACCAACGAACAACTGGATCTGCAAGCGCTGCACCGGGTCCGGTCTCGCCTGGTCAGCGAGCGGACCGCAGTGATCAATCAAATTCGCGGCTTTCTTCTCGAGCGCAGTATCATCGTCCGACAAGGACTGCGCTTCCTTCGCCAGGCGCTGCCTGACATCCTCGCCAAACGGACGGATGTTCTTTCACCACGCATGGCGCGAATCGTTGCTGATCTTGCCAGTGACTGGCGCCAGCTCGATGAACGAATTGAAGCCGTGACCGATGAGATCAAGACGTTAGCAAAAAGTGATGACAGTTGTCGAAGGGTCATGACCGTGCCGGGCATTGGTCCGATATAAAGAAGGGCCATGAGCCGACATTCCCCGGCTGGCCAAGGATCGTCAATTACGCCACAGACCGGCGGCGTTGAGGGATGCTATCCTGTAATCATCCCGTGCGCGCGACCCCCTGGAGGGTCCGATGGCGATCAATATCGCAAGGCGGAAATTCATAGCGGCTTTAGGTGGCACCGCGTTTGCGTGGCCGCTCGCCGTGCGCGCGGAGCAAACCGCGATGCCAGTAGTCGGGTTTCTCAGCAGCAGGTCTCCGATGAGTCCAAGCACTTAGTAGCCGCTTTCCGCACCGGCCTGCAGACGGGCGGCGGCTATGTCGAGGGCCAAAATGTTGCGATTGAATACCGCTGGGCCGAGGGTCAATATGCTCGCCTGCCAGAGATGGCGGCCGATCTAGTTCGCCGCGGTGTGGCTGTGATCGTAGCGGCTGGTGGCGAACCTTCGACACTTGCGGCCAAGGCGGCGACGTCCACAATTCCGATAATCTTTAGTGTTGGTGGCGACCCCGTCAAATCCGGCCTGGTTGCCAGCATTAGCCACCCAGGCGGAAACGCCACGGGCGTTAGCCTGCTGACCGAAGCACCAGAGGGGAAGCGGTTGGGCTTGCTGAAGGAGCTGGCGCCGAGTGCAACCGTTTTCGGCGTCTATAGATCCTAACTATCCGGGCCATGAAGCCCAGGTGCGGGATGTGCAGGAGGCGGCTCGCGCAATCGTTCGGCAAGTCCAATTTGCGAACGCTGGAAACGATCGAGAGCTGGAGGCTGCATTTGCGACGCTTGTCGAACAGGGTGCAACAGCACTACTGGTGACCGCCGCTCCATTCTTTGACACGAGGCGAGTTCGGATCGTAGCGTTGGCAGCGCAATTCAGGGTGCCTGCAATCTACCAATTTCGCGATTACGTGGTCGTGGGCGGGCTAATGAGTTACGGGATCAGCATTACGGACGGGTATCGCCAAGTGGGCATTTACACTGGGCAAGTACTCAAAGGCGCCAAGCCAGTCGATTTGCCGGTCTATCAATCGATCAAATTCGAGCTCGCGATCAACCTCAAGACTGCAAAGGCACTCGGGGTAAAAATATCCGACAATCTGCTCTCGATTGCCGACGAGGTGATTGAGTGAGGAGGGCTCATCGCTAGACCTTATGGGTCAAACGCGACCGGGTCGAGCGATCGGCATTTGCAGTCATGTCCGCTATGCCACCAACAGCGACGATCAACTGCCGAATTGCGATCCGTCGCTCGGACATATGGCACCGCAGCAAAATGGCGTAGCTACTTGATGATTACCTGATCGCTCTAATTTGAATTGCGAGGTCCTCTCGGCGCACGATCAGAGCGGAGGAGGCGGTGGCTGCTGCGGTTTCGGTCCGAATGCCCGCTCGTTGTCCCGCTGCGGACGGTTCACCTTGGATAGCGCGAGTTGACGTGCATATTCTCGGTCGCCGGCTTCCTTGTATTGTGGACTGGTTAGTGAGGCAAGAAACGCCACCACATCGTCGATCTCCGGCTCCGTCAGTGCCAACGGCTGCATGTCGTTGTCGAGCCAAGGGTCGGCGATGCCGTCACCCTTGTTGTAGTGATCCATGGCATCCCACAGCGTCTCCATCGACCCGTCGTGGAAGTAGGGCCCCGTCACGAGCAGATTTCGCAGTCCCGGCGTCTTGAATGATGCAATGTCGCTTTGCTTCTTCGTTATGAGGAAGCGCCCGAGAACCGACAACTCGCTCGAGATTGCCGCGCTATCGATATCCGGCAGCTGTCCCTGCGCCAGCTCACGCTCCGCCTGCTGCGCCAGGGGGCCGACATGATGCCGGAGGATTCCAATGCCGATGTTGTGAAAATCGTTGTCAATAAACAGGGTCGTATCCCGCTGATTGTCCTGCAAAGCATGGCAAAGAAAGCAACGGGCCTTGCCGTTGAATAATTCCCAACCGCGCTTAGCCGAATCACTGATGGCATTTAGCTCTCCGGCGATGAAATGATCGAAGGGAGAATTGAACGAAGTCAGCGTCTGTTCGTAGGCTGCAATAGCGCTCAATAAATCCTGCTCGTTCACATCGCGGCCGAAGGCCTGCGTGAATTGGGTCTGATAATCCTTATCGCCGGCGATCCTGGACACGCCATCGCTCACGCTGGCCGCGCCCATCTCGAAAGGATTGGTGATCGGCAGCGCCGCCTGCTGCTCCAGCGTCGTGACCCTCCCGTCCCAAAACTGATGTTTGTTATAGAGGGCGTTCAGAATGGTTGGGGCATTGCGTTGCCCCACGCGGCCGTGGATGCCGACTGATAGTGGCCGGCCGTCAGTAAAGGCGCGAGCCGGATCGTGGCAAGTAGCACAGGCGACCGTACCATCGCCCGAGAGTCGTGGCTCGAAGAACAGCCTCTGACCTAATGCAACTCTGGCAGACCGCAGCGTGACCGGCGAAATGACATACTCGGTCAAAACCTTGGGAAAGCCGACCTGATCGGAAGTACGCGGCTCCGCCAATGGGCCCATCTGCGGCAGCGCCGGCGCTTGCCCTGGTGCCAGCGCGGGCGGTGGACCGAAGCCGGCGTTTTCGCTCGAGGCCGGTGCCGCAAGCATCGCGCAACTAAACGATAGCAACAATTGTACCGCCAGCGATCTGGCCTGCATCAAAGAGCTTTTGGCGTTTTGCCGCGGCAAGCGAACACCAGCATCGCCGGTCTGCGCGCTCTTGAGCAGCGGCCATGCTGCGACCGCTCCGCCGAGAAGCGTAATGAATTCGCGTCGTCGCACTGCCTTTCCCCCAGCCTCGGGACCACGCCGACTGCCTCGTGATTACAGCAGGGAATTGCGACCCGCGAAATGGGGTTCAACGGTCAGTTTGCGAAGCAACAATTCCATGGGACTAATGTCTCGGTTGGGTCATCAGCGACGTTTTGAGCGCGCGCCAGCGACTTCTGCTTTGCCCCAATTGCAGACATATCGCTGCACAGCAGCGAACCGACGCTTCGGGCCAAAAGCGGAAGTAGGTCACCTCACTCAATCACCTCGTCGGCGATGGCAAGCAGCTTATCTGGAATTGCGACGCCGAGCGCCTTCGCCGTCTTGAGGTTGAGCACCAATTCAAACTTGGTCGCCTGCACGATCGGCAAGTCGACAGGCTTGGCGCCGCGGAGGATTTGTCCTGCATAGATACCAGCTTGATGATACGAGTCGCGCAACGGCACTCCGTAACTCAGAAGCCCGCCGGCGACGACAAACTCACGTTCAAAGTAGACAGTAGGGATAGCATAGCGCGCCGCTAGCGCGACCAGCTGCTCGCGCCGCCCCGTCAAAAACGCGTCCGGAGGAATAAGGAGCCCGTCGGCCCGTTGTTGCGCGACCTTTGCGAAGGTCGCGTCTATGTCGGTTACACTGCCGGCGTTCACGACCAGAATTTGTGCCCCGATTGTGCTAGCCAGGGATTCCAACTGTCGCTGCTCAGCCGCAGCCCCTGCGCTGGCCGGATTCACCAACAGGGCAATCACGCGGGCGTTGGGAACCAGCTCGCGTAGTATCTCCAGTCGCTTGGCCCCGAGTGGATCGGCTGTAAAAGTAACCCCGGTCACGTTGCCACCTGGCCGATTCATGCTTGAGACAATGCCTTGCTTAACTGGATCACCCCCTAGGGAGAAGATAATTGGAATCGCATTCGTCGCCGCCATGGCAGCTCGTAGCGGCGGCGTGCCACCACTTGAGAAGATCAAAGCGACCTGACGGCGAACTAGATCGGCCGCGAGCGCCGGTAGCCGATCGTATTGACCCTCTGCCCAGCGGTATTCAATCGCCACGTTCTGGCCATCTGCAAAGCCGGTTTCATTCAGACCGCGGTCAAACCACGCTGTGTAGGGCGTCATGTGCGTCGCGGAATTGAGGCCAAGAAACCCAATGACTGGCACCTTCGGCTGCTCCGCGCGCGCCGCGAGTGGCCAGCCAACGACCACGCCGCCGAGAAGCGAGATGAAGTTGCGCCGCGTCATTGCCTCCCCCGGGGCTCAGGAACAAGGCACCGTAGCGGGTCAAGTTAGCACACTGGAAGTGCTCGGGTGTGAGTTCAGGCAGGCACGTTCGAACTGCCAAGCCGATGTCGCACTTGGGTCATTTTCGACCGAGGCAGCGAACTCTGCCGCCGGCCCAGGTCCGCTTCGGCCCAAAAGCTGACGTTAGGTGCTAATGAGAAATTGGTCGCGATGGGCCAATAGGCGACATGCTCTATAAAAAGAGAGGGCAACAATCTCAAGGCGATCGCCTATTCCGTCAGCGCCGCGATCTGTTGGTCGAACCAAGCAAGATCGCCTTTCCAGGTGGCATTACCCGGCGAGAGCTTCACCAGGCGGTCCATGATCGCTTTTCCTTGGCGCAGCGCCGCCAACGCTTTCTCTCGATCCTTTAATTGACGATACACCTTAGCGAGACGTTCGTAGCTGATTGCAAGGTCGCGCTGCCACCCGGCGTTGCCGGGATCGGATTGCGCCAGCCGCTCTCTGACAGCGAGGCCGTCCCGGTAGGACTTGAGCGCGCCGGCAAGGTCGCCCTGCGCCACCTGCACGTCGCCAACTTTGTTATATGACACCGACAGCTCGCGCTGCCAGTCGGCGTCGCCGGGATCAGATTGCGCCAGCCGCTCGCTGATGGCGAGGCTGTCGCGGTAGGACTTAAGCGCGCCGGCAAGATCGCCCTGCGCCAGCTGCACGGTGCCAACTTTCTCGTACGACGACGACAGATCGTTTTGCCAGCCGGCGTTGCCGGGATCGGATTGCGTCAGCAGCTCTCTGATGGCGAGACCGTTGCGGTAGGACTTGAGCGCCCCGGCAGGATCGGCCTGCGCCATCTGCACGCTGCCAACTTTGTTGTATGCTACGGACAGATCGCGGTGCCAGCCGGCGTTGCCGGGATCGGATTGCGCCAGCCGCTCGATGATGGCGAGGCCGTCACCGTAGGAATTGAGCGCGCCGGCAAGATCGCCCCGCGCCAGCTGCACATCGCCAATTTTGCTGTACGACACCGACAGATCGCGCTGCCAGCCGGCATTGCCGGGATCGGAATGCGCCAGCCGCTCGGCGATGGCCAGGCCGTCACGGTAGGAATTGAGCGCGCCGGCAAGATCGCCCTGCGCCACCTGCACGTTGCCAATTTTGCTGTACGACACCGACAACTCGCGCCGCCAGCCGGCGTTGCCGGGATCAGATTGCGCCAGCCGCTTTCGGATGGCGAGGCTGTCGCGATAAGACTTCAGTGCACCGGCAAGGTCGCCGCGCGCCACCTGTACGTTGCCAACTTTCTCGTAAGACACCGACAGATCGCTCTGCCAGCCGGCGTTGCCGGGATCGGATTGTGCCAGCCGCTCGATGATGGTGAGGCTGTCACGATAAGACTTCAGTGCACCGGCAAGGTCGCCCTGCGCCACCTGCGCGTCGCCAACTTTCTCATCAACCACGAACAGATCGCGCTGCCAGCCGGCGTTGCCGGGATCGGAATGCGCCAGCCGCTCGGCAATGGCCAGGCCGTCACGGTAGGAGTTGAGCGCGCCGGCAAGATCGCCCTGTGCCACCTGTACCTCGCCAACTTTCTCATCAACCACGAACAGATCGCGCTGCCAGCCGGCATTGCCGGGATTGGAATGCGCCAGACGCTCGATGATGGCGAGGCCGTCACGGAAGGACTTGAGCGCGCCGGCAAGATCGCCCTGCGCCACCTGCACGTCGCCAACTTTGTCGTGCCACACGAACAGGTCGCGCTGCCAGCCGGCATTGCCGCGATCGAATCGCACTAGCCGCTCGATGATGGCGAGGCCGTCACGGAAGGACTTGAGCGCGCCAGCAAGGTCGCCCTGCGCCACCTGCACGTCGCCAATGATGTAGTACGACACCGACAGACCGCGCAGGAAGTCTGTGCTTCCGGGATTGCCGGCGAGAAGGTCCGCCATGATTTGCCGGGCCTCCTCGGCGGCGGCGAGCGCGCCGGTCGTGTCGCCGATCGCCCGTAGCGATGTGGCGATTTCATTGAGGGCGGCGGCCTCGCTGGCCTTGAGCTCTGGCGTCGCTTCCCCGGATTTGATGAGCTGCTCCTGTAACGCCCGCGCCCGGTCGAGGATGTCCTTGATGAGACTGACGGGGATTCCCACGGCGTCGCGGAACCGCTGCGCTAGGTCGAACACGAGACTATTGGCGGTTTGCGTCGCCGCCTTAAGTGTCGCTTCGGCGCGTTGGCGCTGCTGTTCCGCCAATTGCCGCTGCTCGACGGCAATTCCGCGCTGCCAATAGGCGAGACCGGCGAGCGCGAGCGCGACGACGAGGCCAGCGGCAAGGCTGCCCGTGAGGATGTTGCGCCGCCGCGTGGTGCCGCGTCGGCTCGCGGCGACGAACTGTTGGGTCTCTTCGGTCGGCTCCGGCGCGCCGCGCGGGCGCGAAGCGATCCATCGCTCGGCCTCCTCGAGGACGGGCGAACGCACCAGCAGCCCGCCCGGGCGGGCGGCCTTTGACCAACGATGCGCAGCTTCGCCGAACTCGGTGTGTTGCCTGACCCAATTAATGTCGGTCTGCAGTGCCTCGGCGAGCCGCTCGGCGCTCGCATCAAAGTCTGCGGCGTTATCAAAAAAGATGAAGTTAAGCCGCCGCAACGCTTCGGGGATCGCATCGTCGGCCACACGCTGGCAAACGATTGGCGCGAACCGCTTGTTGAGCGAGGCTGCGTATTCGACTTCTTTGAGCGCCACGTCGGAGACGACGGAATCAGGCGAGAGCACGAACACGACGGTGTCGGCTTTGCCGATCAGCGCCACGATGCGTTTCCACCAATCCTCGAAGGCATAGATCTCGGTGCGATCGATCAGCGGCTCGAAGCCGCGCGCCTTGAGTGCCGTTTCGAGCTGATCCGCGAAGGCGATGTCTTTGCGTGAATAAGAGATGAAAATTCGAGCTTTCGGCTCAACGTCGCCAGTGCGCTCAGTGCCCGCCGCCATGGAAGCGTTCTCCACCTGGCGGGGATATTAGCAAATAAAGAACCACCCCTGGAATGAGGGGCCGCTAATGTCGGTTCAGGTCAGACTGCGACATGGCGGCAAGTCCGCACCACTTCCGCTCTTCCCCTCGAAGCAGAGATTCGCTAACGCGATTCGCACGTCAGTTGAGGGCCATAGGCAGACTAAATGCATGCAGTGACCAGCCTCGTCACTCGATAGCCCTCGTCAGCGCTCATCTCCTGGAAAAAATACCATCGTTTAGCACCTGAGATTTTATTTCTTGAGGTTGCCGTCGGCATCGAACTGTCTGATGTATGCCCACAAGTCGTCAGCCTCCTGTTCATTCTTGATCCCGGCGAAGACTTTCTTGGTGCCCGGTACTTTGGCCGCGGGATCCTTGATGTATTCCCTGAAGCTCGCTTGGTTCCAAACAATGCCCGAATTCTTGTGGGCATCCGAATAGGCAAAGTTCGCCGCGGAGGAATGCCGGCCGTCGAGGCCATTGAGCTGTGGGCCGATCTTGTCTTGCGCGTTTTCGCCAACTGCGTGGCACAGCCTGCACTTCCTGAACGAGGCCTCGCCCTTCTCGACATCCTGCGCCGATGCCGCCTCTGTTGATGCGACGATCAACACGGCCGCCATGACGAACATCCTCATCTTCGGTGCCTGACTTTTGCGTTTGCTTCGGCTAGCGGGCAGTGCCGTCATTCTAAACCTCAACCGTCTGGGATTCGGCTCAGCAGACGCCTGGCCATCTTACTACTTCTGCGATGCGCGCTCCACGTCCGAGACGGGTCATCAGCGACGTTTTGAGCACGCGCCAGGCGCGTCCGCTTTGCCCCCAATTTCAGACGTATCGCTGTCTCGCAGCAAACCGCAACAAACAACTACGCGGCTGCGTGCCTTCCGAGGGCAGGTTCACGCTGACCCACAAAGACAACGAGGCCGCCAACTAAGGCAATCTCGTCGTGGCGGTACTATCGATTTCAGCACTTCGGTTGGTTGGGGCCACCACATATTGGCCAAAGTGCTCCTGCTTGCTGCGCCGTATCAACGTTTGCACTGCAACCAATGATTTTGCAGTTTGCAACCCCATTCTGCTTGCAGTTTTGGATCAAGTCCGCCTCTGCTTGCGCTTGGGTAGCCTCAGCAAAGTCGTTATGTACATATCCTCGATTGTCATTGCCGAGCGTGCCCTTTATTCCGCATCCCTAGCCTGCCCAAGCTCCGGTTACTGTCGCAGCAATCAGCGCCCCGGCGATGCCAAGGCCAAAGACTATCTTCTTCATTGATATTGCCCTTCTAAATGCCAGCGGTGGAACAATGTCATGAACGACATGCATGGGCAAATAGCTGGAAGGGCCGGGAAGCGCTACGAACTCGCGTCGCCTCATTTGCTTGGTCCTCAGGTCAAAAGCAACGAGAATGAATTTTCTCCAGTCGATGTTCGCTGTCGGAAAGAATCGTAACTTCCGCTGTTGACCTAGGCTGTGTAAAAACTCGAAAAATGAGTCCGCCCCCTACCCTTTCGCTGTTCGCAGATAGACGCTAACTCCGTGCCGCGCTCGCCGAGCTTCCGGGTGCGGCGACTGGCGCACAATGCTTCTCCGCCAACAATATGTCACGCTGCGGTCGCAGCCGTCTGAATTGCAATTCGTGGTTCGTGGGTCGTGACGTCCAACACAGGCTCGATCAACAGCGCGCCAGTACCGCACCTGCACTGTGACCAGGGTCACACGCACTTCCGTCGCTCCGGCGTTATCGAATGGATGACACCGCATAACGCAAACGCCGCTTCAAGGGTGCGACCATGAGGAGCGATGAGCACAGCAAATCTAAGCCAAACGGCTTTGAACAGTTGACATCGAGCGCCGAGGGTCGCTTCGAAGCCGTCGAGCGCCCGTATCTGCCACAAGACGTCTTGCGCCTGCGCGGTTCACTTCAGCTCCGGCACACGTTCGCCGAACGCGGCGCCAATCGCCTGTGGGAGCTTTTGCACTGCGAGCCCTACATTCCCTGTCTCGGCGCGATGACCGGCAACCAGGCGATGCAGATGGTTCGTGCCGGGCTCAAAGCGATTTATCTCTCCGGCTGGCAGGTTGCTGCTGATGCCAATACTGCGGGCCAAGTCTATCCGGACCAGAGTTTGTACCCGGCAAACGCCGGCCCTGAACTTTGTCGCCGCATCAATAAAGCGCTGGCCCGCGCCGACCAGATCGAGCACGCCGAAGGCGGCGCCAAGCGCGATTGGTTTGCACCGATCGTGGCCGATGCCGAGGCCGGTTTCGGCGGACCGCTCAATGCCTTCGAGATCATGAAGGCATTCATCGAGGCGGGCGCTGCCGGCGTGCATTTCGAGGATCAGCTTGCGTCGGAGAAGAAGTGCGGCCACCTTGGCGGCAAGGTTCTGATCCCGACCGCAGCGCACGAGCGCAATCTCGTCGCGGCCCGGCTTGCGGCCGACGTGTGCGGCACGCCGACGATGGTGATGGCCCGCACTGATGCAGAAAGCGCAAAGCTCATCACCTCGGACATCGACGAACGCGATCGAGAATACATCACCGGCGAACGAACCGCTGAAGGCTTCTATCGCTTGAAGTCCGGTACCGGCCTTGCCCATTGCATTAGTCGAGGCCTGGCCTTCGCGCACTACGCCGATCTCCTGTGGTGGGAAACCTCGACGCCGAACCTGCAGCATGCGCGCCAGTTTGCGGAAGCGGTGCATCGCCAGTATCCCGGCAAACTCCTGGCTTACAATTGTTCGCCCTCCTTCAACTGGCGCGCCAATCTCGATGAAGCGACCATCGCGCGGTTCCAGCGTGAACTGGGCGCCATGGGATACAAATTCCAGTTCGTGACTCTGGCCGGTTTCCATAGCCTCAACCACGGCATGTTCGAACTGGCGCGCCGCTACCGCGACCACGGCATGGCCGCCTATTCCGAGCTGCAGGAGGTCGAGTTCGAAGCGGAGGTCCACGGCTACACGGCGACGCGGCACCAGCGCGAGGTCGGGACCGGCTACTTCGACCTGGTGAATCTCACGATCAACGGCGGCAGCACCTCCACCGCCGCACTGTCGGGGTCGACCGAGAACGCGCAATTCCACAGGCCAGAAGGATTGGCCGCAGCATAGCAAAGGGGAACACGATGAGCATGACACGGTATTGGGTCGTCGGTGGCGAGTTCCAATCCCCCGAGTTCGACGCGCTGATCGACGGCACCGGCAGGATCTGGGGGCCATTCGAAACGCGCGGTGACGCGGCAAGCGTCTGGCGCGAGGAGTCCGAACAACGCCGCTGGAGCTGTTGCACGCGCTTTACCATCGTCACGGAGAACATCGCCGGCCCGGTCATCGTTGCGGGCGCAGTGATGAGCGCGCTTCAACATACTCGGTTATAATGACCACGCCGTGAGGCCGATCCTTCATGGACAACATTGCCCTTCTGATTCTTTGCTTCGGCTTGGGCATTATCCTCAAGCGCAGCGGACGCCTGCCGGACAATGCGCACACGGCGCTGAACGGTTTCATCATCAATATTTCGCTCCCAGCGCTGATCCTTCTGTACGTCCATCGCCTGCGCATCGATGTGTCGCTCGTCTACCCCGTCGTTGCGCCGTGGATGCTGTTCGGAATCGGTCTGCTTCTGTTTGTCTGTGCTGCCCGGCTGGCCCGATGGAATACGTCGACCACCGGCGGTCTGATACTTTCCGGTTCACTCGCGAACACCTCTTTCGTCGGGCTGCCGATGATCGAGACATTTTACGGCGTCAGCTTTCTTGGCGTCGGCATTTTGATCGACCAGCTCGGCACCTACATGATTCTTTCGACACTGGGGATCATCGTCGCCGCGGCGTTCTCGGCGAACCAGGCCGAGAACTTCTCGTTCGCAAAAGTGCTGTACAAGGTCGTGGCGTTTGCGCCATTTCAAGCGCTTGTGCTGGCGCTCGTCCTGCGGCCGATCGATTTTCCGGGCGGCCTCGAGCATCTTCTCGACCGTCTGGGATCCACGCTGACGCCGCTGGCGCTTGTTTCCGTCGGCTATCAGCTGCGGCTGGCCGATATCAAAGGTCGTATTTCCGCGCTGACCTTGGGTCTGTTGTTCAAGCTTTTCCTCGGGCCGCTGCTCGTTACTATCCTGCTGATCAAGATTATCGGCACCGGTGGTGAACTGACTCAGGTGACAATCTTCGAAGCAGCCATGGCGCCGCAGATCGGAGCTTCCATCGTCGCAATGGAGCACAAGCTCGACCCGCCGCTGGTCACGCTGATGGTCGGCATAGGTATACCACTCTCGTTTCTAACCCTGCCTCTGTGGTGGTATGCGCTGCAAGCTATCTAATCCTCGTGGTGCGAATTTGATTTGAGGCGATAGGAACATCTGATTTGAAGCGACAGAGACATCTAATGTCTGTGCATGCGCCGGGTACGGAGCAGCCTGCACTGCAGCACATTCAACCGCCCACTTCCGGTCAGGGTCAAAACTCGGTCTTTCGGCGATGTCCGCGTCATGTCCCCTTTCCATCCAATCACGACCGAAACGCGGACATTCCGGCACTTCGCATTTGGGCCAAAAGCCGCCATATGCATCGCAGCAAACGGCGACTGCTCGGCACGATCAGTTTGGGATTCGCGCGCGGCGACCAACGCAAAAACTTGACATACACTGGCCTTCTAGAAGGCGGGAGCCGCTCACGCCAGTCAACTCGATTCACAGCGGCACAACGTCGGCGCCACTTATGGCCGCGGCTCGATCAGTTGCCCTTATTGACCAGCGGGCACCCGCCTTCATTCAACGGGCGGAAGGCTTGATTGCCCTCAATCGTGGCTACGACCTTGAAGACATCCCATTCGCTCTTCGATTCTGCTAGCGTTTTGACCTGGAGCAAATACATCGGATGGATTGCTCGACCGTCCTCGCGGATTACAACCTCGCCAAATAGGGGGTCATCTTCCGGCGCCACTTTCATCGCAGCAACAACCGCGCGGCCGTCATCCGGTGAGCCAACCTTGTCCACGGTCTTGAGGTAGTCCAGCACCCCCGAATAGACGCCGGCTTGCATATGGTTCGGCATCGCCTTTTTCGGGTGACGCTCCTGGTATCGCTTCGACCAGGCGCGCGTCTGATCATTCATATCCCAGTAGAACGCATTGACAGCTTGGAGACCTTGCGCCGCGTTCAAACCGATAGCGGGAACACTCTGCAGATCAAAAATTAGCGCCACCAAGCGTTGCTTCTCGCGAATGTTAAAGTCGCCCGCTTGTTTAATCGTGTTGACCGTATCGCCGCCGGCATTCGCCAGCGCGATGACTTGGGCGCCGGAAGCCTGAGCCTGCAGCAAGAAAGAGGAGAAGTCGCTGGTGCCGAGCGGGTGCCGGACCGAGCCAAGAACCTTACCTCCCCCAGCAATTACCGCTTCGCTCGCCTGCTTCTCAAGGTCATGCCCGAAGGCATAATCAGCCGTTATGAAGAACCAGCTCCTGTCACCCTGCTGCAGCACCGCTTGGGCGAGTGTATGCCCCAAGGACCACGTGTCGTAGGTCCAATGAACGGTATTCGGCGAGCACTTCGCGCCTGTGAGAAGCGCGGTACCAGCGCCTGATCCGATAAAGACTTTATTCTTCTCTTTAACGATATCAGACACCGCCAATGCCACGGCCGAATTCGGCACGTCGATGATCATGTCGACGCCATCAACGTCGATCCAGCGTCGCGCAATGGTCGCTCCCACGTCGGGCTTGTTCTGATGGTCGGCCGAGAGGATCTCGACCTTGCGTTTCGACTGTTTGGCAAAATCCTCAGCCGCCAACTGGGCGGCGACGACTGACCCGGGCCCCTGGAAATCGGAGTAAACGCCTGACATGTCATTCAGCACGCCGATCCGGACCGAACCATTCATCTCGGCCAACGCCGGCACGCAACTGACGGCGAGAGCAAACGCCGCAATATGGATGGCGCGCAACACTGTAGTACCTCCCTGGGCAGTTGTGAGGCCGCCGCTTAAGTGGAGCCTTCTTACCGTCGTTGTTGTCATCGTCAACAATGGACGTCAAGTCGAAGTGTGCTAAGAACCCATACCCGGCCGCGTATCATCGCGACATCAATGCTGAATTGATAGAATAGCCCCTCGTTGCCAGAAGGCTTAAGACCCTCGAAGTGGTAAAACGCTAGGAAATTGCCACCGCACGGGATATGCCGCAGCAAGGCTCCGCAAATCGAATGCCGGTCACGGTTTTCAAGTCATCCCGCTCGGACGTTGCAGTCGCTAGCCGGGAATTCGTACCTGCAGGGCTTCGTAGCCCTTCACGAAATTTGAATAGATCCAAGTTGGTTCATCGACGACGTTGATCGCCTCGAAGCGTTGCAGGATCTCCTCCCATACGATCCGAAGCTGCAATTCGGCAAGACGTAGACCAAGACAGCGATGGATCCCGAAGCCAAAGGCGATGTGATTGCGCGCGTTGCGCCGCTCGATGACAAAATCATCGGCGTTCTCGAATACGTCCTCGTCGCGGTTTCCCGAGACATACCACATCACTACTTTTTCGCCCTTCTTGATCTGCTTGCCGGCAATCTCGGTATCGACCAGTGCCGTCCGGCGCATGTGGGCGAGCGGCGTCTGCCAGCGGACGGTTTCAGGGACGAGGTTTTGGACGAGCTCATGATTCTCCCTAAATTTTTTGTACTGGTCGGGGAAGAGATTGAGGGCGTAAACGCTGCCCGAAAGCGAATTGCGCGTCGTGTCGTTGCCGCCGACGATCAGCAGGATGAGATTGCCGAGGAAGTTCTTCGGATGCATGTCCCGCGTGGCTTCGCTGTGCGCCATCATCGACAGAAGATCGGTCTTCGGCGGTTGCTTGATACGCTGGTTCCATAGTTCCTGGAAATAGGCGCCGCATTCCTGTAGTTCTGCGTCTCGCGCTGCTTCCGAAGCGATGATCTTACGGTTGCCGGGCGCCGCAGTCGCCACATCAGACCAGCGGGTCAGTTTGCGACGCTCCTCCCACGGAAAATCAAACAGCGTGGCCAGCATTTGCGTCGTCAGCTCGACTGAGACTCGATCGACCCAGTCGAAAGTCTCGTTGCGCGGCAAGTGATCCAGAATTTCACGGGCCCGGACACGAATCGTGTTCGCAAGCTGCTCGAGATTTTGCGGCAGGAACATCGGTGCCACGGTCTTGCGCTGCTGACCGTGCCGCGGTTCATCCATCGCGATAAAACTCTCGCGGCGGTAGTCTGGCTTGGTGTTCTGGATACCGATCCCGCCGAGATTGATGTCGGACGAAAAGATCCGGTGATTGGTCTCCACGTGCATGATGTCTTTGTACTTGGTCACCGACCAGTAGGAACCGACGCGGCTCTGCGGACAATAGTGGACCGGGGCTTCCCTCCGCAGCCGCTCGAAATACGGCCAGATCGTATTGCGGCGGAACAATTCCGGCCGGCTGACGTCGATATCCTCGAGCCGCATCGAATACGCCTCGAGTCTCGCGTCATCGATTGGTTTATGCGCACCGTGCATGGATCACTCTACGTGACTGGCGTCCTCGGCAATGGAAATCAGGCGGCCAGGAGGGACGTGACCTCCGACAGCGAAACTGAATCGTCGTCCAGCAACTTGGCGGTGACAGCCTCCTCCCAGCGGTCGTCGGGCAGAGCGAAGGGATCGGCGTTGCCGAGGCGGTGGTCGAGCACCAGGCGGGAGAGCAGCAGGCGACGGGCGTCGCCGCCGCGCTTGCCCAATTCGGCGCCCTCGGCGGCCAGCAACGCGGCGCCGGTGGCGTGGTACAGCGCGCTCGCGGCGCGGCGGCAGGAGGCTTCAGCATTCGGCAGCTTGGCCACGGTATCGGCGAAACGGACGGCTCGATCGACCAGCGCACCGACGCGGCCGCGGAATTGGCCGGGAATCGGCGCCCGATCGAGTCGGCTGTGCAGGGCGTCAGCGAGCGCCGCGTGCGCTCGCTCGCGGCCAACGGCGCGGCGGATGATGTCAAGTGCGTTGACGCTCGACGTCCCCTCCCATAGCAGGCCGAGATGGGCATCGCGCACGAGCTTGGCGTTAGCCCAGTCCTCGATGTAACCATTGCCGCCGCGCATCTCCATGGCGCCGGTGGCGACCGTCACGTTATCGCGACAAGCGCGGTATTTCACCAGCGGCGTCAGGATGCGGAGCTGCGCCTCGTCGCCGTTGGTCATCGCCACGGCGGCGGCGACCGCGACCGATAGCGCCTGTTCTGTCGGCAGCATGAGCTTGAGGAGCTGCCGGCGCGCCAGCGGGTGATCGATCAGTGTGCGGTCGAAAGTGCGCCGGTGGCGCGCCACCTGCATCGCCTCGTTCAGGCAGCGCCGCATCATGCCGGCGGCGCGGAAGCCGTGCGACAGGCGCGACAGGTTCACCTGATCCATCATCTGCTTCAAGCCGCGGCCGGGCTCGCCCAGCAGATAAGCGACGGCGCCTTCCATGATGGTCTCACCGGAGGCCATGGAGCGCGAGCCGAGCTTGTCCTTGAGACGTACCACGCGATAGCGGTTACGGCTGCCGTCTTCGAGCTGTCGCGGCATAACAAACAGCGACAGGCCGGCATTGCCGGCGGGCGCACCTTGGCAGCGGGCGAGCAACAGCGTGATGTCGTGGTCGGCGCAGGAGCAGAACCACTTGTCGCCCCACAGCTCCCAATGGTCGCCGACTCGGTTGGCGGTCAGCGAAATGCCGGAAACATCGGAGCCGCCGGCCTTCTCGGTCATGAACTGCGCGCCCTTGAGTAGCGCGTCCATGTTCTGCTCAGCATGCCCGGCAGGTAACGTGCCCGTCCGCCATCTTCTGGGCGGTAGGATCGACTGTCGTTCACCCGTCTCATGCGCCATACTTCTCGGATCAGCAGGATCGAGCTGTCGCTCGACCGACAGCGGACACAGCAGTGCGAACTCGGCCTGAGCGAACAGATACTGCAGCGCGTATTTGGCGAGCGGCGGCGCGGTGTCCGGCCAACCGAGGACGCCGGTCCGCCGCGACATGGCGTGCAGGCCAAACTCGCCGAAGCCGATACGCTCCATCTCGCGATAGGCCGGGTGATATTCCACCCAGTCGTCGTCGCGGCCGAAGCGGTCGCGATGGTGCAGGAGCGGCGGGTGTTTATCCGCCTGCAATGCGAGTTCGTCGAGCCGTCCGCCGGCCAGCTCGCCCAAACGCTCAAAATGCGGCGTGAAATGGCGGAGCGCCGCCTCGTCCAGGTGCAGCATCAGCAGATCACGGAGCGCCCGGTCGATCTTCCAGAAGTTAAGTCCCCGGCAATCCGGTGCGATCAGGTCGGAACCGGTCGCGGCGACGGCAGTGGCGAGGTCGCGTAGCGCGCTCATGGCAGCAGTCCTTGGATGCAGTATAGTCAAATTATCCTGTGGAGTGCACGCTCACGAATGTCTCAAATGATCAATCGCTTCTCTAATCGGCCATTCAGGGTCAAGCGCTTTCAGACCAACCACCACCACAGCGGTGTCGATGTCGCTCACGGGCTCGTGCTTCTCTTCGGAATCGGCACCAGGCCCTTCCATCATGGGAGTCGAAGACGAGGCGGAACAATCTACCGAGCGGCCTTGCTGTAACGAACGGCAGGTCCAAGCGATTGGGCGAACTCACCTCATCCATCGTCCCGCGGGGGACATCATTCCACCGCAGGGTGGAGCTCGAGTTTCCTCCTATCGGATGTAATCCTGCAGGGTTTTCACGCTGCTACGGCCTGTTCCCTGGCCCATCGGAACTCGGTGCCGTCAACCCAAATGCGGTGCAGGATCACGGCCAAGCGGCGTGCCAGAGCCACGATCGCCTTTTTCATGCCGCGGCGCCTGGCGATCTGCATCGCCCAGGCCTTGAGCCACGACCACTTGTTGGTGCGGGTCAGCATGACCTGGGCCGCTTCGTAGAGCATCGTCCGCATCATCTCATCTCCGCAGCGTGATATTCTGCCGCTCCAATCGATCTCGCCGGATTGATACTTGGAACACGTCAGTCCAAATACCGCGCCGACTGACTTGGATTTTCGGAACCGAGCAGGCACATCGACGGTGGCACGATAGGTCAGCGCCACCACCGGACCGACACCGGGGGTCGTCATCAAGCGCCGGCACACCTCATCATCCCGGACGATGGCCAGTAAACGGCGATGCAGGATGACGATCTGTTCGCGCAGCGTCCGCCGGACAACGAGCATTGGTTCGACCAACTCGGCCAGGTCGGGAAGGTTCTCGACCAGCTCTTTGATGCGGGCCTCGAACTTCGTCTTCCCGGCGATGCCGACCTTGAGACCGAAGTTGCGTAAAGTACCCCGTAGATCGTTCTCGATGGCGATGGCCTTCGACTGAAGCAATTTGCGATGGGTCAGCATCATCCGCAGTTTCTGGCTGCGTAGCGTCTTCACATGCACCGGGCGGTAAAGCCCCACCCGCATCATCTGCGCGATGCCGCGCGCATCGTTGCGGTCCGTCTTGTTGATCTGTGCCTTCAGCACCGCCTGCATGTGCCGCGTCTCAACACAGACCACCGGCAACTCTGCTTCGGTCAGAGCGCTGAACAGCCATTGCGAAAGTGGCCCGGCTTCCAATCCAATTCGCTTGAAGTGATAGGAGGGGTTCTTCAGTGCCGTCAGCAACGCTTCAGGTTCGCTCGCAACCTTCACTTCCCGAACGATCCTGCCCGTGTCATCCACAATGCAGACGCTGGTCTCCTTGACCGATACGTCCAGTCCCGCAAAATGGTCCATGCTGCGCTTCTCCTTCTGATGCTTGAGGCCCGTAACCACGGTGACCTCGTTTCACCATCAGCCTGAAGCGCAGCACCCAAAATCTTCAGCTATCCACAAGCTCGTCGGCCGATTACCCCATCTACCGAATTGCGATGTCCGCGTGTTGCTGCGCTTCAGGTCGACCGACCCGATGAGGTGAACCAGCCAGAGTATAATGGACCAATGCGCTCCGTATGCCCGCATATCATTGATTTGAAGTAGCTAAGATCAATCACGGTTTTGTGCATGCGCCTTGCGGCGGCTATGCTAACTTTAGAGGAGTCCTGATCGGAGAGGATTGCGGATATGCTGCATCTCACCATCAACGAAAAATCCCATGAAATCGATGTTGAGCCGGATACTCCGCTGCTATGGGTTATTCGCGACACGATTGGCATGACTGGGACGAAATACGGCTGCGGCATTGCTCAATGCGGTGCCTGCACCGTGCACATCGACGGCGTTGCGACGCGCTCCTGCGCGGTCTTGGTCGGCGACGTCGTCGGCAAAAAAGTTACCACGATCGAGGGCCTAGCCGAGAACGGCGTGCTCACCAAGGTGCAGCGGGCGTGGGTCGATCTCGACGTGCCACAATGCGGCTACTGCCAGAGCGGCATGATCATGGCGGTCTCGGCGTTGCTGCACGAAAAGCCTCACCCGACCGACGCCGACATCGACAGCGCGATCACTAATATTTGCCGGTGCGGCACCTTTCAGCAGGTGCGCGCGGGGATCCACGCCGCGGCTAGCGCGTGACGGGGTAAGACCATGAATTACATGCCCAGGATTGACCGTCGTTCCTTTTTGGTCGGCTCGGGAGCCGCTGGGCTGTCGCTCGGCTTCCATGTTCCGCTTGCAAGTGCGGCTGGTGCCGAGGAATCGCCTGAGATCAATGCCTGGGTCGTCATCAAGCCGGACGACACCGTCGTCATCCGCATCGCTCGCTCGGAAATGGGCCAAGGCACGCTCACCGGCCTCGCCCAAATGGTCGCCGAAGAACTGGAATGCGACTGGTCGAAGGTCACAACCGAATACCCAACGCCAGGCCAGAGCATTGCGCGCAAAAATCCGTGGGGCGATTTCGGTACCGGCGGCAGCCGCGGCATTCGCGCCTCCCAGGACTACGTGCGCAAGGGCGGCGCGGCAGCGCGTATCATGCTAATCGCGGCCGCCGCCAACGCGTGGAAAGTCCCGGCTTCTGAGTGCACCGCGGCCAATAGCGTAATCACGCACAAGCCGTCGAACCGTTCGACGACCTACGGCAAAGTGGCTGCGGCGGCAGCGTTGATTGAACCGCCAAAGGACGTGCCGCTCAAGGAGCAGAAGGACTGGAAGATCATTGGCAAGAGCGTCAAGCGCCTCGACACGCAGGACAAGACAACCGGCAAGATGATCTACGGCGTCGACATCAAACTGCCCGGCATGCTCAACGCCACGATCAAAGCCTGCCCGGTGTTCGGCGGCAAGCTTGGGAGTTTCGACGCCGACAAGGTCGCCAAAATGCCAGGCGTCAAGAAAGTAGTGCCAGTCGGCGACGACGCCGTTGCCGTCATCGCTGATACCTGGTGGCACGCCAAGACGGCATTGGATGCCCTACCGATCGTCTGGGACAACGGCGACAATGCCAAAGTGTCGAGCCAGTCCATCGCCAAATGGCTGAAGGAAGGCCTCGACGCCGAACAAGCGTTCATCGGAAATCAGAGTGGTGATGTGAAGGCGGGGCTCGCAGCTGCGGCCAAGACGGTGGTGGCAGAGTACGACTATCCCTACCAGAACCACGCCTGTATGGAGCCGCTGAACGCCACCGCGCTCTACTCGCCTGACAAATGCGAGGTCTGGTGCGGCACGCAGCACGGCCAAGCGGCCTTTGCCGCAGCGCTTGAGGCGTCAGGCCTCCCGGCCAGCAAGGTCGAGGTCTACAAGATCATGCTTGGAGGCGGCTTTGGCCGACGCGGCCGCTCGGACTACGTCATCCAAGCCGTTCTCATTGCCAAGCAAATGCCAGGCACGCCGATCAAGCTGTTATGGTCGCGCGAAGAGGACATGCAGCACGGCAGCTATCATCCGGTGACGCAATGCCGGCTGACCGCCGGCCTCGATGACAAGGGCAATCTCACAACGCTGCACGCCCGCATTTCCGGCCAGTCGATCCTTACGGCGTTACGCCCGGAGGCCCTGCAGAACGGAATGGATCCTGCCACGTTCCAAGGCTTTGCGCCCTCCGGCGACGCGGCGATCGGCTACACGGTGCCCAATATTTTGGTCGATCACGCCATGCGCAATCCGCATGTGCCGCCAGGCTTTTGGCGCGGCGTCAACATCAACCAGAATGCCATCTATCTCGAGTGCTTCATGGACGAGGTGGCCAAGGAGACCGGCGTCGACCCCTTGGTTTTTCGTCGCCGACTGATGGCCAACCATCCGAAGCACCTGGGAGTGCTCAACGCGGTGGCGGAAGGAATTGGATGGAACAAGCCGGCGCCGGCCGGTGTGTCTCGTGGGATAGCCCAGCATATGGGCTACGGCAGCTATGTGGCAGCCGCCACGGAAGTCTCCGTCGACGGCAACAAAGTGAAGATACACCGCATCGTCGCCGCGACCGATCCGGGCTACGCCGTCAACCCGGCGCAGATCGAGCGGCAAATCACCGGCTCGTTCGTTTACGGCTTGTCGGCGCTCTTCTATGGCGAATGCACGGTCAAGGACGGCTACATCGAGCAGACCAACTTCGACACCTATAAATCCATGGTGATCGCTGAAATGCCCAAGGTTGAGTGTATCGTCATGCCGTCCGGCGGGTTCTGGGGCGGCGTCGGCGAGCCGACGATTTGCGTAGCTCCGCCAGCGGTTCTCAACGCCATCGCCACGGCGACCGGCAAGCGCTATCGCTCGGTGCCGCTGAAAAAATACGGCCTTACCATTGCGTGATGCTTTAATGGCGGCGATTGGCCGGCCTATTGGTATTTTTGGGACCCCACGGACTGACGCAGTGCGGGTGTCTCTCGCGTATGCGCTTGCCGTCGTTTCGTTTGCCGCCGCCCAAGCGGCCGGTTTGGAACCTCCCACTGGCGCGTCTTCGTGCACAGGCTGTCATCCGACCAAGGCGGGCATCGACACGTCAGTACCGACGCTTGCCGGGCGCAATGCAGGCGACATCGTCGCCGCGATGGAAGCATTCCGCAACGGTCAGAAGCCAGCGACTGTGATGGACCGCATCGCCAAGGGCTTCACGGTCGAAGAAGTGCAGGCGATTGCCGCCTGGTATGCCGCACAACGCTAACTGGTTTGGTCAATCGTGCCCAGGCTCCGAAGCCGCCGCGACTTTCTAAAGTCCCTGACCGCCGGGACCGGTGCGACGTTGCTCCCGGCTCCAATGCTTGCACAAGGGGCGGCTCCGCGCGTCGTCGTTGTTGGCGGCGGCTTTGCCGGGGCAAGCGTCGCGCGCGCGCTCAGACGTGCCGACCCGGGTATCTCCGTTCATCTCGTCGAAGCTAGTCGCACCTTTACGGCCTGCCCGTTCAGCAACAGCGTCATTGCCGGAATGCGCGAGCTTGCGGCCCAGCAATTTGGCTATGACAAGCTTGCGGCCGATGGCATCACGCTTGTGCCGACGAGTGCGACGGCTGTTGATCTGCAGGCGCGCGCGGTAATCGTCGCGACAGGGGCGCGGCTTAACTACGATCGCCTGGTGTTGGCCCCGGGCATCGATATCCGCTGGGACGGACTGCCGGGCTATACTGAAGCGGCGGCCGGAGTGATGCCGCACGCCTGGAAGGCTGGCGAGCAAACGCTCCTGTTGCGCCGCCAGCTTGAGGCGATGGACGACGGCGGCACTGTAGTCATGTCAGCGCCGGCCAACCCGTTCCGCTGTCCGCCAGGGCCCTACGAACGCGCCAGTCTGATCGCCTTTTATCTCAAGAACTCGAAAACCGCGCTCCAAGCTTATCATTCTCGACGCCAAAGACGCCTTTTCCAAGCAACGACTTTTCCAGAACGCCTGGAAGGAGCTTTATCCCGACCTTCTGGAATGGGTGCCGCTATCCAAGGGCGGCGCGGTGACAGAAGTCGATCCGGCGACCGGCACATTCGTCACCGACTTCGACAAACACCAAGCGAGTGTTGGCAACGTCATACCGCCGCAGATGGCCGGCCGCATCGCTGCGGTTGCCGGCGTCGCCGACCGCACCGGCTGGTGTCCGATTGATCCGATCACGTTCGAATCGAAACTGGTCCCGAATATCCACGTCCTAGGCGACGCGGCGATTGCCGGTGCGATGCCGAAATCGGCCTTTGCAGCCAACGCCCAGGCCAAAGTGTGCGCCACAGCTCTCGTGCGCCTCTTGCGCGGCGAAGCTCCGCCGACGCCGAAGCTGATCAACACCTGCTATAGCCTGGTAGCGCCGGACTACGGCATTTCCATCGCCGGCGTCTATCAACCGGCGAATGGGCAACTGATGGACGTCGCCGGGGCGGGCGGTGTCAGCGTGATTGACGCGCCGCGCTCCGCGCGCTCGCTCGAAGCAAGTCTCGCCAATGGATGGTTCAATACAATCACAAGCGAAACGTTTGGCTGAACGCGCGTGGTTCGTGCTCGTCGCCGCGCTCGTGCTGATGGGTCGTTGCGAGAACTTCGTCGGAGCACAGGAACGATTGTTGCCCTACAAGATCGTCGGTGACGCGATACCGGTCTCACTGACCGGCAACAACGGAGACGCCGCGCGCGGGCGCGCGATCGTCGTCAACAGGCAGAAAGGTCTTTGCCTGTTGTGTCATTCTGGCCCGTTTCCCGAGGAACGCTTCCAAGGTAATCTCGCGCCCGATCTGAAGGGCGTTGGTACACGCTGGTCCGCCGGACAGTTGCGGTTGCGTATGGTCGACAGCCGCAAGCTCGACGCGGACACGATCATGCCGAGGTATTACAGTCTTGACGGCCTCAAACGGGTAGCGACGGCCTATCGCGGCAAGCCCATATTGAGCGCCGGTGAAATCGAGGATGTGGTGGCGTTCCTCGCCACCTTACGTGACTGAAACGGAAAGGCACGGTCGGAAGCCTTATGCGAGAGGAAAAAAGCGGCGTGACCCGGCGGGCAGCGATGATTGGCGCCTTTGCGGCGACGATCGGAAGCGAGCGGGCTCGGTCGTCACCCGAGCAGCTGCGCGCTGCGATCCGTAATGTCGTTGGCACCGCAGCGGTGAAGAAGGGCCGGGTCCAACTCGACGTGCCGCCGGTCGTCGAAAACGGAAATACGGTTTCGCTCGTCGTCGCGGTCGACAGTCCCATGACCGCGGACGACTATGTGAAGGCGATCCATGTCTTCAACGAGAAAAACCCGCAGCCTTCCCTCATCTCCGTGCATCTCGGCCCGCGCGTCGGCAAGGCGAAAGTCTCAACCCGTGTCCGTCTCGCGGATAGCCAGACAGTAACGGCTATTGCCGAGATGAGCGACGGCACTTTCTGGTCGGCCACGGCCGACGTTGTTGTGACGCTTGCCGCCTGCGTGGAGGGTTTCTAGGTGGCCCGCCCGCTCATCAATGTGCCCGCCAAGGTCAAGCACGGCCAGATTTTCGAGATCAAAACGCTGATCTCACACGTCATGGAGCCTGGTTACCGCTTTACAAGCACCGGCGCACGTATCCCCCGTGACATCATCACGTCGTTCTCGTGTAGCTATAACAGCGTGGAAATCTTCCGTGCTGACCTTTCGCCCGCCGTCGCCGCCAATCCCTTCATCACCTTCTTCACCGTCGCGACTGAAAGCGGCACGCTGGAATTCAAATGGACCGGCGACAACGGCTTTTCCGAGACGGCCGCCGCGACAGTAACAGTTGAATGAATTGGTCGGTGCCTGGACCGCGCACCGCGTGCAGCCACGTGCTCACGGCGACAATGATAGCGCTGGCTTTGCTTGCCGCCCCAGGATCGGCCCGCCCTGCCGACATTCCGCTCGACCAGCGCCGCTCCGGCTACGCTGATCTTAGCCGCGACACTAAGGCCATGCAGGACGACGACACCATCAATCCGGCGACGCTCTGGGTGCTCGACGGCGAGGCACTGTGGAACCAAAGGGCTGGTGCAGCCGGCCGCAGTTGTGTCGATTGCCACGGCGACGCGGCGGTCAGCATGAAGGGTGTCGCAGCGCGCTATCCGGCCTTCAGCCCGGCACAAAATGGCCCGATCGATCTCGAGCAGCGCATCAACCTTTGCCGCACCGAGCATCAGCAGGCGACATCGTCGCCATTCGAAAGTCGCGAATTGTTGGCGCTCGCTACATATGTCGGACGCCAGTCGCGCGGCTTGCCGATCGCGGAAGCGAACGATGAGCGGCTCAAGCCCTTCATCGATCGCGGGCGCGAGCTGTTTGTGCGCCGCCAAGGCCAAATCAATCTGAGCTGTGCTCAATGCCATGACGACAATTGGGGCAAACGGATTGCCGGCGCCTTGCTGCCTCAGGGCCATCCGAACGGCTATCCGCTCTACCGCCTCGAATGGCAGAGCGTCGGTTCCTTGCAACGCCGGCTACGCAACTGCCTCTTCGGCATACGCGCCGAGGTCTTTCCCTTTGGATCGAGCGAACTCGTGTCCCTGGAACTTTTCCTAATGCAACGTGCGCGCGGTATGACGATCGAGACGCCGGCGGTGCGGCCGTAAGAAACCTGCAACGTACCGCGACTAACCAATACACACGACTCAGCGTTATAGCTGCTGACGTCCGAAGCGGGTCAATCGCGACGAGGGCGAGCGAGTAGCAGGTCCGGCCATGTCTGCTGTGCCGGTGAAAGCGGAAGTGAATTCATAGCATTAGTGGCACCGCCAAGTGCCGTTGCAGGTTGATGGCGTCGCCGTGGACGTGATTCAAGCTCCGAAGTTGGAGCCTCGAATTATCCGCTATGAATCGAGTGATTATAAAGGACCGCGATCAAGCCGATGCTGCCGAACAAGCCGCGCGGCGTTCGGCGTGCAAATGACCGTCGCGTGCTCAATGGCATCTTTTGGATCTTCTTGCGTTCCGGTCCGCCGTGACGTGACCTGTCAGAGAACTATGGGCCATACACGACTTGCTACTATCGCTTCGTACGCTGGCGACAGGCTGGCATCTGGACCAGATATGGAAGCACTGGCCGCCACTGTGATGGCGGGCGGTGCAGATGATCGATACATCCGTTGTGCGCGTGCACCAAGATCGAGCCTGCATCGCTGTAGCCGACGCGATCATCACCTCAAGGCAATTAAGTCTCCGCTTTGTCTGATCTCTGACTGTAACAGTGCAACGAAAGTTTTCACGAACCACAGACATTCCGGTAGTGCTATCGGCATTCTGATATCTAAGACGAAGCAACATGTATTTGTTTAAGCGCCAGCGTATTTGCAATTTTCTTATGATAAAGAAACTGGAGCTATTTCAATGGCTTATAGGCTTGACCTGGGGCTCGGAAGCCAATAGGACGAAGCCGCACGCAATCCAGTGATGCAAGCATGTTGGAGGCATCTCGGATGACGCGCGGCCCCTGCACCTTCCGCAGGGGCCGGTCACCGAGTTGATTCGGCAAACCGGCGTTCGCGACGCCACGACTGTGTTCGGCGAGCGGATTCGCCGACGAAGTTAGTCGTTGGCTTGCTGTCGTCGATTGAGGCCGGGTGGGTGACGACCTGGTCGGCGGCGAACACGACGATGTGCGGACATCATCGCCGCACACACATCGGTGTTGCTATCGGTAACTTCGCTAACACGGTAACGCGAGATCTGACATGGCAGGCGAAGTGGTCGCCCCGAAAAAGTCCAGAGAACAAATTGCGGGCGAGAAAACGAGGACTCATCGACCCAATAGGTTGAGCGGACTGCCGGCCAAGAAATTTGACCTTCCAGAAACCGGATTTGTTCGGCTCAAAAATATCATCGCCCCCTATGGCCCCATTCCAGTTTCCAAGAGCACCTGGTGGGTGGGGGTCAGATCAAAGAGATTCCCACAGCCGATAAAATTAGGTCCCAAGATTACAGCTTGGCGTGTCGAGGACATTCACGCCTTGATCGAAAAGCTGGAGAACGCGGTAGATCATTGAAGGTCTTCTTTGTTGTTCGCTTATTTGGTTCGCGGTTTTTGTTAGTTGTTAGACGTGAGTCTAATCATCACGGCAGGCAATCAAATTTTCGTGAGGCGCTCATTTTATGCGTTAGATGCGCCTTTTTGGCGTCGGAGGCGGATAAATACGGAAGAGATAATTTGGAGAAATAAGGAAATTAATGACCAATCGATTTACTCGTCGATCCATCAACATCGATGAAGAAAACTTTTTTCGTTGCAAGACGCTTGCCGCAGATATGGCGGTGTCTGTTTCCGGAGTCATCAAACTCCTAATTAAAAGCGCCTACGAAAAGCGCGTGATTGTTTCAAAGCAGGATGACAGTCGATCCTGAGCTAATCCTACACAAAATAGGCTGAGTGACTGGTCAGCTCGCATTTATTTTTAACGAGGAGAATTATTATGAGTGCTAATGCAAATACCTTTACCGCAGATTCAAACAACATCTTCGCCAACCTCGACGCCTTGCGGTTATCACCCGACGACCCAGCCGTTGCTGGGACAAGCGAGATCCTCTCGCACGTTCCCGTTCGCAAACCAAATCGACACGAATTTTTCCGCACCCGTTCCGAGCCGGAATTTTGGTTCGGTAGTGGGATTTTTGAAGACAAGGAAGAACGAGAGGTTTTCTTTGTCGCTCCGAGAATGCGAGACGCGTTGGTTGGTGAAATCAAACCAGTGCTGCTCGTTCCGGTCATGACCCGCCAAGGGGTCATGTTGCTCTGCCTCCAGACTGTTTAAGGAAGAGCGGGTCAGCGACCAGGGCATGGAGCACATCAAGGTGTTCCCGAGGGGGCTGCCGCCGATCTATGACGGTGTGGAGCTGAAGTCGGTGGTCCAGGCCGACCAGCTGAACACCATTCTCAACATCGTGCTTAACGAGATCCAGGTGACGTCCATCCGGATCTTTCCGTACGGGATACCGGTCTACGACATCGCGGAACTTGTGGTCGCGCTCGGCCCTTCGCCGATGGCCAGCGCGGCAGGGATGTCGGAGGCGGCCGAGTAACGCGGCCTCGACAGACGTCGCGAGGTGAACGGCCGGGGCGAACACGAAGCGACGATCGGGGCGGGCCCGGTGCCCACCCCGGTTTTGCACATTCACGCCTCACGCAAATGCAATTTGGCCTGCGGGCATTGCTATTCTCATTCCGGTCCATCAGTGGCGGACGGTCTGGACGTTGGGCTTGTCCGCCAGCTGATCGATGACGCCGCCGCGATGGGTTATCGGGCGGTCGCGTTCTCGGGTGGCGAGCCGCTGATCTATCCGGGATTGCAACAGGCGTTGCGCCGGGCCAAGGCGCTTGGCTTGCGAACCAGCGTGACGACCAACGGAACGCTGCTGGACCCGCCCCGGCTCGAAGCGCTGCGCGATCTCGTTGGTCTTCTTGCCATCAGTCTCGACGGGCCGCCTGATCTGCACAACGAAATTCGTGGTTCGTCCAGTGCGTTTGATCGGCTGATAACCGGAATCGAGAATCTCCGATCAACCGGAATAAGATTTGGCTTCATCCACACCTTGACGCGAACCAGCTGGGAGCACCTGGTGTGGCTCGCCGACTTCGCCCACGACAATGGCGCCAGCCTTCTTCAAATTCATCCTCTCGAGTTGTTCGGCCGGGCCAAGCAGGAGATGCAGAGTCAGGCGATGACCGAGGACGTATTAGCGCGCGCCTACCTGCTGAGTTTTGCCTTGATGGCAAAGTATAAAGGGCGAATGACCGTCCAACTGGATGTGCTGCATCGCGAACAAGCCTTGCGCAGCCTGGCGTCGGTTTACGCCGGTGATTGTTGGGAAGGCGTGGAACGCGCGTCGGATCAGCTTGGAGTCATCGTGCTTGAGTCGGATGGATCGGTTGTTCCTCTGGCGTATGGCTTCTCGCGCCGGTTCATCATCTGCGACATCAACAAAGACCGTTTTGCCGACGCCTGGCCGCGCTACGCCAGGACCGATTACCCGGAATTTCGACGGCTCTGTCGCGCCGCGTTCGACAAGATTGCGTCGTCCGCCATGCCGCAATTGTTCAATTGGCATGACTTTATTGTTCGTGAAAGCTTGACCTGAGCCGCGCCAACGTCGGACGCTCGGGCAGAAGGTCTTGTTCGTCTCGGATGAGAATCGGCCCTGGTTGTCGTTTTGTCCCCGCGCAGCGAACATTGCACCATCGGGCCGGTGCGGTTACGACGACGCGAGAGATTTTTTCCGTGAAATTCGCTGCATGAAGTTCGCGCATTTCTCCCACATCTGGGCCAAGCCCGGCATGACGCCGCACCAGCGCTACGAGCAGCTCTGGCGCGAGCTCGCTTTGTGCGACGAGGTCGGCTTCGATCATTCGTTCTGCGTCGAGCATCATTTCCGCCCCGACGAGAGCTGGATGTCGTCGCCGAGCCTCTATGCGGTCGGCGCCGGCGCCCGCACCAAGCGCATGCGCATCGGGCCGATGGGCTATATCGTGCCGCTCTATCATCCGCTCCGCCTCGCCGAAGAGATCGCCATCGTCGATCAGATGCTCGGCGGCCGCATGGAGCTCGGTCTCGTTCCCGGCATCAGTCCGGATTATTTCCGGCCGTTCGGCGTCGACTATGGGCAGCGCAAGTCGCCGACCTTCGAATTCGTCGACTATCTGCACGCCGCGTTTGGCGAAACGCAGCCATTCTCGTTTCACGGCGAGGAATTTCACACCGATTCCGCCACGCTCGCGGTGCAGCCGCTGCAGCGGCCGCATCCGCCGCTGTGGATGATGAGCCGCGATCCGCCGACGCTCGAATTCTGCGCCAGGCACGGCATCCATTCCGGCTACTTTCTGGTCTATCCGCGCGCCGACGCCGCGCCGCGTTATCGCGTCTTTCTCGATAACTGGCAGCGCGCCGGCTGGGCGCATAAGCCGAACATCGCCTACACCTCGATCTGCTATGTCGACGAGACCGATCAGAAGGCGATCGACGTCGCGCTGTTCCGCGCCAGCCGCGCCTACGAAGGCTTTCTGGCGCCGCCCAAGCCCGGCGAAAGCTTCGAGGATCGCGTCTTGGCCTTCGCCAGGACTTTCGTCGGCCGCGGCGAACCTGGCGCTTCCGAAATCATGACCAACGTGTTCAATCCGGATTATCTGATCAAGCACGATCTGGTTTTCATCGGCTCGCCGGAGACCGTCGCGGCAAAACTTCAAGCCGCCGCGCAGGCCGGCGTGTTCAACACCTTCATGGGCGAGTTCAATTTCTCAGATTTGCCCGAGGCCGACCTGATGCGCTCGATCCGGCTGTTCGGCGAGAGGGTGATCCCGGCGCTCCGCGGTTACGAGCCGTTTTGATCGACGCCCATGCCGAGCTGTTCGCCACGCGCCTGCTCACGAAGCGTTGTATGCAAACGGACATACCGTTGGGATATCGTCGTGATCTGGGGGTCGTCCGGATCGGGGCGTCCGCCGAAAATGGGGCTTCAACGTGTGCTGCAATTAATGAACCCGGGAGGATGCTATGAAATCACCTGCCATTTGTACTGTTGCGACGGCGATACTGGTCGCGATTGGGCTGAGCCAACAAGCCTCGGCGCTCGACAAGATGCCGGTGCTCTCACTCGATCTGGCGAAAAAAATGGCTGCCGGCTGCGAAGCCAAGGCCAAGGAAATGGGCTGGAAAATGAACATCTCCGTCGTCGATGTCGGCGCCAACCAGATTGTCTTTGAGCGCATGGACGGCGCCTATCTGGGCGCCGGCGACATTGCCCGCCGCAAGGCCGAGACGTCGGCACACTTCCCGTTTCCGACCCGCGGCATTGAGCAACTCGCCTACGGCAAGGATCTCAAGGGTGGCACGGTGCCCGGCCTCGCGCTGGTTCCCGGCATCGTCGCCTTTGCCGGCGGATTGCCGATCATGACCGACGACAAGGTACATATCGGCGGGATCGGCGTCAGCGGCGGCACCGCCGACCAGGACGAGGGCTGCGCGCAAGCCGGCATCGACGCCGTCAAGGACGCGCTCAAATAGCGCTCGGCGAAGATATTCTTTGGGGATTTCCTGGGGAGTCGCCCGGAAATCCCTCACACCGCCTTCGCCAATTCCGGGTGCGCCCGAAGCCGCGCTTCGTTGAGCACATAGATGGCGAAGCAGACGACGGCGCCGGCGCCGAACGGCAGCGCCGACCACATGTAAAGCTGCTGCACCGGCATGCCGACAAACAGCGCGCCGGCGAGCGGGCCGACGATCGAGCCCAGTCGGCCGAGGCCGAGCTGCCAGCCCGAGCCGTTGGCGCGGAGCGAGGTCGGGTAGAGCATGGCGCCGACCACGTTGATGCCGATCTGGATGCCGAGCACGATGAAGCCGGCGAAGAATGTCGAGGTCAGCAACGCGGCTTTGGACGTAACACCGGCAAAACCGATCGAGCCGACCACCGGCACCGCCAGCACGAACAGCAGCGAAATAGCGAGGAAGCGGTGCCGCTGCAGCCACCAGCACAGCGACAGCGCGCCGACGGTGCCGCCAATCTGCATTACCGCCGAGGCCAGTGCAGCGGTCGCCGGCGGCAAGTTGGCGGCGGTGAGCAAGGTCGGCGTCCAGCCGGACAGGAAGAAATAGCCCATCAGGTTGAGCGCAAACAGCAGCCACGACAGCGGCGTGATCAGCCACAGCCCGTGCTTGAACAAATAGACCGGATTGGACGACGGCATTTGCCGCTCGTCCTCGATTACAAAGCGCGCGTTCGCCGGCACCGCGACACCCGGGCGCAATTCCTCGATCAGCTTCGCCATGCGCGGGCGCTGGCTCTCGTGCAGCGCCATGTATTTGATGGATTCCGGCAGATTGAAAATGGCGGCGAGCGCAATGACGATCGGCACCAGGCCGCCGATCATGAACAAGATCTGCCAGCCGTATTGCGGCACCAGAAACATGCTGACGACACCGGCGAGCGCGCCACCGGTCGGCACGCAGCCGACGGCGACGATCGGCAAGGTGGCGCGCAGGTTTCGCGGCGCCGATTCGGCGCAAATAGCCACAAGGTTCGGAATGACGCCGCCGATGCCGATGCCGGCGAGAAGGCGGAGCCAGAACAATTGCGTCAGGTTGCCCGAATACGCGGCGGCGACCGTCAGTATGCCGAACAACAGATTGGCGCCGATCAGCGCCGGCTTGCGGCCATAGCGGTCGCCGATCCAGCCGAAAAGGGCCGAGCCGAACAGCACGCCGATATTGTTGGCGCTGAGCACCGGACCGAGCGCGCCGCGGTCGATGCCCCACGACGTGACCAGATGCGGTGCGGCAAACGCGATGGCGCCAATGTCGTAGCCGTCGATCAGCGAGAGCAGAATCGACCAGCTCATCAATCGGATCTGATACGGGCCCAAGCCCCGCTCGTCGAGCAGACGCGAAACTTGAATTTCCGGCTCGCCGGCCATCATTCCCCCAAAGGCTTGTCGCAACGTTTTGTTGTTCTGCCGGCGGCGCCAGCCATCGGAAAAGTAGGCCAGTCATCGGGCGATGAAAAGCGACAATCGGGCGCACCGGCTCGGCCGCCGCGCAACCTGCTTCAGAGCATGATCCCGAAAAGTGGAAGCCGGTTTTCGGAAAAGATCATGCTCCAACGCAAAATCTAGCCGACGACCTCGATCACGCCCATCATGCCTTTGTCTTCGTGATCGACCGCGTGACAGTGATAGACAAAGCGCCCGACGATTACCGGATCGGTGAAGGGAATGACCACCTTCAGCGTGCCCGCACCTTGATCGGTCGCCGGCGGCACCGAGAATGTGTCCCGCAGGCTATCGTCGTTCCACCGCGCGCCGCCGACTTCCGTTACCAGGAACGGCGTCTGGTGGATGTGAAAGCTGTGATACTGCTGGTCGGTATTGACGACCGTCCATTCCTCGGTGTCGCCGAGCTTGGCGGCTTGGTCGATGCGGTCTTCTTCCATGACCCGGCCGTCGATCATGAACACCTTGCGGTCGGGAGTCTTCGAATAGACCAGCGTGCGGCGGCGCGCGATCGGCGCGGCACGGACCTCGTCGATCCATTGCGGCCCGGCGACGCGCTGCCGTAAGATCTCGGTCTCGAGCCCGGCGTCCGGCGGCGACGGCCCGGCGCAGCTAATGACGGCCAGTGGCAGGACCGGTTCCGGCGGCCGCCAGGCTTCATTCTGATATGAAATGGTCCGCATCGGGTATTCGCCGGGTGCCGGGCCGATGGCGATCGCGTCGATCCGCTCGCCCGGCCCGATAAAAAATTCACTGACCTTGCGCGGCTGCGACAGCGCGTGGCCATCCGTCGCCATGACGTAAAGCGGCATGCCCTCGATGCGGAATTTGTAGAACTCCGACGCCCCGATATGGGCAATACGCCAGAACTGCATTTCGCCCGGGCGCATCGCGACAGTCGGATTGATCTGGCCGTTGATCGAGACGATCTTGTTGTCGTCGCCGAGCTTGGCATGCTTGATGAGAAAAAAGCGCTCGGGCAATCCTTGCAGAATAGGAAACAGCCGCTCGATGCCGTCGACGACCAGCGCGCCCGACAGGCCGCCGAGGATTTGATCGTTGACAAAACCGTGGGCGTGCGGGTGGTACCAGAACAGCCCCGGGCCTTGGCGGCCGGCAGCGGGAATGTGCACTTCGTACTGGAACGTTTCGCCGGGATGAACGTGGACAAAGACATTGTCGCTGTTGCCCCGCGGCGACACGCTCATGCCGTGAAAGTGCAGGTTTGACGGGGTGTCAGCACCGGTACAAATGGGCCCGACGTAGCCAGCACGATCGGCCCGCGAATAATCAGTCAGGTCGTTGCGGAACGTGATCCGCAGCGTATCGCCGAGGCGTGCTCGCAGCGTCGGCGGCAGATAGCTGCCATTATAAAGCATTCCAGTGAACTCGTGATCGCCGAGTCGCACCGGGCCGCACGCCGCGGTTATCGTCGCCTCGAGGATGCCGTTGACGCTGCGGAGCTCGCTCGGCCGGATCAGCGGTTGTGACGTCGACTCTCTGGCAAGTGCGCGGCGGCCGAGTTCGAACACGCTGGGCGACAGCAAACTCCCCGCGGCCAGAGTCATACCGAGCCGCCCGGCTTGATAAAGGAACGAACGGCGGTCGAGCGCTGGTGCTCGCGAGTGGCACATCGCGTTTCCCCATTTGCGGCCGGCGGCGGGCGAACGAAACCGCGCTGTCAATCGAGCGTATCAGCATTCCAATGACGGAGCCGCGACGGAGTTCTAGAGTTTTATTCCGCCGCCGCCGCGGGAGCGCCGCGCGCGCGGTTGCCCTTCGGCAAGCGGCGCGGCGCGCTCATGGTCCGCTGCCGATTTTTCATATTGGCGTAGACGCGCCGCAGGCTGTTTTTTAGAATCGCCAGCTCTTCCGGCCGTACGCCGGCGATAGCGACGGCTTCATAATCACGCGCGATCGGCACGAGACGCGCGACTTGCGCCTTGCCCTTGGCGGTTAGCTTGACCACGACTTCACGCGTCGAGTTTGCCGAACGCGTGCGTGACACCACGCCCATGGCGACCAGCCGCGTCACCAGCCGCGACAATGTCGAGACGTCGATGCTGGTGAGGTCGGCGAGGTCGATCTGGCGTTGGCCGCCTCGGCTCGCCAGCACCGCCATCACGCGCCACATGGCGATGCTCAGCCGATAAGGCGCCAGCGCTTCGGCGCCGAACTGCTCGGCAATGATATTGCCGACCCGGTTGACCAGGTAGGGCAAGTAATTGTCGAGATCGAGCGTGGCTTTCACCACTGCATCCCCTGCAAAAACGACTTTCCGTCTAGTTGAATTCCCGCCACCGGTCAAAAGCTTAGCCCAGCATCGGCGTGGCGGCGGCGGTCGTTTTCGATATTGCATTTACAACTGATGCAATTTCAACTATTATCTGAGGTATGGTTCAGGCCGTCGGCGTTTTACTAGTGTCGGCGGCGCCAAGGGTCCGTTCGAGGCCCGAACCTAACCAGGGAGGAATGCAACATGGCGACTTACGTGCTCGTTCATGGCGCCTGGCATACCGGTGCCGAGCTTGAACCGACGGCCGCGCCGATCCGCGCCGCCGGCCACGAGGTGCACACGCCGACCATTGCCGGCAACAAGCCGGGCGACGCCAAGACCGTCGGCCTCAAGGACGCGATCAAATCGATTGTCGACTATCTCACCCAGAAGAACCTGAAAGACGTCATCCTGGTCGGCCATAGCTATGGCGGCATGGTCATTACCGGCGTCGCCGATCAGGTCCCGGAAAAAATCCGCCGCCTGGTCTACTGGAACGCATTCGTTCCCAACAACGGCGAGAGCCTCAACGACATGGTGCCGCCACCGTTCGTGGCGCTGTTCGATCAGATCGCTGCGCAGCGCGGCGACAGTACGGTGGTGCTGCCGTTTCCGATCTGGCGTGAGGCTTTCATCAATGACGTCGATGCCGCGTCGGCACAGAAGGCCTACGACATCCTCAATCCGCATCCGGTGAAGACATTCAGCGACAAGATTTCGCTGAAAACCAATCCAGCCGATATGCAGATCGCCAAGTCCTACATCAACTGTACGGAAGACACGTCGTTGCCGCATCACTATCCGTGGCATCCGCGGCTGTCGCAGAAACTGGGGCTGTTCCGGCTGGTGCAGGTGCCCGGCAGCCACGAACTCTGTTTCTCAAATCCGAAGCTTTTGGCCCAGGCGATCATGGATGCCGGGCGCGACTGAGTAGAGAACGCATCACCGGGCGCGCCGGCTGCGGCCGCGCCCAAACGCAACGCGGTGTTCGAGGAGACCATCATGGACTTCGGCTATTTCACGCTCAGCGACAACCATTACGCCAACAATACCCGCTCCTCCAATGAGTTCGTCGCCGACATCACCGCCGAGGCGCTCTATGCCGACAAGCTCGGCATGCACTCGGCCTGGATCGGCGAGCATCATTTCAACTCGCTCGGCGTTCTGTCCTGTCCGGACATCGTCCTCGGCTATGTCGCCGCCAACACCACGCGCATCCGGCTCGCGCCGGCGGTGACGGTGCTGCCGCTGCACCATCCGATTCGTGTCGCCGAGCAATGGGCGACGCTCGATTTGCTCTCGAACGGCCGCGTCGACTTCGCCTGCGGCCGCGGCTACGACCGGCGCGAATACGAGCCGTTCCATGTGTCGTTCGATGACAATCAGGGCATCTTCGAAGAAGGACTCGAACTGGTGCGCCGGCTCTGGGCGGCGGAAGATCGCATCTCGCACCACGGCAAGCATTATTCGTTCGACGATGTGCGGATCACGCCGAAGCCGGTGCAGCGGCCGATCCCGACCTATGTCGGCTCCTTCTCCAAGCCCTCGATCGAGCTGGCGGCGCGGCTGGGCTGTGGCCTGATCGTGGCGCCGTTTGCCGCTGCCATCAGCTATGGCGGGCTCAAGCAGGTCGCCGACCTCTATCACGAGACCTGCGCCAAGTACGGCCAGAAGCCCGGCCGATTGATGTGCAGCTACTTCACGCACTTTGCCGACAACAAGGCGCAGGAGGACGCCCAGCGCGCCCGCCAAATCCGCTACTACAAGGAGTGCGTGATCCCGGCTTTCCCGGGCGATCCCAAGACCGCGCCGCCGAGCTATCGCTACTTTGTCGGCATGGTCGAGCGGCTGCAGAACGTGAAGCCCGAGGATTTGACCGAGAACTCGGTGCTGCTCGGCTCGCCTGCTCGCATGATCGAGACCTTGAAGAAGGTCGAAGCCGCCGGTTTCGACGAGGTCATCCTCTACTTCAATGTCGGCCTCAAGCCGCACAGTCAGGTCAAGGACGAGATGGCGCGGTTCATGGCCGAGGTGGCGCCGGCGCTCGCCGGCGCCCGCAAGGAGCACGCGGCCTAGTCGATCCGCATTCCGCTCGTCCCCGCGACCCGCCTACGCTCGCTTCGCGAGCTACAGCGCGGTTCGGTCGCGCCGAAGCGCACTGCGCGAAGGTGGAAGGCGGGGACCCAGCCTTCGTCAGACGGGCCTGCTGGATTCCCGCCTTCGCGGGAATAAGCGGACCGTGCGCGCGGCCGTCGCGGTCACGGCAGCTTCGGCTGATACGTCACAGTGTCGGTCGATGCGTCATTGGCGGCGGTTTCGCGTGCCGGTAACTCACCGGCCGCCTCCAGCACCGGATAGGCGACCGAGCAGACATGCGAGTGGATGCGCTTGAGATCGCGCAAGATGTCGAGATGCAGCGAACTCGTCTCGATGCTTTCCGGCCGCCCTTCACGCAATCGCTCGAAATGCTGGTCGCCGGCGGCAAGCTCGATGCTGCGGAGCTCAGCCTTCTCGCGGACTAAACGCCGCGCCGCCTCCACGTTGCCGGTCATGAAAACGCTAAACGCGATCTGCAGGCTTTCGCAGATCCGCTTATGGAACGCCGTGAGCTCGGCGGCGCCCTCCGCCGAGAATTGGTAACGGTTCTTGATCTTCTTAATCGCCAGCTCGCACAGATTCTTGTCGATGATGTCGCCAATATGTTCGAGATTGATGGCGAACGACACGATCTCCATGGCGCGGCGGCCTTCGCGTTCGTCGAGGCTGTCGCGGGTCAGACGCGCAATGTAGAGCTTGATCGCCTCCGTCAGCCGGTCGACGATATTGTCCATCCGCGACAACTCACCGACGAGCTTGCGGTCGTTGGTCATGATCGCGGTCATCACCTGACGCAGCATGGCCTCGACGGTATCGCCGACGCGCAGCGTCTCGCGTGCGGCGTTGGCGATTGCCAGCGAAGGCGAATCGAGCGTGGCTTCGTCGAGATGGCGCGGCAGCGATGGATCGGCGGGCTGGCGCCGCTCCGGCAGGATGCGTGTGAGCAGCCATGCCATGGCGTCGAGCAGGCCGATGAAAATCGCCGCGAGAACGACGTTGAACAGAAGGTGGAACTCGGCCGTCATCTTCGCCACGTCGGGCTGCAGCGCGGTCAGTTCGCGTGCGATAAACGGCAACAACGGCAGCGCGATCAGGATGCCGGCCAGGCGGTTGATCAGATTACCGAGCGGCAAACGCCGGCTGGCCGGATCGCCGCTCGTGCCGCCTTCGAGCAGCGGATTGATCGCGCTGCCGAGATTGGCGCCCAACACCAGCCAGCGCAGCTTCGGCGGTGATGAAGTTCGAATAGGCGAGCGACATCACCAGAAGCACGACCGCAACGCTCGAATGTACGGCCCAGGTCAGCGCCGCGGCGATCACGACACACAGCACCGGATCGTGCGTGATGGCGCCAAGGAGGACACGCACGGCTGGCGCCTGCTCGGCCGGCGCCAGCGTGTCGACCAGGATGTGCAGCGCCAGCAGCGTGAGGCCGAGGCCGATGGCGATCCGACCCAACGCGCGCGTCAGACTTTGGCCGCCGGCGCGGAAAGTGATCAGCCCGATGATGAAGAGGGCCGGCGCCGCGGCGGCGATGTTGAAGGAGAGGATCTGGACGATCAGCGTCGTGCCGACGTTGGCCCCAAGCATGATCGCGAGCGCCGGTACGAGGCTGACCGCGCCGTCGGCGGCAAGCGAGGTCGTCATCAGTCCGGTCGCGGTGCTGCTCTGCAGCAGCGCGGTCAAGCCTAGGCCGGCGCCAAACGCGGTGAAGCGGTTGCGCAGCGCTTTGCCGAGGTAGCGGCGCAAGTCGGGACCAAACGCGCGCAACACGCCCGAGAGGACCATGTGAAGGCCCCAGAGCAGCAGCGCGACGCCGCCAAGAAGGTCGAGCAGTACGATGCTTCCCATTATCCCTTATCGGCCTCGTGTCTTGTCGTGTGACTAAAACGGCGCCGGGCGCTGGTAGCCTCAGGCCGGATACTTTCGCCGATTTAATGCTGATGGCCACCAAACACAAACTCATAAGCGGCCGAGGAGGTTCACGGCTGACCGTCAGGAAATCTGCAACGTCGGAGTTGCTTTCCTACTTCCGCCGCAGCCGGCCGACGATGCCCTGCGGCAGGAAGGTGACGATCAGAATGAAAATGATGCCGAGCCACAACAGCCAGCGGTCCGGGTTAAGCAGCGCCGACACGACCGGCATACCGGACACCTGCTCGCTGACGGCGCCCATCGCGTTCTGCAGATAATACTGGGCCAGCACCACCAGAATGGCGCCGATCACGGCGCCATAAAGCGTGCCCATGCCGCCGATAACGACCATCAACAGAATGTCGATCATCAGCGTGAACGACAGCGTTGCGTCGGGGCCGTTATAACCCAACACCAAAGCCATCAGCGACCCGGCCAGCGACGCCATGACCGCGGAGAACACGCACGCCAGCGTGCGGTAGGCGACGACCTTGTAGCCCATCGCCTCGACGCGGAATTCGTTCTCGCGGATGGCGCGCAGCACCAGGCCGAACGGCGAATTGACGATCCGTAGCATGATCAAGAACAGAATCAGCGACACCGCGAAGGTGATGTAATAGGTGATCACCGGGCCGTTGATGATCACGCCCAACACCTTGTCGGGCACGAGCCGGAAGCTGCGGCTGAGGATGGCGGGCAGGGTGAAGGTGAGTCCGTCCTCGCCGCCGGTTAGGCTCCGCCATTGCTCGGCAACGATCTGGGCGAAGGCGGCGACCGCAAGCGTGATCATGGAGAAGAAAATCGCGCGCAGGCGAAGGCTCAAAAGCCCGATCACCGCGGCAATGATCAGCGAGACGACGGCGCCGATCAGCGCGCCGAGGATGACGCCGGTCCAACCGGTCCAGCCGTTGGTGATCGCAATCGCCACGCCGTAAGCGCCGATGCCGAAAAACATCGTGTGCGCGAACGAGACGATGCCGGTGAAGCCGAGCATGAGATCGTAGCTCGCGACCAGGATGATGAAAATGCAGATGCGCGAGGCCACCGTTACCGCCTTGCTGCCGGGAAACAGGAACGGCGCAAACAAAAACGCCACCAGGATGATCAGCATCGCTACGTTCAACAGCGCTCGGCCGGGCGGATCGTCGGAGACCAGCCAGCCGACCCACGATCTCTTCTTACGGTCCAGGCTAGGCTCGGAAGCGGGCGCATCGGCCGCCGTATCGGCGAAGCCGCCGGCGGTCTCCTGCATCGCTTCGTTGATCTCCACCATCGCGGCCTCAGTGATGCTGGGCTATCGGGAACAGGCCGCGCGGGTGCCACATCAGGATCAAGGCCATCAGCAGAATGTTGGACCCCAACGCCATCTTCGGCGCGAGGAAGCCGACATAGTTGGTGGTCAAGCCGACCAGGATCGCGCCGATGAAACAGCCGCCGACCGAACCAAGCCCGCCGATGATCAGGATAATGAAGACGAGGATGGTCATGCTGTCGCCGATCTGGCTCGTGACCGCGGCCTGATATTGCCCCCACATCATGCCGCCCATGCCGGCGAGCGCGGTGCCGGCCATGAACACGCCGATGAAAACGCGGCGGATGTGATAGCCCAGCGCCTGGATCATCTCGCGATCCTCGACGCCGGCGCGGACCACGAGGCCGAGCCGGGTGCGGGTGAGAAACAGATGCATCGCCAGCGCCACCAGAAGCCCGACGCAGAGCGCCACCAGGCGGTAGGTCTCGATCGATGACGAGCCGATGAACACGCTGCCGCGCAGCATCGCCGGTCTCGGCAGCGGGATCGCTTGCGGTCCCCAGATGACGATGATCAATTGCTCGATCACGGTCAGCGCGCCGATGGTGATCAGGATCTGGCGGAGCGGCGCGCCATAGACCTGGCGGATGATGACGCGCTCGAAGACAAAGCCCAGCGCGCCGCTGGCGATGGCGGCCGCGACCAGGGCCACGAACAACGCGGCGAGATTCAGCCAAAGCGACATTTCGCTGGTCCAGCCGGCGAGTGGCTGCAGTATTGTCACGGCGACATAAGCGCCCACGGCCACAAAGGCCGCATGCGCGAAGTTGAGCACGTCCATCAGGCCGAAAATCAGCGTCAGGCCGGCCGCCACCATGAACAACATGATCCCCATGGTGAGGCCGGCAACCGTCAATGTCAGCCACGGCCCGGGTCCGATCGCGGGGAGGGCGGCAACGACAACGAGCGGCGTGAGCGCATACGGCGCCCAGTGCTGCAATCGCTTGGGCCAATCGCCGTTCATGCGCTATCCGCCATGCTTAGCCCCAACAGCCGGTGCTGCAGCCCGTGATTGGCGGCGAGCGCGGCCATCGTGCCGGTATGGATGATGCGGCCCTCATCCATGACCGCGACGTCGTCGCCGACCGCCTCGGCGACGCGAAAGTTCTGCTCGACCAGAAGGATCGTGGTGTGCTCGCGCTTGAGCCGCAGCAAGGCTTCGACCAGCTGATCGACCATGGCCGGCGACAATCCCTTGGTCGGCTCGTCGATCAGCAGCAGCCGGCGCTGTTCGATCATGGCGCGGCCGATCGCCAGCATCTGCTTTTGCCCGCCTGAGAGTGCGCCTGCCGGCGAATCCCATTTCAGCTTCAACGCCGGGAAGCTCTCCAGCACGCGATCAAGGAGCGCGGGCGCGAAGCCGCGCCGTTCGGTCGCGAGCAGCATGTTCTCCCGCACCGTCAATTTGCCGAAGATGCCCATGTTCTCCGGCACGTAGGCGATGCCCAGCCGCGCGATGTGCGGCGTATCCAAAGCTCCGATCGATTGGCCGTCGAAAACGATCTTGCCGAGGCGCGCCTTCCACAGGCCCATAATGGTGCGCAAGGTCGTGGTCTTGCCGGCGCCGTTTCGTCCCAAGAGCGTGGTGACGCGGCCGCGCGCGGCGGCAAAATCCACCCCGTGCAGGATGCGATAACGGCCGATATTGGTGAATACGCCCTCGACCCGCAGCAACGTTTCGCCGGTACCGGTCATTGCGCCGACCCGCGCCGCAATTCGCCGGCGCCGTGCGCGCCGAGATAAGCTTGCTGCACTTGGGGCAACGCCACGACGTCCTCTGGCTTGCCGTCAGCAATCAGCATGCCGTCCTGCAGCACGATGATGCGATCGGCGAGGCGGGTGACCACGTCCATGCGGTGCTCGACCAGCAGCACGGTCTTGTGGGCCTCGAGCTTAATTTCCTCGATCAAGTCGAGGATGGTCGGAATTTCATCGAGGCTCATGCCGGCGGTGGGCTCGTCGAACATCAACACGCGCGGCTGCAGCGCAAGAAGAATAGCCACTTCGAGCTTGCGCTGGTCGCCGTGCGACAGCGCCGCCACGGCAAGATCGGCGCGCGGCGTGAGCTTGACGCGGTCGAGCCAATGGCGCGCCTGGTCGCGCACCGCGGTGTTGCGCGCCGCGATGCTGAGACAATCGAAGCGGATTTGCGCGACCGATTGCACGGCAAGCCGCACATTCTCGAACACCGTGAGGCTCGGATAAAGATTGATCAGCTGAAACGCGCGGCCAAGCCCAAGGCGGGTGCGGTGCGGCGCGCCAAGGTGGGTGATGTCCCGGCCGAACAGACTGACGCTGCCGCGCGTCGGCCACAGTTGTCCCGAGATCAGATTGAAATAGGTGGTCTTGCCGGCGCCGTTCGGACCGACGATCGCCGTCAACGTTCCGGTATGGAAGGCGCAGGTCACGGAATTGACCGCGACCTGCCCGCCGAAGCTGATGGTCAGATCGCTGGTCGACAAAGCCGGGACTTCGTCGTTCATTCCGCGATCCTTTTCATCAGAGCATGATCCGGCGACGCCGGCGCCCATGCCCGTCCGATCAACGCTTATTGGCGATCGGGATCTTCATCTCGTCCATGGTGATGACGTGGGTGAGCTCCGGGATCGCCCACGGCACGTTCGGATCGACCTTAATCTTGAAGCCGTACATCGGCTGCAGCAGCTGATGGTCTTCCTTGCGGAACAACACGGTATCCTTCGGCGAGTCGAACGCCATGCCCTCCATCGCGGCGATCAGCTTCTCGGCATCGGTTGAACCGCCGGTCTTCTTCAACGCCAATACCACCGCCTGCGCCGCGATGAAGCCGCCGCAGGTGAAGAAATCCGGCGGCGCGCCGTTGAAGCGTTTCTTGTTCTCCGCCACCAGCGCGTCGTTCACCGGGTTCTTGGGAATGTCATAGTAGTAATACGCCGCGCCTTCCAAACCGGGGAAATCCTTGTAGGCGACCAAGGCGGGCAGGATGTTGCCGCCGGTCGAGATCTCGATGCCTTGCCGGTCGGGCGCCATCGCCTTGAGCGCGGCAAGCGGATTGCCGCCGCCGGCCCAGTTGACGAAGATGATCTTGCGGCCCTGCTCTTTGGCGAGCGCATCGAAGATGCGCTGGATGGGCGCGGTAAAGTCGGTGGTCAGCGGCGCCGCGTATTCCTCGAACACGAGCTTGGCGCCGGTCGGCGCCAGCGCGGTCTTGAACGCGGCGACGAAGTCGCGGCCGAAGGCGTAGTCCTGCGCCAGTGTGGCGATCACCGTGCCCGGCTTGCCGATCGCCAGCGCGTTCGAGGTCGCGTCCTGGGTCGAGTTGCGCCCGGTGCGGAAGATGTAACGATTCCATTTGTCGCCGGTGATCGAGTCGGCGACCGCCGGTTCGACGATGAAGATCTTTTTGTTGTCCTGCGCGACCGGCAACATCGCCAGGGCCACCGCCGAGCTCGTGCCGCCGACCGCGATGTCGGCGCCGTCGTCGTTATATGCTTCGTTCAACAGATTGCGGCCGACGTCCGGTTTGGTCTGGCTGTCTTTCTCGATGACGATGAGCTTGTGGCCTTCGACCATCATGGTGCCGCCGGTGGCGTAATCGAGCCCCATGGCAAAGCCGGCGGAGGTCTGCTTGGCGTAGGCCTCGAGCGGGCCGGTCTTGTCGGCAATCAGCACGATCTTGATCGGATTTTCTGCGGCCGAGCCTTGTGCGGCCCAAGCCGTTAACGCCGCGCCAAACGCCAGTAGCCCAAATCCGAGGCCAAGTTGCCGGCGCCGGCGCTGCTTTGCCGCGCTCTCGACCTGGCGAGCCTTGTCTTTCATTTCCTACTCCCTCTGGAAACAACCATTCGTTGATGGTCTTTGTTTGCCGCTGTTATCAGATCAGCAGCGGTCATAGACCGTCACCCCAGCCCAAGCTTGGTCTGAATCAAGCCGGCACACAAGCCTCAATGCCGAGGCTTTCAATGCCAAGCGATGGTGCAGATTGGCGCAGCGCGCGGCACCAACAATCCGGCGGTCCGACGCCCGATCCGGGCAATGATTATGGGTCGAGTTCGGTGTCCCAGTAGAGATAGTCGAGCCAGCTGTCGTGCAGGTAGTTCGGCGGGAATAGCCGGCCGTTACGGTGCAGGTGCTGCACCGACGGCTGAAAGGGCCGCTGCGACGGCCACATCTTCGACTCGTCCGGCGTCAAGTTGCCCTTCGTGAGATTGCACGGCGAGCAGGCGGCAACCACGTTGATCCAGGTGGTGTGGCCGCCGCGCGAGCGCGGCAACAGGTGATCGAACGTCAAGTCGTCGCGAGCGCCGCAATACTGGCAGACGAAGCGGTCGCGCAGGAAAACGTTGAACCGGGTGAAGGCCGGATGGGTCGAAGGCTTCACGAAGGTCTTGAGCGAGACCACGCTCGGCAGCTTCATTTCCAGGCTGGGGCTGTGAACGGCGCGGTCGTAGTTGGCGACGATGTTCACGCGCTCGAGAAACACCGCCTTGATGGCGTCCTGCCAGGACCACAGCGACAGCGGGTAATAGCTGAGCGGACGAAAATCCGCATTCAACACCAGCGCCGGAAACCCCGATGGCGATACGTGAGCGTTCAAGGCTGACGTTCCTACCGCGACTCACTTGCCGCACTGCGGCGACGAGCCCCTAGTTTATAGTTAGGCGTGACAGGATTGTGAAGCCCGTCCCGAGGCTTAGCAACCAAGGCTTCCATCAGGGGTTGGCGGCAAAGCCTCGCGCCAAAAATTCGCCGCCATGGCGAAGCCCTTCCGGGTCGATGCCGTGACCGACGCCGGCGGACAAGTGCCATTCCGCCGGCACGCCGAGCGCGGCAAGGCCCTGCGCCGCCTGGAACAGCGCCTGCGCCGGTATGAGATCGTCCTGATCGCCATGCACCAGCAGCACCGGTGGCCGCGATCTGATCTCGGCGGCGAACTTGTCCAGATTGCCGTCCGGCGGCAGCACCAAGAGTCCCGAATAACCGACGATCACCGCGGGCGGCACGGCGCGGCGCAAGCCCACGTGCAGCGCCATCATCGTTCCCTGGCTGAAGCCGACCAGCGCCAGCGCCGATGGCGGCAGACCGTGCCGGGCAAGCTCGGCATCGATAAAGCGCTCCAGCACCGGCGCCGCCTTGTTGACGCCGACCCAGCGTTCATTGGGATCGCGGAACGTCAGCGCGAACCATTGTCGGCCCATCGGTGCGCCGCCGCACGGCTCCGGTGCGTGCGGCGAGACGAACGCCGCCTGCGGCAGCAATGGCTGCCACACCCGCCCGAGTTCGATCAGGTCGTTGCCGTCGGCGCCGTAGCCGTGCAGAAACACGACCAACTGCCGCGCCGCTCCCGAGCGCGGCGAGAGCCGCGGACCATCAAGCACAGCGGCCATTCACCGTCCCTCAGGCATGCGGAAGCGTTGCTGCGGATGCCAGGCGCGGGCACGCCCGCATCGCTGCTTTAGCTGGGGCAATCGCGGCCTGTCTATCTCAGAATTGGGAGTGGAAACGGCCGGCAAAAACATTCGCCGGCCCGCGGTCGGCGTTGTAGCCCGGATTGGCGACGAACTGATAATCGAACGACACGCGCGTCGAGGCGGTCAGCGCGTAGCTGTAGTAGGCCTCGATGATTTGTTCGAGCCCGTAATTCGGCAGCGCTCCGTCGCCGATCAAAATGCCGAGGCCGCCGATGTTAAAATAGGTCTGGTGAACAGGCGCGATGCCGTTGATCACGCCGGCGATGCCGATGGTGTCGTCCGGCCTTCCCCAGTCCTTGCCGCCAATCGAAACACCGGCGGAAACGGTGCGGTCGATGTCGGCGAAATCCCACGGCTCGACGTTGCCGTCGGCCCAGCCGGCGCGCGCGAACACGGCGACGGTCTGCGAGACTTGCTGCTCGATATTGAGGCTGACACCGGGGCGACTTTGATATTTGCGTACCAGCGCAAGCGCGAGACTGGGATCGGTGCCGGTTGCTTGCGCCAGGTTGATCGCATCCTGGAAGCTTCCGGCGTTACCGCGGCTGAGGAAGCCGGTGATCTTGACCTTGCCGGGTTGTCCCCACAGCTGGTGCCGTTCCTCGATTTCGCCGACCAGCTGAAACTGCTTGAAGGTCGGGTCGAGACCATAGGATGACGCGATGAGCCCGCCGCCGGCCGGGCTTGCTGAAAGATCGAAAATGCCGCCGCGGAAGGCAAAGATGCCCTGGTACCATTCGGCCGCCGCGCCGTAGGTATAGCCCCAGGCGTCGCCGGCATAGTCGAACGTGCCGGCGTTGAGGAGCGACCAGTTTAAAAAATCGCTTTTCGGATTGTTCCAATATTTGCTGGTGTCGAAGACGTCGACCACGGCGAATTTGCCGAGCCACAACACCAGGCGGTTTTCAGTTTGCGAACCGGCGAACTGGTGGATGTCCGCCTCGACCTTCTGCCTCTCGCCGCCGAGGTCGATCGTCTGCCGGACGAAATAGCGCTGCACGCGCGCGTAAGGATCAACCGATCCGAATTTGTAAGCCTCGCCGCTGGTAAAGCCGGCCACTCCGTGGGTGTTGGCAAGGCCGAAGCCCTGATCGATTTCCGGATCGACCCAAAGTTCTGCGCCCTTCCACAGGCGCACGCCGGCATAGAGCGTCGCGTCGTTGGTCTCGCGGCCCTGGCCGCCGCCCGGCAAACTGTTGGCGCCTTGAAAAGGCGAGCGGATCGCCGCATAGCCCTGCCAGGTGAACGTGAACTGGCCATGAAAGTTGACGTCGTCCTGCCCCGGCGCGGCCGGCGCTTTGGTGACGATCGGCGGCGCATTCGCCGGCAGCGCATCGTTGCCGAACTGATAGTTCACGCCGGCGCGCACCTCGTGCAGCATGAAGTTCGAATTGATCCGCTCGGCGCCGCCCGAGAAGATCGTGCCGCCGTTGCCGTAGTCGGTGAACAGATATTCGAGGCGCGCCGTCCAATGTGGCGCAATCGGCGCCTCAAAACCGCCGCCCGCGGCGAAGCCGAACCGCCACAGTTGCGGCGTTTCGGTGTTGCCGGTGCCGAGCGTTGTCAGCGTCAGCTGGTTGTGGGTCCAGGCAAAACCGCCGGTGGCGTAAAACAGCCAGTGGCCCGGGGCATAACCGATGCGGCCGCGCACGGTGCCGAACGCGAGCGCGTTCTCCATGAAGGTTTGCGCGCCGAGCGTCGGTGATGTCAGATTTGACGTACCGCCGATCGACAGGCCGGCCGGAGTTGGAAACGCCGGGAACGACGCATCGACTTCGGCGCCGACCAGGAAACGGTTCGGCAGCATGTAATTGTACCCGGCTTGCAAACCCTCCAAGAAGCTTCCGGCTTCGTTGAAGGTGTCGAGTGTTTGCGCCAGGCCAAACGAGCCGGAGACGCTCGGCGCTCCGGGTGAGCTTGCGGTAAAGTTCGAGGTTCCCCACGCATAGCCGAGATGGCCGCCGGCGTAGAAGCCGTTCCAGTTATAAGCGGGGCCGGCGAATGGAATTGCCGGCGCCTTTGTCACCATGGCGTCGTCGGCTGCGGCGCATCCGGCGGATGCAATGACCATGAGCGCGCCGATCAGCAAAATGTGCCGACCGCCGACGAGGGAACCGGCAATGCGGTGAACGAAATTCCGAGGCATCTCCGCGCGCACCCCCCGATGCAAACGCACTAAGACCAGAGCATTGGCGCCGAGGCAGCGTCAACGGCCGTGTTTTAGAAAAATTACAATAGGATCGACGGCAATACGCCCGCCTCGTCGAGCATATAAGGCATTCTATAGCAACGGCTACAATTTACAATACGTACTACGATGTGTGTGTGGTGCACCATCGGTGCAGCGTAGTACGATCGGGGATCGGACTTGGCAGAAGTGCCGCTGGCGATGGCGGCACCGCGGCCGTCGCAGAATCCTCTGATCGTCAACTAGCGCCGGACCTCGTTGGGTGAGGACCGCTTGGAGGATCAGTCCCAGGCGATCCATCAAATGTTGGCCGTCGCGGATCGAGTGTTGCGGGAATGTCGCATCGCGGATTTTTCTGCTCCGGCTTCTGTGTTTTGGCAGGCCGCGGCCGGATCATCAGCGTGGCCAACCAGTCACTGTCCAGTTTTGAATTTCCGTCCAGGTCCACTCCCCGAAACACAGCGACAGAGATGGACGCGCTTACGGTTTTCGGACTTTTCGCCGTCACCGCCATGCTGATCTTCTACGCGCTGGAGGATCGCAGCCCATTTTGCATTTTGGGATTTCGCAGCAGCCTGCGCGCTCGGCTCTGCTTATGGGTTCTTGCAGGGTGCGTGGCCGTTCGGGGTCGTAGAGGCGATATGGGCGGGCGTCGCCATCCAGCGCTGGCGGCGAAGGATGCAACATGCCTGACGGCCTCAGAGAACTGAAACACCGCGGCGTGGTTTGTGGGGCGTCATTCACCAAGCGCGTGGCGAAGGTTTGTATCTACACGGCAACACTCGGTTTGATCGCAGGGACAATTTCCCTGACGGCGACCGCGCGAGCGGCCGAGAAGGAAAAGGAGGCCATTGCCGAGCTTGAGCTTGGAGTTGCGGGCGACTGGGACTTTGGGGGTGGCGCTTTCAGTCTCGGCCCGTCGCTTGGTATCGAAGTCACACCGATCAAAAATTGGCTGGAAATCGAAGCCGAGGTTTCACCGGTTTTTGGCGGCGGTCGAACCGAATGGGAAACCGAGCTGGTGTTCAAGAAGCCCTTTGACGTGTCCGACAAACTGGAAGTGATGCCCGGCATTGGACCGGCATGGTTCTACAAGACCGGCCATGGCGAAAGTAGCAATTCAGTTGGCGCTGTCGCCCTGGTGGACTTCCAGATTTGGCCGTCCGCCGAGCGAAAGCTCGGCTTGTTCATCGAGCCGAGTTACAGCTACGATTTCGGCCGCGAGCATGAGCAATCGCTCGGCATCACCGCAGGCATTTTGATTCCGCTGCGCTGAAGTTATTGCGGCCGGCGGCCAAGATATTATCAGCGCGCTGACGCGCGACCGTTGCGAGTTTTTCGGCGACCTTTGCGAGGCGGCGCACGACGTTTTGATCGCGCCGGCGGGCGCGGTGCCGCCGCTCGCGGCCGCGGCTGCTTTGCCGGCTTTGCCGCTGCGGCAGCCTTCGCCGCGTCGGCGACCGCCCGGTAATAGCTCCACAACACGCGGGCCGCGACCGCGCGCCACGGCCGCCACTGCTCCGCCAACGCGTGCATCTCTTTGGCGGTCGGCCGCGTCGGCAGCGCGAACGCGACCCTGGCGGCTTCCTGCAGCGCCAGATCGCCCGCCGGCCAGGCATCGGCATGACCGAGCGCCGATAACAGATAAATGTCTGCGGTCCACGGCCCGATGCCGTGTACCGCGGTGAGCGCGGCATGCGCCTCGTCGGCGGGAAGGTCGGCAAGCGCAGCGAGCGCCAGCTCTTCAGTCAAGACCGCGCGGGCGATCGCCTTGAGCGTGCGGACCTTCGCTGCCGAGAGCCCGAGCCGTCTGAGCCGCGCCGGGCGAGCGCGCAAGATGGCGGCGGGATCAAGTGGATCGAAGGCGGCGGTGAGCCGTCCCAAGATCGCGTTGGCGCTCGCGGTTGAAAGCTGCTGTGCCACAATGATGGCGGCAAGGCCGGCGAAACCGTCGCCGCGTCGCCGCAGCGGCGGCCGGCCGGCTTTGGCAACGAGCGCGGCGAACCGCGGGTCGGCCTCGCCGAGCGCGGCAAGCGCGGCATCGAGATCGGCTTCGGTATGAATGTGCGAAGACATGATGACGTCCGGTTGTCGGCTCGCAGAGAGCATGATCCGTACCGGCTTTCGGGAAGGATCGTGCGCCACTCAAGATATAGACCATGATCCAGCCCAACGGGTCGGATCATGGTCTATGCGGATTGCGGGTCGTGCGCCTACTTGAGTGATTGAGCGTAGCGCGTCGGTCAATCCGCCAGGTCACAGCAAGCATGTACACGCGTATCTTTCGTTTTGCGCCGAGTCCGAACGGGCATCTGCACCTCGGTCATGCCTATTCGGCATTGCTCAACGACGAGATGGCGCGGGCAGCCGACGGGCGCCTGCTGCTCCGCATCGAGGATATCGACACCGCGCGCTGCCGGCCGGAATACGAAGCCGCGATCCTCGACGATCTGCAATGGCTCGGCATCGCCTGGCAGCAGAACGTCCGCCGACAGAGCGGGCATTTCGACGATTACCAAGACGCGGTGGGGAAGCTCGAAGCGATGGGTCTGCTTTATCCGAGCTTCGAGAGCCGCCGCGAAATCGCCGCGTTGGTGGCCGAGCGCGACCGGCAGGGACATTGGCCGCGCGACCCCGACGGCGTGCCGCTTTATCCCGGTCGCGCCCGCAAGATGCCGAAGGCGGAACGCGAGCGACGGCGGCGCGAAGGCGAGCCGTTCGCGTTGCGGCTGGCGATCGATGCGGCAGTTGCCCGCGCCGGCGTTTTGACCTGGAACGAGACTGGCGGCGGTCCGCAGGGCCAGTCCGGCATCGTCGCCGCGGCGCCGCAGATGTGGGGCGACGTCGTTTTGGCGCGCAAGGAGGCGCCGACCAGTTATCACCTCGCCGTCGCCATCGACGACGCGCTACAAGGCGTGACCGACGTCGTGCGCGGGCAAGACTTGTTCTGGTCGACCGGCATTCACCGGCTGCTGCAGGCGCTGCTTGGGCTGCCGGAGCCGACCTATCACCACCACCGGCTGATTTTGGATGCCGGCGGCCGCAAGCTGTCCAAATCCACGCTGGCCACCAGTCTGCGCGAGTTGCGCGCCTCTGGCGCGACGCCGGCCGATGTCAGACGCATGGTCGGGCTTGGACGCTGAGATTCGGCCGTTGCGCTTCGGCGCCCCGGGCATTGGGCGCTAACCATCTTGTTTGAACGTGTTTTGTTTGCTCCGCCGACGTGGCATGTTGAAGCCGGGCGGGACCGCCATGGCGCGTTCAACATCGAGCAAAAAGACAGCGGCGAAACCGGTGCGACGCCGGCCGCGGCCGCCGGTGGGGGCCGGCGCATCGGCGCGTGCGACCGAGGCTTCGCTGGTTGCTTATGCGCATGATATCCGCACCACGCTGACCGGCATCCTGGCGCTTGGCGAATTATTGGTCAGCTCCAGCCTCGGCGATCGTGAGCGGCGCTGGGCGTCGGGTATCAAGGCGAGCGCCGAGCATCTCTCGGCACTCACGACCTTGATGATCGATGCCGCCAAAGCCGACACCGGGACGCTGACGCTGCGCGAAGATCTGTTCAGCCCGCGCCGTCTGATCGAGGCGCTGACGGATTCGATGTCGGCGCGCGCGGAAACCAAAGGTCTGATCGCCGAAGTCACCGTCGCCGATAATTTGCCGGAGCTGTTGGTCGGCGACGCGGTGCGGCTGCGCGCCGCGCTGGAAAATCTGATCGACAATGCGGTGAAGTTTACCGATCGCGGCGCGATTCGCCTTGATGTGAGCGCCGCGCGCGCGTCGCGCGGCCGGGCGAAGGTCATCTTTGCCGTCAGCGACAGCGGCATTGGCCTCAAACCCGCCGAGATCAAACGGCTGTTTCGTCCGTTCACGCAGGCCAATGCCGATATCGCGCGCCGTTATGGCGGCACCGGGCTCGGGCTTGCCGTCGTCAAGGCGCTGGCCAAACTGATGGGCGGCGACCTGACCGTCACCAGCGCCGAGGGTCGTGGTTCGTCGTTCCGTCTCTCGGTGCTGTTGACCCTCGCACCGGCCGGCGCGGCCGGCCACGCGCCGCTGCAGCCGACCGCCGTTCCGGCGCGGCGGCTCACGCTGCTGTGCGTCGAGGACAATCCCTATGGCCGCGTCATTCTCAACACCATTCTCACCGAGCTCGGCCATCGCGCCGACTTCGCCGGCTCCGGCGAGGAAGCCGTCGCCGCCGTCGCGCGCGGCTACGACGCAGTGCTGATGGACGTGACGCTTCCGGGGATCGACGGCCTCGATGCCACACGCCGCATCCGCGCGCTCGCCAGCGCCGGGCGAACGCCGGTCATCGGCATATCCGGACGCACCGAAGCGGGCGATGAGGACGCCGCGCGCGCTGCCGGCATGGACGGTTATTTGCGCAAGCCGCTCAGTCCGAGCGCGCTGAGCGCGGCGCTCGCGGCGGTCGTTCAGACCGCGTGATTACTCCGCTGCGTCGGCCGAGGTTTCGACGATGCGCACGACGTCGGCCATGATGCGGTTCAGCTCGAAGTCCTTGGGCGTATAGACCCCGGCGACGCCGGCGTCTTTCAAGGCCCTGGCGTCTTCCTTTGGAATGATGCCGCCGACCACGACCGGCACGTCGTCGATGCCGGCCTCCTTCATGCGCGCCATCACATCTTGCACCAGCGGCAGGTGCGAGCCGGACAGGACCGAGAGGCCTACCACGTGCACGTCTTTCTCCGCGGCCGCCGCCGCGATCGCTTCTGCCGTCAGCCGGATTCCGTCATAGACGACGTCCATGCCGGCGTCGCGGGCGCGCGCCGCGATCTGTTCGGCGCCGTTGGAATGGCCGTCGAGCCCGGGCTTGCCGATCAAAAATTTCAGCCGCCGGCCGAGCTTCTTCGACACGCGGTCGACTTCGGCGCGGATATCGTCGAGGCCCTCGGCGTCGTTGCGCATGGCGGTGCCGACGCCGGTCGGTGCGCGGTATTCACCGAACGCAGCGCGGAGCGCAAAGCCCCATTCGCCGGTAGTGACCCCGGCTTTGGCGCAGTCGATCGATGGCGCCATGATGTTGGCGCCGCTCTTCGCCGCCTTGCGCAAGGCCGCGAGCGCGCCGGCGACGGCATCGTTGTCGCGCGCGGCGCGCCAGGCGTTGAGGCGGGCGATCTGACCGGTCTCAGCTTCCTCCGGCACGGTGACGACCGCGTCGGCGGCGTCGGCAAGCGGCGACGGTTCGGTCTCGACAAAGCGGTTGACGCCGACCACGGTCTGCTCGCCGCGTTCGATCGCCTCGACACGACGCGAATTCGATTCGACGAGTTGCTGCTTGAGATAGCCGGATTCGACCGCGGCGACCGTGCCGCCCATCTCTTCGATGTGCTTGAGCTCTAGCTTGGCGGCCTCTTTCAGCTCGGCGACCTTGGCGGCAATCACCGGCGAAGAGTTCGAACACATCGCCGTACTCGAGCAGGTCGGTCTCGTAGGCGAGGATTTGCTGCATGCGCAGCGACCATTGCTGGTCCCACGGCCGCGGCAGGCCGAGCGCTTCGTTCCAGGCCGGCAGCTGCACCGCGCGCGCCCGCGCTTTTTTCGACAACGTGACCGCGAGCATCTCGATCAGGATGCGGGCGACATTGTTCTCCGGCTGCTGCTCGGTCAGGCCGAGCGAATTGACCTGCACGCCATAGCGGAACAGCCGCTGCTTGGCGTCGGTCACGCCATAGCGCTCGCGGGTGATCTCGTCCCACAATTCGGTAAAGGCGCGCATCTTGCAGATTTCGGTGACGAAGCGCAGCCCGGCATTGACGAAGAACGAGATGCGCCCGACCACCTCGCCGAATTCATCATCGGCGCATTCGCCGGAGGCTTTGACCGCATCGAGCACGCCGATGGCGGTGGCGAGCGCAAACGCCAGCTCCTGCACCGGCGTCGCGCCCGCTTCCTGCAGGTGATAGGAGCAGACATTCATCGGATTCCACTTCGGCATTTCCTTGGTCGTGAACAAAATTACGTCCTTGGTCAGCCGCATCGACGGCGCCGGCGGGAACACGTAAGTGCCGCGGGAGAGGTATTCCTTGATGATGTCGTTCTGCGTCGTGCCGGTGAGTTTGGTCAGCGGCACGCCTTGCTCGTCGGCGAGCGCGACATAGAGCGCTAGTAGCCACGCCGCGGTGGCGTTGATGGTCATCGACGTGTTCATCGCGCCGAGCGGGATGCCGTCGAACAGCACACGCATGTCGCCGATGTGCGAAATCGGCACGCCGACCTTGCCAACTTCGCCCTTGGCGTGCGGATGGTCGCTGTCGTAGCCGGTCTGGGTCGGCAGATCGAAGGCGACCGACAGGCCGGTCTGCCCCTTGCTCAAATTCTTCCGATAAAGCTCATTCGATGCCTGGGCAGTCGAATGCCCGGCGTAGGTGCGGAAAATCCAAGGCTTCGTGCTTGAAGGCTTCGTGCCCGAAGGCTTCGCGCCTAGTGGCTTACTGCCCTGGGTCTTATCGCGGCGGAGCTCTTCGCCCATTGGTCTTCCAAGGTGCGGGTCAAGTCAGGCGCAGCCAATGTGGCGCGAATATTATTGCGACGCAACATTAAGGATAATGAAGCTCTGCACCCTATTTTCACTGTTGGGATTCTGAAGCCTTTAACGGCCGCCGGGCCAGGTTCCAGGCATGGACGCGAAATCCGCAAACTTGCCGGACGACGTCGAAGGGGCGTGGCGTTTCCTGTTGTTCAACTGGGTCGTCCTCGGCGCGATGACGGCGACGCTTGCGCTGTGCGTGATGGTGACGAATTTCTCGATCGGACTAACCGGCGTGCTCGCCGCTATCGGCTATGTGGGAATCTACGCCGCCTTCGCCCATGCCAACGCCCGCTCGCCGAAGCGGCGCGATCCTCAAGTGATGTTCGTCCTCGGTGCCATCGCGCAGGTCACGCTGACCACAGCGGTGATGGCGCCGATGACCTATGTCGCAGCGGCAATCAATTTTCCCATGCGGGACGCGGCGCTCCTGGCCGTCGATCGGGCGATGGGGCTCGACTGGGCGGCTTATGTCCATTTCGTCGACGCGCGCCCGACGCTCGCGGCCGCACTCAATGTCGGTTACGCCATGATCGCCTGGCCGGTCGTAGCCATTCCGGTCTTCCTGGCGGCGAAGCGGCGTTATCAACGGATCGAAGAATTTACTTTTGCGTTTGGCTTGGCTTTGGCCGCGACCACTATCATCTCGGCGCTGGTGCCGGCGATCGGTGTCTATCAGCAGATCGGGCTCGATCCCGGCACGCTCAAGAACATCGATCCGGCGGCCTATCTGGATCAATTGCGCGACCTGCCGCCGACCCGCGAAGGCGTATTGCGCCACCTCGATCTGCTCGGTCTCGGCGGCATCGTGACGTTTCCGAGTTTCCATGCGGCGTCCGCCGTGCTGTTCGCCTGGGCGCTGTGGGTGGTGAAATGGATGCGGCCGGTTGCGCTGTTGGCGAATGGTGCCATGCTGGCGGCAACGCCGCTCAATGGCGGCCACTATTTCATCGACGTTGTCGCCGGCGTGGGGATCGCCGTGCTGGCGATCGTCGCGGCACGCCGGATCGGGCAGATCATCGCGCAGCGGCAGCAGCGGCTAATGAGTTTTATGCTGCCGAGACCGATGCCGCCGGCGATCGTGCCCGCGGAATAAGCTGCCCAGCCTCGCCTGCGAAAGCGTGGCCGCACGCCCGCCGTATAGTCGGCTCAACCGCGTTATCGCCTGACCAGTCGCAGAATGATCAAAAGGATGACCGCGCCGATAAAGGCCTCGATGATCTGCCCAATGATGCCGGCGCCGATATAGATCCCCAGTCGCGGCAACAGCCAGCCGGCGATCAAGGCGCCGATAATGCCGATGATGATGTCGCCGACTAGGCCGAAGCCGCGGCCTTTGACGACCAGCCCGGCGAGCCAGCCGGCAATGGCGCCAACAATCAGAAAAATAATGATGCTTTCGATGCTCATCGTAGCCCCCAAACTGTCGCAGCGTCGCCCCAAGCGCTGGCGCTACCATAAGACCTTGGGTCGCGCCTGCAAGCCTTACGCGGGAACGACGACGGCCGTGCGTCCCAACTACTTATTGCACTGCAATATCAACTACGGCACACTCACGGTTGAAACGGAACCCGGCGGGGTAACTGGGAGCCCATCATGGCCGTCGCACAGAAGAAGCCGTCAGCGGCGCCGCTGAAGGATCTCTACGACATCGGTGAAGTGCCGCCGCTCGGCCACGTGCCGGCGAACATGCACGCCTGGGCGATCCGCAAGGATCGGCACGGTCCGCCGGAAACGGCGATGCAGTTGGAAGTGGTGCCGACCTGGCCAATCGCCGAGGACGAGGTGCTGGTCTATGTCATGGCCGGCGGGGTCAATTACAACGGCGTCTGGGCCGGGCTAGGCATTCCGGTTTCGCCGCTCGACGGGCACAAGCATCCTTTCCACATCGCCGGCTCGGATGCGTCCGGGGTCGTTTGGGCGGTCGGCTCGAAGGTCAAGCGCTGGAAGGTCGGCGACGAAGTCATCGTTCACTGCAATCAGGACGACGGCGACGACGAGGACTGCAATGGCGGCGATCCGCTGCTGTCGCCGTCGCAGCGCATCTGGGGCTACGAGACGCCGGACGGCTCGTTCGCGCAATTCTGCCGGGTGCAATCGCGCCAGCTGATGACCAAGCCGCCGCATCTGACGTGGGAGGAGGCGGCCTGCTACACACTGACGCTGGCCACCGCCTACCGCATGCTGTTCGGCCATCCGCCGCACATCCTCAAGCCGGGCGACAATGTGCTGGTCTGGGGCGCCTCGGGCGGGCTCGGCGTTTTCGGCGTGCAATTGGTCGCCGCCTCCGGCGCCAACGCCATCGGCATCGTGTCTGATGAGTCGAAATCGGAATATGTGTTCAATCTCGGCGCCAAGGGCGTCATCAACCGCAGCGAATTCAAGTGCTGGGGTGCGATGCCGAAGGTCGGCACGCCGGAATACGACGCCTGGGTGAAAGAGGCGCGCCGCTTCGGCAAGGCGATCTGGGACATCACCGGCAAGCGCGACGTCGACATCGTGTTCGAGCATCCGGGCGAGGCGACCTTTCCGGTGTCGTGCCTGGTGGTCAAGCGCGGCGGCATGGTGGTGTTCTGCGCCGGCACCTCGGGCTTCAACATCACCTTCGACGCGCGCTATGTCTGGATGCGGCAAAAGCGCGTGCAAGGCTCGCACTTCGCGCATTTGAAGCAAGCCAGCTCCGCCAACCGCTTCGTCATGGACCGCCGCATCGACCCATGCATGAGCGACGTGTTCGCCTGGGAGAAGATACCGCACGCGCACGAATTGATGCGCACCAACCGCCATAAGCCTGGCAATATGGCCGTGCTGGTCAATACGCCGACCACCGGCTTGCGCAACTTCGACGACGTGCTTGAAGCGGCGTCATTGCCGGAACTGAGCCGGCAGTCCAATCGGGCATAACGTCGTCATCTTCACTCATTCCCGCGTAAGAAATCGTAGGTTGGGCTGAGCGCAGCGAAGCCGACGCTCATCCAACCGCGTGGGCACGGCGCTTCGCGCCTTTGCCCACCCCACGCGCTACGCTGCTTCGCGGCGACGAGCGGTTGGACTGGTCTTCCCCTCGCGCACGCGGATGATGGTGGCGTTGAGCTCGCCGCAATAGACGAAAATCCAGGCGCTATAATAGAGAAACACCAGCGCGATCATCGCCGACGCCAGTCCGGCATAGTAGTTGACATAGGTGTAGGCGAAATCGGCGAGGTAGTGGCCGAAGACGAGGCCCATGGCGAGCCACAGCAGAAGCGTCGCCAAAATGCCGGGCCAGACCTTGCTCAGGCTGCGCCGCCCGGCCGGCAGCCACATGTGCACAATGAACAGCGCGAACGCGAGCACCAGGCTGCTGATCCCGTAACGCGCGATATCGAAATGCGCTTCGAGCGGCTCGAGCCAGGGCACGTATCTGGCGGCGGTCTTGAAGATCAGCGGCCCGAGGATGACCAGAAACGCCAGCACCAGAAGAGAAACGGCGCTGACCAGTACGTAGCCGATGGATTCGAGCCGGAGCAGCCAGAAGCTCCGCTCCTCGTGCAGCCCGTAAGCGCGATTAAGCCCGATGCGCAGGCTCTCGACGCCGCTCGAGGCGAAATAGACCGCGAACACGGCGCCGAGCGTGAGCACGCTGCTGTGGGTGGTCGTCAATACGTTATGGATCTCGCTGGCGATCGGGCCGGCGACCTCTTTGGGCCAGGCGGCGAAGATCAGCCGGGCCACCTCGTTGGCGAGATTGACCGACCCGATGATGCCGGCAATCGCGGTCACGACAATGAGAAACGGAAACATCGCCATCAGGATCGATAGCGCGATATGACTCGCGATCGCCCAGCCGTCGTCGGCGTTGAAGCGATAAAAAGCGTCGAGCAGGGTGCGGAGAGTGAGGCGTATCGTATGCACGCGGGCGGCCTCGGCGGAGCTTCTATCGGCCAACAGATATGCCATTCGTCGGCGGCTGCGAAGACGTCAACCTTTGCCTCGTCACCACCGGGCATAGCCGTTCGAAGAACGGCGTCGCTTCGCGCGCCTATGACCCGGTGGTCCATTCTGAACCGCGGCACAGCATGGATTGCCGGATCAAGTCCGGCAATGACGATAGGGTTTAAGTATAATCGCCGCCATTATCGATAATCAGGAATTGCCCAGTCACCGCGTCGCTCTCAGGCGACGCCAGATAGATCAAGGCGCCGACGAGATCGTCGGCGAATACGTCTTTCTTGATCGCGCGCGTGCTCAGCACGAAGTCGTGCAGGCCCGGCCGGCCGGCCATCGCGGCGGCGACGGAATCATTCATCACCAGACCAGGCGCCAGCGAATTCACCCGGATGCCGTAAGCGCCAAGCTCGCGCGCCATGGATCGCGTCATCGCCGTGATCGCGCCCTTAGAGGTGACGTAATGCAAGCGATGCGACAGGCCCGACACCATGGTGGTCGAGGACAGATTGACGATCTTGCCGTAGCTGTTGCGGCGCATGGCAGGGATCGCGGCCTTGGTGCAGAGAAACGTACCGCGCACATTCACCGCCATGAAGTCGTCCCACAGCGCGACATCGATATCCTCGATGGCGACCGGCGGAATGTTCGAGCCGATGGCGGCATTGTTCACCAGGATGTCGAGCCGGCCGAATATCTTCACGGTCTCCGCGACCGTCGCCGTGACTGATCCGGGGTCGCGGACGTCGGCGATGACCGGATGCGCCGTTCCGCCGTTGGCGGCGATCTCGGCGGCGACCGGACTGCAATCCTTCACGTCGGCGACCACGACCTTGGCGCCTTCCGCCGCCAACGCCCTGGCGAATACCGATCCGAGCGCGGCTTTCTGACCCGCCGCCGCGCCGGTCACGATCGCGACTTTTCCGTTCAGACGCGGCATCGCAATTTTTCCGATTGATTGTAGGGTGGGTTGAGCAACGCGAAACCCACCATAGGGCGGTGAGGATAAACGATGGGTTTCGCTGCGCTCAACCCATCCTACAAGCGCTCAATTCGCTTCAGCGCAATCCGGCCTGCACCAGGAGCGGATAAGTCTCGGTCTTGAATTCGCGCATGCCTTCCTCGAAGCGCGGCCACGACAGCAATAAGCCGTCGAGGCCCATGGCCGAGAGCATCTTGAGACCGTCGACAATCTGCTCCCTGGTGCCGGTGAGCGGATAGCTGCCCCAGCCGGCGATGAACAGCTCCTTGAGATGCTCCATCGCCTCGAGCGGAAAAGTCTTGGCATTGATGCCCATGGTCGACAGCGCAAACGTCACCGCTTCCCAATCGCCTTTTTCCTTGACGATGTAGTCGTAGTAGCGGCGCGCCTCGGCTTCGGTTTCCGCCTGGATGATGTTGGCCGACGACCAGACCGCCACCTCGCGGCCGTATTCCTCGCGCGCCAGCTTGCGATAGCCCTCGATCTGCGCCTTGTTCTGCTCGAAGTTCGGCGAGCCGAGCGCCGTGAACACGATGTCGCAATATTTGCAGGCGAAGTGGCGGCCGCGCTCCGAGCCGCCGGCATTCATGATCGCCGGATATGGCTTCTGGATCGGCTTGGGCTGCAGATAGCCTTTGACGATCTTGTAGTGCTGGCCCTCGTAATCGAATTCGTCGCCCTCGGTCCACAGCCGCCTGAGGATCTGCAGCCACTCCTCGGCTGCGTCGTAGCGGGCGCCGTGCTCCTTCATCTCGACGCCGAACATGTCGATCTCCGGCTTGTTCCAGCCGGTGACGATATTGAGAATGAAGCGGCCGTTGGAAATATGATCGATCACCGTCCCCTGCTTGGCGGCGATGATCGGATGGATGATCGAGGTGTGTGAGGTGGCGACGACGCCGACGCGTTCGGTCGAGGCAGCGATGCCCGAGGCCCAGCTGAAGGTTTCAAAGCCGAGACCCTGGGGATTGAGCTTGCCGCCGAAGCCGCGCCAGCGCGCTACCGGCAACAACGCCTCGAATTCCATCTCGTCGGCCAGCTTGGCGAGCTTAAGCGTGTTCGGCCAGCTGATCTTCAGCCGGCCCTCGACGTCGGCCATCAGGCAGCCATAGTCGAGATTGGTCTGGAATGTGCCGAGCTTGAGCTTGCGGTGATTGAAGACCGGATTGGTCGAACGCCGGTCGTCGTCGATGCGCGCGCTCATTTTTCCACTTGCCGCCACTGTCTCCCCCTTGCGCGATTACAACCGGCGCGCGGTTAGTCTTCATCACAAAAGTACGCCATACTACCTGTCAACGTTTGCTTTGCATCTAAGGGCCCGGGGCATGCCAACTGATGACGAGCGCGAGATTGAGCAACTCATCGGCGAACTGACCGACGCCTGGAACCACGGCGACGCCAAGGCCTATGGCGCCCGTTATCTGGCCGATGCCACCTTCACAAATGCCAATGGCAGTTTCTATGTCGGCCGCGACGAATTCGATCGCCGCCACGAGGAGATATTTCGCGGCCTGTTGCGCGGCACCACGTTGGCGATGACGATCAAGAAACTGCGCTTCGTCCGCCCCGACGTCGCGATTATCGACGTCGGCACCGGAATCTCCGGCTCGCTGCTGCGGCCGCAAGGGGTCGAGGTCGGGCCGGACGGGGTGTTGCAAAGCTGCCTGCTGATGGTGCTTCTCAAACAAGGCGGCGGCTGGTGGATCGCGGCCTATCACAATGTCTGGCGCGGCGCGGCGGCTGATCGCAGCCCGTTAGATTTGGCTTTTCCGCGCGCCGAGTAGCGAAATATTGGCTTTTGTGCACTGCACGCGTAAGCTTCGCAAGCTCTCCGGGATTGTCAGAACCTTGAAGGCTTTCGGAGCCCTTTATGTCGCTTGCCGCTTCCACATTATCCACTGACGGCGAACTGATCGGAACGCTGAGCCAGGCGGTCGATGCCGTCGAAGCTTTGTTCGCCGACGCCCGCCGCGCGGTCGCCGAGCGTGTGGTGCGCGACGGCCGCGCCAATGCGCGCGCGCTCGATCGCGAGCAGCGCGCGACCCATGGCCTGGCCTGGCTCGCCACTTACCTCGAGGCGCTGCGTCAGCTCACTGCCTATGCGCAGCGGCTGTCGGCTGCCGGCGCCTTCGGCGAGGTCGAAGAGCTTCTGGTCCGCATCGGCGCCGGCGAATATCTGGCGCAGATCACCGGCGGCATCCCGATGAGCCAGGGCGAGATCGTGCGCCTGTCCGATCTCGGCCTTTCTTCCGCAGCGGTGGCGGCGCGGATCAATCCGGCGGCGGAGCATCTGATCGCCTATGGCAACACCGCGCAGCGCCGCGCGCGGCTCGCCGAATTGATGCGCGAGCAGCAGGACGCGACGGTCGGCGCCACCGGGCTCAACGACACGCTCGACTCGATCCGCGAGGAAATGCGCAAGTTCGCCGACGATCAGGTCGTGCCGCAGGCGCAGGAATGGCATCTGCGCAACCAATATATCCCGCTCGATATCATTACGCAGATGTCCGAGCTCGGCGTCTTCAGTCTCACCATCCCCGAGGATTACGGCGGCATGGGGCTCGGCAAGGAATCGATGTGCGTCGTTTCCGAGGAATTGTCGCGCGGCTATATCGGCGTCGGCAGCCTCGGCACCCGGTCGGAGATCGCCGCCGAGCTCATTCTCGGCAGCGGCACCGAAGAGCAGAAGCGCAAATGGCTGCCAAAGATCGCCTCGGGCGAGGTGCTGCCGACGGCGGTGTTCACCGAGCCCAATACCGGTTCCGATCTCGCCTCGCTCAAGACCCGCGCCGTGCGCGAGGGCGGCGCCTACAAGGTGCATGGCAACAAGACCTGGATCACCCATCCGGTGCGGGCCGATCTGATGACGCTTCTGGTACGCACCAATCCGGCGGAGAAGGGCTATCGCGGCCTCTCGATGTTGCTGGCGGAAAAGCCGCGCGGCAGCGACGAGAAACCGTTTCCCGCCGCCGGCATGTCGGGCACCGAAATCGAGGTGCTCGGCTATCGCGGCATGAAGGAATACGAGATCGCCTTTGACGGCTTTGCGGTGAAGACGGAAAATCTCCTGGGCGGCGTCGAAGGGCTGGGCTTCAAGCAGCTGATGGCGACGTTCGAGTCGGCGCGCATCCAGACCGCGGCCCGCGCCGTCGGCGTGGCGCAAGCGGCATTCGAACAGGCACGCACTTACGCGTCGCAGCGCATTCAGTTCGGCGAGCCGATCGCCCATTTCCCGCGCGTCGCCGACAAGATCGTGATGATGGCGGTCGAGATCACGATCGCGCGCCAACTCACTTACTATGCGGCGCGGCAGAAGGATTCCGGCCGCCGCTGCGATCTCGAGGCCGGCATGGCGAAACTGCTCGCGGCGCGCGTCGCCTGGGCCGCCGCCGACAATGCGGTGCAGATTTACGGCGGCAACGGCTTCGCCCTCGAGTTTCCGGTGTCGCGCATCCTCTGCGACGCCCGCATCCTCAGCATTTTCGAGGGCGCCGCCGAAATTCAAGCCCACGTCATCGCGCGGCGGTTATTGGATGGGTCGAATTAAGTCCTGTCATTCCGGGGCCGAGCGCAGCGAGGAGCCCGGAATCCATAAACCTGTGCTCGCGGGTTTGTGCTCTAACTTCGACTTTCGTGGTTATGGATTCCAGGTTCGCGCTTCGCGCGCCCCGGAATGACGAGGCAGCGCTTTCGGCCGCAACGCCGCACCCGGATTTCGCTGCCGCTCAATCCGGGCTACAAAGCCCTATGTCCGGGTTTCTGTCTCACGGCCTCGTGCCGATCGCCATTGGTGCAGTCGCGGTGATTCTGCTCCTTGGCCTCGTCAACATGATGCGCGGCGGCTCGCCCAATGCCTCGCAGAAGTTGATGCGGTTGCGCGTGTTGCTGCAATTCGTCGCCATCGTGATAATCATGGTCACCATCTGGGTGATGGCGAAGTGATCGGCGGGTGAAGCATGGTCGTCCTCAACAAGATTTATACCCGCACCGGCGATGACGGCACTACCGCGCTCGGCACCGGCGAGCGGCGCAAGAAATACGACTTGCGGATCGCCGCCTACGGCACCCTCGACGAGACCAATGCCGCAATCGGCATGGCGCGGCTGCACACCGCCGGCGATCCCGCGCTCGATCCGGCGCTGTCGCGCATTCAGAACGATCTGTTTGACGCCGGCGCCGACCTGGCGACGCCCGGCAAGGGCAAAGGACCCGGCGGCGCGCGGCTCACCGTCACCGACGCGCAGGTCACCTGGGTGGAACATGAGATCGACCGGCTCAATGCCGATCTCGAGCCGCTTCGCTCTTTCATCCTGCCCGGCGGTTTCGCAGCCGCGGCCTACCTGCATCTCGCCCGCACCACATGCCGCCGCGCCGAGCGATTGATCGCCGAGCTGCAAGACCGGCCCGGGGAAGATGTCACGCCCGAGGTGCTCAAATACGTCAACCGGCTGTCGGATTTTCTGTTCGTCGCCGCCCGTTACGCCAACGATCAAGGTGCGCGCGACATCCTCTGGCAACCGGGCCGGAACCGCTGAACTATGACAACGCGAGGGGGAAACTCATGGGCCGGCTCGACGGCAAGGTCGCGGTCGTCACGGGCGCTGGCAGCGGCATCGGCCGCGCCACGTCGCTTCTGTTCGCGCGCGAAGGCGCGCGCCTCGTCGTCAGCGACCAAAATGCCGACGGCGTCAACGAGACCACCGGCCTCATCGCCAAGAATGGCGGCACCGCGCACGCGCTGCCTGGCGACGCCGGCCGCGATGACAGCGTCAAAGCCTTGGTCGAACGGGCGCTGTCGGATTTCGGCGCGCTCGACGTCTTTTATGCCAATGCCGGCATCAGCGGCGGTCTGGTGCCGATCTTCGAGCAGACCGAAGATTATTGGCGGCAGATTTTGCAGACCAATCTGATCGGGCCGTTCCTCGCCATCAAGCATGCCGCCACGCGCATGATCAAACAGGGTCGCGGCTCGATCATCCTCACCGCCTCGGTCGCGGGTCTGCGGGCTAATGCCGGCGCCGCCGCTTACAGCGCCAGCAAGGCTGGCGTCATCAGTCTTGCCCAGACCGGCGCCGCCGCGCTGCTCGGCACCGGCGTGCGCGTCAACGCCATCTGCCCGGGCCTGATCGAAACCGGCATGACCAAGCCGATCTTCGACGGCGCCCGCGCCATGGGCAAAGGACACAAGATCGGCCAGCTCAATCCGTTGCAGCGCGCCGGCGCGCCGGAGGAGATCGCAGCGATGGCGCTGTTTCTCGCCGGCGACGAGTCGTCCTACGTCAACGGCCAGGCTTTCGCGGTCGATGGCGGGCTTTCCAGTTCGCTGCCCTTTACCCGGCCGATCCGTTGAAAGCCCGCGGAGGACAGCCGTTCCCGTTTCTTTCACATGGCCAACGGCGACACCGCGGCTGCCCGCGGCGTTGACCGCAAGCACGCCCGCCGGTACGTTTCCGCACCGCAGCATTGCCACGCTTTGCGGCGCGGCTGACAGGCTGCGGACTGAAACCGGGACAAGCCGAACCAAGCCATGAAGATTCTCGTGCCCGTCAAGCGGGCGGTCGATAAGGATGTGAAAATACGGGTCAAGTCGGACGGCTCTGGCGTCGAGCTTGGCAACGTCAAAATGTCGATGAATCCGTTCGACGAAATCGCCGTCGAAGAGGCGCTCCGGCTCAAGGAAGCAGGCAAGGCCACCGAAATCATTGCGGTTTCGATCGGCCCGCCGCAGGCCACCGAAACCATCCGCACGGCGCTGGCGATGGGCGCCGACCGCGGCATCCTGGTGAAGACCGAAGGCACCGCCGAACCGCTGGCGGTGGCGAAAATCCTCAAAGCCGTCGCCACGGCCGAGCAGCCGGGTCTGGTCATCATGGGCAAGCAGGCCATCGACGACGATTCCAATCAGACCGGCCAGATGCTGGCGGCATTGCTCGGCTGGCCGCAGGGCACCTTCGCCTCCAAGGTCACGATCGAGGGCGACGCGCTGATGGTCACCCGCGAAGTCGATGGCGGCCTGCAGACCGTGAAGCTGAAAATGCCGGCGATCGTCACCACCGACCTGCGTCTGAACGAACCACGTTATGCGTCGCTGCCGAACATCATGAAGGCCAAGAAAAAGCCGATCGACGAGAAGACTGCCGCCGATTACGGCGTCGACATCAAGCCGCATCTGGAAATCGTCAAGACCACGGAGCCGCCGGTGCGCAAGGCCGGCGTCAAGGTCAAAACCGTCGCCGAACTGGTTGACAAACTCAAAAACGAGGCGGGGGCGATCTGATGCCCACTTTGCTACTCGCCGAGCACGACAACAAGTCGCTGAAAGATGCGACCAACAAGGCGTTGACCGCCGCCAAGCAGATCGGCGCCGACGTCCACATCCTGGTCGCGGGTCACAATTGCAAGCCGGTGGCCGATGCCGCCGCCAAGCTCGACGGCGTCAAGAAAGTGCTGATAGCCGACGCGCCGGCTTACGAGCATATGCTGGCTGAGCCGACCTCGGCCTTGATCGTCTCGCTCGCCGGCCCGTACGAAACCATCATGGCGCCGGCGACGACCAACGGTAAGAACATCATGCCGCGGGTCGCCGCTTTGCTCGACGTGATGCAGATATCCGAGATCAGCAAGGTCGTCGCGCCGGACACGTTCGAGCGGCCGGTCTATGCCGGCAACGCCATCCAGACGGTACGGTCGCTCGATGCCAAGAAGGTCATCACCGTGCGTACCGCGGCGTTCCAGGCGACCGGGGAGGGCGGTTCCGCGCCGATCGAGCCGGCGTCCGCCGCGGCCGATCCCGGCATTTCCGGCTTTGTCGGCGAGGAACTCTCCAAGTCGGAGCGGCCGGAACTGACCTCGGCCAAGATCATCATTTCCGGCGGCCGGGCGATGCAGAGCCGCGATAACTTCACCAAATATATAGAGCCGGTGGCCGATAAACTTGGCGCTGCGGTCGGCGCTTCGCGCGCGGCGGTCGATGCCGGTTATGCGCCCAACGACTGGCAGGTCGGCCAGACCGGAAAAGTGGTGGCGCCGGACCTCTATATCGCCGTCGGCATTTCAGGTGCTATTCAGCATCTCGCCGGTATGAAGGATTCGAAAGTCATCGTCGCCATCAACAAGGATGAAGAAGCACCGATCTTCCAGGTCGCCGACTACGGGTTGGTGGCGGACCTCTATCAGGCCTTGCCGGAGCTGGCCCAAGAACTTGAGAAAAAGAGAACTTGAGAAAAAGACAACTTGAGAAAAAGCCAGCTTGAAAAAAAGCGAGCTTGAAAAGCGCGGTCGCTGACCGCAGATGCGTTTCGAGAAGGGTAAGCGAAAATGGTCGATGTGAAAGAGCGACCGAAGACGCGCGGCGACCATGGCGGCGGCACCGCGCATGCGATCCGCAAAATCGGCGTCATCGGCGCCGGCCAGATGGGCAACGGCATCGCCCACGTCTGCGCCCTCTCCGGTCTGCATGTGCTGCTCAACGACGTCGTCGCCGAGCGCATCGCCGAGGGGCTCGCGGTGATCAGCGGCAATCTGGCGCGTCAGGTCAGCCGCCAGCGCATCACCGACGAGGAGCGCGAGGCGGCCATCAAGCGCATCAGCGCGGCCAACACGCTGCACGATCTCGGCGACTGCGACCTGGTGATCGAAGCGGCGACCGAGAAGGAGGACGTCAAGCGCAAGATTTTCACTGCGCTGTGCGCCTCGCTCAAGCCCGAAGCCATCATCGGCACCAACACGTCGTCGATCTCGATCACGCGGCTCGCCGCCGCCACCGACCGGCCCGAGCGCTTCATCGGCATTCATTTCATGAATCCGGTGCCGCTGATGGAATTGGTCGAGATCATCCGCGGTATCGCCACCGACGACTCGACCTTCGAGACCACCAAGCAATTCATCACCAAGCTCGGCAAGCAGATCGCGGTCTCAGAAGACTTCCCGGCTTTCATCGTCAACCGCATCCTGTTGCCGATGATCAACGAAGCGATCTACACGCTGTACGAAGGGGTCGGCAACGTCGAGGCGATCGACACGGCGATGCGGCTCGGCGCCCACCACCCGATGGGACCGCTGGAGCTCGCCGATTTCATCGGCCTCGACACCTGCCTCTCGGTCATGCAGGTGCTGCACGAGGGGCTGGCGGAATTCGAAATACCGGCCGTGCCCGCTGTTGGTCAAATACGTCGAAGCCGGCTGGCTCGGCCGCAAGACCCAGCGTGGCTTCTACGATTATCGCGGCGACAAGCCGGTCCCGACTCGGTAATCGCACCGGGGCGTCGTCCCTCCCTCCGGGCGCCGAGAGGGACGCCGCACCTCAACGCTTCGTGATCACGACTTCCAGATATTCGGACGGCACCACCATCCCGTTGTCGGCGGCCTTGTTCATGCGCGCAATCAGCGCGAGCAGATCGCTGTGCAGCGCGGTTTGCTTTGGCGCGTCGAGCGCAGCGAACGCCTTCAGCATCGGGCCATAAAAGGTCTTGAAGACGTGGACGAAGTGCTCCGGCTCACGGTAGCGGAAGTTGAAGTAGCGCGGCTGCGTCTTGATCGAGACGGATGCGGGTCCAAACATTTCGGTGAGACGGTCGCGCGTGCCCCAAAGCGCCGGTGATCGTACGCCCTCCGGCGGCGGCAGGTATTTGCCGAGCGTCTTGAACAGTTGGCCGATAAAGCCCTCCGGGGTCCAGTTGGCGAGACCGATCCGGCCGCCCGACCTGCAGACGCGAACGAGTTCCGCGACGGCGCGCTCCTGATTAGGCGTGAACATCACGCCGAAGGTTGAAACCACCACGTCGAAGGAGTCGTCGGAGAACGGCAATGCCTCCGCGTCAGCCTCCTTGAACTCGATCGTAAGCCCGTCAGCCGTAGCGCGAGCGCGGCCGCGCTCGAGCAGCGCGGGCACGTAATCGGTCGAAACGACGTTGCACCAGCGGCGCGCAGCGGCGAGACTGACATTGCCGTTGCCTGCAGCGACATCGAGGACCTTCTGCCCGGCGCGAAGATCGAGTGTTTCGCATAACTCTTCGCCGACGATCTGCAGGGTCGTGCCGACGATGGCATAATCGCCGGACGACCAGGCGGCCTGTTGGCGGGTTTTGACGGCTGCGAGATCGGACGTCGTGGCTGCAATTTGGTCGGCTGATAAGATCTTGGCTTGTGTTGCGGTTGCCATTGCTGTCTCCCTTATCTGTTGTGTGTGAACGGCTCCATGTTCCGCGTCGAAGTGCGCTCACCCTGACGGCGCGCGGCGCCGATGTCCTTGAGGACATCTTTATTTTCCCGGGAGAATTCCGCGATTTTTGCCGGCACGGTGTCGGCCGCTTCGGCACGTTGCACGTGCTCCACAAGCAGATGCGCTACTTCGCTCGCGTGCGTTGCGATCATGAAATGCGCCGCGCTATCGACGCTCGCGAGGCCCGCGTCGGCGATACATTCGCTGACCAGCGCACAGAGCCTGCGCATCGTCGGATGACTAGCTTCACCGCACACGACGAGCGCTGGGATGTCGACCGCCCGCAGCATATCCGCCGACAGCGCAAAGCTGTAGGCGCTCGCCCAATCCGTGATGTTCACGGCCGTGGTCGCTACTGCATAGGCGCGCACTCGGGATGGCCACGACGCGAAAGTGCCGGCGCCGCCGTAGAAGTCGATCATGGCCGCGATCGCGTCTCGCTCGCCGCCGCTGAAGGCGGCCATATAGGCCTCCGCCATCCGGCCGAATGTGCGGTAATGTTCGTCCTCGCCTCTTTCCAACAACAGCTCGATCGCGGGCGGCTCCAGCATCGCGATGCTTGCGAGCTGCACCCGCTTGCGCAACGCCACCGCCAGCGACACGAGGCCGCCGAAAGAATGCCCGACCAGATGCACCGGCTCGCCGGCCTCGCGAACGACGCTCTCCACCACCTCGGCCAGATAGGCGATAGACGGGTCACCGGCCGGGCGGCGTTCCGCTGTTCCGCCGTAACCCGGTAGGCTGGTCGTCACACACCGGAACTCGCCGTTGCACGACGCGACCACCGGCCGCCAGGCGGCGCCGGTGCTGCACGATCCGGGCACCAGCACCATGGTCGGGCCGTCGCCGCCGGCGTCGTAGTCGATATTGCCGCGAATATCCTCGATCATGTTAGGGTTCCTTATTAGTCAAATTGGCGACGACTGCGCGCCGCCTTTGCTGGCCCGAATATTTCGCGGCAGCGCTGGTAAGGCTTTGCCCTTACCTTGATTTGTTCGTGAGACAGGCTTGATTATTCCGTGAGAGATTGAAGGGGCGGCGACGTGCAATTCCTCTTTGCGGGCTATACGCTTGACACCGACCGGCGCGAGCTCCGCCGGGGTGACGACGTCGCTGCCGTCGAACCGCAGGTGTTCGATCTGCTAGTTTATCTGGTGCAGAACCGCGACCGCGTCGTCAGCAAGGACGATCTCATCGCGGCGGTCTGGCATAACCGGATCGTGTCGGACTCGACCTTGACCAGCCGTATCAACGCCGCGCGCAAAGCGGTGGGCGACAGCGGCGACGAACAGAAGCTGATCCGCACCGTTCCGCGCAAAGGATTGCGTTTTGTCGGCGACGTGCATGCGCCGCCGAGCGCCGGCCAGCCGGCGCACATTGCCGCAACGGCAGATGAGCTCCATGAGCCGCGGGCGGCGCTGCCGCTACCCGACCGGCCGGCCATCGCGGTGCTTCCCTTCATCAACATGAGCGGCGAAGCGGAACAGGAGTATTTTTCCGACGGCATCAGCGAGGACATCATCACGGCGCTGTCCAAGCTGCGCTGGTTCTTCGTCATCGCCCGGAATTCTTCGTTCGTCTACAAAGGCAAGTCCGTCCACATCAAGCAGATCGCCGGGGAACTCGGCGTCGGCTACGTGGTCGACGGCAGCGTGCGCAAAGGCGGCGACCGCGTACGCATCACCGTCCAGCTCAACGACGTCGCCACCGGCAGTCACATCTGGGCTGAGCGCTACGACCGCAGTCTTGCCGATGTGTTCGCGGTGCAGGACGAGATCACCGAAGCCATCGTTGCCGCGATCGAGCCGCAGCTCTACGCCGCGGAAAATTTTCGCGCGCGGCGCAAGCCGCCGGACAGCATGGACGCCTGGGACCTAGTGATGCGGGCGCTGTCGCATTACTGGCGGGTGACGCGGCAGGACAATCTGGTCGCGCAGGCGCTGCTGGAGAAGGCGATCGCCATCGATCCGAATTACGGCCAGGCGCTCGGCGTGCTCGCGACCAGCCACACGTTTGTCGCCCATATGGGCTGGGCCGAACAGGCGACCAGCGTGCCGATCGCCGAGCGCGCGGCGCTGGCGGCGATCCGCGCCGACAGCGAGGACCCTTGGGCGCATCTGGCGCTTGCCTTGGTCTATTTGTTCGGTCGGCGGTTCGACAACTCGTTGGCAGAGATGGAATTGGCTCTGCGGCTCAATCCGAACTTCTCGCTCGCGCAGGGCTACTACGGCCTGGCGCTGTGCTATTGCGGACGCTGGCAGGAAGGCGATGTTGCCGCTCAGCGGGCGTTGCGCTTGAGCCCGCGCGATCCCTTCTCGGCGGTCTATAACGGCGTCGCGGCTTATGCTCATTTCATCGGACGCGACTACGAGAGGGCGATTGCGCTGTCGCGCGAGGCCATCCGGCAGCGTGCCGATTTTGTTGGCGCGCACCGGGTGCTGACCGCCGCGGCCGGCATGGCCGGCGAGACCGAGCTCGCTGCCGATGCGCTGCAGGAGCTGCGCCGCGCGCAGCCCAACATCTCTCTCGCGTGGCTCCTGACCCAGATGCCGATCAAGGAGGCCGCCGAGATGCAGCACTACGTCGACGGCTTCCGCCGTGCTGGCCTCGAATAGGCATGATCCCGAAAAGTGGGACCCGGCTCTCGGAACAGATCATGCGCCGGCAGCGGCTAGAGCGGGGTGAAGCTTCGAAGAAAAGTCATCCCGCTCTAGACACGGCGTCCGACAAAGGGCGCTATCTCACCAATTCGACGAACAGGCCGACGACGCACACATAGCCGAGCACGAAAATCAGTGTGCGCAGATAGGGGATGCCGACCAGGAAAATGACGGCGTGGGCGAGGCGGAGCCAGAAAAAGCTGGTCGCCCAGAACGCGGTCATGGAATTGGCTTTGCCGGTCACCTGGACCAGCAGGATCATGGCCGCGAACGGCGCGAACGTCTCGACGGCGTTGATGTAGGTGCGGTCCGCGCGTTTGCCCCAATTCGGCAGCGGGCGCATGGTCGGATCGACATAGTTCGCCGGTTGCAGCGGGCCGTTGGTCATCACCTGCGAGACGACGTACGGAATCCACAGCGATGCCGTGAGCAGGGCGGTGAAAGCCAGATATTTGAGTTCAGTCGACATTGAAGTTCTCCTCCCCCTGGAAAGCGGTTTCGATCAACTCAACAGCGTATTTGTAACCCGGACGCGGTCCGTCCGGGATCACCTTTTCGATGTCAGCGCGAGCATCAGTCGCAGCAGGAATCCGATGCCTTCGGCTCCTGGTACGTTGCCGTCGGATCGACCACTGCGCCTTCGTATTTGTCGTGATGACGGACCCAGGCCATCCCGAAGCGCAGGCCCGCCTCGTCGCGGCCCTTCGGAGCGATGTCGAGGAAATTGTAGGCGCCGATCAAAATGTCGAGACCGCGTCCGTAGCTTGAATAGGTATGGAATACTTCGCCGGCCGGGTTTTTGTAGAACACGCTGGTGCCCGGCCGCTCGTCGCTCGGGAACGTCGTCTCGACATAGTTGTAGTGCGCGGTGCCTTTGGCCTTCTCCTCCGCAGTCGCCGATACCTGATAATCGAAATTGAAGTCGGTGCCGAACGACGACACCCATTTGAAGTGCCAGCCCATGCGCTGTTTGAATTTCTCGATCTGTGAGAGCGGCGCGCGCGAGACGACAGCGAAGGCGACGTCGCGCGCGGCGAGGTGGACCACCGCGCCGTCGAAATGATCGGCGAGCAGCGAACAGCTCGGGCAGCCTTCTTCCCAGTCGGGTCCCAGCATAAAGTGGTAGACGATCAACTGGCTCTTGCCGCCAAACAGATCGGCCAAGGTTTCCTCGCCGTTCGCTCCCTCGAACACATAGTTCTTTTCGACCTTCTCCCAGGGAAGCTCGCGGCGCTGCTTGCTCAAGGCGTCGCGCGCGCGGCTGAACGCTTTTTCGTCGGCCAGGTGCGCGTTGCGCGCGGCGATCCATTCATCGTGCGAGACGATACGATGCGGTTCCATGTTGCACCTCCTCCTGATTCGGGAACGATGGTGAAGCTCGCCTGCACAGACCCCGGGTTTCGCTCCGCTCAACTCGGGCAGCGGAACGTCACTCGGCCGGCGTCATCCAGCCGATGGTGGTGCCGCCGGGCTCGGCCAGGATGACGATGCGGCCGACGCCGGGAACGTCGAAGGCGGGTTGGACGACCTTGGCGCCGGCTTGGGTCGCCTTTTTTACCCGGGCGTCGACGTCGTCGACGGCGATGTAGGCAATCCAGCCTTCGGGAGGGCCGCCGTCGCCGGTCTCGGTGATCCCGGCGACCGGCTCGCCATCGGCGCTGGCGATGAGGTAAGTGCCTTCTGGCATCGGCATCGCTTCGAAGGTCCAGCCGAGCGTGTCGGCGTAGAATTTCTTGGCGCGTTCGACGTCGCGCGTCGCCAGTTCGTTCCAGTGGAAGTGGCCGTGTTCGGTCATAGGATCACTCCGTCGTTTGCGGGAATAAGCGAATAGCGAAATAGCGAGAAGCGGATAGGGATCAAGCCGCCACACATCGGGAAACAATTCGCTATTCACTACTCACTATTCGCTCCTTCCGTGACGCTCAAGCGACGAACTTTTCCAGCTTGTCGAGTGAGCCAATCCAGCCCTTTTCGTGGCCCTCGCGCGAGGTTTCGTCGAACAGCTTCTCGTGGGTCAGTGTCAGCAAGGTGCCGCCGCCGTCAGGCTTGAGCAGCACGGTGACCAGCGATTCATGCGCTGTGTCGCCGGGCGCGGCATCCCACGACCAGGTGAAGACGAGTTTCTCGTTGAGGACGTACTCGCGATAAGCCCCGCCGACCGCATGTTTGTTGCCTTCCGGCGACATCATCACGACGCGATAGCGGCCGTCGACGCGGGCTTCGGCGTTGGCGTCCGCGACTGTGAACCCGGCTGGTCCCATCCAGCGCTTTATCTTTTCCGGGTCGGTCCACGCCGCGAAGACTTTGGCGGGCGGCGCCTTGAGGAGGCGCTTGATGGTGAGGCTTGGTCTGACTTTGGTTTCGACGGACATGACTCTTCTTCCTCCAGAAAATCAGCGAGGCGGGACAGCGCCTCGGACCAGTACCGTTCGTAGCGATTGAGCCAGGCGATGGCGTCGTGCATGGGCGCGGCTTTAAGGCGGCAGGTGACGGTGCGGCCTGATTTGGTCCGCGCCACCAGTCCGGCGTCGGACAAAACATCGAGATGCTTCATGATCGCCGGCAACGACACCGCGAACGGCTCCGCCAGCGCACTGATCGACAAGTCCGGCTGTTCGGCGAGCCGCGCCAATAATGCTCGCCGCGTCGGATCGGCCAAAGCGGCGAAGGTGCGATCGAGCGGGGCGTCGCCATACTTAACCATGTAGTTAAGTGTAAGCGGCTTGCCGCTGCTGTCAAGCGTCGCACCGGCGTATATGCAGCAAAAAGCCGGTCCTCGGATTTCGACCCGGCGATGGGAACCGGTTGCCCGACAGGGACATGCGCCAAGTCAAAAAACGAGAGCGCACCGTGACGGGATACGCGCTGCCACGTCGGGTGATCGCGCCATGAGTTCCGCGCACCGTCGGGTAACTTCCTGCAACATAGTGGGCAGCTATGTCCGGCGCGCACTCGCCTTGACACATTACCATTCCATTGCCACGCTCGATTGCGTTAGCAGCAAGCAAAGCGCGGCCGGACTCAATGGCCGCTTTTCGCGCGCACACGGTTGCGCGCCGGGAGGGACCCATGACGCGAATCGGGAAAACGATATTGCTTGCGGGAGCGATGACGCTGCCGCTTGGATGTGTGGCGCTGGCGCAGGAAACCGGCGGGGGAGGCGGCGGCGCCGGCGCGGCGAGCGTGCCGATCCCGACGGTTAGCCAAGCGATGCTCTCGAGCGCCGCGGGCGACAGCAAGAATTTCCTGCACACCAACGCCAACTATGATCAGACCCGCTTTCATCCGGCCAGTCAGATCAACACCAAGAACGTCAAGGACCTGCACGTCGCCTGGATTTTCCAGACTGACGTTCGCGAATTGATGGAGACCTCGCCGATCATCGTCAACGGCGTGATGTACGTGACCACGTCGTTCGACCATGTCTATGCGCTCAACGCGCAGACCGGCGAGCAGATCTGGCACTACAAGCACGACATGGGGCCGATCACGGTCTATTGCTGCGGCCCGAACAATCGCGGCGCTGCGGTCCTGGGCGATAAGGTCTATATCGGCACGCTCGACGCCAAGCTGGTCGCGCTCGACGCCAAGACCGGCAAGGTGGTGTGGTCGCAGCAGATCGCCGATCCTTCGCTCGGCTACAGCGAAACCATGGCGCCGACCGCGGTCGACGGCAAAATCCTGATCGGTACCAATGGCGGCGAATACGGCATTCGCGGCTTTGTCAAAGCCTACGACGCCAATGACGGCAAGCTGTTGTGGACTTTCAATACCGTTCCGGAAAACTCGGTCGGGGTGTGGGCGACCAAGGACGCGACCGGCCACGACATGCATCGCGACATCGCCGCCGAGAAGGACACGCTGGCAAAGAACGGCGATCCCTACAAAACGCTGGGCGGCGGCGTGTGGCAGAATCCCTCGGTCGATCTTGCCACCAAGCGCATCTATTTCGTGGTCGGCAATCCGTCGCCCGATCTCGACGGCGCGATTCGGCCGGGCGACAATCTGTATACCGACTCGCTGGTTTCGGTCGATCTCGATACCGGCAAGCTCGCCTGCTATTTCCAATACATCGCCCATGACATCTGGGACCTCGACGCCACGAGCCCGACGGTCCTGGTCAACGTCAAGGACAAGAACGGCAAGACCGTCCCCGGCGTTTTGCACGCCGGCAAGACCGGTTACATCTACGTGCACGATCGCAAGGATTGCAGCCTGATCCGCTTCTCCGAGCCGATGGTGTCGCAGAAGGATCGCTGGGTGCTGCCGACACCGACGCAGCCGCTCGATCCGAAATCGGCGCGCATGTTTCCGGGCGCCAATGGCGGCGTCGAGTGGTCGCCGATCGCGACCAATCCGGGCATGAGCTTGGCCTACGCCATCAATCTCGAGCAGGAGATGACTTATACGGTGGCGAGCGCACCCTATCCCGATGGCAAGCTGTGGCTCGGCGGCGCTTTCACCAACGTGCCCGGCGGCGTTCAAGCCGGCAACGTGACGGCGGTCGACTACGATACCGGCAAGATCAGGTGGCAGGTGAAGACGCCGCAGCCGATGATCGGCGGCATTCTGGCCACCGCCGGCGGCGTGGTGTTCACCGGCGAGAGCAACGGCTGGTTCAAGGCCTATGACGCCAAGGACGGCAAGATGCTTTGGAAGTTCCACGGCGGCGCCGGCGTCAACGCTCCACCTTCGTCCTATACGGTGGGCGGCAAGCAATACATCGTGGTCGGAGCCGGCGGCAACGTACAGGTCGATTCCAAGCGAGGCGACAGCGTCATCGCTTTCACGCTGGACTGACGCCACGTTGATGGGCTAGCCAATCAAGGACGGGACCGGTAACGGCCCCGTCCGATTTTTTGTCGGGGGTGGTCAGTAAGCGAATGAGAGGATTGTTGATTCCGTTGGCGGTCGCGCTGACGGCTGTTGCTTTCGCCACGCACGCGGAAACCATCGAAGACAAAGCGCAAGTCTGCGCCGCGTGCCACGGCGAGAACGGCGTGCCGGTGGAACAGGCGATGCCGGTGCCGGTGATCTGGGGACAGAATCTCGGCTATCTGTTCTTTCAGCTCCGCGATTTCAAATCGGGCATGCGGAAGAGCGACACGATGGTGCCGATTTGCGAAGGGTTGGACCGCAACGACTTGATGCCGCTGGCGCAATACTTTGCCAAGAAACCATGGCCGAAACTCGCCCAGCCGCATCCCGCTGCCGACGTCGCGGCGCTGGCGCAACGCGCCAACACGTCGGTGGTCTGCACCAGCTGCCACCAGGAGGGTTTTCTCGGCGACGGCACGCAGCCGCGGCTCGCCGGCCAGGTCCGCGCTTATCTGGAAAAGACCATGACGGATTTTCGCAGCGGCGCCCGTGGCAACAATCCGGGCATGACCGATCTGATGAAAGCCATCACGCCGGCCGACACCGCTGCGCTTGCCGCGTGGCTGGCGGGAATGTGATCCGTCATTCCGGGGCGCCGCAAAGCGGCGAGCCCGGAATCCATAACCACAGTGCGTACAGGTCGGTGCGCGAACGCCGACAAACTTCTGGAACGTCAGTGGCTATGGATTCCGGGTTCCAGCCTTCGGCCGGCCCCGGAATGACAGTCACTTCGCCTCCAGCTTCTCCTTCACTTCGGGATTGGCCGCCAGATCAAGCGCGGTCTTGCCGTCCTTGTCCTTGAGCCCACGGTCGGCGCCGCGCTTGAGCAGGACATCGACCGTCGCGGCGTCGCCGAGCGCGGCGGCAATCATCAACGCGGTGCGGCCGCGATTATCGGCGGCGTCAAGCGCGGCGCCGTGGCCAAGCAACAGATCGATGACGCGCTCAACTGCTCCGGTGCCGACGCCTTCGTCGTGGCCGGCAGCCCACATCACCGCGGTGAGCTCGTTGCCGTACCGCTCTTGCACGTCGACGCCGGCATCCAGGAGCCGCCGCACGATGTCGTCGAAGCCGCGCGAGGCGGCATAGACCATCGCCGCCTTGCCGGTCGCGTCGCGGAGCTTCGGATCGGCGCCATGCGACAAAAGCGTCTCGACGATGCGGTCGTTGCCCTTGAAGGCGGCGGCCATCAGCGCCGTGAGTGCGGAGCGCCCGGTCAGATTGGGATCGGCGCCCTTGTCGAGCAGCAATACGACGGTCGAGTGCCTTACGCGTTCCGCGGCGGCGAACAGCGCCGTGCCGCCATCGACATTGCGCGCGTCGATCGGCGCGCCCTTGGCGAGGAAAAAGTCGACCAGCGTCGCATGTCCGCCGCGGGCCGCATGTGCCAGCGGCATGGCGCCACGGCGGTCGCGCGCCAGGAGCGACGCGCCGGCGTCGAGAAGCTTGTTCGCCAATTGATCGCAGCCGCGGTCGGCGGCGGCGAACAACGCCAAGTTGGTCTGGATCGAGACCGCTTCGACCCGGATCAGCTCATAGTCGCGCTCGATGTCGCCGCAATTCTGTTCGGGCTTCGGTTGCGGCTTTTGGGCACGCGCGCCGGCGATCGCGGTAACGGTGGCAAGCGCGACCAGGGATGCGATGCGGAGATTGCGCAAGAGTTGCCGGTTCATAGGTCGATGAGGGCGCCGGATGTGACGGTTAACGCGCTGCTAGCAGCAAGCTTTTAAGCTTCCGGCGTTAAACGTAAAGCCGCTATGGACCTCAGCCTCGTGACCGCAATGTTGGGCGCACAGGCCGGCATGACTCAGCTTGCCGTCGCCAACAGCATGCTGAAGATGGACGCCGATAACGCCGCGTCCACGGTCAAATTGATCGACGCCGCGCAGCAGAATTTGAATTCGCTCGCCAACGTCGCGCCGGGCATCGGGACCAACCTCAATATCAGCGCTTAGCTGCCAGCCGCGAGCGCGCGATCCGGCATCGGCTCGTATGGTTAACGACTGCTCAACGCAACGGCCGACGATTCGCGCCACGCCAATACGGGCTTTCAACACCGCCGGCGTAATCGTGCCGGCATGGACAGCAGCTTCCTGTCAGCGCTTTTCGGTGCCGAGACCGGCCGGCTGCAGCTCGGCGTCGCCGCGCAACTGGCAAGCACGGATCCCAACAATCCGCTCAATCCGGACGTCGGCCCATCGATCGCCAAGCTGGTCGACGCCGCGCAGCAGAGCATTCAGCCGCTTGCCAACGCCGCTTCGCATCTGGGCACCAATCTGGATATTACCTGCTAGCTGTAGCTCGGATGGAGCGGCAGCGAAATCCGGGGAATAATAGCGACGCTTGTAGGCCATTTCCGGGTTTCGCGGAGCTTGTCATTGGGCCGGCCACTTCGGGCCGGACCCGTTGGCTCAACCCAGGCTACGAATTACCGATCGCCGCGCTGACAAGCTTCACGCCCTCCGGGCTCGACCACTCCGCCGGGCCGGCCATCGCGCCGATCTCGCAGCCGTCGCGGTCGACGATCAGCGTCGTCGGCATGCCGAAGGCCTTGCCGGCCTGTTTGAGCTCCTGAAAAACCTTGGCGCTCTGGTCGGCATAAAAGGCGAGATGCTTGACGCCGGCATCCTTGAGAAAGGCCCGCGGCTTTTCCGCGTCGCGGGTGTCGATATTGATAGCCACCACCTCAAATTTGTCGCTACCGAGGTCGCCTTGCAGCATATCAAGCGCCGGCATTTCCTGGCGGCACGGCACGCACCAAGTGGCCCACAGATTCAACAACACGGTGCGGCCACGCCAGTCGGAAAGCTTGCGCTCGTGCCCTTGCGCGTCTTTGAACTTCAGGTCGGGGACCAGGAACGGCGTGTGCGTGACCGCGAGCGCCGCGACTTCGCCATGCGCCAACGGCGCAATCCGGCTCGCGGCGGCGACCGCCGGTGCACAGGCGGCGGCGGCCGGATTGCTTCGCAACCCCCCCATCCCGTATACCCCGGCCAGCACGGCCAAAACCGCGATTCCGCTCGCGGCCACCAAGGCGATCACGCGGCGGCGCGTTTTGTTATGCGGCTCGGTAGACGGCTCGGTCATTGACAGCAGAACCTCGGCGCAACCTTCATAAGCATTGCATCATGAGCAACAAAATGTGGGGCGGACGCTTTGCATCGGGACCGGACCCGATCATGGAGGAGATCAACGCCTCGATCGATTTCGACCGCCACCTCTACCGGCAGGACATCGCCGCAAGCAAGGCCCATGCGGCGATGCTGGCCAAAACCGGCATCATCAGCGCGCAAGATGCAAAGCGCATCGCTCACGGTCTAGACACGATCCTGTCAGAGATCGAGGCCGGCAAGTTCGAGTTCAAGCGCTCGCTCGAGGACATCCATATGAACGTCGAGGGCCGGCTTGGCGAGCTGATCGGGCCGGCCGCCGGGCGGCTGCATACCGCCCGATCGCGCAACGATCAGGTCGCGACCGATTTCAAGCTCTGGGTCCGGGACGCGATCGACGGGGTCGATGCGGCGCTCGCCGCCTATCAGCGGGCGCTGGCTGAAAAGGCGCTGGCGCACGCCGACACGGTGATGCCGGGCTTTACCCATTTGCAGACGGCGCAGCCGGTGACGTTCGGTCATCATCTGCTCGCCTATGTGGAGATGGCGGCGCGCGATCGTGGCCGCTTTGCCGACGCGCGTGAGCGGCTCAACGAGAGCCCGCTCGGCTCCGGCGCGCTCGCCGGCACGTCGTTTCCGCTCGATCGCGCGATGTCGGCCAAGGCGCTGGGCTTTGCCCGGCCGACGGCGAATTCGCTCGACGCCGTCGCCGATCGCGACTTCGTGCTGGAGGCGCTGTCGGCGTGCTCGATCGCCGCCGTGCATTTGTCGCGGTTCGCGGAAGAGATCGTGCTCTGGTCGTCGCCGCTGGTCGGCCTGATCAAATTGTCCGATGCCTTCACCACCGGCTCGTCGATGATGCCGCAGAAGCGCAATCCCGACGCCGCCGAGCTCGTCCGCGCCCGCACCGGCCGCATCGTCGGCGCGCTCACCGCGTTATTGATGGTGATGAAGGGCCTGCCGCTCGCCTATCAAAAAGACATGCAGGAGGACAAGGAAGGCGCGATCGACGCGTTCGCGGCGCTGCTGCTTTCAATCAAAGCCATGACCGGCATGGTGCGCGACCTGGAGCCCGACATCGCGCGGATGCGGCAGGCCGCGGGCGAAGGCTACGCGACCGCCACCGATCTGGCCGATTGGCTCACCCGCACCCTCAAGCTGCCGTTCCGCGAGGCTCATCACCTGACCGGCCGGATCGTGGCCGCGGCCGCCGCGGCCGGCGTACCGCTCGACAAGCTGCCGCTGCCGACCATGCAGGCGATTGAACCGCGCATCACCAAGGCGGTCTATGGCGTGCTGTCAGCCGAGGCGTCGGTCAAAAGCCGCATCGTTTATGGCGGTACCGCGCCGAAAAACGTGCGTGCAGCGGCCAAACGCTGGCTCAAGAGGCTTAAAGCCTGACCCGATCGCTGATAAGGCCGTGGCAACGTATGGCCGTCAAAATCTCGCCGCGGCGCTGTGCTGTGCTAGGGTCGCCATAGTGGGGTTCGGGGATTGTCGGTTTTGGCCCAAAATCGCTGGTTAAAGCGCGTTCAAACCGGGTTGGCGCTCGGGCTGTTCGGCGCCGCCGCTTTGACCTTGGCGGCATGCGGGCGGGCTGGACCGCCGGAACTGCCGCCCGGGCCCGCGCTTACGGCCCAGCCAGCGGCGGCGCTGCCGCCTCCGCCAACCGCGCCTCCTGGCTCGAGCGATGATTTGCGCGCCAAGCAGTACGAAAAGGCCGCGCAAAACGGCTTCGACACCCATGGCAATCCGGTCGCGCCGGCCGGTGAGAAACGCTCGTTTTTCCTCGATTTCCTGCTGCAATAGGTCGCGCCACTCGTCATTGCGAGCGAAGCGAAGCAATCCACCTTGCGGCTGCGACGTCCGGATTGCTTCGTCGCCATAGCCCGTCGAAGACGGGCGTAAACGCCCTATTGCCTCGCAATGACGGAGCGAAGATTTCCACTTTTCCGCCCCATGTTCTAAACACGGCCGCATGCATCATTTCGCTTATCGCAACGGCGTCCTGCACGCCGAGGGCGTCGATCTGATCGCGTTGTCGGAAGCAGTCGGCACGCCGTTCTATTGCTACGCCACCGCGACGCTCGAGCGGCATTACCGGGTGTTTGCGCAAGCCTTCGCCGACGTCGACGCCTTGATCTGTTACGCCATGAAGGCGAACTCCAACCAGGCGGTGATCGCGACGCTGGCGCGGCTCGGCGCCGGCGCCGACGTCGTCTCCGAGGGTGAACTGTTGCGTGCGCGTAGCGCCGGCGTGCCGCCGCACAAAATCATGTTCTCCGGCGTCGGCAAGACCGCACACGAACTGGCACTCGCGGTCGAGCAGGGCATCCTTTGCGTCAACGTCGAGTCCGAAGCCGAGCTGGAACTCCTTGCCGAGATCGCCGCGCAAAAAGGCCGCACCGCCGATATCTCGATCCGCGTCAATCCCGACATCGACCCGAAGACTCACGCCAAGATCGCCACCGGCAAGGCGGAAAACAAATTCGGCATTCCGATCAGCCGCGCCCGCGACGTCTATACCCGCGCCGCCAAGCTCGATGACGTACGCGTGGTCGGCGTCGACATGCACATCGGCAGCCAGATCACCGCGCTCGATCCGTTCAGCGACGCGTTCGCGCTGCTCGCCGACTTTGTGCGCGTGCTGCGCGCCGATGGCCATGTCATCCGCCATGTCGATCTCGGCGGCGGCCTCGGTATTCCCTATCGCGAAGACAACGAGCCGCCGCCGGATCCGGACGCCTACGCCGCCGTGGTCAAAAACGCGACGCGCGATCTTGATTGCCAGCTGATCTTCGAGCCGGGCCGGCTGATCGTCGGCAATGCCGGCATTTTGCTGACGCGCGTGCTTTATCTCAAACGCGGCGAAGCCAAGACCTTTGTCATCGTCGATGCCGGCATGAATGATCTGGTCCGCCCGACGCTGTACGATGCGCACCACGACATCCGCGCGGTCCGCGAGCCCGAGGTCGGTGCGCCGCGGACCGTCGCCGACGTGGTCGGGCCGGTCTGCGAATCAGGCGATTTCATCGCGCTTGATCGTTCCATGGTCGAGCCGAAGCCGGGCGACCTGCTCGCCATCATGAGCGCCGGCGCCTATGGCGCGGTCGAGGCCTCGACCTACAATACCCGCGCGCTCGTTCCGGAAGTCCTTGTCCGCAAAGGCGAATGGGCGCTGGTGCGGCCCCGTGTCACGGCCGCAGAGCTGATCGCGCTCGATCGCATGCCGGCGTGGCTTTGATCTGGCGCTGATTTTGCTTGTGCTTATGTGCGCAGCGCGGCTTGCTGTGCACTTCCGCGCCTTCGAACTGCCCCTTTGATGGGGCGTTGTCAGGGCGAGATTGCCGCGGAGAACCCGGTGACCGATCCGTCGTTGAGCCAACCTGTCGCCGCGCAGCAAAGTGCCGATACGACGGCGCGCTCGCAGCTCGGCAGTGCGGTGCGCCGCGCCCGCTGGAGCATCTTCTGGGAGCAGCTGTGGCCCGCGCTGGCGCGCCTCGCCGCGATCGTCGGACTGTTCCTGACTGTTTCCTGGCTCGGGCTCTGGCTGTGGCTGCCGCCGCTCGCCCGGGCGGCCGGACTCCTGGTGTTCGTCGTCCTCGCGATCGCCGCGATCATTCCATTTGTGTCGCTGCGGCTGCCGGTCGCCGCCGACGCGCTGCGGCGCCTCGATCGCGGCAGCGGCGTCCGTCATCGGCCGGCGACCACGATTGCCGATGAGCTCGCGGTCACGCCGCAAGACCCCTATTCGCTGGCGCTGTGGCGGGCGCACGTCGAGCGCACGCTCGCCGCGGCGCGGGCGTTCAAGGCCGGCTGGCCATCGCCGCGTCTGGCGACGCGCGATCCTTACGCGTTGCGCGGCCTCATTCTCATCGCCGTCATCGCCACCTTCATTGCTGCCGGCGGCGAACACTTCAAGCGCATCGCCGCGGCGTTCGATTGGCAAGGCGTCGTGCTGCCGGCGAATTTCCGCGTCGACGCCTGGGTGGCGCCGCCGGCTTACACCGGCAAGCCGCCGATCATCCTTGCCGGCATGCATCCGGGCGAAATCGCCCGGCAGGACCTCGACTCGAACGAGCCGGTCAGCGTTCCGGTCGGCTCGACGCTGATCGTGCGCGCGACCGGCAAGCTCGATCTCGACGTGTCAGGCAAAGGCGGCGTGACGCCCGCGACCGAGAAGGCGCAAGCGCCCGCCGGCACGCAGGAGTTTCGGTTCAAGATCGAGTCGACCGGCACGGCGACGCTGCATGGCGCCGGCGACGATCTGACCTGGGCTTTCAATGTCACTCCCGACAAGCCGCCGATCATCGCGCTGGCCAAGGATCCCGAGCAGCAGGCGCGCGGCTCGCTGCTATTGTCGTACCGGCTGGAAGACGATTACGGGGTCACCGAGGCCCGGGCGACCTTTGCCCGCAAGGAGGAAGCGGGAGCGAAAGGGGAGGCGCATCCGCTGTTCGGTGCGCCCGATTTCGCGCTGGTCTTGCCGCAGGCGCGCACCAAGAACGGCGTCGGCCAAACCATCAAGGATCTGACCGATCATCCGTGGGCCGGCGCCGAAGTGGTCATGACGCTCGTTGCCCACGACGAAGCCGGCAATGAGGGCAAGAGCGAACCTTTCACGTTCCGCCTTCCCGAGCGGTTGTTCAGCAAGCCGCTGGCGCGCGCGCTGGTCGAACAGCGGCGCAATCTGGCGCTCGACGCCGGCGCTCGGCCGCTCGTCACCACCGCGCTCGATGCGCTGACCATAGCGCCGGAAAAATTCACGCCCGACGCCGGCATTTATCTCGGACTGCGTTCGATCTTCTGGACGCTCATTCGCGCCAAGACCGACGACGATCTGCGCGACGTGACGACGCGGCTGTGGCAGATGGCGGTCGCCATCGAGGACGGCAACATTTCCGACGCGCAAGCCAATCTGCGCAACGCCGAGGAAGCTTTGCGCCAGGCGCTCGAACGCGGCGCCAGCGATGAAGAGATCAAGCAACTGATGGATCAATTGCGCGCGGCGATGGACCGCTTCCTGCAAGCGATGCAGGAGCAGTTGCGCAACAGCCAGCAGCTCGCCCGTCCGCTCGACCGCAACTCGCGAACGTTGAGCCAGCGCGACCTTAAGAGCATGCTCGACCGGCTGGAGAACCTCGCCCGCAACGGCGCCAAGGACGCCGCGCGGCAAATGCTGCAGCAGCTCGAGCAGATGATGGAGAATCTGCAGATGGCGTCGCCCGATCAGAACGGCGACGACATGGACGATATGATGTCGCAGCTCGACGAGCTCGGCGACATGATCCAGAAGCAGCAGGAATTGCGCGACCACACCTTCCGCCAGGGCCAGGATCAGCGCCGGCAGAACGGTCAGCGCGGCCAGCAGCAGGGAAAGCAGGGCCAGCAAAACCAACAAGGCCAGCAGGGTCAGCAAGGCCAGCAGGGTCAGCAGGGCCAGCAAGGCGATTCGATGAGCGATCTGCAGCAGCGCCAGCAGGCGCTGCGCGACCGGCTCAAGAAGCTCCTGGAAGAGCTCAAGAACCATGGCGTCGGCCAGAATGGGCAGGGTCAGCAGGGCCAGAAGGGCGAGGGCCAGAGCATGGATCAACTCGGCCAGGCCGGCGACGCGATGGGCGAAGCCGAAGGCGAGCTTGGCGAGGGCAACGCCGACAGCGCCGTCGAGTCGCAAGGCCGCGCGCTCGACGCCTTGCGCAAGGGCGCACAGGGCCTGGCGCAATCGATGCAACAGCAAATGGGGCAAGGTCCGGGCCCCGGCCCGAACGGTCGGCTCGGCCAGCCGCGGGCGCAGCGCGACACCGATCCGCTCGGCCGCCCGCTGCATGGCCGCGACCCCGACGACTTCAGCGTCAAGGTGCCGGGCGAGATCGACGTGCAGCGCGCCCGCCGCATCATCGAGGAGCTGCGCCGCCGCTTCGGCGACGTGCTGCGTCCGCAGGAAGAGCTCGATTATATCGAGCGGCTGCTCAAGGATTATTGAGTTTGCGAATAGCCAATAGTGGCGGCGGAGTTGGCTCGTTCTATTTGCCACTCGCTATTTCGCTATTGGCCTTCTTTCGCTATATTTCCAGCTATGAACATTTTGCTGCCGAAAGAACAGCTGGAGTGGCTCGAGGCCGAGGTCGCCGCCGGGCGTTTCGCGTCGATCGACGAGGCGCTTTCGGTCGCTGTCGCCGATCTCAAAGCTTTGAGTGAGGACGATCTGGCCTGGGCCAAGCCGTACGTCGATGAAGCGCGGGCCTCGGTGGCGCGCGGAGATGTGATCTCTGGCGAGGAGTTCTTCAGGCGCCTGAACGCATAGATTAATGCTCTGCGCTCCGCGTGACGCGTCTGGTCGTCACCAGCGACGCGGACTCTGACTTCGGCGATATTTTTTCCCTACCTGCAGCCGAACGCCGGCGAGCGCATTGCGGTCGATTACAGTCGCCGTTTCGACGTCACCTTGCGACGCCTCGTTCGGTTTCCGAGAAGCGGATCGCCACGGCCGGCGCTTGGCGCCATTACCCGCGCGGCGCGCGTCTCCCCATACATCATGATCTATGACTACGACCCGAAGGATGACGCCATTATGCTTCTTCGTATTCTACACGAGCGACGAAACATCACAGGCGAGCTCGTTCCCCGAGGATGAGCGCGGTGTTCTGTGGCAGGTTGGATCACCTGGGTCCTCACCACAATTGTTAATTTATTCGAACCGAATGTTAACGCTTCCTTGATATCGCTTCGCGTCGTTGGTTCCCGGCGGCGCAGAGGTTTGTGTGGCATCAATCCGTTCCGAGCATGCGCCGCGGCCGGCTTGGCGCATCTCGTGGTCAGTCCCCGGGTCCATGCCGTGGGGCGAGAAAATCAATAGTGCGCTTGCGCGGGCCCGCGCGCTGTTCGCCGACGGCAGCAACTCGTCGCTGGCGCGGCGCCTGGCCGGCGCCGCCTTCCTGATCCGGGTCGTCAGCGCGGCGCTCACCTTCGTGTCGCAGATTTTGCTGGCGCGCTGGATGGGCGGCTTCGAGTTCGGCGTCTACATCTACGGTTGGACCTGGATTCTGTTGATCGGCGGCATGGTCGATCTCGGCCTGGGCTCCGCGGCGCAGCGCTTCATTCCCGAATATACCGAGCGCAAAAGCTTCGCCCTGTTGCGGGGCTTTCTCAACGGCAGCCGCTGGCTCGCCTTGCTGTTCGGCACGATCGCCGGTGCGGCCGGCGCCATCGCGGTCCGGCTGCTCACGCCGCACATCGACCCGGCGACCGTCGTTCCGCTCTACATTTCCTGCGCCGCGCTGCCGCTGTTCGGGGTCTGGGGGACGCAGAGCGGCATCGCGCGCTCTTATGACTGGGTCAATCTCGGATTGTCGCCGGTCTACGTGCAGCGCCCGCTCTTGCTGCTGGCGCTGGTGGGGCTTGCGTTGGCGCTTGGCCTGCCGACCGACGCGGTCACGGCGACCGCGGCCGGCGTCATTGCGCTCGCCGGCGTCGGCATCGGCCAGATCGTGGTGCTCAATCGCCGGCTCGCGGGCGTGGTCGAGAGCGGCTCGAAGGCTTATGCGGCGCGCCTGTGGCTGACAACCTCGGTACCGATTTTCCTGGTCGAAGCGTTTTATTTTTTGCTGACCTATTCGGACATTATCGTGCTCAAGCAGTTCCGTAGCGCCGATGAGGTGGCGATCTACTACGCCGCCGCCAAGACGATCGCACTGGTGTCGTTTATCTACTACTCGGTGGCGCAGACCATCGCCCACAAGTTCGTCGAATTCGACGTCAGCGGCGATCGCGCCGGGCTAACCGCCTTCCTCAAGCATGCGGTGCGGCTGACGTTCTGGCCCTCGGTCGCGGTGATCGTCGGCCTGCTTGCGCTCGGCCATCCGCTGCTGCGTCTGTTCGGCCGCGAATTCGTCGCCGGCTATTATCTGATGTTCATCATCGCCGTCGGGCTTCTGGCGCGCGCGTCGGTCGGCCCGGCCGAGCGGCTCCTCAACATGCTCGGCGAGCGCCGCGCCTGCGCGCTGGTCTATGGCGCCTCGTTTGCGATCAGCCTGATCCTTTGCATCGTGCTGATCCCGCCGCTCGGGCTCGCTGGCGCGGCAACCGCAAGCTCCGCGGCTCTGGTGTTCGAGTCGGTGGGCCTGTTCGTGGTGGCCAAAAGCCGCCTGGGGCTGCATTGCTTCATTTTCGGTGCCCCTAAAGCCTAAAAGGGCGCGAGCATGGCGGTCAGAGTCTCGGCCAGTCAGGCGCCGGTTGCCGCGCTCGATGGCGCAGCCTCGGCCATCGCCAGTGCCCGCCGCGCGGTTCTTGCCGACCGCTTTGCGGCGAGCTCGCTCACCGTCGAATGGCGGGATTTCGCCGAGCTGTCGTCGATCGTCCGCGAGTGGCGCGAGCTTGCCGAGCGCGCGCTGGAGCCGAATATCTTCTATGAGCCGGCTTTTGCGCTTGCGGCGGCGCCGGTGTTCGGCGGCAACGCCGGCGCGCTCTTGGTCTGGTCGGGCACGAGCCCGCGCCGGCTTCTTGGCTTGTTTCCGGCACGGGTCGAAAAGCGCCGCTACGGCGTCAGTCTGCCGATCCTCTTTGGCTGGACGCATCCGTTCGCTCCGCTCGGCGTGCCGCTGGTCGAGCGCGAGGCGGCGGAGCCGATCATCGCCGCGTGGCTTGCGCATCTCGCCGCGGACGCGGCGCTGCCGGGCACGGTGTTGTTGCCGTTCCTGACCGAACAGGGGCCGTTCGCCACGACGCTCGAAGCCATTGCGCGGCGCGCGCAAATGCCGGTCGCCGATTTCGACCGCCATCGCCGGGCGCTGCTCGCGCCGGCGGGCGAGCGCACGCGTTACCTCGAGCGCGCGATCGGCAGGCACCGGGTCAAGGAGATCCGCCGTCTGTGGCGGCGCCTGGGCGAGACCGGCGCTGTCTTGTTTACCACTGCCAGCAAGCGCGGGGCGGTCGCAACCGCGGTCGAAGATTTTCTTGTGCTCGAGGCGGGCGGCTGGAAAGGCCGCGCCGGCACGGCCGCGGCTCAACATCAAGAGCTGTGCCGCTTCATGCGGACCGCCATGCCGGCGCTTGCGGACGAAAGCAAAGTCACGATCGATCGCATCCTGGTCGACGGCCGTACCATCGCCGCTACCATCATGCTGCGCAGCGGCCGCTGCGCCTGGTTCTGGAAGATCGCCTATGACGAAACATTCGCCCGCTTTTCGCCGGGCGTGATGCTCAGTGCGGTGCTGACCAACGAGCTGGTCGAAGATACAACTCTCGTCCAGACCAACTCGTGCGCCACCGCCAATCACCCGATGATCGATCATCTTTGGCGCGAGCGACTTGCGCTCTGCAACCGTTTGATATCAGTCCGCCCGCAACTATCGTTTTCGTTGGTCCGGCGCCTTGAGGCGCTGCGCTCCACGGCGATCGCCGCGGCGAAAGGCGTTCGGGACAACATTCGCCATCACTTTCCGCGCTAGCGCATGATCCGGAAAAGCACGCCGCAGCTGATCCACCGTGGAAACGGTCTTTTCCAAAGGGATTGTGCTCAACCAAAAAGTTAGATTAGCGATCAATTCAATCCGACACGATTGCGCACTCGAGCGCGCAAAATCCTGCCGCATCCGGTTCCGCTGTTAACGGCAAAACAACCGATTAGTGAATAATCTTCACTAATCGAACAGGTGCGCGCATGTCCAGCGGCCACGTTGTGGCTAAGACCGTCCGCCAGTGGGGCCTCCTCATTGCGCTGGGTGTCGCCGGCTTTGCCATGGGCATCGCCGGCTTCTTGCTGCTTGGCGTCGATGGCATCTGTAGCGCGTTGAACGCGTTGCCCGCGGTTGCGGTCGGCATCGCGCTTTCGACGCTGCTGGCGCTGGCCTTGCTGTCGATCGGCGCGCTGCTTGCGCTCGCGCAGGAACGCTGGCGCAACCTGCTCGCGAGAATCGCGCTCAACAACATGACGCAGGGGCTGTGCATGTTCGACAGCGCCGCTCGGCTCGTGCTCTGCAACCTGCGCTATATCGACATGCACCTGCTTCGGCGCGAACAGCTGCGCGCCGGCATGCCGCTGCGCGAGATGCTGGACCTGCGCGCCGAAAAGGGCACCTTCGCCGGCGATCCGGATCGCTACATCGCCGACTATCTCGCGCAGGTGGCCGAAGGCCGCACTGAAAAACGAACCGTCAAGTTCAGCGACGGGCGCATTATCGCTTTGGTCTCGCAGCCGCTGCCGAACGGCGGTTGGGTGACGACCCATACCGACGTCACCGACAAGCTCGCCGCCGAGGAAGAGCGCGATACGCTGCGCAAGCGCGAGGAGAACCGCCACGCCATCGATGCCCAGATCGTTGCGTTTCGCGGCCGGGTCGAGAGCGTTCTCAACATCGTCGGGCAGAGCGCAGCGGCGATGAAGGCGGCGGCCAAGAGCCTGTTGGGCACCTCCGGGCATACGCTGCAGCGCACCGAGGGCGCGGTGCATGGATCGAACGAAGCATCGGCGAATGTCGAGACTGCGGCCGCCGCGGCCGAGGAGCTCTCCGCCTCGATCAAGGAGATCAGCCGCCGGCTCGCGCAAACCAACGAGGTGGTGCGTAGCGCCGCCGCCGCCGCGACCGCGACCAACGACGACATTACCGCGCTCGCCGCGGTAGCGCAGCGGATCGGCGACGTCGTCAAGCTCATTCAGGACATCGCCGAGCAGACCAACCTGCTCGCGCTCAACGCCACCATCGAGGCGGCGCGCGCCGGCGAGGCCGGCCGCGGCTTTGCCGTGGTCGCTTCGGAAGTGAAGTCGCTCGCCGTGCAGACCGCGAAGGCGACCGGCGAAATCACCAAGGAGATTTCGTCGGTGCAGAGCTCGACCGGAGACGCGGTCGCCGCCATCCGCGCCATCACCCAGCGGATGGTCGATATCAACTCGCATACCTCGGAAGCGGTCGGCGCCATCGCTCAGCAGGAGCTAGCGACCGGCGAAATCTCGCACAATGTCGCCAGCGCCGCCTCCGGCGCCCGTGCCGTCGTCACCGCGCTCGGCGACGTCGCCGCCGGCGTCACCCAGACGCGAAGTTCGGCGCAAACGGTGCTGGCGGCGTCGGAAGAAGTGGAAAACGCCACCGTCAAGCTGCGCAGCGAAGTCGAAGACTTCCTGCGCACGGTGGCGGCGTAGCGCTTCTTTCGCACTTGCCGTTTCCCGGGCGCAGCGCAGCGCAGCGGTGCATCACTGCGTGCTGCGCCGCGTCCGGGAAATGCTAGTAACTTGTCACCGCCCCGCGGCGTAGCCCTGCATGCCGCGTGGATTGGCGGCGGCGCGGCGGCGGCGGCCGTCGCGGGCCGCGGCGGTGAGCCGGCCTTCCGACCAGTCGGGGCCGATCTCGACAATGTGGCCGCGGCGTTTGAGCTCGGCGACGGTGTCCTTCGGCACACGGCCCTCGACCACCAGCACGCCGGGGCGCGCCGCGCGCGGCCAGAACGAGGAGGGAAAGTGTTCGGAGTGCCAGGCCGGCGCGTCGATCGCCTCTTGCAGATTCTGATGAGCGTGAACGTGGCGCAGGAAAAACTGGGTGATCCACTGGTCCTGCTGATCGCCGCCCGGCGTGCCGCAACCGAGATACGGCTCGCCGTCGCGCAGCGCCAGCGTCGGCGTCAGCGTGGTGCGCGGCCTTTTTCCCGGCGCCAAAGCCGCCGGATGGCCGTCCTCGAGCCAGAACATTTGCGCGCGGGTGCCGAGGCAAAAGCCGAGCTCGGGAATGACCGGCGATGATTGCAGCCAGCCGCCCGACGGCGTCGCCGACACCATGTTGCCGGCGGTATCGATAATATCGAAATGCACGGTATCGCCGCGCGTGCCGCCGAGCCGGCCGACGGTCGGCTCGCCGGCGCCGGCGGTTGCGGCCGGCGCGCTGTCGCGAAACAGCTTGATCACGGCGCCGAAGCCTTCGATCGAGCCCGGACGCAAATCCATCGACGCCTGCTCGCCGACCAGCTGGCGGCGTTGCGCATTGTAGGCATCGGACAATAGCGTCGCGGTCGGCACCTCGACAAAATCGGGATCGCCATAGAACGCCTCGCGGTCGGCGAAGGCGAGCTTGGCACACTCGACCTGCAGATGAATGAAATCGGCGCTGGTCGGGTCGAGTCCGTCGAGATCGAAACCTTTGAGCAGCGCCAATTGCTGCAGCATCACCGGCCCCTGTCCCCAAGGGCCGGTCTTGCAGACGGTGTAGCGGCCGTAATCGTAAGTCAGCGGCGCTTCGACGCGCGGCGTCCACCGCGCCATGTCGTCGGCCGCGAGCACGCCGCGATGGCGCTTGCCGCTGGTGTCCATGATCTCTTGGGTGCGGCAGAAACGGTCGATCGCTTCGGCGACGAAGCCATGCGACCAGGATTGGCGGGCGCGCTCGATTTGCGCTCCGCGATCGCCGCCGGCGCTCTCGGCTTCAGCGAGGATGCGCGCATAGGTCGCCGCCAGCTTTTGGTTGGTGAACAGCGTTCCGGTCGGTGGCACCGCGTTGTTCGGCAGATACACCGCGGCCGACGTCGGCCAGTGGGTGCGAAAAAGCTCGGCGACCGCGGCGATGGTGGCGTTGGCGCGCTCGACCAGCGGGTGGCCGTTCTGCGCGTAGCCGATCGCCGGGGACAGCACATCGCGCAGCGGCAGCGTGCCATAATCGCGCAGCATCAGCATCCAGGTCTCGAACGTGCCGGGCACGCAGGCGGCGAGGAGGCCGGTGCCGGGCACGAGATCGAGGCCTTCACGGCGATAATGCGCGATGGTGGCGCGCGCCGGCGCCGGTCCCTGGCCGCAAATCACCTCCGGCTTGCCGCGGCGCACGTCGTAGACAATGGCCGGGACGTCGCCGCCAGGGCCATTGAGATGCGGCTCGACGACCTGAAGCGTGAAGGTGGTCGCGACCGCGGCATCGAAGGCGTTGCCGCCTTTTTCCAGCATCGCCATGCCGACGGCAGTTGCGATCCAGTGCGTCGAGGCGACGACGCCGAACGTGCCTTCGATTTCCGGACGCGTCGTGAACGGATTGGGATTGATGACGCTCATGCCGCTATGTAGCGCGGATTGAGCGGAAGCGAAATCCGGGGCCGGCGTTGCGGGTGTGAGGTCGTTCCCGGGTTTCGGTGGCGCTCAACCCGGGCTAGGGCCGCCGGATCAGCTCGATCCCGGCGCGGCGGGCACGAATTTCAGCGCCACGCCGTTCATGCAATAGCGCAGCCCCGTGGGCTTGGGGCCGTCGTTGAATACATGGCCGAGGTGGCCGCCGCAGCGCCGGCAAGACACAGCGGTGCGGACCATGCCGTAGGTACGGTCGCTCGTTTCCTCGACCGCATTGTCGAGCGGCGCCCAAAAGCTCGGCCAACCGGTGCCGCTGTCGAACTTGGTCTTCGACGAGTAGAGCGGCAGATCGCAGCCGGCGCAGGCGAAGGTGCCGGCGTGATGTTCATTGTTGAGCGGGCTGGAGAACGGGCGCTCGGTGCCTTCGTGGCGCAGCACCTGATAGGCGTCGGGGCTCAGCATCTTCTGCCACTCGGCGTCGGTGTGCGTGACTTCGTAGGTCTTCGCCGCCTTGGCGGCATGCGGCCAAGTGATGCGGCCGAGCACCAGCGCGGCCAATCCGGCGGCGCCGGTGAAGAACACATGTCGGCGTGTCAGCATGTCTCAATCCTCCCAAGCTCACTGCGTGTATAGCGGCGCGTCATGGTGCCGTCACGCTCCCAGGCGGTAACGGACGCGGCAACATTTGGTGAAGTCGGCGCCCGGCGCGATGACAAATCGGCGAACGCAGCTGCATCAACGGCCGCCGCTGCGGCCGCGCCGGCGACGCGGCCGTGCTACGCGTCAGGGCGCGTTCCATCGTGTCGACGGGCAACCATGAGCGTCGTGCGCCCTCTGCGTTGATGACAGTTTTGCGTCGCGCGAAACTTTCGTCCGCCGCGACCCAATTTTATCCGCGCGAAAAAAAACCGGGCCCTTGCGGGCCCGGCCTCAAGTTCGCCAGCGTGGGGGCGCCAGCGAATCACCTTCCAGAGGGGAAGAAACTGCCAACCAGCGATTGCCAATCTGGGAGGATCACGGTCAATCGCAAGTCCGACAGCAGACCAGCACTATGCAAAGCGATTCCGCGTCGCACAACGTGGCGACTGGCATGCCAGCCATGCGCTGCCAGCACGGTCGTCCGGACAAGTTGTGTGACGATTACAACCGCACCGCGCGCTGGTCATGACAAGAAAAACGCGATGCATCGTGTTCGGAGCATGATGGCGAAGTCGAAGGCGGATTTCGGAAAAGATCATGCTCCAACGACGTTCGCGCGCGGACGCCGACAACACTGGCGAACGTCGGAATCAGGACGCTAAAAGTTCCAACGCTGCGCGTTGGCGACAAGAAAGTCGCGAAATGCCTGCACGCGCGCGACGGTTTTGAGCTCTTCCGGATAAACGAAGTAGGCATCGAGCGCGATCGGCTCGCCGTCAGAGAACAGCTGCACCAGGCCGCCGTCGCCTTCAACCAGATAGTCAGGCAGCATGGCGATGCCGATGCCGCGCTGGCAGGCGCGCAGAATGCCGAGGATGTTATTGATGACGAGATGCGGCGTGCGCGGCCCTTTGCCGTCGCGCGCCACCTCGGTGAGATAGAGCGAACGTTGCAGATAGGTCGGGATATTGCCGCCGAGCACCAGCACGCGGTGATTATCGAGATCCTCGAGCGTGCGTGGCGTGCCGAAATGCTTGAGATATTCCGGCGACGCATAGATGTGGAAGTGCACGGAAAACAATTTGCGCTGGATCAGGTCCGGCTGGGTCGGCTGGCGCAGGCGGATGGCGACGTCGGCCTCGCGCATGGCGAGGTCGAGCTCCTCTTCGGTGGTGAGGAGCGTGATGCGCACTTCCGGATAAAGCTCGATGAACTCGCCGAGCCGCGGCGTCAGCCAGTGGATGCCGATGCCGGGGGTGGTCGTGACCTTCAGGTCGCCATTGGGGCGCTCGCGGCTGTCGGTGAGCTTGGCGCGCGCCGACTCGAGTTTCATGAAGACGTCGTGGGCGGTGCGAAACAGCAAGTCGCCCTGTTCGGTCAGGATCAGCCCGCGCGCATGGCGGTGAAACAGCGAGACCGACAGCTCCTGTTCGAGCGCGCTGACCTGACGTGACACCGCCGACTGCGACAGCCCGAGCTGCTCGCCCGCATGAGTGAAGCTGCCGGCTTCGGCGGCGGCGTGAAAGACTTTGAGCTTATCCCAATCCATATTCGTGGTTCCTCTCCGCGCGTGCGACGGAACGGGACTCATTCCGCTGCCATACGCGGTTCGGCCTCGCCGTGGGCGGCGAGGTACTTTTCGGCTTCCAGCGCCGCCATGCAGCCGAGCCCGGCGGCAGTAACGGCTTGGCGATAGACGTCGTCAGCGACGTCGCCGGCGGCGAACACGCCAGGCACCGAGGTCGCGGTCGAGTGCGGCGCGGTCTTGACGTAGCCGCCGTGCTTCATCTCCACCTGGCCGACGACCAGTTCGGAGGCCGGCGAGTGGCCGATGGCGATGAAAATGCCGTCGACCGGGCGTCGCGTGATTTCGTTGGTCTTGACGTTGCGCAACACCGCGGCGCGGACTTTGAGCGGATTGTCGTCGCCGATCACGTCGTGCAGCACAGTGTGCCAGAGCACCGAGATTTTCGGATTGTGGTAGAGCCGCTCCTGCAGGATGCGCTCGGCGCGGAAGCTGTCGCGCCGGTGCACGACGGTGACCTTGTTGGCGAAGTTGGTGAGGAACAGCGCCTCCTCAACGGCGGTGTTGCCGCCGCCGATCACCAGCACTTCCTTGCCGCGATAGAAAAAACCGTCGCAGGTGGCGCAGGCGGATACGCCATAGCCGCGGAATTTCTGCTCCGAAGGCAGATCAAGCCAGCGCGCCTGGGCGCCGGTCGCGAGAACAAGGCTATCGGCAAAATAGACGTCGCCGGAATCGCATTCGATACGGAACGGGCGGCGTCCGAGCTCGACCTTGTTCACATGGTCGGTGACGATTTTGGTGCCGACATGCTCGGCCTGCTTCTGCATCTGCTCCATCAGCCAGGGCCCCTGGATGACGTCGGCAAAGCCCGGATAGTTCTCGACGTCGGTGGTAATGGTGAGCTGGCCGCCCGGCTGCACGCCCTGGATCAGGATCGGATCGAGCATGGCGCGCGCGCCATAGATCGCCGCCGTATAGCCGGCGGGGCCGGACCCGATGATCACGAGCTTGGCGTTGGTCGTATTGCTCACCGGTCATTCATCCGTTGCGGCAGACGCTCGAGGCGCTGTTGGCCTGCCCGGAAGCCCCTGGAAGTCGGCTGATTTGGCCTTGCGCCTCACCGTGAGGACGACCGGCTCGGAGCCCGCCGGAACTCAGCGTGGCCACACCCTTGATATGTAGGGATTCTCGCGAGCTATGCAAGCTACGCAATCCCCCCAAGCGGGATCATCCACGCTGCCCTTGCGGGGAGCTCCTGCCGACTAAAAAAACCGCCGCGGCGAGCCCCGCGGCGGTTCATGCGTGGCCGAAAAACGGTGCGCTGCGCTAGCCGAGCGACTCTTTCACCCGGTCCGGCGTCATCGGCAGGTGGCGCAGCCGCTTGCCGGTGATCTGGGCGACGGCGTTGGCGATCGCCGGCGCGACCGCAGGCACTCCGGCCTCGCCGATGCCGGTCGGCGGGTCTTCGGTCGAAATCACCGCCACGTCCATCGGCGGGACTTCCGACATGCGCAGCACCGGATAGCCGTCGAAGTTCGTGGCCTGCATCACCCCGCCCTTGATGGCGATCTGCTCCTTGAGCGCGGCGCCGAGACCGAACGTCATGGCGCTGGTGATCTGCGCCGCGATGTTCTTCGGCTGCACCGCCTGGCCGGCATCGACCGCCGCCCACAGATGGTGGACCGTAATCTCGCCGCTCTTGGTGTCGACCGAAACTTCGGCCGCCACCGCGGTGTGGCTATGCAGCGCGTCGGAGTAAGCAACCCCGACGGCGCGGCCGTTGTCGCGCTTGCCGGTATAGTTCGCCATGTCAGCCACGCGTTGCAGCACATTGGCCGCGCGCGGCGCGTCCTTGAGCATCGCCAGCCGATAGGCCAGCGGGTCCATCTTCTTGAGCGCGGCGATTTCGTCCATCATCGTCTCGATGGCGAACTTGGTGTAACCCGCCGCGATGCCGCGCCAGGCGCCGACGTCGACGCCACGGGCGGAGCGCACCCATTCGACGTGATGGTTCTCGACCGCGTAGCTCATTTCGCCGCCGCCGCCGGAGACGATGTCCTGCTTGATCTTGGCGAACAGATCGGGCGGCAGGATGCGGGCCAAATACAACTCGTTGACGATGCGCTGCCGCCAGCCGACGATGTCGTTGTTGCCGTCAAGACCGATCTCGATCCGTTGTGCGGTCAGCGGCCGCAGCTTGTCGTTGCGGATATCGTCCTCGCGGCTCCAGATCATCTTCACCGGCTTGCCCGGCATGTTGAGTGCCAGGATCAGCGCCATGACCATGTCGTCGCCGTCGGAGCGCCGGCCGAAGCCGCCGCCGAGCAGTTGGGTATGGACATGGACCTTGTCCGGCGTGGTCTTGCCGACGATCATGCCGAGGATCTTCATCGTTGACGGCGACTGATTGCCGGACCAGATGTCGATCACCCCGTTGTCGGCCCGCACCGTGACGTTCAACGGCTCCATGCACATGTGGGCGACGTGGTCGGAGAAGTAGTCGGCGGTGAGCACCTGCGCCGCGCCCTTGATGGCGGCGTCGGCATCGCCGGCATTGACCATCGGCACGCCCGGCTGACTCCAATCGGCGGCGATGGCGCGATAGTCCTGCAGCACGCGATCGTCGTCATAGGTTTGCGCCGGGGTTGATTTCGACCAGGTGACCTTGAGCAGGCCCTTGGCCTTCATCGCCGCCTGTGGTGTCTCGGCGATCACGCCGACGCCGGACGGCAGTGGCACGATCTTGACCACGCCTTTGATGGCTTTGGCGGCCGTGTCGTCGATCTGCTCGGCCTTCTCGTACTGCACTTGCGGGAACAGCACCGAGGCGTAGAGCATGCCGGGAATCTGCACGTCGATGCCGTATTGCGCGGTGCCATTGACCTTCGACGGCACGTCGACGCGGCCGATGTCGCGGCCGATGAAACGGAACTGCGAAGCGGGCTTGAGATCGGCCTTGGTGACTTCCGGCAGCGGGTTCGGCACCGTCGCCGTCTTGGCAATTTCGCCGTAGCTGATCTTGCGGTTCGACTTCTTGTGCACGACCATGCTGGGCTCGGTCGTGAGCTCGTCGGCCGGCACGTCCCAGGCCGCAGCCGCATTGGCGATCAGGACTTTCCGCGCCTGCGCGCCGGCCAGCCGCAGTTTCTCGTAATATCCGGTGACCGAGAAGCTGCCTACTGTCGTCAGCTGATTGTTGAAGATCGGGTTGCCGTAGACCTGATCGTTGTCCGGCGTTTCCGAAATGCGGACCCGGCTCCAGTCGGCGTCGAGGTCTTCGGCCAGGATCAGCGGCAGCGAGGTGCGCACGCCCTGACCCATCTCCACCATCGGCGCGACAATGGTGACGATATTGTCTTCGCTGATCGTGACCCAGGCGTTGGGATTGAACGGCGCGGCCGCGGTCGCGGTGTCAAGCGCCGAGCCGAAGGCGACAGCGACGCTGAAGGCGCCGGTGGTCAACAGGAACGAACGGCGCGAGAGCGCCAGCGTGTTGGTATCGTGCAACATGATGCCCTCCCTCTCTAGCCGACGCTCTGAATGGCGGCGATGATCGAAGCGTAGGTACCGCAGCGGCAGATATTGCCGTCCATGTGGGAGACGATCTGCTCGCGGCTCGGCTTCGGATTTTTCGCCAGCAATTCGGCGGCCTGCATGATCTGGCCGGACTGGCAGTAGCCGCACTGCGGCACCTGCATCGCGACCCAGGCCGTTTGCAACGGATGGCTGAAGTCCGGGGAGAGGCCCTCGATGGTCGTCACCTTTTTATTGGCGACGTCGGAGAGCTGCGTCTGGCACGAGCGCACCGCCTTGCCGTCGACATGGACGGTGCAGGCGCCGCACAATCCGGCGCCGCAGCCGAATTTCGTGCCGGTGAGTTTGAGATGTTCGCGAACGATCCACAAGAGCGGCGTGTCGCCATCGGCGTCGACGCTCGCGGGCTTGCCATTGATCGTAAAGGCAACCGTCGTCATGAGTACCCCCCCTTCGTTCGGCGCTCGCAGATATGGCTTGGGTTTTTGTTGGTCCGCGCTCCATCGATGGCGCGGTTTCTTACGTCCGCATATCGGACGTGTTCACTGGCGACCGTAAGCGAATTTTAGAACCGGTACAAGCTTTAGAGCATGATCCCGAAAAAGCCTGCCTGCGGACTTGATCCGCGGGTGGCAACCGGTTTTCGGAAAAGATCATGCTCCACGCAACATGAACGTCGCCCACAATATGGACGCTGCCCACCGCGCGCAGCCGTAGTCCCGAGGGGATGTGCCGGGCGATCCAGGCCGTGTTCGAAGAAGCGGCCAAGTCGGCAACGGCCGAACTTGATTGGCGCGCTTTCAGACGCCGGGCCGTTTCGCTGTGACGCGCGGCACCCATAGCCGCTCAACGGCATACTAATTTTGAGTCGGAGCTAGGCGACCGACATCAGGGGCGGGTCATGAAGTATTTCGAAATCATAGGTTTCATTGGCGCCGCGCTTATGGTTGTGACCTTGGCGATGAAAGCGATGATTCCGCTTCGCGTGGTGGGCATCGCGAGCAATATCTTTCAGATCGCTTTCGCCTTGTCGGTAGGCATCACGCCGATGCTGATCCAACATGGCATTCTTCTCCCGGTGAACGCCTATCGGCTTTACGAACAGATGCGCCTTGTGCGCAAGATTCGAAGTGCCAGCAACGAAGACTTGTCCCTGAACTGCCTGGTGCCGTTCATGACCAAACGTCAGGTTAGAGCGGGGCAAATCCTGTTCCACAAGGATGATCTCGCAGGCGAGATGTTCATGGTCGCCTCTGGGCGACTGCGGCTCAGCGAGATTGCCGTCGACGTGCTGCCGGGCGGTGTAGTCGGGGAGCTGGGACTGCTGGCGCCCCACCAGCGACGCACACAAACGCTCGAATGTGTCGAAGACGCAGAGGTCATGCAGATCGGCTATGATCGCGTCAAATCGCTTTATTTCGAGAATCCGAGCTTCGGTTTCTATTTGCTGTGTCTTACGAGTGCGCGCCTGTTTCAGAATATCGCAAAGCTTGAAGTGACACTGGAACGCCGGAACGAGGAGATTTTGCGTCTGAAGCGAGAAATAACGCGCAAGTTTCATTCGCGGGACGAATCGTCGATGGTATCGACGGAGCGAGGCAGCGTACCAAGCGTTCTCGAACCTGCCGATACAACGGGCTGAGCAATCGACCAAACCCCATTTCGCCGACGACGCTACGTCCGCAAAACACAATGGCCGGGCCAGGTCCGGCCATTGTGAGGTCCGGCCATTGTGAGGTCGCGCGGTGAGCGGTCGGAACGGTCGAGCGGTTACTTCCACTCGACCTTCATGACTTCATAGGCCTTGGCGCCACCAGGCGTGACCACCTCGACCTGCGCGCCTTTCTTCTTGCCGACCAGCGCGCGCGCCAGCGGCGAGGTGATCGAGATCTTGCCCTTCTTGGCGTCGGCCTCGGGCTCGCCGACGAGCTGCCACACCGCCTTCTTCTCCGTGTCCTCGTCGATCAAGGTCACGGTGGCGCCGAAGGTGATGGTGTCGCCGGACAGCTTCGACACGTCGATGATCTCGGCGCGCGCCAGCTTGTCCTCGAGCTCGGCGATGCGGCCTTCGTTGAGCGACTGCGATTCCTTGGCGGCGTGATACTCGGCATTCTCCGAGAGGTCGCCGTGGGTGCGCGCGTCGGTGATCTGTTGGATGATGCGGGGCCGCTCGACCTGCTGACAGTGCTTGAGCTCGTTCTCAAGCGCAGAATAGCCTTCCGCTGTCATCGGAATTTTGTCCATCGTCTCTGTCTCCATCACTTGCAGAGACAAAATCAAAGTCGCGGGCCGAAGCATCGTTCGGCCCCGCGGCTAAAACCCTGTCTCTACCCGTGCCGTCGCCCTGGCTGGTCCGATTTCGCATCAGGGGCGGCCGCGAAATAATCTTGCAGCGCACATACCTCGAGGTCACCCCCGAGATAGGCCCTGATACCCTGCGCTGCGGCGACGGCCCCTGAGAGAGTGGTGTAGTACGGCACTTTATGCAAGAGGGCCGCCCGCCGCAGCGACCGGCTATCGGCCAGCGCGGTGGCCCCTTCGGTGGTGTTGAAAACCAGTTGGACTCCGCCGTTTTTGATGGCGTCGACGATGTGCGGACGCCCCTCGGCCACTTTGTTGATCTTGACCGCGGCGACGCCTTCGCCGGCGAGAAAGCGCTGGGTTCCCGAGGTTGCCAATACCCGGAAACCGAGCCCGGCTAGAAGCCGCATGGTGTCGAGAATGCGCGGCTTATCCGCATCCTTGACCGACACGAACACGGTTCCGCTCTTCGGCAGCCGGGTACCGCCGCCGAGCTGGCTTTTGGCGAAGGCGACGTTGTAGTCGCGGTCGATGCCCATCACCTCGCCGGTCGATTTCATCTCCGGGCCGAGCACGGTATCGACCTTGTCGCCGAAGCGCGCGAACGGGAACACCGCTTCCTTCACGCCGATATGGCGGGCGGCGGCGAACTCGAAGCTCTGCGGCGTGAGGCAGAAGCTCTTGAGCGTTTCGCCGGCCATGATTCGCGCCGCGATCTTGGCGGCCGGCACGCCCGTGACCTTGGCGACGAACGGCACCGTGCGCGAGGCGCGCGGATTGACTTCGAGGACGTAGATGACGCCGTCCTTGATGGCGTATTGCACGTTCATCAGGCCGCCGACTTTGAGTGCCAACGCCAGCGCGCGGGTCTGCCGGTCCAATTCGGCGATCATTTCGGCTGAGAGATTATGCGGCGGCAGCGAGCAGGCGGAGTCGCCGGAATGAATGCCGGCCTCCTCGATGTGCTCCATGATGCCGGCGATATAGGTATCGGTGCCGTCGGCGAGGCAATCGACGTCGACCTCGATGGCGTCGGTGAGATAGCGGTCGATCAGGAGCGGCCGGCGATTCGACACCGCAAGCTCCGACGGCCGGTCGAGATCGGCGGTGAGCCGCACCAGGTAGCGATCGATCTGGCTGCCGTCATGCACGATCTCCATGGCGCGGCCGCCGAGCACATAGGACGGGCGGATCACGATCGGGTAGCCGATTTCGTCGGCGATCGCTTTGGCTTTTTCCGGCGACGTGGCGATGCCGCTTTTCGGCTGGCGAAGCTTCAGCCGGTCGAGCAACTCGCGGAAGCGGTCGCGGTCCTCGGCGAGATCGATAGCGTCAGGCGAGGTGCCGAGGATCGGCGCTTTGGCCTTCTCCAGCGGCTCGGCGAGCTTGAGCGGCGTCTGGCCGCCGAACTGCACGATGACGCCGTGCAGCGTGCCATTGGCTCGCTCGGCGTCGATGATCTCGATCACGTCCTCGGCGGTGAGCGGCTCGAAATAAAGCCGGTCAGAGGTGTCGTAGTCGGTCGACACCGTCTCCGGATTGCAATTGATCATGATGGTTTCGTAGCCGACTTCTTTCAGCGCGAAGGCGGCGTGACAGCAGCAATAGTCGAACTCGATGCCTTGGCCGATGCGGTTTGGTCCGCCGCCGAGAATGACGACCTTGTTCTTGCCGGAGGGCGCCGCCTCATCGGCGGTGCGGCCGGCGAACGGCGTCTCGTAGGTCGAATACATGTACGCGGTCGGGGAAGCGAATTCCGCGGCGCAGGTGTCGATCCGCTTGAACACCGGACGCACGCCGAGCGCCCGGCGGCGATCGGCGACATCGTCGGCCGTGAGCCCGGTCAGCCGGCCGAGCCGCGCATCGGAAAAGCCAAACGCTTTCAGACGCCGCAGCGACGCGGCGGTCGCCGGAAGTCCGCGGGTCCGAATCTGCGTCTCGGTTTCGATGATGTCGCGGATCTGCGCCAGGAACCACGGATCGATGTGGCAGGCGGTATGAATGTCTTCATCGTTCATGCCGAGACGCATGGCTTGCGCGACTTTGAGAATGCCGTCGGGCGAGGGCGTGCCGAGCGCGGCGCGTATGGCGTTCTTGTCGTCGCCCTGGCCGAGCCCGGGGATCGTCACTTCGTCGAGGCCGGTCAGGCCGGTTTCCAGCGAGCGCAAAGCCTTCTGCAGGCTTTCGGCAAAGGTGCGGCCGATCGCCATCGCTTCGCCGACCGATTTCATCGACGTGGTCAGCACCGGCTCGGCGCCGGGAAATTTCTCGAACGCGAAGCGCGGCACCTTGGTGACGACATAGTCGATGGTCGGCTCAAACGACGCCGGCGTGGCGCCGCCGGTGATGTCGTTTTCGATCTCGTCGAGCGTGTAGCCGACCGCGAGCTTGGCGGCGACCTTGGCGATCGGAAATCCGGTCGCCTTCGAGGCCAGCGCCGACGAACGCGACACCCGGGGATTCATTTCGATCACAACCAGCCGGCCATCGGCCGGATTGACGGCGAACTGCACGTTCGAGCCGCCGGTCTCGACGCCGATCTCGCGCAGCACCGCGATCGAGGCGTCGCGCATGATCTGATATTCCTTGTCGGTCAGCGTCAGCGCCGGCGCCACCGTGATCGAGTTGCCGGTGTGCACGCCCATTGGGTCGACGTTCTCGATCGAGCAGACGATGATGCAATTGTCGTTTTTATCGCGGACCACCTCCATCTCGTACTCTTTCCAGCCGAGCACCGATTCCTCGATCAGCACCTCGGAGGTCGGCGAGGCGTCGATGCCGCGCTCGACGATCTCGATGAACTCCTCCTTGTTGTAGGCGATACCGCCGCCGGTGCCGCCGAGCGTGAACGACGGCCGGATGATCGCCGGCAGGCCGATATCTTCGAGCGCCTGCAGCGCCTGGATCAGTGTCTTGACCTGATGCGAGCGCGGCGTCGCAAGCCCGATCTTAGTCATCGCCTCGCGGAACAGCTTGCGGTCTTCCGCCTTGTCGATGGCGTCGGCGGTGGCGCCGATCATGGTGATGCCGAATTTCTCGAGGACGCCCATGCGGCGCAGCGACAACGCGGTGTTGAGCGCGGTCTGCCCGCCCATGGTCGGCAACAGCGCGAAACCGCCGGGCAGGACGTTGCGTTCCTTGGCGATGATCTTGGCGACGATTTCCGGCGTGATCGGTTCGATGTAGGTGGCGTCCGCCAAGTCCGGATCGGTCATGATGGTCGCCGGATTGGAGTTGACCAAAACGATCCGGTAACCCTCGGCTTTGAGCGCCTTGCAGGCTTGCGTGCCGGAATAGTCGAACTCGCAAGCCTGGCCGATGACGATCGGTCCCGCGCCGATGATGAGGATCGAGGAGATGTCGGTCCGTCTGGGCATGCTGTCCGTTCTTGATCGTCATTCCGGGGCGCCGCGCAGCGGCGAACCCGGAATCCATATTCACCGGCGGTGGTTATGGATTCCGGGCCCGTCCTTCGGACGTCCCGGAATGACAGGACACAAAAAAAGGGCGCGCCACTGCGCGTCCCCCAATCCGGCGCCAAGTCTAAAGACCCGCGCGAGGGGTCTTTAGACGAGAAACGCCGGGCAGGGAAGGGCCTCGTCGGAACAGCGCACAGCTAGCGATCACGCCAAAAAGTCGTGCTCGTGGCCGCTTGTCTTGGCGCTACTCCTTCGCCTGCTCGCTGCCGTCCTTGTCCGACGCTTCGGCATTGAGCGAACTGACCGCGCGATAGGCGTTCACCAGGCCGGCGCCGAAGCCGAGTGGCTTGGCGGTGCGCCCGAGCATCTTTCGAATGTCCGCGGGCGTGAGCGACGGCTTGCATTCGAGCAGCAGCGCCACGAGCCCGCTGACATGGGCGGTCGCGACCGAGGTGCCGGTGGTGAGCTGCAAGGCGTGGTCGGGCGCCAGCGCGAGAATGTCGACGCCGGGCGCGGCGACCGCGATGTAGGAGCCGCGATTGGCCATCGCGAACAGGCCGTCGCTCGAATCGGTGGCGGTCACGGCGATGACGTTGGGATCGGCCGCGGGATAGAGCGGCGGCGAAGTCGGTCCGGCGTTGCCCGCGGCCGCGATCAGCACCATGCCTTTCTCGAATGCGGCCGCCAGCATGGTGTGCAATGTCGGGTCGGCCGGGCCGGCAAAGCTCATATTGACGATGCGCGCGCCATTGTCGGCCGCCCATTGCAGGCTTTTGTAGATGGCAAACGAAGTTCCCTTGGCGTCGCGATTGTCGTCGAACGCCCGCGCCGCCAATAGCTGTGCGCCCGGCGCGATGCCCATGAGCTTAAGATGGGCCGCGATCGCGCCGGCCATGGCGGTGCCGTGGGTATGCGGTTTGTCTTCGCCGCCCAGCGCGTCGAAGTTCTTGGCAATCGCCGCGTCGAGGTCGGGATTCTTGGCGTCGATTTCTGAATCGATCAGAGCGACCAGAATGCTTTTGCCGGTCGCGATGTGATGCGCCTGTTCGACTTGCAGCTTGGCCAGCACGTATTGCGACGCGTAATTCTGCGACTGTGCCGCAAGCTTGGGCGCGTCCTCCTGCAGCGAGAAGATATAGTTGGGTTGCACCCTGGTGACGAGGCGATCGTCCTCGAGCGCGCCGATCAGGTCGCCCACCGGCCGGCGGCCGTTGATGCGCCAGCGATAAAGCGTCGAGCCGCTCAGCGACAGGCTTTGCGACTCCAGTTGGGTCAGATTGTAGCGGCGCGCCAGCTGTTCGATCGCCGCCGGTGTCGCCGTCGACGAAAATGCGGTGATGACTTCGTCGACGACGAAGCGCCGCTCGCCGCGCGGTGGCATGCCGCCGGCCGCACCGCCGCCGCCTCCGCCGCCACCACCTGCACCACCGCCGCCGCCGGGCGGGGGCAGATTAGCAACGCCTTGGCCGGGAGGACCGGGCGGGCTGGGGACAACAGGAACGACGACGCCGACGCCGCCACCCGGATAATTCCTGCCAGGATCGCCCCTATAGCCGTTTCCGGTGCCTCCCCGAGTTCAGCCGCCGGAGCCGCGGGTCATGCCCGAAGTGCCCCGACTGGGCGCCGTGGCGTAACCTCGGCCCGCGCCAAAGCTTCGGGCACCGCCGCCGCGGACTCCGCCGCCAAAGCCGCCGCCGCCGAAACCGCCGCCCATGTGGCCAAAGCCAAAGCCAAACGCCGCGGCCGGGCTCGGTGCGGCGACATCCGACACGGCGAGGACCGCGCCGCAGAGCATCACCAGCACGATCGGTCGCAGCGTCCTTGCCTTGGTTGTCATGGCGAACTCCTGTTGCGTGGCGATTTACTCCGGAACCGCGATCAAGCCGATAACGGGGTCGATTTGCAGCGTTTTGATGGTGCGCGTGACATCCGCTTTCGGCAGCTTCTTGGCGGCTATGCGCACCCTATATAACCCGCCCGCCGACGGCCCGTCGGCAATGCTGAGCTTATTGGTTTCCAGGAACTTAGTGATGTCGGCGGCGCTGGCCTGCGGCTTGAACTGGATCACCGCATAGGTGCCGTCGGTGGCGCTTGGCGGCGCCGACGCCGTTTGGTAGCCGCCGGCGCTCTGGTCCTTGATCACGAAGCCGCCGATCACCGCCGCCTGCAGCATGATCGCCAGCGCCGCCGCCGTACCTGCATAAGCCAGCGTCCGCGGCGAAAGCGAGGCAAAAAATGTGCGTAGCCGCCCGCCGAGATCGAACGACATCGCCGGATGCCGCGCCGGCTCGGCGTCGATCTTGGCGAACAGCGCGTCCATGGCGCGCACCGACGGCGCGCCGAGCGATTCGTTGAGCGCAACGGTTTGCGCCAGCTCCTCGCGCACCAGTTCGTAGCGGCGGGCGAGCTCAGGATCGCTGGCCAGCGCCGCTTCCACCGACTGTGCCTCGCGCAAGCTCAGCGTTCCCGCCGCATGCCAGGGCAACAGCTCTTCGATATCGCCGCGCTCGCTATCATTCACCGTGTTCATGGCCAACCTCGATCGATTCCCTGCTCCTTGAGGAGCTCTGCTAATTTCTTGCGCGCATAGAACATGCGCGTCTTCACTGTCGCTTCCGGGATGCCGACAATTCCCGCGGCCTCCTCCACCGATTTCTCGTGGTAGTAGACGAGGTCGATGATCTCGCGATGCTCGGTCGACAGTCTGTCCAGGCATTGCCGCAAGACCGCGCCCTTATCCTTCTTCGCCAGCGCGACCTCCGGATCATCGGCTAGATCCTCGATCGCGGCGGCCGTCTCGTCGTCCAGTTCCTCCTCGTTGCGGCGCCGCAGCGCCGACAGCGCCTTGAAGCGGGCAATGCTCAGCATCCAGGTCGAAACTGTCGACCGGCCTTCGAACTTTCCCGCCTGCCGCCAGACGTCCAGAAACACTTCGCTGATCAAATCCTCGGCCGTCGCTTCGTTGCGGACCATCCGCAACACGAACCGATAGACGCGGACATGATGGCGCGCGAACAGCACCTTCATGGCGAGCCGATCGCCGTCGGCGATGCGTCCGATCAATACCTCGTCCGAAGTCGTTTGCATCGGCAGGCTATCGGCTCATGAAGTAGGTCGCGGGCGGCGGCGCGCCGGTTCAAGTCAAATCGATAAAAATTTGCGCGGCTTGCCAGCCTGCACCGGGCAGTTTCGTCCTTCGGACGCCGCAGGGCAAGCGAACGGGCCGCAGGGGCATTTTGGCGGCTTTTTGCGGCCCTGCCGTGTGCCGACCGTCACCGGCCGGCCGAACCGCGTGGCCATGCGGCCGCGTACTTTAACTGTATAGCCGCTGCGGCGACCGCGGCTGGAGACTACGGCTGGCGACCACGGTCTGAACCTTTCTCCGGAAGCCGCGACCAATGGGTATCGGAAGTTTTAAAGCGCAACTTCAACCCAACGGAGAACGACCATGTCACGCAAGTTCATCTTCTCTCTCGCAGCGGCGGCCACGATCGCGGCTGCTGCCACCCTGGCCTCCAGCGCGGCTGATGCCCGCGGGTTCGGCGGTGGTGGTGGTGGTTTCGGTGGCGGCCATTTCGGCGGCGGCGGCGGCTTCGCCCGCTCCAGCGGCTTCGGCGGCAACCACTTCGCCGGACGCAGCTTCGGCGGACGCAACTTCGGCGGACGCAACTTCACCCGATTTAACCCGATCCGCGGCGGGTACCCCGGCCACAACCACTGGGCTTGGCATCATCATCGTCATTGGTTCTGGCGCGATGGCCGCTGGTTCTACGGCGACGGCGACTACGGTGTCGACGGCGGTGTCGACGCGGCGGTTGCTCCGGTGGCCACCCCCGGTCCGTGCACCTGCCTGACCAAGACCTACACGCAGGACGGTCTCGTCGTGTTCGCGGACGTCTGCACCAAGGAAGCGGCCAGCGCGCCCGTCGGTGGTACCGAAGTGACGCCTCCGGCCAAGACCTCGGAAGCGACCCCGCCGGCTCCTCCGACGAATGTCGCGGAAGCCTCGCAGGCGCCGACCACCACCAACTACGCCGGCAAGACCTACCAGGACTTCCTGGCGGCCAACGGTCAGACGCAGAAGAACTAAAGACTTAAGGCCTACCCGAACTGAACAGCCGCCTGCGAGCCAATCGCAGGCGGCTTTTTATTTGTTGTAGGCCGTAGTTGTAGACCGTAGCCGGGTTGGGCCAACGGGTCCGGCCCGAAGTGGCCGGCCCGATGACAAGCTCCGCGAAACCCGGGGACTGACTGGAAGCGTCGCCACTGTTCCCGGATTTCGCTGACGCTCAATCCGGGCTACCAGGTTCTCATCGCGGCCTCGCGTAATACGTCCGGCGCGCCGGATTGTGGCCGATATTGGCGGGCGCGAGCTCGGCGTCGAAGCCGGCGCCGTTGAGCTTTTCGATCATCGCGCCGCGCGCGTAGCGCGTGAGCCCGAGCCGCGAGCGCAGCCGCCAATAATTCGAGAACAGCGTGCGCACCAGCCCCCACAGCGCGGCAAAGAAAAATCCGTTGGCGTAGCCGAAGCGCAGCAGCGCCACGGCATCGGTCGCCGCCGGCACCTCGGGCGGAATGACGTCGCTGACGACGAGCATGCCGCCGTTTTTCAGCAAGCGATGAAACAACACGAACAACGCGCTCGCGCCCGCGGCGGTCAGATACTGCACCACCGAATGCAGCACGATCAAATCAAGCGAATGCTCCGGCACCAGCGCGATCTCGTGCGACGCCAGCACGCGGATTTTTGGATTATCTGAAAATCGCTGCGCCAAACCTTGGCGCACGCCGGGCGCCGCTTCACACAACAGCAGCTCGCCGGCGACGGCGGCAACGATATCGGCGTGCAGCGCTTCGCCGCAGCCGTAATCAAGCACGCGCGCGCCGGCGGCCGGCACCAAAGCTGCAAGCTCCTTGGCGATCAACCGGTAGTGCACGTCCTTGTGACAGGCGTTGACATAGATCGAATGCGGGCTGTCCCAGAACTTAAGCCAGTCTGTGATCATGCCCGCCACAGCGCGACGAGCGGCCCCCTTGGTCCGAACACCGGATCGGTCACGGGGTGCGGCACGCTCGGAATGGCGGCAAGCGCCTGGGCGCGCTCGGCCTTGGTGCCGCGGCAAAGATTGTATTTTCCGTTTGGCGGATAGGCGCCGATAACCAAAAGATCGCGGCTTTGCGTCAGCCGCTGGTGGCCGGTGCCGGCCGGCAGCACGACGACGTCGCCGGCCACAATGTCGATGGTCTCGCCATGCTCACCGCCGAAGCACACCTTGGCATGGCCGCGGGCGATGCCCATCGCCTCGTGGATCATCGAATGATAGTGCACGTACGGATAGATGCCGTTGCGCCACAGGCCGCCCCAGCCATTGGCGGTAAAGGTCTGTTCGATCAGCGCTTCGGGGTCCGGCGAGCCGGTCAGATCGATGCCGCCGCGATACAGCACGAGCGGCAACACATTATTGGGAATGCGGCCGTCGTCGGCGAAAGTATGCGTGATCGGTTGCGCGGTGCGTTTCTTACCAGGCGACATCGTCGGTATCGGTTGGGCCTCTTGGCGCCGGCAGCGTGGATTGGTCCTAATAGTATGGGGTTGAAATTTCCTAACACCGGCCCTCGGTCAGGCTTTCCGCCTTGCTTTTAGACCTTTTGGCCCCGCTTGAACTCGCGCATCTGCGCCACAAAGCGCTTGAACAGCCCGTGGCTGTCGCGCGGGCCGGGCGAGGCTTCCGGATGGTACTGGACCGAGAAGACCGGCTTGTCCTTGAGCGCGAGCCCACAATTGGAGCCGTCGAACAGCGAAACATGGGTCTCGACCGCGCCCGGCGGCAGGCTCGCGCCATCGACCGCGAAGCCGTGATTTATCGAGGTGATCTCGACCTTGCCGGTGGTGAGATCCTTCACCGGATGATTGGCGCCGTGATGACCCTGATGCATCTTCATCGTGCGGCCGCCGACGGCGATCGCCAGCATCTGGTGGCCGAGGCAGATGCCGAACACCGGCCTCTTCTCGATCAGTTCGCGGATCACCGGCACGGCGTATTCGCCGGTCGCGGCCGGATCGCCCGGACCGTTGGAGAGAAAAATGCCGTCGGGCTTGAGCGCCAGAATGTCGGTGGCCGAGGTCTGCGCCGGCACCACCGTCACGCGACAGCGATTGCCGGCGAGCTGGCGCAGGATGTTGCGCTTGATGCCGTAGTCGACGGCGACGACGTGAAACTCTGGATCGTGCTCTTCGCCATAGCCTTCGCCCCAAACCCACGGCGTTTCCTGCCAGGTGAAGCGCTGGCCGGTCGTGACCATCGGCACGAGGTCCATGCCGACCAGGCCGGGCCACGCTTTCGCTTCGCTTTTGAGCGCATCGAGATCGAAGCGGCCGGACGGCTCGTGCGCGATCACCGCGTTCGGCATCCCCTTCACGCGGATGAAGGCCGTGAGTGCGCGGGTGTCGATGCCGGCAAGCCCGATGACGCCGCGGCTCTTGAGCCAGCCATCGAGATGCCGCGTGGCGCGATAGTTCGACGGCGCGGTGATCGCCGAATGCAGGATGACGCCGCGGGCGCCCGGCGTCGCCGCCAGATTCACCGTCTCGATGTCCTCCTCGTTGGTGCCGACATTGCCGATGTGCGGAAACGTGAAGGTGATGATCTGCCCGGCATAGGACGGATCGGTGAGGATTTCCTCATACCCGGTCATGGCGGTGTTGAAGCAGACTTCGCCGACCGCGTGCCCGGTGGCGCCAAAGCCGAAGCCTTCGAGCACGGTGCCGTCGGCCAGCACCAGGAGTGCGGTCGGCTTCGGCTCGTCCCAGAAGGTTTGGCTCTGCGGTTGTGTCAGCATCGGCAAGGGCTTACATCAGCGGCCTGACTGAAACGCGCGCCGGCCCCCGCCCGCGGCGCATTTTGCGAGAGAGGCCATAGCCGTGTTGCGCGACCAGATCAATGATGCGCTCAAAGGCGCCATGAAGGCCGGTGATGCCCGCCGGGTGTCGACGCTGCGCCTGATCAACGCCGACATCCTCAAGCGCGAGACCAGCGCCGCCGAGCGCGTCAAACTCACCGATGCCGAAATCCTCGACGTCATGGGCAAGATGATCAAGCAGCGCCAGGAATCGCTCGACATCTACGAGAAAGCGGGACGCACGGAACTGGCCACGCAGGAGCGCGAGGAGATGGCGATCATTTCCGCCTACCTGCCGCAGCAGCTCTCCGACCTCGAAGCCGGCGAAGCGATTTCGCAACTGATCAAGGAACTCGAAGCGGCGACGCTCAAGGACATGGGCCGCACCATGACGGCGCTCAAGGAGCGCTTTGCCGGGCGGATGGACTTCGCCAGGGCGAGCGCGATGGTGAAGAAGCTGCTCGCGGGGTGACGACGAAGTCGTCATTCCGGGCCGAGCGAAGCGAGGAGCCTGGAATCCATAACCGCATTTATTGCGGTCTTGATTCAGCCATTTCGATCCATCGCCCGCTCTGTGAATAGGGATTCCGGGATCGCCGCCGTTGGCGCGTCTCGGAATGACGGCTAAGCGCGTTTCTTGCGCTTCTGCTGCACGTAAGAACGCAGCACCAAGTTAATACGTCGCTTATAGTCCGGTTCTAACGTTTGGAAGCAACTGAGCAAGTCGGCATCAATCCGAAGTGAGATCGGTTTCTGTCGGCGCGGAAGCTTACGGTTTGGTCGGGCGTTATTTTTCAACATCGTCCAAGATCTTTTGGGCTTCTTGCAAGAAATTTTCGGGTAGTAATATCTCGCTGAGACACTACCGAATTTTCCGTCCGATATTCCACAATTTGCTGTGGATAACCGGGACAAGCCGCCCGCGCCGTCCCGCGCGCTTCCGCCGTCCGGTATTTAGGCCGCTTTCGCGCTACGCTGGCGAATCACCATGCGATTCTCGCCGCAATTCCTCGACGAGCTGCGGGCGCGGCTTCCGGTCTCGGAAGTCGTCGGCCGGCGCGTCAAGCTGCGCAAGGCTGGGCGCGAGTGGAAAGGGCTCTCGCCGTTCAACAAAGAGAAGACGCCGTCCTTTTTCGTCAATGACCAGAAGGGAATGTGGTTCGACTTTTCCTCGCAGAAGAACGGCAACATTTTCGACTTCGTCATGGCGACCGAGGGCGTGAGCTTTCCCGAAGCCGTCGAGCGGCTCGCCGGGCAGGCGGGCGTGCCGCTGCCGGTGATGACGCGCGAAGCGGCCGAGTACGAAGAGCGGCGCAAGACGCTGCATGACATCGTCGAGCTGGCGGCGAAATTCTTCGAGGCGAATTTGGCGTCGCGCTCGGGCGCGCGCGGCCGTGGCTATTTCGCCGACCGCGGCATCACCGCGGCGACGCAACTGAAATTCCGGCTCGGCTATGCGGGCCGCGAGCAATATGCGCTCAAGGAGCATCTCGGCGCGTTGAAGATTTCGGCAGACGACATGGTCGAGGCCGGCCTCCTCGTCGCCGGCGAGGACATCGCGGTGCCCTACGATCGCTTCCGCGACCGGGTGATGTTTCCGATCAGCGACTGGCGCGGCCGCGTCGTCGCGTTCGGCGGTCGCGCGCTCGACAAAGATGTGCCGGCGAAATACCTGAACTCGCCGGAGACGCCGCTGTTCCACAAAGGCGCGACGCTCTACAACATCGCCGCCGCGCGCGTCGCCGCGCACAATGCCGGCAAATCCGGTGAGGAGAATTTCGCCAGCCGCGTCATCGCGGTCGAAGGTTATATCGACGCGATCGCCATGGTCACCGCGGGCTACGAGGCGACGGTGGCGCCGCTCGGCACCGCGCTAACCGCCGATCAACTGGCTTTGATGTGGCGCATGGCGGGCGAGCCGATCCTCTGCTTCGACGGCGACGATGCCGGGCGCCGCGCCGCTTTTCGCGCGCTCGATCTCGCGCTGCCGCTGATCAAGCCGGGCAAGAGTCTGAAGCTCGCGGCGTTGCCGGACGGTCAGGACCCCGACGATCTCGTGCGCTCCGGCGGGCGCGACGCGGTCGAGGATGTGCTTAACGCCGCGCGTCCGCTCGCTGACATGCTGTGGGCGCGCGAGAGCGAAGCCGGCTCGTTGCAAACACCGGAGCGGCGCGCCGCGCTCGAGGCGCGGCTCGCCGAAGTCATGTCGACCATCGCTGACGAAACCGTGCGCCGTTACTACCGCGCCGATTTCGCCCAGCGTCTGCGCCGCTTGTTCGCGCCGGCGGAGGTGTCGACGCACCGAGGTCATTGGAAGCACGGCAACTGGAATGACAAAAGCCGCCGGCCGTTCGCGTCAGCCCGCAACGTTTCGTCGCGCGCCGGCTTTGGCAGCGACGAGGGCTATATCGCCGCAAGTCCGCAATTGGCCGCGAGCCCGTTGCATCGCGGTCACCGCACCGCCGTACCGCGGCGCGAGGCTTTGATCCTGTTGGCAGCGCTCAATCATCCATGGCTGCTGCACGACCGCATGGAGGAACTGGCCGAGACCGAATTCCGCCACGCCGATACCCGCAAGCTCAAGGCGGCACTGATCGACGTCCTCGCCCACCGGTTCGGTCATGACGGCGAAGCCAGCCGCGAGACCGAGGCTGAGCGCGAGGAACTCAAGGCCGAGCTGACCCGCGCCGGTCTTGCCGACGCGCTGAACCGGATCGAGCGCACCATCACCACGCCGTCGGTCTGGGGCGTCGGTCCGGAGGCGGCTCCGGGCGACGTTTTGCTGACCTGGAAGCAGCTTCTTGCCTTGCATCGGCAATGGCATTCCCTAACTAGGGAACTTAAGGATGCCGAATTGGCGCTCGGTCAGGACAACAGTGAAGCGAATTACACGCGTCTGATCGACGTGAAATCCCGGCTCTCCACACTCGATGGAACGGAGGCTCTCATCGAGGGGTTCGGCGATCAGTCGGGCCGGCCTACGCGCTCGTTCTGAGGTCTCGGCCTTGAGCCTGGCTTGAGCTTGGCTTGGGCCCGGGTTTTTGGGTCCTGGTTTTCAGCCTGGCGGAGGAGTGTCGGTGCTGGACGGGTCGCGAGCGAGGGAATAAGAGGGCGCTCGCGGAACGACAGGGTTAGTCGGAGCTTAACGGAGTTCCGAGACAAGGTTAGGGGCTCGATTCGGGTGGCGCCGGTGGCGCTGCCGCTTTTTTGGCTTGGGTTTAGGCTTTGGCTTTCAGGCCTTTAAGCCGCGCTCCGGCCCGAAAGATGCAAGTCCGCCTGCCCGGCCTGTCCGTATAACCGGAAGTTGGCCGCGTCAGGGGACCGCAAAAAGGAGAGTTCCGTCTGCCCGGGGTGACCGTGACCTTGGACAGTCACCATAGGGTAGGGACCCAATCGGAGGTCCGTCTGCCCCGGGGTCGTGGACAGTCACCATAGGGTAGGGGCTCAAGGGTAGGGGCTCAAACGTAGCTGAAGCCGCGCCGCGGCAGGGAACAGCGTTCGTGGAGACGAAGATGGCGAGCAAGAGTGTGGGCAGCATCAAGACGGTGGCGACCAAAACCAAGGTCGCGGCCCAGAAGTCTGCCCCGCCAAAGGACGGCGAAACGCCGGAGAAGGACGCGCCCGAGACCCCGGACGCCCCGCTGCCGCTCCTCGACCTGTCCGACGCCGCCGTCAAGAAGATGATCAAGCAGGCCAAGAAGCGCGGCTATGTGACCTATGAGCAGCTCAACTCGGTGATGCCGTCGGAGGAAGTCACCTCCGAGCAGATCGAGGATGTTCTGGCGATGATGAGCGAAATGGGCATCAACGTCGTCGAGACCGAGGAAGCCGAAGCCGACGAGGAAGAAGGCGCCCGCGAGGAGCCCGAGGAGGAAGAGGCCGAGGGCGGTGACCTGGTCGAGGTGTCGCCGAAGACGCCGGCCAAGTCCGAAGCCAAGGAGCCGGCCGAGCGCACCGACGATCCGGTGCGCATGTATTTGCGCGAGATGGGCTCGGTCGAGTTGCTCTCCCGCGAGGGCGAGATCGCCATCGCCAAGCGCATTGAGGCTGGCCGCGAAGCCATGATCGCCGGGCTGTGCGAGAGCCCGCTGACCTTCCAGGCGGTCATCATCTGGCGCGACGAGCTCAACGAAGGAAAAGTCTTCCTCCGCGACATCATCGATCTCGAAGCCACCTATGCCGGCCCGGACGCCAAGAACGCGCCGCCGCCCGGCGTTCCCGGCGATCCGAACGCGCCCGGCGCCGTTCCCGGCGTGCCTGGTTTTGCGCCGCAGCCGCCGCAGGCGGTCGCGCCGCCGTCGGCGCCGCCCGCCGCCACGCCGTTCAAGCCGCCAGGGGCAAGTGGCGCCAATGGCGCTGGCGCTGACGGCGACCAAGCCGCGCTCGAAGCCGCCATCAGCGAAGCCGATCTGGACGAGGACGATCTCGAAAACTCGATGTCGCTTGCCGCAATAGAGGCCGAGCTCAAGCCCAAGGTGCTGGAGACCTTCGACAACATCGCCGACACCTTCAAGCGGCTGCGCCGCCTGCAGGAGCTCGACATCCAGGGCAAGCTCAAGAACGAGACGTTGTCGCCGGCGCAGGAGCGCAAGTCGAAGAAGCTCAAGGAAGACATCATCACCGAGGTGAAGTCGCTGCGGCTGAACCAGGCGCGCATCGATACGCTGGTCGAGCATCTCTACGACATCAACAAGCGCCTGGTCGGCCACGAGGGCCGCCTGATGCGGCTGTCGGAGAGCCACGGCGTTATCCGCGAAGACTTTCTGAAGAACTATCAGGGCTCCGAGCTTGATCCGCGCTGGCTCAACCGGGTGTCGAAGCTCTCCGCCAGGGGCTGGAAGAATTTCGTCGCCCGCGACAAGGACCGCATCAAAGAGCTGCGCACGAACATCCACACGCTCGCCACCGAGACCGGCCTCGAGATCGGCGAGTTCCGCAAGATCGTGCACATGGTGCAGAAGGGCGAGCGCGAGGCGCGCCAGGCCAAGAAGGAGATGGTCGAGGCGAACCTCCGCCTCGTTATCTCGATCGCCAAGAAATACACCAACCGCGGCCTGCAATTCCTCGACCTGATCCAGGAAGGCAATATCGGCCTGATGAAGGCGGTCGATAAATTCGAATACCGCCGCGGCTACAAGTTCTCGACCTACGCCACCTGGTGGATCCGCCAGGCGATCACCCGCTCGATCGCCGATCAGGCGCGCACCATCCGCATCCCGGTGCACATGATCGAGACCATCAACAAGATCGTGCGCACGTCACGCCAGATGCTCAACGAGATCGGCCGCGAGCCGACGCCGGAGGAACTGGCCGAAAAGCTCGGCATGCCGCTGGAGAAGGTGCGCAAGGTCCTCAAGATCGCCAAGGAGCCGCTGTCGCTCGAAACCCCGATCGGCGACGAGGAAGACTCCCATCTCGGCGATTTCATCGAGGACAAGAACGCCATCCTGCCGATCGACGCCGCGATCCAGTCGAACCTGCGCGAGACCACAACGCGGGTGCTCGCCTCGCTCACGCCGCGCGAAGAGCGCGTGCTGCGCATGCGCTTCGGCATCGGCATGAACACCGACCACACGCTGGAAGAAGTCGGGCAACAGTTCTCTGTTACGCGCGAAAGAATCCGCCAGATCGAGGCCAAGGCGCTGCGCAAGCTCAAGCATCCGTCGCGGAGCCGGAAGCTGCGGAGCTTCCTGGACAACTGATTTAGCTCCGCCTGTCCCCGCCGGAAGGCGGGGACCCCGTTCTGGATTCCCACTACGAATCAACGTAGCCCGTCATCGCCAGCCTTGTGACGGTAATGCAGAACTACCGGTCAAGCTTGGGCAGTGGCAAAAAGACCTTCTCGCGCCGACAGGCGCGGAGGTTACGGTGTTCTAAAAAAATTGATACTCGAAGGTGAGTTTGACGATCCCATTCCCAGCGCCACGGTCGTCCACCGAATAAAGGAAAAAATAGGAAAAAGGTGGCGCACAAGCCACGTGCAGACTTATATGGCTAAGTTCATGCGGGCAGGAATAGTTCAGGCCGTGAAGCCGGCGGGTTCAACTGTGAATTATTGGGTTTTGACACATGTGAGTCGTGATGAGGCATTGCGCCAAATCAATAAAGGAAAGAGAGTTAGAGAGGTCGAGGAAGAGTTGTTCTCGGAAAATCTGGTAGCAAAATTGAACAAGGACTTTTCCAATGAGTTGGACGAGCTGCGAGATAACTTTGGAAAGAATGGACTAAGTACTGCATTTCTACTGAGAAGAATTTCTTGAGAAGCTAATCATCATCGTGCTTGGCAAAAACGGCAGACAACACCTTCTTAGAGACAAACATCACGCTGACCGTTGGCTAGGATTAAACGAAATTGTCGATGTTGCTGTTCAAGAAAAGCACAGTGGTGTGCCGTTCTTGCTTGCAAAGACAGCGAAAGAAATCAAGGGCATAAAGTTTCTCGGTGACACCGCGGCGCATAACCCGCTGGCGACGGTGGACACAAAAACAATAATTCCCCAAATGCCATTCATAATCACCGCTTACGAAGAATTGTCGAAAAGACTCTAGCGATAAGTCGCCGCTGGAAGGAACGGGGTGCTTCTCGTCTATCGCGACGGCAAATTCGCGAAGTTTGAGGTGGATGATGCGAGAGCGCCGTCGGCCAGAGAAAGAGCCCCTGTCATGCGCCGGCCCAATTGTCCTGACCGCCGCGCTCCTCGCGGCTGCTCTGATTCTCGCTCCGCTTCCGTCGTTCGGCACTAAGATAGCGCCGCGTGCGAGCGAAGGATCGTGCCGCCAGGCCGCCAACGGCCTCATCAGCTTGCTCGATGCCAAGACCGACGACACCGCGCTTTATCGCGACACGTTTAGCGTCGTCGTCGATACCTGTGGTCCGCCTGGATCGAACGCACGGTCGAAGCCGGGTGAAACGCCGCCCGGCCGCGTCGCGTGCCGTGATCTCGCGGCCGCGATGGTCGACCTGATCGAGGACGGCAAAATGAACACCAAGGCGTTCGTCGAAGCCCGCGACCGCTTCGCCCAGGTCTGCCCGCCGCGGTGAAAAAGGCGATGGTTCCTCACTTGACGGGGATAGCCCCCCTTGGGGCACGCGCGATAAAAAATTGTCACCGGGGACAGGACGGTTCCTTGACAGCCGTCCCCGTTCCAATTACATAACGTCACAGCTCGCTCATCCGAGGGACGCATCCGGATGCGATCCGACGTGCGGAGCGAGTGCGGTCCCTGCGGGCGGTTTCGCAAGCCGCTCCCGGGCGGTCCGGGCATCGTCCCCGCCGGCATTACGACCGGCGTGCGAGGTGCATCGCTTACTGCCGGCGTCACCATTGCTGTATCGGCGAAGCCAGAAGCTGCCTCAGGCGCGGCTGGCCACTTACGCCGGCGCCGCTGCAGGCGCGCGCGTGCTGGGAAGTCATCGCCGGAGGTCCGCAGCGGCGGCCGCCGGCGACGCCTGTGGAGCGGCGCTTGCGCCGCTATCCACCAACGAACTTTGTTCTGTGACACTGACGATCGGGTAGACGGATTTGCTATTTCACGATCGCGGGGTTCGGAACACTGAGGGAGATCAGCCATGAAAGCAGCGCGCCGCAGACGTCCCGTGAAAAAATCCGCGAAAGCCACAGCCGGGCCGCCGCGCGATTTCCGCGGCTATGGCGCGCATCCGCCGCACGCGCAATGGCCGGGCGGCGCGCGGATCGCCGTCAATGTCAATCTCAACATCGAGGCCGGCGGCGAGCATTGTTTGCTCGAGGGCGACGCCGCCTCGGAGGGCATGCTCACCGATATCGGCTTTCCGCCCTATGTGGGCGTGCGGAGCCCAATGGTCGAGTCGGTGTTCGAATATGGGCCGCGGGTCGGCGCGTGGCGGCTCCTTCGCATCTTCCGCCGCTTCGACATCAAGGTCAGCATCCTCGGCGTGGTGCGCGGCTTGCAGCAATATCCGGAATTGACGGAAGCCTTCATCGAAGACGGCCACGAGATCGTCAGCCACGGCTGGCGCTGGCTCGACTACCACCAAATGAGCGAACCCGAGGAGCGCGAGCATATCGCCTTCGCGGCCGCGGGCATCAAGGCGTTGACCGGCGAATCACCGGCCGGTTGGTTCAACGGCCGGCCGAGCATCAACACCCGCCGCCTGGTGATCGAGCACGGCGGCTTTCTCTACGACCGCGATTATCTCGGCGACGAATTGCCGTTCTGGGTCCGCCACGGCGGGCGCCATCACCTCGTCATCCCGTTTTCGTTCGAGACCAACGACAACCGGTTCGACCAGAATAGCGGCTTCAGCACCGCCGGCGATTTCGCCACCTATCTGACCGACTGCTTCGATCTGCTCTACGAGGAGGGCGCGGAAATTCCGAAAGTGATGAGCATCTCGCTGCACGATCGTCTGATCGGCCGGCCGGCCAAGGCGGTTGGCCTGATCAAATTTCTCGAGCACGCGCGCAAGCACGACCGCGTCTGGTTCGCCACCGGCAAGGACATCGCGGAGCATTGGCGGAAGATGCATCCGCCGGGCGGCGGCGCATCCGCCCCCGCGAAGTGAAACGGAGCGGGGGAGGAAGTTGCGGGTTTCTCATTTGCCTCTCCCCGCCGCGCGGGGAGAGGTGAGGGAGCGAAGCGACCGAGGGTGAGGGGGCCTCTCTCCGCGATTCTGAGCAGAGCGGTTGGTGCGACGGCGCTGTAGATTTTGGCCACGAGGCTCAGCCGGGCCGAGAGGCCCCCTCACCCCATCCCTCTCCCCGCAGGCGGGGAGAGGGCGTCCTACAGCGCCGCCACCGCGGCGACTTCGACCAGCAAGTCTTCGCGCACCAGCCGGTCGATGATGAGCAGCGTGTTGGGCGGATATCCGCCGCCGGGAAACAGCCGGGGGAATTCGCGGGCACGGTATTGGGCGAATTTTGCAATGTCCTGCGAATGCACGAGATAGCTGGTGAAGGAGACGATGTTGGCAAAGCCCACGCCCTGCGAGGCAAGCGCCGCGCCGATATTGGCGAACACCAGCGCGCACTGCGCCTCGAAATCCGCCGGCGTCCTGCCGTCCTTGTCGATGCCGACCTGGCCGGCGATGAACAGAAATTCCGAAGCTTTGACGCGCGCGACGTTGGAATACGCGGCGAGCGGCTTGCCCATGCTTTCGGGATTGAGAAATTGGATGTTGGACACGGATGCTTCCTCGCTTTGGTTTTTGCAACGACGAAGAGATTAAACGCGTCGAAGACCGTCGCGAAGGAAGAATCACCTCCCCCAGGCGAGGGAAGGAGGTTGAGCTGAACCGAAAAAATTCAGCCAGCCCGGGCGAGCTTCGGCCCGCCGGCGCCGATGCCGGTTTCGCCGACCACGCAATTTCGCCCCGCCGACTTGGCGAGATAAAGGCGGCGGTCGGCGCAGTCGAACAGGCCCTCATAATCGGAGGCGTCGTCGGCGCAGGTGGCAAGCCCGATGCTGACGGTGACCAGCGGCACGTCGGCTTCCATGTGGCTTGCGACATCGCGGCGGATGCGTTCGCCGAGCGCCAGCGCCGCGGCGCGGGTGAGGTCGTCGGCGATGACGATGAATTCCTCGCCGCCGAAGCGGAACACGGCGTCGCTGGGCCGCACCGTCGCGCTGATGATGCGCACGATCCGCTGCAGCACGATGTCGCCCGCGGCGTGGCCGAAGCGGTCGTTGAAGCTCTTGAAGTGGTCGATGTCGATGATGAGGAGACTCAAATGCCGGCCGGCGAGCGCCGCTTCTTCGACGCGTTTCCTCCCCAGATGTTCGAGCCGGCCGCGGTCGAGCGCGCCGGTCAGCGCGTCGCGGCCGGTGCGCGCCAGAAGGTCCTCGTAGCGCTCGCGGTAGGTGAGGAGATCGAACACGTCCATCAGGCGCGGCGGCCGTTTGCTGCGTTTGCGCGGCAGCTCGACGTAGCGGAGGTAAAACCCGCTGAGCACGCTATAGATGGCGACCGCTGCCATTTTCGCGATCCAGCCGCCGAACAGCACGGCAAGCGGCGCGCCGGTGAGATAGCGCAAGCCGGCATAGAACGCGGCCTGGTCGAAACTCAAAACCAGCGCGCCGGTGAGCGCGAGCCGCGCCAGCATGCGGCCGCCGAGGAAGGCGCGCGAGCGCTCATACAGCAAAATCATGATGATGCAGTCGGCAAACAGGATCAGCGTGCCCCACACCATCAGCGCGCCCATCTCGTCGAGGAAGGCGAAATCGGCGTGGCGGTTCGCCGCCAGCATCTCGGCGCCGTGATGGCGCGTCAGGAAGGCCAGCGCAAACAGCAACACGTTGCCGATCAGAAGCCCGTAGATCGGCTGGCGCACCACCACCGCATCCTCGCGGATATAGACCAGGAGCAGCAGCATCAGCTTGCCGGTGAACAGCACCGTCGAGCCTGGCGAGGCGACGATGCCGAACGGCAAGGCGACGTACAGGATGCTGGCCAGATAGGTTTCGAGGAAGTGCATCACGCCAAGCGCGCAGAAGAAGGCGCCGATGCCGATGCGGTGCCGCGCCCGGAACAGGCCGGCCAGCACTGCGAAATAGATCAGCGCGTCGGCGGCGAGCAGAGCTGCGTTGATGCCGGCGTTGGAGGAGAACTGGGCGGCAAAGCTGACCGCGAGTTCGGACATTGCAGGCGTACTCCGGCGGGTACGCTCGAATTCCCGGGCGGACTCGCCCCGCCGTTGTACCGGCTATCGGTTAACGGAGCGCAATCGCCCGGTCCAAATCCCCTCTCCTTTGTGGGGAGGGGTAGGGGTGGGGTCGGCAGGTTTAATGCCTACGCTGATGGCAGCAAAATTGCTTCAAGGCCCCCACCCCGCGGTTTCGCTCGCTGCGCGAGCGAAGCCGGCGACCCTCCCCACGAGGGGGAGGGCAAAACTAGCCGGCGTGGTGTTCCGAGAAGTCGCGGTCTTTCTTCTTGGCGCCGGCGCGGGCGATGCTTTTGATCTTGAGCACCGGCCGGCCGGATTTCTCGGCGATGTCGCGGTCCTGCTCGATCAGGAACTCATGCGCCGGCTTGTCGCCATCGAGGCCGCCGGTCAGCGTTCGCGGAACCTTGCGGTTCGAGCGCTGGGAGCCGTCTTCGTAGATGACGTCGAACATGACGAATTCGGAGTTCAATCCCGGTTTTCTCGGCATGACTTTGTCCCCGCGGTTTTTTGTTGGTGCGTTGGCGCCGGATAGAAAAGACAAAGCCGGCGCCAGTGTGGCGCCGGCGTGACACATATAATGCGTGATCAGGCTGCTTGTAGGTTGGTTGCGGCATTCTTGCCGCTGCGGCGGTCGGCCTCGATGTCGAACGAGACTTTCTGCCCTTCGTTGAGCGTGCGCATGCCGGCGCGCTCGACGGCGGAGATATGCACGAAGATGTCCGGGCCGCCCGCATCTTGCACGATGAAGCCGTAACCCTTCTGGGCGTTGAAAAACTTGACGGTACCTGTAGCCATGATGGCCTCCTATGGAAAACGCCTAACGCGTTTTGCGGCCGCACAAACCATTTGTACGGTCCAATCCGGATTTTGCGTGTTCTTGGGAAAGGCCTTTTTTAGCTGGCGCATGATCTTGTCCGAAAACCGGGTATCCAAGCTTCGGGATCACGCCTTACGGCCGAGACTGCAAGGCAAGCTCAATCGCGAATGGCGCGTATATAGAGAGCCTTTGCCGATTTTGCAATCAGGCGTGCGTGTGGTCGGTCAAGGGGCGGTTAACGCCTTTCGTCATCTGCTTATTTCGGCCGCTTTTTTGCGGCTGGTTTTGACGTGACAGATGCGGGGGCCGATTCGTCTCGGCTGAAGTTGGGGACAATCAATCGATGCTGCGCGCAATGGCGTGTTGCGTGCTTGCCGTGGCTGCTCTGGCGCGACCGGCGGCTGCCGCCGACGAGCGCGCCGCTTTGAACGCTTTGATCGAGCAACACGCCAGCGCCAACGGCCTGCCGATCGCGCTGGTGCGTCAGGTCATTCGGCGCGAGAGCAATTTCAACCCGCGCGCCGTCTATCAGGGGAACTACGGGCTGATGCAAATTCGACTTGGGACCGCGCGAGCGCTCGGCTATCGCGGCTCGGCCGAGGGCCTGCTCGATCCCCAGACCAATATGACCTACGGGATGCGCTATCTCGCCGGCGCCTATCAAGCCGCCCATGGCGACGAGGCGCGTACGCTGGTACTTTATTCCAGCGGTTATTATTCGCGCGCTCACTAGGCCGCGCGTGGACTTGCAGGCGGGTTCACGTGGGCCGAACGCCGCGACAGCGGAGTCACTTTGATGTTGCGCTTTTGGCATTGCCTTGTGTTCGCCGCCGGCGCCGCCATCCTGCTTATGCAGCCGGCTTTGGGGCAGGCGCAATCTGCGCCCTCGCACCACGCCGGTTACCGGCATCATCACTATGGCGCGGCCTATGGCCATCGCGATCTGGCCGACACGCTGATCGAAGTCGCGCGGTCGCCGTTCTACGGGCCACTCGGGGCGTACGAAGATTCGTACGCTGCCTGGCAATATCCCGGTCCGATCCAGCGCCATTATTTCGGCTATGGCTGGGATCCACGTTATGGCTATGGGCTTTGACCGGCGTTTCGAGCGCGCGAGCAATGCAAGCCGGCACAGTGCAAGCTGCGACGGTGGATGACAAGCGATGTCGTTTCTCAGCGCCCTGTTCGGGAAGCTCGCTCCGTCGCAGGCCCAGAAAGTCGTCGAGCCGGTCGACTATAAAGGCTTCATCATCCGCCCGGCGCCATTCAAGAGCGAGGCTGGCTATCAGACGGCCGGCACCATCGAGCGCGAGATCGGCGGCGTGCGCAAGGAGCATCGCTTCATCCGCGCCGATGCGTTCGCCTCGTTCGACGATGCGGTGACCTTTACGCTGAGCAAGGCCCGGCAGATGGTCGACCTGCAGGGCGAGCGGATGTTCGGGTGATCACTCTGAAGTAGCGGCTTTCGACACGGTGCGAGCGGCCATATGCGCAAAATTAAACATGACGCTTGCGCCAATCCGCCCTTCATTTGGCGCTTCGCGCCACCATATTCAGCGACGGCGGACGCCTTCCTGGGTCCGCTTGGGTCGCTGTCCGGGTCGGTTTGATCCGGATCAGGGAACCGCAAACCCGCATTGATATTACCCAGTGACGATGTTCCGATCGCGCCGTCAGGGCGTTTGGAATAGGCCGAGGGATAGGACATGAATTTCGACAAATACACCGACCGCAGTCGCGGTTTCATCCAATCCGCCCAGTCGCTCGCGCTGCGCGAGGGACATCAGCAGTTTTCACCCGAGCACCTCCTCAAGGTGCTGCTTGACGACCCCGAGGGGCTTGCCGCCGGCTTGATCGATCGTTCCGGCGGCAATTCGCGTCAGGCCTTGTCGGCCGTCGAGGCGGTGCTGGCTAAACGCCCGAAAGTCTCCGGCGGCGGCGCCGGTCAAGTCTATCTCGACCCGGCCTTGGCGCGGGCGTTCGACACCGCCGAGAAGGCCGGCGAAAAGGCCGGCGACAGCTTCGTCACCGTGGAGCGGCTGCTGCTCGCTCTGGCCCTGGAGAAGGGCAGCGAAGCCGGAAAGATTCTCAGCCTTGCAGGCGTGACGCCGCAAAACCTCAACGCCGCCATCGAGTCGCTGCGCAAGGGCCGCAGCGCCGATAGCGCGTCGGCCGAAAATGCTTATGACGCGCTGAAAAAATATGCGCGCGATCTGACGCAGGCTGCCCGCGACGGCAAGCTCGACCCGGTGATCGGGCGCGACGAGGAAATACGCCGCACCATCCAGGTGCTGTCGCGCCGGACCAAGAACAACCCCGTGCTGATCGGCGAACCGGGCGTTGGCAAGACCGCGATCGTCGAGGGCTTGGCGCTGCGCATCGTCAACGGCGACGTGCCCGAAAGCCTGACAGACAAGAAGCTCCTATCGCTCGACATGGGTGCGCTCATCGCCGGGGCGAAATATCGCGGCGAGTTCGAGGAGCGGCTGAAAGCCGTGCTGCAGGAGGTCACGTCTTCCGCGGGCGCCTACATTCTTTTCATCGACGAGATGCACACCATCATCGGCGCCGGCAAGGCCGACGGCGCGATGGATGCCTCAAACCTGCTCAAGCCGGCGCTGGCGCGCGGCGAGCTGCATTGCATCGGCGCCACCACGCTCGACGAATACAAAAAGCATGTCGAGAAGGACGCCGCGTTGGCGCGCCGCTTCCAGCCGATCTATGTCGACGAGCCGAGCGTTGAGGACACGATCTCGATCCTGCGCGGGCTCAAGGACAAGTACGAGGCGCATCACGGCGTGCGCATCACCGACGCCGCACTGGTCGCTGCGGCGACGCTGTCGCACCGTTACATCACCGACCGCTTCCTGCCCGACAAGGCGATCGATCTGGTCGACGAGGCGGCGGCGCGGCTGAAGATGCAGGTCGATTCCAAGCCGGAAGAGCTCGATTCCATCGACCGCGAGATCGTGCGGCTCAAGATCGAGCAGGAGGCGCTGAAGAAGGAGAAAGATCCGGGTTCGCGTTCGCGGCTCGGCGGTCTCGAAACCGAGCTGGCGGCGCTGGAAAAGCAATCGGCCGATCTGACGTCGCGCTGGAAGTCGGAGAAGGAGAAGCTCTCCGGAGCGCAGAAGCTGCGGACCGAGCTTGACCAGCTGCGCGTCGAACTCGCCAACGCGCAACGCCGCGGCGAATATCAGCGCGCCGGCGAAATCTCGTACGGCCGCATCCCGGAGCTGGAGAAAAAGCTCAAGGCGCTTGAGGGCGGCGAGGGCCGCGGCGCCATGGTCGAGGAGGCGGTAACCGCCAACCACATCGCGCAGGTGGTGTCGCGTTGGACCGGCATCCCGGTCGATCGCATGCTCGAAGGCGAGAAAGAAAAGCTGCTCCGCATGGAGGAGCAGCTCGCCAAGCGCGTGGTCGGCCAGGCCGATGCGGTGAAAGCCGTGTCGACGGCGGTGCGCCGGGCCCGCGCCGGCTTGCAGGATCCAAACCGGCCGATCGGCTCGTTCATGTTCTTGGGCCCGACCGGCGTCGGCAAGACCGAGCTGACCAAGGCGCTCGCCGAATTCCTGTTCGACGACGAGAATGCGCTGATCCGCGTCGACATGTCGGAATACATGGAGAAGCATTCGGTGGCGCGGCTGATCGGTGCGCCGCCCGGCTATGTCGGCTACGAGGAAGGCGGCGCGCTGACCGAAGCGGTGCGGCGGCGGCCGTATCAGGTGGTCCTGTTCGACGAGATCGAGAAAGCGCACCCGGATGTGTTCAATGTGTTGCTGCAGGTGCTCGACGACGGCCGCCTGACCGACGGTCAGGGCCGCACCGTCGATTTCCGCAACACCTTGATCGTGATGACGTCGAATCTCGGCGCCGAAATCCTGGTCAACCAACCCGAAGGCCAGGATACCGACGCCGTGCGCGATCAGGTGATGGCGATCGTGCGCGCGAGCTTCCGGCCGGAATTCCTCAACCGCATCGACGAGATCATTCTGTTCCACCGCCTGCAAAAGTCGGAAATGGCGCGAATCGTCGACATCCAGTTCAAGCGTCTGGCGCGGCTCCTGGAAGATCGAAAGATCGCCATCAAGCTCGAACCTGCGGCGCGCGACTGGCTTGCGGACAAAGGTTGGGATCCGGCCTACGGCGCCCGTCCGCTCAAGCGCGTGATCCAGAAATCGGTGCAGGACCCGCTCGCGGAAATGATCCTCGCCGGCCGCATCAAGGACGGCGAGAAGGTCGTCATCAGCGCCAGCAAGCAGGGGCTGAAGTTCAACGGCGAGGTTGCAGCGGCGGCGTAGCCGCGGCGGCCTCGTTGATCCGCTCGCGCACGTGCTCGACGAAGTAACGGGCCTGCCCCTTGGGCAGACCCGAAACGACCAGCGGATTAAGTCCGCCCGAGCTTTCGACGCTGATCTGGTCCCAGATCAGGCCGCGGGTGTGACCGACCTCGGCGATGTGCGACATCGGCAGGTGCTCGTCGTTGCGTCGCCACGGCGTGAGCCAGAACAGCACGATGTTGGTGGATACGCCGACATGATCGGCGATCATGCGCGCCGGAAACAGCCAGCGCGTAAGGCTGAAATGGACCAGCGCCCACACGCGGCTCGAATGCACTTCGAGGCGGTCGTTGCCGGCCGTATTTGAAGTCACGAAAGCCTCCTGCTCGCGCCGTCATTACGAGCCGCACAGTGGCACAACAAGCCAAAACTATCATGTATGCGACGAGATTGCTTCGTCGCTTCTCTAGTAACGGTGGGAAGAAGAAAGCCGCTAGCGAATTTGCGCGACGCGCCCGGGCACCTGCGCCATCAGCGCGTCAAGCTGCTCGCGGCCCTTTTCAAAGATGGCGAGCGAAGTCCCGTCGAGGACGCGGCCGCGCGGCAGCTTGACCGTCATCGGATTGACAAAGCGGTCATTGATGAGGATTTCGAAATGGACGTGAGCGCCGGTCGACAGCCCGGTCGAGCCGACAAAGCCGATGATCTGGCCCTGACGCACGCGGCTGCCGACATTGAGGCCGCGCGCGAACGCCGTCATGTGGCCATAGGCAGTCTGATAACCGTTGGCGTGGCGGACGCGCACGTATTTGCCGTAGCCGCCTTTGAGGCCGATTTCGTCGATGGTGCCGTTGCCGGCGGCGAAGATCGGGGTGCCGAACGGCGCCGCCCAATCGACGCCGGTATGGGTCTTCATATAGTGCAGCAGCGGGTGGTTACGTTCGCCGAAGCCCGAGCGCATGATGCCGATCGGCACCGGCTTGCGGACCAGGAACTTCTTGGCGCTCTTGCCGGTCTCGTCATAGTAGTCGTAGGTGCCGTCGTCGGCGGTCTGATAGTGATAGTACCGTTTGGTCTCGCCGCCGACCGTCAGCGAAACGTAGCGCACTTCGTTTCGCCCTTCGTTGTTCTCATCGTCGGAATAGAGAACGTCGAAGCCATCGCCTGGCTGCACTTTGCGCTGGAAGTCGACGTCGTACGAATAGATGCGGATCAGCTCTTCGATCACCGCGTTGGGTACGTTGTTGCGCAGCGCGGTTTCATAGATGCTCTGGTAGAGCCGCACGCCGCTGCCGTCATCTTCGCCGGCCTCGTCTTCGCCGCCCGCGGCGGCTTCGGTGACGACATTGCGGATATCGACCGGCACGTATTTGCCGTTATCGGAGAGCGCCACCGCCGCTTCGACGCCGCCGTCGCCGGAAATGATGATACGCAGCGGCTGCATGTGCCCGACGCCGGTGGCGGCCGTGAGCACGCGCAGTTTC
>CAWDZD010000044.1:0-275000 GCA_963806465.1 uncultured Alphaproteobacteria bacterium | reverse complement strand
GACGAGCAAGAACGACCCTGCCTTCATTGCATGATGGTTGAACTGGTCGACGATTTTTTCGCCGAATATCCCGCGACGGCCGGCGGGTCAGATAAGGTCGATACCGACGAAGCCGATGAAGTGATCGACGCAATCGCAAAGACCGTCGCGGAACTAACCAGCGGTCAAGATGGTCCGATCCGACAGCAACTAATCGAGCAGTTGATGCGCGAAATTATGAAATATGATGCCGATTTTCGGAGCGAAGAAGCGATAGGGTCGAGCGGCTCTCTCGCTCGGCATTAGCAGTCTTGTCGAGACCTCTCAAAGCTGCCGCGAGCGCGTCGCGAAATTGCGGTAAGCGGTATAGCTGGTATCAAATGGCCCAATCGGCAGGCCGCCTGGCACAAGGCCAGGCTGGCACGCCCACCAGAACCACCCTGCATGCGTACTGAATGACGCGGCGAGCGCACGATCAGCGTAGAAAATTTCGACGCTTGCGCCAGTCTGTGGGTCAATGTCGTACATCGGTTCGCAGGTTGTGTGTCGTTTTGGGTCGGAAATCATTGCTCGTGCCATGGGGCATCCTTTGTCAGTAGGATGCTGCACAAAGCGCGCCGCTGCGTTTGCCATCACGGGGTTGTCGAGCGCCTCGCGATGATGGACCTCCCCTGTGCCTGGAGAGGCCGGGGGTGGTCTCGCGCAAAAAGTAGGACCCCCTCAGAAATATCTAGGACCCTAAAACCCTTGTTAACTTCTCGTTAACGGGTTTGGCAGTGGCACCGGTCGCACGCCCTGCGCAGTTCGCTCTCGTTGAGCTAAGCGAAACCAGCAATGACCCGTGTAACCAGGCCGCTGCTTGCATGCGTGCTCGCCTTGGCGAATGCGTCTGCCAACGCACAAGCGGGCGCCACGCCAGCAACACTCGACGGGGACAGCGACGCTTCAACGGCCGGCGAGCCGCGTGGTGGATCGGCGCAAGTGCCGACAGCCGATGACATTTACCGCGCACTAGAACAGTCGGCGGCGGAGAACGCCCTTCCAGTCGAGTTCTTTGCCCGCGTGATCTGGCAGGAAAGTCGGTTCGATGTGCAGGCTGTCAGCCCGAAGGGAGCCGCAGGTATCGCACAATTCATGCCGGCGAACGCCTACTGGCACGGCCTCACCGACCCCTTCGATCCGGTAGAGGCTTTGCGGCATTCGGCTGCTTATTTGCGCGAGCTTCTGAACCGGTTTGGCAATCTTGGACTTGCAGCAGCGGCGTACAATGCAGGTCCAGCGCGGGTGAGCGCCTGGCTAACAAACCATCGTGCCTTGCCGGCTGAAACGCACAACTATGTGGCCCTTGTGACCGGCTCGACAGCCGACGAATGGGCATCATCGTCGCCGCCAGAAAGCGCGGAGACAACAATTCCGCAAGGCGTACCTTGCACCCGGCTTGCGGGGCCACCGAACCGGGAGATGCGGATATGTTGCCAAGGCACGGGGTGACCATAGCGATCAACACGCCAAGTGTCGCGCTACACGGCAATGGGTGGCCAAGTCGGTGGCCAAGGCTGGCGCTTTCTGGCTGCCAGCCTACGGCAAGAAAAAGTGCAACAGGGAGTTAGCTACCGCTTGGACGGAGTGGAGATACTTGCCGTCCAGGTAGAAATAGTCGAAGGCCGCCAGAGCGACCAAAGCTGTCGCCACACCGCGGTACATGCGGATATTGAAGCGACGATTGTTTGATCGAAGCTTAAAGCGTTCGCACAAACAAAGTCCCGACGAACCATGCAGGCCGTCGGGACTAGTCAGCAGTTCAATTCGGCGAGGCGTGGTGGCGTCGCCTGCCAAATTGAACGGTATCGTTCTCGCTGCGGCAATCCCCCAATCTTAGGGGATAACCCCACCAGCTCGACAGATCGTGATCCCTGTCACAGCGATGAACCGCGCCTTACGGCACAGCGCCGAGGACGGTTCGCTGAGGGAAAGATCGTCTTCGTTGCGGCCCTGGCTCTTGCCATAGCGGCCAGCACATTGGCTGAACTGCGCACGTTCGCGGAGTTTACGGTCGCCGACAGCGGCGAATAGTCCCGGCGCTGGTGCGACGTTGTGTTGAGTGAAATGGTGCCTACATCCAATGTAGTGGGCCCATCCGGGCGACGACCCCCATCCCCCGACAAAAATCGGCCGCCCGGACAGAAGAGCCTACAAGCTTGAGGCAACAACCTGTAGCAACCCCCGGGAGCGTGGACTTCCCGGGCGCTTTTTTGTGGCCGTCAACAAGCCTGTGCAAACTTTTGGGTGGTGTTGCTGGCGGGCGCGTGAACAGCGCCGGAACCGCGTGTGTGCTCCAAGTCACTGCCTCCTCCTCTCGATAGGTATCAAGTGGGTCGTTGACCCGAGCGGGAGGATACCAATGCAGCGATCAACACATAACAGCCAGCATCCCCGCAAATGGGCCGTGGCTTTGCGTCGCGAGATGCAAACCGCGATTGGGCAGCAGCTTCGGGATAAATACGAGTTGCCGCAGGAACCCACGCCCGAACTGTCAGCGCGCCTGATCCGCGAGGATAAAGAACACGATCCCTACGCTGACATCGTCGGTACGTGTTGACAGGCGCGGGCATAGCGGCGAGCGACGGCACGCACATTCGACTCAGCGACGGGAGATCAACGGCGGCCCGCAAGTATCTCCTCGGCCAAAAGGCTGCTCCTGCTGCTGAGCCTTGGTTTGGTTCGATTTGTTCATTTCAAGTTGGACACGTTGATCCTTTTGCGCGGCTTTTCCTCGTCCGGCCCCGAATGTCGGCACGTAAGGTAGAGGCTGCCGAGGAAAGCGCAGGCAATCAGGATGATCCCGGCAAGGATGAGCGTGAAATAGAGTGGGCTGAACATCAGACGACGCACCTTATCCTGTACCTTACTAATTCGCAGCCTGCCGTTCAGGTCCAAGTCCCGATGGCTGCTCGCCACTTCCCGCCGCTGTGGTCCGGCAACTTTCCTAGCTCCTATACGTTGATGTGTGCAGCCATCATGCGTTTGGGGAGCATTGCCAATGCGAGTTATCGTGTATGACGAAGCGGGCGACGTTGCCTTCGACTACTATACGCAGAGGGATACCATTTCGCTCTGTCCGGGGCGGCTGGAGAAGGCCCAGGTCGTGGAGGCTTTGCAGGAGGCGGCGTTCTTCATCATGGACGCCCCGGTACCAAGCCCCGAGGACCGCAACTTTCGACAGCATGTGTTTGAGGGGGATCACGGAGAGTGATTGGGCGCGCGGCGCATCGCGGCGAATATCGCCAAGCTGCCGGAGCTACTGCGCGAGCGACCAAATGATCAACGTGCCCCCCGGACGGCCCGTACGAAATAGCACGCCTCGCACGCTAGAGAGATTTCACATTTACTTACTACTGGTGCTCGGCATAGCCTTAGTCGGGGCCGGGCTTACGGTAATTGGTTTTGCAACCATTTCGCCCGCCGTGGTTGGCATCGGAGCCGGGACCCTGGTGGCTGCAGGACTAATCGCTGTCTATTTTGCTCTCGCTCGCTCCCGTCTGACCGTCGAGGAAGTGAGCGTTCCGACCAACGACATTTCCATTGCGTCCCTAACCCCCGATCCTGATCTGAGAACCGGCGCCCCGTCTGGCCGCCCCGCACCTCGTAACGTTAATCACCGATCGTGATAGAGGCGCCCGACAGCGTATGCTTCGGTCAGAGCCGAGGCAGCTAGTAGTCCCCCGACCACCGATGCTGTCTCAGGCCCCAAGCGTGTAGCCTCATCCGCGCTTGGGGCTCCCATTTCCCAGAAACCGTGATGCGGCCAACATCGCCAAGCTGCTCACGCTGATACGATTGCATCCAAAGACAAACGTGCCGTAATTGCCATCTTGCGCTGCTGACGCGGGAGAGAAAGGCATGTCAGATTTTGCGAACCAAGATATTTATTCTTGGAAGGAGTTCTACGACTTCGTTCTCCGTTTGGATCGAGACTGGATTTATCGCGGCCAGCCAAAAGACTGTGGCGTGCCCACCACGACACTGGAGCGTGCATTGAGCGGTTGGCACATCGGTCTAGAAAATGCCACCCGCATCGAGTTCCAAACGATCAGGGAATTTCGACGCCGGTTACGGGAACCGCAGTATCACCGTGTTCACTCCGATGCATTGTTTTGTCTGGCGCTAATGCGACACCACGGCGCGCCGACGCGACTTCTGGATTGTACGTATTCGCCGTTTGTCGCCGGTGCCTTTGCAATGGAGTATGGATTTGCCTTCGAGAAACAACCGCCATCGATTTGGTGCTTTCGAGCAGGGTGGTGTGATGACGCAGCAAAAAAGGCTGTATCACCCTTAAAGTTAGTTGATCTCAGAGATGACGATCGCAATAGGACCGATGAAACGTTTATCCCAATGTACCAGTTAGGACCTAGCACACCGGTACACGAGCGAAGATTTGTCAAACCGGAAAATCCCTTTCATTTGAATGAGCGGCTGACCACGCAGCAAGGTGTTTTCCTTTGCCCGGCCGATCTCGCGGTCAGTTTTGTCTGTAATCTTAGAGCAATGCACGACTGGGAGCTAAATGGCAACGTATTGAAGCTATCGCTGCGTTTGGATCAACAAAAGGCAATTGAGTTTGCTCGGCATCTAAAACTTATGAACCTGAGTTCGGCCGCTCTATTTCCTGGCCTTGACGGGTTCGCGCGATCGATCGGCCAACAAATATTTCATTATCAGGAACTCGCGGACGACGAAGCTGGCCATCCGCTCAGCCTGGGATAGCCAAGGGGCATTTTTAGCACACGATCGGTATGGCTCGATCCCTCCCACATATTGCGCGGGGCACCAAAGCAGTCTTTTCTGGACTAGCGGGACCGGGGTACTTCGATATATTCGCGCAGCGAAGCTCCAGGCGGATGAGGCGTTTAGATGTGGGCGGCACTCGCCATCGCCTTTGTCGCTGCCGTGTTATTCGTGGCTGTTGAGAAACACGAACCCAATCGTCCGTACGCCTATCTGTTGATGTTCCTGATCATTGCCCTTGGAATTCTGGCAATAGTCGATCAGTTGTCGCCCTAAGCCCGACGATCGACACATACCAATCGAATTTGCACACAACTTGCGAGGCACCCCTGCGCGCACAGCGGCAAACGATTTGGGGCCGGGCAAGCCCCGGCAACAAGATTGCGGCAATGCTCGCTGCCCTAAGTGGGCCAACGTGTTGAAGCTGCGCCTTTAACCAAGAGCTTATTTGGTCGACCGCCTCTCTTTAGAATTGCGCGATATTGAGCCAAATGGCGGCTCGTCTAGCAAATGCAATTTATTCGGCAGCTTGCATCGCGGCAGTGCTGTGGGCACTTTTTATTTTTGCCATTGGTGCCGTGCAAACTCATCCTAATTGGGCCATCTCTACTCCCATCGCGATTGTCGGCGCAGTGGTCATTTGGATCATTGGCCGCGCAGCCCGGTATGGTTTGTCAGGTCGTTAGCTAGCTCCCACGCCAAAACTTCCTTGCTAAACTCAAATTCATTATCACTGTAGACGCCGCTGCCTCTCCCGGAAGGTGTGGCTTGATCGAATTTCGCAGATTGCGCGGGGCACCAATGGCCCGCTCGGCGACGATGATTTTGGGGGTACCCCGCGGTCGAGGTGGCCCTCCTTAGAATTGCACCGACGCGGAGCAAACAACAAGTCGAAGCAAAACATCGACGCTGAGCGGATAAACATCTAACAGATAAAGCTCGCGTCGCGCGGTTTGTTGAAAGCGCAGCGCCGAGCCCGAGAGGAAGTGAAAGCGCAAATCCGCAGGGAAGGTCGGGTTAAGCTCAGCGAAGTGCCGGCACGCGAGATCACTGCGATGGCCGAAGCCCGGCTCCTCGATGATGTGGAGTATCGAGCAAAGCTCATCGGCGAGGCGAAGGCCGTGGTCGACGATGGCAGTGGGGGCCACGTGAACACAACTTGAAACATCTAAGCAATTCGCGAAGGCCTGCGGCGCAGGGGCTTCCATTGAGCGAATTTCACGCACAGAATGGTGCGGCGAAATGATTGTCGGCTATCCCCGCGTGAGCACAGATGGCCGGACGCTTTATGCTCAACAAGCGGCGCTCAGGGACACCCCTGATGCCCTTTGCACAGCCACGTGAGGGCTTTCTCGCTGGGCGCACTCCGTCCCAGATGCGTGTGCCGTAGCCCGCCTCATATTGCACGAACGACACGCGAGAACGTGTAACCGTTTTACCGTTCCGTCGACGCATCACTGCTAACGGTCGCCGAGGAAATGCAGCAGGGCTGCGTTGAACAACGTTGGGTCTTGCAGGAAGGCGAAGTGGCTTGTGTTGGGCAAGATCAGCAGTCCGGCTCCGGGGATCGTGGCGGCGATGTATTCCGTGTGCGCGCGCTTGATCGCCTCGTCGTGGTCGCCGTCAGCCACCAGCACTGGCGCGCGGATCGACTGCAGTTGGGCGTCTGTCCAGTTCGGCTCAGTCTCCCACATCTTGCTGATCTGCGCGACGAAGGCATCGTAGTCCTTCGGTGTCGCCGACAATCTGGCGTATTCGTGCCCGGCGCGCTCGATGAAGGCGGCGAAGGTGGGGTTCTTTTCCACGCCCTCTTGCACACCTGATGTGATGGTGTTGGCGGCAAAGGCGAACACCTTACCGACACGGTCTGGATAACGAATGGCAAGATCGAGGCCAAGGATGGCGCCGTCGCTCCAGCCGACCACGTCGGCCTTGGCGATGTGCAGCGTCTCAAGCAAAGCGACAACGTCATCGGCCATGAGGTCGTAGCCGTACGGCCGGGCGTCGCGCGTGCTGCGGCCGTGGCCGCGGCTGTCCACGACGATAACCGTGTGGTGCGGAGCGAGAGCCTTGATCTGATTGCCCCAATAATCCGAGTTGGAGAGACCGCCGTGTAGAAGGACGACCGGCGAACCGTGGCCGATGCTCGCGTAATACAGGCTGATACCGTTAACCTTGGCGTGACCGGTGTGTTCGCCGGGGACAGGGGCGGGAGTTGGCGGCAGGGTCTGCCACAGGGGTTCGGCACGAACGGCATGGACCGGGAGAAGCAACAGCAAGGCAAACAAGGCGCGGCGCATGGTAGGGCTCCATTTACAATCGTCGGATGGTGGCGAGCTTATTGTTCGTCCCAAGCTCATCCAGCCATATCGCCGGCTATCGGCCTCAGTTCTTAGGTCGCAGCAGCGACCACATTGTAAGCTGCCAGTGGTCGCCTGATCCCCTTCAACTCGAACTCACCCACGGGTTCGACCTTCACCGCGTTCTCGACCTTCGTCAGCACCCGAGGACTGATCAAGATTTGCCCCGGCTTCGCTTCATCGCAGAGCCGAGACGCAACATTCGATACGGTCCCGATGGCGGCGTAGTCGAACCTGCCCTCGAAGCCGATAGTCCCAAGCGTAGCAAAGCCATGCGCTATACCACTCGCGGTCATCACTCGCGCGACGGCAAGCTCGGAACGGGTCTTTGTGCTAATCTGGACTTTGGCAGAAGGCACGTGTCATGGCCGAGACCCGGAAGCTCGCGGCCATTCTGGCTGCAGACGTGGTGGGATACAGCCGGCTTGCTGGCTCCGATGAGGATCGGACCCTGGCGCGGCTGCGGGCGCTCCGCAGCGATCTGATTGATCCGACCATCGCCGTCCATAACGGACGTGTCGTTAAGCGCACGGGCGACGGAAGTCTCGTTGAGTTCCGCAGCGTCGTTGACGCAGTCCGCTGTGCCATCGAAGTGCAGAACGGCATGGTCGAACGCAACGCTCGCCTTCCGCCCGAGCGGCGCATTGATTTCCGCATTGGCATCCACCTCGGCGATGTGGTCGAGGAGAGCGATGGCGATCTAATGGGCGATGGCGTCAACATCGCCGCGCGATTGGAAGGCATTGCCAAGCCGGGAGGCATTTGTCTTTCGGAAGACGCATATCGCCAGGTGAAGGCGCGGCTCGATCTTGCTGTGAGCGATCTGGGCTCGACCAAACTCAAAAACATTTCCGAGCCGGTCCGGGTTTATTCACTGGAGGTGGGCGTCCCCGCGCCGGTCAAGAACGCGCCCCAAGCGGAGCTTGCTACGCCTGAGCCGTCGGCGCGGCTTGCGCTACCCGACAAGCCTTCGCTTGCCGTGTTGGCGTTCCAGAACATGAGCGGCGACCCGGAGCAGGAGTATTTCGCCGACGGGATGGTGGAGGAAATCATCACTGGCCTGTCGCGGATCAAATGGCTGTTCGTAATCGCGCGCAACTCGAGCTTCATCTACAAGGGCAAAGCCGTCGATGTGCGGCAGGTCGGGCGCGAGCTTGGTGTGCGCTATGTCCTGGAGGGATCTGTTCGCAAAGCGGGGAACCGCGTGCGCATCACCGCCCAGTTGCTCGAAGCCGAAACCGGGGCACATCTTTGGGCCGACAGATACGAAGGAAACCTGGAGGACGTTTTCGACCTGCAGGATCAGATCACCGAAAGAGTGGTCGGCGTCGTCGAGCCAAGCCTGCGGCAGTCGGAGATTGAACGCTCCAGGCGAAAGCGTCCCGAAAATCTCGATGCCTACGACCTCTATCTGCGCGCTTTGCCTCACATGGTTTCTTTGATGCCTGCGGACGCCAGGATCGCCGCAAGGTTTCTACAGGACGCGCTCAAGCTGGACCCGAAATACGCCGCCGCCCACGCCTTCATCGCTTGGTGCCATGAGATTTGCTTTCATCGCGGGGGATTTAATGAGGCTGACAATATAGCCGGGCTCCTGCACGCACGCACCGCGATTGCGAGCGGAACCGACGACGCGACGGCGCTCGCGGTCGCCGCGTTTGTAATCTCCAATCTGAGCAAGAATCGTAAAGCAGCGTTGAGCGCCATCGAGCGCGCCTTGTCGCTCAATCCCTCGTCCGCCATGGCGCTCTATTGGGGCGCACTAATCCACGCTTACGACGACAACTCCGCCGCCGCGACCGCTCACGCCAATCGTGCGCTGCGGCTGAGCCCTTTCGATCCTGTGGCTTTTTTGGCCCATGTTGCGCTCGGAGTGGTGGCGTTCCAAGAGGCGCGATACGACGAGGCGGCGTCGCACTATGCCAAGGCCGTGCAAGCTAACGCCCATTTTAGCACGCTCTATTTCTGTCACGCCGCGGCGCTGGCCCTGGCCGGTCGCGTGGAGGAAGCAAGGCCAATTATCGGACAAGGGCTGGAACTCGCGCCAGAGACCCGGTGCAGCGATGTCTTCAAGTATGGAGTAACGCGTGCTTTCGCGGACAAGTATATAGAAGGCGCACGCCTACTTGGCTTACCTGAATAATTTTTCGACCAGCGCATCGAATGTGGCTGGCGGCACGTCGCTGGTGTGCGGCCGGGGGCCCGCTACGGGGCCAGGAACAGACGTCGACTACGTTGCGGTGCTAGTCGGCTGCGTCGCCTCTATTGGCATTAGGTTTTGACGACCCGGCTGAGACTACATTGAAAGCCGGCAGTGGTCGCCGTATCCCCTTCAACTCGAACTCACCCACGGGTTCGACCTTCACCGCGTTCTCGACCTTCGTCAGCACCCGAGGACTGATCAAGATTTGCCCCGGCTTCGCTTCATCGCATAGCCGAGAGGCCACGTTGGATACCGTCCCGATGGCGGCATAATCGAACCTGCCCTCGAAGCCGATAGTCCCGAGCGTGGCAAATCCGTGCGCTATGCCGATGCCGAAGCCGATTTCGTGGCCCCAACGACGCCACGTCTCAGTCAACGCCCCGATGGCCTCGCGCATTTCAAGCGCCATGAGCACAGCCTGAAGCGCGGGGTTATCGACTGGCACCGGATCGTTGAAAACGACCATCACGCCGTCGCCAGCGTAGCGTTCGAGCGTGCCGCTGTATCTGATGATTTTCTCGCCGACTGTCGCATGGTAGTCGCGCAATAGCGCCATCACGTCTTCGGCGTCGGCGCTCTCGGTGAACCCGGTGAACCCGCGCAGGTCACAGAAGAGCGCGGTTATCTCTCGCCGATGGCTCTCCAGTTGCTTCTCGGTTCCAGAAGCGACGATCAGATCGGCCACCTGCGGAGGCAGGAAGCGTCGCAACCTGCCCATGCGCTCGATTTCGCCTACTTGGTCAGTGACGCGCCTCTCAAGTTGCTGGTTTAGCTTCTCAACCTCTTCAGTTCTCTCGCGCAGTTGGTCCAATAGCCGCACGTTTTCAATCGCAATCGCTGCTTGGTCGGCGAAGGTCTCAACCAAAGCGATTTGTTGGTCGGTAAAGGGTCTGACTTCGAGGCGGTTCAGTATCATCACGCCCAGAAGGTCAACGCCCTTGAGGATCGGCACCGCAAGTACGGTTCTGATGGCCTCGAAGTCTTTTGCCCCATAGGTAAATTCTGGATCAGCCTGAACATCGTGGATGTGGGTGGTCCTGCGTTCAAGCGCGGCGCGGGCAGCACCGCTCTGCCTTCCGGGCGGTATTGGATGTTGCGCTATCCACTCCTCAAACTCCGGAGAAGAATTGAAAGCGACCGCCATCCGCAGGCGTTCGCCGTCGAAACGGAAGATGAACGACCTGTCCGCCCCGCACAGCCTGACCGAACTCTCGGCAACTGTTTTGAACACAGCGTGAAGATCGAAGGCCGATCGGCTGATAACGTCGAGAACATTGGCAGTCGCCGTCTGCTGCTCTAGCGATTGCCTCAGTTCGTTGAGCAACCGCGCGTTCTCGATGGCGATGACTGCCTGGGCGGCGAAGTTTTGGACCAACGAAATCTGCTTGTCGGTAAACGGACGCACCTCTTGCCGGAACAGGGTGAACACACCTATCAGTTCACGGTCCTTTAGCATTGGTACAGCCAGAACTGTGCGCGCACCCCCAAGCTCAACGGCTGCGACCGTATTTGGATCGGAACGGTCGATGTAGTGTTCTTCCCCTGCTGCGTTGGCGATATGGCTCACCGTTTTATTCGCCACCATGCGAGCCAAAAGGGGGACTGAGTTGGGCCAGACCACTGGCGAGCGTCTACGAAACTCGGCGAACGCGCGCGGCATGTTGTGTATCGCCAAGAGACTGAAAGCCTCGCCATCCCAGCGGAAGATGTTGCCGAACGTCGCATCACAAACCTCGATCGCTTGTTCGAGCACCGTTGCAAATACTGGCTCAAGATTGCCTTGTGATGAACTTATAACTTCAAGTACCTCTGAGGTTGCTGTCTGCTGATCCAACGCTTCCGTGAGGTCATTGGTGCGCTGACGCAGTTCGTTGAGCAGCCGCGCGTTCTCGATGGCGATGGCCGCCTGGTCTGCAAAGGTGCGGATCAGTTCGATCTGCCGCTGAGTGAACGGCTCATTTCGCGAACGGGCGAGCTGCATCACGCCCGTTGGATCACCCTCACGCAGCAGAGGCACGCCGATGACAGTCCGTATTTTCCCCACTGATGCCGCCGCAGACAGCGCGTATTCCGGATCAGTGGTGATGTCGGCAATTTGTACGGTCTGACGTTCGAGGAGGGTGCGCCCGGTGACGGTATCGCGGCCTGGCCTGAATGACAGGGTTCGCACGAGCGCGTTCCACTCTGGGTTTAAGGCGTAATTCGCTTTCACCCGGTAAACTTCGCCGTCGCGAGTTGCGATGCTGGCCATATCGGCCGCGCAGAGCTTCGCTGCAGTCTCAACCAACGCGTCCAACACCGGCTGCAGGTCGAAAGTCGAACGGCTGATAACTTTAAGCACGTCGGCGGTCGCCGTCTGCTGCTTAAGCGATTGCCTTAATTCATTGAGCAATCGCGCATTCTCGATGGCGATGACGGCTTGGGCGGCGAAGTTCGTGACCAGAGCAATCTGCTTGTCGCTGAAGAGGCGCACCTCCTGGCGGGACAAGAAGAACGCACCAATCATCTCGCCCTTATTCAACAACGGGACGCCCAGGAGTGTCCGTATGCCTCCGAGTGCTACTGCGGAGATAGCCACCGGATCGTATTGAGCTACGTAGACCTCTTCTGCCGTGATGTCGCTGATATGAACAACCACTTTGTCAGCAACCATACGGCCGATAGGAGATTGCGGGTAAGGACGATACGGTGATCGCCTACGATCTTCGGCGAAGGCAGTTGGCGTATTATGTGTCGCCACAATGTGCAGGGCCTCACCGTCCCAGCGGTAGATATTTCCAAACGTCGCGTCGCAGATGCGTACTGCGTTCTCCAGCATGGCCGCAAACACCGGCTGCAGATCGCCGGGGGAGCTTGAGATAACCTGGAGCACCTCTGACGTGGCAGTCTGCTGCTCTAGCGCTTCGGTGAGGTCAGCGGTGCGCTCGGTGAGGTCCGTTGTGCTCTGGCGGAGTTCGTTTAGTAAGCGCGTGTTCTCGATGGCGATTACAGCCTGAGCTGCGAAATTCTTGAGAAGCTCCGTCTGCTTGTCAGTGAACGGGCGCACCTCCGTGCGATAGAACACTATCGCGCCGATTACGCTATCGTCTTTGAGCATCGGTATTCCGAGTAGGGTTCGTACTCCGGTGAGCTCGATAAACGCAGCGAGGTCAGGATCGCGCTGCTGCGAAGCCTCATCCTTGGTTATGTCGGCGATGTGGATCACTTGTTTGGTCGCGGCCATGCGCAACAGCGGGCGGGCGCGGATCACCGGCTTGCGCCGCCGGAGCTTTGCAAAGGCGGGGGGAGCATTGTACATTGCGACGGTGCGGAACGCGTCGCCTTCATGAAGGTGCATTAAGCCGAAATTGGCCTGACAGAGGCGTGTGGCGTTTGCCAAGATTGTGTCGAATACGCGAGCGAGGTCGCCATGCGATCCGCTCATCAGGTGCAACACTTCCGCCGTCGCTGTTTGCTGCTCCACCGCCTCGCTAAGTTCGCGGGTGAGCCGAGCAACTTCTCCTTTCTTATCGGCAGCAGAAGAAGTAGGGCGGGACGCTTCGCGCGGTCCGGAAAGGCGCTTCGACTTCAACGCCTTGGGGCCTCGTAGTTTGGCAGATTTATCGCTGACCTTGGAGCGCCTTTTCATTGGCTCCCCCGTAGGCTCAAAGGACCCATAGTAGCCGGTCAAGCAAGCGCACCGGAAGTGGCAGTAAGCGAGGGGACCGCGCTATCGCGTTGCCCAAACGTAGAGGAACCAAAGCAAGACGATGCCTGTAACCAGCAGCATCCAAGGCTGGAAGTGAACATCTGAAACCGAAAGGTCTTCAATCAGCCACTGCCCCATCGTGGCCCCCGGATCACACTGGACAATGCCAATAGTAGCGCCGCCAGAAGGGCCCAGTTCTGACGTATCTGCCGCCCTTGCTGATTATGACGTTTTCGTTTTTAGCGGTATTGTATTCGAGGCTGGAAACTGACCGACAACCTTCCTTCGGAGGAGATGCCGCAAGCGCGGAAGAGGAGAATAGCGCGGCCACGAAAATGACTGCGACAGACGCACTTTTAGGCAGCGTCATCTAATCCTCCCATCGATCTTAGTAGCGCCCGAGCCACTATAAGTGACAATACCAATAGTAACGCCGCCACCAATGGCCAGTCGTTGCATACGCGCCAACACTGGTTTGCAGCAAAAAATCTTTCTTGGCGCTCTCGTACTCGGTCTTGGATGCCGCACGGCACCCCTCCCAAGGAGGTTCCTGCGCACTGGGTGATGCGCAAGAAGAAAGTGCCAATAAGGACACCGTGGTCGCGCAGAGCCAAGGTGTTAGCCCAGTGTCATTGGCCTTGTGGAATAGGCTCATGGGCGCGGGCGAATTGACCTGATGGTTCTTACGTGGCCAACTCCTCCAACAGCGCCTTCGCATCCTTCAGATCGAGCGTGTCGAACCCTTCAGCGAACCAGCCGTAAACCGGAGCCAGCAGTTCGCGCGCTTGCTGCACCTTGCCCTGGGACCGCCAGAGACGCGCAAGGCTCATGGAGGCGCGGAGTTCCCAGGATTTTGCTTGCTGGTGGCGGGCGACGGCGAGCGCGTGCCCGAAGTGTACTTCGGCTTGTGCGTTTTCCGGATCGGCGGCCTTAGCTTCGATTTCACCCGCCGCTCGATGCGCCTCGGCCTCGAACCACGTTTCTTTAGTTCCTTTAATTGCCGTGAATGCGTCGCTGATGGAGCTTTGTGCCTCACTGAAGTGGCCAAGTTCAGCATGAGCAGCGGCTAAGAATATCAAATACGTCGGGATGAACCACGTTGCTCCCGTCGACCGGAATGGGGCGATCCAGGATGTAATGACGTCGATTGCCTCTGAAGGTTTACCAGTCGCGGCAAGAAGGCACCCTTTGTCTAACATCCCCTCGGCCTTCCAATACAAGGTGTCTTTTTCGGTTGCTAAGGCAACGAGTTCCTCCAACTGCCTATTTGCCGCCGTGTACTTTCCGCAGAGGAACAGTGTTACGAATGTCACCTGAAGCGCGAACATCAGCGTAGCCGCCTGACCTATTTCGCGTGCATCGCTGATCGCGTCGTCGGCGTCTGTGAGCGCCGCTTTGGGGTAGCCAAGCATCCACAGAGCAATAGAACGGTAAGCCAAGCCTGACACTCGGCTATCTTGTCCAAATCGTGTAACGAAGCCACGGTGCTCCAACGGATTATATCGCGCAATCGCCTGATCGAAATGCGCTCGACCTTTCACGGCACTGCCGGTTAGCAACAATGAATTGGCTGTCAAACGATGGCCGACCATAATTGCAACTGTGGCTTTTCGACTTTCCGCCAGACCGAGGAACTGCATCGCACTTTTACGGAAAGCCATTCCGTCAAAGGCGATTTGATGCGCGATTACCGAAGCGTACAACACAGAGAATAATAACAGCGGGTCTTCAGGAGGATCGCCTAGATCTTCAGCTTCTTCGATCAGCCGATGCGCACGCTCGACAGCAGCCTTTGTTTCTTCCGACGCGTATCCTTTAACGTGAATAAGCGGTGCTATGATGGCAACTTGCAGCTTTAGCCGCTCTCGCCGCAAGACAGAGTCTGCTGACAACGGTTCGATCTGGTCCAGCGCGCGCCTCAGTTGCTCGACCGCTTCCACCAAGGCGGAGCGTTCTAACGACCGCAATCCTGCTTTGCCCCACAGATTTGCTGCTTTTGAAACCAGTCCCGCCTCAGTACAGTGGCGCGCTAGCAACTCAGGCTGGTTCTCCGCAACGTCATGAAATTGGGTGTCAAGCGCCTCTGCGATGCGAGCATGAAGCGCGCGCCTTGGCTCTCGAAGCAGAGTTCCATACGCGGCATCCTGGACCAGTGCATGTTTGAACAAATAAGACGTGTGCGGCGGTAAGCCCTGCCGAAATAGCAACCCTGCGCCTTCCAGGCGGTCGAGGGCCAACTTCAGTTCCGCTTCCGGCTTTTCCGCAACCGCCGCCAGCAACGCGTGGGAGAACTCTCGGCCTATTGCCGCCCCCGTTTGAGCAAGGTCCTTGGCCGAACCGAGTTGATCAAGCCGTGCCATCAGCGAGGCGTGCAGACTTGCGGGGACGGCAACGGCCGAAAAAGGTACAGAAGAGGCTGCTTTTCGGGTATCTCCTTCGCCTTCCGCCTCCAGAACGGCCTTTGTCATTTCCTCCACAAACAGCGGAATGCCATCGGTGCGTTCGATTATGTCGAGCCTGATGCTCTCGGGTAGGGACTTATTGCCAGTGACGCGGTCGATCAGGGCGATGATTTCACGCTGACCAAGGCGATTGAGATTAAGTGCACTAACGTAAGGTCGCCCGACCCACGGCGGCTCGAACTCCGGTCGATGCGTGATGACTAGCAGCACTCTGAGCGTCTTCAGCCGCTCTACCGTTCGGCCGAGCAATTCAAAGCTGGTCGGGTCGACCCAATGCGCATCTTCGAAAACCATCAAAACCGGATTGGAACGTGACAGCGTTTCAATCTGTCGTGTGAATGCTTCGAGGGTCTTCTGTCGTCGTTGTTGTGGGTCGATTTCAACTATCGGATAACGCCCATCGTTTGGTAACGACAGCATTTCGGCAAACAGAGCGGCGTCCTCACGTGGCGCAAAGTTTTGTGCCAACAGGGCGTCCAATTTGTCGAGCTTCACCTGCGACGCGTCGTCATGCGTGAACCCGGCAGCGCGCTCGATCTGGCTGATTATCGGGTAAAGCGCACTGTCAGTGTGTTGAGGGGAGCAAAAATAGCGCAGTCGCGTATGTGGCTCGGCTATAAGGCGCTCCAGAAGCGCAGCGGTCAGACGAGACTTGCCGATGCCTGGCTCGCCCGAAAGCAACGCCACATGTCCTTGACCAGCCTTTGCTTTCAACCAGCGGCGCTGAAGGATTTCAAGTTCTTCTTCGCGTCCAACAAGCTCTGTCAGGCCGCCCGCGTGAAAAGCCTCAAAGCGACCTTCCGCCGAACCCGTCCGCAGCGCCGACCATGCCCGCACAGGTCCGGCGATGCCCTTGAGGTCTTTGGCCCCGAGATCCTCTAGCTCGAAAAGATTGCCAAGCAGATTTCGGGTACTTTCGGCAATGACAACGCTGTTCGGCTCTGCAACACCCTGCAAGCGCGCCGCGAGGTTGGGCGTCTCACCTACGATGGCCTGCTCCTGAGAAGCGCCAGAGCCGATCAGATCGCCCACCACCACGAGGCCCGTTGCGATGCCGACGCGTGTCTGCAGCGGCACATTCGTCTTCAGATCGCCTACCGCAGCGACCAACTTCAGCCCGGCGCGCACGGCTCGTTCTGCGTCGTCCTCGTGGGCTTGGGGATACCCGAAGTACACCAGAACCCCATCGCCCATGTACTTCGCTAAGAACCCGCCGAAGCGCTGCACCGTCTCTGCAACGCATTTCTGATAAGCCGAAATGATCTCTCGGAGGTCTTCGGGGTCCATGCGCGCCGACAGGGCCGTTGAACCCACCAAGTCGGAGAACATCACTGTGACTTGGCGGCGCTCGGCGCGATCTTCGGGAGAGACGCTCGGGGCGGTGGGCGTGGTCGCTGCGTCAGCGGAGGGCACCTTGGCTCTCGCATCGGTGCGCAAAGCAGCGATGGCTTCGAGAAGTATCCGGCGATGACCGACAGGACCAACGCCGATTTCCTTCAGGTCCTCCTGCGTGAGGCTCGGTAGAACCCGTTCGTTTATCTCGTTGTCGCGGAATGCCGCCTCGTATCTTTCGAGGCCGAGGCTCCGCAGCCAACCCCCAAGGTCCATGGCGGTGCCCACACTTTGCCCGGCACATGATCATCTAGGCGACACAGCGTGTCTAGTATTGCCCCCACCGCGAAAGCCGGTCCTAGCGACCGGCGTTTTGTAGAGCTTCCCACTGTGTGAATGCGCTCTCCACCGCTAAAAAGTATTCGTGTTCGTTATATTCGGGGTGCTTCTTGACCGCCGCGCGTGCCCTTGCAAGACGGCCACGACGTGCCGGTCCAACCGCATTCTCCGCGAGAACCTCCGTCAGCGCGTCCGTGAACTCACCGTAAAGGGTTGAAATGCTGGTGCTGCTACTCATGATCTGCCTCCGACCTAGGCGCGTGCGTCCTACGGCCCGCCATTCGCCAGCCCACGGAGCGACGTTGGGGCCCGGCGGGTGTAAAGGTAGCAAGGTCCCCATGCGCCACCGAAGAGCTTATTCAGTTGTGAGCTTATTCACTTGTTAGGAACTTCTTGTGTCTAAAAGCGTTTTTGTTTGTCTCCCCCCAACCACCGCTGGTCAGGCCTGAAGGACCACTATGCTTGATACCAATGCACGCGAACGCGCAGAAGCCTTATTTGATCGCAATCGAAAGCGAGACAGCGAAATTGAGGACGTCTTGAAACAGGACGCGGCTCGCCATGAGGCTGCCGTTGCGAATATGAAGCGGTTGAGAGCTTTGCGGCTGTCACGAAGCGCACAGCGAAAATCGGATGAGGCGTAGCGATAGCTACGACACCCGCGAGCGAGCAGTCGTTTTACCCCATCAGTATTAGCCGGCGAAACCGCGTTAGGACGGACCAGTTTCACTCGATGGTGCGCGAGAAAGTATTTTACCGCTCTAGCCCCTACGGAACGTCCCTGTTGGATTAATTCCGACGGCCACTGAACACGGCGCCGAACGACCTGGAGCGAATAAACCCAAGTCGACTTTAGTTACGCAGGGCGTTGAACGTCTGTCTTGATGATGCTAAAGCGAGCTCGCAACGCCGCAGCCTCGTGCACGCGGCCGAGAGCGGCAAGGGCATCGGCGGTGACGCGGGCGGCGTCCTTTGTCCAGGAGTGGTTTTCTCCGAGAACTTTTTCGTGGGCCGCGAGAACAGCCTCGCTGTACGTGAGCGCTTCTCCTGCATTGCCATCGGCGAGAAGCAAGCACGCAAAATTGTAACGTCCGCGATTTGTGTTCGGATGCTCGGGGCCGAGCGCCTTCTCGTAGATCGCCAGCGCACGCTCGCAGAATGGCCGCGCCCCTGCAAAGTCGCCCTGGGAGTAAAGCAGGGCGGCGAGGTTGTTGAGGCTCGTCGCGGTATCGGGATGCTCGGGGCCGAGCGCCTTTTCGCGGATCGCCAGCGCGCGCTCGAAGAGTGGCCGCGCCCCCGCAAAGTCGCCCTGGTCCTGAAGCAGGGCGGCGAGGTTGTCGAGGCTTGTCGCCGTAGCGGGATGCTCGGGGCCGCGCACCTTCTCGCGGATCGCCAGCGCGCGCTCGAAGAGTGGCCGCGCCCCCGCAAAGTCGCCCTGGTCCCCAAGCAGGACGGCGAGGTTGTTGAGGCTCGACCGGTATCGGAATGCTCGGGGCCGCGCACCTTCTCGCGGATCGCCAGCGCGCGCTCGAAAAGCGGCCGCGCCCCCGCAAGGTCGCCCTGGGCCTGCAGCAGTTGGGCGAGGTTGTTGAGGCTCGTCGCCGTTTCGCGATGCTCGGGGCCGAGCACCTTCTCGAGGATCGCCAGCGCGCGCTCGTCGAGCGGCCGCGCTCCAGCAAGGTCGCCCTGGGCGTGCAGCAGGCGGGCGAGGCTGTTGAGGCTCGTCGCCGTTTCGCGATGCTCGGGGCCGAGCACCTTCTCGCGGATCGCCAGCGCGCGCTCTTTGAGCGGCCGCGCCCCCGCAAGGTCGCGCTGGGCTTGCAGCAGGTGGGCGAGGTTGTCGAGGCTCGTCGCCGTATCGGGATGCTCGGGGCCGAGCACCTTCTCTCGGATCGCCAGCGCACGCTCTTTGAGCGGCCGCGCCCCCGCAAGGTCGCCCTGGGCTTGCAGCAGGCCGGCGAGGTTGTCGAGGGTCGTCGCCGTAACGCGATGCTCGGGGCCGAGCACCTTCTCGAGGATCGCCAGCGCGCGCTCGTAGAGCGGCGCCGCACCCGCAAGATCGCCCTGGGCGTGCAGCAGGCGGGCGAGGTTGTTGAGGCTCGTCGCCGTATCGGGATGCTCGGGGCCGCGCACATTCTCGTAGATCGCCCGCGCACGCTCGCAGAGCCGCCGCGCCCCCACAAGGTCGCCCTGGGCGTGCAGCAGGAAGGCGAGGTTGTTCAGGCTCGTCGCCGTATCGGGATGCTCGGGGCCGCGCACCTTCTCGCGGATCGCCAACGCACGCTCGTAGAGCGGCAGCGCCCCAGCAAGTTCGCCCTGGTCCTGAAGCAAGCCGGCGAGGTTGTTGAGGCTCGTCGCCGTATCGGGATGCTCAGGGCCGCGCATCTTCTCGCGGATCGCCAGTGCGCGCTCGAACAGCGGTCGCGCCCCCGAATATGCAGCTCGGCCATGAAAATAGCGACCGGCCCTATCCAGAAGGTCGGCGCTGGCCGCGCTCGCAGCGGCGTCCGCCATTTCCATCTCGCAGCTCGCGAGCAGGTGTGGTGTGAGCAGCGCGCAGCGCGGCCATGAGACCGGATTGTTGTCGGCATCATCCGGATAGACCATCGCAAGCCGCGCGATTAGGCGCGTGATGGCGCCCTGAGCCGTATCCTTCGCCTCCGATCTTGCACGGGCGACTGACTGAACAAGGCGGTGCACCGTCACCGCCGGCGTGCCGTCCTCGAACGGGTCATGCTTGACGAGCGACACTTCGAAGAGGGCGGAGAGCGCTGTCATGCGCTCGGTCTCGTCGTCAATTGCGCCCTCGATAAGCGTCATTGGTATGCGCTCCGGTGCACATTGGGCAAGAAACGCCATAAGCGCTTCGGCTGCCGGGCATCGCCATACTGCGTCATCAATCGCGAGATCAAAGGTCGCGCCGACGCTTCGCGGATAGCCAGTGCCGGGTGGTGCTGCGGCAATGAGGCTCGCCGCTTTCGTTGCGTAGCCGGCAAAGCTCATTTGTGTCCGCTTGCAAGTGGCTGCTGCATGGTCGAGCGCGAGCGGCAGCCGGCCCAGTGCCTCCGCAAGCGTCCGTGCGCCTGCCTCGTCGCGGCGGCCGGCACGATCCTGGAGGAAGGCCACCGCTTCCTCGATGGGCAGCACGTCGAGCGACACTTCATCCGCCCACTCGCTCCAGTCCAAGAAGCGTGACGTGATCAGGACCCGCGCTCCGGCGGCGGGTAGCAGATCGGCGATCTCGTTGGGTGCCGCAACGTTGTCGTAGACGAGGAGCCAGATGTCTCGCTGCTCGGCGAGCCGTCGCAGTACCGCCTTGGCGGCCTTCTCGATGTCGGTCTCCTCGGGCGATGTGACCTCGAACTCCGCCGCGAGTGCAGCGAGGCTGATCATAAGGCCAGTCCGCGTTTCCGCCGGACACCACCACACGCCGTCATAGAGCTTGCGGAAACGGTGGGCATATTCGACGGCAAGCGAGGTCTTTCCGACCCCGCCCATGCCTTGCACGGCGGCCCGGCCGACCTGCGTCACGGCGGCAGGCTTGTCGTGGGTGAGAATTGCATCAAGCCGGTCGAGTGCCTCGGTACGACCCGTAAAACCCGCAATGCGCGGCGGTACGCCGACAAAAGTCCTGCCCTTTCGCCGTTGGGGCCGCTGCGCCGCCGACTGGCGCTCTGCAGCGGCGAGGATGCGGCGTCTACGCTCCTCGGGATCGCTGACGCCGACGAGGTCCTGATAGACATTGTCGGCTAGAAGGCCGCGCAGCGGCACATCCTCGCAGCGCAAGACGACAATGTGACGGTCCTGCCCGCTCTGGTGCCGTTCCGCCTCAAAGCTCGTGAACTCCTTGCGGGTGTAGGTTGACGCTTCGTAATCCCGGGTGAAAAGGATGACGAGGTCGCGCGAATTCTTAATCGCCTCGTGCATCGCCTCGATGAAGTTGGCGCCGAGCGGGATGTCGTAATCCTGGACAAAGACCTTGTAGCCCTTTTCGCTCAGAGTGTTCTCGACCTCGCGCGCGACGGCCGCGACCGACCCGCGCCGGCTCAGGAAGAAGTCAAAGCTGTCGTCCGCTTCGCCCGGCAACCGGTCCCTCCCGAGCTGCGCCTGCACAAGCGCAAAAGTATCGGAAATCCTGCGCGTCCGTGCAAACGCGATGCGTACTCACGGCCGTTGGCGACAGTCTGCCGAGCGGGCGACCAATATCACCGATCTTGCCTTCGTCTGTCAGGGAGATACTGCCTGCTGCAAGCGAAAAAGCACTGCGCTGCTCTTTTCTCCTCAGACAAAGCCCGACAATCGCTGATCGATAATCGGCTACAGTACGAGATCCAAAACATACAGCGGTCGAGACAATCGGACAAAGGATCTTGGGCACGCGCGCCATTATTGAAACCTAGCAACAACCAAGCGCTTAATGCGAGCAAAAGCAATTTTGTTCGGGGGATCATCTCGATTTTCACACTTGAGATAGAAATATGGCGAAATCGCATTATTGATCCAACTCGAACGGGCCGCGCGAACGAGACCCACAGCTCGCCCCAATTGCGGGTAACCTAACTAACGTGAATGACACGGGAGTCCTTATGATGACGAATGGTTGGGATATGCTCACCTGTGTACTGATCATAGCGGCCGAGTTAACGTTTCCGGCAAGCGCCCGAAGCACATTCCGTTCGGCCGAGTAACCAGCTGCGCGATGAGTGTCGATAATTCTGAAAGGCTCGATATAGTCGAGAGGCTCTTTCGGCCGCTGCTAGCGCTGTCTCCGCCGAAACGGTTTGATCCCGATTTCCACCGCAGTGCCGAGCGCTCGTCGCCCGCGCAGGTCGACAGTCCGGCAATGACTTTCCGCGGTAGATAAAGCCGCTTTTGAGTGATGACAGATGACAGATGACAGATGACTGTCGCCTCGGTTGTCCCAGACAACTCTGCGCGACCCAAACAAGTATTTTTGTTGCGGTGCACTTTGGTCGTTCGTGGCCCATCGCCACCAATTTCACATTACGACCTGACGACAGCTTTCGGCGTAAAGCGGAAGTGCCGTTGACGTGGCTTTGTTTGGGCCGTGACGATCGAGGAGACTGCGTTTGACGACGAGCGCGAGCGACCAGACGGTTTTAACGTGTCAACGTGTTAGTTTGCGGAACAAGCGCAGCGCGTGTCGAGAGAAGCTACATTCTGACCCAGCGCCAAGTGCTATCGCGGTGGTTGATCGGCCATCGCGTGGCGGCGCCAATAATTTTTGATAAATGCTAGAAAAGTCCAAGCGTGGGCATTAGCTCGTTCGAAGTTGCCGGTTGTTACACAGTTTCATTGAGAGGGCGTCGCCAGGCGTTGGGCGCCGCGACGTACCTCGGAGCCACACGTTATGCACAGGTTGAGACGTCGGGAGGCGCGGCAGCGCTACTACCGTCCGGCAAAGATTAAGCTCGCAGCCGGCGCCCGAGCTTGCGACTGCGCCGTTGTCGACATTTCCGACGGTGGCGTCCGGCTCAATGTCGAGGGATTGGATGTGCCCGATGAATTCATGCTGCTGATTTCCAACGACCGCAAGGTCGAGGCGAGGGCATATAAGGTGGTCTGGCGGTTCGGCAATGAACTCGGTGCCAAGCTCGTTAGTAGCGTCGACCAACCAGGCTTTGCCGAGCGGGATTTTGTTAAAGCGTGATCCATTCCGAGTTAGGACTACGCACTGCCAGCGGGACCATTATAATGATCCGGCGCGCCGGGTTAGCAGCCGCGCCGAGCATCACGGCAATAACCCCTAACCTGCTCCAGATAGCTGCCGCGCGTGAGGCCCCGGACCCGCACAGCCGTCCACCGAAACGTTTGCCGTGGGCTATCACCATCGATATTTTATCACACTTCCGCTTTTCACCAGAAGGCAGCGTACGCGAGAAGATGAAGCCGGTCAGCCGAGATCGATCTGTTGTGGCGCCGACGCATACTCGGCCAAAGGCCTGCCGCCGTAGCGATCGACGAGAGTTTGGAGAGCCGCGTTCGCAATCGTCTCCGATCCCTCAAATCGGCTAAGCACCAGCCGATCGAGCTCAAGATCTTCTCGACTGATATGGGCTATTACGTCGATCTTCGTTGCCCCAGCGACGAATGTCCGCATGTCGATTTCCCCCCACAGGAACTGTCCCATCAGCACGCTCAACGCTCAGCACAAGCTCATCGATAATAACTCTGCCGCGAGATTCCGGCTTCTCGGCACGCTATCGGCGCTGTCTTGCCCCGCGACATCAACACTTCGATCCGACGAAGCAGCACCACGATCTGCTCCGGGCTAAACCTCTTCTTCGGCATACCCTAGCTCCTTTCCAAGCTCATCCTCTCACAGAGCTTGGTCCAAGAAACCCGGGTCAGGTCACGACGCCGCCAACAATCGCTTCATCTGGATTAGAGATCGATTTCCGTCGTAACTCGCGGCTCGCATTACGTCGTTGTATAAAGCTGGGATTAGGGAATAGGTCGGCAACGGCGCTGAGGGCATAGTGACTGGTACGAGAAAGCGGCTGTCGGGGGCGAGGCGGGTATCTCAGAGCGACCGAGCAGGCTTTCGGCGCGGTATTCAATCAGCGAGCAAGGCGATCGATGTTTTGCTTGCGCTTGTGGATCTTGGCGGAACTGGGCAGCTACGCGAGCTCGCTCGTAAGATTGATATGCCGCCAAGTCTTGCGCATCGTTATCTCTCTAGCCTTCTTGGCGGAGGTTTGATTGCTCGTCACACGCCAACTGGCGGTTATGAGTTAGGTCCGGCCGCATTAAGGATTGGTGCGGTGGCCATAGCGCGGATCGACGCATTGCGTCTCGCCGGCGAAGCGATGCCGCGTCTCGTCGATTTAACACACCTGACGGCGTTGCTAGTGGTCATGGGCGACCACGGTCCGACCATCGTGCGTTGGGAGCGAGCGCCAGTACCCTTCGTTACCGCTCTCGCTGTCGGTTCGGTTTTGCCCCTCGCCCGGTCGGCAAGTGGCCGGTCTCTGCTGGGCTTCACGCCTTCCCGAGTGGCTAATCACCTAATTTCTCTAGACCCAGGCTTTGAGGGGGCCGGTTCTAAGAGGGCGTTGTTGGATCACCTCAAACTTGTGCGTAAGCGCGGTTACGATTCGACAGATTCGACGGTTATTCCAGGTTTGGCGGCTATAAGTGCGCCCATACTCGACCGGCAAAACGAGGCTGTCGCCGCACTAACATTGATGGGAGCGAGCGAGGATGTTCAGAGAGGCGGGACCAGGGCGCTCGCGGCTCTCTTGAGTGTTGCGAGTGAAGTCTCGCTCGCCTGCGGAGCGACAATAACCTTCAACGATGGTTAGCCTTCCGACGGCGCGGCCGTGGCCGCATTCATGTTTCTGCTGGGGCGATTGTGATCGCACCGCTTTTCAGGCCTTCAATCTCTCCGACGAGAATCGCTCGCGGTGCCTCACCCCGTATTGCCCGGAGTTTCGGCGCCCCACCGAGTGACGACCGCCGCAAATGCCATCGGCGAGCAGTGCTGACACCTTTCGCAATGAACCCACCACAACCGGCTTGGCCGGTGAAGCTCGCCTAACGTAGAGATTTGTCAGCGGCTCATCTTATTCCTTTGCCAAATCCGCCAGCGAGAGCGGCGGTCGCACCGGCGGATCGCGCGGGGGCAGATAGGTCAATCCGGCGTTCGCGGCCATGTGCTCGATCGTGCCATCTTGCAGCCACTGACTGATCATCGCATCAATCGCGTGGATAACATCGGCTTGGCGTGCCAGGCCGACAAAACCAAGATTGAAGCCGACAGGATGCAGGTAGCCGGTGAGTTTCAGCGCGGTTGCCGGGTGCGCGACGCGATAGCCGTCGAACCGATGAAGATCCACCAGCGCCGCGTCGTATTCGCCTACGTCAAGCCGCTCCAGGAGGCTGCGCCCGGGAGGAATGTGGTGCAGCCGTGGCAGCAGCCGGTTGTGCTCATAGAGCATGAGAATAATGTCGGCGACCGAGGACTGCTCGACGCCGATCCGAACGCCGTCGAGATCGGCGAGAGTCTGGACGGTGGTCACGGAGGCGGTCGGACCGAGCACCACCGCCGGCGCGGTGTAGATGAATGGCGCCGTGGCCATCAGCGGGTTCAATGGGATCGATCGGCGCCGATCTTCGCGCGTGCCGCCCTTGTAACGCGGCAGATGCCCCACGTCGGCTAACTCGCCGCCGAGCGCGTCAGCCAGCAACGGATAGGCGCCGGCGAGATCGCAGTGATCGTCGGCAAGGAGCGCGGCGACGCTCGTCTTGGTTTCCTTGCCGGCCTCCGGCTGGTCCTCGGTGCTGAACCACCGAACGCTCAAGCTGCGATCGAGCTTGCCGGCGATCGCTTGCGCCAGCGCCAAATCAAAGCCGCGGGCTTTTCCATCGCTGTTGAACGAAAACGGTGGCGCGCTGTCATCGAGACATATCCGCAGCGGCTCGGCTGCTTCCGCTTGCGACGCCGCGAGCGTCAGCGCCGAAAGCGCCGCTAGCAAATATCTACGGGTCACTGCGGCCACCCGTGCGAACATAAGCCCACAGCGCCTCGACGTCGTTGGCGGAGAGCACATCCCCCCACGGCGGCATTTTTGGCGGCTTGCCGCGACTGACGGAGTTCACAAAACGCTCGTGATCGTCCTTGGGAAATTTGCGCAGATCGAAGCCGACCAGCCCTTCGTTGATCATGTGGTAGCCATGGCAGCGCGAGCACTGGCCCGCGTAAATTCTACGGCCTTCCTCCGCAAGCGTGGACGATGCCGCTGCGGCAACCTCTCCTGCATGAGCCAAACCGCCGATGTGGGCGATGGCGATCATCCACATCGCCGACAGCGCCAGACGTTTCATCCCTGATCAATCCGGAAGGCCTGGGACCGTCGACAAAGCGACAGCCCCAGGGAAGTTGCACTTGCGTTCAGCGCTTGTCCGACAGAGCGAACACCCACAGCATTCCGCCTTGGGGGACTGTGGACTTCAATTCGGCGTCGTTGCCATAGAGCCAATAGACGCCGCCCATCCCGCTCGTCACGGCGACGTACTGAACGCCGTCGGTTTCCCAGGTTATAGGCTGGCCTTCGACGCCAGATCCGGTCTGGAACGACCACAGTACTTGTCCGTTGTCGGCATCGAACGCCTTGAATTCTCCGGCAAGCTCGCCGTCGAAAACGAGGCCGCCCTTGGTCGCCAGCGTCCCGCTCCAACGCGGCCGCTTGTCCGGAACCATCCATTTGACGTTGCCCGTCATCGGATCGATCGCCTTGAGCGCAGCGGGCGGATGAGGGTCTTTGGGCAGGTCGGACATTACCGGTGGTCCAAGCTCAACGCCAAACCACAACTCGCCCTGCTTCCACGGCTGCGCCGTGATCTTCATGCCGAGCGGAAGATAGTGCGTGTTGACGTAGGCAAGACCCGTGGTCGGATTGAACGACATTGGCGACCAGTTCTTGCCGCCGAATGCACCGGGCGAGGAGCCGACATTTTCGCCCTTGTGATAGCGCTCGACCAGTTCGGTGGTCACCGGTCGGCCGGTCTTCAGGTCGATTTCTTTGGCCCAGTTTTGAGGCACGAACGCATGCGCCGCCAACAGTTTCCCGTTGGTCCGGTCGATCACATAGAAGAAGCCATTGCGATTTGCGTGCATTATGACTTTGCGCGGCTGGCCTTCGACCGGGATGGTCGCCAACACCATTTCGTTCACCCCGTCAAAGTCAAAGCCGTCGGCTGGGTGAATTGATAATGCCACTTGATCTTTCCGGTCTTTGGATCGAGCGCCAGCACTGAGCTCGTGTAGAGATTGTCGCCGGGACGCGAAGCTGGATTCCACGATCCGGGATTGCCGGTGCCCCAATAGACTGTATCAAGCTCGGGATCGTACGATCCGGTGACCCACGCCGATCCACCGCCGTGCTGGCACGCGTCGCCAGACGGCCAGCTCTCGCCGCCGGGCTCGCCGGGACACGCCACCGTGTGCGTGCGCCACAACCGCTCCCCGGTCTGCGCATCGTAGCCATCGATGAAGCCGCGGGTGCCGTATTCAGCGCCAGAGTTGCCGACAATGATGACACCGTTTACGGCGAGCGGCGCGATTGTCATGGAGTAGCCGTCTTTTACCTCGGCGGCTTTGGTTGACCACAATTCCTTACCGGTCTTGGCGTCGTAGGCGATGACGCGATTGTCGAGCGCTGCACGAAATACCTTGCCGTCATAGAGCGCAACGCCGCGGCTATTGTTGCCGCAACACGTCATTCGGTACATTTCCGGAGGATAATCGAGCGTGACCTTCCAGAACTGACGCCCCGTTTTGGCGTCGATCGCCATCGTGGCTTTCTCAGTCGAGACGTAGAGCATTCCCTTGTAGACCAGCGGCTGGGATTCCTGTGACTGGATATCCTCGAGCGAGTAAGCCCACACTGGGCGCAAATTTTTGACTGTTTGTTTGTTGATCTGATCGAGCGTACTGAAGCGATTTAAATTGTAGCCCATGCCATAGTTGACGACGTTGCCAGTATCCTTTGACCCGTCGACCAACTCTTGCGCCGTTTGGGCGGCGGCATAAGCAGGCAACAGCGCCGCGATGGCCGCGGCGCAAATGACGCGCTTCATACTTTCCTCCCGGTTTTAGTTCGTCTTCTCAATATTTCGCCGCTCGAACCGAGTGATCTGGAGCAGTTGCCACCCAAAAATCCGAGCGATCTTTGCACCACGAGTCCTGTAGTCTATCACTCCCAGTCAATTGTCACGCCCCGTCGGTCCGGGCCACACGGGCTTTGTGCCACTTGCTCTTTGGCCCCGGACCTGAACAGTCTTGATGCTAAAATTGAGACAATGCGTTGTCTATTGTGCAAAACCAGACTTACCCATTTTGCGGAAGGGGTCAAGACGCGGCGATGCCGAAAACCTTGCTTCATCGGCGGCGTTTAAATGCCGACGCTAGCGCGTTTCCACGCTTGCTTCACGCAGTATCAAGCGCTAACGACTTGCCAGCCTTCAAAGTTGTCGCCCCGCAACTTCAGACCGACGCCGAATAGAGTGACGCTAACCGGGACGTTGCTTTACACGATCATGACATCGTGTTTAGCGCAGCGTCGACGAATTGCTTAGGTGCGTCAACGTGGATGAGGTGACTTGCCCCTGGGATGGTGATCGTCTTGATGTCTGGCCGATGTCGTTTGACGCGGTCGTGCAGTTGCCGGATCCAGGGCGAGCTCTCGGCTCCTAGCAACCACGCAATCGGAACAGGAATCGCAGCAACCAAACGATTGGATATGTGTTCGTGCATTACGCCGAACGGGTGAAGATCCCACTCAGCCAGTACCTGCCGGGGATAGCGGAGGAGCTCTTGGCGTGCCGACTCCGGAAGACTGTCGTACCGATTTCCGCCGCTGCGAAGCGCCGAACCGAAGCGAAGAAATTCCTCAAGTGCTTGGACGTGCTTCCCGCGCAATTGCTGAAATTTTAGCCGCAATAAAGTCCGTAGGACCGCGCCGTTCATATGGCGCTGCCCATGGAATGGCGCTTCGACGATGACCAAAGAGTTCATCAAGTCAGGTCGTTTAACTGCCACGGCCAACGCGACGTTGCCTCCGGAGCTCCATCCGACCACGCGAGCCGGCTGCTTCGCCACTTTTTCGAGAACGGCGATCAGATCATTCGCGTGTAGCCTATGATCGCGAACGGGTGCATGGACGGATTCGCCGTAGCCCCGACGATCGTACGTAATATGGCGGTCCTTGTCCCACCGTTTCATCGTATAGGCGAACACCAGGAAGATCTAGAAAACTCAATTGCGCCTCCCATTTTTATCCAGCCCGAGATTGCTCCCTAAGAGGCCGTTTCGAAATCCGTTGTCAGGCGTGCTGTTGATTCCCGAGCGCCTTCCTGACCAGATTTTCTTTAGCCAGTGCATCGAGCAGCGCTTGTGCTTCCGCGATTTCCGGTAACTCCGGAGTCGGTGAGAAGCCCTCAAGCACCGGCGCAAGCACGGCGTGGGCGTCGGCGGGGCGGCCGGTCGATTGGTACACTTTCGCCAGCTTCAGCGCCGCTTGCAGGCAGAAGCTGCGCGCGCCCTGCTCGCGCGCAACGGCGATGGCGGCGAGGAAGGCGGCTTCGGCGGGGGCGGGATCGGCGGGACTCTGTTTGACGAGGATTTCGCCGCGAATGCGGTGCAGTCCGCCGTCGAACCAATGCTCTCCGGTCTCGCCCGCCAGCGTGAGCGCGCCATCGACCCCGGCAAGAGCGGCTTCCGCGTCTCCCCCGTCGGCTTCGATTTCCGCGAGCAGCCCCTGATAGAACGGCAGAAACAGTCTGTTGCCTCCGCTGGTGTAGTCCGCCAGCGCCTGTCGAAACTCGGCGGCGCCGGCACCCCGATCGCCGAGCTTCGCGCGCGCCCAGGCCAAAGGCAGTGCTGCCCAGATCAGATAGGAAGCAAGACCGTGCTCCCGGCAGAGCGCGACAAGTGTTTCCGCGGCGCGCCGGGCCGCTTCGGCGTCGTCACGGAGGATTTCGAGTAAGGCCTGGAGGTGATAGGTGAGGGCGAGCGTCGGGGCATGCGCGGATTCGACCTCGCCGGAGCGCGCCTCGTCCATAAGCTCCCGTGCACGTCTGACGTCGCCGAGGCACCAAGCCGAGACGCCGAGATTAGGGATCGCCGCGAGTTTAGGGTCCGGACCGAAGCGGAACTTGGCTTCGCGGTCTCGCTCGGGGTCGTAAATTCGCAGCGTATGTTCGAGGCGCGCGCCCCCCCCTTCGAAATCGCCTTGGTAGAGGAGAGTCACTCCCAATATGCGATGCGCGGCGGTCGCCTCCGTCGGCCGCGCCGCGTGTTCCGCTGTGCGCAGGAAGCTCTCGGCCGTCTCCCTGGCCGACCCGAGCTCGCCACGAAAAAAACTGTATGACCACCGGGCGAAATAGGCGTCGAACGGCGCCTCGACATTGGCAATTTTGGCCGCAAGCTCTCCGACGCGCTCAATGGCGGCTTTCGTTTCCTCAGCGATGAAGCCCTTGGACCACATAACGGCTTGGCCGTAGTCGGTCTGCAATTTCAGCCGCTGGCTCGCCGACGCGGCCGCAGCCGCCTCGCGCCGCGGCGCGGCGCCCGCCTTGTCCGCCATCTCGATGGCCTTGCCGAGATGCGCGATTGCTTCTTGGAAGGCGGAGCGGCGCAGCGCCTGGTCGCCGGCCTTGCCCCACCATTCGATTGCCGCGTCGGTGAGGCCCGCTTGCGTGAAATGATAAGCGAGCGCTTCCGGCTCGGCGGCCGCCGTTACGGCGAAGCGGTCGCGCAAGATTTCCGCCACGCGGCGGTGCAACACTTGGCGGCGACTCTTGAGCAGATTCTCGTAGGCCGCATCCTGAATGAGCGCGTGCTTGAAGCGATAATCGCTTTCCGGCGGCAGGCCCTGGACCAGCACAATGTCGGCCTCGGCGAGCCTTTCCAGCGCCGCCTGCAGCGGCACATCGTCCATCCCGGCAACGTCGCGCAGGAGCCCGTAGGGAAAGCCGCGGCCGATCACCGCGCCGATCTGTGCGACCTCGCGCGCCGGGCCGAGCCGGTCGAGCCGCGCCATCAGCGATTGTTGCAGCGTCGGCGGAATTGCCTCGATGCCGCCGCCTTGCGCGCCGCGCTCCAACAAAAGCCGCGTTACTTCCTCGACGAACAGCGGCACGCCGCCGGTGCGGGCGGCGACGTCCTCGACGACGTCGCGCGGCAGCGCTTGGCGGGCGGAAAGCTCCGCCACCATGTCGCGCACCTGGGCGCGGTCGAGCGGCGCCAACGACATCGTGCCGTGATGCGAGCGCATGCCCCAGGGCGGCCGAAATTCGGGCCGCGTGGTCGCCACGATGAACAACGGCGCCAGCGCGCCGCGCTCGGCGATGCCGCGCAGCACGTCGAGCGTCGTCGGATCGGCCCAATGAAGGTCTTCGAATGCCAGCACCACCGGCTGGACGCGCGCGCCCGCCATCACCCAATTGGTCAACGCCGCCAATTGCCGGCGGCGCAATTCTTCCGAGGCCAAAGCCGACGCACGCTCCTTTGGCAGCGGAATGTCGAGGAGCGGCGCGAGCAGAGGAATATTCTCGGCCGGGTCGAGCTTGACTTGGGCTAGCGAACTTTCCAGCTCGGCAAGGCGGCGCTCCGCGGGCACGTCGGCGCTGCCGAAGCGCCGGCGGCCCCATTCGGCGATCGGATGCAGCGGCGTGTTCTGTAGGAGCTGCGAGCAGCTCCACTCGATCCAAGTATGCGGCGTGTCGGAGAGACGAGTGTGAAATTCCTCCATCAGGCGGGATTTGCCCAGCCCCGGTTCGCCAACGATCATCACCAATTGGCCGTCGCCCTGCCGCGCCCGCTCCCAGCGCCGGACGAGCATCGTCATCTCGTCGTCGCGGCCGACGAGTGGCGTCAGATTGCGCTGTCCAGAGCGGCGGCCGCCGCCGCTCGCCCGCATGAGCCGGAACAAAACCTTCGGATCGGGTACGCCCTTGAGCGTTTGCGTACCGCGCTCCTCGGCGACGAACAGTCCGGCGATTTGCCGCTGCACGCGCGCGGTGATGAGGACTGCGCCCGGTTCGGCCAGCGCTTGCACCCGCGCGGCGATGTTGGCGACGTCGCCATAGATCTCGCCGGCGGCGTCGACGACAGCCGAGCCGGTCTCGAGCCCGATGCGGGCTTGCAATTGCGGCTTGCCGCTGCCGGCGTTCTTGCGGTTGAGGTCCGCGAGCGCGCGTTGGATCGACAGCGCTGCCCGCGCCGCGCGTTCGGCGTCATTCTCGTGCGCGACCGGGTAGCCGAACAGCGAAAGGAGCCCGTCGCCGAGCTTCTTGGCCACATGGCCGTTCATCTCTGTCACCGCCGCCGAGGCGGCATCGAGATAGGCGCCGACCAGGTCGCGCCATTCCTCGGCATCGAGCTGCGCAGAAATGCCGGTCGAACCGACGAGATCGCAGAACATCACGGTGAGGTAACGCCGCTCGCCGACAGCCTCGGCGGTGGGCGCAACAGTCGCTGGGGGCGTGGAAGCTTGTGACGAAGCGGGTGCATGCGGGAGAGCTTCGGATGGCGGCTCTTTCGCGTTCGCATCACCGCGCAGCGCGGCGATGGCGTCGAGCAGCGTGCGGCGGTGCCCGACAAGGCCAACGCCCAAATCCTTCAAGTCCTCCGCCGTCAAGCGTGGCAGGACCTTCTCGTCGATCGCATTGTCGCGGAATGCAGCCTCATACTGTGCGAGGCCGAGGCTCCGCAACCAACTGTCAATGTTCAAGTTCAGTCCTCGGGCCTGTTGTCAGCGGCAGTCTTTGAAAAGAGTTGAGTCATCGCACTCGCCGTAATTCCAAGGGTTTCTTGAACCAGCTTGGATTCGCCATGTGGACGCCGACCACTCGACGGCAGCATAGCCGCACCGTTACACGATACCAGACCGATCTAACCGACGCAGAGTGGCGCGTAATCGCACCGCACCTGCCGAAGCCCTGCGCGCCGGTGCGGCCGCGCGAGTGGCCGATGCGCGAGATCGTGAATGGTATATTCTACGTGATGCGTGCGGGCTGCGCGTGGACGGCGATGCCCTACGTAGAGCAATATGTTTCATATCGAAACTGATGAAACGAGGTGCAATGCCGGTGCCGTTCCGAACTGCAATGCCGATGGATCAGGTGGCTGCCGCGCATACCAAATTGGAACAGCATCAGGTGCACGGGCGCGTCCTCCTCATCCCGTAGCCTTAATCCACGCGCCGAACCGGCCAACTCATTCGTATGTAACGGCACCCCGACCGAGCAGTCGCTCGTTCCTGAGATCATCGAACAAGGTCTCGACTTCGGTTAAATGAACGCGTTTGCCGACGACAGCTTTGACCAAGCCCCTTGCCATTATTTCCATCGTTTCGACGAACTCGGCGCGGGTGGAGTGGCGCGATCCGGTGACGATCTGCTCGTTCAAAACGAGAGCCAGTGGATCGAAAGTAACTTTGCCGCGCCCGGCGCCGACAATCACGGCGCGGCCCCCGGTGGCGAGACTGTCTATCGCAGACTGGAATGTCATACCATGGCCGACATAATCGATGGCGGCTTGCACGCCTTTTTGGTCAGTTAAGCGTTTTACTTCCTTCGCCACATCGGTCACCGCACGCACGTTTATCGTTTCATGGGCACCCCACTGCTTGGCCGCGCTCAGCTTTTCATCAGAAACATCGGCCGCGATCACACGCGCGCCAAAGCACCTAGCAACTTGGATGCCGTGCAGTCCAAGGCCACCACCGGCGCCGATGAGCAGAACGTTGTCGTGGGGGTTAATGCGAGCTCGCTCGCGCATGCAGTGCCAATTTGTGTTCACCGCGTCGGCGGCCACGGCTGCGGACTCGTAGTCGAGAGCGTCCGGAATTTTGAGATAGTTTTCGCAGGGCAGCGAGACAAACTCGGCAAGTCCGCCGTCCCGATGGACGCCGACATAGCCGGCAAAATTCTCACAAAGCGTCTCTCTGCCGCCACAGCACCACCGGCATTGTCCGCAGACGAGGTAGAAATAGACCGTCGCGCGATCGCCTACCTTGACGTTCGTGACGCCGTCACCGACGGCGACAATATCGCCGCCTAGCTCGTGGCCCATAATTCGGGGCGTCGTTCCGCCGAACCGGCCGCTGCGCATATTAAGCAATGTGAGGCCAACGCCGCAGGCGCGTACCTTCAAAACGGCTTCGCCGCGCTTGGGTTCAAGGGTCGGGCGGTCTTCGATCACGAAGGCTTCGCCCCATTTTCGTGCGACCGCGGCTTTCATTGGAAGGACTCGGACACTACACCGGATGATTGCGTTCTGAGGGATTTTAAGCTAAAGCGCGCCAAACCTGCACTAAGCATTCGCATCAAGTCCCCAAAGATTGGCGCGGACGGTTTGGTATCAAGGTCTGAAACCGTTCGACCCGGGTAGTTTTTTTGGATGAAGCAACGAATTTGACCCGCCCCGACCCTACTGCAGGTCGACTCTCGAATGGTTCTTGAAATATAGTCTCTGGATCGGACTGCGGTCCTCAGGTGGACTGTCTACCGATCAAAAGAGCAATTCGACGGGGTGCGTCGTTCCCCTAACGGATGGCGTTTTCGGGAGGAATCCGTGGCGAACAAATCAGAACATGGTGACGACCATCACGGCGCTGACGCCCTGGATTTGCGCCGGCTTCGCTACTTCATCACCCTCGCCGAGGAATTGCATTTTGGACGCGCCGCGGATCGGCTACAGATCGCCCAACCGCCCCTTTCACGACTAATTGGACGCATCGAAGCCGACATTGGCGCGCAGCTGATCGACCGCAGCCGCAGTCAAATCCGTCTGACCCAGGCCGGCAAGGTATTGCTCGCGCGCGCCCGCGAGATCATCCGTCAGGTCGACGAAGCGACTGCCGAGGTTGCCCAGCTTGGGTCAGGCAAGAGCGGCATATTGCGGATCGGTTTTGTTGGGTCGGCGACCCACGGCTTTCTGCCATCGCTTATCAAGACATTCCGCGCACGACACCCCGACGTTGAACTCACCCTTTCGGCGATGAACAACGCGGGCCTGAAGGAAGCGCTCATCCGCCGTGAGATCGACGGGGCCATCGCTCGACCGGCCATCGAAGACGATGAAATCCACAGCGAGAAACTGCACGAAGAGCCGCTGATCATCGCGCTGCCGGACGCCTTTGAGCCCGAGTGGCAGCAGCCACTGCCCCTCGCTTCGCTTCGGGATGCCTCATTCATCCTCTACCCGCAGCATCCCCGTCCGAGCTTTGCCGACCATATCCTATCGGTGTGCGGTGCTGCGGGCTTTCGGCCGCATAATCCGGTCATGGCCATGGACTATCAGACAGCCGTTAGTCTGGTGTCCGTGGGCGTGGGCGTTTGCATCGTGCCGCGATCGGTCTCTGCGACGCAGCATGCCGGCGTCATCTACCGCGATTTCCTCGGGCCGAATCCCGGAACCTCGCTGTCAGTCAACTATCGGATCGACAATCGGTCGCCCCAGCTCCTCGGCTTCGTTAGCGTTGCGCGGGAATTTGCGCGGAGCCTAAAGCCAGCCGCGCTACGCCTGGCGACCGATCGGTCAGTAAGCGACGTCGCAGAGTTGGCGCCAAAACGTTTGGTCGGCTCCCTCCCGTAAGGGGAAGCGATCGCTAACGAGATCATCGCAAGCGTTCATGTTGCGCTGCGGCATGCCGGCCACTTCGGTGGTATCGCTCTATACCTTTCAAAAAGGCCCGCCGCGGTCGCATTGTGCGGTCGACCATGCAGCGTTCGACCACGAGTTTTTCAAGTCTCCGCGCCTCGACATTGAGAGTTGAGGCCGTCGAAACCTTCGTCGTCGATTTGCCGATTATTCGCCCGCATTTGCTGTCCGTCGCGACCATGCAGGCGCAGACATTGATGATCGTCAAAATCGTCTGCTCTGACGGCGTAACGGGCTTTGGCGAAGGCACGACCATCGGTGGCCTCTCTTACGGGGCCGAAAGTCCCGAGGGTATGAAGCTTGCCATCGACCGGTACATCGCACCGATTTTGAAATCCGCCAATCCGGCTCGCGTACCGGAGACGATGAACGCGATCCGCAAAGCCATCAAGGGCAACAACTTCGCAAAGTGTGCAGTCGAAACAGCGCTCCTCGACGCCTGGGGCAAGCGCATCGGTCTGCCGATGTCGGAGCTGGTCGGCGGGCGCCTGCGGGATCGTCTGCCGGTCGCATGGACGCTCGCAAGCGGCGACACCGAAATCGACATCGCCGAAGCGGAACAGATGTTGGAGCGTAAACGACACAATGCTTTCAAACTGAAGATCGGTCGGCGGTCGATCGACGAAGACGTTGCGCACGTAGCCGCCATCAAACGCGCCCTCGGCAGCCGGGCCAGCGTACGCGTCGACGTGAATATGGCATGGAGCGAAGTTGAGGCAAACAAAGGACTCTCAGGACTCGAAGCTGCCGGCTGCGACCTCGCGGAACAACCCGTTGAAAGTCCGACCGCGCTCGCACGCCTCGCCGCCCGTTTCGCTATCCCGATCATGGCCGACGAATCCCTTCAGGGACCAGAAACGGCCTTTGCACTTGCTCGCGCGAGCGCGGCAGATGTCTTCGCAGTCAAGATCGCCCAGTCCGGAGGTCTCTACCAGGCGGGCAGAGTCGCCGCGATCGCCGACGCAGCGAGTATCGGGCTCTACGGCGGAACCATGCTCGAAGGCGCTATCGGCACGATCGCGAGCGCCCACCTCTTTTCAACCTTTCCGAGACTGGCGTGGGGCACCGAGCTGTTCGGCCCGCTTCTTCTCACCGAACAGCTGCTGACCGAACCGCTGCAATACCAAGATTTCGAGCTGGCCGTGCCGACCGGACCAGGCCTCGGCATTGAACTCGATGACGATCGGCTTCGCTTTTTTCAGCGCGATGCCGAACGGCGCAGCATCAGCACCGCGCCCGCGCAGGCGGGAGGCTAGTGATGTTGTTCCATGTTCGCATGGACGTACACATCCCGCATGACGCCGATCCTAAGCATGTCGACAAATTGCGCACGGATGAGAAGGCGCGCGCGCAGCAGCTGCAGCGCGACGGCACCTGGCGCCATTTATGGCGGATCGTCGGGGAGTACGCGAACATCAGCATCTTCGACGTTGAGAGCTCCGACAAATTGCATGAGCTCCTTACATCGCTCCCGCTTTTTCCCTTTATGCAAATCAAAGTCACACCCCTCTGTCGCCATCCGTCCGCAATAGGCCCGGACAGCGACTGAGATCACGATAGCGTCGAACCCCAGGGAGGTTGCCATGGCCGTGAAGATCGCACAGACTGAGGAAGTCAAAAAATTCCTCAACATCGTCAGCGGAACGACGTCGGACAAGGGAAATCCGCGCACCAAAAAGATCGTGCATCGGATTCTCACCGATCTGTTCAACACCATCGAGGAATTTGATGTGCAGCCCCAGGAGTTCTGGGCCGCCATCGATTACTTCAACGATCTCGGCCAGAGCATGGAGGCCGGTCTCCTCACGCCGGGTCTCGGTCTCGAGCATTTTCTCGATTTGCGCATGGACGCCGAGGACAAGGCGGCTGGTGTTAAGCAAGGCACGCCGAGGACCATCGAAGGTCCGCTCTATGTCGCGAATGCGCCGCTGTCCAAAGGCAGCGCTCGCCTGGACGACGGCACCGACAAGGGCGAGGTGTTGTTCATGCACGGCGTGGTGCGCGACCTGGACGGCAAGCCCGTCGGAGGCGCAATTGTCGATGTTTGGCACGCCAACACCAAGGGCTTCTACTCATTCTTCGACAAGAGCCAGACCAAATACAACTTGCGACGGCGCATCGAAACAGGTCCGGACGGCCGTTATGAATTTCAGACCATCATCCCAGCCGGATACGGCTGCCCGCCCGACGGACCAACCCAGCGCCTGCTGGATCAGCTTGGCCGTCATGGCCAGCGACCAGCACACATCCATTTCTTCGTGTCGGCGCCAGGTCATCGTCACCTGACGACGCAGATCAATATCGCCGGCGACAAGTATCTGTACGACGACTTCGCATTCGCAACACGCGAAGGGCTCATTCCGAAGATCGTACGGCATGAAGACGCGAAGAAGATGAAAGAGAAGGAGCTGAACACGCCCTTCTCGGAAATCGAATTCGATTTCACCCTCACCGCTCTCGCGAAGAAAGACGCCGAGGACGTGGTCAATCGGCGTCGGGTGGAGGCTGCCTAAGCGCAGCAGACATGCGGCTCGGCGGCCGCCAGACCGCGGAGCCGAGGAACGTTGGCATCACACGTCCGGCACGCGCCGGAGAACAGGTTCAAGGGAGGGGTACATGGCATCGAAAATGAGCAGGCGCCAAATGCTGCACACTGCAGCGGCCGGCGCAGTCGCCGTCGGTTTCGGCAAATATGCAGCCGCCGCGACAAAGACGGTGAAGATCGGCTTGGTCGCACCGCAAACGGGACCGCTCGCGATCTTCTCGGAGCAAATTCCATGGACGGTCGAACAAATCAAAAAGGCGACCGGGGACAAAATCACGATCGGCGGTACGACCTATCCGCTTGAGATCGTATTGCGTGACAGCCAATCCAACCCGAACCGGGCCTCCGAGGTCGCAAAGAACCTCATCCTGCGCGAAAAGGTCGATCTGATGACCTGCTTTGCAACGCCGGAAACCGTCAATCCGGTCGCCGACCAATGCGAGCTATCCGGCATTCCGTGTTTATCTAACGACGCACCGCTTGAGCCTTATTTCTTCGGCCGCGGCGGCGACCCGAAGAAGGGCTTCGAGTGGACCTATCACTTCTTTTTCAGCGCAACCAATCTGGCTGATTCCTATTTCGCCGCATGGGATCAGGTGCCGACCAATAAGGCGATCGGCGCGCTGTGGCCAAACGATAATGACGGTCAGGCCTTCTCCAAGATCTTCACTGCGTTGGCGGAGAAGAAAGGCTACAAGGTTGTGGATCCAGGCCGTTTTGATTTGCCGACCGGCAACTACAACGCCCAGATTTCGGCGTTCAAAGCCGGAAACGTCGAGATCGTTTCCGGAGTCCTGCCGCCGCCGGAATTCACTGCCTTCTCCAGCGCCGCCGCGCAGCAGAATTTCCGGCCGAAGGTAGTGTCGGTCTCCAAGGCCACCGAATTTCCCGCGGCCGTCGAGCCGCTTGGCGAACGTGCGCGGGGCCTTTCTGTTGAGGTATGGTGGTCGCCGACCCATCCCTACAAGTCGGGGCTTACCGGACAGACGTCGCAGCAACTTGCCGACGGGTACGAAGCGGCGAGTGGCAAACAATGGTCCATGCCGCTTGGCTTCCGCCATTCGCTGTTCGAGGTCGCGCTCGACGTGCTCAAGCGCACCAAAGACATCAACCAGCCGGCGTCCATCCGCGACGCATTGGCGTCGACGGACTATGCCTCGATCGTCGGGCCCATCAACTTCAAGAAAGGCCCCTTCCCCAACACCTGCCGCACGCCGCTCGTGATCGGCCAATGGCAGAAGGGTAAGAAGTTCCCGGTCGATTTGGTGAACGTTGATAACACGACCGCGACCGATATTCCGGTTGCCGCCAAAATGATGCCAGTGCCCTACAGCTAAAACGGTTAGCATTGTGCATGATCACACTGGCATACAAAGCGACGGCGCGGCAGTCCTCCGGCTACGGGGAATGTCGCGCCAGTTCGGCGGTCTTCGAGTCATCGAAGACCTCCAGCTGGATGTGGCCAAGGGCGAGATAGTCGGCATCCTCGGACCTAATGGTGCGGGGAAAAGTACCCTCTTCAATCTCATTTCGGGCGTGTTGGTGCCCGACCGCGGCACCGTCGTCTACAACGGGCGAGACGTGACGACGTTGGAGGTGTGGCACCGGCGGCGGCTCGGCATCGGACATACCCATCAGATTCCGAAGCCGTTCGGCCACATGACTGCGTTCGAAAACGTATTGGTCGCCGCCGTGCACGGGGCCGGCCTATCGATCCGGCAAGGTCGTCGCGAAGCGGACGAGTGTCTCGCCCTAACCGGCTTGCGCAAGCGCTCTGCCGTGCGCGCCGGACAGCTCACGTTGCTTGATCTCAAACGGCTGGAATTGGCGAGGGCAATCGCCGGCCGACCAAGCCTTCTGCTCCTGGACGAAATCGCCGGCGGCTTGACCGAAGCGGAATGCCATACGCTTTTGGATATCCTTCGCGTGCTGCACAGCCAGGGCGCGACGATTGTGTGGGTCGAGCACGTCATCCACGCGCTCATAAGGCTCGCTAACCGGCTCGCCGTGCTCTATTCCGGATCGTTTTTGGCTTCGGGCACGCCCCAGGAAGTGCTCGCCGACAAGCGCGTCAAGGACATCTACCTTGGCCAATGATCGTGACCATAGCGGCGGTTCGGGACTTCTGGCGACCAGGGGCCTCAGCGTCTATTACGATCAATTTCAGGCAGTGCGCGAAGTTGATTTCAGTATCGACGCTGGCGAGATCGTGGCTCTGATCGGCGCCAACGGCGCCGGCAAATCATCACTTCTCAAAGCGATTGTCGGTCAGGTCGATCGGACCGAAGGCGCGATCGAGTTCTGCGGCCAAAGTCTCACCAGTATGTCGACGCCCGCGATCAGTGCGGCCGGCATCGCCCTCGTCCCTGAAGGCCGACGCTTGTTTCCGTCGCTCACGGTCGACGAGAACCTGCGGATCGGTTTGAGCATCGGTCGGCGCGGACCCATCACACTCGATCAGGTGTACCAATGGTTCCCGTCCATCGCCTCCCGACGCGGCCAGCTGGCGCGTAGCCTGTCGGGCGGCGAACAGCAGATGGTTGCGCTCGGGCGAGCGCTTCTGACCAACCCGCGTCTGCTTCTTTGCGACGAGATTAGCCTCGGGCTAGCACCGGTCGTGGTCGGCCAACTCTATGAATTCCTGCCGTCGCTGCGATCAGGCGGCATGGGATTACTCGTCGTCGAACAAGATGTTCGGCGCTCGCTGGCGATGACGGATCGATTTTACTGCCTTTTGGAGGGCGCCGTGTGCTTCTCCGGCCGCTCAAAGGAGACCGATCGCGAGACGATCATGCAGCATTATTTCGGCGTGTGACGATCATGGTGTTGGAACTCATCAATCAAATTATACAAGGCGCACTGATCGGCGGACTTTATGTCCTGTTCGCAATCGGGCTTTCCCTTTCATTGGGCGTGATGCGTTTCGTCAATATTGCCCATGGCGATCTGATCGTGCTCGCTTCGTTCATCTTGATGTCGTTCTCAGCGATCCTTGGTCTCTCTCCTTTCATCGCGGCGGCGCTCCTCATGCCGGTCGCCTTTCTCGCCTTCTATGCCCTGCAACGGCTGCTATTGCAGCGGCTGGTCGGCACCAACCTGCTGGGCGTCATTTTGGTCACATTCGGTCTTGCCATCGTGATCCAAAATGGGCTGCTGCAAACCTACGGCCCTGATACTCGTAAACTTTCCGGTGGCGCGCTGGAACTGAAGTCGATCAGCATCGGTGGCGGCCTTAGCGTCGGTCTGTATCCGCTTTTAGTATTTGCAACCGCGGTGGTCGTGATCTTTGCCCTCGACCGCTTTCTCTATCGCACCTCAATCGGCTCGCGCATTCGCGCGGTCGCGGACGATCCCGCGGCGGCAGACCTCATCGGTCTTCCCTCCGCGAAGATTTACGGCGTCGCAATGGGCGTGGTCGGACTGACTGTCATGTCAGCCGCTTGCTGCATGTCGGTATGGACAAATTTCGATCCCGAGATCGGGCCGAGCCGTCTCTTGATCGCATTTGAGGTCGTAGTGCTGGGAGGCCTCGGCAGCCTGTGGGGCACATTGGTTGGCGGCATCATCATTGGCGTTGCGCAGAATCTCGGCGCGCAGGTTGATGCGGCATGGCAGATTCTCGCGCAACACTTGGTATTTCTCGTCATCCTTTTCTTACGCCCGCAGGGACTCTTTTCCCGAGGATCCCGCACGTGAGCAATCCGAGCGGACTGGCCCCTCACTTCCCCTCTGCGGCCGCGACAGCCGACAAAGCCAGTCGACTACAAATGCTAACGCTGGCGTTGCGGATACTGCTGGTCGTTGCCATCGTGCTTTTGGGCGCGGGTCCCTGGCTATTCGATCTCAATCAACTGACGCTGTTGACCGAGTTTTTCACGCTCCTCGTTCTAGCGTTGATGTGGAACCTATTAGCCGGATACGCCGATATCGTCACCGTAGGACAGCAGGGGTTCGTCGGCGTCGGCGCGTACGCGTTCTTTGGATTAGCCGCGCTCGCGGGCCTTGATCCGTTTTTGTCGATCATACTCGCGGCGGTGATTACCGCCGTGCTTGCCGTTCCCGCGCTCTTATTCATCCTTCGCCTGCGGCTCGCCTACCTCGCGGTGGGAACGTGGGTGTTGGCAGACGTGCTGAGCTTGATCGCCGGCAAGCTGCCGGGCTTTGGGGGCGGCTCAGGTGTCAGCCTGCCGATCTCAATCGCGCGCGCCTTTGGCGGATCGGTGTCGCAGCGAGTCATCACGCTTTATATATTGGCGTTCATCCTGGCAGCCGCAGCGTTAACGGCGACGTGGTGTTTGCTTCGTTCGCGTGTCGGCCTAGGGTTAACGGCGATGCGCGACAACGAAGAAGGCGCCAAATCTGCGGGCGTCGACGTGCCGCGGATGCGCGTCATTTGTTTTCTCTGGACTGCGCCGTTTCTCGGTTTAGCGGGCGCGCTGGTCACGCTGCAAAAGGTGCGTGTCGCGCCGTCCGCGTCGTTCAGTATCACCGATTGGACCATCTTTATTATCTTTGCTGTCGTTATCGGCGGCATCGGCAGCCTAGAGGGACCGATTATCGGAACCGCTCTCTTTCTTTTGCTCCGCGAATATCTGGCTGATTTCGGTGCTTGGTATTTGATTTTGCTCGGCGCCGTGTCGATCGCCATCATTTTGATCGAACCGCGCGGTTTGTGGGGTGTCTGGCGGCGATTTTTCCCGATCGACGTCATCCCGGTTTCGCACAAGAGCCCCGAAAACATGGACCGCACCGATTTCGCAGGGACGTCACGGCTTGAACACAGTCCCCTTCATCGCGCCGAAACGGAAGAGAAAGCATGAGACCCGTTGTACTCGCGGTCGCAATCACAGGCTCGGTGCCTCGAAAGGCCGACAACCCGGCGGTGCCGATCACCGTTGCCGAACAGGTGGAGTTGACGCACGAGGCCTTCGAGGCAGGCGCATCGCTCGTCCACATTCACGTGCGAAACCCAGACGAGACGCCTTCTTCCGACCCGCAGCTATTCAAAGGTGTCATGGAGGGCGTGCGGCGTCATTGCCCCGGCATGATCGTCCAATTCTCGACAGGCGGCCGCGGTCGCGACCCCAGCGCGCGTGGTAGTGCGTTGTATCTACGACCCGAGATGGCGTCACTATCTACCGGCTCCGTGAATTTCCCCACGATCGTCTACGAAAACCCGCCGTCGCTGATCGACGAGCTTGCGAAGACCATGAAGCAGCACGGTGTCCGACCGGAAATCGAGGTCTTTGACCTTTCCATGATTCACGGCGCTCGTCTGCTCGTCGATCGCGGCATTATCGATCACCGCCCACACGTGCAGTTCGTCTTGGGCGTCAAGAATGCCTTGCCGGCACAGGAGCATTTACTGGATATCCTGCTCGCCGAATTGCGGCGCCAGCTCCCTGAAGCGACATGGACCGCCGCCGGCATCGGCCGATATCAATTGGCAGTGATGGAATGGGCGTTGCGACGAGGAGCGGACGGCGTCCGCACCGGACTTGAGGACAATATTCGCGTCACCCGCAGCCAGCTAGCCAAAGGTAACGCAGAGCTTGTTTCGCTCGCCGCTCAAAAGGTCGCCGACCACGACGCCAGACCTGCCAGAGCTGACGAAGCGCGACTCATCTTGGGCGTTGCAGCTCACTGACCTGCGGACTTAGTGCGAGCGACCAACTCGTTTGGTTTGTCAGGTTAGCAGGCGAAACCGCGTTAGGACGGACAGGTTTCACTCGAAGGTGCGCGAGCGAGTATGCGGCTTTTACCAAGTCCGCTTTTGAGCTATTTCGGACCTGATCCGACACCGGCGGCGTTTGCATCAGTAGCGATTGACCCAACTGCGACATTGCCTGCGAGACTTTTGCGCAGGGCAAAAAACCGTTCCAATGCCCCTGACTGATCCGCGCGGATTAGATATCCTTTAATCCAACTCGGGCGCGTGGGACGAACGGAATGGCATTCGATCAATTGAAGCGGCCCGAAGTCATCGGCCTTTTCGGCGGCCGGGCAACCGCTCGACCGCGTATGGCCGGCGCGAAGCGGCCAGCGAGGCAAACTTGAATCGAACCCCGGACATAGACGCTTTAGGCATTGGCCGTGCGATGGAACGAGCGAAGGCGACACCCGCCAGGCGCGTTTTCAAATATCCACCTGGTCCAAAAATTCTCTCGGTAGTCGGCATAACGGTGCTCATTGCTGGTACGAGCGCGGTAGCCGTCCTTTCCATGCTCGTCATCATGCAAGATTGGCCCGTAGGCCTGTTTATGATCGTGTGCGCAATCGTCTTGGGTCTGCTCGTCGTCTATTGTTGGCGCGATCTGCGCGGCAAATTGGGCATGCGCATTGCCCTCGACTCCGAGACCATCACGTTTGATCTTCCACACTGGCGATCGCTCATTCATCGGCCGGCGACACGGCACTTGACAATCCGCTATGACGACATCGACGCGATCGAAACGCGCTTTGAGGCCTACGGCGGTCGTTTCTGGGAAAACATACAACTTTCTTACGTCTTGCGTCGTAAGAATGGGGAAATGATTTTCCTGTTCGAGGACCGCGCACAGGGGACCGGCTGGGCGCCACGCGTATTTGAAAAAATTACGGCCGATTTCATAGCGCGGTCGGGTGTTAAATTGCGGCACCTCGGCATGGTGGAAGGCCGTCCCGGTGTCCTCGCAGCATGGGGAGCTCATGCTCCCGACTGGTCGACACCATCGGTGACACCGGAGCGCCAAGCACAACTATGGGCTCGGGCGGGCGCGACCGGACGGGCCGCTCTTGTGCTCGCATCCACTGTTCCGAACGCTTGGCTGGGTGGTTTGCTGCGGTCCAACGCAAGCCGCACGCCGCCAAAGCCATTTCCGCCCGACTTGCAATCGAAATAGCGATTTCGCAGCTCCTTACCGTAGCGCGTCGATAGAACGGGACGCATGGCAGCCGTCCAAGAACGAATTCACCCGCTCACGGTGCTGCAAGCGCGAGACTTATTGGAAGACATCCTTTTGCAGATGATCCCGATTGAGCACGACAGACATAAAGAGCGGTAATCCACGGTGGCCGCTCACGGTTTTGTTGGCAACATCCACCACCCACGGCAAGACCCATGTCTTCTTAAGGAAATGCCAGATTTTACATGTCTTCTGAATTCGCTCAGTAAAATGCGAAGCTGAAGCAGAATTGAAAAAGACGAGCAGGAGAATACCGTAGAACCAAGTCTCACGTTTCCCGGGCCAACGCTCATTTTTGCCGTTACATCCAGCATCTCCACGATGATTTTATCGAAACGATTCGCCAACGTCTGCGAAAAACGCAAAAAACTGAGAAGCGGCTAGAAGAATCTTTCTCAATCTGCCGAAATAGGATCTGCCTGCGACGCTCCGCGCAACAAGAAGGGTTCTCTGAGAAACGTTTATGCCGTCGCAATCGCGGCCCAAAGTGTTTTCACACAGCCAAGACCCAAACCGGAAGCGAAGTGTGCATCGCATTAGCTACACAGCGTTGATGTGAGTGCGGCACCGGCGACAAGGGTGCACGCCACCGCCTATTCTTCGGGCAGCCCAGCCTGCCGAAGACCATCAATGAATTTCGGCCAAAGGGTGCCCTCGGCACGCGGGCGCCGGTAGATCGCGAGTGACAGCCTTGGCACGAGTTCCCGCGCTTTACGAATCGCCCGCGCCGCCTCCTCCGTGCGGCCACCTTCGGCAAGCGCCGCTGCCATGTAGACCCACGAGTTGAGATAGCGCGGCTTGGCTTGCGACGACCGCTCGCACCACCCGATCGCATCGCCAAACCGACCACCGAGGAAATGGCAAAAGCCGAGCATGCTGTGGAAGAGATAGGTCTGAGGGTCGCGTGGGCTTAGCCGCATAGCGCTTTCTATCAGTTCAATCCCGTCGTCGGGGCGGCCAAGAATCGCCTGTGCGTGGCCAAACATGGCGCACGCCATTGCATTGTTGGGATTTAGTTCGGCTGCTCGCTCGAGCAAAGCATACGATTTCTTGAACTGTCCTAAAAAGAAGTACGCGGTACCGGCAGCGAGCAGCACGTCCGGGTTGTCGCCGTCGAGTTCGACCGCCTTGCGGGCTTCAGCCGCCGCTTCGCGGCCCATCGCCATAAGGTCGTCGCTGACCGCGGTGTAGGACCCGAAGCCCAGCGCAGCCGAAAGGATTGCGTGCGCCGGGCCGTAGTCCGGTTGCACGCTAATGGCGCGGCGCGCGAGCGCCACGACCTCCACGAAGCTCTCGGGCGTGATGTAGTACCACTTCACTAAGGCGCGAACCGTGTATCCCCAGGCATCGAGACTCTGCGGCGGCTTGCGCTGAGCGAACTCGGCCTCGGCTAGGAGCAAATGGGGCTTTAGCGCCGCATAGATGCCGCGGGTGATCTCGTCCTGCACGACGAAGATGTCTTCGACGTTGCGATCGTATTTCTCCGCCCAGATATGATTTCCGGAGTTCGCTTCGATCAATTGCGCCGTCACCCGAACGCGCTGGCCGGCCTTCTGCACGCTGCCTTCCAGCACGTAGCGAACGCCAAGTTCGCGCGCGACCTGGCGTGTATCGACCGCGCGCCCCTTGTAAGTGAAGGTCGAGTTGCGGGCGATCACAAAGAAGCCAGGCAGCCGCGACAAGAGCGTTGTGATGTCCTCGGCGATACCGTCGGCAAAGAATTCCTGCGATGGATCACCGCTCATGTTGTTGAAGGGCAGCACAGCAATCGATGGTTTATCGGGAAGCGCGAGAGCCGGCTCGGTTTTCCCTGTGTTTCGGTTCATCGTCATGCGGTAGACGCGCACCGGCCGTGCGATGTTCTTGAGGCTCTGTTCTCCGAGATCGACGAATTCATCCTTCAGCTTGTCGCGTACCTGTTCATAAGCCGCGTTGGAGAGACAAATTCCACCTGGTTCCGCGATGCCTTCGAGCCGCGCGGCGATGTTAACGCCATCACCCATCAGGTCGCCGTCTGTCTCCTCGACGACATCGCCCAGATGGATGCCGACCCGGAACTCGATGCGGCGCTCGGGCGAAAGGCCGGCATTGCGCTCGACCATGCCGTTCTGCACCTCGATAGCGCAGCGCACGGCATCCACAACGCTTCGGAATTCGATGAGGATGCCGTCTCCAGTGCGCTTCACTACGCGCCCGTTATGCACAGCAATGGTCGGATCGATCAGATCGCTCCGCAGCGCTCGCAGCCGCGCCAGTGTGCGATCCTCGTCGGAGCCGGCAAGCCGGCTGTATCCGACTACGTCAGCGGCAAGAATTGCGGCAAGTTTCCGGGTCTCGGCCATGACGTACTTTCCGCCATAACCCAGACCCAGACTAGCACAAAGATCAGTTCAGAACTGCCCGCCTTTGCCGAAGCTGGGGCCGCCGCCCGGCTTTTGCATCGTCGCCGAGCTCGATCGCCTGCGCCATGAGCTGCGCTGCGCCACCGGCAACGACCAGGTCGAAGCGCTGAAATTCGCCGTGCACTTTGTCGGCGACATTCATCAGCCGCTGCATACCGTGCTCGAGGACAAAGGCGGCAATGACATTGCGGTCGATCTGTTGATGCGCGGCTTCACCTGCGGCGCTCGGCTCGCATGTTTGGTTCATGCTGCCTGGGATTTCGGCTTGATCGAAAAAATCGTCTGGGATTGGGGCGCCTATGTCGACCGGCTCGAGGACGGTTGGCTCAAAAGCGCCGAGGCGACGCGGCCGGGCATCGATGGCGGCTCGTTGGTCGCATGGGCCGAGGAGACCCACGCTCTCGCTCAGACCGTGTGGAATATTCGCCCCGCCGACGACCTGTTGGAGGACCGCTATCTTCGCGACGTCCTGCCGATCCTCGACCGGCAGCTCGGCGTCGCCGGCCTGCGCCTGGCCAAGTTCCTGAACGACGCCTTTAGCTCGCGGGACTGCCCGGTCCGCAGACCCGGGCAGACGCACCGCGAGCGCTAACGCAAAGGGAGAGCGCCGTGGAGCAGTGCATGGCTTCGACAAGGCTCGCTGCGACGTGGCCGGCGGCGATCATCGCCGCATGCTGCGTGCTGTTTCAGGCAGGACCGGCCGCGGCCGACGATGTGCCGTCCGGCTGCAAACCGCCGCCGGAAAAAGTTACGGTCGATACCACGCCCCCGATCAATATCGGCATCCTCGCCAACGCGCTGATTTACTACCGCTGCACCGACTATGACGCCGACGTCACGGCGGCGCTGGGCGCCGCTCGCGCCTGGGTCGGAAAGCGCGCCCCCGAAGTCGCAAAACCGGCCATTGTGCTCGATATCGACGAAACCTCGCTGTCCAACTGGGAAGAGATATTTCGCAATGATTTCGGCTATATTCCATACGGCGCCTGCGATCTCAATGCGCAATCCGCCTGTGGCGAACATGCTTGGGAGCTCAGCGCGCGAGCCGTCGCGATCGAGCCGACGCTGGAACTGTTCAACTTCGCCCAGACCTTGAAGGGCAAGAACGGCGAGCCGGTCGATATCTATTTCATTACCGGACGCTTCGAGGATCCGGTGGAGCGGGCCGCCACCGAGTGGAATTTGCACAAGGTCGGCTATGACAAATGGCGTCAATTGTTCATGCGCGACGCCAGCAAGAACTTTAAGAATGTTTCCGTATATAAAACCTGGGCACGCACGCAAATCGAAGCCGATCACATCATCATCGCCAATGTCGGCGATCAGTACAGCGATCTGGTCGGCGATCAAAGCGGCGATCACGCCGAGCGATGCTTCAAGGTCCCCAATCCGTTCTATTTCATCCCCGGCGATCCGCTACCGAGCGGCGGCTTGAAGTGCTTGGAGGGCAAATAGGTCACCGCGGGCGCCACCTTTAGCCCGTCATTGCCGGGCTTGACCGGCAATCCATCCGGCGTCGCGGAGGCGCTCAAAGGTGCAGCAACGCTCCGAGCGGCCTTTTGTCAGCATGGATGCGCGGGTCAAGCCCGCGCATGACGACTGAGGGAAGTTTGATTCGAATGTAGTCCGCTCTAGTCCGTGAATATCACCCCGGCGCCGATCGCCACGCGATTGTAAAGATCGACGACGTCGTCATTTACCAGGCGGATGCAGCCGAAATTGACGGAATTGCCGATCGTCTTCGGCGCATTGGTGCCGTTGATGCGGATGCTGCCATCGTCGAGGGCAATGAGCCGCGCGCCGAGCGGATTGCCGGGCCCGCCTTTCATGATGCCGGGCGGAGCGAGCTTGCGCTCGACCATCTCGGTGGGCGCTTGCCACTCCGGCCATTCCACTTTGCCCGCCACTTTGCGGAGACCCGCGACGCCGGCGCATGGCTTGCCGACGCCGATGCCATAGCGCAACGCCACCTGATTGGGCTGGATCAGGTACAGAAAGTGCTGCTGCTTATCGATGATGATCGTGCCGACCGGATTGGTGGTTCGGTAGAACACCGGCTGGCGCCGAAAGAAAAACGGCACGTCGGCATCGGCTGCGCCGCCGTCGACGCCGGGCGCGAGGTCGCCGTCGGCGGCCGTTACGACAGCGGGCCGCGCTTTGGGCTGGGCCTGCGGCGGCTGTGGCGCCGCCGGGCGATTGTTCGCGGTTTCGTTTTTGCCTGCGGGAAGTCGCGAGGCGACAAGGTCGTCATGTCGCGATGCGACAAGCACGTACGCGCCGGCGGCAATCGCCGCAACGACAATAGCCGACATGACCCAGACGATAGGGGGCAAGCCAAACGCCGCGGCCTTCGGCCCGGCGCCGCCGGCAGTCATCGGCGATCGGGCGCGGGGCTCAGTCTTTGGTCTGATGGCCCGCTGGCGGTCCGAGCGGCGGCTGCCGCCGCCGGTCGGCGCGAACTCCGATTGAATGGTTTTGATCGACGCTTCCAACGCGTCGGTCTGCAACCTTATTTCGGTGTTCGACAGCGGCGGCCGTTGCCTGCGCAATTGCGCCAGCAGCATGTGTCTGGTCTGTTCGAAGACGCTCTCGCGCCAGCGCGCGCTGGTGAAATCGCCCTTCTGCAACGCGCGCGACAGGATGGCGTAATAATCTGGCATCTTTTTCCGGGATGGCGCCGCAGGGCTGTCGGGCGCGTGCGATTAGGACCGGCACTCAATCAATTTATCGGTCGGTTGTGAAGCGCCGCCTGCCGACGGTCCGCCGCTGATTCACGGTCCCGTCTGGGAATTTTCTTGTCGCTTGATGTCACAGCGGGCCACGCCGCCTCGTCTTAGCGGACAGGAGGCAGGCGATATGCGTGATCTGGTGGCGTGGATGCTGGGATTAGGCTTGGCGGCCAATGGGTTAGTCATGCTCGGTTTTCCCGTGGACTGGTACGCCACGGTTCCGGGGGTGATCGATGTGGGCCCGTTCAATGCGCATTTCATCCGCGACATCGGGGTCGCCTACTTGGTCAGCGGAGCGGCGCTGGTTTGGCTTGCGGTCAATCCCGCGGCGCGGCCGGCGGCACAAGCCGGTGCGGCATTCCTCGCGCTGCACGCCCTGGTCCACGTGTGGGACGCCGCGACCGGACGCGAGCACGTCCATCAATTGCTGATCGATCTGCCGACCGTCTTTCTGCCGCCGGCACTGGCAATCTGGATTGCCTTTATGCCTGCCCGCCGCGGCGCAACCTTAGCAAAAGGAGGAGCACGATGATCAGTTGGTTTTTGCGGCGATGGGTCGACAAGTTCGAACGCACCTGGAACTATGACGCCAGTTATTTGCGCGACCTGCTCGACGCCGATCCGCGCGCGGCCATGGCGTTCAGCAAAGCCGCGGCTCTGAACAACTATCGCAAGGACGTCCCGCCCGCCGCATATTTTGCCGCCGCCATAGTCGGCACCATGTCGGAGGATTGCGGACCCTGCACGCAGCTCGGGATCGATATGGCGCAACGCTACGGCATCGACCCCGCCGTGCTGCGTGCTGTCGTGTCGCGCGATCTCACCGCCGTGCCCTTCGAAGTAGCGCTGGCGGTGCGCTTCACCGAAGCAAGCTTGAGCCATGCCCCCGAGGCCGACGATCTGCGCGATGAAGTGGTCCGCCGCTTCGGCAAGCGCGGCCTGGTGTCGCTGGCTTTCGCCATGACGGCGTCGCGCCTATATCCGACCCTGAAATATGCATTGGGCCACGGCCGGGCCTGCACGCGCGTCACGGTCGGCGGCGAGTCCCGTCCGGTGCTCCGCGCACTGACCAAAGCGGCATGACTACGCTCGACCACGACGTCCAATCGTTCGAAAGCCATCGGCGCGCGCTGACGGGGCTTGCCTATCGCATGCTCGGCTCGCGCGCCGAGGCCGAGGACGTGGTGCAGGACGCCTATCTGCGTTGGCACCGGGCCGACCACGCCGCGATCGAACAGCCGCGCCGCTATCTCGGCACCGTGGTGACGCGGCTTTGCCTCGACCGCATGAAATCGGCGCGGGCGCGGCGCGAGGTCTATGTCGGGCCATGGCTGCCCGAGCCTTTGGTGGATGAGGCGCTCGATGCCGACGCCCCCGGCGATTTCGCGCATGACCTCTCGGTCGCTTTGATGCTCGTGCTCGAGCGGCTGTCGCCACTCGAGCGCGCGAGCTTCCTGCTGCACGACGTCTTCGGCCTCGACTTTGCCGAGGTGGCGCGCGCGCTGGATCGCGGCGAGGCGGCGTGCCGCCAGCTTGCGGCGCGCGCCCGCGCCCACATCGAAGAGGGCCGCCCGCGCTTTCCGGCTTCGCGGGAGGAGGGCGTCCGCCTGGCCGCGGCGTTCGTCGCCGCCGCGCAGTCGGGCGACGCGGCAATGCTGACGAAGCTATTGGCCCAGGACGCGGTGCTCTATTCCGACGGCGGCGGCAAGCGCGCCGCGGCGCTCAATCCGATCTATGGCGCCGACAAGATTCTGCGTTTCCTGATCGGCATCACCCGCAAGAATCCGGCGCTGCCGGGCGCACAATGGCGCCCCGCGACCGTCAACGGCCTTGCCGGTTTCGTGCTGCGCGAGGAGGACGGCGAGATCGACACCATCGCTTTCGAGCACCGCGACGGGCGCATCGTCGCCATTTACGTGGTGCGCAATCCGGAGAAGCTGCGCCACGTACGCTTTTGAATCCGCTGGCGGCGACGCCGCGTCCAGCCGCACGCCCTAGTACACTGCCGGCACGTAAAGTTCGTGCGGGACCGGATGGCGCACATAGTCTGGTTTGTGGTCGCGCGCCGGCATCACGATTTGCTCGTGATGCACGTCCTCGTACGGAATCTGCTGCAATAAGTGATACATGCAGTTCAGCCGCGCCTTTTTCTTGTCGACACCTTCGACCACCCACCAGCGCGCTTCCGGAATATTGGTGCGCTCCAGCATCTCTTCCTTGGCCTTGGTATACATTTCCCAGCGGCGCCGCGATTCCAGATCCATCGGGCTGAGCTTCCACTGTTTCAGCGGATCGTGGATGCGCATCAAGAAGCGCAGATTTTGTTCCTCGTCGGTGATCGAGAACCAGTACTTGACCAGAATGATGCCCGATCGCACCAGCATCCGTTCAAATTCCGGCGTGGTGTGAAAGAAGTCCTCGCACTCCGCCTCGGTGCAAAACCCCATCACCCGTTCGACGCCGGCCCGGTTGTACCAGCTGCGGTCGAACAGCACGATTTCGCCGGCGGCCGGCAGGTGCGCGACATAGCGTTGGAAATACCACTGGGTGCGTTCGCGCTCGGTCGGCGCCGACAACGCCACGACTTTGCAAATGCGCGGATTGAGCCGCTGCGTGATCCGCTTGATGACGCCGCCCTTGCCGGCAGCGTCCCGCCCCTCGAACAAAACCATCAGCTTGAGCTTTTTGTAGACCACCCAGTCCTGAAGCTTGACCAGCTCCTTTTGCAGCCGCAGCAGCTCCTTGAAATAGGTGTGGCGATCAACGGTGGGATGCGCCGGCGTGTGCTCGGTGTGTTCCAGCAGGCTGGCAAGGCGGCTGTCGTCGATCTCCAATTCCAGCTCTTCGTCGACCGCGTCGATCAGTTCGTCGTGCAGACGCTCGTCGAGCGGGCGGGGGTCTGACGGCTTGGCCGGGTTGGCATCCATTTTGCTGGGCTCCTGGAGATGATCGGGACAGCGGACGAAAACGAATGTTGTTACCCGGATATGACGGCCGTACGACGCGGAGCCTCGCCGCCATCCGGCGAAATCTCCAATCCAATCATGGTATTAAGGGCCCCATCGGTGGTTATCAATCTGGGACGATCATTCACCGAAAGGTGACTCAGCACTTTGGAATATTCCGGATGTGTTCAGATTGTCATGAAACTTGGGAATCTTAAGGGTACAGCAGGCTAGGCCGGCAGGTCCGACGGTCGTCCCATCGCAGCGTTGCACGCGGCGGTGGTAACGGCTGCCGAAGTGCCGATCTCAGTCGGACGGCATGGTGGGAGAGTTTGATGCCAAAAACTAAAAGTGATGGAAATGGCAGTCTCGAGGCTGCGGCAGAGCCCGTAGAGAACGCGCATGCCGAGGCAACCGAGGCGTTGGATGAAGGCAGCGAGGATCGCAGCGACATGGTCGCGACCGTTGCAACTGTTGCCGTCGTCGGCGTCGCTGCCGTGGTGTTCGAAGCGGCGCTGCTGCCCGGCATTGTCTTGGGGGTCGCGGCCGTCGCTGTGCCGCGATATTTTCCGCGGATCGGCGGGGCGTTGAACCCACTCTTCAGGTCGACGGTGCGCAGCGCCTATAAGCTCGGCCACAAAACACGAGAAATGATGGCCGAGGCGCAGGAACAGTTTCATGACATCGCGGCCGAGGTTCACGCCGAGAAGGACGTCGTTGCGCCGGCGGCATCGAAAAGCCCGGTTTGAGGAACGGCTTTCGGCTGCAGGCCCAAAATCGACCCCCATGCTATCGACCGGGTACGGAGCTACCTCCGGTTTTGTAGTGTTTGGCTGTGATCCCAAACGAACCGGCGCGACGCTGGCTGCGTCGCCGACCGGTTCGTGACGTTATCCGAGCGACACCGATGACCAAGATGAATCTGCGGATCGAGCACCAGGTGCCGGGGCGGGTGCGCATGAAGATCCCGGCCGGCAAGGGCAATCCCGAACTGCTGAAGCAGATCAGCGAAGTCTTCGGCGTCATCCCCGGCATCGAAGAGGTCACCGTCAACCCGACCACGGGCAGCGTCGTCCTGCACTACGACGCCGATCGCCACGATGAATTCCACGGCAACTTCCAGCAGCATTATGCCGCCCACGGCGCCGCCAATGGCGGGTTGGGCGCAATGCACGGCGCCGACACCGAGCTCGACAAATTGACCGGCAGCATCGAGGCGGAGGCCGAGTTCCTCGCCAGTCATTCCCATTCCGCCCGCGCCGTCGTCGACTTCGTCAAAAAGGTCGACCGCGAGATCAAGCTCGCAACCAACAACAACCTGGACCTGAAAATCATCTTTGCCGCCGGGATCATCGCCTTCACGGTGTTCGAAGTCGGGGCGACCGCGGCGACGCCGGTATGGGTCACGCTGGCAATTTTCACCGTCAACCACTTTATCGAAATGCACGAGCGGCAGCTGCACAACAACGCCAACAATTCTCCACGCCTGGCGCCGGTCCGGGTCAAAGGCTAAAGCGTCTGAAAGGATCGGGGGTCGGCGTCGCATGGAATTCTCGATCCGTCACTTCATCTCCGGCCGTATCCGGCTGCATCTGCCGTCGCTGTGCCGAAAACAAAAACTTGCGCAAGCCGCGGTCGCCTGGCTGGAAGCGCAGCAGGGCGTGAAACGGGCGCGACTGAACTTCGCCTGCGCCACCCTGGTCATTGAATACGATCCGAGCTTCGAAGGCGCGCTGCGGGCAACGCTCGGCCGTCTGTCGCTGATGAGCCTCGACGATCTCAGCGTATTGTTTGACCCGGTTAACGTACCTGCGGTGCGGCGGCCGGCGCCGCTGCCGCAGCCCGCGGCGCAACAGCCGCTGTGGCGGCGCACGCCGCTCGCCCTGCCGACGCTGTCGCTGTTGATGGCGTTTAGCGCCAATCCGGTCATCGCTGCCATCAACATGCCGCTGATGCTGTGGAACGCCTATCCGATCGCGTTGCGGGCCTGGCGGGTCATCCGGCGCGAGCGACGCCTCAATGTCGATTTCCTCGATACGCTCGCGATCGCCGCCTCGCTGATGCAGGGCAGCCCCATGGCCGGCGCGATCGTCACCTGGCTGATCAAGCTCGGCGATTGGATCCGCGATCTGACGGCGGCGGGTCAGCGCAAGGCGATGAGCGAGCTGCTCGAATTCCAGACCAAATCGGCCTGGGTCATTCGCGACAACGTCATTGTCTCGATACCGGCCGCCCAACTCGTGGTCGGCGACGAGGTCGTCGTCTATCCCGGCGAGATAATTCCCGTCGACGGCGAGATCATCGACGGCCACGCCATGATCGATCAGAAGACCATCACCGGCGAGGGCCTGCCGATCATGCGGACGAAAGGTGAAGCCGTGTTCGCCGCCACCGTCGTCCGCGACGGCCAGTTGACGGCGCGCGCCATCCGCGTCGGCAATTTCACCACCGCGGGGCAGATCGCGCGGCTGGTCGAATCGGCGCCGATCGGCGACACCCGCATGCAGAACCACGCCGAGAAGTTCGCCGACCGGCTGGTCGCACCGACACTCGGCCTGGCGGTCGGCACTGCCGCGATCACCGGAGATTTCAACCGTTTCCTCTCGCTCGTGATCGTCGACTACGGCACCGGCATCCGCGTCGCCGCGCCGACCTCCGTGCTCGCCTCGATGACGCATGCGGCGCGCGCCGGCATCATCATCAAAAGCGGCGCCCACATGGAGCGTCTCGCCCAGGTCGACACCATGATTTTCGACAAGACCGGCACACTGACCCACGGCTCGCCGGCGGTGCTCGACGTGATCAGCTACGAACGCGGCATCACCGATCGGCATCTGCTGGGGCTCGCGGCGGCGGCGGAAACGCGGCTCAAGCATCCGGTCGCCGAGGCGTTGCGCGTCAAGGCCCGCGAGCTCGGCGCCAATGTGCCGTTTTGCGACGAGACCAAATATCGCATCGGCCTCGGCGTCGAAGGACAGGTCAACGGCTATTATCTGCATGTCGGCAACGAGCGGCTGATGCGCCAGAGCGACATCAACATCCGCGCCGCCGAAGCCGACCGCGCGGCGCTCGACAGCCAGGGCTATTCCTGCATCTACGTCGCGGTCGATGGAACGCTTGCCGGACTTTTGCCGTTTACCGATCAAATCCGGCCGGAAAGCCGGGAGATCATCGAGCGGCTGCACGCCATGGGAATCCGCAACAGCGTCATGCTCACCGGCGATAACGCCGTGGTGGCCCGAGCGGTCGGCCGGCGGCTCGGCTTGTCGAACCAGTTCGCCGACATGCTGCCGGCGGACAAAGCCGAGGTGATCCAGCAATATCAGCGGCAGGGCAATGTCGTGGCCATGGTCGGCGACGGCATCAACGATTCGCCGGCCCTGAGTTTTGCCGACGTCGGCATCGCCATGAAGCACGGCGCCGAGGTCGCGCGCGAATCGGCCGACGTCGTGCTGATGGAAGAACTCGTTGTGGAAGCTCGTGAAAGCTGTGGAGATATCGCGTGGCGCGGTTAGCCTGATCCGGCAAAATTATGCGATCGTCGCCGGGCTGAACACGTTAGCGCTCGGGCTGGCGCTCCCCGGCGGCTTGATCAGCCCGGAAATTACCGCACTCATCAGCAATGGTTCGGCAATCCTTGCGAGCCTGAACGGAATCCGCCCGATCCTGCGATACCAATGATCAAGGCCGACCCAACGATCAATCTGCCGCCGGCACATCAGCAGGCGCTGCAACGCGCCATCATGAACCTCGAAAACCAGGATTTTGCCGCCCGGCTCGCCGACTATGCCGGCCGGCCGATCGCCAAGGCGCTGCGGCTAATGCCGAAGGCAGCCACCGACCGCTTCAACAAGGTGGTCGAAACCGCCGTCCTCAATTCGCTCAATATCGCCATCCGCTCGATCGAACCAAAATCCAAACGCCCGCCGGCGCGGCGCGCGGCATCGGTGCTGGCCGGATTGAGCGGCGGCGTCAGCGGATTTTTCGGCATCGCCGCGCTGCCGATCGAGCTGCCGGTGACCACGACGCTGATGCTGCGCGCCATCGCCGACATTGCCCGCCACCAGGGCGAAGACCTGTCGACGCTGGAGGCCCGCCTGGCCTGTGTCGAGGTGTTCGCACTCGGCGCGCCGGAAGCGGAGCGTAATATGGGGCTGAGCTACTACGCCTCGCGCGCGCTCATCGGCCGGTTAGCCGCCAATGCGACCAGCGTCTTTGTCGATCGCGGCGTCGCCAATCTGTCGACGCCGGTGGTCGGCAGCCTCGTCACTGAAATCGCCACGCGATTCGGGATGGTCGTCACTGAGCGCTCGGCGGCGAGCGCGCTGCCGGTTCTCGGCGCCGTCGGCGGCGCCACGGTGAACGTTATTTTCATGAATCATTTCCAACGCATAGCGAGCGGGCATTTTGCCATCCGGCGGCTGGAACGCCAGTATGGACCGACCATTGTCCGCCAACTTTACAATACCCACGCGACGCGACGCAGGATCGGAAGGTGATCAGCTTTCCCGATGGACGCAAAGGCTAGCTCCGGTCCCGGCACGGAAGTAGCGACGACGTCGCCGCCGCAGGCCAACGGCACCGTGGATCCGCGGCGCGCCGGGCTGCGGCGCATGCGGCTGGTCGCGACGCTGCTGCTTGTGCTGATGGCGGCGGTCTTCATCGCCACGTCGATGGTGAAAGTCGATTGGATCTGGATTCCTTACGTACGCGCGTTTGCCGAAGCCGCGATGGTCGGCGCCTGCGCCGACTGGTTCGCGATCGTCGCTTTGTTCCGGCGGCCGTTCGGCCTGCCGATCCCGCACACCGGCATCGTGCCCGCCAACAAAGATCGCATTGGCTCAGCGCTCGGACGTTTCATCACCAATAATTTCCTTACTGCCGCGGCGCTGCAGCAAAGGCTGGCGCGGATCGACGTGCTCGGCTCGCTCGGACGCTGGCTCAGCGAGCCGGCGAACGCCAAGCGGCTGGGCGATTATTTCGCCGCGCTGTTGCCGCGGATCGCAAGCTCGCTACCGGCGCAACAGATCGGCGAGTCGGTCGGCCGACTGGCGCAGCAGGCGCTGGAGACCATCCCGGCCGCGCCGCTGGCGTCCAAAATGCTGGCGGTCATCTGGGCTCAGGGCGAGGCGCAGGCGTTTCTCGCCCACGCCATCGAATACAGTGAAACCTGGATTGCCGACAACAAGGCCTATCTCACCCGCAAGATATCGCAGCAATCCTCACGCTGGATCCCGAAATGGATCGACAAGATCATCGCGGAAAAGGTGCTCAACGGCATGCTGAGTACGCTCGGCGAAATGCGCGATCCGGCTCATCCCTGGCGGGTTGAGCTGCGAACCGGGGTTGAGAAGCTGATCGACGATCTGGCCACCGATCCGCAGATGCGCGCGCGCGCCGAGGCCATCAAGGCTGAGCTGCTCTCAAGTCCGCTGGTGATCGAGCAGGCCCGGACGCTGTGGGGCGAAATCGAACGCGGCCTCAATTCGGGTATTCCGGCGCATTCGGCGTCGATTGCGCAGACCTGCGAACACGCGCTGCAAGCTATCGGCAATTGGCTGCTGGAAGACGAGGGGCGAAGGATGCGGATGAACCGCCGCATCGTGGCGGTCGCCCAGCACCTTTTGCTGCTTTATCGTTTCGAGATCGGCGCCTATATCGAGCGCGTCGTTCGCGGCTGGGACACTGCAACTTTGGTCGATCGGCTGGAATTGCAGGTCGGCAAGGATCTGCAATACATCCGCATCAATGGCACGCTGGTCGGTGGCCTGGTCGGCTTGTTGATCTTCATTGCGTCGAAGTGGATTCCGGCGTTCTAGCGCGCCGGCGCGCTGCGCCATCAAAAATCGTTCACATGCTGCGGCTACGCTTGTCTGTTGAGCCAAAAAGGAGTGGCGAGTGCGTCACCGCGGGGTACCGGCATGGCGCAGGTGGCTGGCGATTTTGCTTGCCGGACTGGGCTTTGCCGTTGGCCTGGCGGCTTTGACGGCTTCGGCCCTTGCCGCGGGACAACACGAACCTGAAACCCTGCGGGTCGCCGTCTATGACGTGCCGCCTTACGCCTATGTGGACAGCGATGGCTCGATTTCCGGCGTCAGCGTCGATCTGTGGCGCCGGTCGCGGAACAGATGGAATGGCCGTTCAAGCTGATCCCGGTCGCCGATATGGAGTCGATTCTCAGCGGCCTGGAGCAAGGTCGTTTCGATGCCGCGATCGGCGCCATCACGATCACGCCGGAACGCGCGGCGCGTGTTGATTTCTCCTATCCGGCCCATCGTTCCGGCGTCGCGATCGCGCTGCGCAAACAAACCGGGGCGATCTTTGCGCTTACGTCCTATTGGACGGCTGTCACCGAGATGGGCCCGCTGATCATTGTCATCCTGGCGATGCTCATTTTGATCGGCATCGCCATGTGGATCGTCGAGCAACGCGACCGGTCCACGGCGCCGGGCTCGGAGTCCGCGGTCGTCAGTTTGCGCGACGGTCTTTATTGGGCCGTGGTGACAATGACCACCGTGGGCTACGGCGACAAGACGCCCAAAACCATGCCCGGCCGTGTCGTCGCCATGGTCTGGATGCTCTCAAGCCTGGTGTTGGTGTCGCTGTTGTCGACCAGCCTGGTGTCGCGATTGACGGCCGAGCGCGTCGAGTGCCGCGACCTTGCCGCGTCGATCGATCTGCGCGAACGAAAGCTTGCGGCGGTAGCGCAATCTTCCGGCGCGGAATATCTCGACGAACTGCATTTGCAATACGCCAAATACAAAGATTTACCGGAAGCGCTCGAGTCGCTGGCAAAGGGGCAATCCAACGCGGTAGTCAACAGCGTCGGTGCGTTGCAGTACTACGTCGCCAAGCGTTACGGCAAAGTTCTCGAGATACCGCAAGGTCTGCTTGCGCCCGCCTACATGGCGATTGCGCTGCCGGAGCATAGCCCGATCAAAAAGCCGATCGACCAGGCCTTGATCAGAATTACCAACAGTGCCGAATGGCGAACGCTCGAGGAGCGGTTTTTTGTTCGCTAGCCGATCGGCGAGCTGAGGGTTACGTGGCTCTCCAGTGTCAGCGCCAGCCGAGGCCAGGGGCGACATGTTTAAGGATCGCTTCAATGACATGGGCGTTGTAGTCGACACCGAGCTGATTGGGGACGGTCAGGAGCAGCGTGTCGGCCTCGGCGATAGCTTCGTCCTTGGCGAGCTGCTCGATGAGAATGTCCGGCTCGGCGGCGTAGCTGCGGCCAAAGATGGCTCGTGTGTCGTCGCCGAGGAAGCCGATCGTGTCTTCGTCCTCGTTTCCGCCGCCGAAATAGGCACGGTCGCGATCGTCCACCAGCGCAAAGATGCTGCGGCTGACCGACACCCGCGGCTGGCGCGCGTGACCGGCCGCCTTCCACGCCTTGCGGAAGATCCGGATCTGCTCCGCTTGCTGTATGTGGAACGGACGTCCGTCTTCGTCGGTCTTGAGTGTTGAGCTCTGCAGATTCATCCCCTGCTTGGCCGCCCAGTCCGCGGTGGCATTCGACGCGGCGCCCCACCAGATTCGATCGCGCAGGCCCTCCGAGTATGGCTCGACGCGCAGCAGACCCGGCGGATTCGGGAACATCGGTCGTGGGTTTGGGCGGGCGAAGCCCTCGCCACGCAGCACCTCGAGCAACACCTCGGTGTGGCGTCTTGCCATGTCGGCATCGGTCATTCCCTCAGGCGGGGCGTAGCCGAAGTAGCGCCAGCCGTCGATTACTTGCTCGGGCGAACCGCGGCTGATGCCCAGTTGCAGGCGGCCGCCGGCGATGATGTCGGCCGCGCCGGCGTCCTCCGCCATATACAGAGGATTCTCATAGCGCATATCGATGACCGCCGTGCCGATCTCGATCCGCTTGGTCCTGGCGCCGACGGCAGCCAGCAGCGGGAAAGGGGAGCCGAGCTGGCGGGCGAAGTGATGCACGCGGAAGTAAGCCCCGTCCGCGCCCAGTTCCTCGGCGGCGACCGCCAAGTCGATCGATTGCAAGAGGGCGTCGGCCGCCGACCGCGTCTGCGACTGGGGCGAAGCCGTCCAATGGCCAAATGACAGGAAGCCGATCTTTTTCATGGATATTGCGTTGTGGGGAGGCGTTTGTTTCTCCCTCTTCTAACCAGAATAATTGAACTGGAATAGGTCGTCCGCGCGAGGCCCGTTCGTGCCGCCAAGCAGGGCTCCACCATCATTGAGATTGTCAAACTGCTGTAGCGCCGTGGCGAATGCGTTGACGGCGCCGTCGCCGATCATTCTGCCGGCAGTGAGGCTCGTTGAACTGCGTCGGCGTCGATCGCCGCGAACGCGCCTGAGCTCAAATCGTAAATCATCAGGTCGCCGGTGCCGACATCGAAATAAGCGCCGATCAGTTGCAGATGTTGCGCGTCGACCCGGGTGCGAATCTCGGGAAAGGTCATCAAGTTGGCAATCGTCCTCACAATGGAGGCACGTTCGAGCCGGCTCAGATATTCGGCGTCCGAGGGGCGATGCATTTCATCGACCGCTCGAGCCGCCGGCTCGATCAGCGACATCCAATTGTCGATAAAGTCGCCGACGGTCGGCCGATCGCGATGCTCGACAAAGGCGCGAACACCGCCGCAATGGGTGTATCCCATCACTACGATGTATCTGATTTTCAGAATCTGCACGGCGAATTCGAGCGCCGCGGAGACGCCGTGGGTCAGCCCGCTCGGCGAGTATGGCGGCACCAGATTAGCGACGTTACGCACCACGAATATTTCGCCCGGATGCGCATCAAAAATGACTTCGGGCGACACCCGGGAATCGCAACAGCAGATGACCATAACCTCGGGCTTTTGCCCGGTCTCGGCGAGCTTGTGATATCGGCTGCGCTCAAGCGGCAGGCGCGTTTCGACAAACGCGCGGTAGCCGTCGGAAAGTCGGGGCGGGAAGATCATACCGAGGCCTTGTCGGCGGCTTGAATGTTGAGCGGTGCCGGCGACATGCCGCCGTCGGCGGAGCCCGCGCCCTGGCTCGTCGCGCGGGTTTGCCGCTCCGGCCAGGGAAGCTGGTCGAACGCCAACGGCCGTTGCGGCGGCGTCCGGGATTTGAGGCCGAATTGAATCAAGCCGCGGTGGCGGAAATAGGCGATCGAAATCATGACGCTGATCGCCGGCAGCAAAAGGCCGCAGACGACAAACGCTTCGCGGCTGTCGATGTGACCAATCATCCAGTTGAAATTCATTCCGAAAAAACCGCTCAGCGCCGTTACCGGAAGAAAGATCAGAGACACCAGCGTCAGCCGGTTGATCTGCTCGCCTTGCCGCTGGGCGATCGCGGTAGCATTGTCATGCATAATGTCCGACAGCCAGCGTCGCCGCTCGTAGATTTGCTCCTCGACGTCCTCGACCTGTTCGGCATATTCGTTGAGCTCCGCGGCGCCGAGGTCGTCCATGCCGGGCACCGCCTCAATTCCCACGGTCGCCGACCGCACCGCATTGCTGTAGCGATTGAAGCTCGCCATGATCGATTGCAACTTCTGCAGCCGGTTGCTCAAGTGCATAAAGTCGGTCGTGGGACCCTTGTCGAGGCGCGCCCGCAGCTCGTCGAGCGCGCTGTCGAGGCCCTGAATGGCGTGATCGAGCGTGCCGACCAGAAGCTGGAGGAGGATTCCGGCGGCGGCATAACGACTGTCGTCGAGGCCGCCGACGCGCTCGCCGAACTGCTGGCGAATTTCGTCGAGGGCAGCGCCGTCCCCATGCCAGACCGTCAGAATGCAACTTGAGCCGGCAAAAACATGCACCTCGTGAACGTTGCCGGACGGGTCGGCAATCCAGGTGACGGCGCGCAGCCGGTCACGCCCGATATACATTCTCCCGGCTTGGCCGAACCGCAGCGCCCAGGTGATGTCGGCGCCTTCCAACCCCAGCTCGCGGAGCAGCGCGGTACGCTCCAGATTGTCTCCGCCAAAGATATCGAGCCAGAAGAACTTGTCGGCCCGGATTTGGCCGCGCATGTCGGCGGCATTCGCGGTCAGCCGCACCCCGAATGTGTCGATCACCATGGCGACCATGGCAAAGTCCTTGGCAAGCCCTTAAATCCGACACGTGACCTGCAGTCACGTCATGGCAACGTCATCGATGGTTTTGTGACAGGCATTCTCAACAGTGATATGACGGTCGCCAAGTCGATACATAGAGCAACACGTCGTCCATAAAGCCGAAAGTCACTGACGCTCCGCCTAATCACACACAATCAACAAAGTCACAGTCGATCATGGCCATGTCGCAAGTGTCGCAAACCGCCGAACGCACCGCCCGCCGGGTGCGTCATGAGACCAAAACCCGCCTCCTGCAGGTGCGCGACGTGAGCCGCATCACGCCGCAAATGGTCCGTATCGTCGTCGGCGGCGATCCGCTCGCCGGGTTCATCAGCGCCGCCCACGACGACCATGTGAAGCTGTTTTTCCCGCAGCCCGGCCAGGATAAACCGGTCCTGCCGACGCCAAGTCCCAACGGCGCGGTCTATCCGGGAGGGGCGTTGCGTCCGGCGGCCCGCGATTACACACCGCGCCGTTACGATGCCGCGGCCAATACGCTCGTGATCGATTTCGTGTTGCACGGCGACGGCCCGGCCGCGACCTGGGCGGCGCGCGCGAGGCCCGGAGATTTCCTCGGCGTCGGCGGCCCGCGCGGCTCCTTCATCGTCCCCGACGATTTCGATTGGTACCTCCTCGCCGGCGACGAAACGGCGTTGCCGGCGATCGGCCGCCGGTTGGAGGAATTGCCGGCGGGCAGCCGTGCGATCGTGATTGTCGAAGTGGCAAATGCCGCCGAACAGCAGCGTTTTGATACGCGAGCACGTGCGGAGGTGCATTGGCTCCATCGCGATGGCGCTGAGCCTGGCGATCCGGCGCTGCTGCGAAAGGCCGTCGCCGAATTGTCGCTACCGCCAGGCGAAGGCTACGCCTGGGTGGCGGCGGAGGCGGCGACCGCCAAGGCGTTGCGGCGTTGCTTCGTCGATCAGCACGGCTTACCGAAGGATCGCGTCAAGGCCGCCGCCTATTGGAAGCACGGCGCTGTCGCCGTCCACGAGACCTACGACGAATGATTTCACTCTGCTTTCAATCTGCGGTTATTCGCGAATCATTAGGGCATGCACTCATAACGCCCTGACCGTCCGCTTTGTTAGAGCGGGAATCAAAAAAATCGAAGCCGCGACGTCTGCTGATGAGCTCTTTCGCTGTGACACATGGCACAGCCATGTCTTTGAGCACCGCGTACATCTAAGCCAGCGACCAAACGGCTTTAGCGAACCTCGTCACGCGAGACAAGAGTTCGATCGCGCCCACTGGATTCAATTTCTCTTCGGACTTATGTGGCGGATTTGCGATGTCCTGATGGATAGGGCGATGTAAAGCACAGCGAGCCTTTCATGCCCGAGGAACCCCGCTCAACCGCGCTCGATCCCGATTTGCTGACAGCAGAGATCGGCCTGTTGCTCGACTATCTGTCTGGCCTGCCCGAGCGCACCCTCACCTGTCCCCCGCACGGACACCTGCCGCCTGGTTGCACGACTTACGATGAGGCCCTCGCGCGCTATTTCCCGATCGATGAAAAGGTCCGTCGCGGTGAAACCCCTCAGCCATCGGACCTTCAGTTCCTGCTCGAACTGCGTGACTATCTCAACGCCTGCGCCGAACCAGCTACCGGCGCTTCGGTAGCCTTCACCACGCTTGTGATGCGCAAGTTGCCGGAAGCCCGCAAGGGAAAGGCCGATGCCGAGCGCGCTTACCCTGAATGGGTGCCGATGGCGCGGGCCTTGAGACGCGCCATGACGGTAATGTTGTGCCTGGCGGTGATCATCACCCTGTCGATCGCAGCTCTTGCCGCCTACATCTACCTCGGCAACGCCAAGGTCCCCAACCTCACCGACATAAGAGCGCAGTTCAAATCGCTGGACGAGGAGATTCTCCGCGAAGAGGCCGCAACCAACCGTTCGCCGAAGGCCGCCGTTCTGTCCTACTGCGCCGACGTCGAGTTGGTACCCAATCCGGCCAACCCAGCAGGCACGCTGGAAGGGTTTCACACCGTCGCCCAATCGCACCTCTGCGCCCAATTCAACGATTTGCTGCGAAAGCAGGACCTGGCCTACGAGGGTCTGTCGCCGCCTTGGTTCCCGCGCGACGATCGCGCGCTGCCCGCCCGGCTCAACGTCGTCAGCGGCTTCGTGCTGCCTGTCCTGATGGGCCTGCTCGGCTCAATGACTTACGTTCTGCGGCGCTATCTGCGTAGCGTCGGCGATCGTCTTCTTACCCCGCGGGACCTGCGCGAATACATCGTACGTCTCGTGCTCGGCACGGTGTTTGGAGTGGCGATCGGCTTTTTCACCAGCGCCAGCGGCAACGCTTCCGACCAGGTCATTGCCAATCCCGTCAGTTCGCTCGGGGCACCGGCGCTGGCGTTCCTCGCCGGCTACGGTGTTGAAACCGTATTCCGTATGCTGGATGGCCTGGCGGAGCAGTTCTCCTCCGCAAGGAAGTGAAGCGCTGCCAAGCCAAACCAGTATGACCCGAGGGTCCCCTCTTCCGCTGTTGGGCCCTTAGCCGGCGTAAAAAAAGCCGCGGATCGGCGTCTGCCTTTGGGTAAAGCGGAAATTGACCGATTATAGTCCATCGGCGTCTTATTCATCAGGACACGGTCCAGTTCGAGCAAAGCAGTGACGCGGCGCGTCATGGATTTGCTTCCCACCGCGGTAATGTCCGCTGTTACATGACACTTCGGATTTGTCCGTAGCGTTGGCGCTCGCTCCGAGCGATGTCGACAACCATGTTAACGCTTGCATCAGGTCAAAGCCGCCGACAAGGTGGCTACGTTGCCGGGAACAGTCGTGAGCACGAATTCGTCAATTTCCAGTCCGCGTATTTTCTATGGTTGGTTCGTTGTCGCGGGAACCTTTGCCGTTACTTTTGTCGGTTTCGGTTGCGCTTATTCGTTCAGCGACTTTCTACTGCCGTTGCAGCATGATTTCGCCGCTTCGCGCGGCTCGATCTCGTTGGTGTTTTCGATCGCCGGATTTTTCTACTTCGGGCTCGGCGTCATCTCAGGACCGCTGGCCGACCGCTTCGGCTCCAAGTTTTTTGCGGTCCTCGGCATGATCCTGACCGGCATCGGCCTCGGCGTTGCCAGCATCGCGCAAAGCCTGATCCAGGTTTACGCCGCCTATGGACTTGGCGTCGGCCTCGGGATCGGTTGCTCCTATGTGCCGGCGGTGGGAGCTGTGCAGCGATGGTTTCTGCGGCGCCGCGGCTTTGCCTCCGGGCTTGCGGTGAGCGGCATCGGCGTCGGCACGCTGGTCATGCCGCCGGTCGCCCTGCTTTTGATCGACCGGCTTGGATGGCGCGAGACCTATCTGGTTCTCGGCATCTTCGCGGTCGTTGTCGGCGCCGGACTGGCCTTCTTGATCGAGGACGATCCGCGTGGCCGTGGCCTTGGCACGGACGGCGATCCGCCGCGGGTCGGCCAAGCAACAATGGCAGCGGGAATTCCGGTCAGTGAAGCGATCAGATCGCGGCGTTTTGTCGGGCTCTATGCGGCCTGTTTTATCTGCGCGTTCGGGCTGTTTGTACCGTTCGTGCACCTCGTGCCGTATGCGCTCGACCATGGCATCGACCAGAGGGCGGCTGCGCTCCTGGTCGGCGCGATCGGCGTTGGCAGCACGGCCGGGCGCTTTCTGCTCGGCGGCCTCGCCGACCGGCTTGGCCGGCCGCTGTCGTTTTTGCTGATGTTCGTCGGCATGGGCCTGTCATTTGTCATGTGGCTGTTCTCCATGAGCCTCTGGCCGTTGGCGGCGTTCGCGCTGGTCTATGGCGTGTTCTACGGCGGCTTTGTCGCGCTGGCGCCGGCGGTCGTGATCGATTATTTCGGCGGGCGCCATGCCTCGAGCCTGATCGGCATCCTCTATACCAGTGTCGCGTTCGGCACGCTGGTCGGCCCGGCCGCCGCCGGCTTTGCCTTCGACGTCAGCCACAGCTACACGCTGCCGATCCTGTTGAGTGTCGGCGCCTATGTGATCGCCACCGCTATTCTCGCGCTGACGTCAAAGGCTGCCGCGTTGCGCTAGGAGCATGATGTGGGGCACGCGCTCGCCCGGACTTGATCTTCGCGCCGGCCGGCCTTCACAAGAGAAGAAGCCGGTCTTGATAAAAGACGAAGCCCGGCTTCGTAAAAGATCATGCGGCGGTACATCGGTGGGGCGTATAATTCCATTTGATGTTTGATCGGATCATATGGCTGATAGGAGCGGAACATGTCTCCTGAACAAGCCCGCGCCGAAGCGTTCTGCCGGCGCTTTGGATTGAAGATGCCGGTTTTGTTGGCGCCGATGGCGGGAGGGTCGGCGCCTTCGCTCTCGATCGCGGCGATGAATGCCGGAAGCCTCGGCGCCTGCGGCGCGCTCTTGATGGAGCCCGCGGAGATCATTGCCTGGGCGGATGAAGTGCGCGCCAACGGGCACGGCCCTTATCAGATCAATCTTTGGATTCCCGATCCACCGCCGCGCCGCAACCAGGCGCATGAGGCACAAGTCCGCGCTTTTCTCGAACGCTTCGGGCCACCGGTCCCGGCGAGCGCCGGCGACGCGACGCCGCCGGATTTCTTCGCGCAGTGCGAAGCGTTGCTCGCCATCAAGCCGCCGATCGTCTCCTCGGTCATGGGCCTCTATCCGAGCGCGTTCGTTGAGCGGCTCAAACGCGCCGGGATTACCTGGTTCGCCAACGTCTCGACGGTCGCGGAAGCGCGCGCCGCCGAGGCGGCCGGCGCCGACGTGGTCGCGGTGCAGGGCATGGAGGCCGGCGGACATCGCGGCGCTTTCGATGCGGCGCAGGCCGAGCGGCAACTAGTGGGACTGTTTGCGCTCATTCCCGCAGTCGTTGACGCCGTGAAAGTCCCGGTGGTCGCCACTGGCGGTATCGGCGATGCTCGCGGCGTCGCGGCGGCTTTGTTGCTTGGGGCGAGCGCCGCGCAGATCGGCACCGCGCTGCTGCGCACGCCGGAAGCGAAGCTCAATCCCGCCTGGGCAGATGCTCTGGCACGCACGGCGCCGGAAGATACCATGGTCAGCCGCGTGTTCAGCGGCCGCCCAGGACGCAGCATCGCCACCGACTATGTGCGGGCCGCAACAGCCGCGGACGCGCCGCCGCCGGCGCCGTATCCGATCCAACGCGGACTGACCGCCGCGATGCGCACCGAGGCCTCCAAGGCGGGCGACGCCAACCGCATGCAAGTCTGGGCTGGACAATCGGCTCGGCTGGCTCGGGCGGACCCGGCCGGTCAGGTGCTGCGGGAAATCTGGGACGGCGCCCGCCGGTTGCTCGGCTGGAGCGCGGCCGCTGTTTAGTGGAGCATGATCTTTTCGTAAAACCCCGGCTTCCACTGTTCCGGATCGCGCTCAAGCCAGAGACGCGTAAACCAGCGTGCGGAACAGCTGGCGGAAATAGTCGCGCTGGCGCGGCGCCTGCACCATCATCAGCGCAAACAGCTCTTCCTTCGGCGCTACCCAAAAATAGGTGCCGGCGACGCCGCCCCAGAAAAACTCACCGACGGTACCCGGTGTTTGTCCCATGCCGGGTTCGCGCCGGACAGCGAAGCCCAGTCCGAATGTGTGTCCCGGCTGCAGCAGCGACGGTGTACCGATGCGCACCTCTGGCGCCAGATGACCGGAGGTCATCCATTCGAGCGTCTTGCGGCTGACAATGCGGGTGCCGCCGAATGTGCCGCCCTGATAGAGCATGTGCGCGAAGCGCGAATAGTCGTCCATCGTCGAGAACAGCCCGCCGCCGCCGGACTCGAAACGTGGCGCGGCGCGCATCTCAATGAGCTGTACCGGCGGCCCGCCGTCCGGATCGGCGGGGAACGGCTCGGCGAGCCGTTCGTATCTCTCCGGCGGCACGAAGAACGCGGTATCGTTCATGCCAAGCGGCTTGAAGATTTGCTCGCTGAGAAACGCGCCCAGGCTTTGCCCCGAGACGATTTCGATCACGCGGCCGATGACATCGGTAGAGTGGCTGTAATCCCACGAATTGCCCGGCTGGGCGATCAGCGGCAGTTTCGCCAGCTCGGTGATGAATTCGGCGGTGGTCAGATCGCGGCTGAGAAATCTGTTTGAATTCGCCGGATCGCCGGTGAACAGGTTGGCCTCGCCGTAGCGCCGCTGCACCGCCGAATTGCCGGTGAAGGCGTAGGTCAGCCCGGAGGTGTGGCGCAGCAAATCGTGAATCGTGATGGCTTTCTTGGCGGCGACCAGTTCGAGCTTGCCGTCGGTTTCGACGCCGACTTTCAGATTTGTCAGTTCGGGAATGAATTTGGTGATCGGATCAGCGACGAACAGCTTGCCGTCCTCGAGCAGCATCATCAGCGCGATCGTGACGATCGGCTTGGTCATCGAATAGATGCGGAAGATCGCGTTGCCCGGGAGCGGCGGACCGCCGGGCCGCAACGCGCCGAAATCGCGCCGATAGCCGACCGTGCCGCCGCGCGCGATCAGCATGGCGACACCCGGCACGTGACGGGTATCGACCTCGCGCTGCATCACTGCGGAGAGGCGATCGAGACCGGTGGCATGAAGCCCGATCTCGCCGGCGGCAACGACGGGCAGCGTATGCAGGCGTGGCTGTTCGTTCATGAGCGGTTCCGGTGGGAGGTGGCTTTATCGGCGGACCAAAAGCCTGCCCCAGCCCGCATCCGCTTGCAATGCAAAACGATTGCGAGGCTGTGCCGCGGCGGGCGCGGTCAAACCGCCCGATGAGCGAAAACTAGCTCGATTGAGCCAAGGCTAGAAAGTCACCGGGGCGTAGTGATTGAGCAGCGCCAGCGCGGCCAGCAGAACCAGCCCGATGGTCAGGCTCCAGCCGATCAGCTTTTTCTCGATCGGCAACAGCGGCTCGACCGGGGCGCGGTGCAATTCCTCACGGATATCCGAATGAGCCATCACGCTCTCCACTTCAACTTGCCAGCGGCGGCGTGATGCCGCCGAAGAACAGCCACGAGATCAACAGACCGACCCAGACGACAAAGCCGAACAGGCTGAGCAGATAGACCGCCGCAAGCTTGCCGAAGCCCTCCTGCCATAGCGTCTTGAAGTTCGACAGCACGCCGATCGAGAAGAAGGTAAGGATGAAGAAGATGACGCGGAACGTATTCGCCTCGCCGATCGCGGCTGGAACCTTCTTGGCGATATCGACCGGCGTGCCGAGCGCGAGGTACAGCCCGACGACGAATGTGATCAGAAAGCCGATGATGAATTTCGGAAACCGCTGCCAGATCTCCCTGGCTTTGGCCTTGTCCTGATCGGGGGTGACATTGATATGGTTGGTCCAGATGTAACCGAGCACGAACGCCCAGATGCCGATGAAGATGTCGATGAACACCTTGATGGTCGCCGCCGTGCCGAGAATCCAGCCGGGCTGATAGTTGACGCCCTCGGCGGCGTTCTTGGCCAGGATCAGCAACTCGGTGATGCCACCGGCGGCAACGGCGGCGCCGTCGGTCTTGACCGCCAATCCCATCCAGGCACCGGCAACCAGCGGCTCGTGCGCCAGGAATGCCTGCGCGAGAAACGGCAGGATCAAAACTTCGACCACCGCGAAAATCACGACCAGCGACGATACCAGAACCGGCACGACCGGCCGCGCGCGAATCGCGGCGCCGGTGGCGATGGCGGCGGACACGCCGCAAATCGAGATGCCGGACGCGAGCGGCGCCGCCCATTCGCGATTGAAGCCGAACCACTTGCGGGCGACGAAATATACCACCGCCCAATAGATCAGATAAGCCTCAACGATCGCGGCGACGCCGCGCAAGATGAGCGAGCTCGCCAGACCGAGCTTTCCCGCGGCTGTCACGGCGAACACGCCGCCGAGAATGACGATGGCGACTTTGATGTAGAGCTCCGGCCGCACCGCTTCGCGCACCGCTTCGGCAAAGCGCGGAAAGAAATTAGCGATGATCAGCCCGGCGATGAGCGCAAAGATATAGCCGCCCTCGTTGGTGAGCTTCAGCGACCAGCTGATGCCGAATTTCTGTTGCTCGGCCGGCGTGACGGCGGCGAAATTGGCGAAGTTGCCGATCACCCAGCTGGCATAGGCGATCCAGAACACGGCGGTGAAGGCGAGCGCAAACCGCGTCACGTTGGCCTTGAGTGAAGCGGCACCGACGCTGAGCACGGCCAACAGCGCCACATAGGTCGCGATCAGGGCGCCGAAGCCGCCGAGCGAGGAGAAATTCTTGGAGGTGGTCTTGAGCGCCTGGCCGAGATTGCTCCAGACCGACGTCGTCACCACCCAGCCGATCAGATCGACATTAACGAGCGCGGCCAGAGCGAGGACGAAAATCGCCAAGCCCAGCACAACCGCGAGCCAGTCCTCATTGATTGGAGCGGTGACGGCGTCGGCGCGCTGCGGGCGAGCGTCGTTAAGAATTGTGTCGGACATACCATGAACTCGCCGGCGAAAACGGCGCTCCCAACGTTGAAATCGTTGATGGGCAAGCGCGAAGTCAATGCGACGCGTGCAAATAAGAGAATCTTAGTTGGGCGGTTGCGCTTTGAGCGAATGAACTCACCCAAAGCAGCCGGGCGACGACAGAAAGTTTTTCACGCGGTCCGCCGCTTGGTCCCGCAGCACCTGAAATAAAGGCAGGGCCGGCTAAGCCGCCTGGCTGGTGAGCCGGTCCATCTCGCGTTGGACCAGCTGGCGGTAAAGTCCTTCACGCCGCACCAGCAGATCCGGCGCGCCGTCCTGAACGATTTTGCCGAGCTCCAGCACCACGACGCGGTCGAAATTGCGCACTGTCGATAGCCGGTGGGCGATAGCGATCACGGTGCGTCCGCGCATCAGGCGGCCCAATGCGTCGCGGATCGCCTCTTCGGATTCGCTGTCAAGCGCCGATGTCGCCTCATCGAGCAAGAGGAGCGGCGCATTCTTGAGGAAAGCCCGCGCGATGGCGATGCGTTGCCGCTGGCCGCCGGAGAGTTTGATGCCGCGGTCGCCGACCAGCGTGCGCATGCCGGCCGGCAGGCTCTCGATAAAGTCACACCGCGCCGCGAACGCGGCGTCGCGCACGTCATCGTCGGAGGCGTCCGGTCTGCCGTAGCGGATATTCTCCATGACCGAGCGATAGAACAGGGAGATATCCTGCGGCACGACGCCAATGGCTTCGCGCAAGCTCTCCTGCGTCACCCGGGCGATGTCCTGTCCGTCGATCAGGATGCGGCCATCCTGCAAATCGTAGAAGCGCTGCAGCAACGCAAACAGCGTGGACTTGCCGCCGCCGGAGCGGCCGACCAGGCCGACCCGTTCCCCGGGCATGAAGCTCAAGTTCAAATCCTCAAAGATTTGCTGCTGTCCTTCGCCGTAGCGGAAGCAGACATTCTCGAACTTGACGCTAGCGCCGCGGCGGACGAGCGGGGCCGCCTGCGGATGGTCGCGCAGATCGTGCTGCACCAATAGCGTGGCCAGCGCCTCGGACAGGCGCGCGATATGTTGGGTGATGTCGACTAGCGCCACGGCGAGGTCGCGCGTCGCATGCAACACCGAAAGCCCGAGGGTGCAGATCAGCACCACGTCGCCGGTGGTCGCGGCGCCGCGCTGCCATAGCGTGATCGCCCAGGCGAGCAGGGCGAGCGCCAGGATGATCGTCACCACGGCATGGAAGATGCGAAGTTTCTCCAGATAGAACAGGCTGCGCCGCCGCGCGTCCATTTCGCGCTCGACGGTCGCTTCAAACCGCAGATGCTCGCGCAGCAAGCCGCCGAACGCGCGCACCAGCGGCATGTTGGTCACGACGTCGGTCATCTCGCCGTCGACGGCGGCAGCTTTGCTGGCGAAGTCATGATGCAGCGGGCGGCCGGCGGCGGCGAGCCGAAACATGATCATGACCATGATGCCGGCGACGACGCTGAGACTGATGGCCATCGGCACGCTGACTGTGAACACCAAAGCAATCGCCGCAACGGTTGCCGCGCACGGCGGCAGCACATTCCAGACGAACATATTCTCGCTGGTGAAGACCGCGTTCGACGTCGCGGTGACACGGCTCGTCAGGGTGCCGGGCATACGCTCGGCGAAATAGCTCGGCGAATGGCCGGTGAGGTAGCGGAATAAGTCACGCCGCAGGTCGCCGGTGACGCCGACGAAAGCGAAATTCGCGATCCAGCCGGCAAGCCGCCACAACAGGTTGTCGGCGGCGATCAGCGATGCCAGTAACCCAAAGGCAAGCCAGATACCGGCGCCATAATGGTTTGCCAGTACGTCGACCAGATGCTTGACGCCGTATTGGGTGCCGACCGAGCAGGCGACGGCGGCGAGGACCGCGGCGAGGATGACGGCGTGGGCGACTGGCCGCTGCCGCACGTAACGAAGGACAAAGGCGAGGGGGCGGCCGGCGTAATCACACAGATCGGCCATGCGTCTTCAATCTCCATTTACGAAATCTGACTGGGTCCCCCACGACCCGGGCAGCATTGACCCGTGCGGTGTGACAACGCCGAACAGTCAAAATCTATCCATTCTCAATTGCGGCTTTTTCTCGCGTCGATGGTTGTAGCGTTGAGGGCTGCGAAAAAGGGACGGCAGTCTGACGACAGAACTCTGCGACGCAGATCTCAAAGTCGAGGCTGCGCGTGTTGTTGTTGACGCCTCAACAGACGAAAAGTTCCCGACGCCGCAAAAAATAAAGTTCCCAATCACATTTGAAACATTTGCCAGGTTGCCGGTTGTTGCTTCTGTGCCGGAACTCGTTGGGATGTTGGGGCGCTTTTCCCGAGATTTATGAGAAGAAAGGTCAATTCTGATGCACATCGCCCAGGTCGCGCCGCTGACGGAAGCGATCCCGCCAAAGCTTTATGGCGGGACCGAGCGTGTCGTCTCTTGGTTGACGGAAGAACTGATTGCGCTCGGCCACGAGGTAACGCTGTTTGCCAGCGGCAACTCGGTGACATCGGCGCAGCTCGACGCAGTATGGCCGCGGGCGCTGCGGCTTGATGGCTCAGTGCGCGATCCCAACGCCCTGCACATCGTCATGCTCGAGCGGGTCTACCAGCGCGCCGCCGAATTCGATTTTATCCACTTCCACCTCGATTATTATCCGTTTTCGCTGTTCTCCCGGCAGCCGGTGCCGTTTGTCACCACGCTGCATGGCCGGCTTGATCTGCCGGAGCATCAGCCGGTTTTCGACACGTTTCCTTCGATTCCGGTGGTATCGATTTCCAACGCGCAGCGCCGGCCATTGCCGCAAGCCAACTGGGCGCGGACCGTCCACCACGGATTGCCGGAAACGCTGCTGCAGCCGAAACCGGTCAAGCCGTCCTACTTCGCCTTTCTCGGCCGCATCGCGCCGGAAAAGGGTGTCGATCGCGCCATCCGAATTGCCGAGCACTGCGGCGTGCCGCTGAAAGTGGCGGCCAAGGTCGATAGTGTCGACCGCGAATATTTCGAAGAGCAAATCTGGCCGATGATGAAAGCGGCCAACGTCGATTATATCGGCGAGATCAACGACGCGCAGAAATCGGAGTTCTTGAGCGGCGCGACGGTGTTGCTTGTGCCGATCGATTGGCCGGAGCCGTTCGGGCTGGTCATGATCGAGGCCATGGCTTGCGGCACGCCGGTGATCGCCTTCAACCGGGGATCGGTGCCGGAAGTCATCGAGGACGGCCTGACCGGCTTTATCGTCGAGGATATCAACGGCGCGATCGGCGCAGTCGACCGGCTGAGCCATTTGTCCCGCCAAAAGATCAGGCGGCGTTTCGAAGAGCGCTTTACCGCGCGCCGCATGGCGCAGGATTATCTCGGGGTCTATCGCCGGCTGACCGACAAGGTCGCGCCGCACCTGCGGCTGGTGACCGAAGACGCGCCAGCTCTGTAATCGTTGCCCGCGGCGAGGGGATCAATCCGTCGCTTCCGCCGGCCGTGTTTCCGGCATCAAAAGCCAGACAACGGCAAAACCGGCTAGCGCGATCGCCGCCAACCCAGCGAAGGCGGTCGCACTGCCGTGATAATCGGTCATGTAGCCGGCGAGCGTCGCGCTGAGGGAGGCGCCGATGCCGACAAAGGTGCCGATGATCCCCTGGCCAAGATTGAAGTGTCCGGTGTCGCGGGTGAGGTCAACCACCACAAGCGGCACCATGACGCTGAACACCGCGGCGGTCACGCCATCGAGAATCTGCACCAGGACGAGCAGTTCCGGATTTGTCACCGTAGCGAACAAAAGCCCGCGGATGGGCAGGGCGGCAAAGGCAATCAGCAACAGCGGCCGCCGGCCCCAGGTCTGGGCGCGCAGGCCGATCCATGGCGACGACACAGCGACCACCAATTGCGGGACGACGATGCAGGCGGCGATCAGAACCGGCGCCCACCGCGCCGAACGCATGGTCATGGCGCTGCCGAGCAGCGGCAGCATCGCGGCATTGGCGAGATGGAAAAGCAAAAGGCAGCAGGCGAAAATCATCAGCGGCCGGTTCTGCATCAGCTCGCCCGGTTTGGTCCGCGGCTTGTCGGCACGCCGCTTCGGCGGCGCGCCGTGCGCGCGCTCCGGATCGATCTCGGCTTCAGCGATGTTGCGCAGCGCCAACAGCGCCGGCACCAGCAGCAGAACCGTGACGATGAAGACGGCGCGCGGCGAGAAATAACCGACCGCGCCCATTGCCGCGGCCGCGAGCCCGTTGCCGATGGAAGCGAAGCGGGCGTTGCGCCCGAGCCGCTCGCCGATCAGGGCATGGCCGACCAGACCGAGGCTGATTGCGGCAATCGCCGGGCCGAGCACGCAGCTTGCAAGCGCGTGCACCACCGCCGCCGACAACACCATCGGGAAGATCGGCATCGCGGCGTAGCCGAGCGCGCTAAAGCAGATCGCGGCGACAGCGATACCGGCGACGCGGCGCTCGGAGCGTGCCGCGTCAACCAGCGCGCCGCCGGGCATCTGTCCGATCAATGAAACGAAACCGGCAGCCGACAGGACCAGGCCGATATCGATCTGCGTCCACTTTTGTGTGGTGAGAAAGACCGAGACGAACGGCCCGAAGCCGGTCTGCACGTCGGCGACAAAGAAGATGAACCAATCGAGCCCGCGCAGGCTACGCGCCGACGGCGCCAGCGGCTCAGCCGTGTCAAGCTGCTGACGAGGCGGCGGGGTAGGCGCGTCGCCGCTGCCGCGCTGGTCCGGACTGTCGCCGAGGCGGCGTAATGGTTCCGCGGGCAGGAGAAATCTCCAGCGCTATTGCTATTCGGGCAGCGGTTCGAGCTTGCCGAGCGCGCCGAGCACGACCACGGGCTTGCCGTCCTTGTATTCGGGCGCCGTATTGACCTGGTCGCGGTTCAATTCCAGCGTGATGCGTTGGCCGGGTTTGCCAGGCTCGGGAAAATGTAACGCGCCCCAGTCAACCGCGATCTTGCGGCTGCCGACGCCGAGGAAGCCGCCGAAATCGATGATCGCGGCGCGCACCTGTCCGGCGCGGTCGACGAGCACGTCGACGATCCGGCCCATATCCTCGTCGGCGGCGCCGCGCACATCACGGCCGAGGACACCCTCGACCTCGTGCTTGGCGAGGACGGTGATCTCCGGAGTAGCTGGAGGCTGGGGCGGATTGGTAGCGGGTGGTGGCCTCGAATTCGCGGCCGGCGGCTCGGTCTTGTCCGTATCATTCTCAGCGGATGCCACGGTCACGACGACCGTCAGCGCCATCCACGCGGCTGCTGCCAGCGCCGATCGGACGAGCCCGTGCATGCCGCCTCCCGTGAAGCTTTCACCCCACTAAGCCGGCGAAGCCGGCTCGGGTTCCACTGGTTCCGCGTTTGCGTGGCCTTGGCGCTGCGCGATGTCAGCACGAATGAACGATGCTGACCTGGATTCCGCCATTGATTCGCGGCGTATCGAGCGAGATGGTTTCATTGTAGCGCCGGACACGAAGGTCGACGTAGGAGGAGCCGAGCTGAAGATTATGCAGCGTCACCTCGTGGAGAAATGACGGCAGCCGTGGATTGCTCAGCGTAATCTTGTTGCTGAACGGATCGAATTCGAGCCCGAGGCAGGCTTGCAGCATCGCGAAGGGCGTAGCGGCAGCCCAAGCCTGCGGTGAATTTGCCACCGGGTAGAGCGTCGGGCCATGACCGTGTTGGCGCCGGAAGCCGCAGAACAATTCCGGCAGACGCCGATGGTCCATATACGTGCCGGCAGAGAAAATACCTTCGAACAAGGTGTCGAGCGGCTGCTTGAGCCCATAGCGCGCCAAGCCGAGTGCGATCAGCGCGTTGTCGTGCGGCCAGATCGAGCCATTGTGGTACGACATCGGATTAAAGCGCGGCTCGCCGCGCGCCACGGTGCGGATTCCCCAGCCGGAGAAGAAATCGGATCGCAATAATCCCTTGGCGACCAACGCTGCGCGTGTCGGATCGGCGATGCCGGTGAACAGCACTTGGCCGGCATTGGATGTGCGAACGGCGCACGGTTTTTTGGCGCCGTCGAGGGCGAGGGCATAGGTCTGGATGTCCGGACACCAGAACGCGGCTTCGAATTGCGCGGCGAGTTTGGTTGCTTGCGCATCGAGCGTGTCGGCCTCGTCGTCGCGTGCGATGCGGCGCGCGCAGCGCGCGGCCAGGCACTTGGCCGCGTACACGTAACCCTGCACTTCGGCGAGCGCGATGGCGCCTTCGGCCAATCGGCCGTCGGCATGGAAAATCGCGTCTTGCGAATCTTTCCAGCCTTGATTGGCCAGGCCCTGCTCGCTGGCGCGCAAATACTCTACGAAACCGTCGCCGTCAGGATCACCGGGACCGTCGATCCAGCCCAGCGCGGCTTCGATCGCCGGCCACAACGTGGCGATGGTCTCGACGTCGCCGGTGCGTTCCAGATAAAGGCCGGCGAGCAGCACGAACAACGGCGTTGAATCGACGCTGCCATAATACAGTCCGAACGGTACTTCGCGCAGCGCCGCCATCTCGCCGCCGCGCATCTCGTGAAGAATTTTACCCGGTTCGGCGTCGGCGAGTGGATCGGTGGTCTTGGCCTGATAGGCAGCGAGGCGGCGCAACACGCCCCGCGCCACGTCTGGGCTCCACCACAGCATCTGCAACGCCGTGATCAAGCCATCGCGGCCGAAGGTGGTCGAGAACCAGGGGATACCGGCGTAAGGGTAACGGCCTTGCGGCGTATCCGTCATCAGCATTTCCAGATCAGCAGCCGAGCGGCACAGCATCTCGTTGAAAAGTTCGTTCGATGTTTCGACGCTGGTGCGGCCGCTCGCTCCGGCGCGCGGTTCGCGGCGTGCCCGAATGAGCGCGCGCAGGAACGGCACCGGCCGGAGCTCCATCTGGTTGCAACCGGCGGCGAGAAAGATCGGGCACGCCTCGCCGGGGGCGAGGCGAAGGTTGTAAAGGGCGCCATTGGTCGCCAGTTTGTCGGGCGGCGGATCGAAGGTCAGCGTCGTGCGGCGCAGCGCGTCGTCGAGGCCGTGATAGTTGAGCAGCACCTGATCGTTGCCGCGCAGCTGCACCGACGCGGTGCCGCGCCGCTCGCGATGCGCGCCGCGCACTTCGAACAGATCGGCAAAGTCGTTGGCGAATAGAATCGAGAGGCGCACGTCGATCGTTCGGTCGCTGTAGTTGCGCACCCCGATCCGCTGATAGGCGGTGTCGCACCACACGAAGATGGTGCGCAACAGGTGCAGCGTGTCCTTCTGCAGGACCATGCGCTGATCTGCGAATATGTCCGGGTTGGTCAGGTCGACGACCAGCGCGGCGTTGTCGTCGCGCAGGTTCGAGCCCAGCAACAGCGGCTGCGCGTCATTCACCAAAAGCTGCAGCCGCGACAGAAACCGGGTGTCGCAGTGGAACACTCCGTCACTGCCTCCGGCGGCTGCGCCCATGTCGCCAAAGTTGTCGAGGACAATGAAGGTGTCGTTGTGCTTGAGCGAGCGCCGCGGCCGTGAGGCCGATTGGGTGGCGGAAATATAGAACAAATCTTCCGGGTGAACGGTGTCGGCAAGCGTGGGCGCCGCTGCCTTGGCAGTCTTTGCAGCAACTTTGGCGGCGGCTCTAGCGGCGATTTTAGCGGCGGTCTTGGCGGCGCTCTTGGGAGACATTGTTCTTTTCAGTCCGGCTGGTGGTTGCGGCGGCTGGTTCGAGGGTAGTTTGGGATCATGATAGGACTATGCAGCGGCGGTGACGCATGTCGGCCTCGACCTGCTTGCATGTTTCGGCCTCGACCTGCTTGCATGTTTGAGTAAGCGCCGCGGCAGCGATGCTGACTCCGCGGCCGTAATGTTGAACGAGTCTCTTATCTGCTCATAAAGTGCGCCTCTGACGAATCGAAGTTGCCCGAATGATGGCGCTCGATGAGCGCGACTCCGCACCCGCATACCCGACTGGTGGCGACTGCATGCATCTTGCGGTTCGCCAATGTCGACAAGGCCATGTCCGTTTTCACCCGTTTCACCCGCCTTTACGGCGGTTTAGTCGCCCAGTGCCGTCCTAGCCGGGCAACGAGGCAAGCCCGCGGCGGCGCCGGAGTTCCTCCGCCAGCAAACAAATTCTCGAGGCGACAAGGGGCCGCCAAACCATTGAATAGACGCTCAAAAACCGGCATTTGCACCGGCGCGTGAGACGGTTAGAATTTACCCAAAGAAGACTTTCGGCGGGCGCGAAGCGCCAGGGGAGGAACGATGGCAATCGAATCGACGGCGGTCGAAACCGCCGCACAGCCGACTGTTGGTCGATGGAGCCAACTCGTTGTCGGCGTCGTCTGCATGGTAATGATCGCCAACCTGCAGTACGGCTGGACGCTATTCGTCAACCCCATCGACCAGAAATACCAATGGGGGACCGCCGCCATTCAACTGGCGTTCAGTATCTTCATTGCTGTCGAAACATGGCTGGTGCCGATCGAAGGCTGGTTCGTCGACCGCTTTGGTCCGCGTGTGATGGTCGCTCTCGGCGGCGTGTTCGTTGCCGCCGCGTGGACGCTGAACTCGATGGCGAATTCGCTATGGCTGTTATACGTCGCCGCGGTGCTGTCGGGCATCGGTGCCGGTGCGGTGTATGGCACGTGCGTGGGCAATGCGCTCAAATGGTTTCCGGATCTGCGCGGGCTGGCGGCTGGCCTGACCGCGGCTGGCTTCGGTGCCGGTACTGCGGCAACCGTCATTCCGATCCGCGAAATGATAGTCGGCTACGGTTATGAGGCCGCATTTCTGTGGTTCGGACTTGGGCAAGGGCTCGTCCTCGTGCTTCTGTCGCGCTTATTGCGCGCCCCGCGCCCCGGCGAAACCCGAAACCGGCCGGGCGGCTGTTCCACGCGTTGCGTGATTACACGACGGCGGAGATGGTCAGGTCTCCCGTGTTCTGGGTGATGTACCTCATGTTTATCATGGTCGCCGGGTCCGGCCTGATGGCGACGGCACAGGTCGCCCCAATTGCCCGCGACTTCGGTATCGCCGACGAGGCCGTCAACATCTTCTCCATAACGGCGACGACGCTGAGCGCGGCGCTGGTCATCGACAACATCCTGAACGGCTTGGCGCGCCCGTTCTTCGGCTGGGTTTCAGATCTTATCGGCCGCGAGATCACCATGGGCGCGGTGTTCACGCTCGGCGCCGTGGCGTATTGGGGGTTCAGTGCGTTCGGACACTCGCCAGCCATGTTCATCTTATTCGCCGGGCTGATCTTCTTCACTTGGGGTGAAATCTTCAGCTTGTTTCCGGCTATCGCGACCGACACGTACGGCGCGAAACACGCCACCGCCAATGCCGGCCTTCTTTACACTGCGAAAGGCGTCGCAGTGTGGGTGGTGCCGTTGGCGAGCGTAATCAAAATTTACACCGGCGATTGGCACGCAGTGTTCGTCGTTGTCGCCGCCATGAACCTGGCGGTTGCCGTTCTGGCGCTGTTCGTGCTCAAGCCGATGCGCCGACGCATCACGACCCACGGCTCGTCTAAATAGTCAGGTTTGACACTACTCTTGCAGCCCGACGTACGCGCTGCTGCGCCGAGCATCCTGCCACCCTTTGCCAAGGCCTTGGCATAATGTATACCACAGTCATGCGGAACAGCGCCACGACGGAAAGCGCGACCTTGGGCTTATCGGCGGGAGATTTTACGGTCGATCCCCTGGCGATGCCGGCCCGTTTCAAGGAACAGGCTTATGCGGCAATCCGGCATGCCATCGCCGCCATGGACATCTATCGCAGCCGCGCCGAGATCAGGCTGGACGAACGCCGTCTCGCCAGCGATTTCGGCATAAGCCGCACCCCGGTGCGCGAAGCCATGGCGCAGCTCGAGCGCGAAGGATTTGTCCGCTCCGTTCCCCGCCGTGGTGTCTATGTCGTGCGCAAGACCAAGCGCGAGGTCATCGAGCTGATCACTGCCTGGGCCGCACTCGAAAGCATGGCGGCGCGGTTGATTACGCAGAACGCGGACGACCATCAGATCGCCGGACTGCGCCGCATGTTCGTGACGTTCGATAATGGCCAAGTGCGTGCGCATCTCGACGAATATTCGGACGTCAATATTGAGTTTCACCAGACGATCATCCGCATGAGCGGCAATCGCGTGCTCAACGACTTGGCAGAAAATCTGTTCACCCACATGCGCATGATCCGTCGCAAGACCATCGGCGAGAAGGATCGCGCCGACCGTTCAATCCGCGATCACATGCATATCATTGAAGCGCTGGAAGCACGCGACACGGCGCGTGCCGAGGCGCTGGTCCGTGATCACGCGCTCGGTCTCGCCGAACATGTCGAAAAATACGCTGACTATCTGGATTGAGAGCAACGCGACCGGGAGCGTCGAATGGCTGATGCGGCGGCAGGGGCGAAAAGCATCGGTACCGATGCCGACGAGGAGCGGGACCTGACCGACGGCTTTCACCTCGTCATCGATGCGCTCAAGCTCAATGGCATAAAAACGATTTACGGCGTGCCGGGCATTCCGATCACCGACCTGGGCCGCATGGCGCAGGCCGCCGGCATGCGCGTTATCTCGTTTCGGCAAGAGCAGAATGCCGGCAACGCCGCCGCGATCGCCGGTTTCCTGACCAAAAAGCCGGGCATCTGCCTGACGGTGTCGGCGCCCGGCTTTCTCAATGGCCTGGTGGCTCTGGCCAATGCGACGACGAATTGCTTTCCGATGATCCTGATCTCAGGTTCGTCCGAGCGCGAGATCGTCGACTTGCAGCAGGGCGATTATGAGGAGATGGACCAGCTGGCGATCGCCAGGCCGTTGTGCAAGGCGGCGTTCCGGGTGCTCCACGCCGCCGACATCGGCATCGGCGTTGCACGTGCGATTCGTGCGGCCGTTTCCGGCCGTCCGGGGGGCGTCTATCTGGATCTGCCGGCGAAATTGTTCCCGCAAGCAATGGATGCGGAAGCCGGCCGCAAGTCGCTGGTGAAGGTCATCGACGCGGCGCCGGCGCAAATTCCGGCGCCGTCCGCGGTCAAGCGCGCCCTCGATGTCCTCAAGAGCGCCAAGCGGCCCTTGATCGTCCTCGGCAAAGGCGCCGCCTATGCGCAGGCCGACGACGCGATCCGCGTCTTCGTCGAAAAGAGCGGCGCTCCGTTCCTGCCGATGAGCATGGCCAAGGGACTTCTGCCCGACACGCATCCCCAATGTGCCGGCGCGGCGCGCTCGACGGTGCTGAAAGACTCCGATGTCGTGCTGCTGATCGGCGCCCGGCTGAACTGGCTCCTGTCGCACGGCAAGGGCAAGGCCTGGGGCGAGCCGCATGCGAAAAAATTTATTCAGATCGACATCGAGCCCAAGGAAATGGACTCCAATGTCGAGATCGCGGCTCCGGTGGTCGGCGATATCGGCTCTTGCGTCGAAGCTCTGCTTCAAGAGATGAGCGCCAAGTGGACGCCGGCGCCCGCCGACTGGGTCGAGGCCGTCAACGTCAAGAAGGACGAGAACATTGCCAAGATGGCGCCGCGGCTGATGAACAACAATTCGCCGATGGACTATCACGGCGCGCTCGGTGTGCTGCGCACAATCGTTGCCGAGCGCCCGGACGCGATCCTGGTCAATGAAGGCGCCAATGCACTTGATCTGACGCGCGGCGTCATCGACATCTATCAGCCGCGCAAGCGGCTCGATGTCGGAACTTGGGGTGTCATGGGCATCGGCATGGGCTATGCCATCGGCGCCGCCATTGAGACCGGCAAGCCGGTGCTCGCTATCGAAGGCGACAGCGCCTTCGGCTTTTCCGGCATGGAGATCGAGACCATCTGCCGTTACGAGCTGCCAGTCTGTGTCGTCATCTTCAACAATGACGGAATTTATCGCGGCACCGACCTCAATCGCTCTGGCAGCCGCGATCCCGCGACCACTGTCTTCGTCAAGGGCGCGCGCTACGACAAGATGATGGAAGCCTTTGGCGGCCGTGGCGTTAATGCGACTTCACCCGACGAGCTCAAGCGCGCCGTCAACGCGGCGATGGATTCAGGCGAGCCGACTTTGATTAATGCGGTGATCGATCCGGCCGCCGGCAGCGAGAGCGGCCGGATCGGCAATCTCAATCCGCAAAGCGTACTGAAAAAGAAGTGAGAGAGAATGATGGCAAATCGCAACAAGGCCACCAAAGCGAAATCGAAGGCAGCGGCGAAAAACGTGACTATCAAGAAGTCGACCAAAGCTGTGGCGAAGAAGGCGTCGAAGAAAATCGTCAAGCTGGCGATCAAAAAGCCGCGGCCGTCGGCGAAACCTTGGGGTCAGGCTGGCCGGGCGCTCGATGGCGTACGCATTCTCGATTTCACCCACGTGCAATCCGGACCGACCTGCACCCAGCTTCTCGCCTTTATGGGCGCCGACGTGATCAAGGTGGAGCGGCCGGGCACGGGCGACATTACCCGCGGTCAGCTGCGCGACGTCAAAGGCGCCGACAGTCTTTATTTCACGATGCTCAACGGCTCGAAGCGCTCGATCACCATCGACAGCAAGCATCCCAAGGGCAAGGAAATCCTCGACCGTCTGGTGCGGGAATGCGACGTGCTCGTTGAGAACTTCGCGCCCGGTGCGCTTGACCGCATGGGGCTGACCTTCGAGCACATCCACGAGCTTAACCCGCGCATGATCGTCGCCTCGGTGAAGGGCTTCGGGCCGGGGCCGTACGAGGACTGCAAGGTCTACGAAAATGTCGCCCAATGCGCCGGCGGCTCGGCGTCGACTACCGGCTTTCGCGACGGACCGCCGCTGGTGACCGGCGCACAGATCGGCGATTCCGGCACCGGCTTGCATCTCGCGCTCGGCATCGTGGCTGCGCTTTATCAGCGCACCCGCACCGGCCGCGGGCAGAAGGTGCTCTGTGCCATGCAGGACGGCGTGCTCAATCTGGCGCGGGTGAAATTGCGCGACCAGCAGCGGCTCGCGCACGGTCCGCTGGCCGAGTACAGCCAGCACGGCGAAGGCATCGCTTTCGGTGACAGCGTGCCGCGCGCCGGCAACGATTCCGGCGGCGGCCAGCCTGGCTGGATCCTCAAGTGCAAGGGCTACGAGAGCGACCCCGACGCCTACATTTATTTCATCACCCAGGCGCCGGTGTGGGGCGCGATCTGCGACGTGATCGGCAAGCCGGAATGGAAGACCGATCCGGACTATGCCACGCCCAACGCGCGGCTGCCGCGGCTCAGGCACATCTTCGCCACCATCGAGCAATGGACCATGACCAAGACCAAGTTCGACGCGATGGACATCCTCAACAAGCTCGACATTCCCTGTGGGCCGATCCTGTCGATGAAGGAGCTTGCCCACGAGCGGTCGCTGCGCGCGACCGGCACGGTAGTCGAGGTCGATCATCCCACGCGTGGGACGTATCTCACCGTGGGCAACCCGATCAAATTGTCGGACTCGTCTGCCGACGTGCGCCGCTCGCCGCTCCTTGGCGAGCACACCGACGAAGTGCTACGCGATGTGCTGCGTTACTCGGACAAGGAGATCGGCGACATCAAGGCGTCGGGCGCGATCAGCGCGCCGGAGAAGAAAGCCGAAGCGGCGTAGTACCGTCATGCCCGGGCTTGTCCCGGGCATCCCGCTGAAAATGCGCTGCGGTTTTGGAATTGGGATCGCCGGGACGAGCCCGGCGATGACACGAGAGAAGGCAAGGCTATCGAGTTTGGCGATGCGTATTGTCGTTCACGGACAGCAGGCGTTCGGCAAGGCGGTGCTCGAAGCGTTGCTCAAGCGCGGCGACAATATCATTGCCGTCTATGCGGCGCCTGAGAAGGAAGGCGCCAAAGCCGATCCGCTGAAAGATGCGGCGCTGGCGGCCAAGCTGCCGGTCTATCAGCCGGGCTCCTATCGCAAGCCGGAAGTATGGGAAGAATTCCGCGCGCTCAAGCCCGACCTGCAGGTGATGGCATTCGTGACGCTGTTTGTGCCGGAAGATTTTCTCAACATCCCCACCCACGGCTCGATCCAGTATCATCCATCGCTGCTTCCGGCCTACCGTGGACCGAGCGCCATCAACTGGCCAATCATCAAGGGTGACACCGAAACCGGCTTGTCGATCTTCTGGCCCGACAATCGGCTCGATACCGGCGACGTGCTGATCCAGAAGAAGACGCCGATCTCGGCGACCGACACGCTCGGCTCGGTCTATTTCGACCGGCTGTTTCCGATGGGCGTCGACGCGATACTGGAGGCGGTCGATCTGGTCAAAGCTGGCAAGGCGCCGCGCATCAAACAGGATGAAGCCAAAGCGACCTATGAAGGCCGCTGCGGTCCCGACAACGCGCACATTGATTGGGGCCGGCCATGGCAGGAGATCGATCGCCTGATCCGCGGCTGCAATCCGGCGCCCGGCGCCTGGTCGAAGCTCGACGGCGCAACGATCAAAATCTTCGACGCCAAGCCGCTGCCGGCGAAAGACCCCAAGGGCATCGGCGGCAAGATGGGCGAGATCGTCGCCACCGACAGCGATGGTTTCACTGTCGTCTGCGCCGACGGCCGTTTCAAAGTCACCCGGGTGCAGCCCGCCGACGGCAAGAAGATCGACGCCGGCGAGTGGGTCAAATCCGCCAACATTCAGCTCAAAGCCAAATTCGCATGACAACCCATGTCATGGCCGGGCTTGTCCCGGCCATCCCGCTTATCAGTACACAGCCTGTTTAAGCGGGATGCCCGGCACAAGGCCGGGCATGACGGACGGAACGATTTTTTCCTCCACTCCAACTTTGGTCCAGCCGCCTATGCCCGCCTCGCAACATCAGCAACCGAAATCCGATATCGAAATCTCGCAAGCCGCCAAGAAGCGGCCGATCCTCGACATCGCGCGCGAGCGCTTGGGCATCGCGCCGCAAGATCTCGAACCTTACGGCCACTACAAAGCCAAGCTGTCGATGGATTTCGTCAAGTCGCTGCAGAGCAAGCCGAACGGCAAGCTGGTTCTGGTCTCCGCCATCACGCCCACGCCGGCGGGCGAGGGCAAGACCACGACAACCGTCGGCCTGACCGACGCGCTCAATCACATCGGCAAAAAGGCAATGCTGTGCCTGCGCGAGCCGTCGCTCGGGCCGTCGTTCGGCATGAAGGGCGGCGCCGCCGGCGGCGGCTATGCGCAAGTGGTGCCGATGGAGGACATCAATCTTCACTTCACCGGCGATTTCCACGCCATCACCTCGGCGAACAACCTGCTGGCGGCGATGCTCGACAACCACATCTATTGGGGCAACACGCTCGGCGTCGATCAGCGCCGCGTGGCGTGGCGGCGCGTGCTCGACATGAATGACCGGGCGCTGCGCGCGATCGTCTCGTCGCTCGGCGGTGTCGCCAACGGCTTTCCGCGCGAAGACGGCTTCGACATCACGGTCGCTTCCGAGGTGATGGCGATCTTCTGCCTGGCGCGCGATCTCGACGATCTGAAAAAGCGGCTGGGCAACATCGTCGTCGCTTATACCCGCGACCGCAAGCCGGTCCGCGCCGGCGATCTCAAGGCGCAGGGCGCCATGACAGTTCTGCTCAAGGAGGCGCTTTCGCCGAATTTGGTGCAGACGCTCGAGGGAACGCCGGCGTTTATTCACGGCGGCCCGTTCGCCAATATCGCGCATGGCTGCAATTCGGTGTTGGCGACGACGACGGCGCTCAAGCTCGCCGACTATGTGGTGACCGAAGCGGGGTTCGGCGCCGATCTCGGCGGTGAGAAATTCTTCGACATCAAATGCCGCAAGACCGGGCTGTCGCCCGATTGCGCGGTGCTGGTCGCCACCATCCGGGCGCTGAAGATGCACGGCGGGGTGAAGAAGGAGGACCTCAAGACCGAGAACCTCAAGGCGCTCGAAGCCGGCATGAGCAATCTGCAGCGCCACGTCGAGAACATGCAGAAATTCGGCATCGTGCCGGTGATCTCGATCAACCGCTTTTCCGCCGATACCGACGCCGAGATCAAGCTGGTCGAGGCGAAGTGCCAGGCGCTCGGCGTCGAGGCGCTGATGGCGGATCACTGGGCAATGGGCGGCGAAGGCGCTGCCGACGTCGCGCGCGCGGTCGTCAAGATTTGCGACAGCGGCAAGAGCAAGCTGAAATTGCTCTATCCCGATGACATGCCGCTCTATGAGAAGATCCGCACCATCGCCAAGGAAATCTACCGGGCCAAGGATATCTCCGCCGACAAACCGGTCCGCGACCAGCTGGCGAGTTTCGAGGCGATGGGTTACTGCAAATTGCCGATTTGCGTAGCCAAAACGCAATACAGCTTCTCGACCAATCCCGACGCCAAAGGCGCGCCGACCGATCATGTCATCCCGGTGCGCGAAGTGCGCCTGTCCGCCGGCGCCGAGTTCGTCGTTGCCATCTGCGGAGAAGTCATGACCATGCCCGGTCTGCCGAAGGTGCCGGCCGCCGACTCCATCGATGTCGGGCCGGATGGTAGGATCGTCGGATTATTCTGAAAACTTCTCCATCGCCACCGTTGCGGCAGGCGATCAAACAACGAGGTGTGACAATGCTAAAGTTTTATTTCAGCGGCGCGCCAAATCCGACCAAGGTCGCGCTCTTTCTCGAAGAGGCCGGGTTGCCCTACGAGGCGATCCCGGTCGATACCCGCAAGGGGGAGCAGCACAAGCCAGAATATCTGGCGATCAATCCGAACGCCAAGGTGCCGGCGATCGTCGACGGCGACGTCACGGTGTTCGACAGCAACGCGATTCTGCTCTATCTCGGCGAAAAGACCGGCAAGTTCATGCCGGCCAAGGGCGACAAGGCGCGCGGTGAACTCCTGTCCTGGCTGATGTTCGTCGCCTCTGGCGTCGGCCCTTATGCCGGTCAATCGGTGCATTTTCGCATGTATGCGCCGGACAAAAACGAATACGCCATCAATCGCTACGCGTTCGAGGCGCAGCGCCATTTCGGCATTCTCGATGCGCGACTGGCCAAGCACAAATACATGCTCGGCGACAGCTACACGATCGTCGACATGGCGGTGTGGGGCTGGGCGCGCGGCATGCCGATCGTGCTGGGCGAAGCGGCGTGGGGGAAATTCCCCAACCTCAAGCGGCTGGTCGACGAGATCAGCGCGCGGCCGGCGGCGCAGCGCGCCGCGGCGCTGAAAGACAAGCACAAATTCAAGACCGAGATGGATGACGAAGCGCGCCAGGCGATGTTCCGCCACATGCACGAAAAGGTGGCGTAAAAAATGTAGGGTGGGTTAGCCGCGTCAGCGGCGTAACCCACCGTTTGCGCCCGGCCGGTGGGTTACGCGGCTTCGCCGCTAACCCACCCTACAAGATTAAAACATCCCCATCCGTTCGCTGGCGATGGTGCCGCTGAGGAGCAGCACGCCGAACAGCATCACCACCAGCGCAGCGCCGACCTCGACGCCGCGCAACATCAGCGAGCCGTAGCCCGGGCGCGTGGCCGCGAACCGCTTCGCCACCGTCTTGGTGCCGACGGCGAGCGTGGCGATCGCCGCCACGGTAATCGCGGTGCCGACGCCCATGACGAAGGTCGAGGCGACGCCGGCCCAGAACAGCCCTTGCGCCAGCGCGAAGACGAGAACGATGATCGCGCCCGAGCACGGCCGCAGACCCACTGCGACGATGGCCGAAAGCCCGCGCCGCCAGCCGCCGGGCCCGGCCAATTCCCGCGGCTCCGGCCCGTGCGCATGGCCCCACGGCAGCACGCTCTCGTCGTCGGCGTGGTCGTGCGCGTGCCCGTGCGGATGGGCATGATGATGGTCGTGATCGTGCGCATGTGGTGCTTGACCATCCGCGTGATCGTGATGCGTGCATGGCGCGTGGCCTGCGAGAGCGTGCGCCATTTCTGAGCCGCTGCCGGCCGGGATCGCACGCAACGTGTGAACAAACGCGCGCCCCTTCACCCACAACAACCGCGCGCCGACGAGGACGATCAGCGCATAGCTGATCAGCTCGATAACACGCACGGTGTCGCCCATTACCTTCGCGGTCGCGCCGATCAGGACCGCAGCGACGGCGACAATCATCACCGCGGTGATGGCTTGCAGCAGCGCCGAGGCGAACGACAGCGCGACGCCGCGCCGCCAGGTCTCCTCGTTGGCGAGGAGGTAGGAGGAGATCACCGCTTTGCCATGCCCCGGGCCGGCGGCGTGGAAAATCCCGTAGATGAAGGAGATGCCGATGAGGCCCCAAACGGCCGTGCCGTCGGTCTTGGCGGCGCGGATGAGGCCGGAGAGCTCGCGGTAGAACAGCGCCTGCTTGGCGAGAATAAAACCGAGGATGCCAGTGGCAGGCGGTTGGCGCATCGCCGCGAGTGGCGAAATTTGTGGTGAGACTTGCGCCAGCGCGGTAGCGAGTGGACCGGCAGCCAGCACCAGCACGACGACCAGCGTGATCAGCAGCACCGCCTGCGGACTCGGCCTTGCCCCGCCTTGCCTTGTCACGGGCACTTCACTTCAATCTTGTTAGCGAAACTCGCGCCCATGCCGGCGTTGGCTTCCGACGTTTGGAAGGCCTTGTCGAGTTGAAGCGAGGAGGGGAAGTTACCGTCATGCGGCTTTTCGATGGCGGCGGTGCATTGCGCCGGCGCGCCGACAAGCCGCGCCGGGTCCTTTTCGGCAAAGCCGAAATCGATGAAGAATTCCGGATCGTAGATTTCAACGTCGAGCGCCTTAGCCTTCACCGGGGTCTTGAATGGCAGTGTGAAATGCAGCGTCAGCACGGTCTCTTTCGGATCGTAGTCGAGATAGTAGTCGACCGGATCGAGAAATGCGTTGCGCTGGCGTTTGCCGTTCACCTTGGCGTAGGTGAAATAAGCGTACTCCTTGAGCGACTCGACATTGACCTTGGCGAGCGGGTCCAGCTCCTCGCGGGTGAACTGCCCCTTGGTCTTCTGATCCAAGCCCTGGGTGGCGTAGGCCGAGAACATATCGTCGAAGGTCCAGGCATGACGCACGCCGGTGACCGAGCCGTCCGGCGCGTAGACGAGCTCCTCGGTCATCGTCACCCAGACATGCGGGTGCGCCTTGGCGGGCAATGTCGCCGCCAATAGACCGGCTGCGGTCGCGATCAAAACAGCGATGCGATAGGCCATCCGCACCCACCTATCCCCAGAGCGGGGTGCACATTTCGGCGCGAGTAGGGCGGAATAGAGGCTTGCGAAGAGGAACTACACGCCAGCCGCGCCGCCGTCGGCGCGCGGATCGTGGGCGCCTTCGCAGGTGCCGTCGGGATGCAGCACTGCCGCGCCGGCATGGCCCATGACATCGGAATACGGCTCGGACAGAACGTCGACGTCGTGGCCGGCCGCCGCCAGTTGGTCGATCAGATTGCCGTCGAAGCGCGATTCAAGGCGCAAGCGCGTGTGCGCCTCGCCCCAGGTTCTGCCAAACACCCAGCGCGGACGATCGATCGCGACATCCAGCGGTTCGCCGAACACCACATGGCGGGTGAACACCGCCGCCTGGGTCTGCGGCTGGCCGTCGCCGCCCATGGCGCCATAGGCCATAATGCGGCCGTCCTTGAGGACCGCCAGCGCCGGATTGAGGGTGTGGATCGGCAGCCGTCCCGGCGCCACCAGATTGAGCGCACCGCGCTGCAATGAAAAGCTCGCGCCACGATTTTGCATCAAGACGCCGGTGCGCGGCAGCACGCAGCCGGAGCCGAACTCCCAGTACAGCGACTGGATATAGGACACGACCAGGCCGCTGGTGTCGGCGGCGCCCATCCAGATGGTGTCGCCTTCGCCGGACGCAAATGGCCAGCGCGCCGCCTTGCGCCGATCGATCTTCATGACTTCGCCGGCGATGAAGCGCGGCTCGAGGCAGCGCTCGAGCCGGTGCGCAAGATGGTTCGGATCGGTGAGCACGCGGTCGCGGGTGCGCAGCGCCCGCTTGGTTGCTTCGACCAGGCAATGGATATGATCGAAGCCTTCGGCCTCGGTCACGCCCAGGCGGGCGAACAAGGCAAGGATCATTAGCGAGGCGACGCCTTGGGTAGGCGCGTCGGTGTTGTAGACCGCCCCGGACGGCAATTCGATCTGCAACGGCTCGGCCAGATAGGCTTCATAACCGGTCAGGTCCGCGCGCGTGACCGGGCTGCCAACGCGCTCGAGGTCGGCCGCGATCTCGCGGCCGACGTCGCCGCGGTAAAAATCGTGGAGGCCGTCGAGGGCCAGATGCCTCAGTGTTGCGGCCAACGCCTCTTGCACCAAGGTGGTCCCGGCTGCCGGTGGCTTGCCGTCGACCAGAAACGTTTCGGCAAAGCCCGGCACCGGGGCGAGTTCGGCAAGCTTGTCGGTGGTGAGCTGCGCCTGGCTGCGCGACACGACATAGCCGTTGCGGGCCTGCACGATCGCCGGCAGCAGCAGGACGTCGAGCGGCAGCTTGCCGCCGGTCGCGTTCGCCGCCTCGAGTGCCAGTATCCAGCCCGCGATGGCACCCGGCACGGTGAGCGCCGCAAGCGGTCCGCGCGGCGGTATCGTCTCGTACTCGCTGTAAAGCTCGGGTTGGGCGTGCCCTCCGGCCGGACCGGGCGCCATGATGGCGCGGACGCCGCCGTTTGGAAAGCGGATCAGCCAAAATCCGTCGCCGCCGACATGGTTCATGTGCGGATAGACGACGGCGATCATAGCGGCCATCGCCACCATCGCCTCGATGGCGTTACCACCCTCGGCGAGGATCGAACGGCCGGCCTCCGCGGCCTCGTGATGCGGCGCGCAGACGACGCCGCGGCGGTGACCGGCGGTGTGCAACTCCATGCCGCTTACTTTGGCATGCCGGTGTCGGCGAGGCCACGCTTGCGTAACAGAGCGTCCGGGCTCGGCAGCCGGCCGCGGAAAGCCTTGTAGGCATCAACCGGATCTTGCGCGCCGCCGGCGGCATAAATCGTTTCGCGCAACCTTTGTGACGTCGCCGGATCGAAAATGTCGCCGGTCTCCTCGAACGCTTCGAACGCGTCCGCATCGAGCACTTCCGACCACATGTAGCTGTAGTATGCCGCGGCGTAACCGCCGCCGGAGAACACATGATCGAAGTGCGGCGGGCGATGGCGCATGGCGATTTCCTCCGGCATGCCGATGCGCGCCAGCGCGGTCGCTTCGAACGCGGAGGGGTCGATTGTTTCGGGGACCGCCATGGAATGGAAGTCGAGATCGACGATGGCGGAGGCGACATATTCGACGGTGCCGAAGCCCTGGTCGAAATTGCGCGCGGCTATGAGCCGCTGCAGTAGCGCTTCGGGCATCGGATCGCCGGTCTGATAGTGGCGGGCAAAGCGGCGCAATATGTCCGGCTGCTCGAGCCAGTGCTCGTAAAGCTGCGACGGCAGTTCGACGAAATCGGTGGCGACGTTGGTGCCGGCAATGGTCGGATAGGTGACCGACGAGAGTAGCCCGTGCAAAGCGTGGCCGAACTCGTGGAACAAAGTGCGCGCGTCATCGAAGCTGAGCAGCGTCGGCTCGCCCGGCGCCGCGTTGGCGAAATTGCAGACATTAACGATCAGCGGACGAATGTCGCCGGCGAGTTTTTCCTGTTCGCGCAATGAGGTCATCCAGGCGCCGCTGCGCTTGGACGGACGCGCAAAATAGTCGCCGAAGAACAGGCCGATCTCGCCGCCGTCGCTGCCGCGCACGTCCCAGGCGTGCACGTCGGGATGCCAGACCGGGACGTCGGTGCGCTCCGAGAAGCGGAGCCCGAACAGGCGCTCGGCGGTGTAGAAGACGGCTTCGATCATCCGCTCGAGATTGAGGTATGGCTTGATCGCCGCTTCGTCGATGTCGCAGCGTCGCTGCCGCAGCTTCTCGGCGTAGTAGCGCCAGTCCCACGGCGCCAGCGCGAAGTTGCCGCCTTGCTCCTGCACCAAAGCTTGCAACGCGTCACGGTCGGCCTCGGCGCGGGCCCGCGCCCGCGTCCACACGGTGTCGAGGAGACCGCGCACCGCGGCCGGCGTTTTGGCCATGGCGTCGTCGAGCCGGTAATGGACGAAATCGGCATAGCCAAGGAGGCGGGCGCGCTCGGCCCGCAGCCGCACCATCTCGGCGATGATGGCGTTGTTGTCGGTCGAGCCGCCGCTGTCGCCGCGGCAAACGAAGGCGCGGTAGACCTTTTCGCGCAGGTCGCGGCGCTCGGCGAATTGCAGGAATGGCTCGGCGCTCGAGCGCAGCAGCGTCACGGCGTAGCCGTCGAGCCCGCGCTGCTGCGCTTCCGATCGCATCGCCTCGCGCATGAAGTCCGGCAGGCCCGCAAGCTCGGCTTCGTCGCGCAACGCCAGCGCGAAGCCTTGCTCGTCGGCGAGTACATTCTGGCTGAACGTGGTGCCGAGCTCGGCCAGACGCTCGACGATCTCGGCGAGGCGCGCTTTCGCCGCACCGTCGAGGGCCGCGCCGGCGCGGCGGAAGGCGGTGTGGTAGCGTTCGAGCACCCGCTTCTGCTCGGCGGTCAGACGGAGCGTGTCGGCCTGCCGCATCAACGTATCGACGCGGCCGAACAGCGCGGCGTTGGTGCGAAACTTGTTCCAGTGGCTCGCAACTTGCGGCGACAGCTCGCGCTCGATGTCGAGAAGCGCTTCGTCGCTGTGGGCGCCGACCAGAAGGCCAAAGACCTGCTCGACCCGGCAGAGAGCCCGGCCGCTCATTTCGAGCGCGGCGATGGTGTTGGCGAAATCCTGCGGCGCCGACTGGCCGGCTACCGCGTCGATCTCTGCCTGGTGTTCGGCGAACGCCCGCGCATAGGCCGGCGCGAAGTGCTCGGGCTTGATGGCCGCGAACGGCGGCACCTGAGCGGGCGTCGTCCAGTCCTGGAAGAACGGGTTATCGGCCTTAATCTGCGTATTCATGCGGGTTTTCTGCCTGTCGGAAGCCGAGAGCTTATATAGGCATTTGCGCCTTGAATCGGCCTCCCGTTTCGAGGAAAGTGCGCCGCCATGGATACGACCACCACGCAGCGGCCCCGCCGCATACTTTGGGAAAACGTCCTGACCGTCGTCAGCGCCGCGATCCTGATCAGCGCCGAAGTGTTCGGCGCCGCGTTCGCCGGCAGCTGGGCGATTGCCAATCTGTTCGCGCTCGGCACGATCGGCGCCCGCCTTCTCGACGGGTTGTTCGTCCTGTGCGGCATTGTCGTCATGGTGCAGTTTGTGCGCGCGGCAAGCCGCGTCGAGCCATTCGTCGCCGACTGAGCGCCGCGCTCCGCGCTGCGGTTCTCGACGCGAACCTCTCCGGCAACCATTCGTTAAGACCAAAACGCTTGCACAGCGCGGCGCAATGGCTTATTGGCGAAATCGCCCAATTTCGCACGTGCCTGTGGCCGTGTGTCGGTCGGTGGGCATCCGGACAAGAGGCCGGACAGCCGCCTAAGGAAGACGATCTACTTCCTTGCACCCGCGACCGGCAGCCGGAGGCGAACCGGCAATGCCAGCTCTCCACTGGCGACGCGGCTTAAAGCAACGACGGAAGGGCTTTTTTGGATGACTGCCGGCGCCAATGCCGGGGACACCGAAAGGGCTTGTCCTTCTTTGCCAGCAGTGCGGAACGGGATTTCCCTCATCCGGACCAAGGCAGCAATCACAGTGGCGCAACGCGTCCGCGTATCGCGGAATTGCACGTGTCACAGGAGGTTCACCTCGGCGGCTACGCCGCCAGTCGGATTAGGGGAGTGGGGTTGCGATGACCGCACGTATCCGCGAATTTCTCAAGAAGCGTTCCGATGACGGACCCTGCCTCGTGGTCGACCTCGACGTCGTCCGCGAAAACTACCAAAGCTTCGCCAAGGCGCTGCCGGACACCAAGGTGTACTATGCCGTCAAGGCCAACCCGGCGCCGGAAATCCTGAAACTGTTAGCCGAGCTCGGCTGCTGCTTCGACGTGGCCTCGTTGCCGGAGACCCGCGCGGCGCTCGCCGCTGGGGCGGCGCCGGAGCGGGTCTCCTACGGCAACACCATCAAGAAGGAAGCGGAGATCGCCGCTGCCTTCGCGCTCGGTATCAACCTGTTCGCGGTCGACTGCGAGGCCGAGGTCGAGAAGGTCGCGCGCGCCGCGCCCGGCAGCCGGGCGATTTGCCGGATCGTCTGCGACGGCTCGGGCGCCGAGTGGCCGCTGTCGCGCAAGTTCGGCTGCGAGCCGGTCTACGCCGCCGATATCCTGGAGCATGCGCATAAGCTCGGGCTGGTGCCGCATGGCGTGTCGTTCCATGTCGGCTCCCAGCAGCACAATGTTGAAGCCTGGGACCGCGCGCTGGCCTCGACCGCGGCCGTGTTCCGCGCCTGCGCCGAGCGCGGCATCGCGCTTGCCATCGTCAATCTCGGCGGCGGCTTCCCCGCGCGCTATGTGCGCAAGACGCCGAAGCTCGAATCCTACGGCAAGGCGATCTTCCGCTCGCTGCGCAAGCATTTCGGCAACAACCTGCCGAACACCTTTGTCGAGCCGGGCCGCGGCCTGGTCGGCAATGCCGGCATGATCGAGGCCGAGGTGGTGCTGATCGCCAAGCGCTCGCCGGAAGACGAGATGCGCTGGGTGTATCTCGACATCGGCAAATTCCATGGGCTCGCCGAAACCATTGGCGAGTTGATCCGCTATCCGATCCGCACCACCAAGGATCGCGACGAGACGGCGCCCTGCATTATCGCCGGGCCGACCTGCGACTCGGTCGACGTGCTCTACGAGAAGACGCCGTATCCACTGCCGGTCTCGCTCGCGATCGGCGACAAGGTGTTGATCGAGGCCGCCGGCGCCTATACGGCAACCTATTCCTCGGTCGGCTTCAACGGCTATCCGCCGCTGCGGCAATACGTGATCTGATCTCTTCCCCTTCTCCCCGCGTGCGGGGAGAAGGTCGGGATGAGGGGGCTTTGCGGCAAGACACAGAATTGCGGTGATGCCCCTCGTCACGGATTGCTTCGCAATCCGACCTCTCCCGCAGGCGGGAGAGGTGCAACAGGCCAGGCTCAACTGACTCTTAGCTCACCCACTCGATATGCGCCTTGATCGCCTTGCGGGCGTCGTCGATCCAGCCGTGCGGCCGCGCCTTCTCGATCATGGCGGAGAGATTCTGCTGCCAGGCGGCGTCGTGCTCCACGCCCGGCCAGCGGCGCAATGTATCCTCGAAAATCCAGGCAGTGTCGGCGTCGGGCAGTTCGGCTTTACCGGCAACGGCACTGCGGACGGGTTCGAGTCGGTCGCGGTTGCTTTCGACTACAAGCCTGAAGGCGCGAAAATTCTGCCGATCCTCAAATTGGAGTTGGCCGTCAGTGGTCAATTTCAAAAACATGACTTCTCCTGTGCGTTCACCGGTCAGGCGAGATCAAGCAGGCCGGCATCGCCGGCTTCCGTGCCGAAGGCCAGGAAGCGGCCGTCCGCGCTCCAGGCCATCGCCGTGACCGGCCCGCCGCCCGACCTTCTTGCCAAAATCTCCGCGCCATCCTGGATGCGCACCAAGAGCACCATGCCGTCGCCATAGCCGGCGGCGACGATCGCTTGGCGCGGATGGCAGGCAACCGTCTCGATGCGCTGCTCGGCGGGCGCCAGCACGCGCGGCTCCTTGCCCATCGGGCCGTCCTTGGTCTGGTACGGCCAGAGGATGAGCTGCGGCGCGCCCGATGTCGCGAGCCACTCGCCGCCGGCGCTCCAGCTGAGTGAGGTCACACGCGCGGCATAGCCCGACATGCGCATGTGCTTGCGGTCGGAAAGCCGCCAGCCGTGCAACATCGGCTCCTGCATGGCGGTGACCAGAAAGCGGCCGTCGGGGCTGACCGTGGCGGCAAGATGCGAGCCCTTCCATTCGAGGAATTCTGGTGCGGCCGCGGCGTTCGGGAACCACAGCGTCGCGCCGTTATAGTGAGCGATAGCAAGCCGAAAGCCTTTCGGCAGGAACGCGAGCGCGCCGACCGTGGAAGGCGCTTCGAGTTCGCGCAACTCCTTCCCCTGGACGAACGCGGTCTTGCCGGCGGACCAGGCGACGGCGCCATCCGGCCCAATCGCGACGTGATCGATCCAGCGATGTTTCGGGTCCGTGGCGAGAACGCGCGTTTCGCCCTTGGCGTCAGTCATTGCCACTTTGCCGTCGTCGCCGCCGCTGACGACGCGCTCGTTGTCGGCGGCGGTTGCCAGGATCGCACCGTCGTGGACCGGAACGCGCTGCGGCTCGCCCGTCGGTTCGACCAGCAGCATCGCTTCGTCGCCGAGCACGAAGACGGCGGTGTGGCCGAGGAAGTGCGCGGCGACGACGGGCGCGCCGGCCGCCACCGGGTGTGCGCGGTCGGCGATGGAAGTTGTGTCGGCTCGCGGGTCAGTCATCGGCAGATTCAACCGTCATGGCCGGACACAGCCGTTCGAAGAACGGCGTCGCTTTGCTCGCCTATGCCGGCAATCCCGATGAAAGACGCACACTGCCCGACTGAGCGAGATGCCCGGCACAAGGCCGGGCATGACAACCGAATACGCTTTCACGCGATGCAGCTCTCGAAGCCCTTTCGAATCGTCTCCTCCGGCAGATTGCGGCCGATGAAGACGATGCGGCTATCGCGCTTCTCGCCTTTTTTCCACGGCCGCTGATGGTCGCCGTCGAGGATCATATGCACGCCCTGGAAGACGAAACGGTCGTCGTCGTTCTCGAACGACAGGATGCCCTTGCAGCGCAGGATGCTTGGGCCTTCGGTCTGCACCAGGTTCTGCACCCATGGGAAGAACTTGTCAGAGTTCGAGCGGCTTATCGCTTCGGAGCGACACCGACTGCATTTCCTCGTCGTGATAATGCTTGAGGCCGTGCGTGTGGCCGTCGTGATGGTGATGATCATAGCCATCGCCGTGATCGTGGCCATGATCATGGCCGTGATGATGGTCATGGTCATCCTCGGTTTCGAGAAATTCCGGCTCGATATCGAGAATGCGGTCGAGATCGAAGGCGTTGCGGTCCAGGACTTCGCTCAGCGGGATCTGCGCGCGCTCGGTCCTGTGCACCTTGGCATAGGGATTGATGCCGCGGATACGGCCTTCAACCTCGCATAATTCCTCCGGCGACACCAGATCGGTCTTGTTGATCAGGATGACGTCGGCGAATGCGATTTGATTCTTCGCCTCGGGAGCGTCCTTGAGCCGATCGCTCAGCCATTTGGCGTCGGCGACAGTAACGACCGCGTCGAGGCGGGTTTTGCGGCCAACATTCTCGTCGACGAAGAACGTCTGCGCCACCGGCGCCGGGTCGGCGAGCCCGGTGGTCTCGATGATCACCGCGTCGAACTTGCCCTTACGCCGCATCAGCCCGTCGAGAATGCGCACCAGGTCGCCCCGCACGGTGCAGCAGATGCAGCCGTTGTTCATCTCGAACACCTCTTCGTCGGCGCCGACGACGAGGTCGTTGTCAATGCCGATCTCGCCGAACTCGTTGACGATGACGGCGTACTTCTTGCCGTGCGGCTCGGAGAGGATTCGGTTGAGCAACGTGGTCTTGCCGGCGCCGAGATAGCCGGTAAGCACGGTGACCGGGACTTTTTCCGACGAAATCTGTTCTGACATGCTGGCCCTCCTGGCGCGCTTATATAGGCGGTCCTGCGGCGGGCCAAAACGTCCGGACGCGCGCGTTTCCACGGAATTGCAGGGCATTCTTGGGCGTTCTTGGGTGAGGGCGCCGCTACACAGGGATTGCGGCCGATATGTTATAATATTACATTCCGGGAGGACTGGTCATTGATTTTGCAGGCAAAATTAGCGGGACCTGCCATGAAGATACTCGCCGCAGTGGCCGTTGCGTTTGCGGCCTCGCTGACGATCGCGCATACGGCCGACGGCAAGATCGACGTCGTAGCGGCTGAGAATTTTTACGGTAGCGTCGCGCAAGAGATCGGCGGCGACCGGGTCTCGGTCACCAGCATCCTCAACAATCCCGACCAGGATCCGCATCTGTTCGAGGTGTCGCCGGCGATCATTCGCCAAATCGCCGCCGCGCGGGTCGTGATCTACAACGGCGCCGACTACGATCCCTGGATTGAAAAGCTATTGAAAGTCACGGCCAAGCCCGGGCGTGTGGCGATTGTCGCGGCCGATCTGATGAACAAGAAGGCCGGCGATAATCCGCACCTCTGGTACGATCCCGCCACCATGCCCGCGGTCGCGAGCGCGCTCGCCGCCGCACTCGCCGCCGCCGATCCGGCCCACAAGGACGATTATGCGGCGCGGCTGAGAACCTTTCTCGCCTCGCTTGCGCCGCTGAACGACAAGATCGCCGCGATCCGCGGCAAGTATGCCGGCACGCCGGTTACCGCGAGCGAGCCGGTCTTTGGCCCGATGGCGGACGCGCTGGCGCTGAAAATGGCCAACGAGCGTTTCCAGCTCGCCATCATGAATGACACCGAGCCGAGCGCGCGCGATGTCGCCGCGTTCGAGCGTGACCTCAAGACCCACAAGGTGCGCGTTCTGTTTTACAACAAACAGGCCTCCAACAAGATGGTCCAGCATCTCGTCGATCTGGCGCGCGCCGCCAACGTCCCGGTTGTCGGCGTGACCGAGATCGCGCCGTCTGGTGTGTCGTACCGGGACTGGATGCTGATGCAGCTCGACGAGACGCAGCGCGCTCTGGCCGGGCCTTCTTCATGAACGTCATCGAGCTTGATCGCGCCACGCTCACTATCGGCGGCCGGGACATATTGGTGGATACGAGCTTCGCCATCCGGCGCGGCGAGTTCATCGGCGTTCTCGGTCCGAACGGCGCCGGCAAGACGACGCTGATGCGCGCCATCCTCGGCCTGCTGCCGCCCCGGGCCGGCAGCTTGCGCGTCTTTGGGCGTGCGCCGCAGCGCGGCGATCCGCAGATCGGCTACCTGCCGCAGGTGCGAACGGTCATGCCTGACCTGCGCGTGCGCGGCTTCGATTTTATCGCCAGCTCGGTCCATGGCGAGCGCTGGGGCGTGCCTTTATTGACGCGTGTCGACCGCGCCATGATCGAAAACACGCTGACCGCGATCGGCGCAGCCGATCTCGCCGGGCGTCCGCTGTCGGACATGTCTGGCGGCGAGCGGCAGCGGCTATTGCTGGCGCAGGCGCTGCTTGGCGAGCCGCAGCTCCTGTTGCTCGACGAACCGCTGATCAGCCTGGACTACCGTTATCAGGAGACGGTCATCAATCTGGTGCGCCGCTTCGTCCGCGAGCGCGGCATCACCGTGCTGTTTAGCGCCCACGAGCTCAACCAGCTGATCGGCACGCTCGATCGCGTGCTCTATCTCGGCAATGGCCATGCTGCGCTCGGCACCGTGGCGGAAGTGGCGACGGCGCCGGTGCTGTCAAAGCTCTACGGCACCGACATCCAGGTGGTGCAGGCCGACGGCCACATTTTCGTCTTGTCGCGCGGCCGCGACGTCGAACGACATGACCACACGCATGACCATGGTCATGGCCACGATCATCATCACGACCATGCTTGAATACGATTTCATGCGGAATGCCTTTGCCGCCGCCGGCGTGGCTGCCGTGGTGTCGGGACTGGTCGGTTACTTTCTGGTGTTGCGCGGGCAGACCTTTGCCGGCCATGCGCTGTCCCATATCGGCTTTGCCGGCGCGACCGGCGCGGTCCTGATCGGCGTCGCATCGGTCTGGGGGCTGGTCGGCTTCACCGTCGCCGCCGGGATCGGCATGGGCTTGCTCGGCGAGCGCATCAGCGGCCGCGACGTCGCTATCGGCGTGGTGCTGTCGCTGGCGCTGGGATTTGGCCTCCTGTTCCTGCACTACTACACGGCGTTCGCCACCCAGGCGACGGCGCTGCTGTTCGGCAATGTGCTTGCGGTCGACCGGTCGATGATCGGGACGCTGATCGCCCTCGGCGTGGTGACGCTCGCCGGTCTCGCCGCAATCATGCGGCCGCTGATTTTTATGAGCCTGCAGCCGGAACTGGCCGAAGCCAAGGGTGTGCCATTGCGCTTCGTCTCGACGGCTTTCCTCGCCATTGTTGCGTTGGCGGTGGCGGAAAGCGCCCAGATCGTCGGCGTACTCTTGGTTTTTGCCCTGATGGTCGGGCCTCCGGCAACGGCGCAGCGCCTGGTCACCGGGCTATGGGGCGGCATGCTGCTCGCCGCTGCGATTGCGTTGGCCGAAGCCTGGCTCGGCATCGCCATCGCTTACCATACCGATTGGCCGGTCAGTTTTTGCATCGCCATGTTGAGCGCGCTGGGCTATTTCCTCACCCGCGGCAATCTTTGGCCGCGGCGGGAAATAACAGCATGAGCGGGCAAAAGCGCGGTGCCGTTTGCGTCGGCGAGGTGCTGATCGAAATGGCGCGCGGCGCTGACGGCCGGTTCTCGCTATCTTGCGGCGGCGATACGTTCAATACCGCGGTTTATCTCGCCCGCGCCGGCATCGATGTCGCTTTTGCCACGGCGCTTGGCGACGATTCCTATTCCGACAGCATTCTGGCGCTCGCCGCAGCCGAAAGCGTCTCGCGGGAGCTTATCCTTCGCGTGCCCGGCCGATTGCCTGGGCTCGCCCTCATCGAAAACGGTCCGGCCGGCGAGCGGAGCTTTCGCTACTGGCGCGAAGGCGCGCCGGCCCGCGATCTGTTCGAGCTTTCCGATTGGATGCGGGTCGCCGAGGGCCTGATGGCGGCGCGGCTGATCTATTTCTCCGGCATCACGCTGTCGCTCTATTCGAACAATGCGCTGGGGCGTTTCCTGGCGATGCTCGAAGCGGCGCGAGGGCAAGGCGCCAAGGTCGCGTTCGACGGCAATTTCCGGCCGCGCGGCTGGAAGGGTGATCTGGCGCGCACGCGCACCGTCTTCATCGAGGCGCTCAAGCGGGTCGATATTGCGTTACCGACCTTCGACGACGAGGCCGTGCTATGGGGCGATCCGTCGCCGGAATCGACGGTTGCCCGGCTGCAAGCCTTCGGCATCGGCGAGATCGTGGTCAAGAACGGCCCCAACAGCGCGTTGGTCGCCATGGCCGGCGCGCAGGAATTCGTGCCGGTTCCGGAAGTGATGGTGCCGGTCGACACCATGGCGGCTGGCGACGGCTTCAATGCCGGCTATCTTGCGGCGCGGTTGACCGGCACCGAGCCGTCGCAGGCGGCAAGCGCGGCGCATCGGCTGGCCGGCGATGTAATCCGCCACCGCGGCGCTTTCGTTCCGCGCGCAGATGCCGCGATGCATTGAGCGCGGAACTCGTGACAGGTGCGGTAAGAAAGAAGATAATCAAAAGATCAAAGCAAAATTGCCGACCTTGTTTGGTCCGCATTCATCAGTGCTTGGGGAGACGTCCATGAAACGCTTGGCCATCGCGCTTGCTGTGATCATCCCTCTCGCTGCGGGCTGGCCGGCGCTCGCCGATGAGCCGATCATCATCAAGTTCAGTCACGTCGTGGCGCCCGACGCGCCCAAGGGCAAGGCGGCGTTGTTCTTCAGGGAGCTTGCCGAGAAATACACCAACGGCCGGGTCAAGGTCGAAGTTTATCCGAACTCGTCGCTGTACAAGGACAAGGAAGAGCTCGAGGCGTTGCAGCTCGGCTCGGTCCAGCTGCTGGCGCCGTCGATCGCCAAGTTCAGCCCGCTCGGAGTCAGGGAATTCGACATTTTCGATTTGCCGTTCCTGCTCAGCGACGAGGCGCGCGCACGGCAGATGATGGCAAGCCCGATGATGGCCGACCTCAACAAGAGGCTCGAAGCCAAAGGTGTCGAACCGCTCGCTTATTGGGACAACGGCGCGCACAATTACACCGCCAACAGGCCGCTGGTCTTGCCGGACGACTTCCGCGGCATGAAAATGCGCATTCAGGGCGGCAAGGTGCAGGATGCGGTGGCGCGCGAGCTTGGCGCTATTCCGCAGATCATCGCCTTCGGCGAGCTCTACCAGGCGCTGCAGACCGGCGTCGTCGACGGCGAGGACAATGTCGCCTCGAACATCCTGACGCAGAGATTCTATGAAGTGCAGAAGCATATGACGTTGTCTCATCACAGCCGGCTGACCTACGCGCTCGTCACCAACAAGACGTTCTGGAACGGGCTGCCGGAAGATGTTCGCGCGCAACTCGATCGCGCAGTGAAAGAAACCAACGCGTTCTTCAACGACACGGCGGCCAAGGACAATGCCGACGCCATCGACAAAATCAAGGCGTCAGGGAAGACTGAAATTCATGTCCTGACTGACGCCGAGCGAAAAGCCTGGATCGGCAAGCTGATGCCGGTGCACACCGAGATGCAGAGCCGCTTCGGCAAGGATTTCATCGAGCGCATCTACAAGGCCTCGGGCTTCACGCCACCGCAATCTTAAAAAGCTCGGTTCCCGCCTGCGACCGGACGCGGTGCGTCACCCTTGGCATAGCGGACTGCGCCGGCTGGGTTCGGCGCTTAACGCCGTTCTCGATCGCCTCGAAGAGTGGATCATCGCGACGCTGATTGGCGCTGCGACCATTGTCACTTTCGTCGCGGTCGTGCACCGCTATGGCGCCAGCAATTCCGCAGGCCTCGCCAGATGGGCCGGCGCGCACGGCCTTACGCCACTCCAGCACACGGCGGATTGGATTTATCTGTCTCTCGCCGCGGTCAATTTGTCCTGGGCCCAGGAACTCGCCACCTACATGTTCGTGTGGATGGCGAAATTCGGCGCCGCGCTGGGCGTGCGCACCGGCATCCATGTCGGCGTCGACGTCTTCGTCAAGCGCTTGGCGCCAGCTGCGCGCAAGCCGGTCATTGTGTTTGCGCTGTTGTGCGGGGCCTTATTCACCGGCGTCATCGGTACGCTCGGCGCTGTCTACGTGTACGAGCTCGATCCCGACCAGGTTTCGCCGGAGCTCGAATGGCCGAGCTGGATCATCTATCTCTGCATCCCGCTCGGCTCTTATTTGATGTGCTTCCGGTTCCTGCAGGTGATGGTGCGCTACCTGCGCACCGGCTTGGTGCCGCATCAGGGCCTCGGCTTGGATTACGAGGCGCCGAAGGCACGCGCAGCGACACCGCTCGGCGAGGCGGCGCGATGAGTCTCCTGTCACACGCGTCGAAGCCGGCCGGTCCGCGGCCGTTCGGCGATTCGATCACCGCGGCGCTGATCATCGCAATCCCGATCGCGCTGGCGCTGATCTGCTTTGCCGCGCGGCTTCACATCATCGAACTGTCGCACACGGTGCGCGCCGAGCTTCTGTTCGCGCTGCTGCTGGCGCTGATGGCGAGCGGCATGCCGATCTCGATCGCGCTTGGGCTGTCGGTGCTGACGTATCTATTCATCCTCTCCGACGTCGATCCGAAGATGGTGGGGTTGAAGCTCTTCACCAGCATCGACCGCTTCGAGATCATGGCGATCCCGTTCTTCATCCTGGCCGGCAATTTTCTCACCACCGGCGGCGTCGCCCGCCGCATGATCGACTTCGCCACCTCGCTGATCGGGCATTGGTACGGCGGCCTCGGTCTCGCCGGCGTCGTCGCCTGCGCGCTGTTCGCCGCCATCTCCGGCTCGTCGGTCGCAACCGTCGTCGGCATCGGCTCGATCATGCTGCCGGCGCTGCTGCAGAACGGCTATCCGCCGCGTTTCGGCGGCGGCGTGATCACGACATCCGGCGCGCTCGGCATTCTGTTTCCGCCGTCGGTCAACCTCGTCATCTATGCGGTTGCGACCAGCGGTATGCAGCCGCGCGGTCCGACCGGGGCCGTGGTCGATTCCGCCTCGGTCGGCCAGCTTTTCATCGCCGGCATCGTGCCGGGACTTATTCTTGCGGCGATGCTCGGCGCCACCACCTGGTATCGGGCGTGGCGCAACGATTATCCGCGAATGCCGCGCGCCAGTTGGGGCGAATGCGCCCGTTCCTTTCGTGAAAGCATCTGGGGCTTGTTGCTGATCGTGTTGGTGCTCGGCGGCATCTATTCGGGACTGTTCACCCCGACCGAGGCCGCCGCCGTTGCCGCGGTCTATGCCTTCATCATCGCGGTCTTCGTCTACAAGGGGCTGACATTCGCCGAGGTGCCGGCGGTGCTGCTCAAAGCCGCCTCGATGAGCGCGATGATCCTCTACATCATCACCAACGCGGCGGTGTTTTCCTGGCTGCTGACGTCGGAGCAGATACCGCAATCCATGGCCGGCTGGATGAGCGCGCAGGGCTTCGGCACAGTCGGCTTCCTCCTGGTCACCAACATCGTGCTCCTTGCCGCCGGCAATTTCATGGATCCCGCCGCGATCGTTCTGATCATGGCGCCGATCCTGTTCCCGATGGCCGCGGCGCTTGGCGTTAATGCAGTGCATCTTGGGGTGCTGATGGCGGTCAACATGGAGGTCGGCCTCTGCCATCCGCCGGTCGGGCTCAACCTCTATGTTGCGTCCGGCATCACCGGCATGGGCATCGCCGAGCTCACCGTCGCGGTATTGCCGTGGCTCGCCACCATGCTGATCTTTCTGGTGATGGTGACCTACATCCCGGCGATCTCGTTGTGGCTGCCGCATCTGTTGGGGATGCTGTGAGCGGCGCGATTGCGCCCGCCGACATCGTCGCTGACCTGTGGCGGCTCGCCGCCGCGGATGCGAGCGCGCTCCAACATCTCAATCTCTCCGGCGAAGATCCGGTGTTGCCGTCATCGTTTTGCATTGGCGCGGCGGCGCAGGCGAGCATCGCTTCGGTCGGGCTCGCCGCAATGGAGCTGCATCATCGCGCCGGCGCGCAGCGCCAAAGAGTCGGCGTCGACATGCGCCACGCCGCGACCGAGTTTCGCAGCGAGCAATTCCTTACGGTCGATGGCAAGGCGGCAGCCCTGGGCGATCCGCTGTTCGGCGCGTATCGCACCGGCGACGGCCGCTACGTCCGCCTGCATATGAATTTTCCGCATCACCGCGGGAACGTCCTTAAGTTTCTTGGCAGCGCGCCGACGCGCGCCGCGATCGAAGAGGCACTGAAAAGTTGGGAGGCGGTCGCCTTCGAGACCGCCGCTTACGAGCACGGCTGCGTCGTCTCGGCGATGCGGTCGCCGGAAGAATGGGCGCAGCATCCGCAAGCGGCTGCCGTCGCGTCGGCGCCGGTCGTGCAGATCGAGAAAATCGGCGAGGCGTCGCCGCGGCCGCTGCCGCGAGGTGAAAAGCCGCTGTCGGGACTTCGCGTCCTCGATTTGACCCGCATCATCGCCGGTCCGGTCGCCGCCCGTGCCCTCGCTGTACACGGCGCCGACGTGATGCGGATTTCCGCGCCACGTCTGCCCTTCATCGACTGGCTGGTGAAGGACACCGGGCGCGGCAAGCTTTCGGCATATGCCGATATCACGACCGAAGACGGCAAAGCCGCGTTGGCGCGGCTCGTCGGCGACGCCGATATTTTCCTGCAGGCCCATCGACCGGGCGCACTCGCTGCCCGCGGATTTGGCCCAGCCGACGTGGCGGCGCTTCGCCCCGGCATTGTCTACGGCTCGCTCTCGGCTTACGGCCATCTCGGACCGTGGGCCTCGCGCCGCGGCTTCGATTCATTGATGCAGACGGCCACCGGCTTCAATGTCGCCGAAGCACAAGCGGCGGGCATCGAGGGACCTAAAGAATTGCCATGCCAGGCGCTCGATCATGCGACCGGCTATCTGCTCGCCTTCGGCTGCATCGTGGCGCGCATGCGACAAGCCAGCGAAGGCGGCAGTTGGCTTGTCCGCGTCGCGCTGGCCTGGACCGGACGATGGATTTGGCAATTGGGTCGCGTTGAGAACGGCTTCTCGTGCCGGCTGCCATCGCGCGATGATGTCGCGGACCTGCTTCAAGACTCGGTCTCGCCGTTCGGTCTGATGCGGGCGGTGCGGCATGCGGCGCAGCTTTCCGCTACGCCTGCCGGCTGGGCGCGGCCCGCAGTGCCGCTTGGCACCCATCCGCCGGTTTGGCCTTTATTCGACGAAATCGTCGGCCTGTAACTCGATCGGCTTGCCGTGGGGCGTGCGCGCGCAGGCGCGCTGCCAGGCGTCCCGAGTGCGCGCGAGCGCGTGCGGATCGGCGAGGCCCTTCGCTGCAACGATGCGTTCGAGCGCGGCCAGCCAGTGACGATAATACGTCTCGCCGGTATCGGGATCGCCGGCCGCTTGCGCCTTCTTGATTTCGTCACCGAGCGCGGCCGCCCATTCGCTCCAGGTAAACACGCCCCGCTCGTTGAGCGACACGGCAAGTGCAAACGCCTGCGCCTCCCATGGCTCGCGAAACACCGGGCCTTCGGTGTCAGGCCGAATGACGAGGTGGCCCGTCACGGCGCCGTCTCTAAATAAGGCTCGAACGCCTCGATCGACACCGTGAGCGTCGGATCGGCGCTCTCGCCAAACAATTCGCGTGCGCCGAACCGCACCGTATAGAGCCACTGCGGATCTTCATCGCCGATCGCGGTGGAATCGGGAAAGACGTGGCAACCGCGGATCGCTTCGATTTCGCCGAGACGGCCGCGGGCGTAACGGGGCAAGCGGGTGTGCGTCGCCGGGTGGATATTTTTAGTCCGCACGCGGTCGCCGGCCTTGAAGCGCGCCGGCGATGGCGCCTCTCTGCCGAATGAGCCGCGCGTCAGTGTGCGCGTGACATCGGCGACAGTAAGCTTGCGTTTCATCTGCTTGGCGGCATGCAGCGCGTGGCCGGCGGCGAGCTCGTCCGCGCCGGCCAGGCCGTGCGCAACGACCATATTTTCCAGGCGCAGCGCCCATTTGCCGTAATACGACGACGACAGATAAACGTCGGGCGGCAATTGCTCGATGCCGGCGCGGCCTTCGTCGATGGTCCAGGCGCCGATCGCGCCCATGGCGCGGTTGAGCGCGAGACAGCGCCCTTCCCAGGCGGCGTGAAACACCGGCTCGTTTTCTTCCGGCTCGACTTTGCCGAAGCCGTGCATGCCGCCCATGTCGTGAATGCCGTCCATCAGGCGACCTCACGGGGCGACTTCGGCAGGCCGGTGCCGATCATACTGTCGCGCGTCACCAAGGCGGCGAGTTTTTCTTCGTCCCAGTCCTCGGCGCCGGCAGGCCGCATCGGCAGCACGAGGAAACGGGTCTCGGCGGTCGAATCCCAGACGCGGATTTGCGTCTCCGCCGGCAGCGTGACGCCGAAATCGGCAAGCACGCCGCGCGGATCGTTGACCGCGCGGGAGCGATACGGCGCCGATTTGTACCAGACCGGCGGCAGGCCGAGCACTTCCCACGGATAACAGGAGCACAAGGTGCAGACGATCATGTTGTGAAGCTTCGGCGTATTCTCCACCGCGATCAGATGATCGCCGACGCGGTTGATCAGGCCGAGCGATTGCGTCGCCTTGGTCGCATCCTCGATCAGCGCGCGCTTGAACGCCGGGTCGGTCCAGGCCTTGGCGACGATGTGCGCGCCGACATGCGGGCCGATCTTCGTTTCGTAGGCTTCGATCATCACGTCGAGCGCGGCCGGATCGATATAGCCTTTCTCGGCCAGCACGGTCTCCAGCGCCCGTACGCGCAACTGCATCTCGGAAAGTTCGGAACCATGCTGATGATGATCGTCGTCGTGGTCGTGCTCGTGCGCCATCCTCGGCCTCTTCGATCGCAACGTCCTGGAATGGGCGCATTATAGTGAGCGCAAAGCGCCCGTCACGCGTCTGCCGGTGGCCGTCACTTCTTTTCGAGCAACAGGGCTCCTTCCCTGCGGATCAGCGGCTGCAGAGTTTCGGCGAGCATGGCCAAAAGCCATGGCAGGAACACCTCGAGCCGCACGTTATCCTCGGCGACGTCGATCGAACCGTGCACCGCCTGGCCAACCGCGGTGACACGGAACGCCAGGCGATCGCCGGTCCAGGTCTGCTCGTTGATGCTGAACAAATGGCCGAAGCTCGCGCCGGCGCTGCCCAGGTCGCTTTTCAGGCGGCGCCGCGCCTCCTCCTTACCGAGGCGATGCGGAATGGATATCACCAAGGGCTGTGACATCGAGGCTCCCGGCGTTGTGGCAAAAAATCATATGGGAATTGCGCTCCGCCGATCAATCGGGCGCGCGGCGGGCTCGCGATCGCTGCTTGTGTGATTTGATGCGCCTACCGGGCGTCGCTGCGCCGGTCGTTCGCCGGTCTGCGGATCGTGCGTCGGCAGATAAATGGTCGGGCTCGCGGCACACAAGGCGCCGATGTCGGCGAGCGTCGTTTTTGCCGACGCCTCGTCCGGGCTGACACCGTCGACGGTGCCGCGCAGCATGGTCGCTTCCAGATATGAAGCGTCGCCGGCCAGTATGATTTGCTCATCGCCGTCGCGTACGATCACGGAGACGTGGGTTGGCGTGTGCCCCGGCGTCGGCACGGCGATGACATCGCCGGCTGCGGTGATGCGGGCGCTGCGCGCAAATGGTCCAAAGCGCGAGGGCTGCCAGGCGAGCGGCTGCGGATCGAACCATTTTGGCCAGCGGTTCGGCAGATAGCCTTGGATCGCGCCGGCGATGCCGGCGGTGCGCGCGATCTCGTCGCGATCGGCGAAGATGCGGCTGTCGGCGAAGTGAGAGAGGCCGCCGTCATGGTCGATATGGAAATGTGTCAGCACCACCGTCTTGACGTCCCGCGCGCTGATGCCGAGGCTCCGCAATTGCGGTCCGACTTCTTGTTCAGGTTCGATATCGAAACGGACGGCGAATTGAAAATATGGGTGCCACCGCGGCAAGCGCTTGAGGTGCGCGCCCGAGCCGGTATCGACCACAATCACGCCCTCGGGATGCTCGATCGCCCAGGCATAGACCGGGCACCATGGCGCCCATTGGCGCGAGACCATCGGCTGCAGCTGCCGCCACAGCCCGTGCCCACGGCCTTCGATCTGCGCTTGTTTGATCTGCACGCGACCGGTCTGGATTGCATGGATGCGCATGGTGGTCTCCTCGTTAATGGCGTCTCAACGCCGGCCGCTTCGGCCCAGATGGGTGTCGCGGAACCCGGTCGAATATTTAAGGCCGTAGCCCAACGCGCGATCGAGCCCGATGTGCGCGATCAAAATCAGACCCGCGGCGGTGAGCGCGGGCAGGGCGGCAAAAAATCCCGCGAGCACGAGCGGCAGCGCCACCGCATAGGTGTGGACGACATTGTAGACCGCGGCGCCCGCGCGCGGTCCGGCGAAATAGGCGAGCATCGACAGGTCGGGCGAAAGAAGCAGCAGCACGAAAATCGGCCACGAAAACCCGGCATGGGCATAGAGCGCCACGGCGACGGCGAGCGCGGCGACACCTTCGAGCCGGAGCAGCAGGCGAACGCCGCCTGAGGCAAATCCGGCTTCGCCGCGAGAAACCACGAGAGCCGAACTTGCCGGGGACTGAAATTGCGGGGCCGACGCCAGCATAGGAACCTCCTCATCTGTTCTGGCCTCGACATAGCGCCGCGCCGGCTATAATTAAATTGCATATTATTCTTGATCAGCTATACATTTTCGTATGGTACAGCGGGCGCCGAGCTGGGACGAATTGCGCACCTTCGTCGAGGTTTCACGCGATGGCAGCCTGTCCGGCGCCGCGCGGCGGCTTGGCCTGACCCAGCCTACCGTCGGCCGCCACATCGATGCGCTGGAAGCGGCCTTGGGGCTGACGCTGTTCACCCGATCGCCGCGCGGTCTGACGCCGATGCCTGCGGCGCTGGCGTTGGAGCCGCATGTCGAAGCGATGGCGGCTGCCGCCGCGGCGCTCGGGCGCGCGGCGTCGGGCGAAGCCGCGGCCGACCGCGGTGCGGTGCGCGTCACGGCAAGCGACGTCATCGGCTGCGAGGTGCTGCCGCCGATCCTCGCCGCGTTTCATGCCGCGCATCCCGGCATTGCCATCGAGCTTGCGCTCTCCAACCGCACCGCTGATCTGGGCCGCCGCGACGCCGACATCGCCGTGCGCATGGTGCGGCCAACACAAAGCGGTCTGGTGGCGCGCCGCATCGGCGCCTCGCGCATCGGACTTTATGCGCATCGCGATTATTTGGCGCGTTTCGGCGAACCGCGCTCGCTTGCCGATCTGGCGAGCCATTGCGTGATCGGCTTTGACCGCGACAACAGCTCATTTCGTGGCGCCGGCGATTTCGCGCGCACGCTGACGCGCGAGACTTTCGGCTTTCGGTGCGACAACGATCTCGCGCAGCTCGCGGCGTTACGCGCCGGCGCCGGCGTCGGCGGCTGCCAGGAGAATATCGCGCGCCGCATGCCGGAGCTTGTCGCGGTGCTGCCGAGTGCCTTCCACTATGCGCTGGAGGTATGGCTAGTGATGCACGAGGATTTGAAGGCGACACGCCGCGTGCGCCTTCTATTCGATCACCTTGCGGTGGGACTGACCGACTACGTCAAGGGCCGCGCGTGATGCGGCTGCAAAAGCGCCAATCGTTTCAGGATTGAATCGATTGGCGCTCTAACTTTTAGTGGAGCATGATCTTTTCGGAAAACCGGCTTCCACTTTTCCGGATCATGCTCTAGCCGTCGGCGACGTTGGCTTGCGCGAGCGAAGGGGCGGCCGGTGCCGTACCGCGCGCGTACCAGAAATCGTGCACCAACGTGCCGAGCGCCATGGCGACGACAAACACGATGACGGGCGCCGACAGTGTCGCCAGGTTGGCGATCGCCGGTCCGGGGCATAGGCCCACCAAGCCCCACCCGATGCCGAACAGCACCGAGCCGGCAATGAGCGGGCGGTCGATCGCGGTCTGTGACGGCCATTGATTTTGCCGCTCGAAAACCGGCGCGCGCCGGCGCGCAAGTGCGTAGCCGATGCCAGTCACGACGAGCGCAGTTGCCATGACGACGGCAAGGCTCGGATCCCATTTGCCGCTCGGGATGGCCAGGATATCGAGGAAGTTCAAAACCTTGTCCGGCCGGATCATGCCGGAAATGAACAATCCCCAGCCGAAGACGAACCCGCAGAATAGACTTGCCAGCGCGCGCATGATTCAGCCTCCGAAAACGTGGCGCATCAGCGCGACAACGACGATCGCCGCGGTCATGAACACCACCGTCGCCGTGATCGACCGCGGCGACAGCCGCGCGATGCCGCAGACGCCATGCCCGGAGGTGCAGCCATTGGCCAGCCGCGTGCCGAAGCCGACCAGAAGCCCGCCTCCGGCGACCACGATGAGGCTTGTCGGCATTTGTGGAATAGGCAGGGCGAAGCCGAGCAGCACGGCCGAGAGCGGCGCCGCAATCAGTCCGGCGATGAAGGTCGCGCGCCAGGCGCGATCGCCGCCGGCCGGATCGATTAGCCCGGCAAAGACGCCGGTCACGCCGGCGATGCGGCCGTTCAGCAACATCAGCATGACGGCCGCCAGTCCGATCAGCGCGCCGCCGATAGCCGCTGAGATGGGTGTGAAATCGGCCATGGCGTCCGCTCTGTTACCTTGTCTTTGGCTGGTCTTGCCTCGCCTCGTGGCGAGCGCGCGGCGATGCCTTCGCCGCGACCACGTATTAGACTAAACAATAGGTCGCGCCGGACGACGCGGCAATTCAGAGCTAGCGCAGGCCCGATGAGGTCGAGTAATGAAGCATTCGCGCGCCGGGCGGGTCAGGGAACAAACATAGCGTGAGCTTGGCCCAATAGAGAAGAAACGTTCCGCGCGAAAAATATTTTCACGGCCGGTCGAATTGCAGTGAGGAAACGCGACAGGAATTCATGACCAGAGACAGCCAAGGTGAAGCTGCCGGCAGGCGCGAAGGCGTTCTCGCCCGGGTAAAGGCTCTGACCGCTTCGATCCGCGACCGCGCCGACGCGGCGGAAGAGGCGCGCACGATACCGCGCGAGGTCGTCGATACGCTCCTTGCCGCCGGTATCACCCGCATTCTCATTCCGCCGCGCTACGGCGGCTATGGGCTCGGCCTCGACACCTGGTTCGACGTAGTGCGCGCGGTCGCCAAGGCCGACGCCTCGCACGGCTGGTGTGCCAGCCTGATGATCCATCACCCGCATTATCTCGGCCATTTCCCCAAGGCCGCACAAGAGACGGCTTGGGCCGATGGCATTGACGTCGCCATCGCCGCGTCGATTCAGCCGCTCGGCCGCGTCACGCCGGCGCAAGGCGGCTATCGCGTTTCCGGAGAATTTCCGTTCGCCAGCGGCATCAATCATAGCCGCTGGATCATCGTCGGCAGCATGGCCGGCAGCGAAGCGCGGTTTTTTCTGATTGGGCCGAACGATTTCAAGATCAAGGATACCTGGTTCACCAGCGCCATGCGGGCGACCGGCAGCAACACCGCCGTGTGTGACGACGTTTATGTACCGGAAGATCACACGCTGGCATTGTCCGATGTTCGCGAGGGCAAAACTCCGGGCGGGCGGCTTCACGAGCATCCGATCTATCGCGCACCGTGGGTCAGCTATGCGCCGTTGACCTTCACCGCGCCGATGCTTGGTGCGGCGGAGGGCGCCTATGAGCTGTTCCGCGATTGGACCAAGACCCGGCGCGCCAGCCGGGGCGGCTTCGCCGTCGCCGAGGTCACCAGCATTCAGGTGCGTCTGGCGCGCGCCGCCGCCGACCTTGACGCTGCCGAATTGTTGCTGCGGCGTGCGGTCGATGCCGCGCAGGCGCCGACACCACCGTCGTTGGCGCTGCGGGCGCGCACCATGCGCGATTGCGCGCGCGCCGCCGAATTCTGTGTCGGCGTCGTCGACACGTTGATCGCCATGAGCGGCACCGCGGCCTTTGCCACGTCGCATCCGATCCAGCGGGCCTGGCGCGACATTCACTTCGCCGCCATGCACGTTGCCCTCAATCCCGAGCAGAATTTCTCCCATTTCGGCCGCGCCGAACTGGGTCTGCCGCGCGATCCGCACTTGCCGTTCTTTTGATCGCGGTGGGCCCATGCTTGGCGTGCCGGTGTTATATTTCGTTCCAATGGCGCAAACGGCAATCGCAGCTAGTGTCCCGATTCCGAAGTTCGCAGGAGCACGCGGCACACTCTGGTGCGAACTTCGGAATCAAAAGGGACACTAGCCAGTGTATAGTTCTAGTGCGGCTTTTGGATTTGAAGTTCCTATACGATTTGCCGCTTGGTCTTAGGAACTTCAAATCCGCCACACTAGGTGAGATTGCGGCATGAAGTTCTACGATTGCACCACCGCTCCCAGTCCGCGACGGGTGCGGATTTTTTTGGCCGAGAAGAGCATCAGCGTGCCGACCGTGCAGGTCGACCTGCGCAACAACGAACAGCTGACCCCGGCATTTCGCGCCGTCAATCCGGACGCGACGGTCCCGTCGCTCGAACTCGACGACGGCACGCGCATCAACGATGCGGTCGGCATCTGTGTCTATTTCGAGACGCTCCAGCCGCAACCGCCGCTGCTGGGCGAGAGCGCCGAAGAAAAAGCGCTGATCACCTCGTGGCAGCGCGAAGTCGAGCGCAACGGCTTTTACGCGGTGATGGAGGCGTTCCGCAATTTCACGCCGGGGCTCAAGGGCAGGGCGCTTCCGGGGCCGCACGATTACGAGCAGATACCGGCGCTCGCCGAGCGCGGCCGCACGCGCGTCGCGCACTTTTTCGAGCAAATGAACGGCAGGCTGGCGGAAAGCGAATTCATCGCCGGCGCGCGGTATTCGATCGCCGACATCACGGCGCTGGTCACGGTCGATTTCTCGCGCTGGATCAAAATGCCGGTCCCCGACGAGCACCAGCATTTGCGCCGATGGCATGCACAAGTCTCTGCGCGGCCGAGCGCCAAGGCCTGACAAGGCACGGAGGCCACCGATGAGCGACATTCGTGAAGTTCTGGAGTGGCTTGCCGGCGGAGCGCTGTCCGGACCGAATTCCGAGGACGTGCTGGCGCAATTGTGCCAGCGCATGACGGAAGCAGGCATACCGTTGTGGCGCGCGGCCGTATTCGTGCGGACGCTGCATCCCGACGTCATGGGCCGCAGATTTCTGTGGCAGGCGGAGTCGGGAGTAACGGTTTCGAATGCTCTGCACAGCCTTGCCGATACCGACGATTTCCGCACCAGCCCGGTCGTCGCGGTTTACAAGACCCGCAGCGTGATCCGCCGCCGCATCGCCGACCAGGATTGTCCCGACGACTTTTCCATCGTGCGCGATCTTCGCGCTGAAGGCGCGACCGACTATGCAGCCTTTCCGCTTACATTCACCGACGGCAGCATCCACGTGGCGACGTGGTCGACGCGGCAGCCGGGCGGCTTTGATGCCAAGCAGTTCACCGATCTTCAGTCGGTCATTGCGCCGTTGGCGCGGGTTGCGGAAATCCGCGCGCTGCGGCGGACGTCGGAAAATCTCATCGACACCTATGTCGGTCATCAGACCGGCGAGCGCATTCTCTCGGGCAAGATCCGGCGCGGCTACGTCGAGGCGATCCGCGCCGCGGTCTGGCTTTCCGATATGCGGGGCTTCACTACGCTGTCAGAGCAATTGCCGCCGCAGACATTGATCGACCGGCTGAACCTTTATTTCGGCTGCCAGGTGCCGGCGGTGCTCGATCACGGCGGCGAAGTGCTCAAATTCATGGGCGATGGTCTGTTGGCGATATTCCCGATCGCAGGCGAGAGCGAAGCCGGCGCGGTGTGCCAGCGCGCGCTCTCCTGCGCTCAGGAGTTCAAGAAACGCATCGCCGAACTGCCGCCGCCCGCCGAGAATGAGGCGCCGATCCGGTTCGGGCTGGCGCTGCATGTCGGCGAAGTCATGTACGGCAATATCGGCGGCGGCAATCGGCTCGATTTCACTTGCATCGGGCCGGCGGTGAACCTCGCCGCGCGGCTGGAAAAGGTCGCCGCCAAGCTTGGCGAAGCGATCGTCGCGTCGGCGGTATTCGCCGGCCATTTCCCCACTCAGTTCAAGCGGCTCGGCGAGCACACGGTCGCCGGTTTTGCCGCACCGCAAACAGTGTTCGGCCTGGCAAACTAGACGCGGTCCCGCGCCATTGTTCCGCAAGCTGCCACGACATATCTGACGGCCATCCGGCCCACTGGCAGAATCGAGGCCGGGAGGGCACACTGGCTGCCCCACCAAAGCGGAAGGCCACCCCCGATGGCGCTGCGCGACGTCAAGCTCGACGACAAATACGACCTCGGCCACACCCACGTTTTCGTCACCGGTTTCCAGGCGCTGGTGCGGCTCTGCCTGATGCAGAAAGAGCTCGACCGCCGCAACGGCCTCAACACCGCGGGCTACGTCACCGGTTATCGCGGTTCGCCGCTCGGTGGGCTTGACACGCAATTTCTCCGCGCCGCGCCGTTTCTGACTAAGAGCGACGTCCGCTTTCAGGCCGGCATCAACGAAGACCTGGCGGCGACCGCGATCTGGGGGACGCAGCAGGCGGAGCTGCGCGGTGAAGGCAAATACGACGGCGTTTTCGCCATGTGGTACGGCAAAGGTCCCGGCGTCGATCGCACCGGCGACGTGTTCCGCCATGCCAATCTCGCCGGCACGGCGAAAAACGGCGGCGTGCTGGCGCTGATGGGCGACGACCATACCGCCGAGTCGTCGACCACCGCGCACCAATCCGAATATCACTTTATCGACGTGATGATCCCGATCCTCAATCCTGCGGGTGTGCAGGAGGTGCTGGATTACGGCCTTTACGGCTGGGCGATGTCGCGCTTCACCGGCGCCTGGGTGGCGCTCAAGACCATGCACGAGACGATCGAGTCGACGGCCGCGATCGACGCCAGCTTCGACCGGATCAACATCGTCACGCCGACCGATTTCGTGATGCCGGAGGGCGGACTCAACATCCGCCTCAACGATCCCATTCTCGCCCAGGAAGCGCGGCTCCACGATTTCAAGCGCGACGCCATGCTGGCGTTTCTGCGCGCCAACAAGATCAATCACACCATCACCTCCGGTGGCCGACAGCCGAAGATCGGTGTCATCACCACCGGCAAGAGCTATCTCGACGTACGTCAGGCGCTCGACGAACTCGGCATCGACGAAGTCAAGTGCAACCAGCTTGGCATCCGGCTGTACAAAGTCGGCTGCCCGTGGCCGATCAGCCGGCGCGAGCTTGCCGAATTCGCCGACGGCCTCGATCTCATCGTCGTGGTCGAGGAGAAGCGCTCGCTGATCGAAGTACAGGTGCGCGAAGAGCTGTACGGCTCCGCCAACCAGCCGGTTTGCATCGGCAAGCGTGACGAGCAAGGCAATTGGCTGTTCCCGGTCAAGGGCGCGCTCGATCCCAACGATGTTGCCGTCTGCATCGGCGAGCGGCTCCTCAAGTATCATCGCAACGATGACATTGCCGGGCGCGTCGCGCGGCTGAAAGAAGCTCAGCGCGTCCTCGCCGAGACCCGCGACATCGCCCAGCGCATTCCGTATTTCTGTTCCGGCTGCCCGCACAACACCTCGACGGTCGTGCCAGAAGGTATGCGCGCCTATGCCGGCATCGGCTGCCATTTCATGGCGCAGTGGATGGACCGCTCGACGCTCGGCTACACGCAAATGGGCGGCGAGGGCGCCAACTGGGTCGGCGAAGCACCGTTCTCCAGCCGCAATCACGTGTTCCAGAATCTCGGCGACGGCACCTACAATCATTCCGGCTACATGGCGATCCGCGCCGCCGTCGCCGCCAAGACCAACATCACCTACAAGATTTTGTTCAACGACGCCGTCGCCATGACCGGCGGCCAGGCCAACGACGGTGGGCTGACCGTGCCGCAAGTCGCCCGCCAAGTGGCGGCCGAAGGCGCCGAGCGTGTGGTCGTCGTCACCGACGAGCCGGACAAATATGCAAGCGACATCGTCTGGCCCCCGGGGCTCACTATCCATCACCGCGACGATTTGATCGAGGTGCAGAAAGAGCTCGCGGCGATCCCCGGCGTCACGGTGATGATCTACGACCAGACCTGCGCCGCGGAGAAGCGCCGCCGCCGCAAGCGGCACACTTTCCCCGATCCCGACAAGCGCGTGATCATCAACGAGCTGGTCTGCGAAGGCTGCGGCGATTGCGGCGTCAAATCGAACTGCGTATCGGTGCAGCCGCTGGAGACCGAGTGGGGTCGTAAGCGCACCATCGATCAATCGAGCTGCAACAAGGATTTCTCCTGCGTCAAAGGCTTCTGCCCGTCGTTTGTCACCGTGCACGGCGCCAAGTTGAAGAGAGGCAAGGGCGTCGCCGCCGATCACGGCTTGCCGGCTTTGCCCGATCCGAAATTGCCGGCGATCAACCAGACCTACAACATCATCGTCACCGGCGTCGGCGGCACCGGCATCGTCACCATCGGCGGCATCCTGGGCATGGCGGCGCATCTCGAAGGCCGCGGCGTCGGCGTGCTCGACATGGCCGGGCTGGCGCAGAAGGGCGGCGCGGTTTTCAGCTACGTCCGCTTCGCCGAAAAGCCTGAAGACATTCATGCCATCCGGGTCGCGGCCGGACGTGCCGATCTCGTGGTCGGCGGCGACATCGTCGTCACCGGTACGCGCAAGGTGCTGGCCGCGGTCAAGCACGGCGCAACTCAGATGGTCGTCAACACGGCGGAATTCCTGCCCGGCGAGTTCACCCGCAATGCCGACTTCTCGCTGCCGAGCGAACGGCTCAAACGTGTCATCACGGCCGACGCCGGCCGCGACAAGGCACATTTTATCGACGCCACGCAGCTGACGACGGCGCTGTTCGGGCAATCGATCGGCACCAACATGTTCCTGGTCGGCTACGCCTATCAGCTCGGCGCGATCCCGCTGTCATCGGCGGCGATCGAGCGGGCGATCGAGCTCAACGGCGAAGCGGTCGCCATGAACAAGGCCGCATTCCATTGGGGCCGCCGCGCCGCGGTCGACCGCGCGCAGGTCGAGGCGCTGGCGACGCCTGTAGCGGCAGCGAGCAGCGACGCGCAGCATCTCTCCGGGTCGCTTGACGAAGCCATCGAGCGGCGGGTGAAATTCCTCGCCGATTATCAGAATGCGGCCTATGCGGCGCGCTATCGTAGTCGGGTCGAAAAGCTGAAAGCCGCTGAAGCGGCGCGCACGCCCGGCAAGAGCGGGCTCGCCGACGCGGTGGCGCGGTATTTGTTCAAGCTGATGGCCTACAAGGACGAGTACGAGGTGGCGCGGCTTTATACCGACGGCTCATTCCTCGCCCAGGTGGCGGACACGTTCGAGGGCGACAAGCTGCGCTTCGAGTTTCATCTGGCGCCGCCGCTCCTGGCGCGGCGCGACCGCACCACCGGGCTGCCGCGCAAGATGAGTTTCGGCCCGTGGCTGCTTCCGGCCTTCCGCTTGTTGGCGAAATTCAAGTTCCTGCGCGGCACGGCGCTCGATCCGTTCGGCCGGTCGCTCGAGCGCCGCATCGAGCGGCAGCTGATCGAGGATTATGAGGCGATGCTCGACAAAGTGGTCGACGCGCTGACGCCGGACAATCATCAGCTCGCCGTCGGACTGGCCGCGATCCCGGAAAAGATCCGCGGCTTCGGTCACGTCAAGCAGCGCCACCTCACCGCCGCCAAGGCCGACGAGGCGGCGCTGCTCGAGCAGTTCCGGGCTGGATCGCCGGCTCTGCTCAAGGCGGCGGAATAAGCCCGACGCGTCATTCCGGAACCGCGCGCAGCGCGGGACCCGGAATTCATACTCATAGATGCGCGAGGAGAAACGCCGAGTCGGTCCCCAGCGATTGTGAATATGCACTCAGGGCTCGCGCCTGTCGGCGCGCTCCCGGAATGACATCCTCAGTGGTGGCCGTCCATCACCGCGCGGCAGGCGCGGCTGACGTGGTCGCGATGTTCCTGCAGGCAGGACGCGACCTGGAATTCGTCGTTGAGCACATCCTTGCAAAGCCGGTGCGCGTCGCCACGGCAGGCGCGTTCCTCAGCGGCGGAGTGCGGCGGGCCGCTTTGCGCCCAGGCGGCGCCGGAACCGATAAGGACGATGACGAGGCAAAGGGTGCGAACCATGATCATTTTCCTTCATGAAAGCGGCACAAAAAACGCGCCGAGCCCGCCAACATTCCGCGGAATCGGGCCACATTGCGCCGCGACAGTGGCGCGCTGCATCAATTCGCGGAACGCCGTAACCGTTCCGTGCATAGTCGTGACTAAAAGCGCCGTGTCGTTTGCCCGCATGCAGGTCGATCTGCAATCGAGTATGCTTAACGCATGAACGAGATCTCACCGGCTAGCAGCGCCGCAGGCGACCAAGTCGTGGCTTCCCCGACAACTGCGCCGCAGCAGGACAATGCGGCGAGCGCGGCTGAGACTCCCGTGGTTCCGGTCGAACCGGCCGCGGCAGAAACACCGGCCGCGGCGCCAACCGCGAAACCTGCTGTGAGCGCGACCAGCGAGGCGATGCCGACCACGTCGGGCATCGGCGTCCTCCTGGTCAATCTCGGCACGCCCGATGCCGCCGAGCCGAAGGCGGTGCGTCGCTACCTGCAGGAATTCCTCACCGATCGGCGCGTCATCGAAAAGGACACGCTGCTCTGGAAGCTCGTGCTCAACGGGCTCATTTTGCCGATCCGGTCGCGGCGCAAGGCGCGTGACTATCAGAAAATCTGGAACCGCGAGAAAAACGAGTCGCCGCTCAAGACCATCACGCGCTCGCAGGCGGAAAAGCTCGCCGCCATTCTCGAGCCGCTCGGCAAGCACGTCACCGTCGATTGGGCGATGCGCTATGCCAGCCCGTCGATCGCCTCGCGGCTCGAAGCGCTGTTGGCGCGCGGCTGCGACCGCATCCTGGTGATGCCGCTCTATCCGCAATATGCGGCGCCGACCACAGCGACGGTGGGCGACGAAGTGTTCCGCTTCCTGATGCGCCAGCGTCGGCAGCCGGCTTTGCGCATCATGCCGGCCTATTATGACGATCCCTATTACATCGAAGTGCTGGCGTCGTCGCTCAAGGCCGAGCTGAAGGCGCTGCCGTTTGCGCCCGACGTCATCGTCGCCTCCTATCACGGCATGCCGCTCGACTATGTGCGCAAGGGCGATCCGTATGAGAGCCAGTGCGTGCGCACCACGCAGCTCCTGCGCGAGCAGCTCAAGCTCGACGACAGCAAACTGATATTGACCTATCAATCGCGCTTCGGCCGCGCGCGGTGGCTTGAGCCTTACACGATCCAGACCATCAAGGCGCTCGCCAGGAAGGGCGTCAAGAACCTGGTGGTGATCACGCCGGGCTTTTCCGCCGACTGCCTGGAGACACTGGAGGAAATCGCGGTCGAGAACGCCCACGTGTTCAAGCGTTACGGTGGCGAGAACTTTGCCGCCATCCCCTGCCTTAACGACAGCGAGGCCGGCATGCTGATGATCTGGCAGCTCGCCATGCGCGAGCTCAAGGGCTGGGTCTGACCCACGTTCCGCCTGGGTAGGGAGCCGCAAGGCCCCAAAATCAACCTCTCGTTAACCATATCCGTTCTAATTCCGTTAACCATCGGGGCCAGCTCGGCGGCCCGTGCCGGTATCGCGCGGTTGCCGCACGGGAAAAGACCGCGCGCCGCGTTGCGGCTCCAGACGGTGGTCGGCTTTGGCAGCTCGCGAGGTGACGCGGACGGTAACGCTGGTGCGTGCCCTGGGTGCGAGGCCGCCGCGCGGCAGGCATCGCCGCCGCCGCGCGCCGGTCGTCGCGGGTGTCGCCGTTGCGGCGATGCTGGGCGCGTGGCCGCTGCCGGCAGCCGCACAGACTCCGCCGACGCCCGCGCCGCAAACGCCGCCGCCGACCGCGATCGCCGCAAATTCTGCGAGCGACCTGTTGCAGCCGACGCTGCAGGGCAATCCGACAACGCCGCCGCGCTTCCGCAAGCCTGGCCAAATGTCGCCGGCCGAAAACCAGCCGCCGCCGACCAACAAATTCACCGCGCCGACGCGCATCGGCGCGACGCCGGTCTATGGCAGCCCCAACGGCTTCGGCGCCGGCAACACCGGCTTCGACTCGCTCAACCTGCCGCGCAGCAAGAGGAAGAAGCCCGCGCAAACGCCCGCGCCCGGCGCCGTCGTCCCGCAGCAACCCGAAACGACGTTCACGCCGGTGCCGACCTTCAATCCGGCCGCGCCACCAAAGCCGCCGCCACCACCGAGGCTCCCTCTGCCCGAGATCTATCCGAAGAAAGCAGCGACACGGCCCGGCGCGGCCTTGCCGCCGTTGTCGGAAGACTTGCCGGTCAACAATCCGCCGCCGGAAGTGCATCCGCTTCCGGCAGCCAACCGGCCGGGCGCCGTTCTGCCGGTGCCGCCGCCGGAATACTACGCCTACGTCGCCCCCACTTATCCCGCCGCCACGCCACCGCCGACGCTGCAGCCGCCGAACACCTTTGCCTTGGGACAGCTGCCGCAGCGGCCGCTGCCGATCCTGGCCGAGCCCGATCCGTATGCCGCGCTCGGCATTCGCACAGGCTCATTCCTGTTGCTGCCGTCGCTCGATCTGTCGAGCGCCTACAGCACCAATCCCGAGCGCGTGCCGGGCGGTCCGCCGGCGCCCTATATGGTCGCCGCGCCGGAGCTGAAAGTGCAATCCGATTGGGAGCGCCATTCGCTCACCGCCGACTTCGCCGGGTCGTATACGCAATATTTCTCCGATCTGGTGCCGTCACTTAATGTGCCGTACACGAATTCCAAGGTCGATGGCCGGGTCGACGTCACGCGCGACACGCAGCTCATCCTCCAGCTGCGCGGCATCATCAACACCGACAATCCCGGCAGCCCGAACAACACCGCCAACCTTGCCAAGCTGCCGCTCAATTTCGACGTCGGCGAAACCGTGGGCGTCAGCCAGAATTTCAACCGCCTGACGACGACATTCAAAGGCACCTTCGATCGCGCCACCTACGACAACTCCGTGCTCACCAACGGCACCATCGCGAGCAACGGCGACCGCAACTTCGACCAATATGCCGGCATCGGCCGCTTCTCCTACGAGCTCGATCCCGGTCTCAAGCCGTTCGTGGAATTCGAGGGCGATCAGCGCATCCACGACGAGCAATTCGATCGCAACGGCTTGCAGCGCGACTCGCTCGGCGTCACCGGCAAATTCGGCACTGCAGTCAATCTGTTCGGCTCGTTGACCGGCGAGATGGCAATCGGCGCCGTGGACCGCGTCTACCGCGATCCGACGCTGCCGAAGGTCGCCGGCGTCATCGGTGACGGCGCGCTGATCTGGCAGCCGACCGCGCTGACCACCGCCAAGCTCAGCGCCACCTCGCAAGTCTACGAAACCGTCGTCAACAACGCGTCGGGCGAGCTCAGCCGCGATCTCACTCTCGAAGTCGACCACGCCTTCCGTTATTGGCTGATCGGCATCCTCAAGACCGGCTATGGCAACGACGTCTATCCGGGCGCCGGGCTGCAGGACAATCGCTGGTTCGCGTCGATCGGCGCGACATATAAATTGACCCGTGAACTGCAATTAAACGGCACGATACGCCAGGATTGGCAGATCGCGACGCAGCCTGGCTTTGTCTTCAACGCCACCTCGTTCCTGCTCGGTCTGCGCGTCCAGCGCTGAGCGCCTCATTCGCTCGGCTCGACATCGAGCCGGGCGACAAAGCCCTCGAGGCCGGGCTTGGCCGCCGGATAACGCGTGAGCACCAGCGGGTCGTGCCCGGGCACGACGTGCCGCGGCGAGGTCGCGAGCTTCTTCAGCGTGCCATAGCCTTCGAGCACGTCGCCGATATTGTAAGTGATCGGAAACACGCGGCCCGTCTCCAGGTGCGCGTAAAGGTGGGTGGCGTCGGAGGCGAGCACGACATAGCCGCGCCGGGTCTTGACCCGCACGCATTGCAAGCCCCGCGAATGGCCGCCGATCAGATGCACGCTCACGCCCGGTGCAATTTCGTCGTCGCCGTCATGAAAGGCGGCGCGGCCGGCGAACAGCTTGCGCACCATGGCGATCACGTCGTCGGCCTCGAACGCCGCGCGCAGCGTCGTGTGACACATGCAGCGCCCGGTGACGAACGCCATCTCGCGGTCCTGCAGATGATAGCGGGCATTCGCAAACAGCTCGTGATTGCCGCAATGGTCGTAGTGCATGTGGCTGATAATAACGCTGGCGACCGAGTCCGCCGCGACGCCAAGCGCGGCGAGCCCGTCGCGCACCGGCTTGACGATTTCGCGCTGGCGGCGGCGCGCCATTGCCTCGTCGAAGCCGGTATCGACGATGATGGTGCCTTTAGCCCCGACGATCGCCCAAACGAAATAATCGAGCGGCTGCAGCATGTCGTGCGGATCGCCGCCGATGAAGTTTTCACTCGAGCGCCGCGGGTGATGCGCGTAGCGGATGGCGTAAACTTCGTGCAAGTCGTCTTTCGAACCGTCACTCATGCCGCTGCCCTGATTTTGCTGATCCATGCAGCAAATCCTAGCGCAGGGCGATGGTAATTTGCATCAAGCGCGTTTCCCGGGCGCGGCGCAGCACGCAGCGAAGCGAAGTGATGCGCCGCAGACCCGGGACCGTTAGAAACGCGGAATTTGAAACGATCCCGGATCTGCGGTGCACCGCTATCGCGCTGCACCGCGTCTGGGAAAACGTCAGGGTCACGCTGCGCGACGAAACGCCTCCGGCCGCAGCGTCGCCTGCATGCTCGGCCGCTCGTTCATCCGCGCGAGCCAGGCTTCGAGCCGCGTCCTCGCCAGCACCGATTTGCCCTCCGGCGTCTCGGCCAAGAAATCCAGCTGCGGCGCCAGCATCAAGTCGGCGATCGACAGTTGGTTACCGGCGAGGAATTGCTGCGCGCCGAGCAGGCGATCCAACTCGGCGACACAGACGCGCGCCATCGGCACGGCGGCGGCGACCGCGGCTTCATCGGTCGTGGTGCCAAGGAGCGTCGGTCCGACGATGCGATTGAACACGATTACCGCCGCCGCTTTCGGGAAGAAATACCAGTCGTTGATACCGATGATCTGGTTCATGCGTGCCGCCGCGTGCGGATCGCTCGGCTCGAACGGCGGCTCCGGAAACACGTCGTCGAGATAACGCAGGATTGCCTGCGTCTCATAGAGACCGAAATCGCCGTGCTCGAATGCCGGCACGCGGCCGAACGGGTGCTTCTTCAGATAGGCCTCGCTCTTGGCCTCGCCGGGACCGATGGCTTGGATCCGATAGGCCGCCTGCTTCTCCTCAAGACCCATCTGCACCGCCCGCATGAACGGGCTGCCCGGCACGCCGTAGACGACGATGTCGCTCATTGTTTTCACTCCTCGCTTTGCTCGGCTGCTTCCTTGAAGAGTTGCAAAACACCGGTCCATCCTTCCGGAGCATCGATCGATTGGTGCATCGCCTCGGCGCCTTCGCCGAAGCGCTGCAGATGGCGATGTTCCAGCTCGACACGGGTCGCGTTGGCGCCGTCGGCAATGAAACGCACCTCGACCTCGGTCAGAAGATTGGGGTCGTATTTCCAATCGGCTGCTATCTGCCATGCCAGCACCAGCCGCGCCGGCGGCTCCCACACCAGCACTTTTCCGTGTTCGCATTCGGTGCCGTCGACGCCGCGCTCGTACCAGCGCCCGCAGGCTTTCGGTTCGATGACAACAGTGTCGAGGTCGGCTGCGCCGATGTGGTGCGACTTCGGCCACCAGCGGCCGACGCCGGCGGTGAAAACCTCAAAGGCACGCTCCGGCGGCGCGGCTACGCGCACGGTCTTGCGCACCGGTGTGAGTACAATGGTTCTATTCATCGCCGCGTCTTCTCCGTTTTCGCGACTTCTTCGGCGTAAGCATGCAACGCTGCATCCCAGAACTGATCGAGCCACTTGCGCAATGCGCCCAGACCATGCGGGTCGATGGAATAAACCCGGCGCGTGCCCTCGGCGCGATCCGCGACCAGGCCGGCGTCCTTCAACACCCGCAGATGCTGCGACACCGCCGGCCGGCTGACCGGCAAGCCGCCGGCGATGGCGCCGACCGATTTCGGCCCTGAACTGAGCTTCTCAAACACCCGCCGCCGGGTTGGATCGGCCAGCGCGGCGAACGCGCTTTCGTAAGCCATGACTAACGGTAAGTAATGGCTTACGGATAGTCAAGCCCGGCAAGCCGTCATCCTGAGGTGAGCGCCGTAAGGCGCGCCTCGAAGGATGCATCGCCACGGCGCTCGGGGCCGTCGCCCTTCGAGGGCCGCTTCGCGGCCACCTCAGGGTGACGGAAAAACCGGCAAGCTCGCTTTAAGCGCAGCGCCTCCGATACGCTTACGCTACCCGCCGTTGATCTCGCCGAGCATCTTCTTGATCTCGGCGCGAAAGCCCGGCGCGATGTCGTCGCGGGCCAGCGCATAGGAGACGTTGGCGGCGAGGAAGCCGATTTTCGAGCCGCAGTCGAAGCTGCGGCCGTCAAATTTCAGGCCGAAGAACGGCTGGCTGCGCGACAATGCGATCATGGCGTCGGTCAATTGAATCTCGCCGCCGGTGCCGCGGTCCTGCTTCTCTAAGAGGTCGAGGATTTCCGGCTGCAAGATGTAGCGGCCGGTGATGATCAGATTCGACGGCGCCCGTTCACGCGGCGGTTTTTCCACCATGCTGGTGATCGAAAACACCTTGCCCTTTTGTTCGCCGACTCCGACCACGCCGTATTGATCGATGCGCTCGAGCGGCACTTCCTCGACGGCGACGATATTCGAGCGCTCACCGATCTCGCGCGCCGCGTCGATCATCTGCGCCAGGCAACCGCGCTCGTGCTGCACCAGAACGTCCGGCAGGAGCAATGCGAACGGCTCGTGGCCGATCAGTTCGCGCGCGCACCACACGGCGTGGCCGAGCCCAAGCGGCTCTTGCTGGCGGGTGAAGCTCGTCGAGCCCGGCTCGGGCAAATCGTGGCGCAGCACATCGAGCGCTTTCTGCTTCTGCCGTTCCAACAGCGTCACTTCCAGCTCGAACTGGCGGTCGAAATGATCCTCGATGACGCCCTTGTTGCGGCCGGTGACAAAGATGAAATGCTCGATGCCGGCCTCGCGGGCCTCGTCGACGACGTGCTGGATGAGCGGCCGGTCGACCACCGGCAGCATTTCCTTCGGCATCGCCTTGGTGGCCGGCAGGAACCGGGTGCCGAGCCCGGCAACGGGAAAGACAGCTTTACGGATCGGTTTCATCGGGTGCCGTGAGGGGAATAGCGAAAACCAACGACGCTTTGTCGCCTTAATTTTTGGCCAACTGGAGACCTAGACCATGATCCAATCAAGTCCAGTCGGATCATGGTCCAGACGTTGTGTTCGAGCATGATTTTTTTTCCGAATACCGGAATCCACTTTTCGGGATCATGCTCAGGCGCGGCCGGCACGACCAAGATCGCCGAGCGTAATGACATTGAACGCGGGCGCCGCCACGCGACGGCACACCGGACGCGATACGGGAAGGCGATGCTTTGGGCAAGACCGGACGCGCGACGCCGCCGGTTTGTGGTTGAGGCAAACCGGGATATTGATTCCGTAACATAGCAAATGCCTGACTTCGCACCACCGAATCGAGCTCGCCGGCAACCGAGACTATTCATGGCTATCCTTAAGCCCATCCTGCGTGGTGTTGCCGCCTTGTTGATCGCTGTCGCGCTTGCCGATAGCGCGGCGGCGCAACGGCTGGCCGAAGACAATTGGCTGACCCGGATGCTTCAACCCACCGCCGCGCCATCGGTTCCGGCCCCGGCACCGCCGGCGCCCGCCGCCGGCGCGCGCGAATGGAGCGGGCAATCCGGCGCATCGCGCCATCCGCTGATGACGGCGGACGCGATCCGCGCCGCCGCCGCCGATTTCGGTAATTGCATCGCCGGACTGATGCCCGCGGCCGAGCGGCGCGGCATCAGCCGCGACGCCTTCGAGCATTACACCGAAGGCCTGACGCCGGATCTGAGCATCATGGATCTGCTCGACGCCCAGCCCGAGTTCAACAAATCGCCGTGGGACTATCTCGACATATTGGTCAGCGACGAGCGCATCGCCCGCGGCCGCGAGCTGCTGGCGCAATACGCTTCGGTGTTTTCCGCGGTCGAGCGCGCCTATGGCGTCGATCATTACATTCTCGCCGCCATCTGGGGCGTGGAATCGAACTACGGCACCAAGGGCGGCGATCGCTCGGTGCTGCGCTCGACCGCGACGCTCGCCTGCGTCGGCCGCCGCCGCGAGTTTTTCCGCGAGGAGTTTCTTTCGGCGCTCGACATCGTGGCGCGCGGCGACGTCAAGCCGGACCGCCTGATCGGCTCCTGGGCCGGCGCCTTCGGCCCGACCCAATTCATGCCGTCGACGTTTCGGCGCTTCGCCGTCGATTTCGATCATGACGGCCGCCGCGACATGGTCGATGACGTCGCCGACGTCATGGCCTCGACCGCCAACAATCTGAAAACCGACGGCTGGGTGGCGGGCGAAAGCTGGGGCTACGAGGTGGTGCTGCCGCAAGGCTTCAACTATCTGCTCGCCGATCGTTCCAAACAAATGACCATCGGCCAATGGGAAGGGCTCGGCATTCGCCGCGCCGGCGATAAGCCGTTTCCGCGGCCGTCCGAGAAGGCATTCCTGCTGCTGCCGGCCGGCGCCCGCGGACCGGCTTTCCTGATGCTGGCGAATTTCCGCGTCATTATGAAATACAATCCGGCGGAAGCTTACGCGCTCGCCATCGGCCATCTCGCCGACCGGCTGCGCGGCGGCGGAGCGTTGGTGCAGACTTGGCCGCGCGACGAGCGCGCGCTGTCGATGGCCGAGCGTTTCGAGATGCAGCAGCTCTTGGCGCAGCGCGGCTTCGACATCGGCGAGCCCGATGGGCTTCTTGGCCCGCGCACCCGCATCGCCATCCGCAATTTCCAGTCGGCGACCGGGCAGGTGCCCGATGGCTTCGCCTCGTCGCTGGTGCTCGACCGCCTGCGGCAGCCTTAACGTCATTTTTTTCTCCTACGACTTTATCCCGCCCCGCGAAGCGGGGAGGGGGGACCGCGTTGCGCGAGCAACGCGGTGGGAGGGGCGTCGGCTTCACGGCCGGCCTCCGCGCCGCGCCCCCTCCACCATGCTTCGCCATAGCCGATGCTTCGCATCGGCGTTTTTCGACTTTAAGAACGGCGGCCGAAGGCCGCCTATGCCCCCTCCCCCGCACTCCGTGCGGGGGCGGAAAAACAAAATCGTTCTCGCGACGCGCTGCGCGCCCGAGGCTTGTGCACCACCACCAAGGCCTGGCCTCCCCGAAGGGAGGCGGAGCGCCGCAAAGGCGCAACCTTCCATTGGCCGCACCACACAATCCGATGTCGCCATCGAACCATGCGCGGGCGCGGCAGCGGCTCTTATCGCGAGCCGCTCGCCTTTCGGCGCTCCGCCGCGGCACTCGCCAGGGCGAACGCATCCGCCGTTGGCTCAGCTCCAGTAACCGCGCTTCCTGAGACCCGGCGTGGCGGGCGTTACCCGCTTCCGCCTATCTCGAGTCTACCGCGCTCCGCGGGGACCGGTCGTGGTGCCGGCCGGGCGGGGACCCGGAGCCGCCCGGGAGCGGTTTGCAAGACATCGCTCGATCGGCGCAGGATGGCATCAAACTGTTGCAGTTGCGGTATAATTTCAGTCGAGCGCGGCGCGCTCTCTTATGTCACCGCCCCATCACCGCAAATCAGGGCGCCGGTCATCATTGCCAGGTGTCCGCGGCGGCTTGGGCTTTTCGGGGCATCGGATGCCCACAGCCCGTCAACCGGACCTGGCATTCTGTCCAATTCCCGACTCGCCCAGTGATAGAGTAATCTGCAAAAACAATGGGTGATTGGGTGTGATATCCGCAGCCTGATCGCCGGCCCATCACGTGAACCATTGCGCCAGCGCGAGCACGCTGCAAATGCCGATGCCGACCGCGGAATGAAAGCCTTGGGCAAAGCTTAAGAGCGGCGCGGCATACGACATGCCGCCGGGAGGATCAATGGCCAGGCGTGTCAATCTAGATGCAATGATCCCGCGTGAGGATTTTGCAATCCAGGAAGAAGAAACCGCGATCGACCTGCTCCGGGACTTTCCAATAGGCTACCTTGCGTCCGACAACGCCATCCTAAAGCTGCTCAGAAAGCCGGATTTCCAGCGCGAGACAAACCATTGGAACCCCGAGCAAGTAGCGACATTTGTCGCAAGCTTCGTGGACAACGAGGTCATTCCGTCTCTCATCTTGTGGCGCTCGCCAACCTACGTGTTTGTCATTGATGGCGGCCATCGTTTAAGCGCTTTGCGAGCCTGGATGCTGGACGATTATGGCGACGGCCCGGTGTCAATTGCATTCTACGCAGGCGAGATTTCCGACGAACAGAAACGGATTGCCAAACGAACCCGGCGGATGATCGAGGAGCGTGTCGGGCGCTTCACAAAGTTAAAGGAAATGGTCGATAGCAAAATCGGTTCTATCGAGGTCCGTCGGGCAAAAGTCTTATTTACCCGCGCGCTGACATTGCAGTGGGTAACTGGCACCGCTGACGTAGCTGAAACGTCGTTTTTCAAGATCAATTCTCAGGGAACACCGCTAGACGAAACTGAAGAAATGCTAATTCGCAACAGGCGGAAGCCGATTGCGATCAGTGCGCGCGCAATTCTACGCGCGGGTGCGGGACACAAATATTGGTCTGCATTCGATGAGACGACTAGAGCGGAAATCGAGGGACGGGCCGAAGATGTTTATAACTTGCTTTTTGAACCGGAAATTGATGAACCTCTAAAGACACTCGACGTTCCATTGGGCGGATCAGTTTCGCCGGTTGATGCCTTATCGCTCCTAATCGAATTTCTAACAATCGCTGCGTCACGAGACGCAACGCCAAAAAGCATTGACGAATATGCCGACGACCACACTGGCGAGGGCACGGTAGACGTACTGACCAGATCGCTTCAGATTTTGAACACGATCACGGGCAATTCACCGGAAAGTCTTGGACTGCATCCGGCCGTGTATTTTTACAACGAACGCGCCAAATTCAGCCGCTTTTTGTTTCTTGGTATTACGTCAGTGATTGTGGAAAAAATCAGAAACAACGACCGAGCGTTTTTCAAGATTTTTGCGCGTGGCCGCGAGCGGCTTGAGCACTTCATGATAGACAACAAATCGCTTCTAGGTATCATCTTACAGAATATGAGTAAGTCGCAGCGCGTCCCCAAAATGGCTGATCTTTTTAAGTTCTTGGTGGCCCAATCTAGCGCGGGGGTTGATGTCAAACCCGAAGCCGCGATTGAGCATATAGGCCTTCGCGGTCGGATTATTGACGTCACGGGGGTGCCAACATCTACACATTTTAGCGACGACACTAAATCTATGGCCTTTATGCGCGAAGCCATTACATCGGCGCTGAAATGCCCCTTATGTAACGGCTTGTTGGACCCGAAAAAGTCTGTGTCGTACGATCACAAGGTTCGCCGCGCGGATGGCGGAACTGGTGATCTATCTAATGTTCAGCTAGTTCACCCTTATTGTAATTCTGCGGTGAAAAACTAACCCGTTAGACGAACAGCCGCGCGGTCGGCGCCGCGGGAGCGGAGGGTGATGGGGCTTACGGCGACGAGTCATCGTCGTAATCGGAAATTTCTTACGGCCTTGCGCGGGTAGATTTGGCCTCGCTAAGGCGTTTGGTTTGCTCGCAGACGAAAACGCGGGTTTTTGGAATCCCGCTATTTAAAACTTCACGCTGCGGTCGGCGGCTTCCGCTCGGATTCCCACTGATCAACCAACGCCGGCAGGATGCCGTAGGTGCGGAAATGCGCGCGCCGAGCCGCGCCGCCGTGCAGCCATTCGTTAGGGCCGAGACAGTGGACGAAGTCCTCGCCGCTCTCGTATGCCTGCTCGTAGCGCGCCCGCCAATAATCGCGCAGTTGCTTAGCTTCGCGCGGTGGCAATAAGCCTGCGGCGTATAGCGTGGCAGCGTCAATGCGGTGATCAGCCGGGCGACCGACCGGCGCCTCATAGTCCCACCACGCTGCCGGGCGACCACCATAGCGGCAGGTCGCAAGCAGACGATCGCGCCACTGCGCCCATGCCTGCCGGCGCTCGGCATCGTTCGCGAACGCATTAGGGTACACGTCGGCGCCGACTGTGAGCGAGAAACGCTGATCGATCGTCAGACGAGCGCGACGACGGCGCGGTGTCCTGTTAGCTGGCATTGTCGAACGGGTCCCATCCGTGGCCCTTTCCGGGCCGGCCGAGCGGCCGCATCGGCTCGTCGAGCAGCCCGAGACGCGACAGCGATCGCGAGACGAACGAGCGTGCCGCCAGCTCGTGCGTCAGCGCCGGGTGCGCCTTGAGCCCGCTGCGGGTCTGGATCGTTTCGCCCTCGGTGTCGATCCGCGCCCGCAGAGCTTCGGCGCGGTCAACGGCGGCGCAGGTCTGCGCCAGAAGCTCGACGCCGCCGGCGTCGGTGATGTGGAATTCGGCTTGGAGCGAGTTCCAGACCGACAGCCCGAACTTGCCGAGCTTGCGCGGCGGTTCCGGCCGGTCCAAGCCCGGTTCCGAAGCATTGCCGACGACCGTCAAAGCGACGTTCCGCGGCTTTTTTCCCATGAAAAATGATTTAGCCCAAAAAACTTATTTACGCGACAGGAGCGGTACGGGCGCGCCGCGACCAGGGCGATGGTCGGAAGGCGATTCCCGCCCCCCGCCTTTGCGCGAAGGCCGTTGCGCTGTTCAAGATGGTCTTTAAGGTCACAGCGCAAGCCGTAGGAGGGCTGCTCCACGTGCCTGCCGGGGCTACGCTCCTGAGGAACGCAAGGGTGCGGCTGGCCAGCGGCCAACGGTTAGGACGTTTACTGACAAACGCGCCGCATCAATGTCGGCTATTGGTAAGACCCGACGTCGCGCGGACGCTCCCGCAATGTCGCTGATAGACCCTAATCGGACGTGCCGACCGTATTGGCGAGCGTTTGCCTCGGGAGAAGAACAAAAAAAGCGGGCGCTAATCACATCACGGTTTGATCAAGATCAAGGCCGAGATCATGATGTGATCAATAGTGAAAAATTTCGCGACAGCGAAACCTAAGCTACCCAAGCAACAAACGGGACGCCGCAATGGTTCGATCATCGATCCGAACAAAAATCCCCGGCATTGCCGTCGGGTTGATTGCGCTCATGATCGGTACCGCGGGACTGTCGTTGGTGGCTGCGATGCGGGTCGGCGATAGGCTGCAACAGCTCTCCGAAAGTTACTTCCCAGCCTACAGCGACTTATCGGATGGGTCGATCGATTCGCTGGGCAGGGCACTCGAAATCCGACGGATGATCATCGCCAAGACCGCGACACCGCCTGACCCCATTCGCTACGCCGAGAGCATAGCCCTGGCTGAGGCAAAGCTCACGGATATCGATCGTGAGGAGCGTGCGGCTCGAGCGCTGATTCAGAACATGATCGAGAACACAGAGTTCTCCGATGCGATCGCGCTCACGCGCGTCGAGTCTCTCCTTGACACCATACTCACTGACGATCGCCGTCATCTGGCCGACGAAACCAAGCACCTGCTGTCTTTGCTCGATAGCGGCAAACCACAGGAGATCGACGATGGGCTCGAACGCGTTGAAGGATTGCGCGACGAGCTTAGCCGGAAGATGCGCTCCGCTCGCTCCGACATGCTCACTCTTGTTCAAGCCAGCACCGCGACAACCTTGCATAAACAACGCGAGCTCATGATCGGCGCTGCGGTCCTGACGGCGCTGGCGACTATCTTGGGGGTGGCCTTCTCGCTCTTGGTCAGTGCCGGAATGATGCGGCCAGTGCGGCGGCTGGTGGAAGGTGCGCGCGCCATTGAGGCAGGGCACCTCGACCAAACGCTTCTAGTCACGTCGAACGATGAGATCGGACATCTTACCGGCGCCTTCAATCGCATGATCGAGCAACTGCGCCTTAAAGAACGCATTCGCGAAACATTCGGAAAATATATCGATCCGCAGGTAGTCGAGGGGCTAATCGACCGACCGGCGCTCGCGACCTCCGGGCAGCGCGTGTAATGACGACGCTGTTTTGCGATCTTGTGGGCTTCACCAGCATCAGCGAGGGGATGACACCGCAAGGGCTGGTGAAAATCATGAACCGTTATTTGTCGACGATGTCAGGACCGATCAGGACGCAGCGCGGTGTTATCGACAAATACATCGGCGACGCCATCATGGCGTATTGGGGACCGCCCTTTAATGATGATGCGGATCAAGCCCGGCTCGCTTGCTTTGCCGCGCTCGACATGATCGCGCTGCTTCCTTCTCTGCGCGCCGAGCTGCCAGAAATTCTGGGCGTGCGCAGCGTGCCTCCGTTGGACATCCGCATCGGCGTGGCCACCGGCGAGGCGCTGGTTGGAAGCATCGGCTCGGAGCTGATGATGAGTTACACCATCATGGGCGACTCGGTGAATCTGGCCTCGCGACTGGAAGGGGCAAATAAGGTCTATGGAACAAGGGTGCTGGCCTCCGAGGCGACCGCCAAGTCCATCTGCTTCATGCCAGCTTCGTTGACGCCCCAATCCTTGCCGCCCGGCTCGCCCACCATCGCTTGGTATTTCGGTGGCAGCACGGTCGTGACATGCATGCGCGCGGGGTTGTACCAGACGAAGAACGGCTTGTTGGTCTTCTTGGGATCGTTGCGATCGAGGAAGTCGACCACCTTGGCGGAGATTTCCTCATCCACTGTCCTGGATCGGTCCAGGGTCAACGGCCCTTCGTCACTGCAAGTCTGCTTCGCCTCGGTGCCGTCGTCGGAGTGGCACCAAAGCACCGGCCGCGGGGGCGTCAGGCAAATTGTCGTATGCGGATCAACAGCGCCAGGAACCTCGGGCACGCCCGGGATCGGCGTGTTACGGCACGGCGGAGCAACGCCCTGAATCAACGGGGTCTTATTGAGGTCGGGGAAGCTCACTCCCTGCATCGCATCGAGATGATAGAGGTAGCCCCAGTATTCCTGGAAGCCGTGCGCCGTCGGCAGCGCCGCAGTGTGGTCGCCCAGATGGTTCTTGCCGAACTCGCCTGTGGTGTAGCCGAGATCGATTAGGAACTTGGCGACAGCGGGAGTGCCCGGCCGCAAGTACGACGGGCTGCCGGGCAGTTGCGGCGGGATCATGCCGGTGCGCAGCGGGTACATGCCGGTGAAGAAGGCGTTGCGGCCGGAGGTGCAGCTCTGCATGGCAACGTAGTCCATGAAGATCGCGCCTTCGTTGCCGATGCGGTCGATATTGGGCGTTTCGCCTACCATCAAGCCACGGTGGTAGATGCTCGGCTGCATCCAGCCGATGTCATCGCCCATGATGAAAAGGATGTTGGGCTTTTGTGGCTGTTGCGCTGATGTCGGGATGCTCGTCACCGTTACGGCGGCGACCCCCGCAAACAAACCGAGCCATAACTTTCGGGACACTCTCATTGCTAGTTCCTCCCTTATCGTAGAGTTGATGGCACCTCAGACCCTCTCTCGAACGACACATCGGAAACCTAGATGACTTGTAGACGTGTCCGCGTCTTCCGCATGGCGAGCGGCCGGGCGGTAGCGGCGGCAGTAATTCGGCGCGCACAGATGCGAGCCGCCTTTGATGACTTTGCGCGAGATTTTGCTTTGCGGCTGGAGAGGATCGTAGCTTCCCTCTTCGTGCCCGCCGCGCGGGTTTACCGGAACGCAGCACGCCTTCGGCGCATCGGCTTGGTGCTTGTTGGTCCACCAATCAGTGGTCCACTCCCAGACGTTGCCGATCATGTCGTAAACGCCGTAGCCGTTCGGCGGAAATGCCATTACCGGTGAGGTTCGGTCAAAGCCGTCGTCGCACCGGTTTTCGTGCGGAAAGTTGCCCTGCCAGGTGTTGGCCATCTGTTGGCCGCCGGCCGTGAATTCGTTGCCCCAGGCGAACTCGGCACCATCAAGGCCGCCACGCGCGGCGAATTCCCATTCGGCTTCGGTCGGCAACTCCTTGCCGACCCACTTTGCGTAGGCGAGTGCATCGCTAAACGCCACATGCACCACTGGATGATTATCGCGCGTGTTGATGTTGCTCTTCGGCCCGTAGGGGTGCCGCCAGTCAGCACCCTTGGTGTAGGCCCACCACTCGCCAAGATTTTTCAGATCGACCGGATGCGACGGCGGAGTGAAGACCAGCGAGCCGGCATAGAGCATGTGGGGGAGCGCCCCAGGATAGTTTTTCGGGTCGGGCCGAATTTCCGCGAACGTCCTGTGGCCGGTGGCGCGGACGAATTCTTTGAATTGCCGGTTGGTTACCGGGGTGCGGTCGATCCAGAAGCCGTTGAGGCTTACTCTGTGGGCCGGCGCTTCTTCGGGATAATGCTGATCCGAGCCCATGCGGAACGTGCCGTCGGGTACCCAAACCATGTTTGGCGGTGCCGCTTGTTCCGCACTTTGCACCGACGCGACAAACGTACGGTCACGCACCGGGTCCTCGCATCGCTATGAGCTTCGTGAACAGTCCAATCCAGCGCTTAAAGAGTATCAGCCACTCACTCGACCTGACGATGACAAGAGCGTGAGGAGTTCATATTTTGCGTCGCAAACTTCATAAAGCCTAAAGACTAACACCGATGTCAGCTCGGAGCTAAAGGCAGTGGTAACGGGGGATGGAGTGGCTGAACGGCTAAAGGCTGAAGGCATCCTTCACTTTGTGAGCATCGCGGATCGCGGATTGGTAGGCGCGCTGGGCGAAAACGACAAAGTCAGCCATGTGTTCCAGCCGGATGGCCGGTCATGTCCATCAAATTCCCAATAGGCTTTCAGATTTAGGTAGGCTTGAATCTGTCCGAGCGGAACGATGATTCTCATTTGTGGGCCAACACCGATAACGCCCGACTCAAACGGGCCGACATGGTCGCCCGAGCCACTGTCAGGGGTGATTTGCTCGTAGAAGTAACCAACCGCTCCGAAGAAAACTTGTTTGGAGACGAACTGCGAAGCGCCCCAGTCCAAGTGCCAATCGATGCCGTTTTGGTAGTTGGTGCTGGGGTTGATGAGGTTGTAGGTGAAACCAGTGACGGCAGAGAATTCGTGGCCGAGTTTCGGATCAAAGTAGCTGTAGCCGCCACCGAGATCGGCGGCACCGTGACCGATGCCGAAATTGGCCAGGTTGGCCGGACTATATTGGCCAACGGGGATGTCGCCGGTCCCGTAAACCATCCAATTGTTGACGCCGCTGTTCCAGCGTAAGCTCGCTTACCGGGTACAAGATCGCCAACGCCCGTCGCGGTTTGGCTGATGCTGCCTTGCCGGCAATGACGAACGGCCCCGAGGCCAGCGTCAGCGTGCCGTCGAGGCCGTACTGTTGACGCCGACAATTCCAAATCCACCGACTGTCAATTGACCGCCAAACACCGGCGTGCGAACACGTAACTCGGATAAAGCAACGCGACATCAATATCCGCTTTCACAGCTGACATTGAGATTGACGTTGACCGTTGGACTAAGCCTGCCAATGTGATTTCGCGCGAGCAGCGACGGAACCGCTTGCCCCACCGAGTCATAATAGTTCATTGCCGCAAACGACCAACCGGGCTGCTGCGGACCGCAGCGAGGCTGCCATAGATACCCGGAAGCCAGAAGCTGATGCCGTTTTCGTCGGCAAAAGATGTTGCAGGCAGCGATATGATGCGATGCTCGCGACCCTGCACCTATAATCCGCGACGGCAGGATAGTCTGCGGCAAAATCGTCCATTTCGGCATTCGAGAACATGGTTTTTCACAGCCCCCTCCACAGATGCGCTGCGCCCGCTAAGTGTTGCTCACGTTCGAGCAAAACATCTACGCTAGTGCCGGCTGTCGACCTTAGTCAGTCCCATTTATTTCGATCGTCGCACAGCTTAACACGTTGAATGACCCAAATATCAGCCGCGGTCGGCGTCCATGTGGGCGACCCCTGTCGTTGATCTTCTTGGCCGGCGTCACGACCTTGTTGCGTTTGGGCAGCAAGTCGATTTGCAAGCTGTTGGCTCGCTTCTTCCGGCGCTGGCATCCTGCCATCAATTATCATTCGGCGCGCAAGGGCGACGGCCGTTTGGGCATCGAGGTCCTGGCCGTGGATTGCGTCGCAATGGGCAAGGCACCGCCCGGAGGCATCCTGGACGCACCAGGCGCGGCGGGCAGATGACCACTCGACCTCGGACCACAGCACACCGTCGATGGTCAGGTGGTAGACCCGGCCGCTGGGTTGTCGAACCTCGATGATGCGGTATCGTCGGGGGTCAACGACCATGGCACACACCCCCCTTTGGTCTCTCCCCGCGAATAGGGTGTGCAAGTGTGCGAACCCGCATGGAACGCACACAAGTCGCTTCATAGACCATTCGATAGAGTGTGCGGATGCAGACTGCGCACGATCTATCGCGTAAGCGAGTTTCATGCTGCGCCCGGGCGATAAAGTGTGCGGGCTCACGCTGCGCACACTCTTTCGCACGGTCTATTTTTTCAGAAGTCCGCATTTCATCGGCCTTTGCACGTTTGCACACCCTATTCGGGGGGAGAGGTAGGTGATGGTGTGTCCTCTGTCGTCTCGAGCGGCAGGTAGCGCGCCCAGGCGTCCTCAAAGGCGCTGCGCTTGTAGCCGCGCCCATGGACGTCGCGCGACGGATGGACCGTCTCGGGCCTGATGCCGAATCCGCCACGGCTGCCGCGTCCGCGACCGCCGCCGCCGCCGAGCAGGGTGGCGAGGCTGTTCTGGGTGAGCCCCTTGTCGCCCTTGCCCCACGCGGCCCATGGCTGTTCCTCGTCCTCCTTAAGCCGGTCGACCAGGACGGCCGAGAGCATGCAGTCGCAGCCCTGCTCGTTGAACATCCGTCTGATGTCAACAAGCAACTGAACGCCGATCGTGCTGGTGTCCGCCGCCTGCTCGATTCTTCTGGCAGCCGACCGCGCCTTGTCGCCCCACTCCTCGCCAGCCAGATCAGCGATCGCGAAAAGCACGCGCCAATTGTCTCCGCGTCGGTTGCTGAACTCCGCCGGCATCTTTGGCGCTGCCGTGCGCAGGGCGTCTTCGCTGTCGGCCGCCCAGCGCGCCAATCGGCGGCGCAGATCGGCAAGCTCGGCGTCGTCCTGGTGGGTGAACCGGGTCACACCCTCGGTCGCCTTCTTGCGGCGCAGCTCAACGAAGATGCAGCGGCTCAGAGTAGTCTCCGGCATCTTGCGGCCGCACATGCCGATCGCCTTTGGGCAGAAGGTCGGAAACAGCTCGGGTGTCTTCTCGTCACGGCCGACGCAGCGGACCACGCCCTGGCCGCGGGTATGTCCGGAATTGATGACCGAGCGCAGGCCAGTCGAAGTCGTCGCTGGCAAGCACCGAGTCGAACTCGTCGATCGCGAACGACGGCTGCCAGAGCTTGATCGCGCGGTACAAGGCCGCCTCGCTGATCTCTACCGAGGAGATGCAGCGCGGCACCAGGAACGAGATGAGGCCTAAGGCGGTGCTCTTGCCGCTCTCCGGCTGGGCGCTGTTGATGTTGAGGATCGGGCTGTGCACCGCCACGGATTTCGTGCACCCAGGAGAACATCACCCACAAGGCGATCGCCAGGGCGTCATCGTGCGCGCAGACAACATGGCGGCGCAGACGACGAACAATGTCCCGCAGCAGGCTGTCGCCCTCGACCGGCTCGGGCCACGGCTCGACGATCCAGTGGCCGTACAGCGGGGCAAGAATCTTGTCGTCGCGGCGCGCCTCGAGCTCGGCGTCGATGTCGGCCGCCGCCACGCCGAGCTGCTTTGCCGCCCGCTTGCGCTGGCGGGCGAACTCCACCCCTGGCCGCAACTTGGCGAGCGCCTCGATCAGCTTGTCCTCATTCTTCTTGGCTTGATCCTTGTCACTCTGCGCGTCGGCGCCGGCAACTTCGGGCGGTCTCGCCTACTGGCGGCAGCCAGTGTGGCGCGTCTTCGATGAGATTGTGCAGCCGTTCGACTGTTCCGCCGCTCGCCGCCCAATCGATAATGTCGCCTTTCGGCGGCAGATCAGGTAGCTCGAGCACCCGGATGGAAGCGGCGATGCCTCGCAGCGAATTGGCGACGACATTCATATGCTCGCGGCCGGCGTCGTCATTATCGGGCAGGATCACCACATTGGCGCTGCGCAGATGCGCTGCGTGTTCGGCGCGCCACTTCTTCGCGCCACAGGCGCAGCAGGTTGCTGGGATTTGCCAGGTCCGTAACAGATCAGCTTTCGCCTCGCCTTCGACAATTAGGATCGCGCAACCGATGACAACCGCTTTGATAAGTTCTGGAAGTTGGTAGGCCAGCGCCGGGACCCCTTCGACATTCCAAAGCCACTCACCCGGATGATCGTGATCCGGCCGCTTCTGCCGAAATGTCTTCTTTCGTTTGCCGTCTTTCGTGATGACGAAAGTGCCATCGGCATTCTGATACTCGACACGCTCGACGACGAAGGCCAGTGTGCCATCTTCATTGTGATACTCAAACGCGGCGGCGACGACTTTCTTGGCGTTTGCGGCGCGAGGGCCTTTGCCATTCGGCTTCGGCGGCAGCTCGCCGGTCAGCGTGGTGCATGCGCCAATGAAATCGACGTCGTCAAGATACTCGACCAGCTTGATGACGTTGCCGCCGACGCCGCAGCCGCGACAATTCCAAGCGCATTTTTTGACGTTGATCGCAAAACGATCGGTGCCGCCGCACTTCGGGCATGGGCCGCTGCGATCGTTCTTGCCGGTGAGACGTATACCCCGACGCTCTATCTCGCGCTCGATTGGTACGTTGCGCGCGCGGCTAACCCAGGCATCGAACGCACTCATGATTGACCCTCAGCGCGCTCGTGGCGGAGGAACGGAGGAATTCGTCAGATCGTCGAAGTGCGTCGGCGCTTCATCGCCGTGGCAATCCCAACGATCGTTGTGCTGATAACGCGAGAACAGATCGGCGTAGCGCGGCGCCGGGCAGAGCTTCTCGACCATGTCATAGAACTCCTCCGGCTTGCCGCTATGCTCGCGCACTGGGCCACGCAAAAGGGTCGTCTGGTTCGTGAGCACGACAATCAGGCTTGCCGCGCACGGCCATAATCGCGTGTTCGGTTTGACCAAGTATCCAGATGCCGGTCCCGGCTCTGTCTTTCTCCCACGTGATGATGGTCTTCGGTTCGAAACCCCACGCCCGCAACACAGGCACGTGCAGTGCCTGTGCCAGGATGAAGTTGGTCACCCACAACCAAATGATCGCGTCCGAGTGCATGATCGCGGCGACGGCGAGCGCGCAGGCTTGATCGATAGTCATGGTCGGGTACGGCCACACGCCGCGATGCGCCGCCCTATCTGCGTCACCATCAGGTTCGTAGGCCCACGGGATGTCGACGCTGGCGACACGATAGGGTCCATTGCCCGGCAGCGGCGGCGCCTCGGCGCGAATCTTCTCTGCCTGCTTGGCGACCTGAAGCCGCTTGTATGGCGAGTTGACGCGGCCGGTTTTGTCCATCGCCGCGAGCAACCCGCCGAATTTTTCCGGTTCTGCCGCGGCAGCATCGACGACGGCCTCGGCCCGGGCGAGCGTGATCCGGGAGATGCCGGCCACCTTAGCGATCCTGTCGAGTGCGCGCCCGTTACCCTTGGAAAAATTTTCCAGGGGTTTGCCGGAGCGCATGCGCTTCTGCGCTGCTTCTCGCTCGATCGGCTCCAGCGCCCGCTTGATGGCGACGGCTTCCGACAGCGTGAAATCCTTGCGGATGCTATTTTCGGCATATTCGCCGCGCACGATTTCGTTGAAATTCACGATGGTGACGGCGATTTCAGTCAGGCCGAGCAGCTTGGTGGCGTGCATCCGGCGATAGCCGGCGATCAGCCTGTCGTCCGACGTGATGACGATAGGATGCAACAAGCCAGTTTCGGCGATGCTTCTCGCAAGCTCGGCAATGTCGCCGAGGTCGCGGCGGAAACGATTGCCGACGATGATTTGGTCTATGGGGCGGACCGCTGTGCCCTGCGGTGCGGCGCGGGTATTTTCTTTGTCCGACATAGTTGAGCCCGGCGCTGATCCGGGCTAAACCAAGTCTTGCGATCGATTGGTTGAGCCCGAAAGGGTTTTCGTCGAGCGCCGCCCCAAAGGGGGCGGCGTTCTGCGTTCCGACCAAGGAGGACGATCAGGCTTAGAATGGCACGGGCTCGGCCCACCTGATCGCTCACATATTAAGCCACCCCTCGATCAATCAAACAAAAAGCAAGCGAGAGCTTCACGATCTCGCAGCGCCGCGGCGCTGTAGCGATTGTTTCGGCGCCGCGACGCCGCCGGCGCGCAGCCACGCGGTCAGGTCGTCTCGATGATAGATGAACTTCCTGCCGTTGCGACTGAAGCGCGGCCCGATCCCCAAAACGCGCCAGCGTGCGAGAGTGCGTTCGTGGTGTTTAAGTTGCGCCGCCAATTCTTCTTCCGTCAGCCAATCGGTGAGCAGATCGCTCATGTCTCCCACTTTGTTTAACGCGGGTGTGAACGATCACGAATGTAATCCAAGGAATGCGGCTGTTTGCAAGATCGATCGACAGATTCAGGTTTCTCGCGAGACCCGTAAAAACGTGTTCAGGAGGTACCAACTGAGGTCAGGAGATACCAACTGAGGTCAGGCGGTATCAACTGAGATCAGGAGATACCAACCGAGGTCAGGACCGGTCGGTCGTTCACAGCTTTTTGACCGTCAAGTTTTCAGCGGCACGACGGTGCCGATGACGACGGCCGCCCGCTCGACCGCACTGCGCATGCCGCGCTCGGTCGGGTGTGCATAGCGGGCCGTCGATCGCAGATCGCGGTGACCTAACAGTCGACCGACCACCGCCAGAGGGGCGCCGGCGTCGTGCACGATGGTCGCAAAGTCGTGGCGCAGATCGTGCGTCCTCAGATCGTCGAGACCGCCCGCTTTGAGGATACGCGCGCGCGCCCGGTCGATGCGGCTGCGATGCGTGCGCTCGCCCTTTTTATTGATCGCCGGGAAAACATAGTCCGACGACGGGTCGCGGTGCTGGTACATCGCACGCAGCAACGCGACCGCGGGCTCGGATAGCGGAACGCCGTGATCCTGATCGCCCTTGGTCGAAAGCCGCGGCTTTTTCCAGCGCCCTTCGGTCAGATCAAAATCCACCCACCGGGCTTGCAAGGTTTCACCAGCACGCGCGCCGGTCAGCCAGATCAGCTTGAGCGCGTTCACCGCCTGCCGATCGCTTTCGCCATCGAGCGCCGCGCGAAACCGCGCCGACTCCGCTGGCGACAAATAGCGCTCGCGCTTTTGCTCCTTACTCATTTTCTTTTGTTTAACGAAAGCATGCACCGGATTCGGCTCGGCGCGCTCGCCGCCCTCGATCGCTCGGCTCAAGATGCCGCTCGAGTTCATCACGGTGCGGTTGGCCGATATTGGACTGCCTCGGCTCGCAATGGCCCGATGCAGGTCGGCGACATCCTTGTCGGTGATGGCGTTGATTCGGCGCCGGCCCAACATGGGTAGAATGTCGCGGTCGAGTTGGTTGCGCCACGTGCACAAGGTCGAGGCTCGCCGTTGTGTCTGTATCTCGTTCCAATCGCGCTCGACCACTTCGGCCAGCGTCGGCTCGCCGCGGACCTTCTCCGTCTCGGCGAGCGGATCGGCGCCGAGGTCGACGTCGCGCCGGATGCGCTTCGCCTCGGAGCGCGCTTGGACAGTGGCCCAATCCCCGAGCCGGCCGATCACCATGCGGCGCTCGACGCCGTCGTGCCGGCGCCGGTAACGGATGACGAACGAGCGGGCGCCCTTGCTGGTGACGCACAGGCCGAAGGCGGGCACTTCGGTGTCGTAATAGATTTTGTGACGGTGCGGCGGCGCTGGCAGCTTTTTGCAGATGGTGTCGGTCAGGCGCAGTTTAGGCATGGCCTGGTTTCCTCTCGTTCGGGGGCGGTCGCCATCACCGCCATATCTCCGCACGTCAACGTGCTTGAGCGCTCACGAACGCTCGCGGCAGTCCGCTCGCAATGCAAGAAAATGCCCACCGCGACAAGGCTTTTGCCACCGGCAGTGGAATTGTCGTCTCCGCACAAAGGCTTGACGATTCGGCCGCGAACTGTTTGCGAGACCGCCCGCGGGCACCGCACTCGCTCCGCATCTAGATCGCATCCGGAATGCGCCCTTCAGTGAGCGAGCTTCGTCACAATATGTAACGGCAACAGGGACGATTGTCAAGGGTTGGTCTCAGTTACAAGGACGACATCGGCAGCCCATACGGCTTGCAACCTCATGAGCGGGCTGGGTCTGAAACACGTCATGCCAACGCCGCAACGGCGCCTGACACGTCCGATCTCGTCCGCCAACCGGACATGGTCCTGAAAAGGCACAATCGACGCGAATGATCCGATTTGCGACATTGCCAGCACGCAGGGCGTCGAGCAGGGTCGTGCGCGGCTCCACGGTGATGATGCGAGCCCGGCCGTTGACTCTCAGATTCGCGGGCACGAACTCGGTGGTGCCAGGCCGCCAGCGGCGTTGCTTGGCGACTTGTCTCGCGCCGTCTCACCGAATGCCTGGTTCGGCGTCCCGCTCATTTCGTCCTCGCTTGTGCAACATCGGCGGCGCTGATTCCCTCCAATGCGAGCCCGAGTGTGACGCCTTCGTCGATGATGCGGCGCAACTTCTGGGTCATCGCGATGCGCGTATACTTCGTGGTGAGCGATGGCAGCTTGGCGAGCCCTTCAGCAATCTAGTGGCGCGGGTGAGCAACTTGTCGACCGGCACTATTTCGTTAACCGCGCCCCAGTCCTTCGCCGTCTGGGCGTCGAGCTCCTGGCGGGTCATGATGAAGTAGCGGCCGCGTACGCTGCCGATCGTTTCCTGCCACAACAAATGGACGCCATCACCGGACGCGACGCCCAATTCGAAATGGGGTTTGTCCTGAAAAACAGTTGAAGGCGTCGCTAGCACAATGTCGGCGAGCAGGATGTACTCGGAGTGCAGCCGCACGGGGCCGTTCACCGCGGCGATCAGCGGCACCTCGATGTCGAGAATATTCATGAGGACTTTCCTGCCCTCGCGATAGATCTTGTCGTAGCCTTGCGGGGTGAAGAAGTCGAAACCTTCAGGACTGATCGTCTCCATGAAGGCGTTACCGCTGCCGGTCAGGATGACAACGCGGTTATCGCGGTCAGAGCCGACCGCGTGAAACAAGTCGACGAACTGTTCATGGGTGTATCCGTTGAAGGCGAGTGTGCCGCCATTGGTGTGAAGCGCCACTTCCAGAACGCCTGTGTTGGAACGGGTCAGTCGAGCATTGGGAAACCTGTCGCGATAAGCGTCAAAGTGGTTCATGAACTTGCTCCTTTGGAAAGTTTGAACCAACTGTTGCTGACCGGTGCGAAGATGGCAGAACGGTCAGCCAGGGAACAGGAATGAGAGGGAATGACATCATGAACCAAGTAAACCAGCTTATTCTTTATGTTTCGAGGACCATCCCGTTCCGGAGCGGTCTTGACGGGTATTTAATTCGCGGTGCGATGGTTTTTACGTTCTTCGCCTTCAGCATCCAAAAGTGGAGCCAGTACACCGCCGAGATGCTAGTCCCTTTAATCAGCCATAGCCCCGTCGTCTTCTGGTTGCTCCCAGCCTTCGGCGTCCGGGGCACAGGCTACTTCCTCGCGACCACCGAAATGATCTTCGGCTCTCTCATTTTCCTTGGCTATTGGAGCCCGAGGCTTGGCGTATTGGGCGCGCTTGGGTCGATCGTTACCTTCATCGGCACCACGAGCATTATTCCTTTCCTACCTGATGGCTGGGCCCGCGAAGCCGGCGGGTTTCCAATCATGACCCTGCCACTCGGTTTCCTGATGAAGGACGTCCTGTTCCTCGTCGCATCATTCTATCTGCTCAAGCAGGATCTGACGCGCGCGGCGCTGGAGATAACACGGAGCTGAGGACCTGACGATTCAGACCCTGCGCACGGCTGAACTATAAGGCTTTGAGTGTGGCGCGAGATGTCGCTTACTGCCCAAAGCTGCCATCCGCTCAGGGCCACCGCCTGTCTGATGTTGAGGTAAGAGCGGACTCAACGCGAACGACAGACCACTTCGTACATTGACGCTAAGCGGATAACGCCGAGTGGTCTGGCCCCGTGCCTCGATGTCATTTAGCGGCGGGCGGTATGAAGCATGGCATCTGGATAAAATGTCTTTTTGAGACGGCGGGCCGATTACAAGAATTTCTCGATCGGGTCGTCGCCGACCGTCACGTAGACCAGGGCGCCGTCCTGAAGCCGTGTGATCAGGTCGTTGCTTTCGGCCGGATCGAGGACGATACAGCCTTCGCTTCTCCCCAGTCCGCCGTTGTTTTTGGCGCGAAAGGCGGCAGTCGTGTACCAGCTCGGGTGGATGACCCATTTGAACGGCGGATTTTCGTTGATGTATTTGTTGTAGGAGGTGACGCCCTCGAGTACGACAACAATCATATTCCGATAAATGGTGCCGTCGTACCGGTCTACGATCGTCTTATAGGGATCCAGTTCTATGGAATGGTCGGTCTTGAGCGGGCCCAACGGCACCATGTCCAAGTCCGTCTGGAACCCTTTGAATTTGGTGGCTTGTGCACCGGGTCCATTATGTTTTCCATGTGCCGCGTAATGGGCAGTGGCGCGACCTGATTTCAAATCCAAGACGTAAAATCTTTTGTTCGCAGACGGCTGTAAAATGTCGAAGACGGCAAGCACGTCTTTTTTGACAAAAACGGGTTGGCGCGAAATTTCTATGGCGCGTTGCACCGCCGCCATCGGCGCGCCAAGAGCCTCCGCCTGTCGCAAAACGGTGTCGAGTCTGTTCGCCCATGCGGGCGCGATGACAATCAGCCCGATTAAAATCGTTGCCAAATATCGCATGAGGGTCCACGGATTCGGGCGATATTTAACACACGCCTTCGAGCCGGCAAGACATGCGCGCATTCTGGGGCAAAATAGCCCGCCGCGCGCCGGGATCGAACGCAACGATGACGTTGATGCTGTTCGTCCCTGCTGATAGGGTGAATTCGCCTTCTTGCATTTAATCGGAGATCAACATGCAAAAATTCACTATGGCATTTATCGCCGCCGCACTTGTGATGGCAACGGCTTATTCGGTGAGCGCACAGACTATGTCGCCTAGTTCCGCAGGCTTCCATGCGCAGATCAAGAATGCGACGCCGATAATCCAGCAAGCGGCTTGCACCGGCAGGACCGGCGGCCACGGCTGCGGCGCGGGATGGGTCTGGAACGGTCGTCGTTGTGTTCCGTGCTAGTCGTAGACTGCAGTTATCTGGCAAAGATGGAGTTCGAGGCCGCCGTTTAGGCGGCCTCTGCGTTCTTATCCCGCCTTTGAGGTCTGGCCTGTGCGCCTGAAGCCATTCCTCGCTGCGATCGCCTTCGTCGCGCTCTCGGGTGCTGGCACGCTGGCTGGGTCGTGCGACGACGACACCATCGAATCGATCACCGACGATGGGTCGATCATCGTCATGACCTCGGGAGCCTCGTTTCGCGTCAGCCCGCTCGATCAAACCGACGCCATGTTCTGGCTGGCGGCGGACGACGTTTTGATCTGCAAGGGTGAGACCGAGCTCATCAACAAAAACGACAAGCGCGAACGTATTCGGGTTTCGCGCATCCGTTAGAGTGGGATGCCACCGCACCGATGGCGCCGTGCCCGGAGTTCCCGCCGGGTCTTCAAGTTAATGGCAGAGATTCGTGCCAAGATCGGTATTAATAGGGTGCCAGCAACGGAGTCAGAGCCAGTGACCGCGCAAACCAAATTGGCCCCGGAGCCGCAGGCGGTGGTTTCGGCTTTGACCCGGGCCGCGATCTTTCTGGTCGCGACGATCAATCCGGGCGCCGCGAGCCTCGCCGCAGTCCGGTCGTTTTGCGGCGATCTTCCGGGGCTGTTACGGGCCGTCGGGTTCCGCGATATCGAGGGAAACCTCTCCTGTGTGATGGGGATTGGCTCCGACGCCTGGGACCGGCTGTTCGGCCAACCGCGGCCGGCGGAACTGCATCCGTTTCGGGAAATCAAAGCCGGCCCGCGCCATGCGGTCACGACGCCGGGCGATCTCATCTTTCACATTCGCGCCAAGCGCATGGACCTGTGTTTCGAATTGGCGACGCAAATCATGGCTCAACTCGGCGAGGCGGTTTCGCCGGTCGACGAAGTGCACGGCTTTCGCTATTTCGACGACCGCGATCTCATCGGCTTTGTCGACGGCACCGAGAACCCGACCGGGCAGGCGGCGATCGATGCCGCCTATGTGGGCGCCGAAGACGCCGCCTTCGCCGGCGGCAGCTACGTGATCGTGCAAAAATACCTGCACGACGTAGCTGGCTGGAACGCGCTCTCCACCGAGGCTCAGGAGCGCATTATCGGCCGCACCAAGCTTGCGGACATCGAGCTCGACGACGCCGTCAAGCCGACGTCGGCGCACAACGCGCTGACCACGATCGTCGAGGACGGCAAGGAGATCAAGATTCTCCGCGACAACATGCCGTTCGGCCGCATTGCCGACAACGAATTCGGCACCTATTTCATCGGCTATGCGCGCTCGCCGCGAACGATCGAGCAGATGCTGGAGAACATGTTCATCGGTCGTCCGCCCGGCAATTACGATCGCTTGCTCGATTTCAGCGTCGCCAAGACCGGTAGTCTGTTCTTTGTGCCGTCCGCGACTTTCCTGGACAATGTCGGCGACGACGCGCCGTCAGCCGCGCCAAAGCCTTCCGACCCGCCGGCCGTCGCGGCGTCACAGCCGGCGCCGAAACGCGATGGTTCGCTCGATATCGGTTCCCTCAAAGGAGACCCCGCCTCATGAATAACCTGCACCGCGAGCTGGCCCCGATATCCGACGCGGCCTGGTCTCAGATCGAGGAGGAAACCTCGCGCACCATCAAGCGCTACCTCGCCGGCCGGCGCGTGGTCGACGTGCAGGGTCCGGGCGGCGTCGCGCTCCCCGCCATCGGCACCGGGCATTTGCGCAACGTCACGGCGCCGGGCAGCGGAATTCTGGCGCGACAGCGCGAGGTCAAAGCGCTGGTCGAACTGCGCGTTCCTTTCGAGCTCGATCGCCAGCAGATCGATGACGTCGAGCGCGGCGCCAACGATTCCGATTGGCAGCCGGCGAAAGACGCCGCGCGGCTTTTGGCCTTTGCCGAGGACCGCGCGATCTTCGACGGCTATGCCGCCGCAGGCATCGGCGGCATCCGCGAAGGCACCAGCAATCCGATCATGACGCTGCCGGCCGACATCCGCGCCTACCCGGACGCCATCGCGCAAGCGCTCGGCCAGTTGCGGCTCGCCGGCGTCAACGGTCCCTATTCGGTGTTGCTGAGCGCCGACGCCTATACCGGATTGAGCGAGACCAGCGACCACGGCTATCCGGTGATGGACCACATCAAGCGGCAGGTCGACGGCGACATCGTCTGGGCGCCGGCGATCACCGGCGCGTTCGTGCTCACGACCCGCGGCGGCGACTTCGGCTTGTATATCGGCGAGGACGTGTCGATCGGCTACCTGAGCCACAACGACAAGACAGTTCGGCTTTACCTTGAGGAGACGTTTACCTTCCTGCTGCTGACGACCGAGGCATCCGTTGCGCTCAATGCCAACAAAAGCAAAGGCAAAAGCTGACATCCGCGAAGCTTTCTAGAAATTTAAGGCCAGCCAATTGGCGGCCGGTTAAGACCAAGGCTTGTTGGAGAAGAAGACTTGGTGGAGGAGAATGTCATGAGCACGTCGCGAACTGCGTCATGCGCTTGCGGACAGCTGCGGGTGAATGTCGTCGGTGAACCGGTCCGGGTCGGAATCTGCAATTGCACGCAATGCCAGCGGCGGACCGGGGCCGCGTTTGCCGTCGGCGCGTTTTTCCCGAACAGTCAGATTTCAGGGATCGAAGGCGCCCACAAAGCGTTCACGCGGTCATCCGACGCTGGCCGCAAGGTCGAATATCATTTCTGTGCGGACTGCGGTTCGACCGTGTTCTGGCATCGGCAAGCGACGCCGGAACTGACCGCGATTTCGGTTGGCTGTTTTACCGATCCGACATTCCCCGCGCCGGTGGCCGCTATCTGGGCCGCGCACAAGCTGCAATGGGTTGTGTTTCCTCCCGGGATGCCGGTCCTGGATGCTCAGCCGGGATGATCGAGCGGCCTTGCGTCGTTCGCTGCCCGGACTGACCATAATGTGTTAGCTTCAAGCGCACGGACCGTTCAGTCCTTATGCCTTGGGGCAGGTCATGCGACGGCGCGCGTTCATCACCCTCGTTTGCGGCGCCGCTGCGACTTGGCCGCTGGCAGGACGCGCCCAGCAAGCGACGCCGGTGATCGGATTTTTGAGCGCCAGGTCGCCCGACGAATCGCAACACCTGGTCGCAGCGTTCAACAAGGGTCTGCAAACCGCCGGCTTCGTCGCGGGGCAAAACGTCGAACTCAAGTACCGTTGGGCCGAAGGGCAATATGATCGGCTCCCGGCCATGGCGACCGAACTCGTCAACGAGACGGTTGCAATTTTGGTCACGACCGGCGGCGAACCCTCCGCACTTGCCGCGAAGGCGGCGACTTCGACTATACCGATTGTTTTCACTGTCGGCGGCGATCCGGTGAAAACAGGACTGGTCGCGAGCCTTAACCGGCCCGGTGGCAATGCGACCGGGGTAAATCTGCTAACGGAGGAGCCGGAGACGAAGCGTTTCGGGTTGCTCAGCCAGGTGGTGCCGAACGCAAAAATCATCGGGGTATTGATCAACCCAAACTACCCGCAAGCTGCAGACCAGGCTCGGGAAGTGAGGGAAGCCGCCCGCGCGGTCGATCGGCAGGTCGAAATCGCCACTCCCGGCAGGGAAGATGAACTGGGTCCGGCGTTCGCCGGTCTGATCCAGCGCAAGGCGGCGGCGCTCCTGGTGACCGCGGATCCGTTCTTCGACACCAGGCGCAATCGAATCGTGGCGTTGGCGGAACAATTCAAGTTGCCGGCCATGTATCAGTTTCGCGACTATCCGCTTGCCGGTGGCCTGATGAGCTATGGGATCAGTATTACCGAGGGCTATTATCAGGTCGGGGTCTATGCCGGACAAATTTTGAAAGGCAGCAAGCCCGCTGACTTGCCGATCTATCAATCGATCAAATTTGAATTCGTCATCAACCTCAAAACCGCCAAGGCGCTCGGCATCCAGATTCCGGACATGCTGCTTTCACTCGCCGACGAGGTGATCGAATAAAAGGTCTGCCGGCGTCATTGGGAAATGAACGCAACACCGCTGTTTTGTCACGTCAGATTTTGACCCTTCCGTGACAAGCTGCATGCGTCGGGTGACGCGCGGCACATCTGCGTCAGCCTATGATATGCTGGTTATGCGGGGCGCTTTTTAAGCCCGCGGAGTGGAGACAACCATGCGGCGGCGGGATGTTCTGGCTCTATTGGGTTGTCTGCCAATCGCGTGGCCCCGCGCGGTAGGCGCGCAGCAAGCGGAGCGAACGCGGCGCCTCGGCATACTCCATGGAACCGCCGACGATGAGTTGTCGCAAGCGCGCAACACCGAATTTCTCAACGCGTTGCAAGAGCGAGGCTGGATAGGCAGCCGCAACTTGAAAATCGAGACTCGTTGGGCGGCCGGCGACGCTGATCGCATCAGCAGATTTGCAACTGAATTCGCGGCGCTTGCACCGGATGTCATCTTTGCGACCGGGACGCCGACCGTGGCGGCTTTGCTTCGTGCAACGCGCACGGTGCCGATCGTTTTTGCCACTGTTCCCGACCCCGTCGGTGCCGGATTTGTCGATAGCCTGGCCAAGCCGGGAGGCAACGCCACAGGATTTATGGTCTACGACTACAGCCTCGCCGCGAAGTGGCTGGAGTTGCTCAAACGGATCGCGCCGGCGACGACGCGTGCCGCGGTGCTTCGCGACGGCGGCGCATTGAGCGGGATCGGCCAATGGGCCGCGGTTCAGACCGTGGCACCGTCCCTCGGTATCGAACTGACCCCGGTCAATGTGATCGATATGGGCGAAATCGAGCGATTGGTCGCGGCGTTCGCACGCGCGCCCAATGGCGGCATGATCGTGACGGGAAGTTCTCGAGCCGTGCTTCACCGCAAGCAAATCGTCGTGCTGGCGGCCCAGTACAAATTGCCCGCGGTTTATTTCGCACGCTACTTTGTCGAGGAAGGTGGCTTGCTCTCTTATGGGCCTGATTTTACCGACGGGTATCGCAAAGCCGCCGACTACGTTGACCGCATCCTCAAAGGCGCGAAGCCGGGCGAGCTGCCGGTACAAGCGCCCAGCAAATACGAGCTGGTGATCAACGCAAAAGCCGCCAAAGCGCTGGGCCTCGAGGTGCCGCCGACCCTCCTCGCCACCGCCGACGACGTGATCGAATGAGAAGGCGCGAGTTTGTTATTCTCGGTGGTGCCGCGGCCGCCTGGCCGCTCACCGCACGCGCGCAGCAGGCTACGAAGCCGGTTATAGGCTTTCTAAGCAGCGGGTCGGAACGGGCCTTTGCGCCACAGGCATCGTCGTTCCTTCAGGGCCTGAAAGAGATGGGCTACGTCGACAAGCAGAACGTCGCGATCACGTATCGCTGGGCCGAAGGCCAATACGACCGATTGGCGATGATGGCGAACGACCTGGTTCGTGCGCCGGTGGCCGTTCTGGCGGCGTCCGGCGGCACCGCCGTGGCGCGCGCGGCAAAATCAGCGACTGCCAGTATACCGATCGTGTTTGCCACCGCAGACGATCCGGTTGCCACCGGCCTCGTCACTAGCCTGAACCGGCCCGGCGGCAATCTGACCGGAGTCAGTCTTATCAGCGGAGTGCTCAGCGCAAAGAACCTTGAACTGCTGCATGAACTGGTACCGACGACCAAGCTCATCGCCGTGCTGGTGAATCCGAACAGTCCGAGCGCCGAGATTCAGCTTAAGGACGCGCAGGATGCGGCAAATCGCATCGGCGTTGGAATTCTCATCTTGAAAGCGAGTACCGAGCGCGAGGTCGAGTTGGCCTTCGCCACCGTTCTGGCGGAGCACGCCGGCGCAATGGTGGTGGTCGCCGATCCATTTTTCTTTCTCCGCCGCGAGCAGTTCGTTGCGTTGGCCGCGCGCCATGCGGTTCCCACGATCCATTTCTTTCGCGAGTTCGTCACCGCCGGGGGGTTGATGAGCTATGGCACCAGTCTTTCTGATGGCTATCGCCAAATCGGCATCTATGTCGGCCGGATCCTCAAGGGCGAAAAGCCGGCCGATTTGCCGATCGTAATCGCGCTGCCAGCGGGCGTTGCTGGGATCGGAGTTGTACGGTAAGGTCGGCGAGGGTGAGATCGGTGATCGGCAGGATTTGCTCGACGGAGGCGGCAAGCTTCGCCAGTTCCGCGCTGGCGCCTTGCGAGCGCGACGCGGTGTCGTTGGTGAGGCGGAAAACCTCGTTGATGCGGCGAGTCAGGTCATCAATCGTTCGCGACAGCACATTGGCCGCCTGGGCCACGGTTTCCGCGTTCTCACGGGTGGCGATGACCGCTTGCACCGTCGAACCGGATTTCGTGCGGGTGTCATCGGCGGCTTTCGCCATAATCTCGGCGTTGTCGCGCACGGTGGCGACCGCTTCAACGAGCTGACCGGCAATATGCTTCACCGAGCCGTCGAAGTCCTCGGCCAGCGCCGACATTTCCTCCCGGCGTTTGTGCGCCTGCAGCTGTTCGGCCTGATGACGCGACTGCTGCATCGTTTGAATTTCCAGTTCCTTGTGGCGAAATATCTGGATCGCCTCGATCATTTGCCCAATTTCATCGCCGCGATCACGATAGTTCAGGGTCACTTCGGTGTCGCCGGTCGACACCTTCTGCATGGCGTTGGTGATCGATGTTATCGGCTTGAGGATCGACCTTGAAACAAAGACGATGGCCGCAACGCTGAACGCGAGGCAGGTGAGCAGGCCGATGGCCAACGATAGCGTTTCGTTACCGGTCGCCGCCGGCGTGTTTTCGACGATGGTATTCGATCGTGCGGTTATCTCCGACAGGACCTTGCGGATGTCATCGTCGATGCTGGTAAATCCGTCGTCGCTTTGCCCGAGCATCATGGTGCCCATTGGCGGATCGGTGCGCGCGACGTCGAGCACGTCGTTTGCCGTGCTTTGATACTGCTTGAGTTCAGTGCGCAGCGCATTCAGATCAGCCTTCTCGACTGCGGACAAGTCGGGCCGCGCCGCCAGTTCCGTGAAATTTTTCTGGATGTCTCGGAAGTCAGCATCGATCTGGTGGCGGAGCTCCTGCAGCAGCTTGTCGTTTACGCCACTGCTGGCCCAGGAGACGAACCGGAACATCCGCATGTGGGCGGCAACGATCGCGTGATTGACCGCCGCGGCGGCGGCGCGGGTCGGAAGATTTGATTGGGATAGCTCATTCAAGTTGCGCGCGACCTGGCGCGAGCTGATGTGAAGCGTTACCGCCATGCCGAGGAGGCAAGCCAAAGACACTGCGAACGCCGCGAGCGTTTTGGTTCGGATCGTCAGGCGCGAGAAGAAGCCGGGGCTAGAGCCGTCGCCGAGGAGCGTCATGGTAGCAACTTGTCCATATCGTCGTCCGACAAATTGCTCCCTGTGGACTCTGACGCCGACGAAAGTGTCGTCGCCTTTTTTGCGCGGCTTTCGATTTTCCCAGCAATGCTGCCTACCACCCGGACGCGTCTCCGGCTCGGACGGCAACTTTGGAGCATCGCTAATGATGGTTAATGATTATTTAACTCACGGCGCCAGGGCGCCCCGATGACCGAGCGGTCGCGCGACCGCTGCTTTAAGCGCGCCGGCCCCAGACTTGGGCGACGGCGTAGAGCGTGAAGGAGGTTTCAGGTTTGGCGAGGTGCGCCCGGCAATCGGCCAGCGCGGCTGTCAGATCGCTTTCGTCGAGCAGACCAAGCTTGAGGATTGCCGCTCGCAATGATTCGACCGTCGACGGCAAATAGTCGATCATCGGATCGATCGAACGGACCGCGAGCAAGCTCGTGCGATATTGCACGTCGCGAAAACCGGCCTGTCGCACCAGGAAATACAGCTTTTTTGCCAGTTCAAGATCGGCGCCGACACCTCTGAACGCCCCGAGCAGTGCCGATTTCAGCCGGTCCCACGCCGGGTGCGGCGGATAGCAGTTGAGCGTCGTGCCGTCCGGCTCTTGCAGCGCGACGATGCCTCCAGGCCGTACCAGGCGCGCCGCTTCCTGCAACAGCCGTTCGGGATTTCCCGCAGTGCTCGCGACGAAGCGCATATGCACCAGATCGAATGCGCCGGCCGGCAAGTCCGAGGCAAAGGCATCGCCGCGCCGAAACTCGACGTTACTCGGCGCGCTGCGTCGCGCGTATTCCAGGAACGCTTCGTCCATGTCCAGGCCGGTCACCCGCCCGGCGCGCCCGGCCCGGGCACTGAGGAGATCGGTAATGCCGCCCGGTCCGCAGCCGATATCGAGACAGGCCCAGCCCTGCATCGGTCCGAAGCGGTCGAGCATGGCGAGCGTATCCGGCGTCATCGCCTTGGATTGAACAGTGAGGCGCTCGATCTCGCCGGCGCGGCGTTCGAGCGGGTAGTTTCCCGAATACGTTGCGCTCATATGGCCGGCCCTGCCGCAGCTTCCGAAGAGTCGACGAGCTGAAAAACCTTCAGGCTCTCCTGCTTGCCTTTGACCAGATGCTCGCCGCGCTCGATGAACTGAAAGCCGTCGTGCGCGGCGGCATAAATCTCTTCGCTGACCAGCGCGATCGCCTCGGCATTGGGGTCGATGGTCTTGCCGAGGCTCTCGAGCCGCTGCGTCGCGTTCACCGCGTCGCCGACGATCGTATAGTTGATGCGGTTTGGCGTGCCGATATCGCCGACGATGACCGAGCCCATATGGATGCCGATGCGGATGCGGACCGGCTCACGGCCTTCGCCGGCGCGGTGTTTGTTGTCGGCGGCCAGCGCGCGCTGGATGGCGACAGCCGCGCGGCAGGCCGCGGCGGCCGGGTTGTCGATGCGGTTCGGCGCGCCCCAGAACGCCATGACGGCGTCGCCGATGAACTTGTCGATGGTGCCGCCTTCTTGTTCAACGCACGACGACACTAGCGACAGGTGCTGGTTGATGAAGCTTGCGACCTCGGCGGCCGACATTTTTTCGCAGGTCGAGGTGAAGCTGACGATGTCGGTGAACATGATGGCGAGGAGGCGTTCTTCGGTGCCGGCGCCGACCCGGCCTTCCTTGACCAGCCGCATGACCAGCGCGCGCGGCACGTAGCGGCCGAAGGCCTTGAGCCCGTCAAGCATGGCGTTGAAGGACTGCGCCAGGCTGTTGATCTCGCGAAAACGGCTGCCGGGGAGCGGCGCCACCTCGTCGAAATCGAGATTGCCGATCGCGGTCGCGCCCGTGGCGGCGCGGCGGATCGGGCGGGCGATCGCGCTGGCCATGATGCCGGCGACGATCAGCGATATGGCGAGCAATCCGAGGGCAAGGAGCGTGGCCCAGTACAATAGGCGGATCGGACCATCGACCGCGCGCCCGAGGAAATAGGTGCCGATGGTGATCGGCAACTCCTTGAAGTCGGTGATCTCGCGGGCAAAGACGAAATAGCGCTCGCCGTCGACAATTGGCTCACGCGCCAGCACGCCGGCCGGCGGCGCGATGCCGATCTGGTCGAGCGGCGGCAAGCTCGGCAAATTCTCAATGACCGGATCGCCGAAAGTGCGCAGCAACGGAAACGATGCACTCTCCGATTGCTGCGGGCTTCCTTCGGCCATCAGCGGATGAGCCAGCACCCGATCCTGCCCGTACAGCATAAAGGCGGTCGAACGGGGCGGTTCGCTCAAATCTCTGGCCAGCACCGACAAGGCCCGCGTCGAAATGCCGACGATGGCAAACCCCACATAAGTGTCACCGCTCCAGATCGGCACGCGATAGTTCAGGAGGGTCTCCTGCCGCTGCGGGCGGTAAACCGGCGGTCCCCAATAGGGCTGTTTGCGGGTGCGCATCACAAAGGCCAATCCGGCGAACTGCGCATCGTCGGCAATATTGAAGCGGTCGACCTCAAACTCCCTGCCGTAGGCGACGCGGGCGAGCCGGATCCGCAACGCCTTGCCGTCGCCGTCGACCAGAATGACACCGTCGACCTGGGGCGCCGCCGCAAACGTTCCGCGCACGAAATCGGTAAGTGCCGGGTCGTCGAACCGATAGCGTCCACTGCTGATCGCGGCCGCGATGTAATCGCCCTGATCAATGGCGGCGCCGAGATGGTGGCGCAGCGTACGCTCCTCGGCTGCCAAGAGGCGCGTGATCAGACGCGAGGTCAGCTCCTGCACGATGCGGCGGTCGGCGAACCAGTTGACGATCAGGACCGAGCCGACCGACAGCAGCACAAGAATGCCGATGCTCACAACGAGCGTCGGCGTCAATCGCAAAGTGAGCCGATTTTTATCCAAATGCCTGGTGCTCGTTGCCGGACGCTATGGTCGCGGGCGCCGGTTCAGGAAATCCACCGTCGAAACCCGCCGCAGTCAATCGCAGAAAACGGACTTTTTGGGAATGGGGGGCGCCCCGCGGGATACGCGCGCACAGCAGGCCGCGGTCGCTTTGCCGATAATGCCGTTAGCCTGTAAAGACATGGCGATGAACGTTACCCGCCGATCGTTGTTCGAAAGCAGGGCGCTGCAGATCGGCCTGTTCGAGGCGCGACCCACCTCCGACGCCTGCGGCGCGATCGAGTGGCAAACTGCAAATGTAGTCGTACTGCCATTTCGCGGCGTATTCTCGAAGCACGATGCGCCCGGCCGATATGTCATTGGCACGCCGAGCCACGCGGTCTTGATTGCCGCCGACACGCCGTACCGATTGAGCTTTCCCGGCGCCATCGGCGATCGCGCGCTGATCTTCCGATTTGACGAAGAATTGGCGCCCGAACAGTTTGACCGTCGCGGCAATCAGTCGTTGGCGTCACAAGGCGTGCTTCCCCCGAACGCGATCATGCTTCGCGATTTACTCCGGACGCGCCTGCAAAACAGCGAGGCGGATCGATTTGAGACCGAAGCTTTTGGCGTCGATCTCCTGAACATGTCGCTCGGCGCGATGGGCCGGCGTGACATTACGCTGCGGGATGCCGCGCGCGCACGGCGGGTCAACGCGGTTGCGCGCGTCAAGGAGGCGGTCGCGCTCGCACCCGCCCGCAAATGGAGTGTCGCCGAGCTGGGCAGGATCGCCAATCTGTCGCCGTTTCATCTGTGCCGCGTGTTTCGCCAGATTGCCGGCACATCGGTCTACGATTACGTGCTGCGCGAGCGCCTGGCGCATGCGCTTGATGCCGTTCTCGACGGCGACGACATCACCGCCATCGCGCTTGATGCCGGATTTGCCAGCCACAGCCACTTCACGGCGCGTTTCAAGAGCTTCTTCAATTGCACGCCGGCTGCATTCCGGCGCCTGGCGACGGCGGAGCGCGCCGCGCGATCGCGCAAGATCATGACAGCGCGGCAGAGCCCATCGGCCGTAGATTGACCTCCGCCGACGCGGAGGTAAGCGGCCCATGGATATTGCGACCTTTCATGCCAGCCGCCGCTTCGCCGACGTCAAATCCGGCCGCATCGCCTTTTACGAAAGCGGGCAGGGGCCGGCCGCGCTGTTTGTTCATGGCGTGCCGCTCAACGGCTATCACTGGCGTCATGTCATCCACCGTGTCGGGCACCGGCGGCGCTGCATCGCCATCGACCTGATGGGGCTCGGCTATAGCGAAATCGCGCCGTCGCAGGATGTCTCGTTCACCGCGCAGGCGCACATGATCGCCGAAGTCATCGACGCGCTTGGGATCGAACGGATCGATCTGATCGGCAATGATAGCGGCGGCGCCGTCGCCCAGATCTTCGCCGCCTATTATCCGAACCGGCTCAGATCGCTGGTGCTGACCAATTGCGACGTCCATGACGGCTGGCCGCCGCCGCAAGTCCGCCCGCTGATCGAGCGGGCGCGAAACGGCACGCTGGCGCCCGTCTTTGCGCCGATGATCGAGCGTCCTGATCTGGCGAGCGAGCGTTATGCCAAAGGCGAGTTGGTGCCGCTGTTTCGCAGCTACGCCGATCCGAGCGTTCTGACGGACGAGATCATTCGGGTCTATTTGCAGCCGTTATTCTCCTCGCCGCACCGGCTCGAGGCGTTCCAGAGATATTGGCTGGGCTTCGACAACGCGCAGACCGTCGCCATCCATGCCGCGCTCAAGGCGCTTATGGTCCCGACGCTGATCGTCTGGGGCCTGCAAGACATCTTCTTTGAAAAAAAGTGGGCATACTGGTTGCAGGATACCATCCCGGGCGCGAGGCGCGTCATTGAGATCGAGGACGCGCGGTTGTTCTTCCCGGAAGATCGCCCGGATGCGCTCGCCACCGCTGTCCTCCAATTCTGGGATGAACTGGGCAAGTGAGGTATCGTCACGGTGCCAGTCGCCGCGCTGAGGAGCATCATGTCCCGCGAATACTTGAATCCGCCCGGTCTGTTTCATCATCCGAATTACACGCGCGTCTTGACGGTGGAGAAGCCGTCGAAGCTGATCTACATCGCCGGCCAGACGCCGGCCGACGACAATTACCAGCCGCTGCATCCCGGGGACTTGCGCGCGCAATATGTCGCCGTGCTCGACGGCTTGACGCTCCAGCTCAAGGCCGCCGGCGCGAGCTGGGACGACGTGGTGTTCCGGCGCATGTATGCGGTCGACGTGCCGGCGTTCCTGAAGGTGCTCAACGACCGCACGCTGCCGGTGCCATGGGACGTCAACCGGCCGTCGCCAAGCACGCTGATCGGCGTCACGGCGCTCGCCAATCCCGGCTTTCTGATCGAGGTCGAGATCATGGCCGTGGTGGCGGTTTGATCCCTCCCCCTCGTGGGGAGGGCCGGCGAGCGAAGCGAGCCGCGGGTGGGGACGTGAGGTCTTGCGATATCGTTGACGCTCGCGCGTCACCGCACGATCCCACCCCAACCCCTCCCCACAAGGGGGAGGGGAAGAGCGAGCCGGGTCGCTCAGTTACTTTTGACGGCTCATTGCAACTCCCCGTAGCCGCGGGCCATGGCCGCGGCGAACACCGGGAGCAAAAGGAACAGCACTGCTTCCGCCCAGAGATAACGCCGTACGTTGCCGATTGCATCCGCCGGCGGTGCAAAGGCGCCATCGCGTTTCAGCGCGCTTCGCCAGCGGATGATCGCCACGGTTGGGACAATCGACAGCAAGCCGACCAGCACGAAAGTCGCGATCTTCGCCCAGAAAAACATGTTGACGGAGTAATAGGCCCAGCCTTTGGCCGCGACATTGGCGCGGATGAATCCGACGATAATGATGACGCCGGCAAGGATGCCGTACCAGTTATCGACCCGGCTGACGCGCAGGATTTCGTCACGCTTCATGTTCATGCTGATGGTGCCGATTTCGAATGCCAGAACGCCGGCAAGCATGAACACCAGAAGATGATGGGCGACGGCTAAAACGAGATCGGTCGTAGCGTAATCCATCGAAATATCTCTCGCCGTGTCGTTCCCTGGCTTGGAAACTCGGTCGTGCCGCAGAAGTTGCGGCTTTTTCGGCCAATTGGCCGCGCTTATGGCGCCCTTAACGCTGGCCGGAATGGAACATCCTCAAATTGACCTTATTGGCCTAATATGTGCGCTGCTTCTGGATTGAACCGGGCAGGTTGATGAAGCGAGCGAGTGGCCGACGGCTGATAGTGGCGCTTGCCGCCTTGGCGGCCGGAGCCGCATGCGCCGGCTCGGCGGGCGCGCAATTGGCCGGCGGCGCTGGCGGCCACGCGGCGTTCGATGGGCGCGAGCGCGCTATCCCGGTGCAGTTTCGCGACTTCTTCCGTCCGCTCTGGGGCGGCGGTGGCGGCGGCTATTATCGCAACGATTCCTTCGATCCCTACAATCCGTTCACTCAGCGCCAGCAGGTTTACGAATCTCTCAAACCGCCGCCGCCGGCGCCGCGCAAGCCCGACGCGCCGCCGGTGACCGAGAACGTTCTTGTCATCGGCGACTCGTTCGCGGAGTGGCTTGCTTACGGTCTCGAAGAGGCGTTCGCCGACACGCCGCAAGTCGGCATCGTCCGCAAGATCCGGCCGTATTCCGGCCTGGTGCGCTACGAAGCGCGGCCTGACGCGCCGGATTGGTCGCAAGCCGTCAAGGATGTGCTGGCGGGCGAAAAGCCGAGCGCCATCGTCGTCATGCTCGGCCTCAATGATCGCCTGCCGCTGCGCGAGCGCGCCCCGGCAAAAAGCAGTTCGCCATCTCAATCCGGCACCGACGCGCCGGCGCCGGACGCCGACCAGCCGCCGAGTGCCGGCGGCGATGCCGCGCGCAAGTCAGCACCGCCGCCGCCCGGCGGCAATTACGAATTTCATACCGACAAGTGGGGCGAGCTTTACGAGAAGCGCGTCGACGAGATGATCGCAGCGCTCAAGAGCAAAGGCGTGCCACTGCTGTGGGTCGGCCTGCCGTCGATCCGCGGCGCCAAGTCGACGACCGACATGCAATATCTGGATGAGCTCTATCGCGCCCGCGCCGAGAAGGCCGGCATCATCTATGTCGACATCTGGGACGGCTTCGTCGACGAACAGGGGCGCTACGCGCAGCAGGGGCCGGATTTCCAGGGCCAGACGCGCCGGCTACGCACCTATGACGGCGTCAACTTCACCAAAAACGGCGCCGAGAAGCTCGCCCATTATGTCGAGCGTGAATTGCGCCGGGTGTTGACCAGCGCGATCGCGCCGGTCGCGTTGCCCGGTCCGGAAGAGCAGACGCCGACCAAGGGTGGCGCAGCGGGCGGCAAGCCGGCGATCGGCCCGGCCGTGCCGCTGAACGCGCTTGGCGCCGGTGAGGGCGGCGAATTGCTCGGCGCCGCGGCGCATGCGGCGCAGAAAGAAGCCGATCCGCTGGTGCTGCGCGTGCTCAACCGCGGCGAAGCGCTGGCCGCGCCGCCCGGCCGCGCCGACGATTTCTCCTGGCCGCGCAGCGACATCAATCCCGACGGCGCAGCGGAGGCGCCGGCACCGCCCGCGCCGGCGACGCCAGCTGCGGCAGCGCCGAAGGGCGCCGGCAAAAACGATACAAACAAAACCGACGCCGGCAAGAACGATGCCGGCAAGAACGATGCCGGCAAGAACGATGCCGGCAAGAACGACGCCAAGAAGCCGGCTGCAGCGGCCGCGCCGTCTGCTTCCGCGCCGGTCGTTGCTCCCGCCGCAGCCGCGCCACCGCGACCGCGGCCGCCGCGTCCCGAACTCGACGGCGCGCCGCCACGGCCGCCGTTGCCGGTCGGCCCCGCGGCAGCACGCTGAACTTGGCTCAGAGTATTTGTCGCTGTCGTTATCCGTCACCGTGAGAGCGCGTTCTCGCGACCATGGAGCTGTGCTCAACATCCGCACAAAGTTCGCCGCGGGATGGGTTCAGGCGGGAAATCGAAGAGCAATGGTGGTAAGATAGGACGAACTGCTTACTGATCCCCCACCATCAATTGGAGAGCATTGGTGACACTCAAGCTCGCTGCCGCCTTTTTCGCTCTTGTGGCAATGCCGGCGCTTGCCTTCGGGCAGAAGGCACCGAAGCCAACAACGGCGGACGTGCAAAGGGTCGTTCAAATCATCGCTAGCGACAAAGCAAAATCGCAGGCCTATTGCGATTTAAAGAAACTCTACGATCAGATGGCGGAGGCCTACAAAAAGAACGATAGCAAGACGGCTGATGCGCTCAATAAACAGGCCGATGCGTTCGTCAGTAAACTCGGTCCCGAATACGCGAAAGTGATGAACGGATTGCAGCAGGTCGATCCGAATTCCAGCGAAGGCAAAGAATTCATTTCTATGATTTCAGGGCTCGATAAGCTCTGCACTAGCACTGCGCAGGCCCGGCCACCGGAAGCCTCTGAACCTGCGCCCCCTCAACCTCCACCCGCTCAATCTGCGCCCGTTCAATCTGCGCCTGCCCAATCTCCACCCGCTCAAGCTGCGCCTGCGCAAGCCGCCCCGGATGCGCCGATCAGACCCTGCGCGCAAATCAGAGAGGCGTGCGCACAGGCTGGTTTTATTTTCAATGGGGTAAATATGGGCATCGGCATCCTGGTGGATTGCATCCGACCGATTATGGCAGGTACTCCACAACGGCGGCAGGCAGCCAAGCCTTTGCCAGAAATCGACCCCCAGCTCGTCGTCGCCTGCAAAAATCGGAATCCCAACTTTGGGATGGGCGGCGGAGCAATGCCACAGCCGGGGGGGCAATCGACGAATCCGGCAAATTCGATGGATGGCTCTGATCAGTAAAAACTAAAGTGCTGCGAAAGGCGCTAACGCGGGCTCCGAGAAAGCGAAGGCGGTGGACTCTCGTTCTTTCCGGTTGGGCTACTTCCGCATGAGCTTGTCGACCGCCAGCTGGCGGAAAAAGTCTTGCAGCGTTTCAGATTTAACCAGCCGGGCACGATTGCGGACACGGCTTCACGACGGCGTCGCGGCGGCGGCATCGACGTGGCCCGGAGCCTCGTCGCCCTTCGGCCGGCGCGGCTCGCCCATCAGTGCCGGCTGGAACAACGCCGCCGAGGTCAGCGTGCAAACGAGCGACAGCGCCAACAACTTGCCCATGCTAGAAATGCCCGGCTGGTTCGACAGCCACAGGCTGCCGAACGCGGTGGCGGTGAGCAGCGTCGAATAGAACACCGCGCGCGTCAGCACGGATTGCAGGAACTTGCTCTCGCCACGCCGCCACGCCGTCACGTAATAGATTTTGAAAGCGACGCCGATGCCGAGCAGCACCGGCAACGCGATGATGTTCGCATAGTTGAGCTGGAATCCGGTCAGCGCGCAGATTTCGAGCGTGACGATGCCGGCGACCAGGAGCGGGATCAGGGTGACCAGGACATCGGACAGCCGCCGCAGCACGATCCACAACAGGATCGCGATCGACAACAGCGCCAAAGCCAGAGCCTCGGCGAAGGCTTCGACGATGGTCGAGCCCCATTCAATGCTGCCGATGGCTTCGCCGGTCGCGCCCGGTTGCGCGGTCTGCACGGCGCGGGCAAACCGGCTGATGTTGGCGTTGTCGTTGGCGTCGCCTTTGGGCCAGATCTCGATGCGCTCGCGGCCGTCGGGCGTGACCCAGTCGCGCACCAGCTCCGGCGGCAATGACGCGCGCGTCACCGGCCCGGCGCTCAGGCTCTCGGCGACGCCGGCGAGATCAAGACGCAGCGGACGCACGAAGGCGTCGGTGACGCGGGCGCGTTGCGCGGCATCGGCCTGCGCAAGCTTGCCCAGCCCGTCGGCCAGGCGCCGCGCGGCAACAGCGCCGGCGCCGCTGTTCTGGCCGGCCGCATCTCGCAAAGCTTGCACGCCCTGCTTGAGTGCAGCGACATTCTCCTCATCGCTCGGCGCCGGCCGCGGCGAGGCGCGCAGCGCCGGGCCAAGCGCCTTCTCCGCAGCTTCGACGACCGGCAGCTTCTGGTCCTGATCTTTCGGGACGAAGCTGTCCAGCGTCCAGGTCGTGGCGACTTCGGGCAAAGCGGTGAGCTTTTTGGCGACCGCGCCGGCATCGGCTTGCGGCACCACCACGCGCGCGGTGCTCAGCGGCACCGACTTGCCCAGCCGGAACAGCGAGGTCAGCGCCGGCGATTTCTGGTTCTCGAGCGCCAGCGGATTGAAATTGAATTGCAGCCGCGGCAGGGCCGGCAGGCCCGCGGCGACGACCAGCACGGTAGTGACGATGACGGCAACGCGGTGGCGCTTGAGAAAGGCGTCGACCGGCGCCATCGCCGGCAAGTTGAGCGGCTTCCGCTCCGGCGGCGGATCGACCGCGCGGATCAGCGCCGGCAACAGCGTCAGGCTCGTGAGATACGCGATCACCATGCCGAAGCCGGCAATGATGCCGAGCTGCGCCAGCCCGCTATAGGCGGTTGGCGTGAACGACAGAAACCCGGCGGCGGCGGCGCCGGCCGCGAGCGTGAGCGGGATGCCGACCCATTCGGCGGCGGCGTACAACGCCCGCGCCAGGTCATTGAGGTCGTGGCGCTCCGCCCGATAGCGAACCGTGTACTGGATAGCGAAATCGGCGCCGAGCCCAACGAACAGAACCGCAAACGCCAGCGAGATCGGATTCAACGCGCCGACCATCAACAGGCCGCCGGCCGCGGTGATCAACAGCCCGACGCCGATATTGACGGCGACGGCGGCGACCAGGCGGAGCGAGCGCAGCGCAAGCCACAATATGATGAGCACGATGGCGCCGGTCACCGCGCTGTTGAGCGCGATCCCTTCATGCACCCCGGCAAATTCATTGTCGGAAATGATGACCGGGCCGGTGAGGGTGACGTCGGCGCCGTACTTGGCCTTCAGTCCGAGCTGGTTGGCGATGTCGCGGATCGCCGCCGTCGCCCTGCCGCCGGGCTCGAGCACGTCGCGGTCGAGCACCGGCCAGACTTCGACAAAGTGGTGCAGGTCCAGCGGCCGAGCCTCGCCTTGCACCAACGTTTTCCAGGAGAATTGCACCGGGCCGCCCTTGGCAACGCCATCGAGCGTGTCGGCGGCCAGGTTCAGCGTCGGCGCCATGCCGTCGAGCGATACGAATCCCTGCTTGGCATAGCCGAGCAGCCCGGAAAGGACTTGCACCATTCCGCGCAGGCTTGGATCGCTCGCCAGGCCGCCGATGATCGGCTTGGCCGTGATCAGTTGCCCGGTGAGATGCCTGATCTGGTCAGTGGCGAGGAACAACAAGCCGTTGCGGTGAATGAACGGACTGTCGAACGCGCCGCCGATGGAGCGAAACAGCTCCGGCTTGCCGGCGAGGGCGCCCTGCAAGTCCCGGGCCGCCGCCGTTGCCGCTTCCGGCGTCGCCGCGCCGACATCGACCAGGATCAGATCGACGGTTTGCGGAAACGCTTCGTGAAACGCGATCTCCTGCTGCCGCCACGGCAGCTTTGACGACAGCAGATTGTTGATGTCGGTGTCGATCGCGAAGTGACGGGCGGCGTAAATCGCCGAGGCGGCGGCCAGCAGCAGGGCGGCGGCGATGACGAGGCGAAAATGGCGGGTGCAGTAACTGACCGCGTTGTTAATCCATGACTGCAGCATGCCGGTGTCCGTGCGCTAAAATGGTGTACTTGAGCCTGCAACCCGGCGCCAAACATGCCACGCGCGCGCCAAAATTTCTTTTGTTTTTTAGCGGGAACCAAAATAGCGCGACGGCGTTTGTCGCGCGCCGCGGCCGTCCTGACTGCCGAATAGGCTAGGCAGTCGCGGCCGGTTTGAGCTTGTCGGCGACCCGCTGCAATTCGCCCTCGATCTTTGCGATCCAGCCGGCGTTCTCGCTCCGGGCCTCGCGCGCCTGGCGGATCATGCCAAGGTTACGCTTGGTCGATTCCACCTCCCAGGCGTGGCGGGCAAAGGCGGCGACTTCGGTGAGGTTTTCGTCGGCCGCGTCGTGGTCGTCGCCGAGCACCGCAAGCTCCAGCAATGTGGCGTAGTCCCAATAGTCGGCGTTGGTCGCCGCCTTTCGCGTCACCGAGTAATAGACGACCGGCAAAATCCTGGCCTTGCGCGGATCGGGCTTGTCCTGCTGCTCCATCAAGGTGAGCGCGTTGACGCCGGGATAGGCATCGCGCCAGTCCGCTTCGAACCCGGCCACATAAGTGTCGACGGCGCGCCGCAGCAGGCCGCGCGCTTCGGCGCCGCCGTCTTCTTTCGCCTTGGCCCAGCGATCCTTGTAGATGCGGCCGAGGAGCCCGTTGGTCTCGCTCGAAGCGCCAAACTCGGCGATCACCTCCTTGAGCACCTTTTCGGCGTCCTCAAAGCGCTCTTCGCGGTTGAGCGCGAAGCCGAGTTGCTCGCGCATCATCTTGGCGCGCTGCAGCGGCCGCGGCATGCGGTCATAAAGCTCGATCATGGCGGCGTGGGCTTTGACGTCGCGCAGCGACAAATAGAGATCGACGACCACGCCGGTCTCGATCTCGTGGAGATTCTTGAGCGCCGGCTCGGTGGCGATCGCCGTCACCGCCTCGGCGCCGTTGCGGACCGCGGCGGCAAGCCGCTCCTTGTATTTTTTCGAATAGTCGACCTGCTCGCGGAAGATGTCGGTCTTGGCGTGGTCGATTTGCGAATGCGGCACCACGTCGACCAGCTGAAAGATCGGGCTGTCGTCGTGCGGCGCGTGGCGCGCGCCGGACAGGTGGGCGGCAATAGCCGCCGCCGGTGTTTCCGGCTCGACCGGCTCGCCCGCGCTGTCGGCCCGATAGGGGATGCCACGCACCAAGGCGATGTCGAACGGGATGACGGTGCCTTCCAAGAACACGATCGCGGTAGTCGCCGGCCGCAGCGCGTGGCGGATGCCGAGTTCGTAGAACACGTTGGGATTGGCCCCGGTGATGTCGGCGACCGCGTAGTGGCACAGCATCAGCCGCTCGAACATCGGCTTGTGAATGGTGCCGCCGATCTTCTCCTCGTCGGCGCGGATCGGCTCGAGGCCGGCGCGTTCGACGCCCGGCGCGATGATTTTTTGATAGACGGAATCGAAATTGACGACGCGCCCCGCGGCGTCGGTCTTGCGCCCAAACGGCATCAGCACGAAACAGAGTGGCAGATGTGGTTCTGACATGGTCGCAGCCTGCGCACCCATTCACCGGCGTCGAGATTGCCGAACGGCGGGACTGCAGTCAAACCGTGCGGGGCGAGAGCGCGGCGTCAGTGGGAAAATGTCGCGAACATAATCGTGTAGAATTGCGAGCGTTGTCCCTGGATTGCTTCGCTTCGCTCGCAATGACGATGTGAATTTTGACCACTCTGAGCAAGAGCAATGAGGCCGGGCGTCACTCATTCTAATAGCGGGGCTTCACCCTTAGACCGTCACCAGCCGCCGAAGCGGTAGTTGACGCCGGCATTGACCAACTGGATGAAGCGATTGTTGGCGCCTGTGAATTGATCGCCGGCCGGGAGTGTCCCGACTGCCGTCGGAAGCGTGAAACTCGGGCTGTTGAGCCCGACATAGTCGTACTCGATCCGCGCGGAGAGGTTGCCCCAGAACGTCCATTCGACGCCGACGCCCGCGGTCCAGCCCCAGTTGTTGCTGGTGGTGGTGAGGGCGACCGGCGCGCCATTGATGGCTACCGTCGGATTGTTTGATCCGACCCAGGCGCCGCCGCCTTTGCCGTAGAGCAGCACGCGGTCGAAGGCATAGCCGAGGCGTCCGGCCACGGTCGTCAGCCACTTGTTGTCGATGGCGATGGTCGCGGTGCTGCCGGTCGGGTTGCCGAAGTTGTCGATCAGCGGCACCGGGTTGCTGGCGATGGTATTAGAGTTGGCGAACCAGTCGAAGTCGGCCTCGGCGCCGATGACGAAACCGCCATAGTATTCGAAATTGAACCCGACCTGGCCGCCGCCCAGGAGCCGCGCGTTGTTCGGCAGACCGAGCGAGTTGCCGGCGGGATCGGAAAAGCTCCCCTGGTTCCAGCCCAGTCCGAGATTGCCGCCGAGATAGAAGCCGGTCCAGCTGAAAGGCGGAACAACCGGCAGGTAGGGCACGGCAGGCGGCGGCCCCGGCGGCAGCGGCATATCGGCCGCCAACGCCGCGGACGCGACACCGACGCCAACACTTGCGACAACCAACAACGCCAACCGCCTCATGCAATAAGTCTGCACCGCCAGTATGACGGTCGCGCGACGCGCCCGACAATGCGGCGTCACACGGAACCGGTCAGCAACGCGCCCGATCAGCGCTTTCGACCGGCGAAACGCCGCGTCGCTGGAGGCTGCGGTGCTCGAACCCGTGTTGGTTTTGGCCGCTCTTGTTTTGACCGCCTTGGTTTCCGCTTTTCTTGGTCGTTTTGCGCGTCTTGAGCATCCTCGGCGATGAGCGCATCCCGCAGGCGGCAGAGCGACTGCATGAATTGGGGACGCGACGAACCCAGGATGCCGAACAGTCTTGAGGCATTGCTCGCCAGCTCCTGGTAGATCTGCTCCAACGCTTGCTGGCCGGCGGCGGTCAGTTCAAGCCGCACTAACCTGCGGTTCTGCGCATCGCGGCGCTGCGCGACAAATCCTTTGGCCAATAAGCCGGTGACGCGCTGGCTCACCAGCGACTTGCTCATGTCCAGCAAATCGCCGACTTCGCTGTGGGTCGGTTGCGCCATTTCGCGCACCGCCATGGCGACAAGGAACTCGGGGTAGCTGACGCCTTTGGCGTCGAGCACACGCCGACGCGCGATTCGGTCGAGCCGGGCGACGATCTCGTGCAGCAGGAAAACCTCGGTTTGGGTAAACCATGAGTTTTTCATCGGTTTGTTTGTCGATCAGTCAGAACGGTTCCGTCAAGATCCGGACCGCGCCGGCGGCTTGCAGAAGCGCCGTGCAATCGGCGACCATGGCGGCCGAGCCGCAAACATAGAAATCCGTCGTCGCTGGATCGAATGGTAGTCCGGCAAGAGCCTGCGTCACGCGCCCTTGGAGAGCGCACGCCATCGCCGGCGCGCGGCTGATACAGGCGACGGTCCGCGGCGGCAGACAAGCGAACGCCTTGGTAATGTCCTCGCCCAAAGTCCGGCAACCGAAATACAACTCGGCGGCGCCCAGTTCGCCGGCTTGAGCCATTTGTTCGAACATCGGCAACAGCGGCGCCAGCCCGGTTCCAGTGGCGATAAATACCTTGCGGTTGGCGTTGCGCCGCAGATGGTAGCTGCCGAGCGGCGCCTCGATTTCTGTAGCCTCGCCGACACGCACGGCGTCGGCAAAGTTCGAGCCGTCGCCGTGGGTACGGTTGCTGATCAGAAACGTCAGCCGCCGGCCGGAGGCCGCGGCGATCGAATAGTCGCGCCATTCGAATTGGGCGACGCGCACTTTGGCGTACTGTCCGGGAACGAAACGAACCGGCTCATCGAGCTCGAATTCCAGACGCCAGATCGAAGGCGTCAGCGCGGTCTTGGCGACGAGCACGGCGCACTCCTTTTCCGCGGTGCGCGCCGGCTTCAGCGGCACCGCTTTGGCGTGGCGCATGTCCGCCATGATGCGGAACATTCCGGCAGGGCCGAGCGCCTGGCTCGCTGCCGAAAGGCCACCCATCATGGCGCCGACAATGCCGAGGCTCGCCACGTCGGAGCCGGTCAAATAAAGGCCGGCGATCGGCGTGCGCGCGCCAACCGGCGTCGATTGGTATCGCGCCGGTGTTCCCGGCAGGCCGTAGAAGCAGCCGGCAGGATGCGAGGTGTAATGCTCGACCGTCAGCGGCGTCGATAGTTCGCTGTATTGCACCAGTGCGGCAAAGCCCGGCACGGCGCTGTCAGCCAAGCGCAGCAGACCTCGGGCGATGCGTTCCTTGAGGGCGGCATAGTCGCGCCCGCGATCGCCGCTGGCGCTGCCGCGCCAGGCGTCGAACGCGTCGGAACGCACCATGCCGATGATCTCGGCGGTGTGAAACCGGTCGTCGCCCGATTTGGCCGACGGAAACGACAGGTAGCCGTGGCCGGGATTGCCCGCCAAAATCGCCGCGGTCTGCGCGTCCACGTCGTCGTGCTCGAGCTTGGCGTTGATCCAGTAATTTTCGCCGCGGACGCCGAGCGTCGCAACCGGCGCCTTCAAGCGAACGTAGAGATTGACGGCTGAGAGGCCGCGGCCCAGCGCGTCGATATAGGCCCGCGCCTTGGCGGTTCGCCGGCCGGTGTCGCCATCGGTCGGCAGCAGCCGCTGGTACGTGAGCGGCGCGCCGACGCCGGAAATGATGATCGGTGCACAGTGGCTGACTTCCACCGCTTCGATGCCCCGCCGATCGATCGCCTTCACGCCGGCCGCGCGTCCGTCGCGTATCAGGATCGCGGTCGCTTCGTGGCCGACCCGGATCGCGCCTCCGCTCGCCTCGATGCCCGCTTCGAACGTGCGCGCAATGCGCCCGGCGCCGCCTTCGGGAAACCAGCCTCCCTCAAAGTAGCTGCCGACGACGAGGGCATGAATCGCGAAGGCGCTGTCGCGCGGCGGCAGGCCATAATCGCCCCATTGCGAAGCCAGCAAGGCTTTAAGCTCCGGCGAGCGGAAATGCCGCTCCAGATAGTCGCCGGTGGTCTGCGTCGCCTTGGCCGCGCCGAGTCGCCGATACTGCGTCAGCAAAAAGGCCAGCGGGTGCGGCATCATTTGCTGTTGGATGCCGAGGACGTGCCAGCGCGCGACCGCGCGCAGGTCGCGGAAGTAGCCGCGGATCGCTGCGGCTTCGTCGGGAAAACGCGCGACCAGTCGCGCCTCGTAGCGCCGCGGATCGGACGGCACGGCGAAATCAAAGCCCGGATAGACGAAGCGCTCGAAGTCGTCCGGCATCCGGTTCCAACGCAGCGCGCGGTCGGACAGGAAATCGAGCAGCCGGCGCTCGATCGTCCCATCTTGCAGATTTCCGACGTAATGCAGGCCGACGTCCCAAGACGCGCCGTCACGACGGAAGGTGTGCGTCTGGCCGCCGCGTTCCAGGTGCTTTTCCAGCACCAGAACCTTCATCTTGGCCACTCTGGCCAGCAGGCCGGCGGCGGTCAGGCCGCCCATGCCTGAACCGATGACGATTGCATCCCAAGACGGTTTCATGGCGCTCGCTCGCCGCAGATAGTTTAGTCTATTAACAGTTTAAATATTAAACCACTGTTCGTCAATGGGGGTGACATGCGCCGGCGGCGCAGCGGGCTTGAGCGCTTGGCATGAAGGGTGAGGGTCGCGAGCGCGGCCGATAGATCGGTTCCGTCGCAGGCACACTGCGCAACGCGGGAACTCGCGGACAAAGTTCCGGCAAATCTAACCGTTGGTATAGCTCGCCGCACCGCTTTCGACCGGCGCAGGCTTCCGATGGTTTAGTAGAAAGCCCGCCTCAAGACGAACTAAACGTCGCCGCGGTGGTTGAGGATCGCTGGGCACATCCGAGATCGGGAGAGGTTCGATGAACGACGTGACGCTCGCCGCCAATTGGAATGATGCGCTGACCACAAGCCCAACCGCGCTCCAGAAATTACTGAATCGTCTGCCTCGCCCGAAAAAGTTCACGGCGGCAAGCTGGCAAACGCTGGAACAGGTCACTTTCGGCTTGTTCGTCGGCGGCCTGGTTGCGCTGCTGGTGCTGCTCTATTCCGACATTCTGATCGTCTGATAAGCTTCACTTTGGTCCGTTTCGCCGGTTGTTTCCCCTCACTCTGAGGTGGCCGCCATTAGCGCGTTCACGCGCGTCTTCGACGCGCTATGGCGGCCCTCGAAGGGCGACGGCAACCAGTCGGCTTTGCCGACTTGCCCACTCAACATTCCGAAATCGGACAAGCCGATTTCGGTTTGCCGTGCATCCTTCGAGGCTCGCGTTCGCTCGCGCGTCACGATGGCGGATCACGCTCAGAAAACGGTGGCGGTCGATCGTTATTTCGGCGGCGCGTCGTAGAGCGGGGCGCCTTTGTCGACGATGTGCACGGTGACGAGTTTCAGAAGTCTTGTCGCCGACAACCTTGAAGCCGCCGTGCGGCACGTCGCGAAGGTTGATCGAGCCCGATCCGGTCTTGAGCTCGATCTGCTTGCCGTCGGGTGTTTCGACGGTCGCGCCTTCGAGCACGTAGAACGCCTCCTCGCCGTGATGGATGTGGCGGAAGATAAAATCGCCGGGCTTGTATTCGCCGGTCGAGAGGATGACCTCCATCTTGGTTCCGGTCAGATCGGTGCGTTTCATTTCCTTGCGGCCGGGCGAATCCTGCGCCTGCGCCAGGCAGACAAAAGCCGTGACGCCGACGACGGCGGCGATCCATTTTGTGGTAGCGATCATGTTATTCCTCCCTTGGCAAACGCCGGGCTATGATATCGGAGTTTGTCGTCATTGCGAGTGAGCAAGAATAATCCCATTTCTTGTTGGAGAAAGTGGGCCGGCAGTCGCGTTAACCCTTCGGTCTTTGGCGGCCTGCGGCGTCGGCAAGTCCGCGCGTTCCTTCGCACGAACATCGCGGAGGACACAGCCGGGCAGCCAGCGATGGGCGGGGTCGGCGTCAAGCCGCGGCGGCGGATTGCTATCGCCAGGGAGACTGCGAATATGGAAGCGAATTTTTGGCATCAAAAGTGGGCGACCAACGAAATCAATTTCCACCGAGCAAGCCCAATCCGTTGTTGCTGAAATATTTCGAGGCCCTGCATTGCGGGCGCGACAGCCGAATTTTCGTACCGCTGTGCGGCAAGTCGCTCGACGTCGACTGGCTATTGTCCAATGGACATCGCGTTGCCGGCGCTGAATTGAGCGAGCTCGCGGTCGCGCAACTGTTCGCGAATCTCGAGCTTAAGCCAGGCGTCGAGGACATTGGCGGGCTGCGCCGCTACACGGCGGGGAATCTCGAGGTGTTTGTCGGCAATATCTTCGACTTGAGCCGAGAACTGCTCGGCCCGGTCGATGCGACCTATGACAGGGCGGCGTTGGTGGCGCTGCCGGCCGCGGTGCGCGCGCGATATGCCGCGCAGCTGCGAGCGATAACAAACGACGCACCGCAGCTGCTGATTTGTTTCGAGTATGACCAAAGCGTGCTGGCCGGCCCGCCGTTTTCGGTCACCGGCGACGAAGTCAACAGATGCTATGGCGGCGGCTATCGGCTGACGCGCCTCGCCGGCGTCGACGTGCCGGGCGGTTTAAAGGGAAAGTGCGCAGCAAGCGAGGTTGTCTGGCTGCTGCAGCACGCGTGATGTCGGACAACGACATCATTGTCGAGCCGGATGGGGCAGCCGCCGCAAGCAGGAAGCCGAAATCGCCGGATGGAGAGCGCGAGCGCTCGCCCTGAAGCGGCTACCGCGGCAGCAGCGACGACCCCATCAGGAATTCGTCGACCGCGTGCGCCGCCTGGCGGCCTTCGCGGATCGCCCACACCACCAGCGACTGGCCGCGGCGCATGTCGCCGGCGGTGAACACTTTGTCGAGCGAGGTGCGGTAATCGTCGGTGGTGGCGGCGACGTTGCCGCGTTGGTCGAGCGCGAGATTGAGCCCCTTGATCATGCCCTCGTGCACCGGATGCACGAAGCCCATTGCCAGCAGCACCAGCTCGGCGTCGATCTCGAATTCGCTGCCGGGTATGGCTTGAATTTTCTCGTCGACATGCACGCAGTGCAGCTTCTTGACAAAGCCGCCGGTGCCGGAAAACCGCGTGGTCAACACCGCGAAGTCGCGCTCGGCGCCTTCTTCATGGCTCGACGAGGTGCGAAGCTTGAGTGGCCAGTTCGGCCAGGTCAGCGCCTTGTTCTCGTGCAGCGGTGGCGCCGGCAAGATTTCGAAATTGGTCACCGACAGCGCGCCCTGGCGGATCGAGGTGCCGATGCAGTCGGAGCCGGTGTCGCCGCCGCCGATGACGACGACGTGCTTGCCGCCGGCGAGGATCGGCTCGGCTGCCGCGGCCGCCTCGCCGCTGACGCGCCGGTTCTGCTGCGGCAAAAACTCCATGGCAAAATGCACGCCGTTGAGCTCGCGGCCCGGAACCGGCAGGTCGCGGCCTTTCTCGGCACCGCCGGTGAGCACCACGGCGTCGTACTCGGCTAGAAGCTTTTCCGCCGGGACATTGACGCCGATATGGGCGTCGTAGTGGAACACGACGCCCTCGGCTTCCATCTGTGCGACGCGGCGATCGACGTGATGCTTCTCCATCTTGAAGTCGGGAATGCCGTAGCGCAGGAGCCCGCCGGCCTTGGCGAGCTTTTCGTAGACGTGAACGCTATGCCCGGCGCGGGCGAGCTGCTGCGCGCAAGCCATGCCCGCCGGGCCCGAGCCGACGACGGCGACCGTCTTGCCGGTCAGCACCGCCGGCGGCTCCGGCACCAGGCCTTGCGCGATGGCGCGGTCGGCGATCGCGCCTTCGATCGATTTGATGGTGACGGGGTTCTCGTCGATGTTGAGCGTGCAGGAGGCTTCGCACGGCGCCGGGCAGATGCGGCCGGTGACTTCGGGGAAATTGTTGGTCGAGTGCAGGTTGCGCGCGGCTTCGTCCCAATTGTCGCTGTAGACGAGGTCGTTCCAGTCCGGGATCTGGTTGTTGACCGGGCAGCCCGGCGTGCCGGGGCGCAAGGAGCCCGTGCCCTGGCAGTACGGCACGCCGCAATTCATGCAGCGCGCCGCCTGGGTGCGCAGCGCGTCTTCCGGCAGCGGCAGCACGAATTCGCGCCAATGGCGAATGCGCTCCTCGACCGGCTCGTAGTCGCGGTCTTCGCGCTCGTACTCGAGAAACCCGGTTACCTTGCCCACTTCGCGCCCTAGAGCGTGATCCGATCGCCTTGAAAAAATCCCCGCTCATTCCCGCGAAGGCGGGAACCCAGAGGGAGCCTTTCGAAGCTTCGGTAGTCCACTGGGTCCCCGCCTTCGCGGGGACGAGCGGATGATGACACGAATTCGACCATGGATATTGTTGTCTCGCGCTCTACTCGGCCGCCTGCATGGCCCGTGCTTCGGCCTTCAGCTCGTTGAGAGCGCGACGATACTCGACCGGCATGACTTTACGGAATCGCGGATACCAGGTTGCCCAATCGCCGAGAATCTTCTTGGCGACGGTCGAGCCGGTGAAGTGCGCGTGGCGCGCAATCAGCGTGTAAAGCCGCGCCGCGTCGAACCGGCTCATGTCGGACATGACCTCGACCAGCCCATGGGCTTCGAGATCGCGCGCCTGATGGTAGACGCGGGCATTGGCTTCCTCTTCGGCCGGCATCGGCTCGAGCTCGACCATCGCCATATTGCAGCGGGAGGCAAACGTGCCGTCATCGTCGAGCACATAGGCGATGCCGCCCGACATGCCGGCGGCGAAATTGCGGCCGGTTGGCCCGAGCACCACCGCGACGCCGCCGGTCATATATTCGCAACAATGGTCGCCGGCGCCTTCGATGACGGCGATGGCGCCGGAATTGCGCACGGCGAAGCGCTCGCCGGCGACGCCGCGAAAATAACACTCGCCCTCGATGGCGCCGTACAGCACGGTGTTGCCGACGATGATCGATTGCTCGGGAACGATGCTGGCTTCGTCCGGCGGGCGCACGACGATGCGGCCGCCGGAGAGACCCTTGCCGACATAGTCGTTGGCGTCGCCTTCGAGCTCGAACGAGACGCCGCGGGCGAGGAACGCGCCGAAGCTCTGGCCGGCGGTGCCCTTGAACTTCACCGTGACAGTGTCATGCGGCAGGCCTTCATGGCCGTAGCGCTTGGCGATTGCGCCGGACAGCATGGCGCCGGTGGTGCGGTCGGTGTTGGTGATCGGGAGGCTCAAGTGTACCTTGGCGCCGCGGTCGAGCGCGGCTTGCGAGCTTGCGATCAGCTTGCGGTCGATAATGTCGTGAATCTTGTGGTCCTGCTGCTCGCAATGATAGATCGCGACCGAAGCCGGCACGTCCGGCCTGGTGAACAGCCGCGAGAAGTCGAGCCCGCGCGCCTTCCAGTGATCGACCATCTCGCGCACGTCGAGCATCTGCATCTGGCCGATCATCTCGTTGAAGGTGCGGTAGCCGAGCGACGCCATCAGCTCGCGCACTTCCTCGGCGACGAAGAAGAAGTAATTGATGACGTGCTCGGGCTGGCCGCGGAAGCGCTTGCGCAGCACCGGGTCCTGGGTGGCGACGCCGACCGGGCAGGTGTTGAGATGGCACTTGCGCATCATGATGCAGCCGGCGGCGATCAAGGGCGCGGTGGCAAAGCCGAACTCGTCGGCGCCGAGCAGCGCGCCGACGATCACGTCGCGACCGGTGCGGATGCCGCCGTCGACCTGCACGGCAATGCGGCCGCGCAGCCGATTGCCGACCAGCGTCTGATGGGTTTCGGCGAGCCCGATCTCCCACGGCGAGCCGGCATGCTTGATCGAGGTCAGCGGGGAGGCGCCGGTGCCGCCCTCGAAGCCGGCGATGGTGACGTGGTCGGAGCGCGCCTTCGACACACCGGCGGCCACCGTGCCGACGCCGACTTCGGAGACGAGTTTTACGCTGACATCGCCGTCAGGGTTCACGTTCTTCAAGTCGAAGATGAGCTGGGCGAGATCCTCGATCGAATAAATGTCGTGATGCGGCGGCGGCGAGATCAGGCCGACGCCTGGTGTCGAGTGGCGCACCTTGGCGATGGTCTTGTCGACCTTGTAGCCGGGCAACTGGCCGCCTTCGCCGGGCTTGGCGCCTTGGGCGATCTTGATCTGCATCATGTCCGAATTGACGAGATATTCGGCGGTGACGCCGAACCGTCCCGACGCCACCTGCTTGATCGCCGAACGCATCGAGTTGCCGTTCGGTAAAGGCTTGAAGCGGTCGGATTCCTCGCCGCCTTCGCCGGTATTCGACTTGCCGCCGATCCGGTTCATGGCGATGGCGAGCGTGGTGTGCGCCTCGCGCGAGATCGAGCCGAACGACATGGCGCCGGTCGAGAACCTTTTGACGATCTCAGCGGCCGGCTCGACCTCGTCGGTCGCCACCGCGGGGCGGCCGTCCTCGTGCGCGGCCTTCAGCCGGAACAGGCCGCGGATGGTGAAGAGCTGCTCGGATTGCTCGTTGATCAATTCGGCATAGTGGCGGTATTTCTCGTACGAATTGCCGCGCACCGCGTGCTGCAGGGTCGCCACCGTCGCCGAATTCCAGACGTGCTCCTCGCCACGCACGCGCACGGCGTAATCGCCGCCGACATCGAGCATGGTGCGATAGATCGGCGCGTCGCCGAACGCCATGCGGTGCCGGCGCACCGCCTCCTCGGCGATCTGTTCGACGCCGACGCCCTCAATGCGGGTTGCGGTGCCGGTGAAATACTTGCCGACAAACTCGGACTTGAGCCCGATCGCGTCGAAAATCTGCGCGCCGCAATAGGACTGATAGGTGGAGATGCCCATCTTCGACATCACCTTGAGCAGCCCTTTGTCGATCGACTTGATGTAGCGCTTGATGATTTCCTTGTCGTCGAGCTTTTGCGGCAGTTCGCTTTTCATTGCCACCAGGGTCTCGAACGCCAGATACGGATTGATGGCTTCGGCGCCATAGCCGGCGAGGCAGGCAAAGTGGTGCACCTCGCGCGGTTCGCCGGATTCGACCACAAGCCCGACGGAAGTCCGCAAGCCCTCGCGGATCAGATGATGATGCACGGCGGCGCAGGCGAGCAGCGACGGAATTGGAATGCGGTCGGCGCCGGCGCGGCGGTCGGAAAGGATGATAATGTTGATGCCATCGCGCACCGCCGCCTCGGCCTTGCTGGACAGCGCCGCGATCGCCTCTTCCATGCCGGCAACGCCGGCCTCGGCCGGCCAGGTGGCGTCGAGCGTGATCGACTTGAAGTGCGACTCGGCGATCTCGGAGATGGCGCGGATCTTTTCCAGATTAGCGTTGGTCAGGATCGGCTGATGCACTTCCAGCCGCTTGGTATGGGACGCGCCCTCGAGGTCGAACAGGTTCGGCCGGGGCCCGATGATCGAGACCAGGCTCATGACCAATTCCTCGCGGATCGGATCGATCGGCGGGTTGGTCACCTGCGCGAAGTTCTGCTTGAAGTACGTGAACAGGAGCTTCGGCTTGTCGGACAGCGCCGAGATCGGCGTGTCGTTGCCCATGGAGCCGACCGCCTCTTCGCCGGTCGTCGCCATTGGCGTCATCAGGATTTTCAGGTCCTCTTGCGTGTAGCCGAACGCCTGCTGGCGATCGAGCAGCGCCAGGTTGGAAATCGGCGCGGCTTCCGACGAGGTCGGCAGCTCCTCGAGCACGATCTGGGTGCGGTCGAGCCATTCGCGATACGGATGGCTCTGGGCCAGCGTGCTTTTCAGTTCCTCGTCGGGAATGAGCCGGCCTTCCTCCAGGTCGACCAGCAGCATCTTGCCGGGCTGCAGCCGCCACTTGGTGACAATGTCCTGCTCCGGAATCGGCAGCACGCCGACTTCCGAGGCCATGACGATGCGGTGGTCCTTGGTGACGATGTAGCGCGCCGGCCGCAAGCCGTTGCGGTCGAGCGTGGCGCCGATCTGCCGGCCGTTGGTAAACGCGATCGCTGCCGGGCCGTCCCACGGCTCCATCAGCGCGGCGTTGTATTCGTAGAACGAGCGGCGCTCTTCATCCATCAGCGGATTGCCGGCCCACGCTTCCGGAATCATCATCATCATCGCGTGCGCAAGCGAATAGCCGCCCATGGTGAGGAATTCGAGCGCGTTGTCGAAGCAGGCGGTGTCGGACTGGCCCTCGTAAGAGATCGGCCAGAGCTTACTGATATCGTCGCCGAATTTCGGCGATGACACCGACGCCTGCCGCGCCGCCATCCAGTTGTTGTTGCCGCGCAGCGTGTTGATCTCGCCGTTGTGCGCGACCATGCGGTAGGGGTGCGCCAGCGACCAGGTCGGGAAGGTGTTGGTCGAGAAGCGCTGGTGCACCAGCGCCAGCGCGCTCTCGAAATCGCCGTCGCGCAGGTCCGGATAATAGGTGCCGAGCTGATCGGCCAGGAACATGCCTTTGTAGATCAGGGTGCGGCAGGAGATCGACACCGGATAATAATGTGAGGTCGCCCGCTCGCGCCGGCTGTAAAGCGTGCGCGAGATGGTCTTGCGCAGGATGTAAAGCCGCCGCTCGAATTCGTCTTCCGAGGCAGCCTTGGCGGGGCGCTTGAGGAAGACTTGCATGTGCCGGGGCTCGGTCGGCTTGACGGTCTCGCCGAGCGTCGAATTGTCGGTCGGCACGTCGCGCCAGCCGAGCACCGCCATGCCCTCCTGCGCGGCGACCGCCGCGTAGGTGTCCATGATCTCGGCGCGCCACGCGTCGTCGTGCGGCATGAACAGCGCGCCGACGGCGTAATGCCCCGGCGGCGGTAATGCGAAACCGAGCTCACCGCATTTCTTGGCGAAGAATTTGTGCGGGGTCTGCACCAGGATGCCGGCGCCGTCGCCGGAGCGTGGGTCGGCGCCGACCGCGCCGCGATGCTCAAGGTTGAGCAGGATGGTCAGCGCGTCGGTGACGATCTGGTGCGATTTGCGCCCCTTGATGTCGGCAATGAAACCGACGCCGCAGGAATCCTTTTCCTGCGCCGGATCGAACAGCCCAAAACCTCGCGCGCCCGTCGTCATCTTCGCGCTCCCCCCGCCGCGGCCCAGATCCCGCGCCGAGGTGTTTGCAGACATTACTCGTCGCGCGCCGCTCCCGCTCCTCCTCGCCGCCACTAGCGCGCGAAAGAATGGGACATGCGCCCGAGGGCGAGCCTTCAATTTGTGGAGGCAACCTTCGTGCCGCTCGGCGGCCCTTATCCGCCGCTCGCGCGTCCTGGCTGCTCGTCGGCCGCACTCCGGCGCGCCCTCGCCCTCGGCGGCTGGCCCTGGCGCGTCTTTGCTCCCCTTGTTTCCTCCCCCCGCTAGCGGGGAGGGCAGGTGGGGGGCCGCGCGCGCTTATGGCCACCAATTAGGACAGTAATACTGTCCTATGCCAAACATGGCAGATGCCAAGCCAATGCACAAGGGCGGACTCGCTTGCTTTCCTTCCCGGCGGCGAGAAAGCAAGTCGGAGGATCAAAGCTTGTGGCTTCGGCCTTGCGGCTCGGCATTCCGCAACGTCCTGCAAGTGTAAGTGGACCACGGGTTGTGCGGAAGTGCAATGGTGCTGTTGCGTCGCGGGTGCGCGCAGGAGCGAAATCCCACGGCGTTGCGAAGCGAAAACCGGTGAACGCTGCTGATCACCAAGGCCCCGCCTGGGCGGCGCCTATTTCGCCAATTTCGCAATCAGATTGTCGAACCAGGCCAAGTCCTTTTTCCAGGCCGCGCTTTCCGGCGAAAGCTTGGTCAAACGATCCATGATCATTTGGCCTTGCCGCAGCGCGGCCAATGCGTTGTCGATATCTTTCATCCGAATATACGCGACCCCCAGCTTCGAGTAGATCGCGGCAAGATCGCGCTGCCACCGGGCGTTGCTCGTGTCGGATTGGGCGAGGCGTTCGGCGATGGCGAGGCTATCGTCATAAGACTTCAGCGCTCCCGCAAAGTCACTCTGCAACAGCTGCACGTCGCCGACCCTCTCGGATGACAAGGACAGATCGCGCTGCCAGCCGGCATTGCCGGGATCGGATTTCGCCAGCCGCTGCCGGATGCCGAGGGCATCCCGGTAGGACGTCAGCGCGCCTGAGAGATCGCCCTGCGCTCGCTGCGCGTCGCCGACCTTCAGGTACGATACCGACAAGTCGCGCTGCCAGCCGGCATTGCCGGGATCGGATTGCGCCAGGCGCTGCATGATGGCGAGCCCGTTGCCAAAGGACTTCAGCGCTCCCGCAGAGTCGCCCTGCGCCGCCTGGGCGTCGCCGACCTTCTCGTACGACGTCGACAGATCGTGCTGCCACCGACCGTTGCCGGGATCGGACTGCGCTAGGCGCTGCCTGATCGCGAGACTGTCGCCATAGGACTTCAGTGCCCCCGTCAACTCCCCCTGATCCACCTGCACGTCGCCGACCCTCTCGTACGACACCGCCAATTCGTGCTGCCACGTGGTGTTGCTGGGATCGGATTGCGTCAAGCGCTCCCGGATGGCGAGGCCGTCGCCATAGGATTTCAGCGCTCCCGCAAAGTCGCCCTGGTCCACCTGCACGTCGCCAATCATGCTGTACGACAGCGACAAAGCGAGCTGCCATCGAGCGTTGCCAGGATCGGATTGCGCGAGACGCTGCCGGATGGCGAGGCCGTCGCGATAGGACTTCAGCGCCCCCGCAAGGTCGCCCTGCGCCACCCGCGCGTCGCCGACCTTATCGCACGACACCGACAGATCGCCCTGATAGTCGATGTTGCTGGGATTTCCGGCAAGCAGGTCGGTGAGGATTTGACGGGCCTGCTCGGCAGCGGCGAGCGCGCCTTTGGTGTCGCCGATCGCAAGGAGCGACTCTGCGATTTCTACAAGCGCGCTCGCTTGGCTGTTCCTGAGTTCAGGCGTGACCTGCCCGGATGTGATGAGCTGATCCTGCAGAGCGCGGGCTCGGTCGAGAATGTCTTTAATCAGCTTGGCGGGAACGCCTGTCGCATCGCGAAATCGATGGGCCAAGTCGAAGACGAGGCTGTTGGCGGTCTTGGTCGCGGCGGCGAGGGTATCCTCGGCGCGCTTGCGTTGCTGCTCGGCAATCTGCCGTTGCTCGACGGCTATGCTGCGCTGCCAGTAAGCGATGCCGGCCAGGACCAGCGCAACAACAAGTGCGGCCGCAAGGCTGCCGGTGAGGATGTTGCGCCGCCTTGTCGCGCCGCGCCGGCTCTCGGTGACGAAGGCTTGCGTCTCTTCGGTCGGCGCCGGCGCGTTGGCTGGGCGCGCGGCGATCCAGCGTTCGGCGTTTTCGAGCGCCGGCGAGCGCAGCTGGAGCCCGCCGGGACGTCCGCCCGCCGCCCATTGCCGGGCGGCTTCGCCATAGTCGGTGTGCTTCCTGATCCAGCCAATGTCGGTCTGCAAGGCTGCGGCAAGCCTGTCGACGCTCGCATCGAATTGCGCTGGATCATCGAAGAAAACGAAATTCAGCTTTCGCAATGGCTCGGGCGTTGCGCTGTCCTCAACCCGCCGGCACACGATCGGCGCAAAGCGTTTGTTCAGTGACGTGGCGAAATCGACCTCTTTGGTGCAGATGTCGGAGGTCACGGCGTCTGGGCTGAGCACAAAGATGACGGTATCGGCCTTGACGATCAGATTCTCGATCCGCTTCCACCAATCCTCGAAGGCGTAAATCTCGGTGCGGTCGATCAGCGGCTCAAAGCCGCGCGCCTTGAGCGCCGGCTCCAGCTGATCCGCGAAGGCTATGTCCTTGCGCGAATAGGAGACAAAGATTTTGGCTTTTGGTTCAGAGGCTTGCAGGCCACCGATCTCTGCCGCCATCGGAAACGCCGTTCCTGAACAAATTAGCAGGGGCATCGCCCCGGCGCCGTCGGGATCCACTTCTCTCACAAAGTTGGCGAAAGCGAGCGCCGGCGATCCCGTGACGAAAATTTAATTATAGCACTTTCACGACGGCCGACCTCGCGCAAAATGCCGAGGTTCAAATAGGCGGGTCGAAGGTTGCCGCGATTTGTCGGGAGTGGGCCCGCAGTGCGGTGCCGTCGAAGTTATTTAAGCGTTGCCGGTGACAAAAAGAATGGCCTTGAGGATGGCGCGGGTGGCGGCGACGAGCCAGTGGGAGACGAAGCTCAGGTCGACGCCCAGTTGAGAGCCGATGAGCGGCAACACGATGAGGAGGCCGATCAGGATCAGGAGGCCGAACGGCTCGAGGCGGGCGACGGCGACCGCGGCGGGCTTCGGCAACAGCGAGACAAGGATGCGTCCACCGTCCAAAGGCGGCAGCGGAAACAGATTGAACACCGCCAGCATCACATTGAGAATCAGCGCGTTGCGCAGATTGTCCGCCAGCCACTCCGCGGCAGTGCCGGGCAGGTAGCCGACGATGTGGAACGCCAGGCTGGCGATCACCGCGAGCGCAATATTGGTGGCTGGCCCGGCGGCGGCGACCAGTATGGTGTCGCGCCGCGGCTGCCGCAGCGAGCCGAAATTGACCGGCACCGGCTTGGCGTAGCCGAACAGAACCGGCGCGCCCAACAACAGCAGCATGCCGGGCAACAGGATGGTGCCGAACGGATCGATGTGCCTGATCGGATTCAAGCTGACGCGGCCAAGACGCCAGGCGGTGTCGTCGCCAAGCTGGTGCGCGACAAAGCCGTGGGCGGCTTCGTGGAAGGTAATGGCGATGATCACCGGGATCGCCCAGGTGGTGAAGAGATAGATCGCTTGGTTGCTCACGGTTTCGATCCGAGGCTGCGGCGGAAAATTTACCGAGTGTAGCGCGGATTGAGCCAACGGGTCCGGCCCGAAGTGGTCGGCCCGACGACAAGGTCCGCGAAATCCCGGAGCGGCGTTGCGAGCCTATCGTCCGTTCTGGGTTTCGCTGCGCTCAACCCAGGCTACCGAGCGGCGAAGTCGAAATTGGCGTCTGTCAGTCATTCGATCATTTCGTCGGCGAGCGTGATCGAGGCGAAGATAAAGCGACTACAGCGCAGCGAGCCCCGCACGGGCGCACTCTTCATCCTGCGACAGGTGGTCGGCTCCCGACACACCGCACGCTCCCTCGACGACGGCGTCGCGAAGGATCGGCAACCCGCCGCGGCTGCGAATTGCTGGCGCGCCTTCGCCGATTGCGCTGCGGGTAGGCGCGCGGTTTGCCCTACCCGTAGCTTTATCGCTGGCAACGCCCCACGCCGCTGAGGCGACCGCTTTTCCAATGGCCTTCCAGCTGGCGTCAGCGACCGATACACCATCCATGCAATTCAAAGCGATGACACGGCCCTCGTGGTTGCATACCGCGACACTGACCTCGACCTTCAACTCCCGTGCCTTGGCGATCGCACCATCAATGATCTTTTTAGCTTCGGCGAGTTTCAAAACCATGAGCATTTTCCTGTGCGCAAAAGCCCAGATCGAGCGCGGAAACCCGACAAATTTTAAGCATGCGGCGGACCCTTTGCGGCAGGGTAACGGCGCATCGCACACGAGCTAATTGGCAAGTTGGCCAAGGGTTCCGACAGCTCGGGCTACTGCGGAACCATCCTGTCCGATGGCAAGTTTTGTATCTGGCAGCACCCGCCGTCGCGCGTCCGCTCGCTCTTCGCGGCGTCCGGTCGGGTCTGCGTGGTGATGAAAGCAGCGAGCGCTCGCATGGAACTGAGCGAACCCGCGGTCCTTAATCCGCACCAGGGATTGACGGAGTCCAGAAAGCCGGCCGGCGCCGACGATCGGTTTTTCGCTAAAGCCAGTAACGAGCTGTCCGATAAGGGGTTCCTCGTCGCCTCAGCCGACAATCTCTTTGCCTGGGCGCGGACCGGCTCGCTCATGTGGATGCAGTTTGGGCTAGCCTGCTGTGCCATCGAGATGATGCAAGTGTCGATGCCGCGCTATGACGTCGAGCGTTTCGGCTTTGCGCCGCGTTCCTCTCCGCGCCAATCGGACGTGATGATCGTGGCCGGTACGCTCACCAACAAGATGGCGCCGGCACTGCGCAAGGTCTACGACCAAATGCCGGAGCCGCGATACGTCATCTCCATGGGATCGTGCGCCAACGGCGGCGGCTACTATCATTATTCGTATTCGGTGGTGCGCGGTTGCGACCGGATCGTGCCGGTGGATGTTTATGTCCCTGGCTGCCCGCCGACAGCCGAGGCACTGCTTTACGGCGTGCTTTTGCTGCAGAAGAAGATTCGCCGCACCTCCACGATCGAGCGCTGAAACGCGGTCCGCAGTGCCACAAAGATTGCACACGGCGCCGGCGGTGCCGCGTCCTGTCGAGCGTCGCCTCAACGAGAAACGGCCGCCGCCCGCTGGATGAACGGATTGGTAGTGCGCTCGCGGCCGATGGTGGTGACCGGTCCGTGGCCGCTCAGCACCGTGACGTCGTCGTTCAACGGCAGCAGCTTGTCCCGGATCGATCTCAGCAATTGCCGATGATCGCCGCCGGGAAGGTCGGTGCGCCCGATCGAGCCGGCGAACAACACGTCGCCGACGATCGCCAGGCGCTGCGCCGCATTGATAAAGGCGACGCTGCCCGGTGAGTGACCCGGACAATGCAGGATGTCGAAGGTCAGGTCGCCAACCTCGACCCGCTCGCCTTCCTCCAGCCAGCGGTCCGGCGTGACATTGGCGACGCCGTCGATGCCGAACATGCGCGCGGTGTCGACGACGTGATCCAACAAATACCGATCGTCGCGGTGCGGACCCTCGATCGGCACCGTCAGCTTCGCCTTCAATTCCGCCGCGCCGCCGACGTGATCGACATGGCCGTGGGTGAGCCAGATCTTGTCGACGCTGACTTGCGCCTCCGCGATCGCCCGCTCGATGTCCGGCAAATCGCCGCCCGGATCGACGACCACGGCGCGCTTGGTGGCGTCGCACCACAACAGCGTGCAGTTCTGCTGAAACGGCGTGACCGGAATGATCAGGGCTTTGGCTTTGGTGTTCGCTTGGGTCATGGGCGGTGCGCACCGGGGCAGGGGACGTGGGCATACGAGTGTTGGCGCCGATACATATAGGTATCGGCCACCGGCGTCACATGTGCCGGGCAGGAAGCGATGTGGCTCTCCGCCGGTCCTTTGCCTTCAACGCGAGGCGCGCCGGATGGTATGATCGTCACGCGCAACCGACATCGGCGCGAGCCAACGCACGGGAAAATGCCGCATGATCAAGCTCTATGACAGCGCGTTCAGCCCCTTTGCGCGCAAAGTGCGCATGGTGCTCGACCATAAAGGCTTCAGCTACGAGGCGGTCGACGGACTACTGAAGTCGAACCACGGTGCGCTCAAAGCCGTCAACGGCCGCGTTGAGGTGCCGGTGCTGGTGGACGGCGACATCGTCGTCGTCAATTCGCCGGACATCGTTGCCTATCTGGACGAACGCTACCCGGCCAATCCGGTCTATCCGCAGTCGCCCGCCGCGCGCGTGCATGCCCGCGCCTGGGAGCGCACCTCGGACACGTTGGTTGATCCGATCTTGGTCGATATCTCGTACTGGAAATGGGCCGAGCGGCCGGACCAGATGCCGCCGGGCCTGCTCGAAGCCGCGCGCGCCGACCTGCGGCTGGTTTACGACGCGCTCGACAGGGAGCTGGCGCAGCGGGAATTCGTCAGTGGGCCGTTGTCCATCGCCGACATTGCGCTGTTTCCGCATCTGGCAAGCGCCAAAGCGATGGAAGTTGAGTTTTCGCCGCAAGCGCACCCGAACCTGACGCGCTGGTTCAAAGCGATGCGCGCACTGCCGATCTGTGCCGCCGATCTGCGACGGGCGCGCGATTATGTCGTCGGCCTCAAGGACCGCGATATCGAACGACATAAGATTTTCTGGCGCGGCGATCGCATCGAATGGATGCTGACGCGCGGCTTTCATGCGTGGTTCTTCGACGAGATCAGGCACGACCGCGTAGCTTGGCCGGGTCCGGCCTTGCCGGCGCCAATGACGCTTGACGCCGGCGCCGATCGGCCCGCCACCAAACGGGCATGACTTGCCGCGAAGGCTCGCGGGATTGATCGCATTGCCTGTGCGCTGGCGGAGTATCTGCTTTCCGGCGATGGGCCGGCCGCGCTATAATGACATTCGGCTCGAAGGTGCGGCAGCAGGCATGTCCGGCAGAGGTTGGCGGCGACTTAAGGTATTTGCATTGTTGCTGAATCGCGTTGGCAACAGACGCAATTTCGCGCTCGCGCTTGCCTTTGGCGCGCTGCTCGCGGCGTCAGCAATCACCGCGCCGCGCAGCGCCCACGCCGAAGGGCTGTTTGATTTTCTGTTCGGCCAGGACCGCTGGACACCGCCGTCGCAGAATTATCAACATCCGCCGCCGCCCGAGGCGCGGCCATCGCATGTGGCGCCGGCTCCGCTCGGGCACGAAGACGTCAGCGAGGGCGGCGGCACCACCGGCCATGCAGTCGCCTACTGCGTGCGGCTGTGCGACGGCCATCATTTTCCGTTGGAGAATATGGTCAAGGGCACGCCGGTGGAAACCTGTCGGTCGATCTGCCCGTACAGCAAGACCAAGGTATTCTTCGGCGCCGAAATCGGCACGTCCGTCGCGCAGGACGGCCAGCACTATGTCAATCTCGACACCGCCTTCGTTTATCGCAAACAGCTGGTCGCCAATTGCACCTGCAACGGCAAGGACGCGTTCGGCCTGGCGCCGCTCGACGTGCGGACCGATCCGACCTTGCGGCTCGGCGACATCGTCGCAACCAAAGACGGGCTCGCCTCTTACACCGGCCGGTCGGGACCGAGCGCGACGTTCACGCCGGTCAATCCGGCGACCTTGCCGAACGATATCCGCTAGCGGGCCGCTTCGCCCACTAGCGGGTGACGGATATCACTAGGCACGAACGGCTGATCGCCTAAAACAATCGCGTTTCAGGATGTCACGGCCCCGGCGTGTATCGCCCGCCGCCACCTGAACCTTTCGCCGATCCGTCGCGACCAACACCAAGGCGCAAAAAGCGCCGCAACAACAACGAGGAGTCTCGATCATGCGCAAATTACTGTGTCTATTGTCCGCCTCGGCCGTGGCGGTCACTTTGCTTTCCACCAACGCGATGGCCTGGGGTGGTTGCGGTCACGGCTTCCACCGCACCTATTACGGCCAATGCGTGTCGAACTACGGCGCAACGTCCGGCTGCCCATACGGCTACCATCTCGGCTGGAACGTCCACGCCTGCGTGGCTAATCACTGGTAATAGACGGTGACGCGCAGCCCGGATTGAGCGAAGCGAAATCCCGGAACGGCGTGTAAGCTGACTGGCTCGATCCCGGGTTTCGCCGCGCTCAACCCGGGCTACATTTCGTTACGACGTTACCGCCTTCTTCAGGATGCAGGCGGTGATCTTGAGACTGCCGTCGGGCTGCGCCTCCAAGGTGTAGACCGCATCCCAGGCGACGCCGTCGGCGTCGACGATCCCGACTTGCTGGATGATCTTGCCATCGGCGGTCTTCGCCAGGCCGAACTCGAAGCTGCGATGCCGGTAGACCGGTACGTAGTTGTTGCGCACCATGAACATGAAGCCGTCGGGATTGCGAAAGTAGCTTTGGATCGCCGGCGCGGCGAAACCGTAAGCCGTTGCCGCGTCGTCGCGGCCGAAGGCCTCTTCCTGTGCCTTGATCACGGACTGAGCGGTGGCGACGTCGTCGCCGGCGCGGGCAAATAGGCCAGTGCCGACCAGGAATGCGATCGCCAGGACCAAGATGCGCACGATGCCGCTCCGGGTGTTTGTCCTCTGCAAAAAGCTACGGCCGGCCGGCCCTAAAAGTTTCGTCCGACCCACCTCGCCGCGCATTCGCTCAGTTGAGCATGGTGACAATGACTTCAATCACTTGGCCGTCGCGCACCAGAGCAATGCCCGCCCGACCGGCGAGATCCTCCCAGGTGCGGGGCGGGCTGGAAAACGTCCAAAGCTCGTCGTTCGGCTGCATGTCCGCTTTCAACGCTTCCCATTTGGCGTTGAGCGCGCCGAATGGCCGGGCAAGCTCCGGATGCTGTTTCGCCCGTTCGTCGCGCATGCCCGGATGCTCGGCCTCGGCGACGCTGATCTTTTTGATCAGCCAGGCTGCAGGGATGACCGGCGCTGCTTGCCCGGGCGCTTTGTCCGCCGCATAGACCGGCTGACCCTGCCCGAGCAGCATTGCGCACATCAGGGCAACAATGAATCGCATTGTGTTCAAGGTTGACGCCGGGGGCGACTGAGTTGGGGTCTTGCCTCACTGATGCGACCCACAGGGTCGCGCCCGGCGAAACGTCCGTGTTTCTGCCGCTATGTTGCGGTCCGAACGGTTCACGCAACAATCATCGCGGCCCTATAACCCGGTGGAATCATGCTGGCCTCCGTGTCAAAAAGGCTACGACAAAAATGTTGGGCGGATGGATGGAAATGTCAAGCTGGCATGCAACGCCGATCGACCGCGCGCACATCAAAATGCTGCGCGCTGTCATGGCGCCGGCGGTCGGTCTCCTGGCGCTGGCGATCCCCGCTTTCGCGCAGCTTCCCGACGCCGCCGGCGGAAAGCCGCCGACGCTGGCGCCCGTAGTGCGCGAGGTATCGCCGAGCGTGGTCAACATCTCTGTGCGCGGCAAGGTCAAGGAAGAGAACCCGCTGTACAACGATCCGCTGTTCCGCGAGTTTTTCGGCGCCCCCAAGAAAGTGGTGCGCGAATTCCACGCGGTCGGCTCGGGCGTCATTGTCGATGCCCAGCACGGCTACATCTTGACCGCCAACCACGTGGTCGCCGAGGCCAGCGCCGCGCAGGTGACGACCAAGGACGACCGGCATTTCGTCGCCAAGCTCGTCGGCCGCGACGCGCCCACCGATGTCGCCGTGCTGCAAATACAAAACGCCGCCGGGCTCAAGGCGATCGCGTTCGGCGACAGCGACACCATCGAGGTTGGCGATTTTGTGCTTGCCGTCGGCAACCCGTTCGGGCTCGGCCAGACGGTGACGTCGGGCATCGTCAGCGCACTCGGCCGCACTGGCCTGGCCAAGGAAGGCTTCGAGGATTTCATCCAGACCGACGCATCGATCAATCCCGGCAATTCCGGCGGCCCGCTGGTCAATCTGCGTGGACAGCTTATCGGCATCAACACCGCGATCCTGTCGCCCGGCGGCGGCAATATCGGCATCGGCTTTGCCGTGCCGATCAACATGGCGCGGCGGGTGATGGAACAGCTGGTGCAGACCGGCGAGGTGCGGCGCGGCCGGATCGGCGTCGTCACGCGCGAACTCGGCGATCGAGCGCAAGCGGACGAACCCGCACCCGACGGCGTCGTGATCGCCGAGGTCGTTGCCAACTCGCCCGCCGCGCAAGCCGGGATCGAGAAAGGCGATATCGTCCTCGCCGTCGACGGCAAGCCCATCCACAGCGCCACGCAATTGCGCAACAGCATCGGCCTCACCGCCGTCGGCCAGCATTTGCGGATCACGTTCGCGCGCGGCGGGATCGACCATACGGTTTCGGTCGAAGTGGCCGCCGCCAACGACAATACCGGAACGATTCCGGCCGCCCGCCGCAGGTAGGCCTGGAGCCGGCGGTGCGGATTTCGAAAAAGATCGTCGCCGTGACAAATTTGCACCGATCGCGAGCGACCGAGCCGTGAATGGCCGCGGCTCTTTGTCGGTAGCCCGGGAGGCCGGTTTTTCGCTGAAAAGCAGCCGTATCCGGCATAAGGGGAGCAGCGTCTCAGGCACGCTTCTTCCGCGCCCCAAGGCTAGTCGCGGCTTCGACGCCTGCTCATCGCGTGTGTAAGCGTCTTCATCCACTCGACTCGACCGGTCCAAGCAGTCAATATGCCGGCCTAATGGGGCGGATGACCGTCGGGTGGATCAGGGCATCCCGGTGAAACGGACTATTATTGCAGGCGTATTTTTGCTCGCCGGTGTGGCCGGCGCGGCCGCGGCCGACATGCCGCTGCCGCAGGGCGCTCCCGTGCCGCCGCCGATCTATCGGCCGGCCTTCTATGACTGGAGCGGCATCTATGTTGGCGTCAATGCCGGCTACGGCTTCGGCCAGGCCAGATGGTCCGATATCAACGGCACGACCGGCAACTTCAATACCAGCGCTTTTCTGATCGGCGGCACGCTCGGCGCCAATTATCAGACCGGCCCGTACATCGTCGGCTTCGAAGGCGACATCGATTGGACCAATCTGAGTGGCACCAGCTCGTCGGCGGGCTGCGTCAACCTCTCAGCTGGACTCCTCCCAGCCGGCTCGACGTGCACCACCAAACAAGACTACCTCGGCACCGCGCGCGTGCGGCTCGGCTATGCGTTCGATCGGGTTTTCCTTTTCGGCACCGCCGGCGCCGCCTTCGGCAACGAGAAGGCGATCGTGAACGCGCCCGGGCTAGGATCGGTAACCAACGCCTTTCCGGCGCAGCTCGGCTGGACCGTCGGCGGCGGTGTCGAGTATGCCTTCACCGAGGCGATCAGCGCCAAAGGGGAATATCTCTTCGTCCAACTCGGCAATTCCAACTGCCCGCAGGCGACGGTAGGCTGTCTTCCTCCTGCTGCTAATGGGGTGTCGACAATACACGCGCTGTACGAAAACCTGGTCCGCGCCGGCGTGAACTATAGATTTAGCTGGTAGCTGGCTGCGCGAGACTCTCCAAAGCAATTGTGGCACCGCAATAACGCCCGATCGCGGCTTCGCTCGATCCGGATCATTGCCCTGAAGCCATTCTTAATCTTTCTTAGCGTTAATATTTCGTGCCCCTCAATCTCGCCGGAATTGAGCATGGCCGTTCCGCCTGCGTTTGAAGTGCGGCTTGCCGCCTATGGCATCGACGCTGGCGTGATGGCGGCGCGCGGCGAGGTGTGGGCAATCGTCGAGCCCCACCTCGATCCGATCGTCAACGAGCTGCTCGATCGATCGACCAAGATCGCACCCAACATTGCCGATGAATTGACGCGCAACCGCGCCGCGCTGTTTCACAGCATCAAGACCTACACCGCCAAGCTGTTCACCCGGCCGTTCGATGAGGAATGGGTCGCCGACGCCGAGGCGCGCGCCAAGTTCGAAATCAGTCACAAGCTTGATCAGCGCACCCGGCCGGTGGTGGCGCAGAACCTGCTTGCCGGGATGGCGCCGGTCATCGCGCGCCGGCACCGCTTTGCGGCGATCAAGGCGACTTACCTCTACGATGCGGCGCGGCGCATCCTGATGCTCGACGCTGCCAACGCCGTGGCCTGCCACGGCAATAGCGAAGTGGCGGCGGCGAAAGTGCGGGCGGAAAAGCTGGTCGAGGCGATCGGGCAGTTTGCCCAAACCGTGGCGACCATTCGCACTGCGCTTGGTGAGGCGATCGCGACGCTGGGCGAGATCTCGGATCGGATGACTGCGTTGGTCGGCGCCTCGACCGGCGAAGCCGAGAAAGCCTCTAAGGCGGCCGACGAGACCGCCAGCCACGTCGGCAACATGGCCGGCGTCACCGAAAAGATGCGGGCCTCGATCGCGCAGATTCACCACGAGGCGATAGCGAGCGCCGCCAAGGCGCGGCAGTCCGTTGCCCAGGCCGAGAGCACCAACGCCACGATCGGTTCGCTGACCACCGCCGCCGACAATATCGGCTCGGTGGTCGGCTTGATCGCCAATATCGCGTCGCAAACCAACTTGCTGGCGCTCAACGCGACGATCGAAGCCGCGCGCGCCGGCGATGCCGGCAAGGGCTTTGCGGTGGTGGCTTCCGAGGTCAAGTCGCTCGCCACCGAAACCGCCAAGGCTACCGACGAGATCAGCAAACAGATCACCCTGGTTCAGCAAGCGACCCGCCGTTCGGTAGCGGAAATCGCCGGCACCGGCACGGCCATCGCCGATATCGCCGACAAAGTTGAAGCGGTCGCTGCATCGGTCGATCAACAGGCCGCCGCCACCGGGTCGACTGCGCAGAGTGCGGTGCGCGCCGCCGCCAATGCCGAGACCGTCGCCGTGGCGCTGCGGACCGCGGCGGAGACCATCAGCCGGACGCAAGCAGCCGCAAAATCGGTGCTCGAATTTTCCCAAAACCTGGCCACGCGCACCACCGAGCTCGATCAGGTGGTCGACGTTTTGCTCATGACCGCTTCGCAGCACAGCCAGGCGGTCAAGCCTTTCGCCGCGCTCAAATAAGCCCCGCCGCCTGCTCGTTCCCGCGACTCGCGCCGTCCCGGCGGTTTGCCCGCCCCTTGCTTCGCCCCTCGCCGCCAATTAGGTGATGGCGAAGGCCGCAGCGACCCGAGTTGAATCTGATGTCCAAATCCCACGATCACGATGCGCACGCTCACACTCACGCCGACGCCGACGCGGCGGAGCGCTGGAAGCATGACGGCGTGCGCGTCATTCCCGGCAACCAGCTCGACCCCAACGTGCCGTCGACGCCGGGCATGGACCGCAAGGCGGCGATCAACTTCGCCCGCGCCGGTGCGCAGAAACTGTGGGCCGGCACGGTGACCATCAAGCCGAACGCCAAAACCGGCGCCCACCATCACGGCCATCTGGAGAGCATCATCTATGTGGTGCGCGGGCGGGCGCGCATGCGCTGGGGCGAGCATCTGCAATTCACCGCCGAGGCCAATCCCGGCGATTTCATCTTCGTGCCGCCCTATGTGCCGCATCAGGAAATCAACGCCAGCACCGACCAAGTGCTCGAGTGCGTGCTGGTGCGCAGCGACGGCGAAGCCATCGCCATCAACCTCGACATCGAGCCGGTGGAGAAGCCCGAGACGGTGCCGTGGGTCGACCCGATCCACCGCGACCCGGCGGCGAAAAGCTGAGCAGCGCCCACGTTGGGCGCCGTAGACATTCAGACCTAAAGTGCACAAAAGCGCACAAAGGTGGCGTGGCGCGCTGGCGATGCTACTGTGAGCAGTCGCCAGGTTGCCCGGATATGGATGCACCTTCCGAGATAAAGGTTGGGAAAGACCGGCCTGCGGGCGGACGGCGGTTCGCTTGGGCCGGCGCCGGCATCAGGCTGTTTATTCTTCTTCTGATCGGTGCGCTCATCTTCGTCGTCATGCGCGAATGGGACTGGTGGGTGGGGTCGGCTGTGCTGCAAAGCACTGACGACGCCTACCTGCAGGCCGATACGACGCCGCTCGCCGCCAAGGTTCCCGGTTACGTCAGCCGCGTGCTGGTGCGGGACTTCCAGCGCGTTCGTGGCGGCGACGTTCTGGTCGAGATCGTCGACGACGACTACCGCGCCCAGCTCGATCAGGCGCAGGCCAATGTCGTCGCCGCCGGGGCCGCCATCGACAACATCGAACAGCAAAAGCGCCTGCAGGAAACCGTGGTCAAACAGGCCGAGGCCGAAATCGCCGCGAGCGAGGCGGACGTCACCCGCTATCATCTCGAGACGGTGCGCCAGGAGACTCTGGTCACCAAGAGCTACGCCGGCACGCCGCAACTTGTCGAGCAGGCCGTCGACAACGAAAAACGCGCTATCTCCACTCTGGCGCTCAATCGCGCTAAGCTCGATCAGCAGCGTCAGCAACTCAATGTCTTGGAGAGCCAGAAGGCGCAAGCCGCCGCTGCGCTCGATGCACAGAAGGCGCAACGCAATCTGGCCGCGATCAATCTGGGCTACACCCGGATTGTCGCCCCGGTCGACGGCATGGTCAGCGAGCGGCGCGTGCGCCCGGGCCAATATCTGAGCGTCGGCACCCAGGTGATCATGCTGGTGCCGCTGCCCAACGTCTGGGTCATCGCCAATTACAAAGAAACGCAAATGACCAACATACGCACCGGCCAAAAGGCGCGGGTCACCGTCGATGCATTCCCCGGCAAGGTTCTGCACGGCCAGGTCAACAGCTGGTCACCGGCATCCGGCGCCGAGTTTGCGCTGCTGCCGCCCGACAATGCGACCGGCAATTTCACCAAGGTGGTGCAGCGGATTCCCGTCAAGATCGTGCTCGATCGCGATCCGTCGCTGGCCGACCTGTTGCGGCCGGGAATGTCGGTGATCGCAACGATCGATACCAGTTCGACGCCGCCCGACGGCGCGAAGTAGCGACGGGATTGAACGCTGTGTGGCAGTTTGCCCAACGCTTGGTCGGCGATTTCTCGCGGCCGCGTGCCGTCGCAGCGCCGCAGACGCTGTGTCATCCTGACGATCGCGCCGCGTACGCGCCGCCGGCCATTTCGGTGCGGCCGTTCATCGGCGTGCTCGCCGTGCTGATCGGCGCCATTATCTCGACACTGGACAGCCGGATCAGTTCGTTCGGCCTCGCCGACGTTCGCGGCGCGGTCCATGCCGGCTTTGACGAGGGCGCCTGGATAACGACGGCCTTCACCGTCGGGCAAATGATGATTGGGCCGATTTCGGCGTGGCTCGGCGGCGTATTTGGTCCGCGGCGCGTTCTGACCATCTCCGTCGTCGTCTTCGGGATCTCAAATTCGCTGCTGCCGTTATCGCCGAGCCTCGGCTATATCTTCGCCTTCCAGGCGATCAGCGGACTGGCCTCGGGCACTTTCATTCCGCTCGCCATCGGCTTTGTCGTGCAGAATTTGCCGGCTCGGATGGTGATCTATGGCGTCGCCGCCTACTCGCTCAACCTCGAACTTTCGCTCAATGTCGCCGCTTCGATCGAAGGCTGGTTCGACGATTATTGGTCGTGGAAATGGATCTTCTGGGATACGGCTTTGCTCGCCCCGCTGATGCTGATCTGCATCGTCTTTGGCATGCCGCGCCAACCGATCAATCGCGCGCTGTTAAAGACCGCGGATTGGGCTGGGATGCTCTACGCCAGCGTCGGTTTCAGCCTGCTGTATGCCGGCCTCGATCAGGGCAACCGGCTCGATTGGCTGAACTCCGGACTGATCAACGCGCTATTGCTTGGCGGCTCGCTGTTGCTCGTAGTCTTTGTCATTCATGAGCTGACGTACAAACGGCCGTGGATCAATCTGCGCTTCGCCGCAGGCGGCAATATGCCGTTGTTGCTGCTCTTTATTTCGTTCTTTCGCTTCGTCATTCTTTCCACCTCGTACATCATCCCGCAATACCTGACCACGGTGCAGAATTACCGCGCCATCGAAATTGGCGGCGCGTTGAAGTGGGTGGCGCTGCCGCAGTTCCTTTCAGCGCCGGCCGTGGCGACGATTCTTCGCTTTGTTGACGCCAGATTGACGATGGCGTTCGGCTTTGCGCTGGTGGGCTGCGCCTGCTTCATGGCCGGGCAGCTCACTCATGACTGGGTCAGCGAAGACTTTCTGCGCTCGCAGCTTTTGCAGGCCGTCGGGCAGTCGTTCGGTCTGACCTCGCTGGTCTGGTTCGCCCTGAAGCACTTGGAGCCGAGCGAGATATTTACCTTTGGCGCCGTGCTGCAAACCGGGCGGCTGTTCGGTGCGCAGCTTGGCTCGGCCTTCGTCCAGACATTCGTTCGCGTGCGCGAGCAGACCTATTCCAATCTCATCGGCCTGCACGTCGATGCCGGCTCGCTGCTGACAAATCAGCGGCTGGAGGATTATGCGAAAATCGTCGCCGGCCGCTCCATCGGCGACCCGGAAGCCGCGGCGCGCGCGACTGCTCTACTGGCGCGCGCCGTGCAGAATCAAGCATACGTGCTCGCCTACATCGACGGCTTTATGGTGCTTGGCTTTGCCGTCATCGGCGCGCTCTTGCTGATGTTGTTGCTGCGCGACCCGCCGGCGCAACTCGAACAGCCGGCCGCGCCGAAGTGAACGCATCGCGCACGCCTCGTCGTGCCCGACGGTAACAGCAGCGGCGCCCGGAGGCTGCGGGCAACAATGCGCCGCCCGGGGGCCTACGCCGAATGCCGGCGTCAGTCTTCGATGATCTGAACCCGTCGCGGTCTCAAGCTCCGCTACTTCGAATGCGGCGTGCCCAAATACGGGAACTCCTTCAGCACGTCGGTGTGCGGCTTGAGACCCGTGGGCGGGCACTCGTTTTTCGTCAGGAAAGCGATGCGGTAATTGATCACGTCGTCGGTGAAGACTCGGCCGTTGGGATACTGCGCGGGCTTGGTCGGATCGAAGCTGAGCACGTCGGGAAGCGTGCCCTCCTTGTCGATCGCGACGATCGCTTCCTCGCGGCTGTAATTGCCGGTGTGCCCCATCAGGTGAATGAACTGTTCGAGCCACCGCTTGCGGTCGTTGGCCGGCTCGCTGGCGTTGTATTCCTCCTTGGTATCGTCGGTGTTGAAGAAGCTTGAGACGCTCGGGTGCCCCGCGCGATCGACGTGCAAGAGCTTGCCGTCGCGCCGCACGCTGCAGCGGCCCCAGACGTGGATCACCGGCTTGGGATTGATTTCACTCGTCGGCAGCTCGATCGCAGTCGAAAATACGTTGGCTTGGGTATTCGAATCCACGCCGGTCCATGGCGACTTGCCGCCGAGATGCGGTTCAGTGAAGTTGCGTTTGCCCCTGGTATCGAACAAGTTCTTGATGCCGTCGAAGTCGAAAAAGAACGCGTCGCTGCGGCTACCGGCAAAAAAAGTGTAGGCGCCCGATTTGATGATGTTCGGCTTGGGGCCGAACGAGACCTCGGCGTCGGCGATGATCTTCGTTCCGACCGCTTCGGCCGAACGCGATTCCGCGCCCTTCGCCATGAAGACGTTGACGGTCTGCCGGCCGTTTTGCGGCTTCGAGAACACGTAGCTGAAACCGATGTCGGTGAGGTAATCGCCGTCACTATCGATATTGACGCGATAGATCGCGTCGGGATGCAGCGCGTCGGCATTGGGATTAGCGTTGAGAATGATCGCGGTCCGGTTCCGGTCGCCGGGCGACTGGAATGCGTAAAGGTCGCAGAGGTCGAGACGTTGATCGCCCAGCGGCGGGCCGAGACTGAGTCCGGTGAAATGGTTTGACATTGGCCTCTCCTGTTAACCCGAAAAGGATTTCGTTCTCACCGCGCGCCGGCCGGCACGAAAGCGCTGATTGTCGATGGCGATATTGCCGTTTCCAACAGGGTATGCGACGCGCGATAGTGGCGCAGGATATCCCTTGCGATGTTTTCATGAAACATCACAATGACGCGAGGAAGGCGCGCGCCCATTATGTCAAAAATATTTCAACTGCGATGATCGGCGCGCCGCCAGCTTGTGAGCCCGGGGCCGCGGCGCGTACTTGTCAGGGTGTGTTTTCATAAACGCGGCGTATCCACTGCCCGCTGTTGGGCGTAAGAGCGAACATCGCTCGGACAGTCCGCATGTCGCGGAATGTCTCCATTGCAGACATAACGGCGGATGGCGATTCAACGTTATTCTTGCCTCGCACCGTCTTCCGTTCTCAAAAGCTTCGTTGGCCAATGGTTACTCAGTGTAGATGCCGCGCTGTACATTCATTGAGCGGGGACGCGCTCTTCCATCGCCCAAAAAAGCAGCAAAATCCTGATGGAATCGGCGGAACCCAATTAGGGGAAGAAGCTTTCAGGCAAATACTCGTTCCAGCTCCTTAAGACCGGCATTGGGCGCAATTTACCTCGGGAAGCTCTACGCGAATTTGCCGAGGCGGTCATCGACGTCGCGGAAGTGTGATCCGCGCAGTCCGGACCGAAAGAAAATAACGGAAGAGGTGCGATGGACTTAGTCACTAGCGAGATCGTTGCCGGCACAAGCAAGCAGCCTCCGTTCGGAGGCGGCTCAAGATCGCGCCGCGATGCCCGACATGTACTCAGGGACGAGGCGCGAACTGGCGGTTCATTCGATGACAGTAAACAAAGGTGAAAGTCATGAAAGTGCTGATGGTTATCACATCCCACGACCAACTGGGTAATACTGGGCGAAAGACGGGATTCTGGCTCGAAGAGCTTGCGGCTCCCTACTACGTTTTCAAGGACGCCGGCGTCGAGATCACGCTCGCATCTCCGAAAGGCGGCCGTCCGCCGCTCGATCCCAAGAGCGACGAACCCAAATCCCGTACTGATCTCACGGTCCGCTTCGAGAAGGACGCAGCTGCGGAAGCTCAGCTCGATAAGACCGTTCGCCTCGACAGCGTCAAGCAAGAAGACTTCGACACCGTCTTCTACCCGGGTGGCCATGGCCCGATGTGGGATCTCGCCGAGGACGAGAAGTCCATCAAACTGATCGAGTCCTTCATTGCTGCCGGCAAGCCAATCGGCATCGTTTGCCATTCCACTGGGGCGCTGCATCACGTCAAGACGACGGACGGCAAGTTTCTGGTTCAGGGCAAGGAAGTGACCGGCTTCACCAACGGCGAGGAGGAAGAGATGGGTCTCACTAAAGTCGTGCCCTTCCTTGTCGAAGATGAGATGTTGAAACTGGGCGCGGTGTTCTCGAAAGTGGCGGACTGGGGGGTTCACGTGGTCAGCGACGGCCTGCTGATCACCGGACAGAATCCAGCTTCCTCCGGTCCTGCCGCGAAGACGCTGATGGCAGCGGTAAAGCAAAAGGCCGCACCGGCCGCCACCGCTCGGGCTTCGTAAGAACACTGCTGATTTTCTATGGATGCCTCGCGGCCTGCCGTTGGAGAGGCGCTTTCGATGGGCGCCTCGCCTATGGCACCGACACAAACCCTCACAAGCGAACTTACGAACGCGGTCCGACGTGCGGCAGCTGCGGCAGCCTCAGTCCGACCGATGATGAAAAGTCGAATTTTCCTTGCTATGGCCTCGCTAATCGCCGGCCATGCTGCGCAGGCTACGCCAATGGAGTCCACTTCTGCGACCACGACGTATTATCGCGTGACCGTCGATGGCGTTGGCGTTTTCTACCGAGAGGTTGGCCCGAAAGACGAGCCGACGATCGTTCTGCTGCACGGATTTCCTTCGTCCTCCCGTGAGTTCGATACGCTCATTCCTTTGCTTGCGACACGCTATCATCTCATAGCGCCAGACTTCCCGGGTTTCGGTCAAAGCGACGCCCCGCCGCCTTCCTCGTATGCGTACACCTTCGACAATCTGGCGAAGACGACGAACGATCTGCTCGAGCAACTCAAGATCAACAAATACAGTTTCTACCTTCATGACTATGGGGGACCGATCGGCTTCCGTATCATTTTGGCGCATCCGCAGCGGCTGCAGGCTCTCATCATCCAGAATGCCAATGCCTACAACGAAGGTCTGGGCGCCAAGTGGGCTGGTATTGCCCAATATTGGGCCGATCCAAAAGCGCATCCTGAAGTGTTCGATGCGTTCGTGTCGTTAGTGGCAACCGAACAGCGTCATACGCTTGGGACCTCGCATCCCGATCGTTATAACCCTGATACGTGGACTGACGAGTACGCTCACCTATCGCTGCCGGGACAACGCGAGATCCAAGCGAATCTGCTTTATGACTACTGGACGAATGTTGCTTCGTATCCGGCGTGGCAAGAATGGCTGCGCGGACACAGGCCTCCGACCTTGGTGTTGTGGGGACGGAACGATCCCTCGTTCATCGCTCCCGGGGGAGAGGCGTTTAAACGTGATCTGCCGGACGCCGAAATCCACCTGCTCGATGCCGGCCATTTCGCCTTGGATGAAAAGAACGATGAGATTGCAAACTTCATTCTCGAATTCTTGGCTAAGCACCAAATCTGATTGACCCCTGCTTATTCGGAAAATTGGAGCCCGCGAGCAGTTTATGGGTACACGCCTTTAGTCGCGGTGCACCATGGCGCCAAGGCGCGCGTCGCTTTGGTGCTTGATGAACTTCACGCCGAACCCGCCCTTGAAGTGACGCACCACGCGGCTGACGATTGTGCCGATCGCGAGCACCGTGCCGATTGCCGGGATGGTATCGGACGAAACCGCCGCGCCCGATACCGAGACGTCGCGGATCAGGCAATACAAGGTGGTGCCGTCGGCGAACACCATTTTGGTGCGGCGTTTTGCCGGAGCGAAACGCGGATGCGCCCGTTGATCGGAAGTATCGAGATTCTTGTAGCGCTCCAGCCAGTCGATCTTGTCGTCGAGCTTGTCCCGCTCTTCGTCGTTGGCGGTGATGCTCATGACGAAGCCGCCGTTGAGGATGCGGGCAACGGTGCCGTCGAATTTTCCGAGATGCTCGATATCGGCGCTGATCTGGTCGCCGATTTGCACCTCGACCGGCGAGACCAGAGCGATGGTCTGGTTCGAGACGTGCACCGCACGGCACGAGAATACCGGCCGCGCCCCGCCGGGGCAGCGCCTGTTGGACATTGAGAATTGTCCAGCAACGTTGACGATGATGCGAACGTCCTTGCGGCGCTCGGCAAAGACAATGTCACGATGTGCCGACAGCATGACCACCTCGAAACAACACCTCCTGAATTGATGAAAATGTAGGGACAGTTTGTGAACACTTGTCGCAATGGGGCGGCCGTGGCTCGATGCGTTAAATTGAGCGAAAATTAAATCGTTCGCGACGTGGCAACGAACGGCTGCAATTCACGGTAGAGACTGGCCGGGCGATCTCATTTGCCTCCCGTTCTGCGTGCGGGTTTGGACGTCGAGGCGGGTGCGGAGCGGCTGTCATCCCGGCGTCATTATTCTCGACATCACACTGCTGAAGGAGCCGGACATCGTGCTATGGCTGGCTGGGATTCGCAGCCAGTTCCGCGAAACATAAAGTGACCACTGCCACAGCTCCTGCCGCTCCAAATGAAAAGCATCTGCATCGGCCCGATCGCGCTGCCAAATCCGGTTCTGTTGGCGCCGATGTCCGGGATCACCGACGCGCCGTTCCGGCGCATGGCCGCAAGCTTGGGCGCGGGCCTGGTGGTTTCGGAAATGACCGCCTGCGCGGCGCTCGCCGAGGGCAAGCGTATCGCCCGACGGCGTGTCGAACAGCACGGCGCCGGGCCGCATGTCGTGCAGCTTGCCGGCTGTGAAGCCCGCTGGATGGCGGAAGGCGCGCGCATCGCCGAAGGGCTCGGCGCCGCGATCATCGACATCAACATGGGTTGCCCGGCCAAGCACGTGACCAACGGCGCGTCCGGCTCGGCGCTGATGCGTGATCTTCCTCATGCGCTGACACTGATCGAGGCCGTGGTGGCGGCCACGCGCGTTCCGGTGACCTTGAAAATGCGGCTCGGCTGGGATGACTTCAACCGCAACGCCGCAGACTTGGCGCGCCGCGCCGAAGCGGCCGGCGTGCAATTCATCACCGTGCATGGCCGCACCCGCTGCCAGTTCTACAAAGGCCGTGCCGACTGGGCGGCGGTGCGCGCCGTCAAGGCGGCAGTGTCGGTTCCCGTCGTCGTCAATGGCGACATCGAAACTTTCGACGATGCGGATGCAGCGCTTGCCGCCTCGCAGGCGGACGCGGTGATGATCGGGCGCGGCGCGCAGGGGCGGCCATGGTTCCCCGGCCAGCTCGCGCGCTATCTGGCGACCGGTAAGCGCGAAGCGCCGCCGGCGCTCGGCGAACAACTTGCGCTCGCAAGCGCGCTCTACGGCGAAATGCTCGGCCACTATGGCCTCGCGATCGGCATGCGCCATGCGCGCAAGCATCTTGCCTGGGCGCTCGATACCGCCGCCGCGATTGCCGGCGTGTCCCCCGATCGTCTCAAGGCGGCGCGTAGCCGCGTGCTGACGGCGACCGATCCGGCGATCGTGGTGCGCAGGCTCGCGGAGGCATTCGACGCGTTTGGAGCCGCAAAAGCCGAGCGGAACCAATTTCCCTCCACCAAAACAGGCACAGGGAACCGAGCGAGCGCGGCAGGTGAAGTGGAACCGGCCTGGCAAGTCTGCGCTGTTTGATCCGGCCGGAATTCTCGTTCCGCCACGTCTATTTGTCGGCCGCTAATGGTCACATTGGCAACCTATTGCGGCCCAAATCCGCCGTGCAAATTCATCGCGCATCGGGGGATGCAGGGTTAGGGGCTCCAAAGAACGGCAATGGAGGGATCAGTGTTTGGGTCAAAGATCCTGCCGGCCATCCTTATCATAGTGCCCGCTACGGTTTTGGTGTCGGTGCAAGCGAGCTTGAGCGAGCCGGCGGCCGAAGAATGTAAGACCAGCCCGGGCACGAACGCGCCGCGGGGCGCGCATTGGTACTACCGGGTCAATCGCGCCAAGCAGCATTGCTGGTATCTCGGCGTCGTCGACGGGCACGCTCATGCGCAGGGGGTGACGCCGGCGATGTCGACGGCCGCGACGACGCCGCAGAAAAGGAACGCCGCCGAATCGACAAGTGCAGCAGCGGCGCCGGCCGCGCCCGCGGCAACGGCACCCGCGCCCGCGGTGGCGGCGCAGAGCACGACTGCGCCAGCCTCGTCCGCGCCGGCGTTGCCTCAGCCGCTGCGCGGCGCAGGGTTCGTGACGCGCTGGCCGGAAAATCTTCCGAACGCCGAGGATCTCGAGCAACAAGAGCCGGCGGCGATCAGCAGCAGCTATGCGGAAGGGCGCGAAGCGACCGGGCAGGCTCCGCAAATGCCGTCGACATTGCTGCTCCCCGGCACCGATCACGCGCCCGCGGGCTCGGCCGGCGAGGTGGCGCTCCGATATTTCTCCATCGCCGGCGCGCTCGCCATCCCGCTGTTGCTTGTCGCCGGATGGGCGGCGAAATTCGCGCGCCAGCGGCGCCGGCCGGTCGTGCGCGATCAGTGGCGCACAGTCGCGACGCGGCTTTCGCCGCGACGGCACCTCCTTGGCGATGAACTCATCGGCATCGCGCCGCTGGTGGTCGACCGGCATGGCGATGCCGAAGGGCACGGGCCAACGCCAACCGATCCGGCCTACGACCTCAAGACCAGCCTCGCCGAGCTGATGCGCGACTTGCGGCGCGCCGGCGCATTCGAGCCGGTGCAAGCGGCGGAGCAGTCGGCGGAGGAGCCAACGGAGCTGCCGTCGGACCAGCCAACGCAGCAGCCGTCGGACGAGCCAGCGGAGCTGCCGGCTCAGCAAACGAGCGACGAACAAACGAGCGACCAAGACTATTATCCGGTCCTGGAAGCGGCGGAGTGACGGGGGAGGACCGTAGCCCGGGTTGAGCGTGGCGAAACCCTGGAGTAGTGCGCGCTTGCGCATTCGTCCCGGTTTTTCGCCGACGCCCAATCCGGGCTGGCCGCCGATATCGGCCACTGACGCAGTGCGGCTGTAGCAAATAGCCACTATGGTACGCGGGCTGGTCGCCGGCTGTCATGACGCCGCGCGCCGGCGCGGGCGTGGAGATATGGCGAATGCGGCGCGGAACGTATCGTAAGATATTGCGCTGTTAACAGGGGACTCAAATGATTTTGGGCATGTCTATTGGGGATTTCACGCTGCTCCACACTGTCATCAGTGTGATCGCCATCATCTCCGGATTTATCGTGCTGGGCGGAATGTACGCGGCGCGCCGCCTGCCGGGCTGGACCGAGCTGTTCCTGGTTACGACCGCCTTGACCAGCATCACCGGGTTTTTCTTCCCGAATACCAAGATCACGCCCGGCCAAGTATTCGGCGCCATTACGCTCATTGTGATGGTGCCGACTCTCGTTGCGCTCTATGGCTTTCATTTGCGCAGCGCGTGGCGCTGGATCTATGCCGGCGGCGCGGTCATCATCCTCTATCTGAATGTCTTTGTTCTGGTCGCGCAGCTGTTTGCCAAGGTGACGATCCTGCAGCCGCTGGCGCCGACGCAATCGGAACCGCCGTTCCTGATCACCGAGTTCATCGTGTTGGCGATCTTCGTCGTGCTCGGGATTCTCGCTCTGGTCAGGTTTCACCCGCAGCGAAACGGCTGACTGGCAGGCGCGACCGCCTGATCTATGAATGTGCGCCGCGCCCGGCTTGGCAGTCGCGCTTGCCGGGCGCTTTCATTCTTTGCGAATCCGTCATTGAACAGTCAACCATAACCCCACCACGCGCCGAATTTTTCTGGTCGAATGCGATCGGATATGTGATTCAATTACGTGGCAGCCATCTTAGGAGCACGCCGCAGTAATTGGTGTGGGGGGAGTGCTGGCAATGACGCCGGCCGTCGTGATGCCTTCCGAAGACCGAAGCAGCGCTCCAGAGCCACTGGTTGTCTGCAGCTCCACCGATATCAATGGCTCGGTCGCGACCGACACGATCGTCCGCAAACGCTGCTATTTGCATGTTCGCGGCAACCTGGTCGGCGGCTTGACGATCGAGCCGGGCGCCAACGTCGTCGTCGACGGCTCCGTCCACGGAAAAATAGTCAATAAAGGCGGCCGTCTGGTCGTCAACCACAAAGGCCTCACGGCCTCCGTGCGGTCGGACGGGCCGTCGGACCGCGAAGCTGGCGCCATCCTCAAAATCAATTTGAGTGCGATCGCGTTCAATTGGGAAATACTTTCGAAACATACCGTCGCCGAATGTGCCGCGGTCGTCCGCTGCAATGCCTATGGCTGCGGCATCGAGCCGGTCGTCGAGGCGTTGGCCAAATCCGGCTGCCGGACCTTTTTCGTCACCGACCTTGCCGAGGCCAAACGGGCCCGCACGACCGCGCCGGATTCGATCATTTATGTGCTGCACGGTTGCTGCCCCGGAGCGGGGCCCGCCTTCGCCGAGCTCAATGCGCGACCGGTCATCAATAGCTCAATCGAGCTCGCCGCCTGGGATGCTTTCGTCCGCTCCATTCGCTGGACCGGCGGCTGCGCGCTCAACGTCGATACCGGCGAGGACACGCTCGGTCTGTCGGTGGAGGAAGCGGTTTCGCTGGCGTCGCGGCTCAATGTGCCTGATCACGGCATCACGCTGTTGATGAGCGGTTTCGCCAACGCCGAAAAGCCCGACGATCCCGAGAGCGAGCGCCAGATTGCGTGGTTTCACGAATTGCGCCGGCTTTACCGCGGCGTTCCGGCTTCGCTCGCCGGTTCTGCCGGCATTCTTTTGAATCCGAAGTGCCACTTCGATCTGGTGCGGGCGGGCTCGGCCCTGTTCGGCATCAATCCGATTCCCGGTTCGGCCAATCCGATGCTTCCGGCGGTGGAACTGCGCGCGCGCATCGTGCAGGTGCGCGACGTGATGCCGTGGGAAAACGGCGCTGGCAATGGCGGCTGGTTTGCGAAGCGGCGCCGGCTCGCATTCGTGTCGGTCGGACGGGCCGATGGCTTCCCGCAATCATTGCATCCAAAGCACAAGCTGCACGCCATGGTCGGTGGCTATCGCTGTCCAGCCGGGCGGCCGTCCTTGGACCTGTTGCCGATCGACGTCACCGATCTGCCTGACGCGAGGGCGGCACGGATCGGCGAGTTGGTCACGCTGATCGGACCGACGATCAGCATCGACGAGATCGCCGAGGCAACCAAATCGACCGGTCGCGAGGTGCTTAGCGGTCTCGGCGGCCGCTTCCATCGTATCTACTACGCCACCTGAAGTTTTTGATCGTGAGCCGCAGGCAACACAAGGAGCGTGACATGTTCGGAAAATCCAAGGACGAGAACGATCTAACGGCTACCCCTGGACAGCTTCAGCGCCCGGCGGCGACCAAGCCGGGGCAACAGGGATCGACCGACCAGGCATCCTCGATCAGCCGCGGCACCAAAGTCGTCGGCAAGATTTTCGGCGAGGGCATTGTGCACGTGTTCGGTCACATCGAGGGCGAGCTGCGGGCCTTGACCGTGCTGATCGAGGAAGGCGCAAAAGTGGAGGGCGACGTCGTCGCCGAGGAATTGACGGTCGGTGGAGAGCTGAAGGGTTCCATCCACGCCAATCGCGTCAAGCTCAATGGCACTGCCGTGGTCGAAGGCGATATTTTCCATCGCTCGCTGTCGATTGAGGAGAATGCCCGCTTCGAAGGCTCGTCGAAACGCGAGGACAAGGCCGTCGATGTGCCGCGCGCGTCATCGAAGCGCCCGCCGATGCAGGACGATCTCCAGACCAAGGTGACCGCCATCGAGGGCAGCCGGAAATCCAACGGCGCGCCGGGCCATGACGGACGCCCGAGCGTCGGAGCTTCGTAAGCCGAAGCAAGCGCGGCGACGCCCGCCGCCTACGCCTCGGGATCGATGGTGAACAGCTCCTGGGGGTGCGATACGCCGCGCAGCGCGTATCGCCCCACCGAGACCAGGCGGTGTTTCATGTCGTCGACATTGGCGAAGGCTGCCGATACCAGCACCGGCTGATCGACCGAACGGCACATCGCCGCAATGCGGCTTGCCTCGTTCACCGCCGGCCCAAGCACGGTGAAATCGAGCCGCTCGCGGCTGCCGACATTGCCATAGAACACCTTGCCGACATGCAAGCCGAGATACATGTCGGTCACGGGCTGGTCATCGGCCGCACGGCGCTTGTTCAATTCGACAACGCCTTGGCGCGCAGCGATCGCCGCGGTCAGCGCCGCGTTGCAGGCGTGCATGCGGTCTTGCGCGGTGAAGATGGCGAGCGTGCCGTCGCCGATCAGCTTGAGCACGTCGCCGCCATGTTCGTGGATCGCCGAGACGATCACATCGGCATAATCGTTGAGCAGCGGGATGACATGTTCCGGGGTCGTGTCGGTGATGCGGGTAAAGCCGCGCAAATCGCTGAACCAGACGACGGCGTCGATGCGCTCGGCAATGCCGCGCACGATCCGGCCGCTGAGCACGCGCTGACCGGCGTCGCGGCCCAGATAGGTTTCCATCAGCGTGCGGGTCATCCGCAGCAGCGATACCGATTTGATGGCGAGCGCGAGGTAAGGCTCGATGCGTTCAAGCGCGGCGATCTGGCCGTCGCTGAATCCTTCCGGCTCGCTCGTGCCCCATGACGAGTACACCGCGTCCATCTCGCCGATCACGCCCTCGGCGGCGAAACGAGTGATGATCGCGACATAGTCGGTCATCCCGGCCGCTCGCCAGTCGGGCATCATCGAGAACTCGTCTTCGATGTTGGCATTCAGACGCAGGCGCAGCAGCGAGTCGCCGGTTTGCAGCATGGTATAGAAGGGGCTGCGCAGCCAAGTATCGGTCGCCTGTACGTCCAGCGCCGCGGCGCCAGACGGGCCGACCAGGCCGGCCACGCTGGTGCGGCCATATTCGTGCATCGCGGATTCGTCAGGCCCATAGCCCCAGCGGAACAAGCGGCCTTCGTGAACCGGATGGAGCGTGTCGACGAACAGGTGGGCGCGGCCAAGCGGGATCCCGGCCGCGACACAACGCTCACAGCACCCTGAGACAATCTCGGTCTCCGGCGTGCCGGCCAGGCCGGCCCAGGTCAGCCAGGCTGACAATTCGCTGAAGAGTTTTTCGTGCATGCTGCGATTATATAGGCGTCCGCACCGGGTTTCTGGAGCGACTGCGCCCTCCTTCGTCATGTTGCCGCCTTCGCAATTGGCGGTAGTGTCATAAAATCGGGATGCAAATCCGCGGAAAGCGACAATCATGGCCAAACGCGTATCGCCGGAAGCCGCCTTGTTGATGCTGCACTGGCAGAACAGCGTCTGCGATGCAAAAGGCGTCTGGGGCAAGAATCTCTGCCGGCAAATCGAGAAGAACAACGCGATCAAGAATGCCCAGAGCGTGCTGGCCACGGCGCGCAACCGCGGCATGCTGACCATCTTCGTCAATATCGGCCGGTAAGGGGTCTATAGCGCTCCATTAGACTACGTTTCTTGCGAATAGGCCTGCATTTACTGAGTTGTCTGGAATTGGTTTGAGTTCTCTTGTTGGCCATGCGATGTTAGCCCGCCGTTAGCACGGGAACGATCATGGCTCGCAGACACAACCTCACCGACAAGCAGATCGGGGCCCTGCCGCGCAAGGCGAAGCGCTATATCCTGCCCGATCCAGAGCAGCGCGGGCTTTATCTGAGAGTTCCGCCGGCCGGACCGATCACGTTCACGGCCGTTGCGCGCGGTCCCTATAGCAAGCAAATTTGGACGACACTCGGGGACAACCGCCGATCTAAAAATCGACGCAGCGCGTTCCCTGGCCCAGCAAACCATACGCCGAATCAAAGAGGGCAAGCCGGCAATCGAACCACCGAAGCCGCAGCCGGACAGCGTTGCGGTGATCGCCGAGCGATGGCTGACGCGGCACGTTGAAAAGAACAAGCACAGGCGCGGGGCCGAGTTGCGCCGGATCATCGAAAAATACGTTCTGCCCTACTGGGGCGAACGGGCGTTCACGGATTTAAAGCGCGGCGACATCACGCTACTACTCGACCACATCGAGGATAAGCACGGCGCGGGAACAGCCGACAGAACGCTGATCACTTTGCGCGCCATCGCAAGCTGGCACCAGGCTAGGGATGACGCTTATGTCCCACCCTTCGTGCGAGGAATGTCCCGCAGCCCGAAGGCGGCACGAGCGCGCATCCTGAGCGACGCCGAATTGCGCGCGGTGTGGAAAGCTGCCGAGTCTAGCGGGCAGTTTGGCGCGATAGTTCGCCTGCTGTTGTTAAGCGCTCAGAGGCGCGAGAAGGTGCATAGTCTGCGCTGGGATGACGTTGACGGCGACGTGTGGACGATCCGCACTGCGGAGCGCGAGAAGGGCAACCCTGGCAAGCTCAAGCTGCCGCCGATTGCCTTGGACATCATCCGGGCGCAGCCGCGCTTTGCCGGCAACCCCTACGTTTTTGCGGGTCAGCATGGCGCGGCGTGGCATATTCTCAGCGGCCGTCCCAAGCGCGACTTCGACGCCAAGTGCGGCGTGACGGGCTGGCGGCTGCATGATTTACGGCGCACTGCTCGGTCGCTGATGTCTCGCGCCGGCGTCCAGAGCGAACACGCCGAGCGCGTGCTCGGCCACGTGATCGGTGGAGTCGAGGGCATCTATAATCGGCACACCTACGATGTCGAGAAAGCCGACGCGCTTCTGAAATTGGCGGCGTTGATCGAGCAAATTGCACATCCCGGCCGACGAGTTGTGCCCGTTAATAATGGGGACAGCCTGCCAAAAGTGTACCCCGAGGCAAAAAATGCTGTAACTGGGTAGTCCTCTTTTCAACAGAGGACGCTCCAATGGAAAACGACGTACCGAAGTTCCTGCGGCTGAAAGACTTGCAGGAGCGCGGCATTGCCATGACGCATCAAGCGGTGCGGCATATGCAAATTCACGAAGGCTTTCCGCTCGGCCGACTTCTAGGTCCGGGACTCGCGTGTGGACTGTAGCTGAAATTAACGGGTGGCTAGCGACGCGACCGGTTGAGGCATCGGAACAGTCCCGCCGGCGAGCACGGTTGTCGATCGAGGCGCGGGCCGCGAAGGCGGTAGCGTCATGACCGACATCGCCGACACGGCTGCCGAGTGGTTCGACGCGGTAAGTGCCGTGATCCATCAATGGTATGAATTATCAGGCTCGGAGGGCCCCAATCGAGAACGTCATAGCGACAATCGACGGGCTCATTCGCGTGCATCCTGCCTACGAGCGGACGCTAGGGATAATGGCGGGCGACGTGAGCAAGCGCGCTCAGTGAAAAAGCAATGCAACGTATCTGAAACAGAAAACCCGCCGTTGGCGCGGCGGGTCTCCAGAACGATAGGAGAAAATTTGTTCAGCGATGAGTGAATTACCGGATTCGAACCGGGGGGTGAAGAGGTCACGCAAGACTAATCCTGACGAAATAATTCGTAGGCTCCGAGTTGGTGATTTGAACAAGCTTTTTGCGCTTCGCTATGGCGGTCGTGTGGGCGCCTGTGATTGGCAATTTCCAGAAGATGACGCCGGCTTGGAGGACCTGAAAATCCTCGCGCACCACTATGCGGGCAATGCCCTCGCTCTTCCTAGGATTATCACGCTGAGAGCGCCTTGGGCCGTCGTTGAGGCGATCCAGGAAGAAGTTTTCGGCGACCCCAAAAAATGGCGCGCTAAGACACTAGGAAGATGGCTCAACCTCGACGGCGCTGAATGGCGCGCGCTTCGGCCGCGAACGATTGCCCCGGTAGATATGTCGGACGAAGAGCGGGCCGACTATTCCCGAATGCTCTCCAACGGCAGGCGACGCAAAAAGCGAAAGGCGCAGGGCATGAAATCCAGAGCAGAATATCTGGAAGCCAACTCTCTATCTCGCGACAAGCCCTGGGAAGCCGAGCGAGTTAGTCGAACGACCTGGTACGATCGCCAGAAGAAAGCCCGGACAAGTCTGGCAGGAATAAAGATCGGTATGTACAGACCAGACCTGTCCGAAGGGCAGGGATGGGCTGGCCTATCTGTACCTAGTCAAGAGTCCAGCGAATGGGTGTGCGTTTGCTCGCCCACCCAAAAGCCGCCACTGCCAGACTTATCTTGTGCGCCGTTCAACATCTTCGACCTGGTAGCGGCAGAGCTAACGCATTTGGGGGCCGCATGAAGCAGTCCGCTGCGCCTCCGACGCACTCCAATTACGCAATCCATCACTCCGTCCGTATCCCGCGATCATGTCCGAGTTGAGCAGCCCGCGGCATTATTGCCGCCATTGCCGGTCTAAGCTTAAGGCCCCGACAGCCAATCCCAGAGAGGCGTTCTGCGTTGGAGGCTGCCATCGCAGCTTTTATCGGCATCGTTGTCTCGTTTGTGAGCGTGTGATGCCGCGGAACGCCGAACATCAAAAGGTCTGCTATCGGGCTGAGTGCAAGACCGCGCGGCGGCTTAAGCTTGTAAATAGCCGCTTTTTTGAGCGGTCGTCGTCACCAGGGCATACAGGTAGCACCCCTAATCGCACCCCCCTCAAAAACCCAATAAAATCGGGCCTAAAAACCCGCCTCACAGACGACCGAGGGGTCGAATGGGCTATCGCCGTGAATAGTGCCCGCATCAGAGCTCCGCGACGCGTCCTCGATGCCGTCTTTGGCCATATCGCCGGCGCCTACCGGATCTGAGAGGGTGATGTGAACGCGTACCAAGCCTACTTGCTGAGGGTCCGATTGCTAGAGGCCGGCTTGTGCCCCGTTCCCTGTCGAGATGGGAAACCGGTCTGCGCAGCCTCAACGACCGAAAGCGGGGTAAGGGGATGGTCAAATCAGTATCCCGACGCTCTGGAAACCGGGATCGACGATCGGCGTACAGGCGAGGTGACTATAGTTACAGAGGTCCCTCCAGGCCCTGTCCAAATAGCGGCACAGCGACTATCCGTGCGCCAGGCTAGGGCGAGGACGAAGAACCAGCAAAGGAAAGAAGCTAAGAGACGGGCTGAGGGGGCAATACCACGATCAGAATGGTTGGCTGCTCACCGTAGTCCGCCGTGGGCCGGCTCCGGAATGTCCAAGTCTGCCTTCTATCGGGCCCGTAAGGCTGGGAAAGGTGTGGCTGGCGCGTGAATATACCCCTCCTTTACGTCCGGAGGGCTTCTCCCTGTTAAAACAGGTGCCAGTGCGTAACAGCTTCGCAGGGGGACAGCTACGCAGGCCGAGCTCCTGGTAACAGGCTGAATAACAGGGGCGCTCACGAAATCAAACAACTCTGACATCCATCAGCGGGTGCTATGCAGAAAACCCCTCTAGCGGCGGGCTAAAAAGCCGAGTCTTTTCAATGGTCGGTTTTCTACATTCTGGCCATGCAGAATATATTTGTTTTTAGCATATGACCTGCGGTATGATGCCCGTGCATAACGGGAGGCTGGGATGGAAAAACGCGCCGCAATTTACGTCCGCGTGTCCACCGACAAGCAAACCATTGAGAACCAACTGAGAGAGTTGCGCCAGATTGCCGAGCGGCGGGGCTGGCAGGTGGTCGAGGAATATCACGACGCCGGCATCAGCGGCGCCAAGGGCCGTGAAGACCGCCCAGGGCTCGATAAGATGCTCCAGGATGCGCAGCGGCACCGATTTGACGTTGTGATGGCCTGGGCAATCGACCGGTTAGGCCGCTCTCTAATCGATCTTCTCGGCACCATTCAGACGTTAGAGGCCTGCAGCGTCGATCTGTACCTCGATCAGCAATCGATCGACACTACCACGCCCGCTGGAAGGCTGATGTTTCAGGTTACGGGCGCCTTCGCCGAGTTTGAGCGCAGCATGATCCGCCAGCGAGTCAACGCTGGGCTTAAGCGGGCCGTAGAAGCGGGCAAGCAGCTTGGCAGGCCACGGATAGACCCGACCCTGGAAAAGCGAATCCAGGGTCAATTGCGGGCCGGCAAGGGTATGTTGAAGGTCGCTGCTGAGTGTGGCGTCGGCAGCGGTACCGTTCAGCGTATTAAGCACGAGATGGCTCGCCCTTTCGAGGGCGCAAGCGTGGCCGCATGAAGCGGCGATAGCGCAGCACAATCCCGACCTCAATTGCCGGTGCTCTGGCAGCGCCTGCGGCATGGCCTTGCCGCTCGGTCGACCCGGTCACCACCCAACGGGCGCTTCACTGACACGTCAATCTGAGATTTGCTAAGCGCGGACCATAGCGATTGGGCTAACCATCCCCGCCTCCGGGCCTCTTAAGGGAGTCCCTGACGCATCGTATGCCATGCTCCGGCGACATCAAGGCAAAGAGACCCATTCCCCTAACCACCCCACAAATTTTACCGCCCCTGTTTTACTGCTCCTGTTCCCGCTCCTGTTCCCGCTCCTGTTCCCGCTCCTGTTCCCGCTCCTGTTCCCGTCGCGGCTCTAAATCACGCTGCCGTTGCTCGCGATCATCGCTTGGCGCGAGCCGCCTTCGATCAGATGGTGCAGGCATTTCCGCTCAAGCATTGATTGACTGCTAATCTGCATTCTGTGGGAAACTCTGAAGGGCATGAGCGATGATCGCACAGCCGGTATCTACGGAACCGGACGATATTCATCCGACCCATTTTGGTTTAAAATGTCCTTATGAAAATCAGGCTCGGGGGTTTTCCCTGCCGGCAAATGCGGGTCGTGCGGGGTCTAACGTATGCTGTGCTGCTGATACTTGCCGCCTGCGTAGGCGGGACGACCAGCGCCGGCATTTATACGATGCCGTGGGACCAACAGCGAGGGCCTAATCCCGTCTTCGCCCGCCAGGTCGTCGCCTACCCGACGCACGAGCCGCCGGGAACGATCATCATCGATCCGGCCAGTCATTTTCTCTACTTCATCCACGATGCCGGACAGGCCATTCGCTATGGCGTGGGCGTCGGGAGGGAAGGCTTTGTCTGGTCCGGGCGTGCGACAGTCCATAGCAAGCAGGAATGGCCCGACTGGTACCCGCCTGCGGAAATGTTGGTTCGCAAGCCGGAGCTCAGACAGTACATGGCGCAAATGCCGGGAGGTCTTGGAATGATAGGCGGCCCCGAAAACCCACTTGGCGCCCGCGCCCTGTACCTTTATTCCGGCAACAAGGACACGCTATACCGCATCCACGGCACCAATGAACCCTGGACCATTGGCACCAACGTCTCGTCCGGCTGTATCCGCCTGACGAACGAGGACATCGTTGATCTCTACAACCGCACGCCAATCGGCGCGAAAGTCATCGTGTTCGGGACCGGCAACCCGGTCGCCGCTGGGCAATAGGGCACCGCTATGACGCGGCGTGAGCGGCCGCAGCGATGCGCCGACTGGTGGCCATTCTGCTCGAAGGGGACTTCGCCCGAATCCGCAGCCTCATCGCTACCAACGCCAGCGTAAGCAGAGGCCGTTTTAACCCTCTCTCATTGCGAGTCCAACGCCCAACGAGCATTGAATGCTAGGCCTGCCTCGACCTTTTGCAATCCGCCCCAGCGGCTTTCAAAAGAGTCGGCAGGTTCCTGCTGCGGCCGAGGCATCGGCAGCGGCGCAATAGTTTGTTCCATTTCAGGCACGTCGTTCTTGGCCAACTCGTTCGCATACAACTCGCTGGGAGTCGCACTGGCCACGGTGTAGCCTTGCGGTGCCAGCTTTATTTTTGGCGCCAAAATCGATCCCGTGGCCGCCGCATTCGCTCCGCGTTCCAGTGCAGTCGAATCGGCCGAGGCAACTTGCGTCCGTGGAGCCGACTTCCATCCAAACAAACCAAACAATCTACTCGCGAACGAATTGTTGTTGTCGGGCGGTGGCGATGGTTGAGATCCTGGCGGCGGCACTCTTGCCGGCGGAATGCTGCCACCAATCTGGGCGAGGAAAACTCGGTTCATTCCGCCGTCCAGTCCGCTATGAATTGGCGCCACGGGAGTGTTGGATTTGACCAATTGGGCGTACTGGACCTCGTCAGCGAGTTGCTTCCCTAGCGCGGCCCGAGCGATTTGCGGGTTGACCACGAAAGCGGGACATTTGCCGGTCGGGTCGAACGCGAGGGGCTTCGATCCATGCGGTGATTGCTGGGCGTCGAACACGTAATGCTTATCGCAGACGTCAACCTTCGGCTCGAGATGCGTCGTCTCGAAATGGTCGTTGCCGATCTTGAGCATCTTCCAGAAGGCCAAGTGAGGACTCATGCGATGGCGTGCCAGGTTCGCCGGCGTCATGCGGAACGGATAGGCCTGGATCTGGAATGACGGTTGGCCGCCGAGGAACGACTCGTGCGCCAACGAATAGATTTCGCCGACCTGCTCGTCGGTCATGGCGTAACAGCCGCGCGAGGAGCAATCGCCATGAATCATGAGAAACGCGCCATGGCGGTCGTTGGCGCGATCATAGGCGTTCGGAAAGCCGGTATTGATCGCCCGATAGTAATTGGAATTCGGATTCATCAGGCCGGGCGTGATCATATAGAAGCCCTCGGGTGCCTGACGGTCACCCTCGTTGATCTTCGGGCCGAGATCGCCCGACCAGCGGCAGATCGGATAGACCTTGAGCAACTCGAAACGGCCGGCGGTGTCCTGCTTCCAGACTTCGAGCTCAAATTCTTCCTTGAAGATGCGGATAAGGATCGGGGAACGCTTTGGCATGTTCCGTTGTAGGAGCAGCGAAAGCAGCTGTCGCGGCAACTCCTCGTTTGCTTTGGTCGGCAACCGACTGCCGTCTTCGGCAAGACCGCGAGTTGGCGGCAAAGTGCCAAAGAAAGCGATCGATAAGAAAATTGCGCGGACCAGAGTGGCGCGGATCAAAACAATATCCCCCAACCCCGAACGACCCATGGGGTGTGCCGCATATGGGCTCGCACAACCCCGCACTAACGCCCTAAATGCTAAACAATTCGAGTGAAACAAGGCAAACACAGGGCAGAGATGTGTCAAGTCAGAATGCAGCGAAAGATACCTGCTGCCCGCAGATGAGATCATTGCGAAGTCGAACATCACGGTCGGCAAGACCAACGTCGCCTTCAAGGCACTCAGAAACAGGGGCTGGGACGCCGTGGCCGGCAAAGCGACGACGCGCCGAGCGGTGGCGATTGACATAACGGTCTGGCACGACGAGCCGCACAATCAAACTCCAAAACCAAATCCGACCACTTGGATTTTTAAATCTGACGGCACTGGGTCGGCCAGATAGACCGCAATCACGTAATTTGACTCACCAGTGCGTTTACATGCGTCGCCGCCACCCGATTAGCGAACAGCACCTAAAACGCTGTATCTCACGTCATCGCACGAGCGCGCTGCCCAAAGCCAATTCCGAAGGTGGTTACGCGCCATGTGGCACCGGTTGACGGCCCGAGAATGACTTAGCCGTGGCAGCTGGTACGACAGCCCAACCCATATAGGCAACAGCGAAGCCTGTGGTCAGCAGGCAGCGAGCTGTGCTTTATTCACGTCAGGAAAGGCCAGCTCGCGATCGTCAGCACGCCAAACACAACGCGCCAGTCGAGTCAGACCCTGCGCGGCTTGTTGGCAGCCAACGTGGCTCTATTGGCAGCCAATCGCGCGCGTCGATCTTTCGCGTTGGCTGCCAAGGCGGTATCCACCAATTACCTCATTGCCAAAAGGGCGAGGATGGAGCCTAGCGCCACGATGAAGGCGCCAGCGATACTCATCCAAAATACGGTCTCTTGGCGCTTGGTGATATCTGCCCTGATTACCTTGTCCTGAGCCGACAGATCATTTGCGATCGCCTGTTTATGCAATTGAGCGATTATTCGCGCACGATGTTCGTGCGCTCGAAACTCGCGCTGCGTTTTCGTGTGGTATTTCATGCGTCATCCGGCACAATGCGTGGGCTGACGCATTGTGCGCCACGTTTTATCGGCAGCCAAGTCATCTCGCAGCGGCATGATGCTCGGCGCGTTTAAATGGCAGCCAAGCGACGCTTTCTTCGGAATTTCCTTAGGCGCGGCAGGACTGGACGACTGCTATCGGATCGAGAAGTATCCTCATAATAGAAAAGGGCCGCACCACCGAAGAAGCACGGCCCATCATGCCAGGGGATTATCTTTTATCGGCCCAATCCAGAGGCAAGAGAGTTAGTTTGTTACGCGGTGCTCGTTGTCGCAGGAAAGAGCTGGGCATAGGGATCGTGTTCCTTGTCGGTGTTCTTGTCGGCGAGGAGCGTTCCCAATTCGGGCGCAACTTCCGCGGCAACAACCGCACCAAGCTTCGACCCGGGGCTTTGCGGCGCTGTGTGTGAGGAGCTAAGGCCGGATGGCAAGAGTATTCGGGGCAGCCCCACTATTTCTATGTTGTCTCCTGCGGCGCGCGGCCGAGTAGGCGCGCTTAGGAATTGTGGCAGATATGCCACATACCTCAGCAAAAATTGCGCCCGCTAAAACAGAAACACGTTGCGCCACAAAAAAGAACGCCAAGAGAGTCGAACCTTGGAGAAAGAAAAATATCTGGGGTGCAGGGGGCAATGAGGTTTTGGCAATTGACCTGTTTTGCCGCTGCGTTTGCGGCAAGTCCGCTTTGTGTGACTGTTGTCGCAAAGATACCGACCGACCAATCAAATTTGGCGGCGGATGAAGGCGTTACTGAACAACTGCCGAGCTTTTTCATACTATCCGCCGCGCCTGCTACGTTTTCGCAACGTTTTTCAGTGCTGTTGCAAGAAGAGGAGCCTGTCGTCGATAACGCGAACGAGAAGGAAGCTGGGTTAGAGCAGGAGGATTTCCTGATTCGGGATCACTCCGCCGGTGCAACATCGCCTAAGCTGTACTCTTCGTATTTGGGTTTTGAGCCCTACCCTGAATTGCCGCTGGACAAGAAACCGGCCGATATCGTTTTAGATTCGCTCAGAAATATTTCGGTCGGAACGCCAGTTGAAGAGATCAAGCGAGCTGCGGATGCATTCGATTTGGACGTTAGCTTTATGGAGGCGGTGGCCAAAATCGAGTCTGATTTTGATCCCAAGCAACGCACGGGCTCGTATATCGGCTTGTTCCAACTCAGCAGATCCGAGTTCAGAAAATATGGGTCCGGAGATATTACCAGCCCGCGCGATAACGCTGTTGCTGCAGCCTACAAATTGGTCACTGAGGCGACGCTCTTTGAACTATATACTCACAGAGAGCCGACTGTCGGCGAACTGTATTTGATTCATCAACAAGGATGGCGAGGCGCAGCAGAACATGTCAGCCATCCAGAGCGGATTGCTTGGAAATCAATGTGCGCTACCGACGAAGGCCGACAAAAGGGTGAAAGGTGGTGCAAGCGCGCAATCTGGGGGAACACGCTTCCGACCGTCAAACATGTTTGGAGATCAGTAAACAAACTAACTTCCGCTGCCTTTGTAAATATGTGGCGGCAGCGAGTAGACCAACTCTATTCGCGATATTCTGAAACGGCTATGGCAGCGAACGAAGATCGGTAGGCCGGGGACAGGCCCGCCCCTCTTGTTGCCGGCCAACCTCTTGCCATCGCTAAGTCGGACTACGATGCGTTTGAGCGATTGCTGGCAACATCCAGTGCGACTACGTCATCCTGTGCAGCATTGAGCGAACTTTATTCCACGCGATGCTCCCAGATCACCTTCGCGCCGCTGGCAGGTAATACGAGAGATCGTGGAGGCTGTTCAGCATGCTATTCCGGATCCTTCGTGCAAGCCCGCACGCCGTTGTCAGTTATGTGAGGCACCTGTTTTCATCTGACAGTTTTCGGGGTTGCGTCGACGGTGCCACCAGACATCGACTAAGCAAAGCCTTACCTTTTGTATAATGGGCCTGAACTCCCGACGCGCTCAAAAATAACTCGATTGCAAGTCGAAAGTGGTTACGACGCCCAGGTGGTCGAAATTGGCGGCTAGCCACGTATCGGCGCGCTCCCGACCCAGCTCAAAAAGATGCATCAGGAACCGCCAGTTGCCATTCATCTTGCTGGAATGAGCAAGATGCTTGGTAATGTCCTCGGCATCGATCGAATGCATGAATAAGCGCTTATGGCCGCTCAACTGGCCCTCGTCGATTAATTTAGTCACCTGGGTTATGACTCGCATTTCCCGCATAAGGGCAGCATTGAAGCTGATCTCCTCAATGCGATCGAGAATGTCTTGCGAGGTCATCGGCAGCTCGGCGCGCTCGGCCGGCGTTAGGTGAACCAAGCTGGAGTCGCACCCGTAGATCACCGGAAATATTACTGGGTTTCCCATGAATCCGCCGTCCCAATAGTATTCGCCGGCGATCTGGGGCGCCCGCATCCTGAACGGCAGGCACGCTGATGCGAGTATGTGGTCTGCGGTTATTTCTTTGTGAGTAAAGACAACAACCTTGCCAGTCCGCACGTTGCTCGCACTTAGAAAGAGCTTGACCACTTCTTGCTGGCGCACGCGGTCGAAGTTGACAACCTCGTTAAGCAAATCGCGCAATGGATTTATATCGAGCGGATTGAGCTGATAGGGAGATATAAAACGGCTGACCATGTCAACGAATAGGTAACCGGGTGAATGTTCCAGACCATGGGTCGGGTTGAATTTGTCGAAGAACGACGGCGCGATGATGCTGAAGGACGTCAGGTCAGATATCTTCCTCCAAAAGACCCGCAACAAATCCTTAGCTGCTTGTCGTCCGCCGGACGCTAAGCCATCAGCAAGGAGGACAGCATTGACGCAGCCGGCGCTGGTAGCGCTTATGCCGTCGAAAGTGAGGCGTTCGTCATCGAGCAGACGATCCAATACTCCCCAAGTGAAGGCACTGTGGCTTCCTGCGCCCTGGAGGGCCAAATTGATCGCTCGTCGCTCTGAAAGCGACTTGTTCGCGGCCAGCTCCGCCGATTTGGGATGAGCCGTCATGGCGCCAACTCCCACGCGCTCGGTGCCCTGCTTTTGATCGCATTCCTGAAACCGCATGCATGATAGTCCATGGGCAGGAAGGGCGCTCGATGAGGGCAAGGCGTCGCCTCCGCTATCGAGTGCTGAGCCTTCGCCGACGCGATAATTCAGACGGCGGGTGCGCATCGCGCGGTAATTGCCTGTAGCCCAGCTTGGCTGCTGGCTGCCAGTACAAGACCTTCATCGTCGCGGCCTCGGTGTCGCTTTGTCTCAAGGCCCATAGTTGCCATGGTGGGCACACCACATTTTTTTCGCCAAAACGCTTCCCATGGACTACCCTCTGGAACATGAACGAGTATGTCGTCCTGCTCCGGTTAGGATCGCAGATTTCGCCTGCGGTCGATGACAAATGGGGGCCACTGGAACCGGCCAGGATCTTTTTGGACCGCGTGTCAGCAGAAACATACGTCAGATCGCTCCCCTTGTACTGGTACCGCCTCCGCTTGTTGGAGTATCGTATCGTCGAGCTGCCGTTACTCGAATACCAGAAGTGGGGTAGCTATTTCGACGAGCAGTGAGTTGCGTGGCAAGTGGCCGTCGATTTAGGTGCAGCAGAGCGCCTCGCAAACGTCAATATCGATGCGGCGGCTTTGCAAGCAGCGACGCAGATGATTGCTTCGCACGTTGTGGCCCAAACGTGTGCTGACCCGATTGAGGGGGCGATTGCGCTCTATATGACAAGGTCTCTGCAAAAAGCTTGGCTGATTACGGTGCGACTGCCGACGGGCCGGCCGTTCGGATTCCCAGACTGGCCGGGTTGCCACATGCGACCATTCACATGTTTGGTTGGCTGAAGACGCATTTTCTTTTGTTTCTTTCTGTTAAATTCCAAGAGGGTCGGGGTGAGTAGTTGCGAGCCCATAAGCGATGACACAGGCTTATAGCTACGATAACCAGTCGTTTCCCGACGCCCAGCTAATCAATCTGCTTCGCGTCGACCCGCCAACGGTTGTCTGTCAGGGGTCCAAGATCGATCTGTTCGCCGGCCTGATGCGCGACGGTGTCTTGTTTACGCCGGTGCAAGTTGCAGCGCACGGCGGCCGATACACGGTTGTCAACGGGGCACACCGCTATTGGTCAAGCCAGAAAATCGGCTACCCGTCGATTCCTGCGCTGATAGCAAACCCGAAATAAATTGCGAATTTTTCGCTGCGTCAAACGTATTGAAAGCGTTTGCTGCGAACGAGACGCAGCCATTCTTTCTTGAATGGATTAGTCCCCCGCCCATCATTGCATGTATCCCTTGAACCCGCGCCGCGCCATCCGCCCGGAACAAACCTCGTCACTCATCACGTCCACCTGCTCTTTAGCGGCAGGTCATTCGGATCAGAAGGGATTCCAGGTGGGGCTCGGCGTGAATTTGAGATAGCCGAGATTGGCACCGAGGCGGAGCCCGACGCCCGAGCGGATCGGTACGACCACGATATCGTTCGTTGTGAGCGCCGTCATGCCGAAGCCACCAACCAAATAAGCCGAGCCGTCCACACCGCCGAATCGCTCAAAAATAGCTTCGGTTCGCGGCAAGTTGTAGACCAGCATCATGGTGCGCGCGCCGTCAGCACCGGCATCGAAGCCTAGCGTCGGCCCCTGCCAGTACACGCGCATGTCGCCGGCATTCTTGGTATAAAGCTTCCCGTCGCCATAGCGTAGCCCGCCGATAAAGGCGCCGCCTGCTTCTTCGCCGAGGATGTAGCCATTCGGTAGCCCCCATTGGCTCACCGCTTGCTCGATGACCGAGGCCAATCCCCGCGAGATGCTGCTGAAGAAATGTTGGCCAGCATCGACGATCTCATCCGCGGAAAATTGGTCAGTCGCCGGCGGCTGTGTTGGTATCAATGGCGCGGGCTGGATGGCCACCGGCGTTAGCTCAGTCTGCGCCGCGGCCGGCGCCACTTCGACGCCAGCAACAACGAGAGCGACTACAACGAGCCGCAAGGCATAGTCCATGGAATGCACCGCCGTTAACTCTGGCCTGCACACTACGCGCCCCAACGCTCACATCTTGTCGTGGCGAAGTAAACGGACCGTTATCCTCGTTGATCCGCCATCTGCGCCCAATATGGGTAACGCCGGATCGCCCGACACCTCAACGGGATCAAGACTGGCGGGCATGCAGATGGGGGTCATTTAGCGATATTGTTCGCAGCTACCGACCAAAGGGAAGAGGTCCGGATATCTTTTCGCCAACCGCGATTTGGTAGCCTTCAGAGCGCTCTTGCATTCCTTTTCACTGCTGTAATGCGGCGAGACCTGACGTTCCGCATTCGGCCCATTGCTAACGAACTGCCACCAGGCGGACGCGGGCGAAGCTATGGCCGCAAGGGTGGCGCCGATGATGAGCTTTGACACGGCTGATTGGAGCTTGGTCATGCTTCCACGTGGCGGAAGTAGGTCAGGGCAACACGACAACCGTTCTACCCAGACCAACTCGTCCGTAAAGGTCCAAAATGTCGCTGTTCTACGAGACGAACCCTCCGATCGCAGCATGCGCCAAAGAGAAAAGCCAAAGCAAATGCCCAGCGCCATAAGCCCAATCGGCCAATTGCAAGGTGTCGGCTTGATGGTGGGCGATCAGGCACCGGGTGATTTGACGGCCTAAATGCCTAGGAAAGTCTGCACAGTGCATGTGTTATACCTAGTGGTGTGTCGCTGTGGGCTGCCGTCCAGGATGAAATCACCCTGGTCCTCGCAACCGAAATGCAGGTCAAGCTGACCGAGGGCGAACAGGCACGGCTACGCTACACGACGACCCACAATGTCGAGGCTTGGACCTATTGGGTACAGGGCCTTGCTTTCAATCGCCAAGCGGTCACCAAGGAAAACAACGCTTCTGCGCTACTTTGCTGGGAAAAGGCGCTTGCGCTTGATCCAACCTCAGCGGCGCTCAATGCCATGCTCGGCCTCATCCACTGTTTGGATGCTCGCTTCGGCTGGTGGGATGACCGCGAAACGGCGATCATCAAAGCGCGTGCGTACGCTGATCGAGCGCTGCAACTCGATCCAAATAACGCCGACGGTCACATTGCGCTCGGCTTATTATGTTGGTTGAGAGGGCAATACGACGAGGCCGTGTTCAACGCTAGAAAGGCTGTCCAACTGGCGCCCGGCTCGGCGCATGTGACGGAACTGGCAAGTTTCATTCTTACACCGTCGGGATCTCCTGAAGAAGGATTAGTCCTGATCCAAAAAGCGCGCAGCCTCAGTCCAAACTATCCACCCATGTATCTTGGCAGCCTTGGCAATGCTTATCGCTTGTCAGGACAAATTGATGAAGCGATTGCCGCTTTCGAAGCCTATAACGCTCGCAGTCCAGGGTTCGGTCTCGTCGATCTTGTGATCGCTTATCTGGAGAATGGTCAAGCCGACAAGGCGCAGGACGCGGCAAAGCGTCTGCTATTTGCTCGACGAGATTTCACAATTGCCTCATGGCTGAAAACCCAATTTCGGCGTGATACGGCTCGACTTGAGGCTGACGTTGCGGCTCTTCGTGCCGCTGGGCTTCCGATGGGTTGAGTGTCTTTGCCAGTGAAGTGAATGTCGGCTTGTTGGCCCTTAGCGACGGATCACGTTTTGACGGCTGACGGTCGCTATCGGAGGTGAAGCGGACATGTACGAGCCTCGGCCTTGACCATCTCAGTCGAGAATGACCCAACTGAGACATCGCCAACCTAGTTTGCTATGATGCACGATACAGCGTTCAATCAACGTGTGGTAAGGCGCAGCAATGAGGCGGCGCGAGTTCATATCGGTGATTGCCGGCGCGACAGCGTGGCCGCTCGTAGCGCGCGCACAGCAGCCGGCGATGCCGGTGATCGGGTGGATAGCTGAGGTTGAGGTGCCAGTCCCGGTGGGGGCCGCCTTCCGGCGGGGTATGGCTGAATTGGGCTACGTTGAGGGCAAAAACTTCGTGATCGAGTACAGATTCAGGCCGGAGTCCTTGCCTCAAGCTGCGGCCGATCTGGTTCGGCTCAATGTGAACGCAATTTTCGCGGCAGCTCCAGCGGCACTTGCCGCTGTCAGCAACGCTACGACCAGCATTCCTGTCGTCGGGTTAGACTTGGAGAGCGATCCCGTTTCGAAGGGATATGCCAAGAGTTTTGCCCGCCCGGGCGGCAATGTTACGGGAATGTTTCTTGATATCCCGGAGTTGAGCGGGAAACAGGTGGGGCTACTCAGAGAGATTGTTCCCCGGCTCTCTCGCATAGCAATCTTTGGCGTGCCCGGCCTCAACGCGCTGCAATTTACAGCGACGGAGATGGCGGCAAGGGCGTTCGCCGTCGAAGCTGAAATTATGGAAGTGCGGGTCCCGGATGACTTCGAGGGTGCCATGGAGGCCGCCAGAGCGCGACACGTTGAAGCCGGTATCCTGTTATCGTCGCCGCTCGTCTTCGTCTCTTCGAAGCAAATCGGCGAGCTTGCGCTGGCCAAACGGCTTCCCCTCATTTCCTTGTTCGGCGAGTTTCCAAAAACCGGCGGTTTATTGGCTTATGGGCCGAATTTAGGTGAGATGTTTAGAAGATGCGGGAGTTACGTCGGCAAGATCATCCTGCAGGGTGCCAAGCCAAGTGACTTGCCGATACAGCGGCCGGAGAAGTTCGATCTGGTGATCAACCTCAAGACCGCCATGGCACTCGGCCTTGATATGCCAACGCAGCTCCAACAGCTTGCCGACGAGGTGATCGAATGATGGAACGGTTTGCTGCACTGCTAATGTCGCAGTTTGGCCCATCGCGCCATTTCGGACTCATGCCTTGAATGGTGCTTTCGGGGCGAAGCGGACGTGGACCGATCGGTCGCCCTTAGCCAATCGCGACGCGCATGACCCCTAGCGGACATTGTGCCGACATCATACGGCGCTGTTGGCTCAGAACAGACGGCGTGGTCATAACCACGACTAAACACAATCGTGTCATCAGCAAGGCTAGACCGATTTGGCCGCGTCAGATGGCTGCCTTCTAAATCTGACACACTCATCAAGAGAGACTGCCGATAGTGGTTTGCATGTCCTCTCGCAGCGCGTCGGCGCGGTGCTTGCGCGCGACCGCGGCCTCGCCGCCGGCTGTCGCGTGATAGAGATGAAGCGCCTCAAATTCGTCGGCCCTCGGCGCAGCGATCGCTAGGTCCGTGTAAGTCCAGCGATCGGGAGCCGCCAGCACTTTATTGAGAATAGTCTTGCATTTTCGATAAACCAACAAATAGCGCCAGATTTTAGTTACGGTCTCGCGAATATAGCGTGGATAAAAAATAAGAGGATTTTCTCGCGGTAGGTCACTCCGGCGATCGCGCCGAAATTTTAGCCGAACTGCACCGCCTTCGAGAGGATGGACGCCTTCATATGTGCTCACCAGCTTGAACCAGAGAAGCGTCGACAGAGTCGTCCCAGGACGACCTATTCGGCAGCGGCAGCACGGCGAAGGATCGTCCGGATATGCTCTGGAGAGTAAAATGACTCCCACGCCTCGCGATAGGCGTGCTCCCATTCCGCATCCGACATCTTGGGATGATGCGTCACGCGATGATTGAGATCGTACTTGTTCATGTCGGGATCCATCCAGACCCCCTTCTGCCAGAGAACCTTGTGGTCCTCCGAACCGGGCAACGGAGTGAGAAAAAACAATTCGAGAATGTCGAGTGGCAGTTCGCGTTTGATGATTTCGATGTCGCGGAGGATCGATTCCTTAGCTGTCGCCCGGGAATCCGATGATGTAGCCGGCACAGGTGATGGCGCCGTGATCGCGCCATTTCTGTAGCATCTCCCGGTAATCGGTGATCTTGTTCTGTCGTTTCTTGGCCGCGATGAGATTGTCCGGGTTAATGTTCTCCAGTCCAATAAACACCCGACGGACGCCCGCCAAGCGCTGCCTTCTCGATGAAATTCGGGATTTTGTGACACAGTGTGTCGACCTGGATGGTAAAGCCGATCTTCGGGCAATCACCGCCGCGCAACGCTATCAAGCGGTCAAATAGTGGTTCCCAATCGCGGTTACGCGCGAAATTGTCGTCGGTGATGAAAAACCGCTTGATGTTCTGGGTGTAGTTCTCGCGGACGATTTTCTCGAGGTCGTCCGGCGAACGGAATCGGCTCTTGCGGCCCTGCACGTTGATGATAGTGCAGAAGGAGCATTGGTAAGGACAGCCACGTCCGAGATCCATGCTCGACAGTGATCCACTGGTTCGGCGCACGTGCTTTCGTGGCAAGATCGGTGTCGGCTCGCCCTTGCAGATTGGGCAGCTTGTCCATGTAATTGTAGAGCGGCGCGAGTTGTCCGTTCCAGGCGTCGCGCAAGACCGGTCGAACCGGCCCTCTTCGGCCTCGCCGGCAAAGAACGAGATGCCTAGCGCTTGGGCTTCGCGCATGTCCTGCGGCATCTCTGGCAGCATGGCGACGCATCCGGAGACGTGAAAGCCGCCGATGCAGACCGGCATACCGGCGGCAAGAAACGGCCGAGCGAGATCGACCGCGCGAGGAAACTGGTTCGACTGCACGCCGACTAGACCGATCAGCGCTTTGCCACCCTCTTTGCGAATCATCCGGATGATCCGATCCGGCCGGATGCGCCGATTGGTTTCGTCATAAGTATGTAAGTCGATCTCAACGTCCGGTCCGAGAAGTTTGCGGCGGTGCGCGTCCTCCGCCACGCCGTTCAGACATGCAAGCGTATTGGATGGAATGGCCGAGCGGAACCATTGGATGGGATACCCGTCGTCATCGTAATGCGTCGGCTTGATCATCACGAAATGGAAGCGCCGTCGCCGTTTGTCTGGCACGTTACGTTCGGTTTCGCCCCTTGAACCCATAATTGATCCACACGGCTCGTGTTTGAGTCGACGAAGTGTCAGATTGATCCATGAGTGTCAGCCCGCCGATGGCACCGTTCCGGGCCCATATGCCGCGCGACTTCGGCACGGCGCCTGGCAGCTCGAAATGAACACTACCCAATTTCCTGTGCTTCTGAAAGGGCTGCGACTTCCGCTCATGACCCAAAGCGTCGTTTCGCTGCGTCGCAGTCATACGTCCGGAGTTGGGGGTCAAGCCGACATGCCGAGGTCGCTCAGACGACGCGATTGACCCGAAGCCGACATTTGCCCCTTGCGCAAAAGCAGTCTTATTTGCAAAACATCTTTTCATTGCGAATTGCGACGCGGAGGAATTCTCACGTGGGAGGTACGGCGGTGCGCGTTCAAAGCACCTGCGTACTAGCAGTCGCTGCCCTTGCGCTGGTGATCGCGATGGGCTGGCTCTACGCCAGCGTGCCCCAGCCGCCACCGGTTCACCTTATCAAGTGCGCAGCGGTATCTGAGGGGTCGCCGTGTGGGCCCGATCCGGCTATGCAGCAGCTGGGATTTCCACGTCCATTGCCCTTCAATGCGCCGCCCGAGGTCGACCCGCCGCAATTTGCCCCGTCCCGCTAACGCGCCTTCCCGTTGTTCATATTGGCTCGCGGCAGGTGTACGAGGTGACCTCGCCCAATATTCGCTACCCGGTCGCTGTTGGCGTCCTGAACGTCGTTTCCTGCGAGACAGCGATACGTCTCGAATCGGGGCCAAAGCGGAAGTGCCTGGCGCGTGCTCTAAACGTCGCTTGTGACCCAACTGTATGGACCGGCCGTGTGTTGCAAGTGGGATCTGATGATCTGGAGATAATTGGTCTTGCGCTTCTGTATCCGGCCCTTGAGTGGAGCGTTGGTGCTCCTGGCCATCATGGATATCCGCGCGCATCCGATCTCATTCTCGGAAAGGCCCTGAGAGGCCGATTGGGTCACCAGATCACGGGTGCGACGGCGAGACCGTTTCTCCATCTCCTCAATCCAACTCGCAGACCTCGGCAGTCAATTGGGCGCTACGGACCTGCGCTCACGCCACGCCCGATATCACACGCGCTTCGTAGTTGCGGCCCTGCGCCAAGACCGTCCAGGCGATCCGCGCCAGCTTGTTGGCAAGAGCAGTTGCTAGAACGTTGTGATGCAGCCGTCTCGCCGCGGCCGTGAGCCACGGTCCAAAGCTGTGCTTTGCCCAGTTTGCCGGTCTGAGCAGAATAACGCGGGCGCCCTGCATGAATAGCGTGCGCAGATAGCGATTGCCGCGCTTGCTGATACGCCCAAGGATCGTCCGATCACCGGTCGACATCTGCTTCGGCACCAGGCCGAGCCAGGCGGCAAAGTCACGCCCCTTGGCAAAGGCAGCGCCATTGCCAATGGCCGCCACCATCGCACTCGCGATGATTGGGCCGATACCCGGAATGGTCATCAACTGCCGGCAACTCTCGGTGCCATGTGCCAGTGCTTCGATCTCTTCCGTGACGCACTCGATACGTTCGTCGAGACGCCGCCAATCGCCGCTGAGGTCCTCAACGATCCTGATCATGCGGGGGGACAATACATCGATCCGCTTAGCCAGAATCTCCGGGAGTTGTTGACGAAGGAAGCGAAGCCCTTGGCGCACTGGAATGCCCCGCTCCAAGAGGAAGCTACGGATCTGATTGATCACGGCGGTGCGCTCGCTGATCAAGCGAGATCGAACCCGATGTAGTGCCTGAAGGTCCAACTGACCGTCGGTCTTTACCGGAACGAAGCGCGTCGATGGCCGCTGTACAGCTTCTGCAATCGCGTAAGCGTCCCGGAAGTCGTTCTTGTGACCTTGACGGAACGCCATGGCATAAGCCGGTGGCACCTGCTTCACGTCATGGCCGAGCCCAATCAGCTCGCGGGCCACATAGTGTGTCGCCATGCCTGCCTCGATACCGATCAGACACCGCGGCAAATTTGCCAGCCTGGCCACAATCCGGCCACGACCAAGCTTCTCACGCAAGACGATCGTCCCCTCGTGATCCAGGCCAATCAAATGCAACGTGTTCTTACCTGTATCGATGCCAATGGTGTTAGCGATAGCATCTGTCTTCTGCGACATGGCGATAGCTCCTCGTGCTTCTAAGCCCCCGTCGAAAGCCGTTAGGGGCAGGAGCACGGCCGGTCCATCCCATTCTCGGACCTTAAGCAGGCTGCTGAAAAAACGATTTGGCCATGAACTAGCAGCCGAATCCGCGAGTGAACGAATGAGAATTGGAACGGGAACGTTGTTCTGTTTTTTAGCAGCTCAGCTAGGTCCGTTCCATGCTCGGCCACCGACTGGCTCCCCCGGTACCAAGGGGTACTGCACCGCCAAGCGACTGCCCGTCCTCATTTCGAGGCCCGCATCCTAAGTCGCTAGGCGAGCCATCGCTGGGACACCTGCAGATTTGACAGCACACCTCAATCCATATTTGCCCCGAAAGGCCTACGCGCCGGCCTCGATGAACCCCACGGAAGAAAAAGCGCAAAGGCGGCACTGATCCAAGCGGCGACAATACCATAGAAGCCAAACTGCAGGGCGGTCCAGATGAGATCCGCGCTATGCTGAGGTGCCCAAGCCCAAAAATTCACACCTCTTGATAAAAATTCGTTATTAAAATCAACGATAAAAAAGATTCCGGAAATGATGGTGCCGCTGACAGCCCCAAATACGGTCAAACCGATCCGATAACTCCCGCCGATCCGGGGCACAATCGGTTGCAGACAGCCGAAACATAATCCCCAGATTAGAGCGTACTTAGTCTCCCAAGTCCAATCCCAAAGGACGTCGTACCAAGCGTACCACGCGCCTACGCCGCGGAAAATGACATTGCTGAGTCCCTGCCACAGGAAATAGACGAAGGACGACAGATACGACCCGACCATTCCGGCGGTCGTCGCGATAGCAAAATTGAAGAATGGATTTGAAACGCGGTACTTCCAGGCCGGAAGAACCTCCTTAGCTGCGAGTACCGCCATCAAAGCACAGCCGAGAAGATACCTGCTCGGGCCCGTCGGCTGCGGCTTATAGTTCGCCAGAAAATGAAAGAAGCGCGTGGGGCCAAGTACGCACGGCAGCGGCTTGATGAAAAGATTGCCGCAAGCCGCGAGAAATCGGCCCCATTCCGCTTCGCGCTTCTGGGCGCCGAGACCGGCGAGATAGGGGTGAGTCCACAAGATCACTTTCTCGGGGGGCTCCTCCCTGAACAGATGAGCTAATTCCCATTTCAGTCCGTGCGTGGTCCCGCTCGCAACAACGACAAGCTGGGACGCCGCCGCGATCTCGCTCACCACGCGCTGCCAATGATCCCCGTCGACATGGAAGCGCGCCGCGCCGAGCATCGGCAGCTTCTCGCCAGGCCTCCCGATCGCGAGTACCGGTCCGAGTTGATGAAGAACACGCACCAGGCGCGTTTCCGGCGTGGACACCAGGAGAAAGGCCAGCCGGTCGGCCGCGGGATCGGTGTCAAACGAGCGGAGATAGAGGATTGGTTGACGGGATGAATCCCGCTTGATTTCATCGTTGGCGTTGCGCGCGGTAATCTGCTGGATCTTGCGACTCAGTGGAAATACCAGAAATTGGTTGACGCCAAAGATCGAGATCAGAACGAAAATGATGTCCGCGATCAGGTGGGCGTCTGGAGAAGCCCGAGCAAGCAGTAAATCCTTCAGCAGGGCTCCAAGTACGATCGCGGCGAATATTGCCAGCGCAGGGAGGATCAGTAAGGCACGATCAGGCCGTCTGTGCTGTACGGCCTCATCGGCCAGGGCGCGCTTCAGCCGCGTGTGCCATTGCGGATCGGCTCGCGTATCAGAAACCATGCGCGCACCACGTCGACTGCCGAACCGTTTCAGCCCCTATCAGGTGCCCTCACGACTGTCAAAAGACGGAGTGCTGTATTTGCCGCGGTTGTCAGGTCATGGCCCATCGCGTCCAATCACGGTGCTGCAATTGTTTGGTCGCTGTTGGGGGCATAACGGACATCGGGATGCGCTGGAGCCCCGAAGGCTCGGTTGCTCGTGACCCGAAGCCGACATTTGCCCCTTTAGCGGGCCGCCAGCGCGATGATCAGTTCACGATTTGTGGTGTTGAAAGCGTTCGGCATCACGATAAGGCCGCCAACCTGATCACGCCCTTGCGCAGCGATAACGCCTTCAATCTCTTTTTGGCCTGAACCGTAGCGGTGCTCACCTGAACGTTAAAGGACGATGCCGCGGCTTGAATTGATGGCATGAAGAATTGAAGTGGCGGACCTGCTGGGTTGAACAGGAGCGCTATGCGCACGGTACGCGGAGCAGTCTCCTTCAACAGCTCCAACCATTTGCCGCCCAATGCGGCATCGTCAACCGTGAAGCCCGTGATGTTGCCGCCCGGATGCGCAAGGTCCGCGGCGAAGCCGCTGCTGATCGGATCGGTTACGGTCACGAACACGATTGGAATTGTCCGCGTCTCGCGGGCTAGCGCACCGATCACGGGTGTGGTCTGACCGAGGATCGCGTCAGGCCGCAGATTGACCAGTTCTTTTGCCAACATCCTGATCCTGTCGGCATCATAGCCGCCCCAGCGAACTTCGATGCGCACGTTGCTGCCTTCCGTCCACCCCAGCTTCGGCAGCGCACCCCGGAACGCCTCGACCATGGACCGCGCAGTCGGATCGCTCTCAGCAAAGCCCATCAGCACGCCAATCAGCCGTATCCTGTTCGTCGGCTGTGCCCGCGCGGCGAGCGGCCAGACCGCGCCACCGCCGAGCAGGGTAATGAATTTTCGTCTTGCGATGTTGATCGCCATCGGACCCTCCCATGGGGTCACGCGCACAATAGCACGCGTTCAAGTCCGAGGTCCTTAATCTTACGTCCGCCGACAGGCCGCTGATGTTGGCCCTTAACAGCCGCACGAATGGGTGATCCGCCGTTATCCATTCGCTCTTGCAAGTCGCTGATGCGCCGGAGAAGCGTAGCGTCCGCCGCGCCGTCCGGCACGGTTGCCCAGCTGATGATCAGCCGTGCAACTTGTTGGCCACTTCGGCGATGCGTCGCCCTTGGTAGCGTGCGCCTTGCAATTCGTTGGCAGTCGGCTGGCGCGAGCCATCGGCGCCGGCGATGGTGGTCGCCCCGTACGGCGCGCCGCCGGTAATTTCGTCAAGTGTCATCTGCCCGACGTGCCCGTAGTCAAGGCCAACGATGACCATACCGAAATGCATCAGATTGGCGATAATGCTGAAAAGCGTCATCTGCGCTTAGCAGAGGAACGTAGCACAACAGTCACCGTTGGCCCAGATGATTCGCCCGGTCGAAGACTGTCGAAAGAAGGAGTTGGAGTGTCATCGTCGCGCCTTTGCGTGCCGAGATCACGCAATCCGTGTGATGTACTTGGACCTCGTCTATCGGTGGCGGCAAATCGCTGATGAATTTGAGGAGCTCGAAAGAGCCAAACTCAAGGGGACCGACGAGCGTGCTTAAAGCTGTGGTTCGGCCGACCAGCCGACCGTCCACATGTAGGATCGACAACGCGGGCTGCGTGCTTTCGCGTCCGATCGGACCCTGCGGGTGCATATAACGCGCGAACTTTCGGACGCTACCCCGCCCCCAATCTAGGAAGCCGACGATGTCGGATTGAGTCGATTGCTGCGAGCCAGCGGTGCCAATTTCTCCCGAATATCGGCCAAGTGCTCACGTCCCCAAAAAAGTTCGCCGTCGACAATGAAGCTCGGCACGCCAAAGACGCCGGCAGCCTCAGCTGATTCACGGATTGCATCGTGTTCAATCCGACCCGCAGCACCCGTTAGAAAACTCCGGAAACCTATCGTGTCGGCATCGACTTCAGATAGTACGGCAGCAATTGCCTCCGGGTCTTCAACGTCAAGCTCGCGTCGCCAGAAACGTTCAAAAACTCGATCGTGATAAGCACGAAACTGGCGTTTGCCATGTCGTTTAGCCCACAACATACCAATCGCGGCGAGAGAGAAATCCCATATTTTGCGCGTGCCGAGAATTACGAGGCCGCGTTTGCGAGCTTGTCGTCGGCAGTCCATGTATGAGTAGCGCACTCGGCGCCACTGATGGGGGTTTCGGTTGGATTCAACAACTTGGCCGCGTTCGTCCAGCCGAGCGCTACCCAGATAGCTTGGGATGTCGAGCGTGTACGGCAACCACTCAAGGTAAACCTCAAAATCGTCCTCTAGCTGACAGATCAGGTCTTTCGCAAGGAACGCATAAGGGCTTTTGTAATCGCTGTAGACCAGTATCGTATTTGGTCGATCCATACTGGTGTCCGATCGCGTCTCGACCTTAATGGTCATACCCAAGGCTCCAGGGCCGAATGACGGGATATGAAACCCGTTGGCAAACCATCATCGCGGATTTTGTTGCTGGTCGATTGTCCGGTCATCCACAAAGCGGATGGCAATCGGGCGACCGGCGACCGCTCCCGCCATGCCCCCACTGAAATGCAGCGGGGTACAACGCTTCAACGCTGCATCAATGGCATCGCGGTAGACGTCGCGAACCGCGGACGGCGCGTCGTGGCTCGAGTAGGTCATGCGCGGCGGGGCGATGACGGTGCCGTCGCGCTTAAAGGCGAAGCGGATGGTGTATTCCATACCGTGGCGCGCCTCGTCCTTCGGCGGCGGCACCCAGCAGGAGCGCAGCGCGGTAAACATGTCACGGATCGAGTCGAGGGGATGCTCATCCGCTCCGACGACTTCGCCGTGTTCCATTTGCGAAGCGTTCTCGTCGTTCGAGACTATTGTCAGGCGTAAATCCTGTCCGATCGGTGGCCAGTAATAAGGAAAACACGGTCCATGACGAAATACGCTGCAGACCGAGTGATAAGGATGGAGTAGTGAGAGGCCTTCCGACCCTCCACCGCCAGGAGCTGGCGAGACCGGCACCTGATGTGTTGGCGGCAGCACAAGCGAACTGCTTGGATTCGGATTGGGTACAGGGGGTACGACGGTCGGAGGGGGCAACTGCGCTGCTGCGCCGGTTACCGACAACAAGAGAGCGGTTATCGCGGAGCAGTAGGAGCGTATTGCGTTCACGACATTCTCCGCTGCACAGATTATTTAAGCTCCGCCGGGACCATACAATGGCCAATGGCCGCGAACGCCCGGCGTGCCTCGCGCGGTGGCTCGTCCGCCCCCAAGGCCATCAGCGACTGATCGAGCTGATTACAAAAGGCGCAAGCTGATATCAAAAAACAGGCGGGCGCCTTCCAGCCGAAGTCGCAAATACTGTTTTTGCTCGGTCCCATCGTGAGTCTTCGGCAACACAAGCGTATACAAAGCAGACGCTTAGCGCCGACTTTCACTAATGCGTGTATTCGTAGTTCGAGATTCGTAAGCACTCCGTGGTCAATGTACGCCTTCTCCCGTGCCTTCTGCAGCGCTTCAACCAGCGTTCGGCCATGCTATCGTAGCAGCACAAAAGGGCCAAATAGCATGCCAAATCCCAAGCATGTTGAAGCTTGCTTTCTTTGCCACCAACCATTTGAGTTTGGCTCCCAAGTCTATCAGGGTAGAAGAATACCCGAGTGGGATATGATGACCTGCACAAGATGCTACGAGCGCAATCGGGACGGAATTGTTCCTGAGTTATGTCCTCACTTGATCCCCTATCTCAAATCGCGAGGGATGGAAATAAAACTGAATGCCGGAGGCCGGATCGACTGGCCTTCCTGACACAAATTTCGAATTTAATTTTGCTCACTACCGCGCCAGGCTGCATCGTCGGTCGCTCAAAAAGTCAATTTGCTGCCACGCCAGCGTCGAGATTGCGCAAAGCTGATAATGTGTGGCTGAGGCCGAATCCTCCATAACGTGATTCTACAATCCGCGCCTCGAAATTCAATGCGCTGCCGGCTCTCCTCGATTTCTCGTTCTATGGTATCCCCTTACGGCTTACGACTAGGCGAAACAAATGGGTTAGTCTCGACCCCGGCTCGGTTGTTCTTGTCAAAGCACGCTTCTAGACGCCCGAGAGCCGCTGTGCTCCCGTCCAACGGCACCCGCAGCGTCGCTCCTTCTCCTCTCACTTCCAGAGCATCAGCAATTCGCAATCTTTCGTCGAGAGATCGGTCCACCAGAGCGATCGTTACAGCTTTGTTTTCAGCCAACGCCTTCGCTTCGACCGATCGTGAGCCCGCGACCAGGCGAACGGTATATGCCTTTCCTCGTTCCAGCTTCCATTTTTGTAAGTCAAGAAGCAGCAGCAGACCATCCTGAGCTCGCAAAAACGTTATATCAAGCTCGTCCGTGGAGCGGCTCATCGAGCAACCGTCGAACTTGTCACCTTTGTAAGAGGTAGCAATGGTCCATGACCCCACCGTCACGGTCTGCTCTTCGGCATAACCCAAGGCAGATGCGGCCAAGACCCCGCAAGAGAAAGCGCAATTGGCGTTCCCATCGTTCTCTCCTTAAAAATAGGAGCCGGCACGCTGTGCCGCGAAAGGTTCACTGCATCGGTGTCAACCACTGGGCGCGCGCGCGGCAGCGGAACGTCGCTTGCCTCTTTCATCGCCGCTGACACGCGAGCGGCTGCTGCCGCGGCTTTCTTTGCCACGAGCGCGGCCGTTTCCGCAGGATCGAGCACATCCCATTGGCAAATTCTATAATCGTTACTCCGCTGCATTAGATCGATATGGACATGGTTTTCATGATAAGCATCTGCGCCGTTGCCGAGCACGGTCGAAAAGCGAGCGCACGCGCTGTCCCGTAATCTTTCGCGCAATGACTTAGTGGTGCTGGCATCAGTCAGCTCTATGACTACACCATTCGCAAGTTTGAACGAACGCAAGTCGAGTGCGTTGGCGCGGCCGTGTTCGCTAAGCTTGGCACCACTGATTCCATTGAAGCTGCGGCAGTCAAACAATCAAGCGTCTCAACACCGCGCAACGACGTGCCAAGCATGCCGATCGTGGGCGTCACATCATCCCGAATCCAGTGCGCGACTGCCTCTGCCATCGAACACCGCAGCGTTACAGCCGGAGAGAAGACCACCCGATGCCTGTCTTGCAGGAGCACTGCAGTAACGTTGACGACGTCGGTTGCTGTGCATTCGCCGGGACCGGTAATCGGCGGTTCTGGCTTGAATTCGGCAACTTCCGCTAGCTGCAGCTGACAAGGCGAACGTTCGGATTTAATCTTTGGCGCTGAGGATCGATCCTCTGAAACGGGAGGGCGCTCCCTTGGCACTGGAATGGTTTCGGCATTTGACGCTAAAGCGATCCCCGTTAGAAAGACGATTGCGCAAAAAAACGTTTTTGGGATGATTTGACGCACGGCGGCGCCTATGCAGGGGCGAAGCATTTAGCCTGGGATCGCGCCCGATTCGGAACTCGTGAAATGGACATAGCTTAGTGATTCTGTGAACAACTCGGTCGCTCGACCAACGCAGCACATCGCGACCACCGTTTGGATAAGCCGACCCAAACTGCCCTCTGTTCGGGATTGCGAGTGGATTTCGCGATGACCTGGCATTCGACAGCAAATTTCCGGAACCTATCTGCAAACTCCATGGGAAAAAGCCTTCGAAAGGGCCCCTTAATCAACTAAAAACACCAGCCCGATTGAAAAGTTCCATCCGCGTGTCACCGCGGCGCCAAGGGCGCTTTTAATTGGAGAAACCTGATTTGCGTGCAGGCGCCTCCAATTCGTTCGCCGATCTAATCCACTTGAATTCGCATCGATCATGGAAATTAGTGGCCAGCAGGTAACATGACTTGAAATACTGAACCGTGCGGATGGGCTGGAAAAACCGACAGCCGACCTCCGTGTGATTCGACTATCGAGCGGCAGATAGACAAACCCAGCCCAATGCCATTGGGTTTGGTCGTGAAGAAAGCGTCAAACATTCTTTCAACGTGCTCGGGAGCGATCCCCGTCCCGGAATCTTGGACACTAACAAGGACCCAATCCTCGAGATGCTCGGAACGTACACAGAGCATGTGGGGACGATCTGTGACGGAGGCCATAGAGTTGATTGCATTCGTGAGGAGGTTCAAAAGCACCTGCTGAAGCTGCACACGATCGGCCTGAACCGGGGGAAGATCGTCGAGAAGCTCTAGCGCGAGCGAAACCCGACGCCTCTTTAGCTCTCCGAGCGAAGTCGAAACAACATCGCAGACAAGTTCATTTATCGCCACCGGCGACCTCGCGCCCGAATCCTTTCTGAACATTGCCCGAATGCCCGTAATGATGTGCGCAGCGCGATGACCCTCGCTGACAACGCGCTCGAACGCCAAGTGGGCTTCTTCGAGATTTGGCTCCGGACGATCCAGCCAACGAAGGCCGGCACTGCCGTTCGATACAATCGCCGCTAGCGGCTGGTTGAGTTCGTGCGCGATTGTCGCTGCCATCGCGCCCACTGTTGTTAGTCGTGCAACCCTCTCTAGCTCCGATTGAGCCGCGCGCAATGCATCTTCGGCCGCCCGGCGTGCCGAAATATCGACGGTCACAGCAAGAAACGTTCGCTGATTCGGCGCGCGCTCTCTAACGGCTGAAAAGTATGTATTGACCGGGACAGACGTTCCGTCTTTGCGACGGTGTTGTGTTTCGATCTCATACTCAAGGCGCACGCCATCGCGCAATTCACGTAAAGGAACGCGACATTCGTCTCCCGCCTCATCAATACAGATGTCGAGGAACGATAGCTGCTGCAGTTCCTCGCTCGAATAACCGAACATCGTCAGAAATGCTGGATTCGCCGCAAGGAAGCGATATTCCGAGTCTATCATCGCGACGCCCAATGTTGATCTCTCGAACAGCGAACGCCATTGGTCGAAAAGTTCTAGCGACGACATGGACTTGTCGGTGGGGGCAAACCATTCCAGCGTCGAGCCGAGCATCATGGACCATCCCCTGCTCCACGTTGCACCAATCGGTGCTCGTGTTAGTAAATGGAGGACAGGCCTAAAAGGTTCCTATCAAACGCCTTGCGTGCAATCGGTAAATGCAAATGGAATACGGAGGCATACGATACACCATACGGCGCTTAAATGCCGACGGCTGTCGGTCGCGCTGCTTCATCGCTGATGGCGCGGCGCGAATTTCCCACGATTGCAAAATTCAAATAATCGCTTTGCAGAACCGGATGCAACGTGAGTATGAGGCAATATGGCCGGATCAATTACCGTCCTGATCGGCCGCCAGCCGCTAATGCCATGGCGCGGATAGCTATTCCTTGTAGGAGACGAGTGCGCAACTCGCCCAGAAGAATTGATGGAACTTGCTTGGTTCTTAGTCCTTCGATCAGAGGGTGGGGCATCCGATTAGAGAGAGCCCACATTTATCACTAGGTTCGTTTGTAGGTGCTTCGTCTTGGGGCGTCTGAGCAAAACCGCTCACGGTATCGAAAGAGCGCATGAGCGAGCGTGCGAAGGTTTCCATACCAGGGTCGCAATTTGATCTAATATCGGATCACGCGTCGCGGCGATGACGCTCCGATTGCCAAAACACCCCTCCCATACCCCGGCTGCCCGTATTCTGTCTAAGATCGTGTCTGAAATCGGTCTAAGACTAGCGTCTGGACGCGACGTTTTCGCTCCGCCAAGGCGGCCCGGAAGTGGCCGGCGGTCTTTTTTGGTAGGCCGCCGGGTACCCAGGATCTTTGCTGTCCCCACACCCTACGGACCAAGATCAGTCGCGGCCGTGATCGCCCGAGCGGGGTGTCAGCACGACTTCGTACGAGCATCTAACATGGTGAAGCTAGCCGGGTGGAAACCTCGAGGCGCCAAAGCGTAAAATAGCGAATTAGTGGGGAGTGATTTCTATTCGCACTGTGTCAATCAGTGCCACGCGCGCAAATGCGTTTGTGTCAAACAGTGCCGGCGTCGATCAGTGCCAAAGCCGAAGTATGAAATGCTTGAGCCGTTTCCAGGAAAACTGAAGGGAATGCACAGACGAACCTTCCTGCGGCTTCATTGCTGCGGCGTGTGGGGATTGGGTTCGCTTGGGCGACTAACAATCGATACTCGACGAGGGGGCTTGGTTCCGGCCAACGCGGAAGGGCGGTGCTAACCCTGTTTCGCGCCGACGGTATCGGCCATAACTGCCCCGCGGGCGCCGAGCGGCTTCTCGGCACCGATTGTCGAATCGCGCGCGGTCTGATGCTCGATTTCCGCGTTGAGCTCGGCACCGAGCAAAACCACGACGGTCGAAAACCACAACCAAATCATCAGGCCAACCACGGCTCCGAGCGAGCCATAAGTGGCATTGTAGTTGGCGAAGCTCGTGAGATACCAGGAGAACAGGAATGACGCGACGACCCATGTGACTGCCGCGAACACGCTGCCGATGGTGACCCACTGCCAGCGCGCCGCGCGGCGATCGGGGCCGTAGCGATAAAGCACGGCAAGGCCGATCAATAGGACGACCAGCAGCACTGGCCAGCGCGCCAGCCGGGTGAGCGTTTCGGTCAGGCTGCCGAGCCCAATCGGCGAAAGGACCAGCGGAAGGACAACGATGACGGCCATCGCCAGCAGAAACGCCGCAAAGCCTGCGAGCGTGAAGACCAGTGCCACCAGATTGAGCTTGATGAGATTGCGGCCTTCCTTCTGCTCGTAGATCACGTTGAGCGCGTCAATCATCGCCTTCGCGCCGCCCATGGCGCTCCACAGCGACACCAGAATTCCGGCGATGAACCCGATCGAGAGTGTGCCGCCGCTGTTGGAAGCGATGCGAGCCGCTTGCTCGTGCACGATGCTCAACACGTTTTCGGGGACGACATCGTTCAAGAGTGAGAGATTGTTCGCGATTGTCGACCCGTTGAAAAAAAGGCCGTAGGCAGAAACCAAGGCCGTTATGGCCGGAAAGATTGCAAGCAGAACGAAAAATGCGACCCCGCCCGCGATCGATAGAACGCGATCAGAATTCATCTCGCGATAAGTGCGCCAGATGATGTCGTACCAGCCCCGCCAGGGGATTTGCAGCGGATGGGTTGCTTGGCGGCCACGGTCGCGCTCTCGCGCCCGGCGCAGCTCAAGCTCGTGCGGCTCTTCGGCGCTCTGCGGCTCGCCGAATGGCTGCTCCTTACCGACCGCCCCTTTCCACGGTGGCCGTGGTTCCCTTGCGCGCGGCTGTGGCGCAACGAACATCAGCAGAGCGGTCGCGGCGACGCTGAGCCAGAACGGCACATCCGGGCGTTTTGGCAGTGTTCACCTCTTATCGAATCACTGTTGCGAAAGAAGCAACGCGCGGCGGTTGGTTTCGTTCTCCTGGCACGGCCGGGTTGTTGAGGCGGGGACCATCCGTTAGTCCAAAGACTTAGTCCCGACGAGCCGAGGGAGCGACTTTAGGCGCATTCTGTTGGGAACCTGTGCCATGCCAATCCTGGACCATGCCAACCGCAGAGCATTACCGAAGGCGCGCCGAGGAAAGCCAACGGATCGCCACCTAGACTAGTGACCAATTCGAGCGCGAAGCATTGCTGCGAATGGGCGCCCAATGGGCTACTCCGGCACCTACAGCAAGAACCGATCGGGAGGTCTGACTTGGGTCGGACTCGGACCTTCGGCGACAAGTCCGCTTGGCCTTCGATAGCGACCGAATGGCGGACATCGCGCGACAGTCGGTTCGCGGGAAATCGCTACGCAGGGAATCCGGCTGTCGTAGCGCTTTGCCATCCTATTTCCCGAAATGAAAGTGAGGCCCAAAGCGGAAAAGGAGAGAAGGAAATGACTATCAAAATATCACTTAAGAAAATCGACACGATCATGAACGATACCGTCGATGTGCATTTTGATGTCGACGTATCGGAAGGACAGACGATCCCTTTGACGTTCACAGTCAAACTAGAGCAAAGCCTCGACAAGACGGTCAACGAAGCCATGACCAACCTTCGCGATTTTGCGGAAATGCTGCACAAGGCAGCGGCCGAGGCGGTTTTTGACGCGGGTACTAGATAATTGGCGGCCATCAACCGGGCCGGGATAAGCGACAAAATCACAAGGTCTTTCTGCGCCCCTCGCTGGCAGGAAGCATTCAAGACAGGCCAAGCATGCTGCGCGCTTTTCACGAGGGTGCTCTCGCTGACTGCACGCTTGCCGATCTCAAACGCTTCGCACTAGACCTTGCGTGACTGCGGTGACCCCCGCTACGAGTTCCTTCGTTGCTTCGGCCACTTCCTTCAACGGGTGACCGCGTTTCTGGGCCTCCAAAGGGTCGATCCCTAAAGCCCGCAACGCCTTGCCATTGAATAGAAGGCGCCCGGCTCTTCATCGCGAACAACGAGGTAGATTTCTTCGTCGGATTTCCCGTCCACCGTTCGGCCGCCCTTTTTTCTTTCCGTGTGTGCTATACGACCGCTGCGTCAATACTCGACCTGGATCATCACGTCGTTTCTGTTCTCCTGGTACGTCATCAGCTTTGCTAACTACAACGCCACTTATGGTTCGCTGGGTGCCGTCATTGGCCTGATGATATGGCTGTGGATTTCGACGATCGTGGTGTTGCTCGGTGCCGAGCTCAACGCCGAAATTGAACATCAGACTGCTCGCGATTCAACGATTGGTGCCGATAAGCCCGTTGGTGCCCGCGGCGCAGTGATGGCCGATACGGTCGGCGCGAAACAGGCTTAGTGCTTCAATCTTTCCGCAGACCTAGAACCCGCGCCGCATCCTTGTTCCTGCTGTCAGCCTTTGATTTGCAGACGCAATTGGCTGAGGCTAAAGATCGCCAGATTAAGGCCGGCAAACAGCGCTGACAGCGCGATGCAGGCGAGGCTACCAAACCAAATCAAGGTGCTCGGAGTTTAAAACATGGAAACCGCGCAGGCCGTTCGGAACCAGACACTCGCCGACGGCTCTCATAGCCGCAGAGGTGGTCTGGGTCACCGACTTCAAGGTGCTAGTACAGTGCGCGGCAAGGGATTCTTTTTCGTGGCATTGCGTGAGAGTAGTTTCGCGCGACGCTAGTCAAGATATTTGGCCGGCCTTGTCTCCGGCATTGCTAGCCACAATAAGCTGGTGGCAATAACGGCAAACCCAGCCAACATCAAAAAGCCCTGCCAATTTCCCAGCTTTTCGAAAATAAACCCGGTAACACCGGTGCTGATCGAAGCGGCGATGGCGATCCCGGTGCCGACGAACCCTCGCACTAGATTGAAACGGCCGGTGCCCGTTGTCAGGTCGGTTATCACAAGGATTGTGAGCACGGTTACGGCCGAGGCGCTGGCACCACTGAGAAGCTGAGCGACAACCAGTACCCAGTATTCTGAGAAACACGCAAACAACAGGGCCCGGATTATTTCTACTCCAAAACCCACTAGGAGAAGTGGCTTGCGCCCGAACTTTTCAGAATGATAGCCGATCCATGGCGAGACCACCGCTGTAACAATCTGCGGCGCGGCGATCAGGCCGGCCATCAAAAGTGATGGAGGTCCGCTCTGATTCCGCGCCAAGTCTTGACCGATCACCGGTAGCATTGAGGCGTCGGCAAACTGGAACAGGAACAGGCAACCCGCAAAGATGTAAAGTTTTGAGTTTCTACCGAGATCGAAAATGCGCTGAAAACTCCCGGCGCGCTTGCCGATTCCCGCGTTGCGGGCCCGCGCATAGTCAATCTCGTTGCCGCGAATGCGACCAAGCGCGATGAGGGCGGGAACGCACAGCGCCGCAGCGCCAAGAAATATTGCGCTCTTGGCCACATAGTGACCCGCCAATCCCATTGCGCCTGCTGTAAGGACGTTGCCAAGTGCATCAAAGCGAGTGTTGCGTCCGGTCCTTGCCGACATCGCGCCGCGGCCGACCAGACCGAGGCTAATCGCGGCAACCGCTGGCGTGACGATGCCACCGCTGACACCATTGAGGATCTGGGCGAGAAATACGAGCACGAAAGCCGGCACCAGCGCCAGGATCAAAGCAGATGCTCCGATCATACAAATGCCGATCGCAGCGAGGCCCCGTTTCCAGGGTGCGGCGTCAATGAGCGCCCCGCCGGGAATTTGAGCAACCAGGGCAGCAACCGTGCCGGCGGCCAGCGCCAAGCCGACTTGGCCCTTTTGCCAGCCCAATTCGGCAAGATAAAAAGCGACGAAGGCGCCAAAGCCCGTCTGGACGTCGGCGAGAAAAAAATTCAGCCAATCGAGCCCCTGCCGGCTTTGCTTCGAAATTGAGCCGCGCAGCAGGTTGCGAGCATCAAGGTATCGGTCGAATCCCGTCGGTATTCGAGATAAAGCCGACTTCAGGCGTCGGCCCATGGACCTATGCAAGTCAGTCAGAGCATGGGCCATTGCTCTTTAAGAAATCCCGGGGCTTGCCTTCGTTCCGCAGTCCGGCCCAGTGTTGACGCAGCGATAGCTGGTTCCTTCGAACAGAGTCGGCGAAAACGTCAAGAGCGGGAATTGATTAATCAGTCGGATCCATTTACAGGTTACGACAGCAAGTTTGTTCCTCGCCCAGAATTTTGGCGCCATCCTTCGGATTGTTATCGAGCTAACCGCGTCGGGTCCAATCCGTCGTGTGGTCCTTCCTTCTGCTGAGCGCGCAGGAACTTTTTGCTCCTACAATACTTAATCCTTAAGCAACACTTCAGCGGCGCGAACGCCATGATCCGGAAGCTCACGTCCGGCAAATACCGCGTTTACTCCCGCAAGAAGAATCCGAAGACCGGCCGACGCCGCAACCTTGGCACGTTCTCTTCCCGCACAGCGGCAGAGCGGCACGAGCGCGCGGTGCAGTTCTACAAGCGGCATTAACGTGCGTTTGTTGACGCTAGCCATCGCATTCCTTTCAAGCTTTGGCGCGTGGGCGCACCGGGTGCGTTGCCCGTAAAGCTTCGCTCAGCCGTTGTCTTCTCAAGCTTGTCGGTGAGGTCCCTTTTCTCGGCCGCTTTTATTCCAGATGTGAAGCCGACATGGTGTAACAAGCCCAGATCGTCATAGAGACCTAGAAGCAAGGAGCCAACCAGGCGCTTTCCTGCCGATGGCGGCCGTTCGCCATAACGGAATCCCCCGATGACGCAGTCCGCCGTCCGGTACATCTTTATCTTCTGCATTCCCTCCCGGTTTCCGGCCTGATGCGGCAAATCCAGCCGCTTCGCCATCACGCCGTCGGTGCCGCCCACGGCCCTGAGCCATCGCTTCGCGTCTGCCAGTTTGGTGCTCGCCGGCGACAGCCGAAAGTTGAACTATTCGCAAAACCCTCTTTGGCGAAGGCTTCGAGCTCGCGCCGCCGGTCGATCAGCTTCATGCCGCCAAGGTCGATCCCGTTTCGCGCCAATAAATCGAACGCGACAAACGATGCCGGTGTTTCGGCCGCGAGCCTTCGTATCCTGCTTTCCGCCGGGTGAATTCGCTGAAGCAGGCCGTCGAACGAAAATCCCCGCTTTCTTGGTATGACAAGTTCGCCGTCCAAAACATAATCGCGGTCGGGAAGCCTAACGGCGGCGGCGGCCATTTCAGGAAAGTAACGGACAAGATCCTGGCCCACTTGGATCCCATCGCCACAGCATCTTCGTGGCGGCCCAAAATACAACGGAAGCCATCCCATTTCGGTTCATATTACATTGGGGGCCGCGGGGGATTTCGCTGCGTCCCGCCCTTACTGGAATGGGTATCTGAAACTATCTTTTGTCTCGCGTCCGGTCGCGCTCTATCCCGCGGCCTCGGCCGCAGAAAGCCCTTCACCGCGGCCGCGGCGACGCGCGGTCGCTGCAAAAGCCGCGTCCCCCAAGGGCCGCAACGCCCGCCGCCGCAGCGCATAAGGCGTTCCGGCACTACAGCTTCATACCTTGACCGTAACCTGGATTTCTTTAGAGCCAAATGCCAAGGCTCAATACGGCATGTCACGCCAGTCGTTTCCCTGGTCTGCACTTGCGAGATGGGCTGGTTCACAAGAGATAGGTGTTGAGGCAATCGACCGCCGGAACCCGGCGGCGCATATCCGCGTTTTCCCCCCGAACAATCCGGGAACCGCAATGTGCCGAGAATTGCGTCATGACCGCTAAAACGTGAGCAACGCCAACCCTAAGATGGACCCGGCGTCAAATTCCAATACCGAGAAAGAACCTGGCGACTGGGTCTCGGGTGACGACCCAATGAGCGGCGCCAAGGCTTCTTATCTTAAGACGCTCTCCGAGGAGTGCGGCGAACCCGAAGTTTTTCAGCCGGATCTCACCAAGGCGGAAGCGTCCAAACGCATGGACGCCCTCAAAGCAAAGCGGCAGCCGGTGCGGCACCGGTAGCCGCCATGAGTCGCGCCTTCGCTAAGGACGCCGAGGACAAGGCCGACGATCTCCCCGATCGTCCCGTATCCCCTCACCGCAACCTGGTGACGAAGGAAGGCCTCGCGGCGATCGAGGCGGCTCTCGGCCGCTTCGAGGCGGCCCACCGGGCAGCAATCGATAAAAGCGACACGCACGCTGCCGCGGCCGCGCAAAGGGAGATCCGTTACTGGCGCGCGCGGCGCGCAAGTGCGGAAGTGATCACGCCTTCGACCGACAAAAGCCGCACCTCTTTCGGCATGACCGTCACTCTTCGCAGGGCTGACGGCCGGAAGCAAACCTTCCGGATCGTTGGCGAGGATGAGGCCGATCCGCCTCGCGGCACAGTCTCCTATGTCTGCCCGCTTGCGCGGGCCGTCCTCACATACGCGCCCGGGGAGACAGTCGAGATTGCCGGGGAGGAAGCTGTCATACTGGAGATACGATAGGAATTGTGTAGGCAAGCGCAGCCTGTTTGTTTGGTTGAGTTGGCGCTGAGGAGAAACGACATGCCGAATGTTTACGTGGAGGCACGTCCCAAGGGCCGCCCAGAGGGAAGCGCGATAGACGATTACTTCGTGGAAGACCATGCGGACCACGTGCCCGCGACCTTCAAAACACAACAGGGGGCAATCGCGTGGGCTAAAAAAAGCAATCATTCGCCTCTAGTCGCGCGCGTGCGGCATCTGAATTACAAGAAAAAGGCGGACCACTGGCGCTCGGCCTGACACGCCGCCTGGACCGCCTCGCCCCTGCTTGCTACGCCTAACCCTGGTCTTTTGCGGTGGACCGCATTTTTCCAGCTGCGCTTATCTTCTCGGAACCTACACCCTTTGGAAAAGTTCTTTTGGGGGCAGCACCGAAAGGACCGCGTCTTTTGTTGGTCGAGTCACCGAACGAGCAAACGATTGTCGATCCGAAGGACGCCGCGCGGTCCGTGGGCTTGAGATACGTCTCTGATGCCCGCCCCGGCATACGCCGCAAGAAGGCGGGAAATGGCTTTACCTACACGCGCGTTGACGGGTCTAGGCTCGCCGAGCCTGAGGTGCTGGGACGCATCAAGGCGCTGGCAATTCCGCCGGCCTGGACGGACGTCTGGATATGTCCATTTGCCGATGGGCACATCCAGGCCACCGGCCGTGACGCCAAGGGGCGCAAGCAGTATCGCTATCACGCGCGCTTTCGCGAGGTTCGGGAAAGCAGCAAGTACGAGCACGTAGTCGCGTTCGCCGATACCCTCCCTGCCATCCGGGAGCAGGTGCGTGAGGATATGGCGCTGCGGGGCCTGCCGCGGGAAAAGGTGCTGGCGACCATTGTGCATCTTTTAGAGACCACGTTGATTCGCGTCGGAAATGACGACTACGCGAAGCAAAACAGCACTTACGGCCTGACAACCCTGAAGAACAGGCACGTTTTGGTCGACGGAAACGAGGTTCGCTTCCGTTTTACCGGCAAGAGCGGCAAGCAATGGTCATTGCGCGTGAAGGACCGGCGCGTCGCGAAGATTATCAGGGCTTGCCAGGAGCTGCCCGGCCAGGAGCTGATCCAGTACGTCGACGATGCGGGAAATTGCCAGGACGTTACGTCGACAGACGTGAACGAATATCTCAAAGAGATCACTGGCCGCGACATTACCGCAAAGGACTTCCGCACCTGGGCGGGAACGGTTCTGGCGGCGATGGCGCTTAATGAACTTGAGAGCTTCGACAGCGCTGCGCAGGCCAAGCGTAATCTTCGCACGGCCATTGAGAAGGTCTCTGCCCGTCTCGGCAACACGCCGACGATTTGCCGCAGATGCTACGTCCACCCGGAGGTGCTGAACTCGTACATGGACGGCAACCTCGTCCTTGAGCTCAAATCGCAAGCCGAGAGCGAGCTTGGCGGCGCCATCGGGAACCTTAAGCCGGAAGAAGCCGCCGTCCTCGCATTGTTGCGCGGTCGGCTGGAAAAAGAAGCGGGACGATCTAAAGCCGGCTCCGGCAACGCCGCCAAGCAGGCCGCTTGAGAAAGACGATGCGGCGGGAGTTGGGACGCTCTTGGAGTTACTCCTCATCTTTCGCGAATGATTTGGCGCCGTCCTTGATCGCCTGCAGCGCGACCTTGGGTCCCTTCCAGCCGATAATCTTGAGCTTCTTGTCCTCAAGCTCGTCCGTGGCGATAAAAAACTTCTCAAGCTCATCCTGAACAGGCCTTGAGATGTCCCGGACGTCCTTAATAGCTTGCTCGGAATGGGAGCGCCGGGGCACGGCAAACAAACGGTCATTCCGCTCGGCTTTGCCTTTGCTCTTCTGCTCGATCTGGAGAATGCCGATGACGCGGCAGGTCACGACGAGGCCCGGGAAGGTCGCCGCGTCATGAATCACCATGATGTCGAGTGGATCGCCGTCATCGGCCTTGGTCGACGGCACGAATCCCCAATCATGAGGATAGGTTAACCCGGTGAGGAGAGATTTGGTGAGCGCGAACGTTTCAAGCTTCGGGTCATAGGCGAATTTCGCCCGGCTGCCGCGGGGCGTTTCGACGACGACATTCACGTCGCCGTCTTCCGTGAAGGCTGGCAGGTTGATGAAATTGGGCATGATGAGCATCCTTGAATTCTGATCAGCGTGCGGTGCAAAAGGGAGTTCGCCGAACCGATGTACCAGAGTAAACGTTTCCCCTGGGGTTGTTTGTAAGGGGCGAAAGCCGTTGCTCGAATATCTTTTACGATTTATTGCAGGCGGAATCGCAGTTTCCGCATTCGCGGCTTTCGGTGACGCCTTGCGGCCGAAAAGCTTCGCCGGTCTGTTTGGCGCTGCTCCCTCGATTGCGCTGGCGACCATCCTCCTCACCTTGTCGCAAAAAGGAGCGACCTTCGCTGCTGTGGAAGGCCGCTCAATGATCGTGGCAGCCTTTGCGCTTGCCGCCTATAGCTGGACTGTGTGTCTCTTACTCAAGAGATTTATGATGCCGTCCTGGGCCGCGACGGTGGCAGCCTTGATCGTTTGGTTCGCTGCCGCGTTCGGCCTTTCCGCTTCCCTGTTCGGGCTCCCATGATTGTTCAGCTCAACCCGTCGGCTCTCCGCGAAACCCATTGGTATGAGTACCTGATCAGGTTCGCTCTCGGTGGCGCCGTAACGGTGGTTGCCGGCGTAATTGCCGCCCGCTTCGGGCCGGTTGTCGGGGGCTTGTTTCTGGCTTTTCCGGCGATCTTTCCCGCCAGCGCCACCTTGATCGAGAAGCATGTCCGGCGACGCAAAGAGAAGGCGGGATTATCCGGGGTGCGACGCGGCAGGGAAGCGGCTGCGCTGGATGCCGCGGGCGCCGCACTCGGAAGCTTGGGCCTTGCGGCGTTCGCTATCGTTATCTGGCTCCTGGTCGAGCGGTCGCCTGCTTGGGCTCTCGTCCTTGCGACCGTGGCATGGCTCGCGGTTGCGGTGCTTGCCTGGATCATACGGCGATGGCTCTGAAGGAAAGATTGTGAGCAGCTGTCCATGGGCGATGCACTGCTGCTTTTCCCCTGACCGAGCGAGGCGTCCACCTTTGTGTCGACATGCAACGGATCTTCTCTGCCGAGGGTCCGTGGCCGACGCCTTGGGTTGAAAGAATCTTTCCGGTCGTCGTCACTCTGGCGGGCCGTCATCCAGGGCGAACCGTCTTTACGCGCTTCATCCCCCTATCGCCCGGATGAGATGCCTAGCATGTGGCAACACCATAACACACGTTGGCGCGCCGCGACCCGCCAATGTCTCGACCTAGATTTGCTCGAACTGATGCCGCCCCTGGCGGCTTGCCCTCCCGCCACCGTCATCGATAAAACGCGCTATTCCGGCTTCGCCGAACGAAAGCATCTGCCCATCTGCTCGAGCGCGAGGCGGATGCGCTGATTATCTCGGGCCTGAAACGGACGTGCGCGTGCTGGCCACATTGAACGCGGTTGACCTTGGCTACCGTGTCATCGTCGTCCGCGATGCCGTGTGCAGCTCGTCAGGCGAGGGTCACGACATGGTGTTGCGGCTCTATCACACCCGTTTTAGCGAGCAGATCGAGACAGCCGATGCCACGACGATCTTGTCACGATGGCAGTGATGAGCACGAGTCTCCCTGAACAGACCCGTTCACCGGATGGCGGAACGAATAGCCGCGCGCCCTGTTCAGCATAGGCGTTCGACTGTTTCGGCATGCTCTAAGCTGCGGGCTTAAATGCTTAAGAATTTACAGAACAACATCATTCTCTGGGTCCAGGCAAAAACCGGACTCTCAGTCGGTTTCCTAATTTCGCTGGGCGTCGCCGGCGTCGCGGCCGCGTTGGCGTTTATTTTTTTATGCGTAACGGGATACGCGTGGCTATCGATCCAGCTTGGCCCCGTTTTCGGCGGTCTCGCAATGGCCGGCGTGTTGCTGTTGATTGCCGTCATCGGTGCAGCTGCGTCCGCCCTTGCGCGCGATCGGACCCGCCAGCGGGCTATCGTGGAGAGGGCTGCGCGGATTCAAGGGACAAGGGCGCTGATCGATCCGAAAATGCTGAGCGTCGCGATCCAGGCCGGCCGTGCGCTCGGCTGGCGGCGGCTGATTCCGCTGGCCTTGCTGGGTTTTCTCGTCGCCCAATCGGTGCAGGAAGCGCGGGGCGGAGACACACCCGGTCGGATTGTTTGAAGGGTTTAATCGCCGCCGCACGGCGTGATTTTCGTCCGCGATTTTCTCATCTCTCGATGCGCCAGAAAAAGAAGCCGCTCATAGGTATCGGCCCGCACAAGCTACAAAGAAAGGCTCTGTGGCACTTCGGCGCAGGGGGGGCGAACAACGAGCGGCGATGACCGCGGTCCCCTGTCGGCCACACTATGTCTCTGTAATTTAGAGGGAACTAGTGCTGCGCATCGAAATGTCACCATCTTCTACCCGCCCTGCAGCAAACGTCGATGGTGTATTGCAGCCAGAACCCTCAGTGCGGAGGCGGTTGATTGTTTGGAAGATACCTACGGCGGCAGGGACTTTCGGGGGCGACCCGGCTCTTCAAGACCATCAACTCTCAAGGTTAGACGTGAGCAGCAACTCAATTCCTCTGCCGCCGCGGTCTTTTTGCTGCACCCAAGCGTGTGCGCCGCAACAAAATTGTTTCCGCGTCAGTTGGGTCAGGCGAGGAACTTTGGTTGCAACAAAAAGTTACGATCACACTGAAGTCTATCACTGGCCACAAGAGGCACTTATGAATGGCTTGATTTATCTCATCGGACTAATCGTCGTCATCATGGCAATTCTGTCATTTCTCGGATTGCACTAAGCGCGAGAAGTGTGATGCCGATTTCAGAGACACCCGAGAGAGTTGTTACGCCCGGCTTTGGCTTGACGTGGGGACCGGCAGTTGCAGGCGCTATTGCAGCATCTGCACTGGCTTTTGTTCTCGATAGCTTTGGCGTGGCGATTGGCTTGGCTCTAAGTTCCGCCTCTCCCGCGTGGCGGGATACATCATTCGCCCTTGTTCTGTTGTCTGGACTCTATTTGGTGCTGACGGCGCTCACCTCCTATGGTCTTGGCGGCTACATCGCCGGCAGGATGCGGCGCCGATACGATCCAGGCGAGCTCCCTGAGTTTCAAGACGGGATGAACGGCCTCTTAGTTTGGGGCATCGCGACTCTCCTCGCCGGCCTCATCGCGGCGGTCACGTTGCCCTTATTGCCGCGCGCACCAGGAGTGGCAGCAGGGACACCAAATGCGACCAGTTCGGTTCCTGGGGAAAGCCTCATCGCCTTCGAGCTAGACCGCCTATTTCGGGGTAGCGAGAGACGCATTGGAGGAGACCTAAGTTACGACCGCGCAGAAGCAGCGCGCATCCTGCTCACCACGTCGAGCCACAGCGGAATGGATCCCACTGATCGCGCTTACTTAGCGCGGCTCGTCGCTGCCGATACAGGAACGCCCGCACCGGATGCCGAACGCCGCGTAGACGAAGTGGCCGCGCGCGTAAAGCAAGACATCAGCCGGGCACGTAGTAGTGCCGTTATTTTGGCGTTCATGGCCGGCGCGGCTGCCTTGCTCGGCGCCATCGCCGCGTGGGCAGCAGCCATCACTGCTGGTCGCTATCGCGATGGACGGGAGCCTATTCCCTATCTCTTGGATTGGAGTATTGAGTCTCGCTCGCGCGGAGCGCAGCAATCAATTCCACACTGATGATCCTCCTATCGGTTCGAAACCCCGGTCACGGGCTGATGGGCGTCGATCTGCCTTGCCTCGATTTTGCGTCGCAAATGGCCGCCGCGGCACGGATGCGCCAACCCCGGATCTGCAACCGCGCTTACCGCAGCCACGTACCCAGTCACGCGGCATCCTCCTGTGCTTTCGCAAGTTGGCGCCAAATCAACCCATCGCCGGTTCCCGATGTCGGGGCTATTACGAATGGCGAGACACGCCGGGCGGAAAGCAACCTTGGTATTCACAGCGCGCGACGGTCGAGTCAGAGCGGCCCTGCAAGCTTGAAGCGGAGTGGCTCGGCGGAAACTTTCTGAGGGTGTTGCAGTTCAATTGGTGATCAACATGCCAACGGACAGGTGATCAACATGCCAACGGATAATGGTTTAAGCAATATCGCCGTACCCAGATCGCTGAGATGCGGGCCTATCACCCGGGCGAGAGCGTGGACGGGATAAGCATCTCGGGTGCTGATCGGGATGCGGGATCACCAAAACCGGGCGACATGATCGCGCGCAATCCAGAGAACCATGCCGACCGGTGGCTGGTCACAGCTCAATACTTCATAGACAATTTCGAGCCGGTGTCCTGATCCGCAAAAACGGCATCAAGCAGAAATGTTTCGCCCACCCATCCCGGAACCTGGATGGTCGCGCCCTTGTGACCGCCGGCGGCGCAGGTTGCCTAACGTTGTTCGTGTCCTGGCTGAGCGCGCCATCGACGAACATTGCCTTCCGAGCTATCGGTCGCAGCCTGCCGCGTTTCCGACCGATGTGCTTCGATCTCCTCAACGTCTTTTTCATCCAGCCGCGACAGTTCCGTTCTCGCCTCACCGTGTGCGCGCAGCAGTTCGTCTATTTTCGCATGAATCGCTTGGGTATCCCGGTGCTCTGTCCGCGTGATGAACAATGTCATCAGCCACGTCGCCAAGGTTGCGATAGCACCCCAACCGAAGCTGTTCGGCGAGAAGATGAGCCAAGCTATTGCGTAGAGAGCGACGAGGCCGAATGCCATAGGATGGGCAGTCACCTCCCCTATTCGTGTCAGGCCGTGACGGATTCGCGCGCCGAGCATTGGTCGTAAAGCGACCAGGCCCCAGAAGGGTTCCCCGTCTCGTCTATTCGCAATCGGGCGCGCTAGCCGACTTGCGTAACAGCAGTGCCAAGGACCTTGCGGATCATTGCCGCACTGACTTCCTGAACAGCTCCCGAGCGCTCGACTACGACGCTACGACACCACGCTGATCGAGCCGCTAAGCACAGCATGGCCCGCCGGATGGACGGTGATGTTCCGCAGGACTGAAGAGAAGGCCACTCCGATCCTATTGCCATGTCGCCATCGCACACTGGCATGCATCATTCGCTGCTTTTGCGGAATATAGAGGTCGATCGCATCCGGAATGTCGACAGGATGATCTAAAAGATCGATCCTTGCGCCTTCATAGGAAATATCGCGGATATTGCAGGGCTGCGACTTGCGACCATCATGGAAGAAGATACGGCCGCGAAGGCGACACTTTTGACGTACTGACCGGCGACGCTCGTCCACGTGGTCCTCTCGACCGAGCGCCCCTCTAAACCCATATCACGCCACAAACGTTGATAGTTCCTTGGCCACTTCATGCTAATTGTAATTTACGATCCCACGAACTGTCCGATCCTGCCTGTGTTGGCAGACGGGTATCAACGATATCCTTGCCTTTGTCGCTCCGCTCGGAATCGTCGTCGCGAAATCGACGCGCGGACCCCGAGAACGGCGGAGCGGCAGGCGACACGCCCCAAGTGCGGGCAGTTTAGCAGAGGCCACACCGTCCCTCCGCTGCATTGCTCTCTGGCACGCAAATCCTCCTCCAACGAGCCGGTGAATCTGACCAACCGACAGGCCGACGTCGCGATCCGCGTCGTCTACGAACGAAGCGCCTTGCCGCTCAATCTTTACGGCCTGATGGGGACCGGAGCTGTTCGGCGGTGTGTACATGTCCCGCGACATGCTTGTCGCGTGGCGCGCGGGAGCGCCTGATCCCATCCGGTGGATCGTCAAGAACATTGATGGCGTCCCGGACTGGGCGCGCGAGGGTGAGGTCTCCACCGCTGAGAGTCCGTTCAGGACCACGGACGCCGGGGCGCAAATCGTCGCGGTGCGGCAGGGGCCCGGGATGACGACGCTGCCTTGCTTCGTCGGAGATTCTGACCCGTTGCTGGTGAGGGCGCTGGGCACTGCCGTGTACGTGCACGGCACGCTCTGGCTCCTCACGCAGGGCGAAACGCGTGAGACGAAGCGCGTGCGGCTCTTCACGGAGTTCGTATCCCGCAGGCTCGCCGTGTGCGTCCCACGTCTCGCAGGACTGTCCTCTTCTTGCGACTGACGAGCGGCAGCTCGCCGACGACGTTTGCCGCAACCGATCGGATGCCGAGCCGGGCATGAACAAGGCGTTATATCGTCGCGTGAACGTCGATGGCGGCGGCCAGCCGAGCGAAGGGGCGGTTGACCCGCGAATGGTGCGCTGACGCAGAGCCGCTGTCGAGAATTCCCAACCCGTTGACAAGCATTTCAATCAACGAGAGCGCAGAACCGTAGGCTGTGCTGCGTTGGTCAATGATGCGCCAAGCGTCATCGATGTCAGCCTCGCGCAAGTGGATTGTTGGGACGCTGGCCTCAAGGATTTGCGCCAATCGAAAGACGTGAGCGCATAATTGATTATCGGTACCAATTCGTCCGGCGAGGCGAAGTCCAGCTAACAGGACGCGGTTCAACAACACCGCTTCGCCGCGGTTAAGGCTCCCAACTACCTGAACATCGACGTGATCAGCAAGGCCAGGCACTTCATTCCAGTCAGCGGCTACGCGCGTCGCTTCTTTGTTCCAACGGTGTCGGCTGACAAGGTCAACGACCGCAAGTATTTTGCAGACGTGCTAGGTCAGTTGGCCGACGACGGCGGCTACGAGGCGCTGCTCTACCACCTGCTTCACGAGATCGACGTCAGGGACTTTGATGTTCGCGCCGTACCAAAGACGGCAGCATTGGCAGAACAGGCCGCCTATTCCAGGCACGGCGTTGACCTGTTGGTGGAGAAGGCTTGCAACGAGGCAGTGGCTCCGTGCAGCCACGGCAGCGTGGCCGGCTTCAGCATCTCTTCCGGTCAAGAGAGCCGCTACGGTCTGGACTACTTCATCGACCACCACTTCGATCGAGAGCTATCCAGGCTGGGTGCCCTCAAGGTGAAGCGAGCTCTGGTCAAGGACTGGGGCTGCGTTACCGGGAAGGCTGCAAGGGTCACTCAGGGTGGATCTCAGGTCTCCGGCGTGGCCTGGTTTTTGACCGTTTTGGACCCTGTTTTTGGCCCTTTTTGAGCCCTTCCTGCCCAGGTTACGGGCTTAGAATGCGTGTAGCAGCCCTTCCTGGAGGGCCAAAGGAGCCTTCCAGGCTGGAGAGGGAAGGATCTCCATGGCACCAAGGCTGACAGAGCGCCAACAGTCTGCCGTCCTAAGCGCCGCCGACCCGCTGGAAGTCTACCAGCGGGATGCGTTCATGACCGCGCTGACCCTGCTCCTGAAGAACGGCAACGAGATCAGCGACGGGGAGCTGTTTCGAATGTTGCGAGAGCTTCAGCGAGAGCACTACGACTTCCGCTCATGACTCGCGCAGTTGAGGCGATGAGCAGGTCGCGACGGTGGAAAGCGGCAGCGCCGCCGGCGACATCGTGCTCACCTCGACGTCGCGTTCGACGCGCCGGCGCGGCACCGAGCGGCTGACCATTCGCTCGTGCCCGAGGAGACTCAAACGGGCGGCGTGATGACCGGTGGAAGATTCTTCTCGATCAGTCCCACGACGCGCCGCAAGGCGCTGTTCGTGCTGGTAGCGACGTTCATCTTCGCATGCCTCGGTTTGGTGACGACGCTTGCCGCCGGACGTCCACTCCAACTCGGGCTCAGCACGGCGATCTTGATCGGGCTGGGGGTTGGGCTGTTTGAAGAATTCTACGTCCAGAGCGAGCGCGGCAATTGGCTGCGCAACATGCACCCGTTGCGCTCCATCCTCGTCTATGTGTGTGTGATCATTCTATTCTACTTGATCTCGGCGCACTTTATACGGGTATTGCTCGGCCGCCTGGACGACCTGCCGACACTCTATCGCCGGCTGCCCTTCGGCATCACGATCTTCACGATATTTTCCGTGGTCGGCGTGTTGATGGTGCGCGTCGTTCACTTCATCGGGCTTGAAAATCTGTTCCACCTCATGGTTGGGACCTACCATCGCCCGGTGCGTGAACGGAAGATACTGCTGTTTCTCGACATCAATGGATCGACTGCCTTGAGCGAAAGGCTGGGCGCGCTGTCGATGCGCGCTCTGGTCGGCAAATTCCTCTCCGATCTCTCGGCGCCGATCACTGATCATAACGGCGAGATTTACCTCTACAAAGGCGACGGATTGATCGCGATTTGGAATTGGAGGGCGGGGATAGATCAAGAAAGCATTCTTAGGTCGGTCGACGCGATGTACAGCGCCGTCGAGCGGCAGCGCGCCGCGTACCAGAAATTGTTTGGCATCGTGCCAAGCTTCCGGATCGGTATCCACGGTGGCGAGGTCATCGTCAGCGAGCAAGGCGATACCAAGCGCTCGATTGGCATCTATGGCGATGCCATCAATATCGCCGCGCGGATGGAGGAGGTCGCCAGAGCCCACAACGTGCGTTGCATCATGTCGGATGCAGTGGTCGCGGCTCTAGCGAACAACGACCGCTTGCGCGAGATCGGCGAAGAAACCGTCAAAGGGATTTCCACCTCGATCCGCGTCTATGAATATCAGCCGCAGGTCGAAGCGAGCGGCATGAACAGCGTTTCATGAATACTCCGCCAGCGCCACGGCCAGCCTGCGAACTAAGACCGCTTCTCGCGGCTCAGCAACCTTCTTGTCTGCGATGAGACGCACGGTGCTTCTGTCTCACTATTCTTCTCAGCTCTCTCGCTGCCGCAGCCGCCAGGGCCGCCTCCTTTATTTCGATGACCCTTGCGCCGATCCTAATCTCGCGGGCGAGCTTTGTGACCAACTCTTTGCGAGTCATGCCCTCCTCCTCTCGCTGGCCGAAAGCGGATTTTTGCTCTCGTGATTTTCCTAAAATCCTAAATTGAAGCCGGCTTCATTTCTAGGCTAGAACGGTGCCTGAGTTCTCTCTTGTTCCCCAAAAGTTGTTAACATTTTTCACTGGACCCAGGCCACACCTCTGAGGACCTGAAGGCCAATTTTGCGGAATGGCCTTCTTGTTAGCCCATTCAGATTAGATAGGTGAGTTGTTATGTCCGAACATTCCGTCATCATCTGGGACCTAGAGACGGTCCCCGATCTTGCGGCGGCTGCCAGACTACTTGACGAGGGCTGCCGCGTGGACGCGCTGGGCGCGCCCCACACCGGAGAGAGATCCGAGGGTCAGTTGATCCGCGACTTCATAGAGAAGATCGGTCAGCTGCGATCGCAGCTCGTCACCTTCAACGGCCACAGCTTCGACCTGCCGGTGCTCAGGTATCGAGCGATGGTGAACCGCGTTCCGGCTGTCGGTCTGCAGGTGCGGCAAGTACTTTCACCGCTACACGGAGGACGCGCTCGACCTCTGCGACGTGCTGGGCTCGTATGTGCCCGGCGCGAAGGTGAAGCTAGATGACGTGAGCAAGATACTTGGGCTCTCCGGAAAGCCAGCGGGTATCGACGGCGGGCGTGTGGAGGAGATGGTGCTCGCCGGTCAGATCGAGGAGGTCGCCCGCTACTGCGAGACCGACGTGGTGAACACCTATCGCGTCTGGCTCGTGTATGAACTATTTCGAGGGTCGATCACAGCGGAGCAACTTGCTTGGTGCGAGAAACAAATGCGGAATATCATCGCCTCTCGCAGCTCAAACACTCCTCACCTCCGCGCAACAGTCGGTATCGAAAAGATGGATGCGAATGATTTGAATTCTGATCACTGTTTGCGGCTTACAGGCCGTGAACCCATAAAGTCCGCTATGCCCCGATAGCGACCAAATTCCGCTACTCAGCGAAATGACGCAACGGGCCATTAACGACCAATTTGCGTCTCGACGCACCGCAGCAAAGTTTGCTTCGCTATTCGATGAGGCCGGCGGCGTTGTACGCGATATGACAGAGATAGACCTAACCGGTGAGCATGCTTAATTGTCGCGGTGCTGGCCCGTGGGCGCAAATCCACTGAATGACGACTAGCTACGAGATAAGTGCAGCTGACAATTCGCTCCGGGTCAGCAAAGGAAGAGATGCGACGCGAACGAACCCAGCCCCTCGATTAATAGCCGCGTAGTGAGCTAGATTATGGTCGATGCTGAACGAGCCGGCTCTAACCTTCAATGCGTACCACGTAGGCGGGCCAGGACAGGGCTCACGAGAGGAGCTCGATGAACACAGTCAAAGACGCTCTGGCCCAGAAGAGTGGCGCCCTGATCCATGTTCGTTCCGGCGACATGGTCGTCGAAGCCTTGCGCCAGATGCGCGACAACCGGGTCCGGTCGGTGCTGGTCATCGACGACAACGTACTGGTCGGTATCGTGACCCAGGGTGACTGCGCCATAAAAGTGCTGCTGCCCGGGCTCGATGCGAAGCAAACTCCGGTGGGCCAAGTGATGACGGGCGACCCGGTGACGGTCAAGCCGGACGACCAACTGGAAGGCTGCATGGCAATGATGGCTGCGCGCGGCTTTCGCCATCTACCAGTGCTGGACGCGGGCAAGGTCGTGGGCGTGATCTCGATCGGAGACGTCGTCAAGGACATCATCCGAAATTTGGAGCACAACGTGGGCGAACTGATGGGCTACATCATGACGGACGGCCCCGGGGGCTGACAGACGAACCGCGGTGCTGTCGCCGGCGTCCGGAAGGAAAACGGAGGGGCACCGTTAACGGGCCACCCTCGAGCTGCCGAGGAGACTGCATCGTACCGGCTCAAGCAAATGTTTTGATAGAGCTGAGAACTCGCTTCGCGCTGCAACATAAAACGCCGGACAATGTCGCTGCTGGGTCATTCTCGACTAAGATGGTCAACGCCGAGGCTCGTACATGTCCGCTTCACCTTCGATAGCGACCGTCAGCTGTCAAAACGTGATCCGTCGCTAAGGGCCATCATCAGATATCGTGGGTTCAATTTTCGATTTCCGCTTAGCCCCCCGAAAGCAGCCATTCGCCAGCACGAGCGGCATGTCTGTTAAGGGCCGTGAACACGGAACTCGTACACCGCAATGAGCGGGTGTCGGCAAGTCAAATCGCGATGATGATGCAGATCGATTGCGAGACGGTGCACATGAGAGTCGATTTCACGCCTGAAGGGTGATTTCGCACACAAGCCCTTCCGGCCGCCAATCAAAACGTGTTCTGCCTTTTAGTTGTTCAATCATGCCTCTGATGACCTTCCCGCCGAAGCCCTGGCGCGTGGGTGTCTTGACGGGCGGTCCGCCGGTTTCTGTCCAGAGGAGCATGAGCCCTCCATCAGTATGCGACCACTTGACTTCTATTTGGCCTTCGGTTGCAGATAGAGCGCCATACTTAGCAGCATTGGTCGCCAGCTCGTGCAAGGTCACGGCAATCGCCTGAGCGGTGTTTGGCTCTAGCAACACCTGTGGACCTTCAATTCGCACCCGCGCTTCGTTGTTCTGTATATAGGGCGTCAGCTCCTGCTTCGCGACGGTGGACAGTTCGGCTCCAATCCAGCGAGACTGGACAAATAGCGAGTGAACATTTGCGAGCGCCTGGATGCGCCCTTCAATTGCATGTTTGAGACCGTCGGAGGTCTCAGACTGAGAAAGGTGTACGGTTGCTTGTACGGTCGCCAACAAATTCTTGCTTCGGTGCTCTGCTTCGCGAGCGAGCGTGGCGATTTGCTCTTGGCTTCGCTTCTCCTCGGTGATGTCCCTCGCGATTTTCGATGCTCCTACGATCTTGCCTTCGGCATCTTTGACCGGAGAAACTGTCAGTGAGACTGCAATCAGGCTGCCATGCTTGCGACGCCGAACGGTCTCGTAGTGGATGATCCGCTCTCCACGCCTGATACGCGTCAGAATTTGACGTTCTTCATCGTGGCGGTCTTCCGGAATAACAATCGTGATAGGTTGGCCAATTGCTTCTTCAGCAGTGTAGCCGAAGACGCGCTCTGCGCCTTTATTCCAGCTTATGATAAGGCCATCGAGATTCTTGCTTATGATTACGTCATCGCTCGAGTCCACGATAGACGCAAGCCAACGCAATTGCTGTTCACTTTCGCGCAGCGCGTGCTCGAATTGCTTACGCGCTTTGATGAGCGCCTTGGCCTCCGTAACGTCGCGATTGACCTCAAGCACGGTGTCATGGCCGAACAACTGCATCCGGCTGTCCACAATGACTTCGTGGCCATCCTTGCAGATATGTCGTAGCTCCCCGGACCAGTAATGCGCGTTCCGAAGCCGTGAACGCAAATCAATGAATTCGACCGGGAATTTGGTTTGCAACAAAGAGTGGCTGCTTCGCCCGACCGCCTCGTCCGCTGCAAACCCATAAAGTCGTTCGGCACCGGCGTTCCAGAATTCGATCACCCCATCCAGACGCCACACGAGCATCGGTTCATAGGACAATGCAAGCAGATCGGATAAACGCTCTGCGCCCTCGGACGTTGCCTCTAATACCGCAGACTTGCGTTCCATCTGTGACTGCTTTCGCGCTACTGGATCGTCAGCCCCGATGCCTGAGCAGAGCTGTTTGACACACTCTCAAGCCGGATTGCGATTTCAAGCCACGCCCAGGCCATTTGTAAGAAAATCCCACGCTCTCTGTCGGTTCGGGCAGTGCGAGCCCAGTCCAAATGTTCGTCGGCATAAGCCCGAAGTTCCTGCACCGAATACATGGCTGGTGCGCTACTTCGAGGCCGGTTTGGGAGCAAGTCGCGTGATAAAACGAGCTCTCTCCCATAGTTCGATAGCACGGCCGTCTACGGCCTGTTGGGCTATTCGGATGGCCTCCTGATCGTCAGCGCATTCGATATTTTTGCCGCCTATGAAATGGCCGTCGCTACCAACGGTGTAGATGCGATATTCTGGCATGGTCACACTCCCAGACTGTTAGGACCTGCAGCGATCGCCTTTCTGGGTGCCGGTCGGGAGTTGATATCCCCGGAGACTTTGATGTGTCCCCTTACATGTAGCCAAATAATAGCCTGAGAATTTTCGCGGTGTCGGTGCGGTAACGTACCCAAGGTCCAGCAATTTACATTCGCCGAGCGATGCTAAGCCTTTCCAATAAGCCGCCGGTATTCCTTTTCGGGCGTGCCGTAGGCTGCCCCCGCCATCCGCTCAATGCCCCGGCGGTTGCGGATGACGATTTTGTTTCGGCCGTTCTCAATCAACTTCTGGCGCTTGAGACTTTGCAGCGCCTCGGTGACCCCGGCCCGCCTTACCCCCAGCATCAGTGAAAGGAATTCGTGTGTTAACGGAAGTGTGTTGTCACCCGTCCGGTCATGGGCCATCAAAATCCACCGCGCCAAGCGCTGGTCAATATGGGCCCGAGCATTCGCAATGGCGGTGTGAGCCGTCTGCACCATGAAGACTTGAACGAATTTGAGTAGCAAGCTGTGCAGCGTCTGACTCGCACTCATCGCCTTGCGCAATTCTTTGGCGGTGATCCGCTGCCCTTCACCGGCGACCTGGATGTAGGTGGCATGCGGCGATTGATTGCCACCGAGCACTACGGCCATCCCGGTCATGCCCTCGCGGCCGATGAGGCCGACTTCTACACGCGTCTCGTCGGATTGCACGGCGACGACCGAGGCGATGCCGGTCTCCATGAAATATACAGTTTCAATCCGTTGATTGGGTTGTTCCATATCCCTGAGAAGTGCCATAGCCACGGGCTTCAAGTTAGGCTGCAATAATGCGAAGTCAGCAGCCGACATTGCGGCCAGCAGTTGATTACCAGACTGTGAAGAATTACGAGTGGCGGAGACCCCGGCCATGGCTCTTTTCCCGTTGTAGGGGCAAGAGCACATCATGGTCTCTCAAACGCCCGCGCCCGAAGGTCGCTGCTGGCGGTAAGCCGGAGATAAGCCTCCGGTAGTCCAATTGATACGGTCAAACGCAGAATACTTTGAAAGTACGGAACCGTACCGCCTGCCAAGGTGTTCAACAATCTAGGCGCTTTAGCACCAACGCCAACAAATCCAAGCGCCTTCAGGGCTTCAGAAGTCTCTTTTATTGAGCCGAGCTGAGTGGCTTGGCAGAAAGGTTGCGGTCGTGTCTGTATCAGCCGCAAATGGTGCCCATGCTCTCGCGATTCTGGTCGTCGAAGACGATTTTTTCGTGCGATACGATATCGCAGGTTGCCTGCGGGAGGCCGGCTATGCCGTTGTTGAGACCGGCAGCGCCGCAGAAGCCTTCGCCCTCTGTAAATCCGGTATGTCAATCGACATAATAGTCACCGACATCAATCTTGGTGGATCGGCAAGCGGTTGGGACGTGGCCAAGCACTTTCGGTCAAAGAAACCCGACATGCGGGTCGTCTACATATCAGGCGAGCTGATCAACCCCGAACACTGTGTCCCCGGTAGCGTGTTCGTCGCCAAACCGTATCAACACATCGACATTCTGAGCGCGTGTCGGCGGCTGCACAACAGATGACCGCTTAGGGGTCACAAGCAGAAGTGACGGCTCCAATTTTTGATGTCTGCTTCACTCCCGATTGTGTTGCAAAAGTCGTTTTGCACAGGTGATCAAAAATTCTGCGGGCTGTAGGCGCTGTCTTCCGTGTAAAGACGTGAGGGGACTGATCCTCTCGCGTTAAACTCACCGGCGATTTCGGCACCGCGACTGAGGGTATACGAATCGGTGATCGTCTCCCGCTTCTTGTTTTCGCGAAAAATTCTTGGCGCTGCAACTTTCGAGTTTTGCAACACAATCCTCCCAACATCAGACATTCGATTGATAGTTTGGCACTTCCGTTTCGGGCCACAAACAGACATGAGCCAGTTAGGTGAGATACTCAGCGCCCACCAGTTCCGAGGTCGTCCGATCGGCCGGCCTTCAGGCGCGACCACTGGGCGATGGGGCGTCCGCCCGGCCACTCTGGTTGCCAAGTGGGCGCGCCGCTGCCTGTCCGCGTGTAGGTGCGCTGTTGTGGCCAGCCAGGGGGCGAGTCCTCCCACGGCTCCTGACGTCCGTACACCGTCAGGTCCATAAGCGCGTAGCTGTAGTCCATGGCCTCAACGCCGCGGCAAGTTGTCCAGTAAGTCTCAAACACACTGGATCCACGGCGGAGGTAGCAAACGATGTGCATCATGCCCACCTTGCGTCCAACCAAGAGAGTGTCAAGCGAGTCCCGAGGAACCGAGTACCAGGGCATCTCCCAGCCCATGAAGTCATGGTAGCGGATGCTCTCGTCGTACGGGCCCTGACAGAAGACGGCGTAAGTGATGTCGCGAGAATGGAGGTAGGACAGTTCCGCGACCTGCGTGGTCACCCAGGTGCAGCCTTCGCACTGCTCCGACGCAGGTTTTCCGGCATTCCACATGAAGTAGTATGCGATGAGCATCTGGCGGCCCTCGAACGCGTCCAGCAGTGTCATTTGCCCGCGTTTGCTAACGAGCGGCGTGGTGCCATCTACCCCGACCATGGGGAGCCGTCGGCGGCCGGCCGCGATGGCGTCGCCTTCCCTTGTGTGGGCCTTCTCTCGAATCCGCAACGCGTCGAGTTCCGCCTGAAAGGTGCTCCGATCAACTACCTTGGGGGCTTCAAGTTCATCTCTCACGATGTCTTTCATCGTTCTCTCCTACTCGCTGCCCTCAGTCGACGCGATGAGCGAGCTTTCGGTCCGAAAAGAGGGACCGATGTGGACGATCATCCATAATCTCTCCGGAAGCCCGCAGTTAAACGAAACGATACATAAGAACGTTCCGGGACCAGCCGACGGAACGGAATGACTGCTCTGGCTCATCAACGGAAATGGCGGCTCTAGCTTTTGATGTCGGCTTCACCCTCAACATCAGACATTCGTTTGACAGTTCGGCACGTCAGTTTCGGGCCAAACTCGGACTTCTCGCGTCGCAGCAAAACAGTAGCGTCATTCAATAACCTCGTCGGCGCGGGCGAGCACCGTCGCCGGAATACTAATACCGAGCGCCTTAGCGGTCTTAAGGTTGATGACCAGCACGTACTGGTAGGCATTTGCACCGGCAGCTCGGCGGGCTTCTCGCCCTTGAGGATGCGGTCGACGTAAACGGCCGAGCGCTTGTGATCATCGACCGGATCAGGCCCGTAGGAGGCCAGGCCTCCACTCGTGGGGTAGTATGGGTACGAATAGACATTCGGCAGGCGGCACCGCGTCGCTGTGGAAATAATCAGGTGGCGATGGGTCACCGCCGACGGGCTTGCCGCCACGATCAGCCCGCCATGCGGCTCACGCGCGAATGCAGTGATGGCGCGCTCGATCTCGCCGGGGTCGCGCTCGTCAATCGCGGTCAGCTCCACCCCGAATGACGGCGGCATCATGGCCTGTATCACGGCGAACTGGCCGATCCCGGCGGCTAATGCGGGATCGCGAAGAACGGCAATCCGCTTGAGGTTGGGCGCAATCTCTTTGAGCAGTTCGAGCCATTTTCCGCTTAGGCTGTAATCAAACGAGCTAAATCCGGTGATGTTGCCACCCGGCCGTGACAGGCTTGCAACAAGTCCCGCACCAACCGGGTCGATGACGTTCGCGAACACGATCGGCACGCTGCGAGTAATCCGTTGCAACACCGTTACACTCGCGCTGCCGGAAGAAACGATGACGTCCGGCGCCTGCGCAACCAATTCCTCCGCGGATCGGCGGCGAGCGGCATCGTCCGCTGGCCATCGAGTATCGATCTGCACGTTGCGGCCCTCGGTCTGTCCCAGTTGCCGCAGCCCGTCTACGAACGCCGCGTGGCGGGCCTACCCTTCGCGATCGTCCGCGGTTGTAGACATAAGCACGCCAACGCGCTGCTGAAGCTGTTGCGCGTGCACGCGGAGCGGCCAAACGACCGCCGTACTACCGATAAGCGTGATGAAATCGCGCCGTTTCATGGACTTCCTCTCTGGAACCAAGGATCACACCCTAGCACAAGAGAGAAACGCTCTTCGTTTCATGGCAAAATAGGCCGCTAATGTCCGAATTGGGTGACTCGTGACGTGCGCGGTCGGCGGCAGCGAATGGCCACTTCTGCACCTGCCCCGAAAGCCGACTTTCGATCACGCGGCAGCATCCGACGTGAATGGGATGGACCGGCCGCGCTCCCGCCCCCGATGGCTCTGAGAGTACATGGGGGCTTGCCAGGATAAGGAGCACCGCCATGCCTCGTACGTCCGCCATTCACGCAGTGACCACCATCGGAATAGATATGGGCAAGAACACGCTTCACATGATTGGCCTTGATGCGCGCGGCGGGATCGTGTTGCGGGAGAAGGTCTCACGTGGGCGCATCACATCGAGGCTCGCAAACTTGCCACCCTGTCTTATCGGTATCGAAGCGGGGATGGCGACGCACTACGTTGCTCGCGAGCTTGCCGCGCTGGGCCACGACGTGAAGCAGGTGCCGCCTACGTACGCAAAGCCCTTTCGGCAGGGGCACAAGAATGATTTCCGAGATGCCCATGCCGTAGCTGAGGCGGTACAGCGGCCGACGACACGCTTTGTTCCAGCCAAAACCAACGAACAACTGGATCTGCAAGCGCTGCACCGGGTCCGGTCTCGCCTGGTCAGCGAGCGGACCGCAGTGATCAATCAAATTCGCGGCTTTCTTCTCGAGCGCAGTATCATCGTCCGACAAGGACTGCGCTTCCTTCGCCAGGCGCTGCCTGACATCCTCGCCAAACGGACGGATGTTCTTTCACCACGCATGGCGCGAATCGTTGCTGATCTTGCCAGTGACTGGCGCCAGCTCGATGAACGAATTGAAGCCGTGACCGATGAGATCAAGACGTTAGCAAAAAGTGATGACAGTTGTCGAAGGGTCATGACCGTGCCGGGCATTGGTCCGATCATCTCGAGTGCGATGGTTGCGGCGATCGGCAGCGGCGCGGCATTCGCCAGAGGGCGGGATTTTTCGGCTTGGATCGGCCTCGTCCCTAAGCAGATGTCGACCGGAGACCGAACCATCCTCGGGCGCATCTCCAAACGGGGCAACAGTTACTTGCGCACACTCTTCATGCAGGCAGCTCGCGTCATTCTGCTGCGGCCGGCGAGCTGGCCGAAGCACGGCTTCGGGATCTGGCTCGCTCACGCCGCTCAGCGCCTGCATCCTAACGTTTTGGCTGCAGCTCTTGCCAACAAGCTGGCGCGGATCGCCTGGACTGTGCTGGCACAAGGGCGCAGCTATGAAGCGCGCATCATGAAGGCAGCAGCCTGAAGTAAAAACGCTCAAGTTAAACTAAGGGGATCGTTGACGGCTCAAGCTGATCCCGAAAGCAAGAGTTAGCTTTCCCGCCGAGGTCTGCGAGTCAGAAAGAGGAGATGGAGAAAGGTCTCGCCAGCGCGTTCGTGATCAGGTGGCCCATCTGGCCTTCGGGGCCGAGACGCGAATGAGATCGAACGCGCGCGGATATCCATGATGGCCAGGAGCTCAAACGCTCCATCAATGGGTCTTGGTTGTTTCAAAACATTTTGACGAATTGGGCAGGGAACTAGGCGAACCGGCGACGCCAGCTAATTTTCTGGCTTTTACTATGCCTGGATCGCAGCCATCAGCGGCTGAATGCCCATGATGTTCATCACCCGGGTGAGATTGTAAGCGAGAACATGGAGTGCCATCTCGGTGGCGACCTTGGGTAGACGCTTCATCAGGAAGTGCGTCGCCCCCATCCTCATCTTCAGCGTGCCAAAGGGATGCTCAGCCGTCTCGCGACGCTGGCGCATAGCGTGCGGGTTCTTATCGAGGCGTTTCTGTACGGCCTCCAGCACATGCTCATGCTCCCAGCGCGTGATCCGTCGCTCCTTGCCAGTGGTGCAGCGCTGTTTGATAGCGCAGCTCTGACAGGCGTTGGTCCAGTAGCGGTGCAGAACTAACCCCTTCTCCTCATTTGTGAAGTGGTAAGCGAGCTTTTGTCCAGCCGGACAGCGATACACATCCTCGTCGCTAAGATAGACAAAGTCCTGCTTGCCGAAGCGACCCTTTGCCTCAACCCCAGAAGTCACCGGCTTTGGCAGCGTAACCGTGATGCCAGCTTCTTCGCACGCTAAAATCTCATCACTGCTGAAGTAGCCACGGTCGGCAACAGCTTCGAGTTTATCGACGCCAAGGGCTTCCTTGGCCTGGCAAGCGATGTTGGCGAGTTGCGCTCGATCTGAGCCATCGTTCGTAACCTCATGAGCGATGATCAGGTGATGTTTGGTATCGACTGCGACTTGTACATTGTAACCGACCACACCGGAGCCGCGGCCACTGGTCGCCATCGAACGGCTGTCGGGATCAGTCAGCGAGATCTGCTGATCAGGTGATGCCAACATCAGCTTCTCCATCGCCGCCAGGCGCTGCATCTCGCTTTCCAGCTTGACCAGCTTCTCCTTCAAATGGACTGTCTTCGCCGCTAGTTCCTCGGACGGCTCCTGCAGGTCGGCCGTGTCGAGCTGCGCTAGATAGCGCGCTACACTCTTCTCCAATTGTGCACGCCGTCGCTCCACTTTGCCGCGCGTGTAGTTCTTGTCGCGAGTATTGACGGCTTTGAACTTACTCCCATCGATCGCAACGCTCGCGGTCGTCAGCAGGCCCATCTGGCGGCACAGTTCGACGAATTGCACGCAAACCTGCTTGATCGCTAGCCCATTATCCTTGCGAAAGTCGGCAATCGTCTTGTGATCAGGAATAAGCCGACACGTCAGCCACATCACTTCAACGTTGCGTCCGGCCTCGCGCTCCAGCCGCCGGCTCGACTGAACACGATTGACATAGCCGTAAATGTAAAGCTTCAGCAGCACGGACGGATGATATGAAGGCCGGCCAGTAGCCTCGGGATCAACCCCATCGAACCCCACTCCAGGGAGATCAAGTTTGCCAACGAAGGCATCGATCGCCCGAACCGGAGTGTCCTGATCAATCCAGTCCTCCAGGCATTCCGGAAACAGCGTCGCTTGGCCCCGATCAATCCCCTCCACGAAACGCCTCATCCGATCCCTCCGCAATTCGCGTCGGAATCATACATCGCGAATCAAATAACCAAGTGCGTTTTCACACAGGCTTCCCAGACCGGATACAGAAGCGCAAGACCAACCTCTCCAAATCATCACTTTCGGCTTGCAAAGCGCGGCCGGTCCATACAGATGGGCCATGTATGGACGGCGCCCGCGGTGCAAGATGAATCTGGCTTTCTGCGAAGCGTTCGGGTGCAGCCATGTATCCGGCCTCACATGATGGTTTCTCCGTCAAGCGCTGATTTGGGCAGACCGCGATCCAAGGCGGGGCTCTCATCGCTGCAGGCTTTCCCTGCAAACCTCACATCCGGCGGGAGTTGATCCCAACCACTGTCCCGCATTCGGGACGGGAGAGCTCCAAGAGAACGGCACCACTCTGTGTAAACGGCGCCGTAGCGCCATGCCGAACAACGGCGACGTTCCCTCGGATTGGCGGGCTGCTCCGCGTTCGCAGCGCAGACCGGACTGCGGGGCCGATTAGGCAGCAGGCTTTAGGATTGCACCTTCGGGCACCACACCGTCGATGACGAACCGCCATAGCGCAATCAGCAGTTTTCGGGCCAGGGCCACCACCATAATCTTCCGAGCACGCCGTCCTGTTGATCCAACCCGCTCGCGAAACCAGCGGACCTGAGCGGCGCCGGGCTGATAGCGCGTCCATAACCACGCAAGCTCGACCATCACAGTTCTGACCCGCCGATTGCCGGCCTTTCCAATGCCCTGCTCGCGGTCGATCCCACCGCTACTATACGGCGAGGAAGCCAGACCGGCGTATGATCCAAGTGCCTTGCCATTAGCGAAGCGACGTACAAACGCTTCACGCACCAGCACGGTCGCACTCTGAACGCCGATACCACGCAGGTTGGTAAGCTGCTGAATCATCTTACTAGCTTTGTCGGACGCTTCCGCTTCCACCACCGCATCACGTTCACGCTCCAACTCAGCGATCTGCGCGAGTACCAGTTCCAACCGCGCAAGCAACCGCTCTATTTTGGCCTGCGCGTTCCGCGGCAGTGGCTCGCCGAGACCGGTCCTCAACTCGGTCAGACGACGATGCCGGCTGCGGAGCAATGGGTTGTAATCGCTCACACCAAGCGTGGCCAGAACAGCTCCGATCCGATTGGTTAGACCGACGCGCTCGGAGATGAGCTCGGTCCGCTCGCGAACACACCGTCGGGCATCTTCATCGGCCTCGTCTGGGATCGGCACCATCGAACACACGCGCGGCTCACCGCGCAGCCAAGCGAGCAGTGTCCGAAGTAGCAACTCGGCGTCAATGCCATCGGACTTTGCGCGGCGCATCCGACGATCGACAGGCACACTCGAAGGTTGGATAACGTATGCCTCCATCCCATGCCTCATAATCCACCGCGCCAGCCAGAAGCCCGACCATCCCGCCTCGTACACCGTAATCACCCGCTCCACGCTGTGGCCGGAAGCGGTAGCGCGGGCGCGATATCCAGCAATCGCCGCCATCAATGACTCGGCGTCTGGATTGATCGTACGCTTCGCTTTCGTATGTGGCAGGCCAGGAACTTGAGCCGCGAGCACCCAACTTTCGTTACTCACCTCAATCGCGAGGACGAGCGTCCTTTCATAGTCCACGGCGGCAGCTATAAGAGCGGCGACTGTCTGCGTCATCAGATCCTCCAGTTTGACGTGGCTCGCAGCCTAGCCTGCTCGTGCCACCATCATAGGATCTGTTTTCGCGTGGAGGCTTGACCTCCGTTGCGATGCAGCCGTTATGGCCGCTGGCCCTGATGTGATCCGCTGATCGGGTCCCAACCAAAAGCACGCGCTCAAGTATCGCGTGGCCCTTCACGGGTTTTCCCGATCGACGGTCTCGACCGTTTCGCATCAATGTCGTCATCACCCCTGCAGTTCGTGAACGCACAGACGCAACCTCATCATCCTGCCATCGACAGAACTCCTTACGCCGCTGCCGCAAGTACTGGCACGCGATAGGTGTCGCCTTTGGCCAGCAACGCCCAGGCGATGCGCGCCATCTTGTTGGCGAGCGCCACCGCCACCACCCTGAACGGTTTACGGGCGAGAAGCCGCGTGAGCCACATGATACTTCTCTGGTTGCTGGCGCGCCCGCTTCAACACCGCATGGGCTCCCACCACCAGAATGCGTCGCAGATATTGGTCGCCTTGTTTCGAGATTGGCCCGAGCTTCTGTTTGCCGCCAGTTGAATCTTGGCGCGGCACAAGCCCGATCCAGGCCGCAAAGTCGCGACCCGATCGGAATGCCTTCGGGTCCGGAACGGTGGCGGCAATAGCGGTCGCGCCCACAATGCCAATTCCAGGGATGCTCCTGAGCCGCTTGCTTGCGTCGTTCGAGCGGTGCTGCGCCACGATCCGCTTCTCGATCGATCCAATCATCGTCTGCAGTGCCTGAAGCCCCGCCGCCAGCACAACTAGGCTCGCGTGAGCATCGACCGGCAAACGTGCATCCTGTTCGCTTGCAATGATCTTCAGCAGCTCCTTGACCCCTTCGCGCCCCTGCGCAGCCACAATGCCGAGCTCCGCCATATGCGCCCGCAAGGCATTGATCAGTTGGGTCCGCTGCCGCATCAAAAGGTCGCGCGCGCGATGCAGCATCAACTGACCCTGCTGCTCGACCGATTTGATCTGCACAAAACGCATGGTCGGCCGCCGCACCGCCTCGCAGATCGCCTCGGCGTCGGCGGCATCGTTCTTGTTGCGCTTGACGTAGGCCTTCACGTCTTTCGCCGGCATCAGCCGCACCTGGTGGCCAAGCTTCGTGAGTTCACGTGCCCAATAGTGGGATGTCGCGCAGGCTTCCATGCCCACAAGGCAAGGCGGCAGCGCCTTGAAGAACGCCAGCATTTGGCCGCGCCGAAGTTGCTTCCGAACGACTACCTTCTCGGCGGCGTCGATGCCGTGAACCTCACATGGGGAGGTTCTGGTCAAGGGTGAGATTCAGCAGCGCATGAGCAATACTCCAGTGGCTGTTTTCGGTATCCAAGATCTGAGCCCGATTGCACGACCTGGTCGTTTCCTCGCCAGATCAACCTCACATTCGGTCGCCGCGCGAAGCGACTGCACCAATATCCCGCTTGCGGCGGCGGGGCTCAGGAGGACGAAACCATTCTGGAAAGCGGCTTTTTAGGCCATGGTTCACGACGGTTCGTCCACCTGGATCCGCCAGGACTTGATCAGGTCCTGGAAGATTTCAGGGTTCGGTCAGCGTCTGTCACAAGGCCGCTTTCATCACGGCTCCCTCGATGACGACACCAGCAGTCACATATTTCCAGAGCGCCACCAGCAGCTTTCGCGCCAGCGCCACGATTGTCGTCTTCTTGTGACGGCCGCCATTGCGCCTGACCCGTTCTTCGAACCACAGAGCCAGCGCCGATTGCGGCTGATGGCGCAGCCATAGCCAGGCGAGCTGTATGAGCGTTGTTCGCAAACGCGGATTGCCTGCTTTAGACACGCCCTGTTCGCGATCGACCGATCCGCTCTGCCAGGGTGTCGGCGCCAGGCCCGCGTAAGAAGCAATCTGGCGACGATTGTCGAAGTGTCGGAACAGCCCTTCCGACCAGAGGATGGCAGCGAACTCCTGCCCAATGCCCTTGATGTCGAGCAACATCGCCGCCGGCGGCTTGTTGTGCGGCGAGCAGCGCGTCCCGCTCGGCCTCCACCGCCTTGATCTGCTCGAGCAGCAGTTCGAGCCGATCGAGCTCACGGCTGATCTGGACCTTAAGATGCATCGGCAAGGGACGGCCATCGCCCGTCCTCAGTTCGTTGAGCCGTCGCCGACGATCGCGACGCAGCGGCTCGTATCCGGACACGCCCTGAGAGAACAGTAAACCTTTGATGCGATTTACGTGCTTGACCCGCTCAGCGATCAGCACCTTGCGCTCGCGGCAAAGCCGGCGGCGGTCCTCTTCCTCGGGAGCCGGCGCTTTGACCATCGCGCATACCCGAGGTTCGCCGCGCTTATACGCCAGCAGCGTGCGAAGCAGCGCCTCGCCGTCGATCATCAGTCTTCGCTCGCCGGCGCCGACGTGAGGTCGCAATCGAGGCTGGATCGACGACTGGCTTTCGATCCCTGTCATTCTGCAGACACGTAATGCAGAAGCCGTCAACCCCGCTTCCTGAATGACGATGATCGGGAACGATTTTCCAGTCCGCGCAAACGCCCTCTGCTTGAGACCGAAAAGCGCTTCAGCAGCGTACAGATGTCCCCGGCAGGCACACTATGCTTCGACATTTTCTCGCCGCCGCCAGGCAACAGCGAGGTGATCAGCCAGGTTGAGCGGCTGAGTTCCATTGAAACGAAAATCGCGCCAAGATCACTACGGATAGCGCTCAGTGCTTCGGGTCGATCAGCTATAACTTGCATGGCCGTCTCCAGAGTGGGTGGTTGCAACCGCACTCTGCCAGGGCGCCGGTCGCTATCCACCTCCCCATAGGATCTGGAACACGTTCTTGGCGATATCCAAACCGATCGTTGTAATTTGCATGGGGACCGCTCCCTGATGTGATTCGTCGACAACGATCAACCTATCGGAGCTCGTCGTCGGGAGCGGGCACCGTCCACCACATCAGAAGCAGACAAATACCCGGCATAGCGGCACGTCAGCGCCGTACATTGAAGCATGCCATAGCCACACCCGCGACCTTGGATTACTCGCTCTGCGGAGGCACTTGCGCCTTATGGCGATATCTGAGCCGATTTTCTTGCCAAAGCGGGGCGTGAACCCGCAGTCGTCAGGGCTTGGGAACTTCCCCACGCACACACCAAGCGCTCGCACTCAGCGTGAACGAGCCATCCTGGCGATCCCCAAGCAAGCGCTTGCGCATGCGAGCTTCAAGCTGTTGGCGGCGATGCTCCGAAAGCGACACGACGTAAGCGCCCCCGGGGCCTGCGCCTTTTGTAAACGGCTCCCAATAGTCGTTGAATGATGAGTACGCTTGGTCGATGACCAAGGGCTCCTCCTTGATGTTTGTGAGCCCACCCCTCCTCCAGAGGTCGCCCAGCTGGCCCTCTCGGGAAAGCTTCATGTGGCGCTCGTCCTTTGGCTCGACCGCCGGATCAAGCGCAATGGCTTCGTCCCAGAAGAACCTGAGCATTTGCATGCCGGAATCGTAGTCCCAGACACAGGCACTTACAGTGCCTTGCGAGCGGGTCACGCGGCGCATTTCGGCAATAGCCTTGTTGTCATCGGGGATGAAATTCATGACGAGCAGCGCTAGGGTATTGTCAAACGACGCGTCCTTGAACTTCAGTGCCTGGGCATCGCCGACCTCAAAGTGCACATGGTTGGACTTGGCGTTTTTTTGCGCGTAGGCGATGAATCCTTCTGAGGGGTCGACGCCGACGATCTCGCTCGCAGGCATGCTCGCTTCCAAAGCCGCAGCAAGCGATCCGGTTCCGGTACCCACATCGAGTACGCGATCGCCGTTCTTTACGCCGGCGAACGCGATGTAGGCGGGTGCGAGTAGGCGGCTCCAGCGGCCCATGAAGCGCTCGTAGCCAGCACTTACGGCGAACATTTTTGTTCGGCTTCCGTCAGGTTGGTCTTTTGAGCAAATCCTTCCTGACTAAGGAACGCCGCCACTATCATAAACGACAACACAGTTCTGCTCACGAATGTCTTCATGGTCGATCCATGGCTCTTGGTTTCCGGATGGCAGCGTTGCTCAATTCTCTGTTCGGCCATTGCGAGTCCCTGGGCTCACGCTTGCGTCGTGAGTGTATGGGCGCACGTTTGGTGCGTCTATTATAGGACCGTTGCGTCCGGTCCAGGTCGTTAAATCCGCAACGCTCTGAACCTTAACGCCGAGCTGGCTAACTCGCGAAATTTCGGAATGTTCCGCCGACGCGCGTGCTAGGCCGTGTGTTGAAGGATAGGCAGCATTTTGTCATGCACCGGCCCGGCGGCAACCCCTGATCCCGGTGAGCACGACAACCGATCCAGCAGCGAAGCGTTCGGCAAGTCCGTTGTGGGTCACGAGCTGTCCTCAGGCGTGTCGACGCGATGTCGCCTCCACGCCTCATAGCCGCCGTGGGGAGCGGACATCGTGCTGGCGCGCAATGGGCCAACAATGGACATCGTCAGCTTTACCGCCTGTGGAAGTCACGCCGGGCGACGTACAACTGCCCGCCCGGTCGCCATCAATTCTTCCCTCACCGAAGTCCTTGTCTGTCAGGCGCTGAAAACGAAGCGTGTCCCGGTATAGGAGCGCAGGAGCTTGTTGGGTATCTCGGCCTTGGCTATCTCGTAGAAGGGCTCACCAGTGCAGTGCAGTGGAATAACGTAGTCGATGTCCATATCCTTCATCGCTTTGACCGTGTCGCGCACGTAGTCTTCCTTATAGGGTGCGAGGTGAAAACCCCCGATGACTGCGTGAACCTTGTTAATGCCAGAAGTCGCTTGGGCCTCCTTGATAGCGTTGATCACGCCGCGATGACTGCAAGATGTTAATACAATTAGTCCGCGTCCCTTTAGATGGAATGCCGCAGCGATTTCGTGGCGGAACTGATCTGGAATTACAACTTGGGAGCGTTCATCCTCCGGAAGTTTATCTGCGTAACAGCCCATCCCGTGATCGACGCCAATCTTCATGGTGCTGGGGGATAGAAATTTCTCAAAGCTCGTTTGGTCAATATGGCCTGTGGTGAAGCCATGATCGGCGAGGAGCGCGGGTCCCTCGGCATAAGTCACCGCGAGATTAGCGTCTTCTAATGCCTTTCGATCGAGCGCACCGAAGTCGCCGCGCACCGGGGGCGCGGTCCACTCACGAGAACAGAATGCCTCCTCACCGCCGATATAGATCGGCAGCTTGGCCTTCAGCTTACCGTTGTTTGCTCGCAGGAACCCGGCGAGGCCGCCAAAATGGTCGTAGTGACCGTGACTGAGCACGAGGGCATCGAGCCCGGCCGGGTCGACCCCTACGAGGTTGGTATTGTTGATCAGTGCTTCTGGCGTAAAGCCGAAATCCATCAGGACATTCCGCGTTTCCGTACCGCGCCGCGTCTCGGCCAGCATCGAGAGGCCGAACTCACTGATCAGCGTCTTGCCTGGTGGTTTGTTGTCGCTAATGCCCCAGCCGAAGTGTTGGATATCGACGTCGGCGAGCTTCCGGCTAGGCGCTACAGCAAATTGGTAGCTATCAACCACAACCCGTACAGCCACGCTATCAAGCTCGGGCACCGAGCCGGAAATCATTTCCGCCTTTGCTGGCTTCGAGCCGCCCATCAGTGTTGCAATAATTGCGCTAAATATCGCGGCACCGCCGCCGCACACCACATCACGTCGATGCACTGCGTTGCACTGGCAGAATAACATGGGCGGATCCTCCGATGTTGATCGTTTGCCGATTGCGAGCGGCGTCATCGCCGCGCTCGATGAGTTTTGGCTTGGCGCTTCTAAAAACGCGATCGGGCAGCGCCCAGTCGCTGGCGAGAAGATCAAAAAATGCGATCTGGGGGATGTTGGCCTGCCGACGGCTTAGTCGCTGCCGTATCACTGGGAATTCGGCACTTCCCGCTGGCGGCTCGATGGGCAGGATACATCCCTAAGCAGCAGCGGCAGATGTGACAGAGTGTCTGGATGCAGCGCCGCGGAGCGCCTCAATAGGAGCGATGGGGTCATTGCGACGCGGCCCTCTGTCCGCAAACAGCGGCGTGCTCAGATAACGTTCGCCGGTGTCCGGTAGCATGCACAAGACGGTCGCGCCTGCTGGCGCCTCAGCGCAGACGCGAAAGGCGCCGGCGAATGAAGAGGAAATTGCAATTTCGCGCTCAACGCCGGCGGGGCAGATGAGCGCCTGAGCCGAATGCCAACTCGCTCATGGGTCATTCTCGACTAAGATGGTCAATGCCGAGGCTCGTACATGTCCGCTTCACCTCCGATAGCGACCGTCAGCCGTCAAAACGTGATCCGTCGCTAAGGGCCACAATGAGACATTCCCTGGTCGTCGGAGGATCCTGTGCAATAGGTCACAGAGTTCGGTATTGGCCGTGATATTCTATCGGCGGGCGAGAC
>CAWDZD010000043.1:0-258263 GCA_963806465.1 uncultured Alphaproteobacteria bacterium | reverse complement strand
TAGAGGAAGATGGCGATGCCGCCAACTGCGTCATTGCGAGGCGATAGGGCGTTTACGCCCGTCTTCGACAGGCTATGGCGACGAAGCAATCCAGGCCTTGCTGCCCCGCAAACTGGATTGCTTCGCTACCGCTCGCAATGACGCAAACAATTCACGACGACACAGCGCCGCCGCGCGAATGCAATTCGCGCCGCCGCAGATTTTCGCTCTGCCGCCTTTTGCCCTCGGCGTCGATGACACGAGCGAGTTCGGAATAATGCGCCATCAACTTGCGGAAATCGGCCAAGTCGAGAATCAGCAATGTCGACGGCTTGGTGGTGGCGACATTGGCGCTGCGGAGCGAATCGCCAAGCAGCGCCATCTCGCCGAAAAAGGCGCCGACGCCAAGCCGAACCGGCGTCGGCATGACGTCGACCTCGACTTCACCGGCGGCGATGAAATACATGCAATCGCCGACCCGGCCGCGGCGGATCACGGCGGTGCGTTCGGGGACTTCCACCCGGCGCAGCATGTGGGTGATCTCGGTGATCGCGGTCGGATCGAGCGTCTGGAAGAACGGCACTTTGCTGACCAGATCCCAGGTCTCGATGAAATTGCGCCGGCGGCTCTCGTTGGCGAAGCCGGTGGCCAGAATGCCGGTCCACAGCCCAAAGGTGGCGATGCCGCAGATCATCACCGCCGAGCCGAGCAGATGACCGAGCGCGGTGTGCGGAACTTCGTCGCCGTAGCCGGTCGTGGTCAGCGTCACCACCGCCCACCACAGCGATGCCGGCATGGTGCCGAACGCAACCGGCTGAGCTTCACGCTCGATGACGTGCATGGCGGCCGAGGCGAGAAACAGCACGATCAGGAATAGGGCCAGCACGCTGGCGAGCGGCTTCGCCTCGAGCACGAAGACGCGGCCAAGCTGGGCAAAGCCCGGCGAGTCCTGCCCGAGCCTGAGCACCCACAAAGCGGCAAACAACCAGGCGGTCTGCTGCTCCACACCGCATAACAGCGCGATCGGAACCGGCGCTATGCTCAAAACATCGACGAATCCCGACAGCGAAAGGATATGCCGCCGCGCCGGCTCGCCGGCCGATGTTCGGCGCAGCCGGACCACACTTTCGACCACAAAAAAGGCGAGGCAGCACCACAGACAGACAATGAGCCAGATGCCGGCGGCGCTGCGCATCTCCGGCACGGTGAACGCGGTCATGGCGACGAGGCCGATGCCGATCACCAGGTAGCGCGTCGGCGTCCAGACGCCGAAACGGCGAAGCGGTGCGCTATACTGCGCGAGACTGGAAAGTGCGCTCTGCTGCATTACGCGTGTCGAGCCACCGGCGGTTGTTTGCTCCTGGCTGACAAGCTACGCCGTTGCGGTTCGCATCTCCAGTCGAAATTACCCGCCAAAGCCGCTGGTTAATGCGCGGAGGGAATGATGCATTGGACCGATCTTATCAACAGCAGCGCCTCGCTGTTCATCGTGGCGAGCGCTTCGAGCAAGACCATGATGCCGCTGCGCAGCCTCGCCATCGCGGCAAACTGCGTCCTGATCGTGTTCTTCGCGGCGACTCATGCCTGGCTGCCGCTGTTGCTGCAGGTTGTCGCGCTGCCACTTAACGCCTGGCGGCTTTATCAGATGGTCGTCCTGGTCCGGAACGTGCGTGAGGCGACTCGCGGCAAGCCGTCGCTCGACTGGCTCAAGCCGTTCATGGCGGAGCGGCAGTTCCGCAAAGGCGACCTGTTGTTCGCCAAGGGCGAAGTGGCCCACGACATGTTCTACACCATGAGCGGGCGCTACGTGCTGGTCGAGCCCGGCATCGAGATCGAGCCGGGCCATCTGGTCGGCGAACTGGCGATGCTGGCGCCGGATAATCGGCGCACCGCCACGCTCGAATGCATCGAGGCAGGCAATGTCTTGTCGATCACCTACGAGCAAGTCGAGGAGCTTTATTACCAGAACCCGACCTTCGGCTTTTATTTCCTGCGATTGGCGACGGCGCGGCTGTTCGACAATGTCGGCCGCCTGGAAAGCGAATTGACAAAGCGCCAGGCGGCGGCGACGGCGATGCCGGCAAGCGCATGAGATCATTGTGATTTTCGCGCCGCCCCGGCGTGAACAGACTTTAGCCGGCTTTGCGCAGCGGCGAGGTCTCCGCCGCGTTCAGCGTCACGCCAAAGACCTCGCCGAAGCCTTGCTCGCCCTTCGCCGGGATTTTGAGGGCACGCGAATTGCCAATGCGCACGATCCAGCCGAGCGCGAAGCAGCGCTCGGCCAGCGCCGTGCCCAACGCACCGGCAAGATGCGGGCGCCGCTCGCTCCAATCGATGCACGGCCGGCAAAAAGTGCGGCGGCCGCGCCGCAAATCCTCGAGCTGGACGCCGAAATCCGACAGATGTTTTTCGCCGGCACGCGTCACCATCCCGCCGTCCTCAGACAGCACGATATGCTGGTGCCGGGTCAGCGCATCGGTGAGCGCGACGCCGAGACGACCGGCGATGTGATCGTAGCAGGTGCGCGCCGTGCGCAGCTGATCGCCGCCATTCCAGCGCGGCCGGTAACGCTGCGGTCCGTCGGCGGCGACGACCATGATGCTCTCGATCATGCGCGCAACCTGCGGCGAGCCAAGCCGGAAATAGCAATGGCGGCCTTGTTTGGTCATCGACAGGAGCTTGGCCTGGCGCAGCATGCCGAGATGCTCGCTGGTGGTCTGCGGCGACACGCCGGCGATATAAGAAAGCTCGCTCGCCGTCAGCGCCCGGCCGTCAATCAACGCCGTCAAAATATTGGCGCGCGCCGGATTGCCGACCAACGCGGCAATTTCCGACACGGCGGGTTCGGCTTCGCTCATGGTCAAAACATAAGTCGGACAAGCGACGCATACCAGTGACGACGCTTCGGGAATTCCCGAAGCGTCGGCGGGAGCAATTGGCGCCGTTCGCTTCCCGCTCTAGGCCGCGACGATCGGGCGTGCTTCCAGCACCGGCTCGCGCTGCGGGACGCCGGTAAACGCCGATCCTTCCTTGAACCATGAAGCCGGCGCCGGATGGCCCCACAAAGTCTGCCGGCGTGGATCGGTCAGCGACCAGCGGATCGGCGCGTGATCCGGATCGACGGTGAGGTAATCGGACGAGAACAACTCGACGCGATGTCCGTCGGGATCGCGGATGTAAAGAAAGAACGCGTTGGAAATGCCGTGACGGCCGGGCCCGCGTTCCATGTTTTCCAGATAGCCGGAGGTCGCCATCACGTCGCACAGGTGGATGATGTCGAGCAAATTCGCCGTCCACACGCCGATATGGTGCAGCCGCGGACCGACGCCGTTGGTGAAGGCAAGATCGTGCACGTTGCCCTTGCGGTGCATCCACACCGCCCAAAGCTTGGCGTCAGCGCCGTCGGTCTCGGTGTATTCAGTCAGCCGGAAGCCGAGCTCGCGATAAAAATCGTAGCTCGCCTGCACGTCCGGCGTGAAGCAATTGAGATGATCGATACGCTGGATGCGCGCGCCCTGATGGTAGCTATATTGCTGCAGCATGCACGCGGCGTGATCCATCTGCGCGTAGAGGTCGAGCGGCATGCCGAGCACGTCCGCGGTGCGCAAGGTGCGGCCCTGGTACGGCAAGTCTGGAAACGAGGTCGGCAGGTTGCGGCGGCCGAACCAGAAGGCGGCGCGATCGAGGTCCTCTTCGCTGGCGAGCTTGAAGCCGAGCGCCTGCACGTCGGGCTCGCGCGAACGCCGCAGCACGATGGAATGATGGTTGCGCTCCTCCAGGCCGCGCAGATAGAGCGCATCGTCGGTCTCATCGCTGACCAGAAGCCCGAGGCAATCGACATAGAAAGCCCGCGAGCGGCCAAGGTCGCGTACGCCCAGCTCGACGTGGCTTGACCGCACCACGTTGAACGGCGGGTCGAAAACGGGTTCCCGGATTGGCATCGGCGCGGCCGGCGTTGACGGTTGCTCCGTCGACTTCTAACACATCGCGCGGACGGCGAAAGCCTGCCGCCGGCAGGGGAGATTCGACATGCGGCTTGCAAGCTTCAATTTGCGCGGCCGGCCGAGCTTCGGCGCCGTGGTCGGCGACGGCATCGTCGATCTGCGCTCGCGGCTGAGCCGTTACGCGACCTTGCTCGAAGTGTTTCGCGCCGGCGCCCTCGATCAGGCAGAAGCCATCATCGCCGGCGTCCGCCCGGATGTGCCGCTTGCCGAGGTCGAATTGCTGCCGCCGCTGATCGCGCCGGAAAAAATTCTCTGCATCGGCATCAACTACAAGGCTCGCGAGCGCGATTACGATTTCACCGAGCCGCCTAAATATCCGAGCATGTTCTATCGGGCACCGAATTCGGTCGTCGGCGGCGGCGGCAAACTGATCCGGCCGAAGGTTTCCGAGCAGCTCGACTATGAGGGCGAGATCGCCATGGTGATCGGCCGCGAATGCAAGCACGTGGCCAAGGACGACGCGCTCGCCGTGATCGCCGGCTTGACGCTCTGCAACGAGGGCACGATCCGCGATTGGATCCGCCACGGTAAGTTCAACGTCACCCAGGGCAAGAATTTCGATGCGACCGGCAGCATCGGGCCGTGGATCGATACCGATGTTGATCCAAGCCAGCCACTGCAATTGACGGTGCGCAAGAACGGCGAAGTCACGCAGGACGACACGACCGCGAACATGATTTTCTCGTTCGCCGACTTGATCGTCTATGTGACGACATTCATGACGCTCAAGCCCGGCGACATCATCTCCACCGGCACGCCGGTCAAAAAGGACGCCAAGGCCGATCCGCCGGTCTGGCTCAAACCGGGCGACACGATCGAGATCGAATGTCCGGCGATCGGCGTGCTGCGCAATTCGGTGGCGGACGAAACGTGACGGCAGGGCTGCGCGCGGCGTGCGTGATCGGTTGGCCGGTCGAACATTCGCGCTCGCCGCTCATCCACAATTATTGGCTCAAGCATTACGGCATCGCCGGCGACTACCGGCGTGAACTGGTGCCGCGCGAAGAGCTCGCGGCCTTCCTCGGATCGCTGGCCGCGCGCGGCTATGTCGGCGCCAATGTGACGGTGCCGCACAAGGAGGCGGCGCTGGCACTGTCGAAGCCCGATGACCGCGCGAGCGCCGTCGGCGCCGTCAACACGCTGTGGTTCGACGGCGAGGCATTGCGCTCGACCAATACCGACGTCGAAGGGTTTTTGGATAATCTCGACGCTTGCGCGCCGCACTGGGATCGCGGCGCCGGCAAAGCCGTTGTGCTCGGCGCCGGCGGCGCGGCGCGCGCAGTGATCTACGGGCTCCTCACCCGCGATATTCGGCAGATCATTGTCGTCAACCGCACACCGAGTCGCGCGGAGATGCTGCGCCAGGCCTTTGGCGAGCGCGTGCAGGTTGTCCAATGGGACAAAGTGGACCGGGAACTCGCCGACGCCGCGCTCCTCACCAATACCACGACGCTCGGCATGACAGGCCAGCCCGACCTCAGCGTCGATCTGGCGCCGCTACCCAGTCACGCCATTGTCGCCGACGTCGTCTATGTGCCGATATCGACTCCCTTGCTGGCGGCAGCGAAGGCACGCGGTCTGCGCACGGCTGACGGGCTCGGCATGCTGCTGCATCAGGCGGTGCGCGGCTTTGCGCTCTGGTTTGGAACAAAGCCGGACATAACCCCGCCGTTGCGGGCTTTGGTCGAAGCCGACCTGCTACGTTCCTGACACAGGCGTTCCTGACCAGGCGTTGCTGACACATCCTGACATAAAAGACAGCAGATAACGCAGTTGTGTTTGTGACGACGTAGTTGTGTTTGTCGCCAGCAACTTGCCTCCGCTAGGTTGGTCGCGGGGCTGCGCGGCGAGCTGCGCGATTTTCAAACCCAGGAGAGCAACATGAAGCATACGTTTATTGGCACGAGCCTATTTGCTGCGTTGTTGATTGCATCGACCGCGTGGGCGCAAAACCCCGACGTTGTCCGCGTGCGCGGCACGATCACCGGGAGCGAAGGCAAGACGCTGGAGGTGAAGAGCCGCGATGGCGCCCCGGTCAAGCTGACGCTCGCCGACGATGTCAAAGTCCTCGCCCTTGACAAAAAGACGATGGCTGATGTCAAGCCGGGGGTCTTTGTCGGCATCACCGCCATGCCGCAACCCGATGGCACCCAGAAGGCCGTGGAGATTCACATCTTCCCGGAGGCGATGCGCGGCATGCAGGAGGGCCACCGGCCCTGGGACCTGATGCCCAACAGCACTATGACTAATGCCAATATCGAGACCGCCGTTGCCAGCGCGGACGGTCAGGAACTGGTCCTGAAATACAAAGACGGCGAGAAGAAATTCATCGTGCCTTCGAATATCGAGGTGGTCATGTTTGCTCCTGCGACGGCGGCCGACCTCAAGCCGGGCGAGAAAGTATTCGTCCCCGGCGCCAAGAAAATGCCCGATGGCACCGCGGTCGCCGGCTTTGTCGTCTTCGGCCGCGACGGCCTCACTCCGCCGATGTGAGCGGCGATCGAAGCCGCTCCGGCAAGGCGGGCGTCGCCTGCTGAATTCGTTGCGAACGGACCGAGTTCGTGGCACGGCAATTGCTCCGCAATTGCCGTTTGCCACGATTACGGCTGCTCAAGCCGACGCAACGAGGAGATCGTCCATGACCCGAGCCGAACTGACCGAGAAAATGCTCGGCATCAAGCGCGACAAGGGATGGAGCTGGAAGCATATCTGCGGCGAGATCGGCGGGATGTCGCCGCTTTTGATCACCGGCGCCGTGCTCGGCCAGATGAAGCTGACCAAACCGCAGGCCGCCAAGGCGGCCGAACTGTTCGGCTTGAGCAAAAGCGAGCAGGCTTTGCTCAACGAGGTGCCGCATCGTGGTACGTCGATGCCGCCGACCGACCCGCTGATCTATCGGTTCTACGAGCTGGTGATGGTCAACGGCCCCGCGCTCAAAGCGCTGATTGAGGAAGAATTCGGCGACGGCATCATGTCGGCGATCGATTTCGATTTGCTGATGGAACGGCAGCCGGACCCGAAGGGCGACCGCGTCAAGCTCACGATGTCGGGGAAGTTCCTGCCGTATAAGTATTACGGCGCGACCGGCAACGCACAGACCTATGGGTACAAAGAAGAATAACGGGACGGCGCGGCGCTTCCGCGGTCGTACGCCAAAGAGACGCGCGCGGGCTCCGTCCATGCCGACGGAGGTCGCCGCGATCTTCGCTGCCTATCCGACGGCGATCCGCAACAAGCTCAAGGAGGTCCGGCAATTGATCTTCGAAGTGGCGAAGACCACCGAGGGCATCGCGCCGCTTAAGGAAACGCTCAAATGGGGCGACCCGGCCTATCTGCCGGCCAAACCCCGGATCGGCAGCACCATCCGGCTCGGCTGGAAGCGTTCGGCGCCGGAACACTGCGCCATCTATTTCCACTGCCAGACCACGTTGATCGGTACATTCCGCACGCTGTTCGCCGATGAATTTGCCTTCGAGGGGAACCGGGCGCTGCTATTGCGACCATCCGAGCCGCTACTGGAAGCGCCGCTCGCCGCCTGCGTGGCGATGGCGCTCACTTATCATCGCAATAAGGGCTAGTGACCGGCGGCCAGCTATCTACCAATTCCGCCACTCAGATCGCGGCAATCACCAATGCGCGGTGTGGCAGTGGCGATGAAGATGATCGTCGGTCCAGCATGATGCGCGGCTGACCGGCGGGCCCCAATATGGCTTACCAAAAACGCCGCCGATTACGCCGCCGGCGACGGCGCCAATCGGGCCCGCGACCAGGAGGCCGGTTCCCGCCCCCGCGCCGGCGCCAACCCAATCAGCGCGCGCGGACGGCGCGGCCAGCGCAACAGCCGCAAGCATCGCAGCAACGAAAATGAAGTTCCGCATCGGCCCATCCCCCGACAGAGGCTCACTGCATTCGCACCGCTACAGTCACACCGCAAGCGCCACAGGGAACCAACGACACAATAATCTCATCAGTTCGTGGCAAACGTCGGGCGAACTTTGGCCGCACGGCACGCCAAGCGCGCCTTATGGGTTAAGCTCAATTTACGATCACGCGGCGATCGATTTCCTTGATGCTGTTGACGCCGGTCAACGCCATGCTGACATTGAGCTCGTTGCGGATGATCTCGATGGCGCGCGCCACGCCTTGTTGTCCGCCGGCGCCGAGCCCATAGACATAGGCGCGGCCGCTCAGGCAAGCGTGCGCGCCAAGTGCGATGGCGCGCAACACGTCCTGGCCCGAGCGGATGCCGCCGTCGAACAGCACCTCGATCGACGAGCCGACCGCCTCGGCGATCGGCGGCAATGCCGCGATCGAGGACGGCGCGCCGTCAAGTTGGCGGCCGCCATGGTTCGATACCACGAGCGCCGCCGCGCCGGTCTTGACCGCTTCGCGCGCGTCTTCGACGTCGAGGATGCCCTTGAGGATGAGCTTGCCGCCCCACAGCCCGGCGATCCACTCGACGTCCTTCCAGTTCAACGTCTCGTCGAACTGGCCGGCAATCCACTTCGACAGCGAATTGACGTCGTCCATGCCGCCGATATGGCCGACGAGGTTGCCGAAGGTGCGACGTTTGGCGAGGGCGACGCTGCGCAGCCAGGCCGGCTTGCTGGCCATGTCGATGATTTTGCCGATGGTCCATTCCGGCGGCACCGTCATGCCATTCTTGATGTCGCGGTGCCGCTGGCCGAGGATTTGCAGATCGACGGTGAGCACCAGCGCGCTGCATTTGGCCGCGGCGGCGCGCTCGATCAGCGCCTTTACGAAACCACGATCCTTCATCACGTAGAGCTGGAACCAGAACGGCTTGTCGACCGAAGCCGCCACGTCTTCGATCGAGCAGATCGACATGGTCGACAGCGTGAATGGAATGCCGGCCGCCTGCGCGGCGCGGCAGGCGAGGATCTCGCCATCGCCATGCTGCATGCCGCAAAGCCCGATCGGCGCCAGCGCCAGCGGCAGCGACACCGGCTCGCCAAGAATGGTCGTCGCGGTGCTGCGGTGGGAAACGTCGACCAGGATGCGCTGCCGGAACCTGATGTTTTCCAGATCGGCGCGGTTGGCGCGCAGTGTCTGCTCGGCATAGGAGCCGCCGTCGGCATACTCGAAGAACTGCCGCGGAACCCGGCGCTGCGCCGCCTGCCGCAGGTCGTCGATACAGGTCATTGTCTTCATGGTTGGCGTTTCCCCGTTCTCACGCACCCCTTCCGATAGCACAAAGTGCGGTGGAACTCCGGTGCCGAGGGACGCGTTGGCGATCATGGCGTCGGGACGGATCCGCGGAACAGAGGCCATGATGGACCAATGGAATAGGAGCCGATCGCTGCGACGCGATGGCGCCGGTTTCGAAGGCGATGATGAGGACCGCGCCGCCCGGCGCGATCGCGAGTCCCAGCGCAAGAAGGCGTTCGACGACAGCCTGGAAAAGGGGCTGGAAGGAACCTTCCCGGGCTCCGACCCGGTCGCCGTGACCCAGCCGCCGCACAGCGCCCACGACAAGCACAGGCCTTGAGCACAGACTTGAGGCAGCGGGGCCAGCGGTGTTTTCCTGGTGTTCCGGTTCGCATCTATGCTATTGACGGGAAAGCGGATTCGGCGAAGTCACGGTGCAGAAACCATTACTCGCCAAGGTAATATTACTGCACATTTTTTGAGGCGGCCGACACTCGGATCAGGTTAATATCGCCGCCTATCATGGCAGGCGGTGGGGATAATGGTGCGTAAGTATTTCGGCACCGATGGCATTCGCGGCCGCGCCAATGGCGTGATCACGCCGGAACTGGCGCTCAAGGTCGGCCAGGCCACGGGCCTGGTATTCCGCCGCGCCGGTGACGACCGCCATCGCGTGGTGATCGGCAAGGACACCCGCCTGTCCGGCTACATGATCGAAACCGCGCTGATCGCCGGTTTCACCTCGGTCGGCATGGACGTGCTGCAGCTCGGCCCGATGCCGACGCCGGCGGTCGCCATGCTGACGCGCTCGATGCGCGCCGACCTCGGCGTCATGATCTCGGCGTCGCACAATCCGTTCGACGACAACGGCATCAAGCTGTTCGGACCGGACGGCTACAAGCTGTCGGACGAGGTCGAGCATCAGATCGAGGGTCTGATCGACGGCGACATGACCAAGCGGCTGGCCAAGAGCCGCGAGCTCGGCCGCGCCAAGCGCATCGACGGCGTGCACGACCGCTATATCGAATTCGCCAAGCGCACGCTGCCGCGTAATCTCTCGCTCGAGGGCTTGCGGGTCGTGATCGACTGCGCCAATGGCGCGGCCTATCGGGTGGCGCCCGAGGCGCTGTGGGAGCTGGGCGCCGACGTGATCTCGATCGGCGTCGAGCCGGACGGCTTCAATATCAACCTCGAATGCGGCTCGACGGCGCCCGATGCGCTGTGCCGCAAGGTGCGCGAGATGCGCGCCGACATCGGTATCGCGCTCGACGGCGACGCCGACCGCGTGGTGATCGTCGACGAGCAGGGCCATTTGGTCGACGGCGATCAGTTGTTGGCGGTCATCGCCGAGAGCTGGGTTGAGGACGGCCGGCTCGCCAGGCCGGGCGTGGTCGCCACCGTGATGTCGAATCTCGGTCTCGAGCGGCATCTGCAATCGCTCAAGCTGTCGCTGGTGCGTACGCCGGTCGGCGACCGCTATGTGCTCGAGCACATGCGCGAGCACGGCTACAATGTCGGCGGCGAGCCGTCGGGTCATATCATTCTTTCCGACTACACCACGACCGGCGACGGCTTCGTCGCCGCGCTGCAGGTGCTGGCGGTGGTGAAAAAGCAGAACAAGCCGGTGTCGCAGGTGTGTCATCGCTTCTCCGCATTGCCGCAGGTGCTCAAGAACGTGCGCTACCGCGGCGCCAAGCCGCTGGAGAACGTCAAGGTGCGCTCGGCGATCGCCGACGCCGAGCAACGCATCAACGGCCACGGCCGGCTGGTGGTGCGGCTGTCGGGCACCGAGCCGGTGATTCGCGTCATGGGCGAAGGCGACGACAAATTGCTGGTCGAGGAAGTCGTCGACGGCATTGTCGACGCGCTGACCACCCACGCGGCGTAGCCCTTTCCTCCCCCGCGTGCGGGGGAGGTGGCGCGCGAAAGCGCGCCGGTAGGGGCAAGTGTCTGCTCGCCCGTTATTACAGCGAGCGCCCTTCCGAGCCTTTGCGGCAGCCGATCCACAGAATCTTCACGAACGGCGCAGCGTCGGCGCGAACGCGCTTTTGCTGTTCATACGGCAGCGCACTCAGGCGCCGCCAATAGCATTCGAAATCCTGGCAGGCCCACGCCCGCCGGCACTGGGTGGCGGCGCAACTCCGCCAATAGCGAACGCGAATTGACACGCGAGTCAGAGGCAAATTTTCGATTGGCAGTACTGTTGCCAACGCGGGAATGTATGATCACATTCCCTGGTCTCCCCAAGCGGTCTTTCGATCGGCCCCACGCACATGCCCAAGTTCCTTCGCATCGGAATTCATCAGTCGAACGTTTCCGGATACACGTCAAAGGCATGGTTGGTTCGACGGATTGGCTCGACGGTTTTCCTGAAGTGGGGCGCCGTCGAGGTCCGTGGCGTGGGAGATGCGCGAAAGATTTACTGGACGCTTCCGCCACGGACGAAAACAATTCGTTGCGGCACGGTGCAGCGCGCCAAAGACTATGCAAAAACCGCAATCGCGCGGCGACGCAGCCATCGCTATGAGCCGCTGGCTGGAAATATTGCAATCCGGCGCCGACCTGCCAATCGTGGCGCCGAGCTCGAACAGGCGCTAGCCACAATCTTGGTTGTCGATATCGTCCGGTCCACCGAAAAAGCCGCGCGGCTGGGCGATTCGCGTTGGACACAGGTGATGAATCACTATTACGCCGCCGTCCGTAGAGAGCTGAAGACTTTGCGCGGAAAAGAAGTCGTGACGACGGGGGACGGACTGCTTGCGACGTTCGACGCGCCGGCTTCCGGGGTCCGTTGCGCGAACGCAATCCGCGAGGCAGTGCGCACGCTGGGGCTAGAGATCAGGGTGGGGCTGCACGCAGGCGAATACAAAGTGAGTGGGCCTGACGTGGTCGGTCTCGCGTTTCACGTCGGCGCGCGCGTCGCCGCGAAAGCGCGTGCCGGCGAAGTCCTGGTTTCCAGCGCGGTCAAGGATCTTCTGATGTCGCAGTCTGGAATCCGCTTTAAGGATCGCGGCGTTCACCGACTCAAAGGCGTGCCGGAGCGGTGGCGCCTGTACCGGGTCGAACATTAAAAGGTGTCCTGCAAAAGTGGACATCGGTTTTGCGGTCGGTTCGATAGTGCGACTGCAGGTGCCGCGAGTCCGCATGGCAAACGGCTCGGCGCTGGGAAAGTTCGGCGGCGAGTTTCGCCCAGGGCACGCAGACTTACGTTGGGCAACTCCAATCTGGTCTATTTCTGAGAGCTACTTTGCGTACAAAGCCTCACACGTCCGTTTGTGGCCGATCGCTACCGTGCCGAAGTATCAGACGAATGTCCGATGCTCGGGCTAAACCGGACATGACGCGGGCCGGGCTCGATCGAGCCCGTAATTCATGCAGTCCGAGCGCGGGACGTGACAGCTTCGATCGTTGGTAGGCTAATATCTCGCGCGCGATCGACGAGGAAAAAGGCCGCCACAACGCCAATCGCCGCGCCGCACATCACGTAGAACGACGGCGCGATCGGTGAGCCGGTTGCCTGGATCAACCACGTTACGAAGAACTGCGCGAAGCCGCCGAAAATCATGACGGCCAGATTATAGGCGATGCCAAGCCCGGTTGAACGCGCCCGGGCAGCAAACTGCTCCGCGACTGCCGTCGACATTGGACCAAAGAAAACTCCGAGTAAGCAGCAGAGCACTATTTGTACGGTCACCAAACTGCCGAAAGAGGGATTGTCATAGACCCAATTAAATAGCGGATATACGAGGACGAGATAAAGAGTTAGCGCGCCGATTATGATCGGCTTGCGGCCAATGCGGTCGGACAGTGCCCCGGAAAGCGGCGTCAACACGATCATGCACGCGAGGCCGATCGACTGGGCGACGAAGGCCTTGTCCAACGGCAAATGCAGTTGCGTGCGTGCGAAAGTCGGCATGTAAAGCAGGATGACGTAGAACGAGATAGTTCCCGAGGTGATCGGACCCATACACACCAGCACTTCTTTAACATGTGTGGCTAACGTCGTTCCGAAGCTTTGTTTAACTGTCGTAGCTCCGCGTGCCTCAAGGAACGCCTCGGTTTCTTGCAGATGACGGCGAATGAAGAGTCCAACCGGACCTATGACAAGCCCAAGCAGAAATGGGACCCGCCAGCCCCAGCTGTCGAGGGTTTCAGCCGCGAGGCTCCGCGTTAAAAGCGCCCCTAAAAGTGCACCGATAAGCACAGCCAAGCCCTGGCCGACCATCTGCCAGGAGCCGTAAAAACCGCGTCGATGGGCCGGAGCACTTTCGATAAGGAAGCTTGTTGCACTCGCAAACTCACCGCCGGTAGCAAACCCCTGCAACAAGCGCGCCAGCACGATGATCAACGGCGCCCCCACGCCAATGGCCGCATAGGTCGGCGCAAAGCCGATCATCGCGATTGCCGCTGTCATCAAGACGATGATCAAAAGCAAAGCGGCCTTTCGGCCTTTGTGATCGGCATAAAGCCCGAGCAGGACGCCGCCGACCGGACGCATGAAAAAGCCGACACCAAATGTCGCTGTCGTCAGCAACAATGAAGCATATTGACTTTCGGCCGGAAAAAACAGCCGAGCGATAACGACCGTCAGGAAGCCGAAGATAATGAAATCATACCATTCGAGGGCATTTCCGATCACGGCTGCGGCGCTGAGCGGCTTCGGAGTGGAATAGTTGATAGGCATGGAGCATCCCCTTTGAATTGCCGACGCAGCGGTCTTGGCGCTCTTTGAATGCGGGGAGCCGACAGCGCGAACAAAAGGATTTTAGGTTGATTTCGGTTGCTCCGCCCGCCGACGCCACTCTCGCTGCCTGTTCGCTCAGGGACTTCGGCATGTCCACGCCGGCAGCTCCGATTTATTATAACTACATCGATGCGCGCCCCCGCGTAAGAGGGGTCACTGTCGATTTGTCTGGTAGTGGCACTGAACCGACATCGCGTGGCGTCTGCCATTTGGTCGCTATTGAGCTAAAGCGGACATGCCGTTGACTCCGACCGACTTCCGTTTGTGGACCCTTAGAAGACATTTATCGCAACGCCCGGTGACCGGACGAGGATGAGAAGACTAGGAGAGCGTTGATCTAGATCAATGGCTCCGCCAATCCCACAGCTATTTTGCGGGTTGCATGAGTTCTCACATGGAGGCGTACTATGAAGCCACTTTCCGAACAGCTTGCTGATTTGTCGGTTCACGTCAAGAATACAGAGGATGCCGTGGCAGCGGCACAGAAAGAAGCACATGATAAAGTCGTTGCGCGCGTTGCGCAGGCGCAAGCTGCTGCCGAGCAAGCGGTCCAAAAGGTAAACCAGAACATCAAGTCCGCCAGCGATACGGCGTCCAACAAGTGGAATGGACTGAAAGCGAAAATCGCCGCTGACATGGACGATCTAAAGGCGAAAGTAGCCCAGCGGAAGCACGATTTGGACGTTAAAAGCGCCGCGCATCACTCCAAGCTATTGGATGAATACGCTTCTTTGGCCATCGATTATGCCAACGCATCTATCGAGCAGGCTAAGGTGGCCGTGCTCGATGCTATCGTTGGCCACATCGAGGCCGAAAAAGCCAAGCGCACAGCCGCTTGATCCAAACGTTCAATCGGGTTTCAGAGAGACCGCCGGCAAGGCGGCCTCTCTTTTTTTGCGCGGATCACGTTGCAGTGCAAGGAGTCCGGTTGTTGGCCCTTCGCGGCACTGGTCTCATGTCCGAGTGCAGTCTGAAAATCTCCGCACAACGGACATTCGCTACCGGGTCAATCAAAGCGTACACGCTTTAAAGCCCGCGCCCGGCATGACGGCTCACCCGTGCGATTTGAGGAAATGCGCGAACGCCTTGAGCGTCGTCTCCGAGACGTGATGTTCGATCCCCTCGGCGTCGGCTTCGGCCGATTCGGTCGGCACGCCGAGCGCGCACAGCACGTCGACCACGAGCCGGTGGCGGACGCGCACCCGGTCGGCCAGGGCCAATCCCTTTTCGGTCAGGAACACGCCGCGGTACGGCCGCGCGGTCGCGAGCCCGGCGCGCTTGAGACGTGAAATCGTCTTGATCGCGGTGGCGTGCGAGACGCCGAGCCGCCGGGCGATGTCGGTCGGCCGCGCTTCGCCGGCGCTCGAATGCAGGTCGGCGATCAGTTCGACATAGTCCTCCAAGAGCGCGGTCGACTGCGCCGAGCGCGTCTTGCCGAAACGCCGCGCCTGCGTGCCCTCGGCCGGAAGCTTCTCCGCTTGGCGGCGGCGCCCGCCCTTTGCCGTGCCATCCATCGCTGGCGTCATCGCGGTTGCTGCTGACTTAGCTGGCGGCATCGCCGCGAGCGATTCGAGCGGTAAAGCCGACCATTTCTTTACTACCGTGTCAAAGTATAGCATTGGCTACATTTTGCAACCGCCGTCGTCCGGCCAAGGGTTGACGCAGTGTTGCGGCCTCCTTATAGTGTAACCGATGCTACACTTTTGAGTTAGTGCTTCATGACTGACGATTTCGTCAGCAACGACGCGGCAAATCTGATCGACCGGCGCGGCGGCTCGCTGTCGGAGCGCGCCGTCATCGCCGGGCGCGAGGTGCTGACCGGGCGGCGCAGCGGCTGGCGGGCTTACACGGTGTTCGTCGGCCCGGCGGTCATCGCCTCGATCGCCTATGTGGATCCTGGAAACTTCGCCACCAACATCCAGGCCGGGGCGAAATACGGCTACGGCCTGCTCTGGGTGGTGCTGCTGGCCAATCTGATCGCGATGCTGTTCCAGGCGCTGTCCGCCAAGCTCGGCATCGTCACCGGCCGCAATCTCGCGGAGATGTGCCGCGATCACTTTCCGCAGCCCCTGGTGTGGGGAATGTGGGTCGTCAGCGAGATCGCTGCGATGGCGACCGATCTCGCCGAATTCCTCGGCGGCGCCATCGGGCTTTCGCTGTTGTTTCACGTGCCGCTGCTCGCCGGCATGATCGTGACCGCCATCATCACTTACGGCCTGTTGATGTTCCAAGCGTTCGGCTTCCGGCCGATCGAGCTGATCATCGGCGTCATGGTGAGCATCATCGCGCTTTGTTATCTGGTCGAGATGTTCATCGTTCCGGTCGACTGGATTGCGGCGGCCAAACATACGGTCGTGCCGCAGATCGCCGATGCGCAGGCGCTGCTGCTCGCCGTCGGCATCATCGGTGCAACGGTGATGCCGCACGCGGTGTACCTGCATTCCGGCCTCACCCAGGCGCGCATGCCGGTGCGCGACGACGGCGAGCGACGCCTAGTGCTGCGCTTCTCGAATTGGGAAGTGATCTTTGCGCTGACGCTGGCCGGGCTGGTCAATATGGCGATGGTGATCATGGCGTCGAGTGCGTTCCACGCCGGCCATCCCGAAGTCGCCGAGATCGAAACCGCCTATCACACGCTGACGCCGCTCCTTGGCGCCGGCGCCGCCGGCGTGTTCCTGTTGTCGCTTATTGCCTCGGGCGTATCGGCCTCGACCGTCGGCACCATGGCCGGCCAGATGATCATGCAGGGCTTTGTCGGCTTTCGGATTCCGGTCTGGCTGCGCCGGCTGGTGACGATGCTGCCGGCCTTTGTCGTCGTCGCCATCGGGGTCAACGCCACCAGCGCGCTGGTCATCAGCCAGGTCGTACTCTCGATCGCGCTGCCGCTGCCGATGATCGCGCTCCTCATCTTCACCGGCCGGCGTGACATCATGGGCGCCTTCGCCAACGGCACGCTGACGCGGCTCGCGGCGTTGATCGGCACGGCGGTCGTGCTGGCTTTGAATTTTATTCTGATTGCGCAGGCGGTCGGCCTGGGGATTCCGGGGTTTTAAATTCTAAGCGCACGATAATTTCTGGTTAGGTTCAGGCAATCTCCATCGTCATTGCGAGCGACGCGACGCAATCCAGGGCCATGCTCGCAGTTCTGGATTGCTTCGTCGCCATAGCCCGTCAAAGACGGGCGTGAACGCCCTATTGCCTCGCAATGACGATAGAGTGAATCAATCCAAGCAAACAACCACGGGCGTCGGCCACTAAAGCTAACCTCGCCCCAATCGTCTTGCGACGACGATCAAAAATGAAAAGGCGAGACCGCCGCCGGGGTCTCGCCTCTTGCAAACTAAACGGTCTTGAGATTCTCGGCAGCCGACTTGCCGGTCTTGCGGTCGACAACGACCTCGAATGCGACGCGCTGGCCTTCTCGCAGCTCACGCAACCCTGCACGTTCGACCGCACTGATATGGACGAACACATCCTTGCCGCCGCCTTCGGGCTGGATGAATCCGTAACCCTTCTGTGCGTTGAACCATTTGACGGTTCCGTTGCTCACGGGACACTCCTCTATCGAATCAAGACTTGAGCCGCGCAAAACGCACGGCCCGGTTCGCTCGAGATTTTGGTGAAAGATGGTCAGTCAGGCGCGCTATCGTCGCTGCGTGGCCTAGTCGTTCGGCCGAAAAACTCGATGGCGACTATTTACCCAGAAGTCGAAAGCTCCGCAAGAGAGCGGGCGAGCGGATTCCTGCTCTGGTGTGACGTACATCACGAAAAAACGATCATCACGAAAAAATTATCTCGCCGATCATGCCGACGTCATATTGCGTGAAAAACAAGCGTCCGCCGGACATCGCAGTGATACAGCGCGCACCGCTCGCCGGCGTCGGGATGTCGTATTCACCGATCATTGCGCCGTTTAAGTCCATTCGACCGATCCTGTTAGCGAAATTTTCAGTGAACCAAACATCGCCGTCGGGTGTTATTGTGACTCCGCGCGCCGATGCATCCGGCGTCGGAATGGCGAATTCGACGATCGAACCGTCCCGGCCGATGCGGCCGAGCGCATTGGCGGCGGTCTCGACGAACCAGATGCTGCCGTCGGGATGCAGCGCCATCGCCCGCGGCTGGCTGTCGGGACTGGGAATGGCGAACTCGGTCACCTCGCCGTCGAGCGTCATGCGGGCAATGCGGCTGCCGCCGGCTTGGCTGAACCAGAGCGCGCCATCACGCACGACGATCGACAGCGGCCGGCTGCCGGGCGTCATGCCGCCGAATTCGCTGACCCGGCCGTCGCGGGTAACGCGCGCGAGCCGATCGGCATCGCCTTCCGAGAACCAGACATTGCCGTCCGGTCCGAGCACAATGCCGTCAGGGCTGGCTTTGGGTGTCGGCAGCGCGAATTCCGCGATCGCACCGTCAAGCGTGATCTGTCCGACTCGATTGCCTTGCTTTTCGGTGAACCAGAGATTGCCGTCGCCGCCGACCGCGATGCCGACCGGCATGCTGCCGGCCGCTGGCAGAACAAACTCGCGGAACATGCCGGTGTTCGGATCGAGGCAGCCGATTTTCGAGGCGCCGCTCTCGCAGAACCAGAGATTGCCGTCGGGCCCTTCGACCGCGATGTAAGGCTTGCTGTCGGGTGTGGGAATCTTGTGCTCGCGGATCAGCGGCTTTGAGCGTGGCCGGCGCGCTGATGACTTGGTCGATGCTGGGGTGTGGGTCATGCACACTGCTTCGAAGGATGAGACGCGTAACTCGTTCACCGTCATCCTGAGGTGGCCGCGAAGCGGCCCTCGAAGGATGAATCGGCCGATGCCCAGAGGCCGTCGCCCTTCGAGGCTCGGCGCCTCGCGCCGAGCACCTCAGGGTGACGGACCCGTATCACGGTGCGCGCTGTGTCGCGCCGCGTTGATCGCCTGCCAGATGCGCGCGGGCGTCAGCGGCATGTCGAGATGCTCGACGCCGAGTTCGCGCACCGCGTCGAGCACCGCATTGACCACCGTCGGCGGTGCGGCGATCGTTCCGGCTTCGCCGATGCCTTTGATGCCGAGCGGGTTGGTGGTGGCCGGAATTTCGACGAGCTCGGAGGTGAAAAACGGAAAATCGTCAGCCCGCGGCATGCCGTAGTCGAGGAAGCTGCCAGTGACGAGCTGTCCGGATTTTTCATAAACGACGTTCTCGAACAGCGCCTGGCCGACGCCCTGGGCGATGCCGCCATGAATCTGGCCTTCGCAGATCATCGGATTGATCACCATGCCGAGATCGTCGATCGCGGCGAAACGATCGATGTGCACCGCGCCGGTTTCGGGATCGACTTCGACCTCGCACACTTGGCAGCCGTTCGGGTAATTGGGCGCGCTGCCCGGTACGCCCGACCAGGTGCCGACGCCGTCGAGGCCAAGACCAAGCTTCATCACCGGCCCGGCCGGAGCAAAGAAGGCGCGGGCCACCTGCCCGATCGGTATGCTTTTGTCCGTGCCCGCCACCGTGAAGGTACCGGCATCAAATTCGATGTCGGAGGGCGCCGCCTCCAGCAGCGCGCCGGCCATTTCCTTGCCCCGGGCGATGACCGCGTCGGCAGCGACGCGCAAGCCGTTGCCGCCGACCAGCGAGCTTCGCGCCGCGAAGGTGCCGCGGCCGAACGCGACTTTCTCGGTGTCGCCCTGGATATAGTTGATCGCCTCGAACGGCACGCCGAGCCATTCGGCGACCACTTGCGCGAACGCGGTAGCGTGGCCCTGCCCATGCGAATGGGTGCCGGCGATGATGGTCACCATGCCGCCGGGATCGAACCGGATTTCCATGCGCTCGTTGAACACGCCGCCGAGCTCGATGTAAGGCGTGACCGCACGGCCGCGCAGCTTGCCACGCCGCTGGCTCTCCTTGCGCCTCGCGCCAAATCCTTTCCAGTCGGCGAGCGCGAGGCACTGATCCATCAGCTTCTCGAATTCGCCGCTGTCGTAATTGTGGTGGGTCGGCGTGTGGTACGGCAGCGCCTCCGGCTGGATCAGGTTGCGCCGGCGCAGATCGACCCGGTCGATGCCGGTCACCTGCGCTGCGCGCTCGACCAGGCGCTCGATCAGATAGATCGCCTCCGGCCGGCCGGCGCCGCGATAGACCGACGTTGGCGCCGTGTTGGTGAACACGGCGCTGGTGCTGAAATGAATGGTCTGCACGTCGTAGAGGCTCGGGATGAACATCACCGACCAGAACAGCGGCGCGGTCGCGGCACCCCACCAATAGGCCCCAAGCGCCTGATACGCGTTGGACCGGATGGCAAGGAACTTGCCGTTCTCGTCCAGCGCCAGTTCGCCATAGACGACCTGGTCGCGGGCATGGTTGTCGAGGAGCAGGCTTTCGCTGCGCGTCGCCGTCCATTTGACCGGCCGGGCGCAGCGCCGCGCCGCCCACAGCACCAGAACGTCGTCGGGATAGATGTTGGCCTTCATGCCGAAGCCGCCGCCGACATCGGGCGACACCACGCGGATCTTCGATTCCGGCACGTGAAAGACAAAAGACGACAACGCCGCCCGTACGCTGTGCGGATCCTGCGACGGCGTGTAGAGCGTATATTTGCCGTCGGCGGCGTCGTAGGCGCCAAGTGCGCAGCGCGGCTCGATCGGATTGGCGGTGACGCGGTTATTGACCAGGCGGACTTTGGCGACGTGCCTGGCTTTGGCGAAGGCGGCATCGGTCGCCGCCTTGTCGCCGAACACGATCGTCACCCCGATATTGCCGTTCGGGCACTGCTCCCAGATTTTGGGAGCGCCGGCTTTCGCGGCCTCCTCCAGATCGACCAGGGCGGCCAACGGCTCATAGTCGACGTCGACCAACTCGGCGGCATCGCGGGCCTGCGCCTCGGTTTCGGCGACGACGAAGGCGACGCGGTCGCCGATGCAACGGACGCGGTCGGCCAGCAGAACCGGCCGCGTGGTCGAAAAGCCCGTGGGTCCGCCCCAGGATTCCGGCATGAAGAACGGCGGGATGCCGCCGACTTTGTCGGTCAACGCGTCGGCGCCGGTGAGCACGCACAGCACGCCGGGCGCCGCTTTCGCCCGCGTGGCGTCGACGCGCCTGATCACCGCGTGCGCGTGCGGCGACAGCACCGCGACGCCATGGCATTGCCGCGGTAGCCCGAAATCGGCGACGAACTGGCCGGCGCCGGTGGTGAAGCGCTGGTCCTCGACGCGGCGGACGGCTTGGCCGATGCCGAATTTGCCCGGCGGTGGTTTGCCTTGAGTGTCAAGCACAGAAAGCCCCGTCGACCATCAGCGCCGAACCGCTGGTAAAGCTGGAGCGATCGGAGGCCAGAAAACATACCGCCTGCGCAATCTCCTCCGGCCGCGCATGGCGGCCGAGCGGAATTTGCTCGTCGAACCACTCGCCGGCGTCGCGGCCGAGCAGCGTGCTCATGGTCTTCTCGGCGGTGCGCATGAAGACATTGTCGACCGGCCCCGGATTGACGCTGTTGACGCGAATGCGGCGCACGGCGACCTCCCGCGCCACACAGCGCATCAGGCCCATCAAGGCGTGCTTGGCGGCGACATAGGAGCAATTGCCGGGCACGCCCTTCACCCCGACGATGCTGGCGGTGATGATGATGCTGCCGCCGTCGTTCATCTGCGGGATGGTGTATTTGCAGGCCAGGAAACAGCCGCGCACGTGCGTGGCGATGATTTTGTCGAACAGGTCCTCGGGATATTCGGTGATCGGCATCAGCGGGCCGTCATTGCCGGCATTCGAGAACAGCACGTCGATCTTGCCGAAACGCGCCACGGTCTCGTCGACGTATTTGCGCGTCTGCGCGGCATCAGTGACGTCGGCGGCCACAAAGGCGGCTTTGTCGGTGTTGAGTTCGCCAACGGTGCGGGCAAGCCGGTCGGCGTCGAGATCGACCAGCATGACTTTGGCGCCTTCCGCCAGCAGCGTGCGCACCGTGGCGAGCCCGAGACTGCCGGCGCCGCCGGTCACAATGCAGATTTTACCTTCGACCAGTCCCAAGATTCCCTCCCCTGCCCGGACGGCGTTGACGCCGTCTCATTTCTGTCGCCGCCGCATCGGTACGCAACGACTGCCGCGCAATAATAGCAAACGCCGATGCCTTGGTGATAATTGAGCATGTTCAATTTTCTGTCAAGTGTTCGCGTTACCGGCGATCTTTGCACACGCTCGCTTCCCAAGCGCGGCAACCGTCGCTAAACAACGTCCTTGCCGCGGCGTGGAGCCGAGCCGGATTTGTGCGAACCGATGCAGCAGAAAATCGCCGGATTGCGGGAGCGCAACAAGCTCGACAAGCTGCGGCGCATCAAGGATGCGGCGTCGGAACTGTTCATCCGCAAGGGCTATGACGACACCACGACACGCGAAATTGCCGTGCGCGCCGGCGTCGGTCTCGGCACCGTATTCGTGTATGCCGCGACCAAGCGCGATCTGTTGTTTCTGATCGTCAATGACGATTTGCAGGAGGTGGTCGAGCAGGCTGCCGCCACCCTCCGGCCCGATCGCCCGATGCTGGACAATCTGCTGCGGACATTTCAGTTGCACTATCGATACTTCGCGCAAGAGCCGGCGCTGTCGCGGCTGGCGCTGCGCGAAATGAGTTTTTACGCCACCGGAACCGAGGCGAAGAAGTTTCTCAAGACGCGCGAACGCCTGGTGGCACTGATCACCGAGGTCGTCGGCATCGCCATCGATCGCCAAGCAATTTCGTCAACGGAAAGCCCGAGCCTGATCGCGCAGGTCATTTTCTCGATCTACAACGTGGAAATTCGTCGCTGGCTGTCGTCGGACGAGCTCAATCTCAGGCGCGGCCTCAATGCGCTCCGGCGTCAACTCAAATTGCTGATGTCCGGCCTTTCGCCCCGCGAGCCTTGAGCGCGCCCGATCCCCGGTCGACCTCGGCCCGACATCTTGACATGAAAATGAACATACTCATTTATGAACATACTCAATAATGAACGATCTGCGGCCACGGGGAGAGCCATGAAAGTCACGCCACAGCAGCCGGACACATTGGACTCCTCCGGCGACCGCCCGCCGATCGCTTACGACCGCTCGCCGAGTTTTTCCGGAATGATTGCCGAGAAGGACGTCGCAGTGCCGATGCGCGACGGCATCAATCTGTCCATCGACGTCTATCGCCCCGATGACGGTGGAAAATTTCCGGCTTTGCTCGCCTTCTCGATCTACAACAAAGACCTGCAAGGGCCGGACGTGGCGGAAGCGTTGCCGCCGCAGCCGGCATGGTCGTCGCTGTGGGCCGGCCTCCTCGAAGCCGGCGATACCAAGTTTTTCGTTTCGCGCGGCTACGTCCACGTGATCGGCTCGCCGCGCGGCGTCGGCAAATCCGACGGCGGCGGCTCGCGGCAATGGGACAGCTACGACCTGATCGAATGGATCGCGCAACAACCGTGGTGCGACGGCAATGTCGGCATGGTCGGGATTTCCGGATTCGGCGCCGAGCAGCTTTTCGTGGCGCGACAAAACCCGCCGCACCTGAAAGCCATCTTCCCGCTCGATCCGCGCGGCGCTTACGGCACGATGGGCAGTTTCCGAGAGGAATATCCGGGCGGCGTCCTGCATCTCTTCCGTTATCTGATCATGCATTTCGCCGCCATCCACGGCGCCAAGGGCAAGCCGGGTGCGCTGCCGCCGGACAAGGAAGCTCTGTGGCGGGAGGCAATCAACAATCCCGACTACAGGATGTACCCGCACGTCTACAACGTGCTGACCCAGAAGGGGCAGCATATGCCGCCCTATTTTGCGCTGCTGATCGATCCGTACGACAGCGAGGCGGCTGTCAAGGACGCGGAGCAGAGCTTCGAAAAAATCAAGGTGCCGACCTATACCGGCTCGGGCTGGTACGCCTACACCTACAAGACGCACCTCAACGGCGCGCAGAATTATTTTGAAAAGATATCTGCGCCAAAAAAACTGATGTTCGCCGGCCCAGCCCACCTGGAGCGTCCTTTCCACACGTTGCACGGCGAAATACTCCGCTGGCACGATCACTGGCTCAAAAACATCGACACCGGGATCATGGACGAGCCCCCGGTCCGCTACTGGGTCATGGGCGCGGACAAATGGCGCTCCGGCACCGACTGGCCGTTGCCGGAAACGCAATGGACCAAGTTTTATCTCAACGGTTGGGAGCGGCTGAAGACCGCGCCGTTTACACCGTCGAGCGCCGACGATGAACTGCCGCCGGATGCGTTCGTGCAAATGCCGCCGACGCAGACCAATATGGTGGTACGGCTGCGCTATCTCACCGATCCGCTACCAGCCGACATTCTGGTGGCCGGACCTTCGGTGCTTAATATGTTCGCCGAAATCGATCAGGACGACACCAACTGGTTCATCACCTTGAAAGATGTCGGCCCCGATGGATCGGTGCGCTCCGTGCGCGAAGGTGAGCGCGAAGTGCCGCGCGACCTTCGCGAGCGCGAGCTTAGCCGCGGATGGCTGAAGGCATCGCATCGCGCAATCGACGCCAAGCGATCGAAACCGTGGCGACCGTGGCATCCGTTGACGCGGGCGGCGCGACAGAAGGTGACACCGGGCGAGATCACCGAATACGCCATCGAAATCCTGGCGACCGCCAATCTGTTCCGCCGCGGTCATCGCATCTGCGTGGAGATCGCCAGCGCCGACATGCCGACCGGCGTGGGCGGCGCGACCAACGCCGAATATGTGCCCAACCACATCGTCTCGAGCCGCACGACGCTGCACAAGATCTATCACGACGCCAAGCGGCCCTCGCATTTGCTTTTGCCGATCATTCCGCAAGACTGACCGGCAACGATCAAGCGACAGGAGGAAAACGTGGATTTCAAACCGGTGCGACGCGTGGTGATCGGCCACGACCAACACGGCAAAGCCGTAGCGCTGTCCGACGGCGCGCTGACGCCGAAGCAGCGCAGCCCCGGCGGCAACGGCGTCACCAATCTGTGGGTCACCAGTGAGTCTCCGGTCGGCCTGACCGGGGCCACCGACAAGGCTGCCGCCCATGCCGGCGTGCCGCCGCCGGCCAACGGCACGGTTTTCCGCATCGTCGATTTTCCGCCCGCCTCGGCAACCGCCGCCGCGCCCCATGTCGACCACGACAAGGTGCTCACGGCGATGGGCATCGATCCAGCGACGCAGGGCTATGCGCGGCATCAGAACTCGCACCGAACCAAGAGTATCGACTACGCCATCGTGCTCGACGGCGAGATCGACATGCTCATGGACGATTCAGAAATCCACATGAAGCCCGGCGACGTGTTGATCCAGCAGGGCACCAACCATGCCTGGGTCAATAACAGCGACAAGACCTGCCGCATCGCTTTCGTCCTGATCGACGCCAAGCCGCCGGCCGCCTGGCAGCAGGGTTGGAAGCCGTAGATTTTTCCTCCCGCGTTTGGGGACAGATGGCGAGCAAAGCGAGCCCCTGCCGCTTCACGGGAGCGGGGGGATACATCCGCGCATAGCTCCCCTTCGTTGCGATCGGCGTGCAAAGTGCCGTAGGCTTGAGCGAACAAAAGCCAAGCAGCTTGGCGAGAGGCGGCCTGCCAAACGCCGCGGGGAGGAAAACGGGATGCGGATCATCGACCTGTCGGTCGCGCTCAAGGCTGGAATTGCTTCGGATCCGCCGAGCATGCTGCCGAAAATCGAGTACCTCGACCACCGGCAGGGCGCCGAAGACTTCGCGGCGATGTTCCCCGGGCTCAAGCCGGAAGACCTGCCGAACCGCGAAGGCGCAGCGATGGAGCGCATCACCTTTACGACGCACAACGGCACGCACCTCGACGCGCCGTGGCATTTCGCCAGCACCATGGATGGCGGCAAGCCGGCGATGAAGTGCGACCAGATTCCGCTGGAATGGTGCTTCGCATCGGGCGTGAAGCTTGATTTCCGCGGCAAGCCCGACGGCTATGTCTGCAAGGCCGATGACGTGCAACGTGAGCTCGACCGCATCGGCCATGCGCTCAAGCCGCTCGACATCGTGCTCATCAACACCGCGGCCGGCGGCATGTACGGGCAACCGAACTTCCTCGACAAAGGTTGCGGCATGGGCCGCGAGGCGACGCTGTCTCTGCTCAAGCAAGGTGTGCGCGTCACCGGCACCGACGGCTGGAGCTGGGACGCGCCGTTCTCGTTCACCGCCAAGCGCTTTCTCGAGAGCGGCGACCCGAGCATCATCTGGGAAGGCCACAAAGCCGGACGCGACATCGGCTATTGCCACATGGAGAAGCTGACCAATCTCGACGCGCTGCCGGCGTTCGGCTTCAAGGTGTGCTGCTTCCCGGTCAAGATCGAAGCCGCCTCGGCGGGGTGGACCCGCTGCGTGGCATTGCTGGACGGTTGAAAACCGCCGACGCCGCGCGCGGCGTCATGAAAATAATTCGCGCAAAGGGGAATTCGATGGATCATTTCAGCTTCGGCCCACCCGACAACGGCATTATTCAGGTCGCCTACTCCGTGGCCGATATCAAGGAAGGCATGCGTCACTATGGCGAGCTTCTCCATGTCGGTCCGTGGTTTCTGGTCGGTCCGTTCGTGCCGCCGAAGGGAGTCTATCGCGGCACGCCGACCAAGATGCATGTCAGCCTCGCACTCGCGTTCACCGGCGAGACCATGATCGAATTGATCGAGCAGCATGACCAGGAGCCGTCGGTGTTTCAGGAGGCGCTGAAAACATGCGGCGGCCACGGCTTTCATCACTGGGGCGTCGGCGTGCGCGATTTCGAGAAGGCCGCGGCGAACTATCGGTTGCGCGGCTACGCGGAGGCATTCTCGGATACGGCGCCGATCGGATGCCGGGTCATCTATTTCGACACCACGCGCGACTTGCCGGGAATGACGGAAATCATCGAAATGAACGAGCAGGCCGAACAGGTGTTCCACTCGATGTATCAAGCCGCGCAGGAATGGGACGGCAAGACCCACATCGTCAATCAGGTGTGAGCAAAAAGCCGGCATGGCACCGCTATTCGGCCGCGGCGCTGAGACAAGCCGCTTTTCCCGGATGCGGTGCAGCGTGAAACGCTGCACCGCTGATCCGGGACCGTTACAAGCTCCGCGTTTCAAACGATCCCGGGTCTGCAGCGCATCACTTGCGTGCTGCGCTGCGCCCGGGAAATCCGGTTGGGCGGCGCGATGAAGATGCACGTCTTGTCCGGCGGACGGCTGCGGGTACGCAAGACGATGTACGACGCAAACGCGGTGCGCGGCGAGACGCTCGACGTGCCGGTGTCGTGCATCCTTCTCCGGCACAGCCAGGGCAATGTGCTGTTCGATACCGGCTGTCATCCGGCGGCGGCCGAGAACGCACAAGCGCGTTGGGGCGGTCTTGCCAAAATCATGACCCCGGTGATGCAGCCGGGTGATCATGTCATCGCGGCGCTTGGCGGTATCGGCTTCGTCGCCGATGACATCGACGTGGTGCTGTGCTCGCACCTGCACCCCGACCATTGCGGCTGCAACACCTTCTTCAAGCGCGCCACCTTCGTCATCCACGCCGCAGAAGTCGCGGCGGCGCGTGCGACCGATGCCGAAGCCGCCGGCTATCTGGCGGCCGAATGGGAACAGCCGGCGCCGCTCGACCCGGTCGAAGGCGAGCGCGACCTGTTCGGCGATGGCCGCATCGTGCTGATCCCCCTGCCCGGCCATACGCCCGGCACCACGGGCGCGCTGGTGGCGCTCGACAAATCCGGAACGTTTTTGCTCGCCTCCGATACGGTCAGCCTGCGCTCGACACTCGATACCGGCATCATTCCGCGCAATACCTGGAACGCCGCGGCGTTGGAGCAATCGCTGGCCGAGGTCCGCCGCATCGAAGCCCGCGGCGCCACCATCCTGTGCGGCCACGACGACGCGCAATGGGCGACCTTGCGCAAAGGCGCGGACGCTTATGAATGACCGCTTATGAGTGACGCGCCGGAAATTTATACCCGGCCGAAAATCATCGGCGCGCGCATCAAGCGCACCGAGGACCTGCGCCTCCTCACCGGCGGCGGCGCCTATACCGACGACCGCACGCCGGCGCACGCGCTGCATGTCGCCTTCCGGCGCAGCGACCAGTCGCACGCACGGATTGCCGCCATCGATTGCTCGGCGGCGCGCGCTGCGCCTGGCGTCGTTGCAGTATTTATTGCGGAGGATTTGAGCGATCAGGTCAAGCCGATCGTCGCCACCTCACGCATGCCGAACTATTACGCGACGCCGATCCTGCCGCTGGCGCGCGGCAAGGTCCGCTATGTCGGCGAGCCGGTGGTCGGCATCATCGCAGCGAGCCGCTATCAGGCCGAAGATGCCAGCGAGCTTATTGCCATCGAATACGAGCCGCTGCCGTTTGTGACCGATCCGCAGGACGCGGTGCGTCCCGGTGCGCCACTTCTCCACGACGAAGCCGGCACCAACGTGCTGGTCGCCCGCGAGTTCAAGCGCGGCGATGTGGACGAAGCATTTGCCGCCGCGACAGTGTGCGTCGGCGGCCATTTTCGCATGCGTCGGAAAACCGCGCTGGCAATAGAGCCGCGGGCATGTCTCGCCGAGTGCGACGCAAGCTGCGAAAAGCTGACGCTGCAATCCGCTACGCAGGTGCCGGGCATCGTGCGCGACGCGCTGGCGATGGCGCTGGGCATTCCGGGCGAGCGTATCCGCGTGGTGGCGCCGGATGTCGGCGGCGGCTTTGGCGCCAAAGGCTCGCTTTATCCGGAAGAGATTTTTGTCAGTGCCGCGGCGCGGCTGCTGGCGCGCCCGGTCAAATGGACCAGCGACCGCCTGGAGGACCTCACCGCCAACAGCCAGGGTTTCGACGAAATCATAGATGCGGAATTGGCGCTCGACCAGGAAGGCATTGTCGCTGGCCTGAGGGCCGACGTCATCGGCGATGTCGGCGCCTATTCGATCTATCCATGGACCGCGGCGCTCGAACCGGTGCAAGTCGTGAGCTTCCTGCCCGGACCGTATCGCGTCCCGCACTATCGCGGCCGCGTCGAGGCGGTGGCGACGTCGAAGGCGCCGACGGGGCCCTATCGCGGCGTCGGCCGGCCGATCTCGACTTTCGTCATGGAACGATTGATGGACATGGCGGCGGTGAAAATCGGCATCGACGCAAAAGAGATCCGGCGGCGCAATCTCGTCCCAACCGCGGAGCTGCCCTACAAGGTGGCCTCCGGCATCGTCTGGGACAAATCCGGCTTTCACGAATGCCTGGACGCGGCCTGCGATGCGATCGGCTACGACAGGCTTCGCGCCGAGCAAAAACAGGCGCGCGCCGCCGGCCGCTGGGTCGGCATCGGCATTGCCTGCTATGCGGAACTGACCGGCATCGGATCGCGCATTTCCGTGGCGCCGGGCATGCCGCTCAATACCGGCACCGAAACCGCCATCGTCCGCATCGATGAAACCGGCGGCGTGACCGCGTCGTTTGGCGTCGCCTCGCACGGACAAGGCCTGGAGACGACGCTGGCGCAGATCGTCGCCGAGCATCTGGGCGCCCGGTTCGACGATATCCACATCATGCAAGGCGACAGTAGCCTCGTGCCTGGCTCGACCGGAACCTATGCAAGCCGGAGCCTGGTGCTGGCCGGCGGCGCCGGTACGCTAGCGGCGCAGGCAGTGCGGGAGAAATTGCTCAACGCCGCTTCGCATCTGCTCGAAGCCTCCACGGCCGATCTTGTCGCCGAGGACGGCAAGGTCACCGTCGCCGGCACCGATCGGTCGATCACCTTCCGCGATGTGGCGCGCGCGGTTTATTCCGGCGCGCCGCAATTGCCGCGGGATGCCCATGACGAACTGGCCGCGACCAGGAGCTATGATCCGGTATTCGGCACCACGACGTCGGCGACGCACATCGCCGCCGTGGAGATCGATCCGCAAACCTACGAGATACGCGTCGATCGCTTCGCCGTGGCCGAAGATTGCGGGCGGATCGTCAACCCGCTGATCGTTGACGGCCAAGTGCACGGCGGCGTGGCGCAGGGCATCGGCGCCGCGCTCTACGAGGAAATCATTTACGACGAGCAGGGCCAGATCAACACCGCGAGCCTGGTCGACTATCTGGTGCCCTCGGCCTGCGAAATCCCCATGATGGACGTCGTGCATCTCGAGAGCGCCTCGCCGACGACGCTCGGCGGCTTTCGCGGCATGGGCGAAGGCGGCACGATTGGCGCGCCGGCGGCGATCGCCAACGCGGTAGCCGATGCGCTCACCCCGCTCGGCATCGAGATCAACGAGCTTCCGGTAACACCGGAGCGTCTGTTCCGCCTGATCGAGGCGGCGAAAGCCAAAACATGAGAGAGCGACCATGGATTTAGGCCTGAATGGAAAGACCGCGCTTGTGACCGGCGCAACCAGCGGCGTCGGCCGCGAGATCGCGCTGAGCCTTGCCGCCGAGGGCGCAAGCGTCGCGGTCAACTACCGGTCTTCCGCCGAGGAAGCGGATGCCCTGGTCGGCGAGATCGCCAGCGCGGGCGGCAAGGCGAAGGCCTATCGCGCCGACGTCGCCGATTTTGGTGCCGTCACGACCATGGTCGATGCCATCGTGCAGGATTTCGGCGGCCTCAATATTCTGATCAACAATGCCGGGCTCGCCATTCGCCAGCGCTTCATGGAGACCAAGCCCGAGGATTGGCATCGTCAGATCGACGCCTGCCTCTACGGCGCGATCCATTGCTGTTTCGCTGCCGCGCCGCATCTCGACGCCGCCAAGAACGGCCGCATCGTCAGTGTCATCGGCGATTCCTCGCGCGTCGGTGAGTTGGGGCTGGCGATCGTCGCCGCGGCGCGAGCCGGCGTGGTCGCGCTGATGAAGTCGCTGGCGCGCGAGTTCGGCCGCTCCGGTACCACGGCAAATACCGTATCGCTGGGGCTCGTGGAAACGCCGCACGACAAGGAATGGGTCGACGCCAATCGCGAAAAGCTGGTCAAGCTTTATCCGTTGCGTCGCCTTGGCCTGCCGGGCGACATCGCGCCGATGGTGACGCTGTTGGCGTCGCCGCATTGCGGCTGGATCACCGGGCAGGTGCTCAGCATCAGCGGCGGCTTCAGCATGGTTTGACGAGGGGACGGCGTGCTGCGCACCGATCTGATCGCTCCGATTCCGGAGTTGCTGCGCCGGCAGGCGGCCGCGCATGGCGACAAAGTCGCCTACCGGGACGCGCGCAGCTCAGTGACTTATGCGGCGCTCGACGGGCGAACGGGAAAATTGGCTGCGCACCTTGCCGACAACGGCATTGCCGTCGGCGACACGGTCGCGATTTTTCTGCCCAACTCGGTCGAATGGGTGGAAAGCTGCTTCGCCATTGCGCGGGCGGGGGCTATCAGCGTTCCGATCAGCTACGACTCGACTGAAACCGAGATCGCCTACCGCCTCGTCGACGCCAACTGCAAAGCGGTCATCACCACCGCCGAACGCAGCGATCTGTTTCCGCGCCTGAAGAACGCCGCGCCCAACCTGGCAACTTTGATCGCGACCGATCGCGGCAGCGGCAGCACGCCGGCGCTGCGCTATGCGGATCTCGTAGCCGCTCCCGCCAAATCGGCGCCGCGCGATCCGCCTTCGCTGCACGAGACGGCTTTCATTCTCTACACGTCCGGCACCACGGGCCGCGCCAAAGGCGTGCAGCTGACCGTACACGGCATGCTGTGGGTCAATGCCGCCTCATGGACGCCGATCGCCGGCCTGTGCGAGCGCGACAAGGTGTTGTCGCCGTTGCCGCTGTTTCATTCCTATGCGCTCAATCTGTCGGTGCTGAGCATCCTGGCGACCGGCGCGGCCGAGTACATCATGGAGAAATTCTCCACCAGTGAGGCGGTGCGCCTGCTCAAGAGCGGCGAATTCACGCTGTTTCCCGGCGTGCCGACCATGTTTCATTATTTGCTGCAGGCGACGCGCGGCGAAACCAAACCGGATTTCGGCAAGCTGCGACTTTGCATTTCGGCCGGCGCCATCATGCCGGCGACGCTCAACCGCGAATTCGAACAGCATTTCGGCATCCAGTTGCTCGACGGCTACGGCATTACCGAAACCTCGACCATGGTGGTCATGAACTGGCCGAACGGCGGCCGCGTGCTTGGCTCATGCGGCATTCCGCTCCCTGGCCTTGCGGTCCGCATCGTCGATCTCAACGGCCACGACGTTGCGCCAAACCAGGAGGGCGAGCTGATCGTTCGCGGCCCGTGCGTGATGCCCGGCTATCACAACAAGCCGGAGGAAACCCGCGCCGCTTTGCGCGACGGCTGGTATCACACCGGCGACCTCGCCAAGAGCGACGACAACGGCTTTATCACCATCACCGGCCGCCTCAAGGAACTGATCATCCGTGGCGGCCAGAATATCGCGCCAGCCGAGATCGAAGAGGCGGCGAACACGTTTGCCGCCGTGCTCGACTGCGCGGTCGTCGGCATCGGCCATGAGCATCTCGGCGAAGTGCCGGCGTTGTTTGTCGTGCCGCGGCCGGGCCACGCTTTCGAAAGCGAGGCCCTGCTCGCCCATTGCCGCACGCAACTGTCGGCCTACAAGGTGCCGCACATCGTGCAAATAATTACCGAAATCCCGCGCACCGGGTCGGGCAAGATCATCCGCTACAAGCTGCGCGAGCTGTTAAAGACGCCGCGGGCAATGAATCTGGATTGAGTTCATTTCCTCGTCATTGCGGGGGCGCAGCGACGATCTGCTCCGCTCCTTTGCAATGGGGAGATACCCTCTTGCGTTTTAAGACGACCGGTCATATTGTTTGCCTATGCCAAGACCGAGCGCCCGCGAAGAGATCGTTCAGGCCGGGCTGAAATGCCTGATCGAGAAGGGCTTTAACGCTGTCGGCGTGCAAGACATTACCGACGCTGCCGGTGTGCCAAAGGGTTCGTTCTACAATCATTTCGAAAGCAAAGAGGCGCTCGGCGTCGAGGTCGTCGAGCGTTACGGTGCCAATCAGACGCGGCGCGAGATTCTGACCGATCCGGCCGTGCCGCCGCTGCAGCGGCTGCGGCGTCATTTCGATCGGATTAATGCGCTGTTTGTGGATTCGCATTTCGCGCGCAATTGCATTCTCGGCGGCTTCAGCGCCGAATTGGCCAATCAGAGCGAGGCGATCCGCGAAAGTCTTCGGAAGCTTTATGGGCGCTGGACCAAAGACATAGAGGCGACCATCGCCGAAGCTCAGGCAAAAGGTGAGATCGCGACCAAGACCAAAGCTTCCGATCTGGCAGCTTTCTTGCTCGACTTTATGAAGGCGCCTTGCTCCGCGCTCGGGTTGAACGAAGCCGGAAGCCGTTCGATCGTTTCATGAAATTCGCCTTTGGCCAGCTCCTTATCTGAACTCTTCGCGCATCAATCAGCAGAGACAAACGACCCCTTAATTACCAACGACGAACCGCCCCTTTTTTTGCCGTGAAGCAAGATGACCGGTCATATTACAACGGAGAAGACGATGAGGATCACCGCCAACTCGGCGATCACTTCCGCCCCATCGCAATCGGCATCCGGCATTCGCCAGTTCGGCCCGCTGACCTGGATCGCGCTTGGCACTTTCGCGACCGGGACCGAAAGCTTCATGATCGCGGCCTTGCTGCCCGGGTTGGCAAGCGATCTCTCGGTAACGCTCACTGCCGCCGGTCAGCTGGTAACCGTCTTTAGCCTGACCTACGCGGTCAGCTCGCCTGCCCTCTCGGCGCTGACTGCCGGCGTCGGCCGGCGGAATCTGCTTCTCATTTCTATGACCGCCTTTGCGCTAGCAAATTTCTTCGCCAGCACCGCGACCGATTTCTGGCAACTGTTCGCCGCGCGGATCCTGCTCGCCGCTGCTGCTGGGCTTTACGTACCGAGCGCGAGTGCACTCGCCGGCACGATCGTGGCGCCGGAACGCCGCGGCACCGCTCTTGCCATCGTCAACGGCGGAACCAGCATTGCGGTCGCGCTTGGCGTGCCGATTGGCGCGATGGTGGGGCAGACGCTTGGTTGGCGCATGACTTTTGTCGGAGTTGGCATCATGGCAGCGATCGCTGTTGCGGGACTGCTCTTCGGCATTCCGCGCGGCATCGACAGAGGCTTGTCGGCACCGAGCATTCGCGAGCGTCTCGCCGTGATACGGCAAGTCCCGCTCCTCGTTGGCTTCGTTGTCACCATGATATGGGCGACCGGCGCTTACACGGTTTACACTTATTTCACGCCCTACCTGACCACCGTCATCCGGCTCGATGCCGCCCATGTCGGAATAGCTTTCTTCGTCTGGGGAGTGTCGGCGGCTATCGGCTTATTCTTGGGAGGCACGCTGAGCGACAGGTTTGGGCCGCGCGCAGTGATGATCCCGTCATTTGCGTTTTTGGCGCTGGCCTTTGCCGGGCTGTCCGCGATCGGCGTCTGGCTGTCCGGCAAAAGCGCGGTCGGCCTCGCCACCGCAGCGATAGCGATCTGGGGACTGGCAGCGTGGGGCTTCTTTCCAGCACAGCAATCGCGGCTGATGCAGCTCGCAGGATCGAAGACCGCGCCGATTGCGCTTTCGCTCAATGCTTCGTTCATGTACCTGGGTTTCTCGCTCGGCGCGATGCTCGGGTCGCTCGTTCTCATAAATGCGCCTGTCACGACACTCGGCCTGATTGGCGCGGTTTGTGAGATCGGGGCCGTTCTGATCGTTCTAGCAACGGTGCCGTCTAGCCAGGCGGCGCCTCTTAAGCCGGAAGTAGAGCCGCGACGATAGACCAAGCAGTTAAGCCGAATGGGTCCCGCGCCGAGAGAGCCGCCCGCTGGATTGCTCCGCTCGCTCGCAATGGCGATTTGGATTGCCTGACCTGACCCAAATTCGTCATGCGTCAGCGGACGCGTCGCTACGCCGTGGCGGCGAACGGGCCAGGCATTTCGTCCAAGGAGGACAGATCGAGCCGCTTCAAGGGAGCGGCGATCGTGCCGGGCCGGACGTCTTGCTGCGGAACCGGCGCGGAAGGCTGCGAAGATTGCTGCGGTGGCGCCGGCTGCTGACTGGCGCGATACAGCGATTGCATATTGGTCCGGTAGTCCACCGAGGAAACTTCGCCGGTGATGCTGGCGCCACGCTCCATGGTCAGCGTGCCGAAACTAATATTGCCTTCGAGCCGGCCGCCGGCCCGCATGATCAGCACGCCCTTCACCTCGATCCGGTCAAAAGCCTTGCCGGCAATCTCGGCGTTCCGGCTGACCCTCATTCTGCCGGTGATGTTGCCGGTCGCACCGACCCGCAAATTCTCGACCTGAATGTCGCCTTCGAGCTCACCATCGACCACCACGGTGTCACACGTCAGGACCGCGCCCTTGATGGTGACGCCTTTGCCAATGTAGAGCGTGTTGGCTTCCGGCGTATGGCCGTCCGGTGCTGCCATTTTGCTACGATCCTTTCCCACGGCGAGTTTTGCCCGGCAGGACTCAGTGGAACTCTGAATCTACGATCATCGGCACGGACTTGGACGCCCGACATGGGCGTGGCCCACAACTTATCCACAGAATAACCGTTCGCCGCACGGCCTGATAGTAGGCACACGCGGGCAAATGACGGCCACAGTCCGGTCCGGTCAGCCGTAGCAGAAGACGCCTTTCGGCAAGCCGGCTGCACCTCTCCGGATCATGCGCACGCCGCCCGCCTTCGGGCAGATACCAAGGCCGGCTACGACACCAGCATCAATCGGCGGCCGGGTCGTGGATTTTTCAAAATGGCGCACTACCTTCGGGTAGGTCCCCGGGTCAGGACTTTGCGCATTCATGCCCGAACAACGCGTCAACCGTAAGCTTGCGGCGATCCTGTCGGCCGACGTTGTCGGCTATTCGCGCCTGATGGGGGCCGACGAGGCCGGCACGCTGTCCGCCCTCAAGCAGCACCGGCAAGCGGTTTTCGACCCGGCCGTGGCCGCCCACAATGGCCGCATCGTCAAGCTGATCGGCGACGGCACCATCGTCGAATTCGGCAGCGTGGTCGATGCGGTGAATTGCGCGCTGTCGGTGCAGCGCGCCGACGGCGTCGTGCCCAGTGACGCGCTCGGCCAGCCGAAGATCGTGCTGCGGATCGGCATCAATCTCGGAGATGTGATCATCGAAGGCGACGACATCTACGGCGACGGCGTCAACATCGCCGCCCGCCTCGAGCCGCTGGCCGAGCCCGGTGGCGTCTGCGTGTCGTCGATCGTCAACGAAAGCATCGGTAACCGGATCGACGTGAGGTTCACGGATAGCGGCGACATCACCGTCAAGAATATCGATCGGCCGATCCGGGTCTGGAAATGGCACCCGACGGCTACGCCCGACGTCACCAATGCCAAGGGAGCAAAGCAAGGCAACGCCGAGAAGCCTTTGCCCAATGTGGCGACAGCGTCGATCGCCGTTCTGCCGTTCACCAACATGTCGGGGGACCCCGAGCAGGAATATTTCTCTGACGGCATCAGCGAAGACATCATCACCGACCTGTCGAAGATTTCAGGCCTGACGGTGATCGCGCGCAATTCGAGCTTCGCCTACAAGGGCCGCTCGGTCGACATTCGCGCCGTCGGGCAAGAACTCGGCGTGCATTCGGTGCTGGAGGGCTCTATTCGCCGGGCCGGCAAGCGCGTTCGCATCACCGCGCAGCTGATCGACGCGACCAACGGCGCGCATCTGTGGGCCGACCGCTACGACCGCGATCTGACCGATATCTTCGAGGTGCAAGACGACGTGACGCGGCGGATCGTCGATGCGCTCAAGATCACGCTCAGTCCGGCCGAGCAGGCCCGGCTCGCCGGTTCGGAGACATCCAGCGTCGTGGCCTACGACTGCGTGCTGCGCGGCCGCGAATTCATGCTCGGCAAGGAAAAGAACCTCGAAACGTTCACCCAGGCGATCAAGTACTTCAAACAGGCGCTGGAATACGATCCGAATTATTCGGTGGCCTATGCCTGTCTGGGCTTCGGCTACTTGTTCGATTACCAAAATCGCTGGACCGAAGATCCCGACGGCGCGCTGCCGATTGCCAAGGAATATGCCCGTCTGGCGATCGAAAAAGACCCGGACGAGCCGCTGGCGCGCTGCGTGTCGGCGTTGGCGGCGTCATACGAAAAGGATCTCGATCGCGCCAAGTCCGAGATCGACGTCGCGCTGGCGCTCAATCCGAGCCTGGCGCTGGCGCACAATCTTCGCGGCACCATCCGCACCTTTTCGGGACAGCCGCTCGAAGCCATACCGGAGATCGAGCAGGCGATGCGGCTTGATCCGGCGATGAGCGCCCAGTTTCTTCATTTTCTCGGCCTGGCCTATCTGATGGCCGGCAAGTACGAGACGGCGGCCGCCTTGCTGCGGCAGCGGATCATCCTCGTGCCCAACACCGATTTTTCCCGCGCCATCCTCACCTCTGCCCTCGGCCATCTCGGCGAGATCGAAGACGCCCGCCGCGTGTGGGGCGAGCTCAAAGGGATCAATCCGAACTATTCGTTCGCCGCGCATGTCGGCCGCCAGCCGTTCAAGCGCCAAGAGGATGTCGAGCGGATCGCTGAGGGGCTGAAGAAGGCCGGGGTGCTAAGCTAGAACCTCGGCCTGAAGGGGGAAACGGCAACCAATCTGAGGCCGCGAATCGCGGCGCTAACGCGCCAAAGGTGCTGCTGGGTGCTAAAAGGCCAATTCGCTCAGCCGAAACAGCCCGTAGGCGATAAGCCCCATCCAGGCCGCGGTAACGACGGTCTCGATCGTTGTGTCGGCGAGTGGCCAAGAGCGGCGGATATTCTTAAACATGACACCATCCACGCTAGCGTACGGGCCGCGCGCAGCGCGGCAGCGGCTGCTCCTATTGGGAGACTTCACGCCCGCCCGTCACGGCGAGCGCCCGGATCACCGAATTGCCGGCAGGCTTCCGCTGACGGCCGTCGAATGGCCGGCTTTGACCAGCGGCGCGGTGCCGAGATCGATGTCGCTGACATGCGCAAAAACGCCCACGGCCGCGACCAGACCCGCGCACACCAAACCCACTGCGACGATCTTCAGATGCGTCCGGCGATCGGCGCTGTAAATGGAATGGTTCAATGTAGCCTCCCATCCTTCGTTAATGACACGTTAAGGAGGCCGATCGGGAGACTCCATTATGCATTGGTTAACGCTTATTGGCTGAATCGGTTGGATGACCTGTACTTTGGTGTGGGATCGAGGCGCCGGGCGCCTTCAGACCCCCAGCCGGGAAAAGACCATTCCGCACCGCAAAAAACCGGTGCTCACCCAATACCGGCGTTACGGCTCCGCCGTCTCGCCATTGAGCGCTCGATGCAGGCAATCGATCAGGGACTGCTCCTTAAACGGCTTGTGCAGGAAACCGTAGGCGCCGGCGTCCAACACTCGAGACCGGACCTGCTCATCGAGCGACGCGGATATGAAGATGACCGGCGTCTGATGACCGTCCGCAATCAGCGCATCCTGCAGGTCGGCCCCGCTCATGCCGGGCATACGCAAGTCGGTGATCAGGCAAGACGAGTTCATCCACCCGGCCCGACTGCAAATATTCCTCGGCCGACGCATAGGTCGCCGCAGAGTAACCCAACGATCGCACAAGGAATTCTGTGGCCTCGCGTACAGATTCATCGTCGTCGACAATGGAGATCACAGGCGCTTTTGGCAAATCTGCGAACCTTGTTGGCGGTTTCGATGAGGGGATGGCGCGTTGCGCCAGCGGACCCGGGCAAGTCTTGAATATCGGCAGGGGTCCGAGGAACTGTACTTACGTATAGGCTACGAGGCGCCGCGGCGCAGGCCCAATGCGTCGGCCATTCGCACCAGATCGGCAAGCGATTTCGCACCCATTTTGCGCATGACATTGCCGCGGTGGAGCTTGACCGTGACCTCGCTGATTCCGACTTCGCCGGCGATCTGCTTATTCATCAGCCCCGCCGTTACCAGCCCCATGATCTCCTGCTCGCGCGCGGTCAGCGAGTCGAAACTGGCCTTGAGCTTGGAGCTGTCGCTCGAGCGCCTGCGCCGGTCGCGATTCTGCTCGAGGCCGGCTTGCACCGCGTCCAGCATGTCCTGATCGCGAAACGGCTTCGGCAGAAACTCGACGGCGCCGGCTTTCATGGCCCGCACGGTCATCGGAATATCGCCATGACCGGTCATGAAAACGATCGGGATCTGGATGTTGGCCTTGGCCAATTCGGCTTGGAAATCGAGCCCGCTCAGCCCCGGCAGCCTAACGTCCAGCACCATACAGCTCGGCCCGTCCGGGATTTTGGTTTGCAGAAATTCCGATGCCGAGGCAAATGCCTTGACCTGCAAGCCCACGGAACGAAACAGGCTGGACAACCCCTCGCGCACCGAGAGATCGTCGTCGATCACGAACACGATCGGTTGCGGTTCGTCCCGTGCACTCATTGCCGACCGTTCGGATGCGTCCGAACGGACCCGTGATGACGCATGGTCATGCTACCCCCGATCCCGCAAGTGCGAGCGCGTCCGGGCCCAGCGTCCTCGATGCAAGCGGCAATCGCGTTGCTAAGGCATGCACCGGGAGTACGTTGCTCCAACGTCGAGCCGGAAAACGCCCTGCCTTACTTGTAACAATTATTGATCCGGCCGCATCCCTTGTCCAGTAGATCGGCCCCTTCCCGGCGAAAACGACGATAGTCGCAGGCCATTGAACCGGCGCGGAAAAACCGCCGGGCAAAAAAGAGAACCCCAAGCGGGTGTGCGCTTGGGGCTCTGACAAGTCGTTGCGTCAAACTTAGGCTTGTGGACCGGTCGGCGGGGGTGTCGGGGGGGATGGGGCGCCGCCCGGATCGGCCTAATGTACACACCCTATAGCGCCGGCCCCCTCCAACTCCATTGTACGATGGTGGTCGCCGCGTATACGTCGGTATAGGCGGCGCTAACCTTTGCAATAGACATCGCCGCCTTGCGCGAGTGTGCCGGTCCCCGCGCGGCCGGATGCGACGGGCTTCACCCGTCAACAACGCGCCGCCCGCTTTTTGCGGAAGCCCGCGCCTCGCGGCCAGATCACATGTACCAACGTATTGGGTGCTCCATCACTTCCGGTATCGAGCGCTACCCAACGTTCAATGGACCGCAATGACCCGATCCCGTTAGCTCCGCTTAACAAATGGTTAACGGGGTTCGGGAGCGTCAAATGAATTTGCAGCTGACAAGCAAGCGCGTTGCGTATGCGTGCATCGTACTGACGAGCGGTGCCTTCTTGGCCAGCACCGAGGTGCAGGCCCAGGTTCTGGCGATGGCCAGCGACCCGAATCCGATTTCGAACAGCCGCGAAGTCACCTTCGGTAACGGCGGCGCGCCGGGAGCAGCGGACGAAGCCGCGGCGCTGCCGGCCCGTTTGCATCGCCAGATCGTCTACTATCAGACGACCGAAGCCCCCGGCACAATCATCGTCGATACGCCGAACACCTACCTCTATTTCGTGCTCGGCGGCGGCAAGGCCATCCGGTACGGCATTGGCGTCGGCCGCGAAGGCTTTACCTGGGCCGGCGTCAAGAGCATCGAGCGCAAGTCGGAATGGCCGGATTGGATTCCGCCGGCCGACATGCTGGCGCGCCAACCGTATCTGCCGCGCTTCATGGCCGGCGGACCAGGTAATCCGCTCGGCGCGCGCGCCATGTATCTGAGCGGCACGGTGTACCGCATTCACGGCACCAACAAGCCGTCGAGCATCGGCACGCACGTGTCGAGCGGCTGCATCCGCATGCTCAACGCCGACGTCACCGACCTCTACCAGCGTGCCCAGGTCGGCACCAAGGTCGTGGTGCTGCCGATGACCGGACAACATGTAGCGCAAGCACGCACGCAAGAGCGGGTGAGCATACAGCCCACAACGCCCGGCGCGCGGATGTCGGCGACCATCGCCCGTGAAGAGATTTTTGCGCCGAGCCTTCGTTGAACCTGCGTGAAGCGAACAGCGACCAAAGCAAAGACGGGGGGGCTTTATGGTCAAGAGCATCATCTTGGTTAGTGCCGCCGCTGTCTTCGCCGCCATCTTTGTGGGCCTCATTCCTCCACCGGAGCCGGCGGCAGCCGCAACTGAAGCCGACCTTCCAAGCCTCGCCATCGCGACCGTAGGCGCCGCGCCGATCCCGGCAGCCAGCGCCCAAATCGACAGCAGCTGCACGAACGCCTGGCCGTATTACGAACAGTCCTGCCTCCAAACCGCCAAGACCCGCGTCGTGCGGGTCATCGCCGACGATAAATCGGTCGCAAACCGCGCACTGCGCGCGCGCCGCTAGGAAATCGGGAGTTCGCCATGATCCGCCTGTTCCCCTACAGCCTCAAGCAAGCGAGCGTGGTCGCGGTTCTTGGTTGCGCCATCGTTGGCGGCGTCGCCGCAATCGACGCGCCGCGCGCGGGCAACGACCAGACGGTCGTCGTCTCCGTCAATCGGACCAACAAGGGCGATAAATTGCTGTCGGTGGCAAAGCCGGCGGCTCAATTGAACGGCTTGTCGTCAGCGACCAAGCTCACGACCACACCGAAAGGGCCGCCGCTCGGCTGCGACCCGCTGTTCAGCTCGATCGCCGACCCGGCCAAAGCCCGCCTCTACTATCGCCGTTGCGCGGTCTGATTTCGAACGACAGGCCAGCCCCCGGTTTGTGATCAGCGGACGCCGCCTGCGGCGTCCGCTGCGCTATTCCATGTGGGACGTTGCTTGCCTCGATGTTGCTTGGGGTTGCGGGATTTACCCGCTACCATGGCTTGTCCTGGGGGACGGCGATGGCAGGGCGCTCCAAGGCGGGAGACAAGGCTAAAGCGCGACGACGCAAGACGGCAACGCCCGGGCAGCGCGCCGGGCGGAAGGCCGCCGGCGGTCGCAATCACGCCGTCGCCGGCGACGAAACGGCGGTCGCGCGGCTCACCCGCGAATTGCGGGAGGCTCGGCACCAGCAGACCGCGACCGCGGAGGTGCTCAAGATCATCAGCGGCTCGACCTTCGACCTCAAGACCGTCCTCAACATGCTGGTCGAATTGGCGCTCCACCTCTGCGAAGCTGACGCGGCGAACATCTGGCTGCCAAACGGCCCGGTGTTGAAGCTCGCGGCCAGCAGCGGCCATTCCGGCGAGTTCAAGCGATTTGCCGCGCACAATCCGATCGCGCCGGGACGCGGGACGGTTTCAGGACGCGTATTCCTCGAGGGCAAGACCGTTCACCTGCCCGACGTCCTGGCCGACCAGGAATTCACCGGCACCGGCTATCAGTCGCGCGGCAATTATCGCACGCACCTCGGGGTTCCGATGCTGCGCGAAGGCCGCGCCATCGGCGTATTCGCGCTGACGCGCACCGACGTCGCGCCGTTTTCCAACAAGCAAATCGAATTCGTCGAGACGTTCGCCAACCAGGCGGTCATCGCCATCGAAAATGCGCGGCTGATCGAGACCGAGAAGCACCGCGCGCGCGAACTGGCGAAATCGCTCGAGCTGTTGCAGCGCGAGCGCAACAACAAGATCATGAACCTCGAGGCGATGGTGGCCTCGATTGGGCACGAGGTCCGGCAACCGTTGACCGCCATCGCCTCGAACGGCAACGCCGCGCTGCGGTTTCTCGGCCACCAGCCGCCCAATCTCGACGAGGCGCGCTCGGCGCTAAGCAAGATGGTCGCGAACAGTCATCGCGCCAGCGAAGTATTCGACAACATTCGCGCCTTGTTCGGCGAATCCAATCGCGGACAGGAGCCGGTCGACGTCAAGGAGTTGACGCTGAACGTCCTGGAGTTGCTGCGCGAAGAGCTCAGCGAGCACGGCATTACGTCGCGCGCCGAGCTGAAGTCCAAACTACCGCCGGTCATGGGTCACCGCGGCCAGTTGCAGGAAGTGTTCATCAACTTGATCCACAACGCCATCGAGGCGATGGACGACATCACCGATGACCGCCGTATCCTGCGGGTGAGAGCCGCGCCGAGCCGCGGCAACACCATTGTGGTAGCGGTCGAGGATTCCGGACCGGGAGTTGATCCAAAACAGTCGCAAGCCATCTTCGATGCCTTCGTGACGACCAAACCCCATGGCATGGGATTGGGCCTGGCCATCTGCCGCATGATCATCGAACGTCATGGCGGCCAGCTGTCGGTGTCGCCGGCGGAGCCGCGCGGCTCCATTTTTCAGGTGGTGTTGCCGGTCGGGGGTCGCGACGATGGAGCCGGGCATGGTGCGCGGCACGCGTCTTGAGCGATATGAGCCAAATCACGATCGGCACGCCAATCGCGGCGGACGAAGCCGGTTGGCGGCGCCTCTATGACGGCTACACCGCTTTCTACAAGATGCCGACGAACGATGAGATCGCCGATCGCGTTTGGGGCTGGATCAATGACCCCGCACATAGTGTCGAGGCGTTGGTCGCACGGACGCACGACGGCCGTGTCGTCGGCCTCGCCCATTTCCGCAGCATGCCGCGCCCGCTCAACGGCAGCACTGCCGGCTTCCTCGACGACTTATTCGTCGATCCTGCCTTCCGCGGCGGCCGTGTCGCCGATCGGCTGATTGCCGCCGTGGCCGCGCTCGGCCGCAAGCGCGGCTGGACGGTGATCCGCTGGCTCACGGCCGACGACAATTACCGAGCCCGCGGCGTCTATGATCGCCACGCTAAACGCACAATGTGGATTACCTATCAGATGGATCTTTGACTTTGATCGATCTTTGAGCGGCTTTGGCCGCAGGTGCGACCAACGAGGTCATCCGATGGACGCTGACCTGGTGATCGGCATCGCCCACACGCTGACTGTCGCGGGCGCAGCGGTCGTGCTTGCGGGCTTGGTCACGATGGCCCGGCCGATCGCGACGATCGGGCTCGGCAATCGCATGCGGACCGGCTTGGTGGTGCTCGTCGGGCTTTGCCTTGGCGGCGGCGGAATCGCGTTGTTGAATCACGTTTGCGACCCGACAATTCCGTGCAACCGCTGCTCGGCCAATCGGCTGCCGCCGCTCATCACCCCGGCGCATGCCTGCGTGCGTCCGGCGATCGCTCGCGACGCCGGAAATTGACGGACCACGACCACGCCAAGTGAGCTGATTCACGATGGAGAACGGAGACCTGAATTGCCGTCGCTCTCGCAAGAGCCAGCGTCAAAACAAACGTTTCAGATAAAACTCTTTCATTTCCGAAGGGTTTGAAAGGCACAAACGCGCTGCAACACGTCAAGCTATGAGGGAAACGTATGAGAATGTCCGTCATCCTCCTCTCTTGTCTTCTTGCAGGAATGGCAGCTCAAGAAGCATCTGCCGCGGTTCGGATTGTGCATTTTCCTCCTTGTCCAGACGGTGTTGTGGATAAAAAAAGATGTGAATGCCGCGCCTTCGTATCGACCCGCTTCAACATTTGTCACGCCGGACAACATTGCCTCCGCAATGCCTTTCACGGCATGTGCTGGTAGGCAAGTCCAACGGCTGGGCTGCGGCGCATGCCCGATGGGACGGCCGCCGGTCGATCCGACATCAAAATTATTGATCATCTTTATCCTTATCGCATTTACCAATGTCGTCCCCTTGAACAGCTTTCTCACAAATTCCCAACCAAACCGCCTTTGCCTCGTGTTTGCCCAGTATCGTGCTGTCTTGGCGAAGATTGAAGACGAGGTCGTAGGGATGGGAGATAGCTCGACTAACGGACGTCCAGCCGAACACCGTGAATGTCCTCGCGTCGGGCTCGACCGTTGCAGGCGATACGCTGACTTTTACATTCGATGAATTCTTGGTTCCTTCACGTATGGTGTCGAGCGCTTCATCGACCCGATCCTTTGGACCTTGAAGAACGAAGCGCACTGACTGGTCGCTCTCATTTCGCGCCGAACCAGCAAGGTTGTAGCGAATGGCCTGCTTTTGAATCATTGCGCGGAAGCCCACCTTCTGGACATTGCCGGTGACAATTCCTGAAATGGCTGTGACGTTCTGAGCAGCGACGCTCGACTCCGCCGAAGCGGGCGCGGTCACAAGGACAGCCCAAGTCAATGACGACGCAATAACGACCGCAATTCGACGCAGGATGCTATGCATGGAGGCCCTTTCTTGTTTCACTTTGAAAAAATCGCAGCCGGAATGCTGCAGGCGCTCCGGCGCGCTCGGCGATATTCTATCCGCCGGCTTCCGCGTCGCGCGACCACTGGCGCTCCCTACGGAAGCGCGTGAACTAAATAAATACAATGGGTTACCGATAGGTTTGGGCCAAAAGCTACCTGTTGAATCTCAATACATTTCGGGATGGCCGCCCAAACCATACGGCAGGCGTGGAGCGGAGCGCAACGACGACGGCGTTCCGCTAGTTGAGGGCAGACCTCTCACCATTGCTTGCTTCCTCCTGGCTCTCAACTAAGAAGCCAATAATGAATGCCCCACGAGATCGAGAAGTGCGTAGCGCAATCCTCATCGATGCCTTTGGCCGTTTTCTGTTGCAGCAGCACGATGAGGGCCGCCGTTTTTGTCCTGCATGCATCGGCTCTCATCGCTATCTGCCCGACAAACATTCAAAACGGTCGGCCTTTTGCTTCTGGACCAAAATCGGTCGCGACAAAGGAGCAAATCGGAACGGCTCCCGCGATGAGATTCATCATCACTGCTGGAGCGATTTCTGCACGCTCGTGTAAGGGCGCTTTTCTCCATCGCCTCGCCGTGCCGACGTGAATAGAACGCAATCAGATCGGCCATTTAAATCGCGCGGCAACTTTCTTTCGCAAAAAAACGGATCGACGTAAGGACGCCCTCCAAACTATGCAATTCGCGAACGGCGTAAAATTGTTCTTCGGCCTCGGCATTATGCTCGTTACCAGCCTCGATGACATATGCGAGGCCTTCAGTGTTGGCTGCGCGGCCTACCCGAATGTCTCGCAAAATCCAGTCATTGATCACCTGAAAGCAGAAAGTATAAGGCGTAACAGTGCGTTTGCGATCACTTTCCACTGCGCGGGCAGCATAGACTTCCTTCAAAGTAGACATACTTACACCAAGAGGTAAGTGATGGGACATGGCTTGGCAGAGCCTTGCCACGAACGCCTGCTTTCGCAGGACCGTCCAACCCGCAAACTCGCCGTCCGTGTTGTGGAGGTCTTTGGCGTGAAGGACCTTCACACCAAACTCAGCGAACCAAGTTTCGACTTCAGTCTCGAATAATTGCCAAGAAATTCAGACGCCACAAAGCCAGCTAACGTCGTAATTCGATTCTGCGGGTCTTTTCCACTATCGTCCAAGTAGCAAAAAAGCATTGTCACAATATGGGAGGACAGCCCAGCAATGCCAGCATGCGGCGAGCACTAGCGTTTGGGCGGCGAACACATCGGCTTCATGCCGTTCCCGGTGGAGCGCTTGTGACGGCCCGCCAACTGTCCGGGCGCAGGTTGGTCCCCGCTCCGTCCGCAGGCACGTGGCCCCGGAAAACGTGAGCCTCTGCTGACTTACCATGGCCGGTGGGCTTTTTCCTGCAACGACTTTCAAGATGTTGCCTAAAGCCGCCTGCGCCGGCAGGCTGCTCGGTCCGGGGTCAGATGCTGCCCGAAACGTTTATGGTGCCGACAAATAGCTATCTGGCGTTCATGAGCGCGCCGAAGCACACGGGATGAACTGCACATCGTGGCTCCGAGGGCTTGCATCGCACCCAAAGGCGGAAGGGCACGCCGAGCGGAGGCTGGATACCGTGGTTGCTTAGCAGGTCGAGAAAACGGTCGCCGATGCTGTTGGCATTTGTGAACGCGACAAAGCTCATCCGGGACATTTCCCCTATTCGAACCAGCGAGCGTAAGCCCGAACATCAATCATCGGAACGGTCGCCGAGGCTTGTAGCCATGCACGTACTTCCCTGCCACCATCCAGTTCGGCTTTTTGGAAAACCAGAGGTGGCGTTACATGCTCCGGCATGCCTGTGGCTGCGCGCTCGCGAATAAGGGACACGATACCCGAGCGCTTCAGGCTCACCTGGGTCATAAAAACATTCGGCACACCGTGCGTTACACCGAACTGTCGCCGAACTCGATTCAAGGATTTCTGGCGGGAGTAGATTTCTGTCGAAGGTACAACCGGCTGGCGTGGGACCTGCTGGTAACCTATTCTCCGTCTTTAGGGCGACATCTGCTAGTACTGGGGGTTGTTGGCCGGATGACCGACCCAAAATGGCTCACATGGGCGCTTGATCAGGCTCGTCGCGATCTCATCGATTTGACGCGGCGTAATCGGCTATTGCACGCGCCTCTTGGAGGGAAGCGCCCGTGGTGCATGGCCATTATCGGCCATGATGCCAACGAGCTTTTTGAAAAGCTGTATCGGCAAGAGAATTTTCGGGGTACGCCTTTAACGCTGCGAAGAGAGGACTCCGATCGAACAGCAATCCGCTCACGAAATCAGTAACGACAGCGACAAAGTAATTCATCTCAAGAAACGGCTTCTATCACGACGGCCCCGACTCCAAACGCGGCTCGACCATGACAAGCTTCAAAAGCGCCTTGCGAAGATTTTTCGTGAAGAAAGAACGCTTAGAAGAAGAACAAGGTCTCAGCACTCTCTACCTAGCTACTCGGCTTCCTTAAGTGGTTTGACAACGATCAAGCCGAAGAAGCATCCTTTGCGCCCTTGCTTCTTCTTCCGGTGACAATGGTTCGCGTCGGCTGGCGCAGACGGATATCTCCTTCGTGGAAGGGATGACGAGATTGTCTCGAACATCTCACTGCGAGAAAAGCTGAAGAGCAATTTCGATATTAATCTTCCAGACATTCCAGAAGATGAGCAATGGAAGCCATCGACTTACTTCGACAGCGTCGCTCACGAGATCAGAAGACAAGCACGATGGCAAGTTGAGAGTGAAGCCGTAGGGCTGGGGTTTTTCACGTTTTCAAAATTTTTGATGTGGCGAGATTTGCATCCAGACGTCTTGGCCGAATAACTCGCTGCTTGACCATCCGCTCGTTAACATTCTTCTTGGTCAAGGTTCCGAGTTCGAAACTTTTCCACCACTAGTGCCCGACGAAGAACCGATCGACCAACGCATTGACCTTTCAAAATGTACCCACGTCGTCGATGCCGATAGCTCACAGGCAATCGTGATCGAGGAGGCCCGCAGTGGACGCAATCTCGTCGTCCAAGGGCCTCCCGGTACCGGCAAATCACAGACGATCACCAACGCAATCGCGTGGCTGTCCATAACGGCAAGAAAGTCCTTTTTGTTGCGGAAAAGACAGCCGCGCTAGAAGTGGTCCATGATCGCTTGAGGAAGGCGGGCCTTGGCGCGCTTTGCCTGGAAATTCATAGCAGAAAAGCGAACAAACGGGAGGTCGTAAAAGTCGCTCGGAGAAGCTCTGCAATTCTCCAGCGCACTCGCAATTTGATCCACGACCTTCCATCGAAATTGGCCGGTCGTCGTGACAAGCTAAACCAATGGTCAAACGCTATCCACAAGCCGATTGGGCAAACCGGACGAACTGCATTCGGTGTTATAGGGCGGCAGATCAATCTTCGTTCAGAAGGAGTGCGTTTGCTTGATGGCCGCCTGGATGACGCTGCCAACTGGACTGCTAACAAGTTGGCCTTGGCCGAAGTCGCTGTAGACCGCACCGCCGAAAGCATTTCTCAACTACCTGTCGTTCCCCAAGATCATCCTTGGTTTGGAACAAAAATCGAAGCGCAGAGTCCATTCGATCTTGATCGCCTTAACGCCACCCTGAATACAACATTGGCGAAGGTGAAAAACTTAGCCTCCGAAATGAAGCAGTTCTTTGAATGGCCTGCACCCGGTTCCGAAGACACCGAGTTAGGTGTTTTGATGGAGCTGGAGGTGGGTCATGGAGAGACGGAAGTTTACTCGAGAGTTCAAGCTTGAGGCGGTGCGGCTGATCAGGGATCGTGGCGTGTCTTACGCCCAGGCATCGCAAGACCTGAGCGTGCATGAGTCGCAATTGCGCAATTGGGTGAAGAAGTCCGCGGAGGACCCGCAACACGCCTTCCCCGGCCAAGGCCAGATGAAGCCCGAGCAGCTTGAGATCGCACTGCTCAAGCGCGAAGTGATCAAGCTGAAGGCCGAGCGGGACATCCTAAAAAAAGCCGCGGCCTACTTCGCGAAGGAATCGACGTGAAGTTCGGGTTCATTGCGAAGCACCGGGGGATCTGGCCGGCGGACTGGTTGTGCGGGGCGCTCGGTGTCTCGCGGGGAGGCTTCTATGCTTGGCCGAAGCGACCGCGCAGTCGGCGCAGCCGCAGCGATGAAGAGCTCGGTGCCAAGGTTCGCGCCAGCTTCCTCGCCAGCGATCGGACCTACGGCGCCAGGCGGGTGTGGCACGATCTTCTCGCCGACGGGGTGTCGTGTGGCTTGCATCGGATCGAGCGATTGATGCGGCTACAGGCTCTCAAAGCCCGTCCGCGCCGGCGTCGCCTGCCGCCCGATCTAGGTGAGCGGCCGGTCGCCGCCGTCGCTCCAAACGTGCTCGACCGCACCTTCGCGGCGGCTGCTCCCAACCGCAAATGGATCGCCGACTTCACCTACGTCTGGACCGCGGAGGGCTGGCTCTATGTCGCCGCTGTCATCGACCTGTTCTCGCGGCGTGTGGTCGGTTGGTCGATGAATGCAGCGATGACGGCTCAGCTCGTCACCGATGCATTGGTGATGGCGATCTGGCGCCGAGGCAAGCCCGACGCACTGCTGCATCACTCCGATCGCGGTAGCCAGTACACCAGCGAGCAATTCCAGCGGCTGATGGCCGACCATGGCGTCATCTGCTCGATGAGCCGTTCAGGCAACGTCTGGGACAATGCGGCGATGGAGAGCTTCTTCTCCTCGCTGAAGACCGAGCGTATAGCACGCAAGCTGTATCGAACGAGGGATGAGGCCAAAGCTGACGTGTTCGACTATATCGAGTGCTTCTACAATCCCAAACGTCGACACTCGACGATCGGATATCTGAGCCCAATGGAGTTCGAAAATCGGATGCAATTAGCTTAGGATGCTGTCAACCGAACCGGGTGCAGGCCAGAGCCCGTCTCCTTAAGTTTGCTGCTCGCACAAAGGACCTGTCGGTGTTTTCCGCGTTCGCCGACAAACTCGAGGCGGCCACGACAGCGGCGCAGCTAGCTTTCGAGGAACTCCAAACGCTGGTTCGCCCCAGCTTTTCGGAAGTGTTCGGTAGCCAGAACTGCGAGCGCGTACCTCTGTCACAACTATATACTCGAATGACAATTTGGCAGGGCAATCTTCATGAGATCAACGACTGGACTGTGGCACGCAACGCAATGATCCACCTTCATACGGAAGGACTAGGTATCATCGCAGACGGCCTGATTGACGGGTCAATTCAACCAAAGGAAGCGCGGTCAATAACGGACCTTCTAATTGCCGAATCACTTTGGCGACGTGCGGCACTTGAGAATCCTGACATCCCTTGAAGGTGCAAGCCGCACTGGGTGCGTCTTGGAATTTCGCGACTTCGATCAACAGCGAATAAGAGCAGCGCGACACGAGGTGCTCGCCCGCTATCTGGAGAAACGTCCCAATGGGTACGTAGGCGAAATGGGGATTATTCGTGCCGAGATAAATAAGAAACGCGGGCATCGTCCGATACGCAAGCTTGTATCTGACGCCGGTTCAGCGGTCCAACAACTGAAACCAATTTTTCTTATGAGTTCACTTTCGGTAGCGCAGTTTCTCCCACCTGGACGTATTAGTTTCAATCTCCTCGTCATTGACGAAGCAAGCCAGGTCTCGCCCGAAGACGCGCTTGGAGTTGTCGCGCGGGCCAACCAAATCGTTGTCGTTGGTGATGACAAGCAGCTTCCTCCAACCAATTTCTTCAAGATGGTCAACGCTGGCAACGACTACGAAGAAGAAGATGCGGAGGAAGCACTTAGACCTGACAGGCCTAGCGACTTTGAAAGCATCCTCACACTGGCGCGTACGCGAGGAATGTCGGAACGGATGCTTGCTTGGCACTACAGAAGCAAGCATCCTTCCTTGATCGCCTTGTCCAATGAGGAGTGTTACGCGGGCAGATTACTGCTGCCTCCCAGTCCTTTTGTTCAAACCTCTGAATTTGGATTGTCCCTGGTGCGCACTCCAAGAGGACATTACGACCGAGGCGGCACACGCTGCGATCTCATTCAAGCTGAAGAGGTTGCCAAGGCGGTAGCGCAGCATCTTCGACAATATCCCAATAAATCTCTCGGAGTTGCGTGTTTGTCGGTCCAACAGCGTGATGCCGTAGACGACATGATCGACGTGGCAGGTATCAGGGCCGATGTAGAAGAATTCACGCCAAAAGAGGAGCGCTTATTCGTTAAGAACCTAGAGGCAGTTCAAGGCGACGAGCGTGATGTGATTTTTATTTCGGTCGGTTACGGTGTTGCCCCCAATCAATCTAAGCCGTTCCTCAACTTTGGCCCAGTATCCCAAGACGGCGGGGAACGTAGACTAAATGTGCTTGCTTCACGCGCACGTGAGAGGTGCGTGGTATTCTCCTCGATTACTAGCGCTGACATACCGGCTGACAGCGAAGCACGAGGAACTCGTATGCTTCGCGCGCTTCTGGACTTTTCGGAGACAGGAAAGCTTGGTGCCGGAACGTTGCGAGGAGATGGCTTTGAGAGCCCATTCGAAGAAGCTGTCGCCCGTATAGTCAGAGAAGCAGGGTTCCACGTTCATCCGCAGGTGGGCGTCAAGGGCTTTCGAATCGACCTCGGTGTCATAGACCCGTCGAGACCCGGCGAATACATCCTCGGCGTGGAGTGTGATGGTGCCGCATATCACAGCGCCCGCTCTGCCCGCGACCGTGATCGATTGCGTCAAGAGGTCTTAGAAGGACTGGGTTGGCGATTGCATCGCATTTGGAGCACGGACTGGTTTCGAAACCCACACCGCGAGACCGACAGGCTTATAGCTTCAATCAAGGATGCGAAGAACAAGACACCGAAGCATAAGGTCGAGGTTGCTCCCGAAGATGATCTACCGGAAATGGATGAGCAGGATTCCGAACCGCAGGGCGGCCTGCAGGACGAAAATGATGAACCTGACATGCCGTCGAATACGGTCCGATACAAAGAATGCGCTTTGACAGTGCCAATCCGACGTGAGCTTCTCGAGCTTTCGGCCATCGAAACCGCGCGGCTCGCGTTAGCAGTGATTGAAGTTGAAGGGCCAATTCACACAGAAGAGATCGCGCGGCGGATACGTGAAGCATTCGGTCTTCAAAAGACGGGCAAACGAATCCTTACCCATGTCAGGTCTGGTTTGAATCATCTATCTAGTAGCGACAGTGTTGATAGAGAAAAGGAGTTTTGGTCGATAAGGGGACAGAGCCTGACGACGGTTCGCAATCGGCGAAACGCGGCTCTGTCGCTTCGGCGAGCTACCATGATTGCTCCCGAGGAGTATCGATTGGCGTTGACGACAATAATTGCAGAGGCTGCGGCAATTTCACGAGACGATTTGGCAGTTGAAACAGCGCGTCTCTTTGGATTTGACAGAACGGGACCGGACCTCAAAGAGGCAATTGATCGCCAAGCCGAAAAGCTCGTGAATGAGGGTCGGCTTTATTTCGACGAAAACGGCCTGCGGCTGCCGGACAATAGCGCACCGTTGTTACAAGAGTGACGGTAGAGAGGTGCCCCGTGAAGCCCAAAGGGCGGCAGCCTCGACCAGGGATAGTCCATTCCTCCCTCTATCTCCCCATGGCGACACATGAAGCGTTGCGCGAGGTGCCGTTTCGAGAGCGCATTAAAATCCACGATATTGTCTTGGAGGGAATCGAAATGGCGCTGCGCAAGCGGGGAAGGAGGAGTTCTTGAGGCAATGGATGTGCGTGGCCCTCAAGGCGCACTCCCACATGTTGAGGCTTACCTGTGGCTCGAACTGTTCACTGGTCCGTGTTTGTTCAGGCTGGCCGCGATACGGGGTCGCGATGGTGCCGGTCTGCGGCCTTGAATTATTGATATAGCTTACGGTTTACCGAGAGAGGCAAAGACGTTTCGCCTGCCATGGCGGTTCTCGCCAAGCTGGACGCCGGCTTCGCCACAAAACGGCGAATTGCGGCGTTCGGGTCGGCGGCGGTGATGACGGCGGTCTATTTTTTTTACGGTCACGCCGTCGGGCCTTGCGGAAACGAATCGATTGACCGCACTGATCGCTCCGCTGCGCGCATCGATCACGACACGCATCAGGATTTCGCGGGCATCGATGGCACGCAGCACGTACGTCGTTCCTTCACGCTGAGGTAGCCCCAGCGGAGTGAAACCGGCGTCGCGTACAATTTTGTCGATCTCGAAAGGCTGCTTAATACCAAGCGGAGCAGCTGGTGCAATGGTGGACGCTGGGTCGGCCCGACCGGGCGTGGCGGCTAACAGGAGACAACATAGAAATATCGCGGCTCCCCCGAATACTCCTGCCATCGCGACCTTAGCGCCCTCGCACACAGCGCAGCAAAGCCTCGGGTCGAAGCTTGGTGCGCTGGCTAGGAGTGAAAGACCGCGCGCGAGTGGCGAAACGATGGCCACCTTCCCCAAGTGGATCGGCGTTTTGGTCGTCGTTTCGCAAGGATGATACAGTAGATCAATTGTAAGTTAGCCAAGGTCGAATTGTCCAGGTCGAGAGCGCGCGCCGTTTATGATAGTTAGCGATGGATGCCTGCGGCCCGCAACGAGTTAGCAGGTCAATCTTGAGCAGACCTTTGGCGACCGCGGGCACACAGCTTACCCAACAGGCTAACGCGCTGCCGCAGTCTGGAGTATCGGCGACGGAGCTTTCGGCTCGGATTCCGATGATCGTACACTAGACCTCCCGATCAGGTCGCCGTTTCGACCCAACCCGATTTCCGATACTTTAGCCAACTTTTGCAGGCCGTCGGCTCACCGTCCTGGGCAAGCCCGGCGGTATAGCCCGTAAACATCCAGCCCCATCACCGTTTCTTTGGAGCTGAAACTGACACCGGGCTGGAGAGCGACCTTACCGAAGGCCGTACTGACCATCACAGGTTTAACGACCCTCACGTTCCCGTTCGGCTTTACCTCGAATGCCTCGCACGACAACGTGGCTTCTAGCGCATGAACATTTTTGCCTGCAGCTAACAGTGCGAGCGAGACCAGAAGTGCGTAGCTCGGCCCCATCATCGTCCTAGTTTAACATAAGTCGCCCCTCATGCCCGGCCCCGTTTCACCTAGGTGGAATTACTCAGAGGCAAAGTCATGAGAATTGGGCGATATATATGCGCGGCTGTGCTGGCTGCATCCATGTCGGCGAGTTACGCAGGGCCATGCCTGGACGAGATAGGCGTGATGCAAACAAAGATCGACGCCAAGCTCGAAGCGATAGCTGCCGCCGGACCGCCTGCTACCGCCGACGCCATGGAGGGACCGAACAGTCCTCAACCGACTCCACGCTCCATAGTCGGAGTGGAGGAAAGGATGGGCGAAATACGGCCCGAGACCGTTCAGGCAATCTAGCAAGGTATGGCGCGGGCGCGCGCAGCCGACACTAATAGTGACGTAGCCGCGTGCGAGCAGGCTTTGGTTGAGGTGCAGCGCACACTTGGTAAGTAGAAGCGGAGCGCCGTCGGTCAGTCTGTAGCTCGCGCGCGAAGCGCCGAATGCCGGGGGCGGCCCTGCTGGTACCGCGCGAACTTGCAGCGCGGATCTGGAGGCCGACATTAACGATCGACAGGCGCGATTGGCTGCCAACATGCCGAGTTGGCTGCCAACACGCCGTGCGGGGCGGGCTCGATTGGCGCGTTGTGTTCGGCGTGCTGGCGATCGCGAGCTGGCCATGGCTAACGTGACTAAAGCACAGCTTGCGATCATGCTGACCACAGGCTTCGCCGTTGCCTTTATGGGTTGGGCTGTCGTGTATCTCGCATCACCGCCCGACCGCGTCACCCGGAGCCGATTCCGACGGTGGTTACAGCGTGTTGCATCGGTTGCTGACGGGCCGAGAATGACTCAGCCGTGGCCGTGGATTCGTTTGGCAGCTGTCGGCTATCGGGTAGCGGGCAAGTGCGCGGACGCACCGGCGAGTCAGAGAACCCGACTGTGAGGCCTGTCCGCCGGTGTTTACCCATAGCGCGGCCACGGATGCCTTGAACGGCAACGGTTGCGTGGCCCAGCGGGGTTTGTGATGGCTGGCTGGTAGGCGGTGTGTCTTGGTCGTCGCTTGGCTATTCGTTACCGCCGTCGCAGCGGTGTTTTACTTCTCTCCGATTGCGTCGCTCATCCGGTGGGATAGGGGATGGCGGAGTGCGGGCGTGCGCCGAGGGATGGTGCGAGCGCTCGCACTCGCGCTGCTTAGGCGCCCTGCCGGCCGCCACGGAGGGTTTCGACACGCGTGATCTGAAGGAGGCGAAGGCATTGTTGGAGGAGTTGGCGGTGTAAGCCCCGCACTCTGACATCAGATCAATTGGTCCGCGCCATGGGCATCTTCCACACGACCAATGCCACCGAGTTAGCGCCCTGGCTCTGCGCGACCACAGTGTCCTTATTGGCACTTTCTTCTTGCGCTTCACCCAGCACGCAGGAACCTCCTTGGGATGGGTGCCGTGCGGCGTCCAAGACCGAGTACGACAGCGCGAAGAATGATTTCTTGCTGCAAACCAGTGTCGGCGCGTATGCAACAACTGGCCATTGGTGGCGGCGTTACTATTGGTATTGTCACTTATAGTAGCTGGTCTGGGCCTTCATTCGACTGGCTACGATGCCCCCAAGCCTACAGGGGAAGCGATGAAACGGCGCTCCAAAGCAGGCGGCGAACTGAGCAAAGGGCGACGCCGCACGGCGCCCAAGCCGAAACGCCGCAATGCGACGAAGGCCGTAGCACGTTCTGCGCCTACCACGGAGAACGCACGGCTTACCCGCGAGAACGCTGGACTACTCAGCGAACTCCGCGAATATCTGCAGCAAAGGACTGCCACAGCCGAAGTGCTCAGCATAATCAGCCGCTCGACCTTCGATTTGGCCAAAGTGCTCAACACGGTCTTAGAGTTGGGCGCACGTCTATCAAAAGCCGACAAGGGCGTAATCCTCCGAGCCGCCGGGAACGCAAGCTATTACGCCGCAGCAACCTACCGACACACACCGGAATTCATTGAAAGCCAGAAGGGGATATTGTTTGCGCCAGGCCGCAGCGGTGTAGTTGGCCGCGTTCTGTTGGAAGGCAAATCTGTTCAGGTGGCAGACGTTTTCGATGATCCGGAATACGCCTATCGTGAGTTCGCAAGACGCGGCGGTTTGCGCACCATTCTTGGTGTGCCGCTTGTTCGAGAGGGCTCACCGATTGGCCTATTTGTCCTTCACCGCGCCGTTGTACGGCCTTTCAGCGACAAGCAGATCAAACTGGTCGAGACCTTCGCCGCCCAAGCAGTCATCGCTATCGAGAATGCGCGGCTGCTCAACGAACTACGTCAGCGGACCACTGACCTCACCGAGGCGTTGGAACAACAGACCGCGACCTCGGACGTACTGAAGATAATCTCAGGATCGCCCGGTGAGTTGCAGCCGATCTTTGATGCAATGCTCACCAACGCAACGCAGCTTTGCGGGGCCAGCTACGGCACGATGTGGCTTCACGAAAACGAAGGCCAAATGCGGATGGCCGCCCGGCACGGACCATTACCGAAAGCCTTCAGTGAAAAATGGCGCATGGCAAAGGCTAAGACTGCCAAAGGTAATGACGAAGTCGCCATTGGTATGGGTGGAGGCCCATATCCATTAGTGCCCCTGCCTGGCGCTCGCAATATCCGCACTCTCTCGGCCCGCTTCATTGCCGACTTGCAGGAGCATTGGGAAAAGAATGGGATGTCGGCCCTCGACGAGGTGCGCCAGAAGTTTCCCGATCGCTACGTAGACAACTACGTCATGCTGGCACGGGTGATAAGGCTTGAGGCTGACGTTAAGCACTCACTCGCCAAGCCAAAGACGGTGGACGAAGCGCTAGCCGAGCTTGAGAGCCGTGTGGGGAAGGAAGGCCGCCGCAAGTTTGAGAAGTTCTTGCGCGAGGTGGCCGAAGATGAGGATGAGGACGTGATCGAGGTCAAAGCGAGATAAGGCCAGCCTTTGCCGCTCATAAGCAATTTCCCGCAGGCCAGGACGCTCCGGCTTAAACTTGTTGGCCTACCGTCAAATTCAACTTTCATCGGTTTTGGAGGCCGCCGGGCTATCACCGTCGCTGGCGGGCGGAGCGTCCGCAGCCGGTGCGCAAGTTGCGGATGACTTTTACCGCCGCGAAAGACTTGAACGTTCTTTAAGCCAATCTAAATCCCTGTCCGTCCAGTTTCGCGTACCAGCCGGAGGGGAACGCTATGCAAGAGAATTCAAACGATCAGGTTGCGTTATTTGTCCGCGACAGAAGAACCGGGCGGCATGCATTTAATGCGCAAGCCTTGAAGGCTTTGGGCATCGATCCGGCAAAAGCCCGCGATCGGGGATACCCGCTGACAAACCTTGAGGAATCTCGGTCAGAATTGGCCGGCTAAGCGAGCCCGCCCAGAGCCCTTATTCCAGTAAGTTATCCAGAGATTGCCACCAAGCCGTCATGATCGGCGTGGATGGTGCCGGCGTATTCCCTGGGGATGCGGGAGTGGACGACGGAGCGCGGCCTTGGCCCGTTCCGCGTCGCCATGTCGGGGTGAGTATTTGAGCCCGGCTTGGAGGAGCCCGCCATGTTCAGACTTCCTGCATATGATCCGCTCGTAGTCGCGTGGGTAGGGATAGGCGTCCTAGCCGTTACGGCTTTGGCGCTTATGTCGTAGGCGCCTGCCGAAATCTCCCGTTTTTGTGCTATCATGCAAACCTCGCACCCAGGATAGAGGGTCGCGCATGCGTGCAATCTTTTGCTTTGTAATTTTGATCGTTCTGGCCGGTTGCGCTAGCCGGGAACAGATCGGAGCCCGTCAAGCCGGTCAACAAGCCGCGCTAAACCACGCCGACAAAGTCCGAGCGGTGGCAGACCGCGAGAGAATCTTCGCACCAAACCAAGCCGATGATGCATTGTGCCGAAAGGACCGTGGGGCACCAGGTTCGATTGGATATGTGGCTTGCCGCTTTAACGTTGCCAACAACCGGCACGCCGACCGGGCAGAATGAGCAGCGGTGGTGGAGCCGGGCGGTTCGGTGAGGTCCGAGACCCGATTGCACCGCGCCCCAACTAGACACCCCTCGCGGTGGGCACCATGATGCTGGGCAACCATGAGCTTGGGCCTTCATCATGGACGTGGTGGTCTGGCTGCGGAGCCTGGGCCTCGGGAAATATGAGGCTGCATTCCGCGAGAATGAGATAGACGAGACGGTCCTTCCGAGCCTGACGCACGAGACGCTGAAGGAGCTTGGCGTCGCCGCAGTTGGGCACCGGCTGAAGCTGCTCGATGCCATTGCGGCTCTGCGCAGCGATGCGGGCGCCAAGGCGCCCTCCGCTGACGCGGCGACCACGCCCGCTACCCCAAGCGCCTCTCCCGAAGACCGCGCCGAACGCCGCCAAGTGACGGTGATGTTCTCCGACTTGGTCGGCTCAACGGCGCTATCGGCGCGCATGGACCCTGAAGACCTCCGCGAGGTCATTTCGGCCTATCAGAAGTGCGTCGCGGAGACCGTGCAGCGCTTCGGCGGGTTCGTAGCGAAGTACATGGGCGATGGGGTCCTGGTTTATTTCGGCTACCCGCAGGCCCACGAGGACGACGCTGAGCGAGCCGTGCGCGCAGGGCTGGAGTTGGTCGCTGCAGTAGCGTGCTCTGAAGACCCACGCAGCCCTGCAGACGCGCGTCGGCATCGCAACGGGTCTGGTGGTCGTCGGCGACCTGATCGGGTCGGGCGCTTCTCAGGAGCAGGCTATCGTTGGCGAGACACCGAACCTTGCGGCGCGCTTGCAGGGCGTTGCGGAGCCGAACAGCGTCGTCATTGCCGAGAGCACGCGGAAGCTCGTGGGCAACCTGTTCGAGCTTGAGGACCTTGGGCCGAAAGAACTCAAGGGCATCGCGGGGCCTGTGCGAGCCTGGGCGGCACTGCGACCAGCTTCGGTAGACAGCCGCTTCGAGGCTTTGCACGCAAGCGGGCTGACCGAGCTTGTCGGGCGGGAAGAAGAACTTGAACTGCTGCTGCGGCGCTGGTCGAAGGCAAAGACCGGCGAAGGCCAAGTAGTGCTGCTCTCCGGCGAGCCGGGGATCGGCAAATCTCGACTGACGGCAGCGCTACTGGAGCGCCTCGCGACTGAGCCCCACACGCGCGCTTGCGATATTTCTGCTCGCCTCAGCACACCGATAGCGCGCTTTACCCGATCATCAGCCAGATGGAGCGTGCCGCTGGATTTGCGCATAACGACACCCCGCAAGCAAAGCTCGATAAGCTCGATGCGGTGCTGGCGCTCAGCTTTACGCCGCGTCAGGACGCGGCGCTGTTTGCCGAAATGCTGTCGCTGCCGAACGATGGACGTTATCCCACTCTCGAACTGACGCCGCAGCAGCGGCGACAGAGGACGCTGGAAGCCCTTACTGCTCAGATGGAGGCACTGTCGCGATCTAATCCGGTGCTGATGATTTTCGAGGATGTGCATTGGCTCGACCCGACGAGCCTTGAGGCGCTTGGTCGCGACGGTGGACCGGCTGAGAACTCTTGGCGTCTTGCTGATTGTTACGTTCCGACCGGAGTTTGAACCGCCCGTGGATTGGACGGCCTTACGTCACCGCCCTCACGCTCAACCGGCTTGGCGAGCGCGAAATCGCTGCCATGATCGACCGCGTCACCGGCAACAAACCGCTGCCGCAGAGCATCAGGCAGGACATTATCGAGCGCACTGATGGCATCCCGCTGTTCGTTGAGGAAATGACCAAGGCAGTGCTTGGAAGCGGAAAGCGAAGGCGACGCACGAAGACGGCTGCCGCCGTTCCCTCCTCGGCGCTGGCCGTCCCCGCAAGCCTGCACGCCTCGCTGATGGCGCGGCTCGACCGGCTCGGCTCCGCCAAGGAGGTGGCGCAGATCGGGGCAGCGATCGGGCGCGAGTTTTCGCATGCCCTGCTGGCTGCGGTAGCGCGCAAGCCAGAGACGGACTTGCAATCGGCGCTCGACCGGCTCATTGCGGCCGGTTTGCTGTTTCGGCAGGGTGCGCCGCCGCACGCGACATATCTGTTCAAGCACGCTCTGGTGCAAGATGCGGCCTATGGCACCCTGCTGCGCGAGCCGCGCCGCGCGCTCCACGCCCGCATCGCGGAAACCCTCGAAAGCCAGTTCGCTGAAATTGCCGAAAGCCAGCCGGAAGTGCTGGCGCGTCACTGCACCGAGGCCGGGCTGATCGAGAAGGCCGCGGGCCTGTGGGGCAAAGGCGGGACAGCGGTCGCTGGCGCGCTCGGCGCTGGTTGAAGCGCATAGCTCAACTGAACCGCGCGCTCGACCAGATTGCGGCCTTGCCCGCCACGCCGGCGCTACGTCGCGAGCAGATCAAGCTTCAAGTCGCGCTCATAATCCCACTCATGCCATGTCAAAGGGCTTGCCGCGTTGGAAACCAAGGCGGCGTGGAGCGGGCACGTCTGCTGATCGAACAGGCTGAAGCGCTCGGCGAGCCTCTCGAGGATCCGCTGCTGTTGTTCTCGGTGCTCTACGGCTTCTGGGTCGCGAACTTTGTAGCGTTCAACGGCGATGTGCTGCGCGACCTTGCCGCGCAGTTTCTTGCGCTCGCCGAGAAGCACGAGAGCGACCATGCCGCTCATGATCGGGCATCGCCTCGTGGGCTACTTCATCTGCTGTGCACAGGAGATATCGCGGACAGGCCGAGCGCATTACGATCAGGCGCTTGCGCTTTACGATGCTGCCGAGCATCGCCCGCTGGCGATCGGTTTGGCCAAGACGTGCGAGTGGCAAGCTTGTCGTATCGGTCAATGGGCCCTGTGGATGCTTGGCTATCCTGAGGCCGCACTGGCAGACGTGGATCAAGCGCTCAAAGACGCGCGCGAGATCGGCCAAGCCGCCGTCGTTGATGTATGCGCTGGCTATCACATCTCGATGACTCATTCCTCCTGCGGGAATTATGCGGCAGCAAACGTGTCAATTGATGAACTTGTCGCTTTGGCGGACGAAAAAAGCGCGCTATTCTGGAAGGCCGTCGGACATGAGCCTGCAAGGTTGGGTGTTGGCCCTAACCGGCAAGCGCCTCAGACGCGGTCCACACCGATCACTTCCGGGATCACCGCATAGCGGTCAACGGGAGCAACAATGATTTGTCGCTTGCTGCTATCATATTTGGCGAAAGCCTATGCGGACCTTGGCCAATTCGATGATGCTTGGCGCTGCATCGACGAAGCTCTCGACGACGATGAAACAGACCAAGGAAAGATGGTCGGAGGCCGAGGTTAATCGCATTGCCGGAGAAATCGCGCTGAAGTCGCCAGAGCCGGATGCGGCGAAAGCGGAAGTGTATTTCGAGCGCGCGCTCGCCGTCGCACGCCAACAACAAGCAAAATCCTGTGAACTCCGCGCCGCCATGAGCCTCGCGCGCCTCTGGCGCGACCAGGGCAAGGTGCAGCAAGCGCGCGAACTGCTCGCTCCGGTCTATGGCTGGTTTACGGAGGGGTTCGACACGCTTGATCTGAAGGAGGCGAAGGCGTTGCTGGAGGAGTTGGCATCATAGGTCTTCGTTCGAGCCAACCAGTCCGGTTCAGCCGGTCCACTATTCCTGAAGCCAGAATAAGACTGCTTTCAGATAAGTTGTCTCTGTTTGACGCCGTGTCATTTTGCCTTAATCCCCACTTTGTGGCTCCGCGTCCGTTTTGCGCCGCAGCCGTTGACCAGACGAAAATAAGCAAGGCGAAGAATGTGCAAAATGCGGCCAATGGTCAGAAATGTTGGTCCACCAGCGGCGTGGTTTGTGCTGCGGATCACACCCAAGAAAGAGAAACAGGAATAAGCTGCCGGACACGTCGAGCGTAGGCTGGCTAAACCAGGGTGGTCGCCATGCGCCGAATGCTTGGGCTAATAGCACTGACCGTCATCATTGGCTGGCTGATAAGTGTATTTGCCCCTTCGCTTGTAAGCGCACAGCAGCCTCCCGGTGACAGTTGCCGTCCGGTTTCCAAGATCGAATACAACGCCGCCAAAGCCGAATACCTGCTGATGAGCAGGTCTCGTGTTTATGTCCAAACGGGCCACTTTTGGCGGCACCACTATTGGCATTGCCCTGTGTAGTGGGGGATGGAACGATGGGACAGTGGTTGATCGCGGACCTTTCAGTCTCTGATGTTCACGTCCAGCTTTGGATGCTGCTGGTCACTGGTATCGTGCTCCTTTGGTTTCTCTATGTTTGGGCAACACGATAGTCTTCGCTGAGATTTCGCCTAAAGCTCATGTCAGCGACGAATGAAGTCGCGGGCCCGTGAGGATACTGCCACTTCCGGTAGGCTCGTTTGACCGGATAAGATGCCCCTGAGCCTACGGGGGACGCGATGAAAAGGCGCTCCAGAGCAGGCGGCAAAGCATCCAAAGCGCGAGGCCGCGAGGCGCTAAAGACAAAGCGCCGCGCCGCGTCCGCAACCCTATCCTCGTCCACCACTCCAAGACACAGAGGTCGCTCGGCTTACTCGCGAACTGAACGAGGCTTTGGAGCAGCAAGCGGCAACATCCGAGGTCCTCGGTATCATCAGTTCGTCGCCAGGGAAGCTTGAGCGGGTCTTTCAGTCCATCCTTGAGAACGCCACCCGCATCTGCGAAGCCAAATTCGGCACCTTGTTTCGCTTTGACGGCACTGTCCTTCAGCGCGGTAGCGCAAGTCGGCACGCCGTTGGCTTTGATCGAGGCCCAGAGACGGCTCGGACCGCCGGCACCTGGTGGTGTGCTTGACGTGGCTATGAAAACAAAGCGCACTGCTCACGAACATGACCTCGTAGCTACACAATCCTATGCCGAGCGTAATCCCAGAATGGTCGAAGCGGTCGAACTTGGTGGCATTCGCACGTTCGTCGCTGTGCCGATGCTTAAAGAAGATGATCTTATTGGCGTCATCGCATATCCACCGTCCAGAAGTTCGCCCTTTCACCGACAAGCAGATCGAGCTGGTCAAGAACTTCGCCGCTCAGGCCGTCATCGCCATCGAGAATGCGCGGTTGCTTAACGAACTCCGGGAGCGCACCACCGAACTAACCGGGCGCACTGCTGACCTCACTGAAGCATTGGAGCAACAGACAGCAACCTCGGAAGTGCTGCAAGTTATCTCTGGCTCTCCGGGAGAAGTCGAGCAGGCATTTACAGCTATGTTGGAGAAAGCGGTTCGCATTTGCGACGCCGCATTTGGCAATATCTTTCGGTTGGACGGCAACAGTTCGCAGCTCGTTGCCGGTCATAATACGCCGCCCGCGTTCGCTGACGCACGCAAGCGGTTGTCATTGGGACCTGTTCCGAACGGCCCGATGGATCGCATGATACGCACGAAAGCAGCAGTGCACATCGCCGACCTGGCGGCCGAGCAGTTGTATATCGATCAAAGCTATCCAGCACTGGCTGCCGCTGTCGAGCTTGGAGGGATACGGACGCTCTTCATTGTTCCCTTGCTGAAGGAGAGTGAACCGATCGGCGCGTTCGCCTTGTCCCGCCAAGAAGTTCGTCCATTCACTGAGAAACAAATAGCGCTAGTAACGAATTTTGCTGCGCAGGCGGTCATCGCCATTGAGAACGCGCGGTTGCTCAACGAACTTCGGCAGCGCACCACCGACCTTACGGAAGCCTTGGAGCAGCAGACAGCTACCTCGAACGTTCTCCAGGTTATCTCAAGCTCACCGGGTAACCTTGAGCCGGTCTTCGCAACGATGCTTGAGAATGCCGTTCGCCTCTGCGACGGTAAATTTGGAAGCATCAACCGCTGGGATGGCGAGGCCCTGCACCTGGTTGCCACTCACAACGTGCCACCTGCCTTTGCAGAGTTTCGCAGCCGCAATCCATTTCGCCCGGGACCGGAAAATCCTATCAGCCGAATGCTGATGACCAAAACGGTCATTCACTTCCATGATCTTGCGGCGGAGCAGGGCTACATCGAACGCGATCCCACTTTCGTGGCTGCTGTTGAACTTGGGGGCGTTCGGACGTTTTTGGCAGTTCCGATGCTAAAAGAGAACGAACTCATTGGCGTGGTCATCGTCTACCGTCAGGAGGTTCGCGCGTTCAGCGACAAGCAAGTCGAAATCGTCAAGAACTTCGCCGCTCAAGCTGTCATCGCCATCGAGAATGCGCGGTTGCTCAACGAACTGCGTCAGCGGACAACGGACCTCAGCCAGCGCACCACCGACCTTACTGAAGCGTTGGAGCAGCAAACTGCGACCTCAGAGGTGCTCACGGTTATATCCAGCTTTCCAGGCGATTTGCAGCCGGTTTTCGATGCCATGCTCGCGAACGCAACGCGGCTTTGCGAGGCGACACATGGGCATGTGTGGACATTTGATGGCGAACAAATGCACGCAGTCGCCGTGCGGGGTGATGCACAGTTCGTCAAATGGCTGCGAGACCACGACCCTGTTCGGCCAATCATCGGAAGTGCGGCAGAACGCATCGTACAAGGCGAGCGCTTCGTTCATGTCGCTGATCGGCGTCAGGAACCCGCGTACCGCGACGATCAAACATTTCGTGGCCTAGTTGACGCGAGCGGGATACGCGCATCGTTGTCCGTTGCGTTGCGCAAAGGGGAAACGTTGCTTGGTCGACCAGCGTGCCAAAGTCCGATGGTAGCGGCAGAGCGATTGGTACTGTTTTGGCAGGACCGGCGCTTGAGGCGATCAAAGCGGGCAAAGCGAAGTGCGATCTGACGGAACCGAGGCGCTGCATCCCCACATCGCGGGATTGCAAAACATTAACGGCAGTGCCGACACTGTGACCGCCATACCGCCGAGCGGCGGCCAGGCGCGATAGAGGGAGCGACAAATCATGAGCGAATATGGAATTGGCCGCGACTTGCAGGATTTCGGCACCGCGTCGAGGCGTTGGAGGGGGGAGCGCGGGGGCACAGAGCGAAAGGTAGAATGGAGAGGTCTGCGGTCGCACCCGGAATCGACCTCCGGACGAAGCCGATCATCTGGAAACCAAAAAAAGACGAGCATCTCCCGCCGTTCGCAAATCGGTTGCTGGGCTTTCATCCCTCATTGAAAATGGAGGGGCCAGTATCGACGACGTGGTCCTGCACCCCCGAGCCCCTGATCGTGACCCTCATCTGGGATGCAGGCGGCACAGACGAATTCTTCCGTTTGGTGGACCAGCAGTTCACGATTCTGATGGCTACCGACCCGAACACTGGAATCACCAGCGCCTCGGCGACATACAACGCGAACGCGTCGGGCAAGGCCGAAAACCCGGAAGGGTTCTATATGGAAATCAGCTTGCTGAACGCCCAGGGCGGACCGCTGGGCAGCCCATCAATTTACCCCGGCAACTCCGTTTTTGTGAGTTGCCGAGACAACAGACCTTTCAGTGTTAGCGGCGCCTTCAACGCCGGCCTCTACGACATCGTTGCCGGAGCGCATTGGTATTTTACAGAGTTTTGGTGCAACGCTGCTGATCGCGGCTCGCTGTCTTCCCCTGCTCAATCGTGTCAAATGAGACCGCGCAAACTACAAAGGCTGTTTTTTTGGATTCCTAAGAGCGATGCGCGACGAATTTGCCCTCGATGGCTATTGCCCAGCGCAGAAGCTCGTATGCAATCCACCATTCACGGAGTCCGAGCCAGTCACACCTCTTATTCAAAGTGGAACTTTTTCGGGTTGAGGCGCCCTTGAAAAGGGACGGCGGCGCATTCGTTGTGCCTGTTCAGGTAAACGGTGCGATTACCTGAAATGTTGTCGCTACCGAATGACCGACGCTACCCAGTTATTGGCCAACAGATCGACGGAGAAGAGGGCAATTCGGTGAGGCGCTGAGGGAAGTGCATCAAAAAAATTCGGCTGTTCGAAAGTTTGCGATTGCTCGTGGAGGGCGATGGGACAAGAAAGACACCTTGTTCTGGAAGGCGTGGGGAAGGTTGCCTATCGGTCCTGACCGGCAAAGCCTCGGACGCGGTTCAAACCCAGCGCTCGACGAATACCGAGAGAATTTTGTGGATCGGTACGTTGAGAACTACGCCATGCTGACGCGCGTTATCAAGGTCGAGGCTGACGTTAAGCATTCACTCGCCAAGCCCAAGACGGTGGACGATGCGCTGGCCGAGCTTTGAAAGCCGCGTGGGGAAAGGAAGGCCGCCTCAAGTTTGAGAAGTTCTTGCGCGAGGTGGCCGAAGATGAGGATGAGGACGTGTTCGATGTCGAGTCGAAATAAGCCAACCGATTAACCCGATCGGCGCCGCCGTCCTTGAGCCGTGCAAGGCTAGAATACAACGAACCACCCCAGTAGTCACCACTGGCGAAGACGGCTCGCCAGTTCTCGCCGGCGGCGCCGATGCCCGTTGGTGGTGGCCAGAGCGAAGAGGGCCCAATCTTCAATTTATGCGGAACTTCCTTCCCCTCCACGGCGCTATGTGTCGTAGGACCTAAACCGGTGGCAGAAAGCAGGAACTCATGTCAGAACAATTGGGGCTTTTATTTCTCGGCCTGTTTGTGCTTGCGGCCGCAGCTTGCATCTACTTGAGCATCACAATGTCTCGCCGAGTTCAAATGGGGATCAACCGATGGCGCAATGAGGAGAGGCAAGCGCTCGAAACCCAACTGAAGCAACTGGCCGCTGCTGATGCACGCATGCAGATTGAGCGGTGGAAGCAGGAACACGAACAGGAAATCAGATTGGACGCAGTACAGCGCAGCTCGGCTGTCACGAGGGGCAAGGTGACTGAGCACATCGTGCCTTACCTGCCAGGCTTCGATCTCGACCCCAAAGACATTCGTTTTCTTGGCACGCCGATCGATCTAATTGCCTTCAAGGGACTTAATGCTTCTGTCGAGGAAATCGAGATCGTGTTCATCGAGGTCAAAACAGGCCGATCAGTGTTGTCGGCGCGCGAAAAGGCAGTCATGAAGGCTGTAGAGAAGAAGAACGTGAGCTGGCGCGTGTTTAATCCTGATTTGGAAGTTGACCGTCCAAGGATTCCCATCATTTCTGAGAGCTGCGCGCTAATTCACGGCAGTTCATGACTCCTTTTCGGACTTTCTACACTGACTACGGCGGCGAGTCAGAAATCCTGATGTACGAGGTGATCGAATAGAGCTGCATTGCATATGTCGCGTCCTGGCCCATTGCGTCGGTTCGTGCGGTGCAGCGATATGTCCGAAGTTGGATGAGAAGCGGAAGTGCGTTGCGGAGCAGTTCAAAGAGGCGGCCACCGCCTCAGCAGCTCCAGCAGCTTGGCCGTCAATCAAGGTCCTGGCGCAGAGCGTCCGCCAGTTGCGCAAGCGGGCGCGTAATCCCAGGCCCCACGTCAAATCGAACAAATTGTCGCCGTCGAAGCTGCTCCGGAATGTCAGCCTCGGGCACCGGCTTAAAGACCACCGGCATTAGCCGTTTGGATAGCTCGATCGTCTTATCAACTTCCCACGCACAGCGCTCCGATTTCACTGCCTCGGGCGATATGACATACACGACCGTATCGGCTTGTTGGATTAGGCGGCTAAGACGCTCTTCCCAGGGCTCTCCCGGCGCGATGTCGTGCCGGTCAAGAAACGGCGCAAATCCCGCAACCTCTAATCCCGTGAGCTATTCTTCGGCAAAATCACTGCTATCCCATCGCGAATACGAGATGAACACCTTTAGCTTGTCGCTAGAGCCCATTTCAGCCATGCCGAAGCCGAGCCTACTAAACTGCCAGGCTCAGGCAATCTCGTTTGCCTCCGGTCTTTAATCGCTACAGCAAGGTTCGCCGCCGTGCGACGCCGGGCCTCATTCTCGAAATAGACTTAGGCGAGCGCCTGACCGTTGTTGTGCTTGACGATGGCGACGTTCGAACTCGTTCCAACGCCATCAGTAAACAATTGCCCGATTGGGACGTCGACAGCGGTCGAGATCATTTGTAGCCGGCTGGCGCCGCCAGGTTCTCCAGCGCCTGCCAGGCCAGTGGTCGCGCGGCAATCTCGTGGTCTTGACATCGCGCGTCGTGCGCCGCCGCCAGGACCGCCACGCGGAAAAGCGATACGCGGCCGATTTTTTCTTTCGTGGCCGTGTCCGCGTGCGCCGTGCGCCTAGCCGTGTCTGGGGTGGGCGTTCCGGGCCCTACCGATCTTCATTCGCTGCCATAACCGTTTCAGAATATCGCGAATAGAGTTTGTCTACTCGCTGCCGCCACATATTTACAAAGGCAGCGGAAGTTAGTTCGTTTACTGATCTCCAAACATGTTTGACGGTCGGAAGCGTGTTCCCCCAGATCGCACGCTTGCACCACCTTTCACCCTTTTGTCGGCCTTCGTCGGTAGCGCACATTGATTTCCAAGCAATCCGCTCTGGATGGCTGACATGTTCTGCTGCGCCTCGCCATCCTTGTTGATAAATCAAATACAGTTCGCCGACAGTCGGCTCTCTGTGAGTATATAGTTCAAAGAGCGTCGCCTCAGTGACCAATTTGTAGGCTGCAGCAACAGCGTTATCGCGCGGGCTAGTAATATCTCCGGACCCATATTTTCTGAACTCGGATCTGCTGAGTTGGAACAAGCCGATATACGAGCCCGTGCGTTGCTTGGGATCAAAATCAAACTCGATTTTGGCCACCGCCTCCATAAAGCTAAAGTCCAAATCGAATGCATCCGCAGCTCGCTTGATCTCTTCAACTGGCGATCCGACCGGAATATTTCTGAGCGAATCTAAAACGATATCGGCCGGTTTCTTGTCCAGCGGCAATTCAGCGTAGGGATCAAAACCCAAATGCGAAGAGTACAGCTTAGGTGATGTTGCATCGGCGGAGTGATCTCGAAACAGGAAATCCTCCTGCTCTAACCCAGCTTCCTTCTCGTTCGCGTTATCGACGACAGGCTCCTCTTCTTGCAACAGCACTGAAAAACGTTGCGAAAACGTAGCAGGCGCGGCGGATAGTATGAAAAAGCTCGGCGGTTGTTCAGTAACGCCTTCCTCCGCCGCCAAATTTGATTGGTCGGTCGGTATCTTTGCGACAACAGTCACACAAAGCGGACTTGCCGCAAACGCAGCGGCAAAACAGGTCAATTGCCAAAACCTCATTGCCCCCCGCACCCCAGATATTTTTCTTTCTCCAAGGTTCAACTCTCTTGGCGTTCTTTTTTGTGGCGCAACGTGTTTCTGTTTTAACGGGGGCAATTTTTGCTGAGGTATGTGGCATATCTGCCACAATTCCTAAGCGCGCCTACTCGGCCGCCCGCCGCCAGGAGACAACATAGAAATAGTGCGGCTGCCCCGAATACTCCTGCCATCCGGCCTTAGCCCCTCACACACAGCGCCGCAAAGCCCCGGGTCGAAGCTTTGGTTGTTGCCGCGGAAGTTGCCGCCCGATTGGGGACGCTCCTCGCCGACAAGAACACCGACAAGGAACACGATCCCTACGCGGACATCATCGGTACGTGTTGACGAGACTGATGGAGGTAGCCGTGACGTGGATTTTCATTAGCGCCGCAATAGCGCTGCTGATTGCGATTAGCGCCGCGACAGATGTGAGCTTTCGCAACTGAAGCGACGCCAGTTGGGTGAATGCCCTTAAGTATTTCGGATGCGACACTATGCGGAGATGTTTTGCAACGGAGTTTTGATTTAGTAGGCCCATCCAGGCGACGATCCCCATCCCCCCGACACCCCATCGCCACCCGGATATAAGAACCTACAAGCTGCGGCAAGGACTTGCAGACCCCGATAGCATTCAGACTGCTCGGGGTTTGTTTTTGTGCCGGGTCAAGGGACGTTTTAAAGTTTTTGAGCGGGTGTTGTTCGTCGGCAACATTTGCACAGGGGGTGCTTGCTATCATCAGTGTCCAATGGAAGTCTTGGATAATCGTACCGGATTGTGGGGGCAAACGATGACTTTCGTAAGCACCGAGGGCAAGTGCAAAAGCGAAGACGAACGCAAGGTCAACGCGAAAATAGCTGATGAGCGCAAAGCCGCACAGAATGCCAAGGCTGTCCTGGACTGTCTGATACCATCTAATGCCCGCACTAATCGCATCATCTTTCTGCTGCGTAACGCCGCAAACATCGCGAGGACCGCCACGTTGACACGGCTTGAGAGCAAAAGAGCGCTCGATGCTATGCGGACAGAAGCCGCAACTTCGCTCAATCAAACATGCAGCTTGTTGGACCGAGGCGGGCTCACGCAAGAAGCCATCTACCAAGCGGCCGGGGCAGTTACAGCCTGGCTGAACGCGCTGCCTCGATCAAAAGTTAAAGCGGCCCCGCCGCCGCGTCAGCCTTTTGCTCCTCCGTCACGGGCAAGGCAGAGGGCTGGGTGACCGAGGTATGATCCGGCGGATTATTCGTTGGATATCCCGCTTGGCCTGGTGACGATCGCCGACGTTGCGTATCCACAGTCCGCTGATCTCGAACAGGCGGGCAATGTCATTCCGTAATGGTTCTTTGAGGTGACGCAAATAAGGGACAAGCCCCATCCGTAGGCGTTGCGCTAATCTGAAATTATCTACGCGGACGGCACGCCGTAAGGCCTTGACCCGAGCAACGAGCGACGTGAACCCCTTTCGAAAGCCCTTTGACACCTTATCGGCGAATGACCTGACTGCCGGACCGGCACCCATGACACGCCCCCACTCATCACTAGATTACTGTTAGATACACGAGTGCCGGCGTCCACGCAATTATCGTACCGATTATTCTTATTGGGCAAACGAGGCCGGCGTAATCGCTGACCCGCCTTGTATCGCTACATACTGGGCATGCCGTGAGCTAGGATTGGTAATCAACTCCGCAAAGCAAGGGTTGATTGCGTGCAAAACTTTAGCCCCGGTGGTGACTCATACCGGGGCCTCTTTTTGAACATGCCATGAAGGTCAAGACCTTCAGATGCAATTTCCCCATGCTGAAATACCTACGTAGCTTGTTTGCTCGACTGCTGGTGCACGTCCATCTAGAGTTTGCTGGAATGACTTTGCGAACGACTCGCTTGGGGTGTGTCCAGCATCACATCTCCGTTCGGAACTGGGGAGCAGACCATGCCAACAGAGATTGAGCCGCCGCACGTCATTGCTCGACGTGTGTTCGATGCGTTGTGTGCCCGATTTCCCGATAAGTACATTGCTTTAATTCAGCCACGCGCAGTGACGGACGACCGACCGGTGAGCATCCTCCCCGAATTTGGTGAGCGTCCATCTGCCAACTGAACGGCTCGAGCCGCAGTATTAAACCTCTGTGTCTGGTGACGCAGATCGCTTCCTTCCCGCGCGAAGTCGGTGCAATGATTTCACACTTTCTCGCTGTTGGCACGCCGACGACGTAGGGCGTCGGTGATTGCGTTAACTTGTAGTTTGGCGACTTGCGCTACTGTCCCCGTATGCTCCGTCAGATCAAACACTTTACCCCACTCGCTGCTTTCGGCGGATAGGCGGTAAAAACGTGAAGGCTGCTCTTGCCCCTGGTAGGAAGAGTAAGCAGGAACCATTGAAAGAATGCGGCATCTCAATGTCCGCCGTTGACCGATACGAGCAATTCCACAATTTGCCTACAGAGGAGAAAGAGGCGGGGATTGCGCAAGGTTGCGCTGCCATGGAGGCAGACAGTCTGTTGCCGATGCGATCATAAACGCTGATGAGAGAGCACAACGCCGCGTGAATCGCGAAGCGCAACTCGGATTGGCTTGCCAGAACAAAAATTCTGCGTGATCGTCGCCGATCCCGAAAGCCGATCAATCCGGGGTCGCTATTTGCGGCACCCCTTTGGGCGTGGTCGGTGCGCGACGCGGTGCGGCTGGTGCGACCGAAGCGGTGGCAGGTGCTGCGCTAGGTTTCACCGCAAGTTCTTTGGGCACTTTTCCGGACGGTTTCGCTTTTTTCATCGTAAGGTTTGAAGGTCGCGGTCGGGGTAACGGCTGTGCCCCCTGAGGAACCTCGTGGGTGTAGGCAGGCGCCGTCAATGGCGTTTGCGGAATGCTTACATTGGCTTTCTTCGGCTCCGTGGGAGGGCCGCCGATGTCGGCGGGCATGGCGTGATCCTGCGGCGCATCATGAGGCGGCGATCCAGGCGGCGTCCCGGGTGGTTCGTCAGGTAATGCCTTACGGGGCGGCGGTAGCGGCTCGGGAGGCGGCGGCCGCAGCAAGGACCGGAGAGGCTCTTGCGCGCCGTCGGGCGGCATCATGCCGATCACGCCGTCGGGCCTTGCGGGAACGAAGCGATTGACCGCACTGATCGCTCCACTGCGCGCATCGATCACGACACGTATCAGGATATCGCGGGAATCGATGGCGCGCAGCACATAGGTCGTTCCTTTACGCTGCGGTAGCCCCAGCGGAGTGAAACCGGCATCGCGTACGATTTTGTTGATCTCGAAAGGCTGCATAAGACCAAGCGTAGGAGCTGGTGCAACGGTGGATGCTGGATCGGCCCGACCGGGCGCGGCTAACAGGAGACAACATAGAAATATCGCGGCTGCCCCGAATACTCCTGCCATTGCGGCCTTAGCCCCCTCGCACACAGCGCCGCAAAGCCCCGGGTCGAAGCACGGTGCGCTGGCTCGGAGTGAAAGACCGCGCGCGAGTGGCGAAACGATGGCGACCTTCCCTATAAGTGGATCGGAGTTTTCGTCGCTGTTTCGCAAGGATGACACAGTAGATCAATTGCAAGGTAGCCAATGTCGAATTGTCGCCCCTTCGAAATAGTGGGCCGCGATTCCGATTTCTTGTGCCGGCGCATGCGTTTCACCTTCGGCGGCCGACAAGTAATATTTGGTGGCGCCGGGCCAACCTGTGCGTGCGTGATTAGCACGATGTCGCGAAAGCCCGTTTTTTGCGTGGTCCTAAGAGACGGCGAACTGTGGAAGTCGAGGCCGAATGGCCCGACGGCACGATCGAACTGATCGATAAATTCAAAGCCCATTTTGAAGCGCTGCACTGGATAAGGAATCACTCTGCGGCGTGGATCGAGGGGCGCGTCCCGCTGAGGCAGGTTGTGGCATACCAATAGAATAAGGGCGGCCTGCTCTTGCTCGAAATTCCAAGTCCGACAACTGCCGTTCTCGGGACGCCCTCCACGACCGCCCGCCGCAAATGTCAGACGTGAGTGTGGCCAAGCCCGAAAGGGGGATGGATCGGGCGAACCTCAGGCTAGGCTCACCGCGATAGTGCCGTGCCACAAATATTCTAAGCGCTGAGGCAAGCGAAATATCCTTGCCTTTATGCTGGTGGATGACGCTGAACAATCTGCTCTGCGTCACCCTGCGCGCATAAGCGATTTCACGGAGATACTGCCAGAACTCGGGCTCAAGCGCTAAGCTTGTCGGCCGATCGTCGATTCTGACGTGCCGATGGATAAGCGTCGTCTTTGTGCGCTTTTTGCTATGGCTCATGACTTGTCGTAGACAGAAGCAAATAGCATCCGGTTGCTATCGGTTCAAATAGCATGGCAAAGGCTAAGACTGTCAAACGTAACGACGAAGTCGCCATTGGCATGGGTGGAGGCCCATATCCTTTGGTGCCGCTGCCTGGCGCTCGCAATATCCGCACTCTCTCGGCCCGCTTCATTGCCGACATGCAAACGCATTGGGAAAAGAATGGGATGTCGGCACTCGACGAGGTGCGCCAGAAGTTTCCCGATCGGTACGTCGATAATTACGTCATGCTGGCGCGGGTGATAAGGCTTGAGGCTGACGTTAAGCATTCACTCGCCAAGCCCAAAACGGTGGACGAAGCGCTGGCCGAGCTTGAAAGCAGTGTGGGCAAGGAAGGCCGCCGCAAGTTTGAGAAGTTCTTACGCGAGGTGGCCGAAGATGAGGATGAGGACGTGATCGATGTCGAGTCGAAATAAGGCGAGCCTTATTCGCCGTTAATAGGCTTTTCCCCGCAGGTACTGGCTCGTTGTCAGCCGTCAAATTCAACCTTCCGATGATGAGGTCCCCGCGTTGGATGCCTGCTATCTGGGCGGCCAGTTGGTGAACAACTTAGCCTTGACTACACTTCATAGCGCCGCGTGATCTTTGGGAGCCACATGTCTTTCGACTACGCCGCCCCTGCTGAACTGTTCCTGTCAAAGCAAGCGAAGAATAGCCGTATCAAGTACCGCCGTTTCGCGACAGCGGCTGAGGCCATTCGCTACGCCGTTGAGGACTTGCGCACACCCCGAGCCCTTGGTGCTTGGATGCAGGTGGGGGACGAACGCTTCAGCAGCGATGACATTCAGCGGCTGTATGACGATGGTGATTTTCCGTTGCGCAAGTCGTTGAGCGACTGAGCGCGCCGCGCGGCGTTGCTGCCAAAATGGTTCCCCCTCCTTCGTGAAACGCAAGATTTTTGGGGCCACCCCGTCTTCAAATAAACCGACTAAACCCTCCGACGCTGGCTAAGACCTCAGCGCGTGTTGTGGAGCGCCTTGAAATCGCTGGCACACCAAGGGGACACCGATGGCACTGTCCGCGCATAACTTCCCTTCAAGCTCTGTGTTTTGGGAAGCCCTCACCAGCCTTGCGAATTGGCGAACCGCCTCTACGTCCTTTACCGAACGGGAGAAGCGCACAAGCGAGAGCAGAAGTCTGGGCCACCGACAGAACGGGGATAACACATTGCGACTATTCTGCCGTTCGTACTGAACAAATCCGATTTCGACGACGAAGCCACCCGCCTCATGGGCGAGGCGTTCGACGCGGCGTGTGGGGGCCTTCAGGACGGCGGACAGCCTGACCTGGTCCGTGAAATCATCGCGAAGCGCATTATCGAAGCGGCAAAGAAGGGCGAGCGCGATCCGGTTCGCTTGCGCGATGCCGGACTGGCCGCTCTCGGATACCACAGGGAAGCGATTTAGGCGCGTGGGCCGCCACGGAACTTGCAGGCGCCTCAAACGGACAGACGATGCTGCCTGATCCAAGGGTTCGACGCTGTCTCGGTTTCCGCGGAACAAGAACACGCGCTGGTCGATTGACCTCAAAAGTCGGAAATCCGAATGGCGAGTGGACCTCAAGAGGACCCGGGAGAGCAGGCAGTCAATCCGAAGGCAATCTTGCAAGCAATGCAGACCGCTATTGCTCGGGAGCTAAGGGCTCGAAGCGAAGCGCCACAGGAATTGCCGTCTGAACTGATTGCGCTCGTGGAACGTCTGAAGGAGCAGCAGAAATAGGTCGGCCTTCGTCCAAGGCCAAGCCGGTGACGCCACACCGCGCGAAAAGCCACGCGCGTTTCATCCGGTTTCGCGCGCTTCCCGTGGACGAACTCACCTTGTTGATCCTGTAACGGGTGAGCTTGCAGTAGGAATAGAGCGCTCATTCTGATGACTTGCTTGCCTGGCGCGCAGCAAGCAACTGTCAATGTGATTGCGGACGATCTGCGCGTCGTAAGGTTTCGGTATGGGGCCTTGCTCGCACAGGTCCTTTGCGCGATCAACAGAGCGCTGACGACGTGGTCCTGCACCCCCGAGCCCCTGATCGTCACCCTCATCTGGGATGCAGGCGGCACAGACGAATTCTTCCGTTTGGTGGACCAGCAGTTCAGATTCTGATGGCTACCGACCCGAACACTGGAATCACCAGCGCCTCGGCGACATACAACGCGAACCTGATCGCGTCGGGCAAGGCCGAAAACCCGGAAGGGTTCTATATGGAAATCAGCTTGCTGAACGCCCAGGGCGGACCGCTGGGCAGCCCATCAATTTACCCCGGCAACTCCGTTTTTGTGAGTTGCCTAGACAACAGACCTTTCAGTGTTAGCGGCGCCTTCAACGCCGGCCTCTACGACATCGTTGCCGGAGCGCATTGGTATTTTACAGAGTTTTGGGTGCAACGCTGCTGATTGCGGCTCGCCGTCTTCCCTCTCGGCCGCCAAGCCCAGCGCGCACCGTCCGCGATTTTTTCACTGCGGGCACCTTCATTGCCGACTTGCAGGAGCATTGGGAAAAGAATGGGATGTCGGCGCTCGACGAGGTGCGCCAAAAGTTTCCCGATCGGTATGTCGATAATTACGTCATGCTGGCACGGGTGATAAGGCTTGAGGCCGACGTCAAGCACTCACTCGCTAAGCCAAAGACGGTAGATGAAGCGCTGGCAGAACTGGAGAGCAGGGTAGGCACTAAGGGCCGCCGCAAGTTTGAGAAGTTCTTGCGCCAGGTGGCCGAGGATGAGGATGAGGATGGAATCGATGTCGAGGCGAAATAAGGCTAGCCTTACTCGCCGCGCATAGGCAATTTCCGGAAGATACTGCCAGGGCTCCAGCCTCGCGGAATCCCAGCGTAGACTTTCGCCATGTATTTCAATCCCGCCTACGGCGGCGTGACAAAAAAGGATCTGAGATGCTGAAATTTTATTACAGCGGCGCGCCCAATCCGACCAAGGTTGCTCTTTTTCTGGAAGAAGCCGGAACCCCGTATGAGGCGCTTCCTGTCGACACGCGCAGGGGAGAACAACACAAGCCGGAATTCGTGGCCATCAACCCGAATGCCAAATTGCCACGCGATCGTCGACGGCGACGTAACGGTGTTCGACTCGAACGCGATCCTGCTTTACCTCGCCGAGAAGACCGGGAAGTTTCTGCCGCCGATGGGCGACAAGGCGCGCGGTGAGCTGTTGTCATGGCTGATGTTCGTGGCAACCGGTGTCGGCCCGTATTCCGGCCAGTCGGTGCACTTCCGCAATTTCGCTCCGGAGCTGCTATGGCCGCTTGGACAATGCCGTGGCCATAGCGGAAGCACTGCCGTTGCTCGCCCAGGAAGTTCGGACGCTACTCCTATCTTTTAGCTAGCCGACACCCACGAAAACCGCCACCAATCATACTCACCCGCGATGAGGCGAGGCGGATCGCCGCCAACATCGCCAAGCTGCCGGAGCTGCTGCGGTCGAAGGAGTAGCCGCGCGGCATTCTCATAAACTATGAGAATGAAACTCGCGATTTCGGGGAAGACGACTATGGCCGATCTGACCGAGCACGACGCGGCCTGCTTGGGGGGCTGGCCGGCGATTGAGTGGCGGAAGCCGATCACCGTGCGGACGATGAACGGCGACGGATCGAGCCGGCTTTGCTGCCGGCTGTGCATCGTCCGACTAGGCCTCAGGGCGCGGGAGCTGGAAAGCTGCCCATACGCGTTCCGCAGCAACGAGGCTTTTTTTCGCCATTTGAAAAAGACACACGGGCTGCAGCCATGAACATCGCCACTGCACTCACGCTGGGCGACATGACGATGCTCTGCTGACGCGCGACGAAGCGCGGCGGATCGCCGCCAAGGCATCGTTCCAAGCAAATCGGCTCGCAGTATTACTCAAAGTCGATCGGCTGGCTGATTAACGTCAAAATCCAGCGTCGCCGGGCGTGAAGAGAGAGGCGAGAATGGCGCTAGGTAAATGGCCGAGCGTTGCTTCCCGTTGCGCCGGACGGCAGAAGAAGGGTCAGATCCGAAGGCAGTCTGGCAGGTGGATAAAATGACACTGGCATTTAAAGCTTGGTTGGTGGGCCTGATTTTGACTGTGGCCTTCGTGTTGGCTTCCGTCCAGTGGTTTGATGGCCCGGTCGCGCTGTGGGCTTACGACATTTTTCAAGGACGGCACATACCGACCCAGTTGGCTGATCAGATTGTCTCGGTTCCGTTGGTATCAGCAATTGGCTTCGTTACATTAGCTGATCAAAACGTTTCAGTCGCGCTTATATCAGCAATCGGCTTCATAATATGCGGTTTGGTCGCCATCATGGGGCGCCGCTTTTCGAAGCTTGAGTCGGTCGTCGCGATATGTGTCATGAGTACCTTGGCCACAATCGTCATCAAGGACCAACTCAAATTCGCGTTCGGCAGGACGTGGCCCGACATGTGGGCCCGGGAGCTGTGTCATTCCTGCGCGATCACGTTCACGGATTCTATTTTTTTCAATCCGGAAAGTCATTTGGGTCGTTTCCCTCAGGTCATGTAGCAATCGCTGCCGCGGTGCTATCGGTTCTATGGATTTTATTTCCAAAACTACGCATCGTCTGCGCGATCGGCATTGTCACAGTAGGCATGGGCCTCGTGGCTCTCAACCTGCATTTTCTCAGCGATGTCGTTGCGGGCATTTTCTTGGGGGTGTCGACTGGATTATTCACTATTGCTTTGTGGCGGGCTACCGAACTCGGAATGCAAACGGTTAAGGCAGGCTCTCTAGCGTCCGGGCACTTAGACGCGGCCCTCGGCGCGCCGTTTCCGGAGCGGGAGATGTCCTAAGACGTAATGCCGCTCGCCGCTTCCCGCCGCCCTGGACCGTCACGACGCAACGTGTCAGGGCACTAGATGCAGCGATTGCGAGTGTTGATCAGGCTCTTAAAATTACGCACCGCTGATCGACGCGAGTGGCGAATATCGCCAAGTTGTCGGAGCTGTTGCGGCGGGAACGTTAAAGCTCACCGCCCGTTCGGTTTGCGGCCCCAAACCTCTTCTGCCCTCGCGCTTGACCGAGGTTCTCAACCCTTAAAAAAAGAGGTAAATTGGTGCCGCTCGGCAGGCTATTGCCGAGGCTAGAAGTTTTTCGGATGAAAAACCTTGCCCAATCAGCGCTGCGCCGTTTCGGCTACGATTTGAAACGCGCCGAGCCAAATTTGCTCGATTTTCTCAATACCAGCAACGTGGATTGCGTTTTCGATGTTGGTGCCAATGCTGGCCAGTTTGGCCGCAGGCTCCGCGATCGCGGGTATAAGGGACGCATCACTTCCTTCGAGCCTGTCGCATCCGCCTTCGCCCAACTTCAACACGAGGCGCGCGGCGACAAGCTCTGGGAGTTGCACCACACCGCGCTGGGTGATCATTGCGGCAAGGCCGAGATAATGTCGGTGGCCACACTGCCTATAGCTCGTTTCTTGGCACGCGCGACATAGCTGATCGGTTTGATAACCGCGCGCGGGCGGTCAGGACCGAAACCGTCGACGTCACCACGCTCGACGTATTCTGCCGGTCTTTGCCCGAAACCAGCAACCTGTTCCTGAAAAGCGACACCCAAGGTTATGAGCGTGCAGTCTTGGACGGAGCCAAGGCTCTACTGAAACGGCGCCGCGGCCTGCAAATGGAGCTGCCGATCATCAACCTTTATCGCGGCTCCTGGAGCTTCGTTGAGGCGATCGAGTTCATGCGCGACAATCATTTTGTGGTGAGCCAGATTGCCGCCGTAAGCTTCTCGAATGAAGACACTCCGTCATTGGTCGAGGCCGATGTCATCTTTCGGCCGATCAATCCGATGATCGATGATGTTTGTTAGTGCGAACACGACGGCACCGAGCCGGTGCCGATTTGCGGAATAACAAAACTTGGCGGACCCCAGAAACCAGGCTGGCCCCAATTCGCCGGTAGTGTTGGGAAATTGATCGGCGAAGAAAATACCGGACTCGTTGGATCAATCGTGTATGCCCAGCCGGAAATCTTCGGATCGATCAATTGCGGATTGCTGTCGCTAACGACCGGGGTGCCGTTCGTGTGGCCGGTCGTGTAAGTATTTCCACCGCCGTAATTGTAATAGGCGTTAGGGCCGCAAGTCGGCGATGACGGCGTGCCGTGTCCGCCAGCGCTATAGCTTAAATACCATGCGCCGAAGTATAGAGATGCCGGATTGCCGGAGAAATTGCTGATGTGGATATTGCCTACATATTTGTTGCCAGACCCGGTCGAGGAATTGAGCAAGGAAACATGCGGCGTCGCCCCCATGTCGAAAATATTGCCGGTATAACTCTGATTGGCATTAGGCCCATCGCCGAACATCGCGAAGTAGAATTGGTCGGAAAAGGCGCTTGGCGCTGAATATCCAGCAGTGTCCGCCGCGGCACCGGCGACGACATTACCCCTAGCAGTGAAGTTGTTGGAATTGAAGTCGGGATAGAGCGCACGCACGGCCCGGTCGACACCAGGCTGTGTCGGTTTAAATGATTTGGCGTCCCGGATGTAATTGTAGAGGAACTGAACGCCGTTCGATAATTGGGTATAAAGCGCGCCGCTATCGAAGGCGCAGGTGTTGCAGTTTTGCAGGTAGTTGTACTGCGCGACCGCATTATCGACCTGCATAACGACCGGCAGCGCGGCGTGTGTAAGAAACGCGCAATGCTCGACGAGGCCACCGTACATACCGCCGCCTTGGCCGTTCGACGCGCCGCCGGTAAACCAAACAAACGGTACCTCGCCGGAAAAGATGCCGTGCCCCGGAGACGGAACGTTTTGCCCGTCGTTGTTTGGGTAGAGGGGCGGAAAGGCGCCGTAGCCACCGTTCTTGAAAATACAATTCCTAACGCGAATGTTGCTTGGATTTTCAGTCGCGTTTGTGGTCGGAAGGATCGCGCCGAAACCTGACACGCCGCCATAGGCGACAATGCCAATCGCCGGACAGTTCTGGAACGTCAATCCGTCAATCGTGATACGGCTGGCGCCTCGCAGGATGCAGCAGGCGCCGCCGTTTACGCCAAGGCCGGAATATAGACCGCTGAAGGATTGGTTGGTGTAATCGAGAACTGCGGAGCCCACGCCATCGGGCGGATAACTTGACCAAGTCTGACCATTATCAGCCCGAGTGAGAATGAGCGGGACGGCTTGGCGCGCCGTCCAATTATATTCACCCCCTCTAAAATAGACGGTGTTGGTAAGCGAGGAAGCGCGAACTAAGGCTTGTGCGCGTGCGGGCGTGGCGATCGGCTGACTCACCGTACCCGGATTTACGTCGTTACCTGGAGGAGACGCTGTCATCGGCGCGACGATGATCGCATGCAGATCGTAGTAAGGATTTAATACGAGACCAAGCTCGGCGACGACCACGATGGCGGGTCGACATGGCCGAAAAATCGTCCGTGGGCGAATAATGCCGGGCATTTAAAATCTCGGAACAAATATGCGCTTTTCGGGAAGGAACCGGCGCTGCGCGGCGGCGAGCGGCAACACCGTACTAAGAGCGGCCGCGGAGATAAAGGCGTCGTCGATACTGATTATTTCATCGGTCGCGCCTCACCAATCGTAGCGATAGTTCGTTTGTGCGCTGGAAACGATCTGGTACTCGACAGCTTCTTCCGCATCGGCGTGACGCTCCTCGCGGTCGTCGCCCTTCCTGTCGGCGGCGTCATAGAACACGGTTATTTCGACAGGTGCAAGACGGGCAAAAGGCGGCTTGGCTCCGCGTTGATCGCAAAGAGAAGGCACATCCAACTTTATGTTCTGCCATTCGCTTAACCGTCGATCCCGGAAACCTCCTTAGACGCGACGTCCGCCGCAGCACAGCCGTCACTTGCATCGGACGCCTCACCACCGCCGTCCGGCTTGCCCCGCGCCGACCTCGCGCGTGCGGTGGAGGCGGTGGTCAGTGTCCTACACTTCCGATTGGGAGCCGCTTGCGAATGTGCTGAGGCGTATCATCGCGAACGTGCGCTCCGTGTGCCTAGGTGCCAGCGACGACTTCCGTCCGGACTTTCTCGGGTACGTCCCCCACTACACCGATAAGGACGGGCGCGAGAAGCAACAAGCCGTCATCAATCAAGTCCTCGCCTTAAACTGCGCTGCGCGGACCCTCGCGAAATAGCCGACGCAATTCTTCCGTGTACTCACGATTTTCTTCCAGCACCGGCGTCGTCCATTCCAAACTAAATTAGCGCGTTTTCAAAAGCTCCGTTATTGAACTGCGCAATGTGGCGACGAGCTTGAGACTTCCGGTCCTATTTAAATGCGCCGAATCCCACCAGTTCAAATGATCCGACGTGAGCCCTTGCGGCGGAACAATTATTGGTGCCAGGTCAGCATAAAATTGTAGATCATCTGACTTTGGATCGGTTGCATAGGCAAATTCCGGCAAGTACACAAACGCGATCGCGATCCCGCGAGAATTTGCCAACGATACAATCTCCTCAACGGTTCTGTCACCGTAGACGGATGTCAGCTTATAGGCTATCCGTCGCGCGCTGTTTCCCATCCGGCGCTCGAGCTTATCGCCAAAGGAGGGCTGCAGCTCGTCAAGCCATTCCATATCTTGTCGACCGGCAACCATCCGTATTGCCAGGATTGGCTGTCCCGATGCTCACCAAAAAATAGTCCGCGAATCTGTTCTTTGAGAAACAGAAGCGCCATTCGCGGAAAGTTGAAATCGGCCCAAAAGGCACAACAAAACATATCGGAAGTAGAGCCGACATACGGCATCAGCGGATGACCGTAAGGCAACTCGTGTTCGCCAATCTCCACGATGATCAGTTTTGGCTTTTTGTGTTCCGATAATCTTTTTACAAGAAAGAGTTGCAGGTCGCGCCCCATCCACATGACGCCGAGATTTGCAATGTGCAGACCAGGCAGCGATTTTTCGATCTCGCTATCGGCCATTCCGTTCATGGTGTGCGAGGTGCCGATGAAGGCAACATCGATTGGTCGGACATCATAGACAATTCGATTGTAAACCTGATTGAGACGAATGCTGTCGGCGCTTAGATCAGCCAGACGCCATGTCGAGGGTATCGGCAAAAACGTCAGCACCAAGAACGTTGTCAGTAGACCAATTACAAAACCGAATAAAGTCCGCATCTGAAACCCTCAGAACTGAAAATAAAGAAACGGCAAATCCACCGATATGGACACGAACGCTATGACGAATATCGCCGCGGCGGCGAACCCGAGCGTCCAATATTGAACGTCGCTTCCGGACATCAGCCAATCGTGGATTTGCTTGGAATTTGGCATCAATGCGGCGATCGCCGCGCTGATGCCAATCAAATATCCCTGCTGTGGTGTTATCGGGCAATCCACCGGGAGATGAAATAGACCAGTCGTTACCAGGATGGCACCGCCCACTGTTTCGGATCGGAAGAATATCCAACCAATCAGAACACAGAGCATTGTGAGCGCATAAGAGGCCGCGGAAAAAATTGTCGAATTGTCCAACCAGGAAAGGCGCGAAACGACGCGATCTCGCCAAAGATGATTGATGACGATAAACGTTCCATGGAGCGCTCCCCAAATCACGAAGGTAACGCCGGCGCCATGCCAAATGCCGCCGAGCAGCATGGTCACGAATATATTGAAGTAGCGCCGCGCATCACCCCTTCTGTTCCCACCCAGCGGAATGTATAGATAGTCTCTCAAGAACCGGGACAGGGTGATGTGCCATCGGCGCCAAAACTCGATAATGCTCATTGCTTTGTAGGGTGAGTCAAAATTGAATGGTATTCTAAAGCCGATAAACAGCGCGCTCGCTACCGCCATGTCGGAATAGCCGCTGAAATCAAAGTAAAGCTGCAGCGCATAGGCAATAGAGCCAACCCATGCCTGTCCCGATGTCACCGTTATTCCGCCGTCAGAGAAAGCAAATATCGGTTTAACAATCAGAACTCAAATTGTCGGCTATGATCACTTTTTTGAACAAACCGACGCTGAAAAGAATGAGCCCCGTTGTATTTTTGTCTGAGATTCAGAACGAAATCTGCCCCTAAATTGCGGAAACAGATCGCTGTGATGCAGAATGGGTCCGGCTATCAAGTGCGGAAAGAATGAAACGAACAAAAAGTAATGCCGCGGATCGTGCTCCGTTTGTCTAATTTTGTTAGCTCGACAGTCGGCGAGATAAGCGATTTGAGTAAAGGTAAAAAAGGAAATACCGAGCGGCAGCGCAATGCGGTCGATTGGAACGCCAACTAGCCCAAGCAGGAATGTCAAATACTTGTAATAACACAGGACCAAAAGGTTGCCGGCGATTGCCGTAATAAAAATCCATCTGCGTCTTTTGTGCCGGAGCAGCACTGCGGCGACACAATAATTAGCGGCAACAGAACACCCCGCGATGATGAGATCGCGCGGATTCCAGTAAGCATAAAATACGGCGGATGCGACTGTTAGATACCACAGCGCTGCATCAAGATGGCGACGTTGGATTAGCCAAAAGCCGATGCAGGTCATCGGTAGAAAAACAAGCAAATACACATAGGACGCAAACGACATGCGCCAGCCCATTACGCTTTGTTGTCTTCCCAATACTTTTCCGAACGACGTGGCGTATCGCGCCGATGATGGACCGAAGCGAGTTGCAGGCCGCCTTGGCGCGCTGTCGCCGCCACCCCGCACGACCCGCGTCTGATCGAGCTGATCGATGCCACAGTGATGAAAAGCATACGAGTGTCAGGAAGGCCATTACGATCGTGGATTAACGTTACAGCACGATCCGAGGGCCCGCGGCTTAAGGTTGATATCGGATTGGACTCGTATCAGTTCGTGTCGCACGGCTATGTGGGCGCTTGCAGGCTGAGCGTCAGTTTTTCTTATACGCGCGCGGCTCGGATGCGTAGTTGGGGGCCCGCGCTGCTGGTTCAGTGCGGTCCCCCTTTTGCTTGATAGAGCGTCGTGTCGATAGTCTTGCCCGCCGCTGTAGCCGCACGCAATGCAAAGGCGGAGTCGAGACGGTTCAAGTGGGTAGGCAAAGGGGCCGTTCGTTGTCGATCGTCGCCCTTCTGCAAGTGATCCGATTTTGTGGCTCAAGCAAGCAGCGTGGACGTGCTTGTCCTCACGGGTGTTCTTCTGAGCGGGACAAACCGGATATCGCGGGACAGTGTCCCGAGCGTCACGGAGCGTGACACGGACAAAGCCTTATACCTTGTCCTGTCCCGCCCCGCTCTCAAGGTCTCATCCCGCTTCGGCGGTAACACTAACCAGGCGCACGCCACTCGCGTCGCATTTGCCAGTCAATGGCGATCTGCGATATCCCCCTCGAGCAGCCGGTCGCGGTTCTTTGAGAACACCGAATGGTCCCACACTGCAGCATCGACCCCGATTCCGACGAACCAGCGGATCATACTCCAGCCGCTCCATCACCTGCCGTCCCGACCGGATTGAATAGAACGCCTGCAACAGCATCGCTCGGAGCAGCTCCTCCGGCGGTATCGACGGTCGCCCAATCGGCGCATAAAGCGCAGTGAATTCGTGCTCCAGCGCGACCAGCGCCTCGTTCACAAGCCCTCTGATCGCTCCTAGCGGATGACCCGACCGAACCCGCTTCTCAAGGTCGACGTAGCTGAAAAGCTCCCAGTCCGCTTATCCCCACCCCGCATCACATAACCTCCGAATCGTTTCGGAGAAAGTGAATCACTCAACTAGCCAAACCGCGACCCACTTCTTCGACAGCCTATCAGTGCATTCTTACAATCCTGTAGTGCGAGAGGGCTTTCTCGTGAACGCTGCTAGTTCTCAAACGGAGTACCCGCGCGGGTTGCAAAAAGGGAATAGGCGGGCTCAAGCAACTTCCTCGCCACCTCAGGCGGCATTAGATGCGTGGATTGCGCGCGACCAAATGGTGGCTGCCGCAGAGCACCCTAGCTCTCACCCTGGTTCACCCATTACAAGCAGTTCACCCGGACGAGACTTTCGGCTATCGATCACCCCGTAGCGCGGGGAAATCCCTGAGGGTTGTGGTCGTTCGGACGGGATCAGGAGTCCTGATGGTGACGAAGATGTTGGGCCTACGGGCCGTATCTATGGTGGCGGTGTTTGTAGCAATACTCGGATCAGGATTGCCGGGCGCCGCCGCCAACGGGCCCAACATCAGCCCACCAACAATCGTCAGCGCTACTACAGTTCTTGGGACCCGAGGATTCATCTATTCTAGCAAGCAGGTTGCCCGCAATTCGCAGAATGCGGTCAGCTTGACTGGCGCGGCGCCAGCAAATGCCACGATCACCGCCTTTGAGGGACAGACACAACTTGGAACAACCGTAGCCGCGGCTGACGGATCGTGGAATTTAAGAACGGCGCCACTGACTAGCGGGACTCATGCGATCACTGCGACTGCCACTGTCAACGGTAATATAAGCGCCCAATCTGAGCCAACAAATGTCTCAATTGATTCCCTTGTTACCATCAATTCAATGGACGCTAATTGGATCTATGCCAATGGCAGCGTCTATCCGAATCCATTTACCTGGAACATTGACTCTGGTCCAGATCAGTCCGGCATCGCTGGTTCAGCGCAGCTGATGTTCGATCCGGCCATGATGCCCAATCTCAGCGGGTCGGCCATTCCCTGCCGTACTGCCGTTTGCAATTGTCGTTTCATGTGGCAAGCGCCGTCGACCTTCATCCGCCGCTGGTCAGTTCACAGAATGGTGAATATCAAATACGTCCAACACAGCCACATGGCTCCGCAATTCTCCCACATAGGCAACTTTCGCAGTATGCCGACCAAGTGGAATGTCTCTATCGGAGGTGACACCGAGGACATCAATGTCGCGTGGGATATTTTTTTCTTCCCAAAGGCCTCCGAGACGACAGATCGGCTTTCATCGCAAGTCGCCGAGTTGATGGTGTGGCTTCACCAACCGATCACTAATCCGATTGATGGTTTTGGTGGGCTACCTGGCGGTCAGGCCCTTCATAACCTATCCCCCCTCTCACATCAGCCAGCCTCATCGATTTGCCAGTGGCAAACGCACCCACACGGGTCCCTGGTATTGGCAATGGCTGGGAGCTGACTGTTGTGGCAGTGCCGCGCGGTGCTCCCGATGTCCTGTCAGGAACCACGGATATCGCGACTATCTTCAAGCGTCTTATCTGGGAGGGCTATTATTCGGGACAGGAATATGTTGATGCGGTTTTGTTTGGTTCAGAAGTGGCTGGTGGAACCGGAAATCTTACCATAAATAGCTATGATCTGAAATGGAACTTCGTGCCAAGTGTTACGATGGGACCGGGAACTCAGGACTTTGCACCCGCAGTGATGGGGGGGAACAATATATTGGGAAGCGGCAAAGGCGGTACTGCCACTGTCGTCTACGGCGACGTGCGGGCCAGCTATCAGATCAAAACATGGGCGGGCATAGGAAACGGCTTTGTGGCGCCGGCAAATACCGAAACCTTGATCGTTCGTCACGGTGACTTTTCGACGCTAGATATACTACAGCTCGTACAATTCATTAAATTTTCCGACTGTGCTTACAATATTGCGACGGGCGTTTGCAAGGAAGATTGACTTGCATCGCCAATAGAATTGCGACGAAAAGCTTCCTCGTCCGTGCCAACGTGTTCAATTCGCTCTTTCGCCAACCTTATGGTTGGAAAATTGAACAGCTAAGGCCGCATACATGGCTGCACCCGAACGCTTCGCAGAAAGGTCAAATTCCTCTTGCACCGCGGGCACCGTCCACACATGGCACTCTGGCTTTCCGTTGCACTTGCTGAGCCGCTTGCCATGGCGAGCGCGCGCTAGCTTCTGGGTGAGCAGCTCGATAATACCCTCGTTTCGAAAGGGCCAATCGTCCCATTGATGTTGTCGGTCGACTCTGGTGCGGGCCAGCACATCGTACCTTCCCGTGGGGTCATTGGGCTAATCGTCACAGAGCGTCACGACGGCCGGCGTAGCACAGCCGTCACTTGCACTGGTGTCCAAACACCGCGTGCCGTCGCAACGCCGCGCGCGTCAAGCACTTGGCTATGGCGCGCAATGACGTCGCACCGCTCGCCTAATGACCGGCAGCACATTGGCCGCAAAGCGATCGGCATTTGGCTTGTTGGAGCGATGCTGCCACGTTGTGCTCGCTTGAGCTTCGGGCCACCGAGTTTCACGCGGCCCCTTCGAGGCGCTCAAGAACGCGCGCGACGAGCTGAGGATGCCACGCACCGCCTCGTGCCGTCGGCACCCTGCGCTTCGTCAGCTCGCCGGCCATGCCGCGCAGTGACAGGCCCTGCTGTTTTAGATCGCGGAGGACGGGCGCCAGCTCAATGGCGCGGGTCCTTGCCTCCGCTTTGTATTTCATAGCGCGCGCGGCGCCGGTTGCCCCAAGCCGAACGCCTCGCTGCTTCGCTGCCGCCAGCGCCGCCTTGGTTCTGGCTGAAATAGCCCGCGCCTCCTCCTGGGCTACCGCGGCATAGATGTGCAGCATGAAGGGTGTCGCCTCCGGCATGTCGCAGGCAACGAACTTCACTTTGGCTTCCATCAAGCCGCTGATGAAGTGGACGTTACGGGCGAGCCGATCGAGGCGGGCAATGACAAGCGTCGCCTTCTGCTTCTTGCAGACCGCCAGCGCCTTCGCCAGCTCGGGCCGCTCGCTCTTGCGTCCGCTCTCCACCTCGGTGAATTCGCCCACCAATTCCCATGTCCCGCCATTGAGGTAATTCTGCACGGCGGCCTGCTGCGCTTCCAAGCCGAGGCCCGAACGGCCCTGCTCGGCGGTGCTGACTCGGTAATACGCAGCAAACCTTCCTCTATGTGCAACCAAGGCGAGAGACCTCAAGTCATACGCGTACGCTCGTTCGCATGTGACAGTATATGCCAAAACCCGGGCGTGGGCAATGCGTCCTGCGCATAACGTCGTTAGCGGGGGCTTTTGAAGTGTCAGAGACCGCGCGGCCGAGCCTGGTAGCGGGAATAGCCGCACACCGCCTTTTGGCCCCGTATCGCTAGGAAGACATGCCCATGCTTTGAGCGGATGAGTGGCAGCTGACGACAGAGGCGATGGTTATCGGGACGCCGAGGGCTTGCTAGTCCCTGGGCACATTTCGCCCTCGAAAATGCTAGGATAGTCGCGGCGCGGGGCCGGGTCTGCAGCCCCGCCGCCGGGCCAAGCACCGCGTCCGGCTCGCTCCGCGCCTCCCTGTCTTAATGCGCGGTGGCAGCGGTGCCGTATGACCGAAGCGACGGGCGGCGATGGCGAGCGTGCACGCCCCAATAGTAGGAAAAAGAAGAACCCTCGGGGAGCTTGAAAAGGCAATTCGAAAGCCAATTCGCCCGCAAGTGATTCGACCGCAACCTCTTGCCGCCCACAGACCGTAAGACGATTGAACGCGCCAACGCGCAGATCGAGGAACTTCACGAAAAGGCAGTGGCTACCGCGCGACGCGAAAAGCTAAAACTCCTATTGCGCCGTTATTCACTAGCTGAAGATGATTATGAGGGTCTCGCGCTCGCGCTCGCGATTGAACACGAGCCAGGATTTCAAGTTGTCGATCGCCAAATTGCCCAACTGCCTCTGATTCGTCGGGATTTTCGGGGCTGGTGCGAGTTAAGGACGGCAAGCTTACCGACAAAACAAGCGGGCGCCCGCTTGAGTGGTCAGGCGAGCGCCTCTTGCAGTTGCTAGAAGCGGTACAGCGGGAAAAGAAAAAATCTGGTCTAACCAAAGACCTCGATGCTTTAGGCCGTCTCGCAAGACAGGAACAATGGAGACCGCCAGCAACTCACCGATCAAAATCGTCGCGCGGCGGATGGGATGCCTGGATTAGCATTCTCCAAAAGCGCCTACCTAACGCGAAGCGACTTCAGGGCAATAGATGAGCTTAACGCAATGGTCGAGGAGGCCCAGCGTCTGATCGGCAAATAATTCCGGAAATTATTGGCCGGTTTTGGCTGGTTTGTTTCCGGAATTTTTCAGCGTCCAAATGGGCAGGGTGGCGCGGGATAGTGCGCCGCTTAGCACGAGGACGCAGCGACATGTCAGCTACTAATACGAAACTGGGCCTTATGACGCTGCCAGATTGGGCGGTCATTTCTGACCAGCGGGCAGCGGAAATCCTCGATCTTTCTCTGGACACGTTGTGGCGATTAGACCGCGCCGGTGATGGGCCGCCGCGGGTGCGATTTTCGCCTCGCCGGCATGGACGCACTATCGGCACGCTGCGCGAGTGGCTGGCACAGCGTACGGCTGTTGCCGCAACGCGCAAAGCAAAACTGAATCACGAACAACAATTAAGGGAAGCATAAAAACAAACGGCCAGCCCTGGGGGGCCGGCCGCCCGTTTTGTCCAACCGCGCCCGCGCTAACGGGCGCATTTGAGAAAGTACCTAGCAAATGAATAATAAGATAACGGGCCTGAATTGCAACGGTAACGCGTCATCATCCGTTTCCGAACTAGCGATCGGCACGCCCGTCGTCGAAGGCGTCACACTTGAACTGTCCCCGGTTCGCGCTGCCAGTACAGCCGGCCGCGCAGGAGGCTGCGCCATGACGACGGCTACCAATGCCGAGGCAGGCGGCGCTCGGCGGGCGCTGCAGGCGCGCAAGCTCGACAGCGGCGCCACCGGCATCGCATCGCCCACGCGCAGCTCGACTTCTTTGGCGCGGCGGCGCCGGCAGATCCGTTGTTCGGCGTCGCAGTGAAGCTGCCGAACACCTGCAGCAAATGCGCCGACTTCGTGGCAATTATCGGCCCCGGCAAGCCGCCCCATTCCGCATCGTTGCTCTGCCGATCGTGCGGGCTTCACCGCGGCTGGGTATCGCGGGCGAATTACACGTTCCTCAACGAGGTAATCAACAAGTTTGGCGCACCGAGTGAGCCCATTGTCTTTCGTACTCGCAGTACAAAACCGGAGCAGGACGACGACGGAGTTAGTGTCGTTCAAGATGGCATTAAGAAAAGAAAAATGATGCCAATCACTGTTGATCTATACTCTTCCAAAAATCCGAAAAGACATGTCTGGACTGGTCTCGCCAAGCGTGTGCGACGGCGCAGGCGCGGTACTGCAAAACTGCAAACTAAGACCGAGCTGCAACTGCAACTTGATCTGTTTACCCCAGACGTCCCGACCATGAACGGGACAACCTAAGAAGGACTTTAGCTATGTCTGAAAATCAAACAACAAACGGCAATGGCAGTGGAGCTACGCCCGCGCCCGTTGACGCTTTTACTGATCTGACAGCGCTTCGGCTTGACCAGTCGTATGCGGACACCGTTGGCGTCAAAAAGTTGCTGACGACTGTGCCGGTACGCAAGCCCCACTCGCAAGAGTTTGTGCGCACACACCCAGAGTTCCGGCTCCCGGGCGCGGCAATTATCGAACTGAAGGACGACCGCGAGTCGTTTCTAGTCTTGCCCGCCGTGGCCGCCATGATGTCGCCGGGCGACTTCGCATTGAAAGACCTATTCCTGACGCTGTCGCGGCAGAACGTCCTTTTGTATGGCCGGTGCCGGTACCAAAAACAGATGGACGCGGACGCGGTAACGCCTGGCACACCACAGCACGCGAGGCGGCCGTTCTAGCAACAACGCAGTGGGTAAGACTTACTCCCAACATGCCGCTCGGTGCGTACGATGTCTCTGTGGCCACCGTAAAATTGCCGGATCCAGAGTGGCCCACGGATAAGACCTTCAATGACATCCTGCGGATCGCGTTCAAAGACCGAGCTTATCGAGACGGTCGATCACCCCGTGATCCAGCGTCTACTCTGCGGAGCGTGACGCGATGTTTCTCGAAACACAAGCCAACGGGCTGGTGGGCCAGACCGCGCTTTCTCTTCTGCCATTCCGAGAAATCTGGGCGGTCGACTTCGAGTTCAACTTTTGCGGCTGCACCGGCAACAATCCTGTCCCAGTGTGCCTCGTGGCCTGGGAGCTACGGAGCGGACGAAAAATCCGATTGTGGTGTGATGAGTTTGGCAACAAGCCGCCATACCCAACCGATGGGGACGTATTATTCATCGCTTACTACGCGTCCGCCGAAATGGGCTGCCACTTGGCGCTGAACTGGCCAGTGCCGGTTCGCATACTTGACCTGTTCGCCGAGTTCAGAAACCACACAAATGGGCTGCCAACTGTGGCTGGCAACGGCCTCGTCGGCGCACTGGCGCACTTCGGGCTCGACAGTGTTGGTGCGGAAGAAAAGGACGCGATGCGCGCGTTGATACTGCGCGGCGGTCCTTGGACTGAAGCTGAGAAGAAGGCCATTCTCGACTACTGCGAAAGCGACGTGGCGGCACTGGCACGCTTACTGCCGCGCATACTGCCTCACGTCGACCTGCAGCGCGCCCTATTACGCGGGCGGTACATGGCCGCGGCAGCCAGGATTGAACGCAATGGCGTGCCCATAGACGTTGAAACCCTGGAGCTTCTGCGCCGCCACTGGGACGATATTCAACACGCGCTTATTGCGGATGTAGATCGAGATTACGGCGTTTTTGAAGGCGGCACGTTCAAGCACGATCTGTTTGTTGATTGGCTGGCCAAGAGCGGCATCCCGTGGCCTCGACTGGATTCCGGAAAGTTGGATCTGTCTGACGAGACATTCAGACAGATGGCCCGCAGCCACCCGCAAGTGGCGGCGTTGCGCGAACTGCGCTTCGCCCTATCGCAAATGCGACTATCTGAATTGACCGTCGGCTCAGACGGACGTAATCGCTGTCTGCTGTCGGCATTCCAGTCCAAAACCTCGCGCAATCAGCCAAGCAATACCAAGTTCATCTTCGGGCCCAGCGTGTGGCTGCGCGGGTTGATAAAGCCTCCGCCGGGCTACGGCATCGCCTACATTGATTGGAAACAGCAAGAATTTGGGATTGCCGCAGCTTTATCGGGCGATCCGGTAATGGGGGCGGCCTATAGTTCGGGTGATCCCTACCTGGCCTTTGCTAAGCAAGCCGGCGCAGCGCCGGAATGCGCCACCAAACAGACACACGGACCAACACGCGAGCTATTCAAGCAATGCGTGCTGGCGGTTCAGTACGGCATGGGTGAGGACAGCTTGGCCCAGCGTATTGGGCAAACGTTTTTCCATGCACGCGAACTGTTGCGGCTTCACCACGAGATATATCGGGTGTTCTGGCGCTGGTCTGATGCGTCTGTGGCCTACGCCATGCTAACCGGGAGCATCCATACGGCGTTCGGATGGCGGGTGCGGGTGCCGCCAGATCCGAACATCAGGTCTCTGCGAAATTTTCTAATGCAAGCGAACGGCGCCGAAATGCTGCGGATCGCTTGCTGCCTTGCCACGGAACGCGGGATCGAAGTGTGTGCGCCCGTGCATGACGCCGTGCTGATCTGCGCACCGCTCGATCGGTTGGAGGCGGATATTGCGGGAATGCAAGCTGCCATGTGCGAGGCGTCCAAGATCGTGCTGGGCGGCTTCGAGCTTGGCACCGACGTGAAAGTAGTTCGCTATCCCGATCGCTACAGCGACGATCGTGGCGTCGTCATGTGGGAGCGCGTTATGCGGCTTATAGCGGAGCGGGAGGCGCACGATGGAATTTGAGCCGAGCCCTGTTCGCGGATGCCCCGACCTTAGGTGCGGATGTTTCAGCCCTAGGTGCGGATGTTTTGGCCCCAGATGCGGATCAGGTCTTTTAGTTTTTTTAGTTATTAGTTCTCGTTATTGGTCTAGTCATATTAATAGGTAGGTGCCATGGAAGATACTAGTGGTACTGCTACCGACCCCTTCTCAGATCTGACCAGTCTGCGGATACCGCAAGAACAGTTGCAAACCTACTTTGCGGCAAAGACACATCCCCCCAATCCGCGCGCACTGCCAATACGCACCAAGAGCATCGGTGGACCCATCTTGGTGGACTGGCTGGTGGCAGCTGCCAAGCAAGGCAAGGACGCCTTGCTGGTGGGCCTAATGGTTTGGTGCGCTAGAAACTGGCCGAAACTCGGCAGGGCCACTGAGTCCGTTGTTCTAAGCGACGAGGTTTTCGACGCTTGGGGCATAGCGCGCCCGGCTCGGGCTTTGTCTCGCCTGGAATCCTCTGGTCTAATCAAGATAGTAGGCCGCCACGAGCGTCATGTTGAAGTTGATATGCTCGTGCCGGAGCCATTTCGCGGCCAATTTATCCTTGGCCCAATAGACGTATCGTGGATACTTCGGGCCGTTCGTTTGGGCGTTAAGGCGCTGCTGTGTGGCCTGGCTCTTTGGTACCTCCACGGCCTGCGCCGAAAGTGGAAGACCTACGACCGCAAGGCGGTATCCAACTTAGCGTTGGACGGTTGGGGCATATCTCCCGATGCTAAGCGCCGCGCCTTACTCAAACTTGCGAACGCCGGATTGATAGAAGTCGAGTACCGCCACAAGCGCAGCCCGCGCGTGACGATCCTATCGCCGTACGCCAAAGACAGAGCGAAGGCGCCGGCTAGCCCGTGTTCTGGGGAGGTCGCTGCATGAGCGGCCGCCGCTCTCGCGCCAAAGGCGCTCGCACCGAGCGCGGCATTGTCAATGCGCTGAAGGCTAACGGCATTGCGGCGGTACGCGTGCCGCTGTCCGGTGCGGTCGGCGGTCGCTTCGCCGGCGATATCGTGCTGCCGCTGATGGGCCGCGAGCTTTGCGTCGAGGTGAAGGCCCGAGCCGATGGGTTTCGCGAACTCTATAGCTGGCTCAATGAGCGCGATGTGCTGATCGTCAAGGCTGACCGCCAGGAGCCGCTTGTTGTTGTGCGGCTATCCCTTGCTGCCGAAATCGCACAAGACGGACGGGAAGACGGCTAGTCGTGTCTCGCCATTCCCGCATTGCTGCTAACTGCCCGTGGCCAATCCGGCCGCAGGAGAGCGCCGCTTAAGCACGATCCGGCCGCTCGCCCGCCGCGGCCTCTCAAGGACAGAAGCGGCAATGTACATCGGCGTTGGTGTGACGAAATTCGATGATATGGTCGCCTCCGGCTTGATGCCCAAACCGAAGCGGATCGATGGCAGGCGCGTTTGGGATATCATTGCCCTGGATTTTCCTTTGACGATTGCCAGACGAAAGCGCTACGCCTGATCGAACTTGGAACGACATCGATGGTGCGTAGGCTGCCGCCGTTTGTTGAGCGCTGGCGTGATCGCCACGGACGTGTGCGCGTCTATTTTCGGAAAGGTAAAGGCCAACGTATGGCTTTGCCGTCATCAATTGGATCAGACGATTTCAATGCTGCCTATCAAGCCGCATATAACGGCCAAATCGGCGGCGAAACGTGAGCGACGCGTGCCCGCGCCACCGGGAAGCATTCAGCACTGATCGTTTCCTACATGCGCAGCCCAGCCTATGTGGGGCTACGTGACACAACCAAAGCCGGATACGCGACTACGATTCGGATTTTACGCGAGGTGCATGGTCACCGCACCTTGGTAGGATTGACCCGCGAGCGAATAATTGCGGGCATTCTGCAACCCTACGCCGATAGGCCCGGCGCTGCTCTTGCGATCTTAAAAATACTCCGAGTATTGATCAGGCATGCCATCGATATCGGATGGCTTCAGCATGATCCCTCGTTCGGCATTAGGCGTCCTAAGACAGGGAGATTCGATCGTGGAGCGATTCCGAAATTGAGGCTTTTGAACAGCGCTGGCCGATCGGAACTAAGCAGCGTCTTGCCTTCGCACTCCTTCTTTACACCGGACAACGTCGCAGCGACGTGCATCGAATGACGTGGGCAGATGTGACCGAAACGTCAATTCGGGTGGTACAGCAGAAGACGAGCACTAAGCTTACCATTCCTCTGCATCGCCATCTGCTTGCGTTGCTGGCTGCGGCTGACCGTAGAGCATGTTACGATCCTCAACACCCAGTACGGCAGACCTTTCACGGTTGATGGCTTCGGACAGTGGATGCGTGACGCAATAGCTGCCGCCGGGCTCCCTCTCGATTGCAGGCCGCATGGGCTAAGAAAAGCGAGCAGCGGCCGCGAGGCCGGATGCAGCGCTAATGAGATTATGTCGGTACTGGGTCACAAGACCTTGGCAGAAGCGGAGCGTTATACGCGTGAAGCCGATCAGGCGAAGCTCGCTGCCGCGGCCGTGCTCAAGCTAGAAGGACGGAATGTGAACAGGATTGCCCAAACCGACTTGGTAGGTTTGGGGAAAAAGGCAAAAAGAGACGAGCAATCAAAGTGAACAAACAAAGACTGGCGCTCCCTACGGGAATCGAACCCGTGTTTCAGCCTTGAGAGGGCCGCGTCCTAGACCGCTAGACGAAGGGAGCCTGCCATTCGAATAAACCCGATGCTGAGGGCGTGCAAGCGTTCAGCACGCGGTCATTCCGGGGCGCGCCAGTGGCGCGAACCCGGAATCCATACTCATAGTCGCCAGAGACTTTATCTGGAGGCGCAGCGGTTATGGATTCCGGGTTCGGCGCGGAGCTTGTCATCGGGCCGGCCACTTCGGGCCGGACCCGTTGGCGCCGCCCCGGAATGACGGGCGGAAACGTCAAGGCTCGGTCGCGAACCTGATGCGGCCGGTTTCATGGAGCGTCTTGACGTCGAAGGTGCGGATTTCGGTTGCGCCGCCGATATCGAGCGTGACCACGATCCGATCGCCGGCAACCGCGGTGGCGACGACGCGCGCCGGTTTCGGCAGCGTGACGATCGCTTCGGCCGGCGCGCCAACACCGCCGGCGTGAAAGAGACGGTAGCCGATGACGCCGACCACGGCCGCGATCGCGATCAGCGTCGTAAGCCCCGATATGATCATCAGCAGCCGCACACGGGCGGCGAGGCCCGCCGCGGCAGCATCGCCCTCGGCCGCCGGCGCGGCGTCGCGGTCGGAACGCGCCTCCTGCCATTCGCCTTGCGGTTCAGCGGCAGCTAATTTCACCATGCGGGTAACTTTTAGATTGTTGCGATGACGTCCACGGAAAAATCGATCCGCGTGGTTGACGAGGAGGCCGGCGGCCGGCTCGACCGCGTGCTTGCCGCCCATGTCGTCGAGCTCTCGCGCACGCGGCTCAAGGCGTTGATCGAGGGCGGCTCGGTCGCCGTCGACGGCCGCACGATCCGTGATCCGGGCCATCGCGTCAATTCCGGCGCGGCGATCGTCGTCGCGGTGCCGGAAGCTTTGCCGGCCAAGCCGGCGGCCGAGGCCATCCCCCTCGCCGTGGTCTATGAGGACGACGACATCATCGTCATCGACAAACCCAAAGGCTTGGTGGTGCATCCGGCCGCCGGGCACTGGACCGGAACGCTGGTCAATGCGCTGGTCGCGCATTGCGGCGACAGCCTGTCCGGCATCGGCGGCGAGCGGCGGCCCGGCATCGTGCACCGGCTCGACAAAGACACTACAGGCTTGATGGTGGTCGCCAAGAACGATCCCGCCCACAAGGCGCTGGCGGCGCAATTTGCCAGCCATGGGCGCGACGGCGGCCCGTTCGAGCGCGGCTATCTCGCCTTCGTCTGGGGCGCGCCGGCTCGGCCGCGTGGCACCATCGATCGGCCGATCGACAGGCACAAAGTGGCGCGCGACCGCATGGCGATACGCGAAGGCGGCCGGGAGGCGGTGACCCATTGGGAGGTGCTCGAACGCTATGGCGGGCGAAAAAGCGGGGCCCGTCGCTCGGAGGGCGGACGTCCCGGCGAGCCCGTGGCCAGCCTCCTCGCCTGCCGGCTGGAAACCGGCCGAACCCACCAGATCCGGGTGCATTTGGCCTCGATCGGGCATCCGTTGATGGGGGACGAGGTCTATGGACCCGGTTTTCGCACCAAATCGGCGCTTTTGCCGCAGCCCGCCCAGGCGGCACTGGAGGATCTTGGCAGACAGGCCCTGCACGCCTACATACTGGTCATTGAACATCCCATTACTGGTGAAATCATGCGGTTCCGCTCGGAACTGCCGACTGACCTTGGCCGTTTGCGTGATATGCTGGCGGCCATCCGGGCTGATTCTAGCGATAAATAGAGGCGTAGCTTCAAAGGCTCGGGCGGTCTTTCCGCCTCGTTAAGCCTGATCAAGGTGCCGTCGCGCCGAAGTGATGCCTCTTTACTTTCAATCGCCTGGTCTCACCGTGTATGCTGCGGGTGCGAGATAACAACTTGCGCCGTCGGCTTTACGGAAGCGACGGCACACCGTCTGCCGCAACAGCGGGGACGCGAACAAGGAAAGGGCGCTTATCATGGCCCAAACTGCAGCCTTGCCGGTTCTATCGGGTGAAACCGGCCTTACCAGATATCTGGAAGAAATTCGGCGGTTCCCGATGCTGGAACCGCAAGAGGAATACATGCTGGCCAAGCGCTGGCGCGAGCATGGCGACCGCGACGCGGCGCATAGGCTCGTCACCAGCCATCTTCGGCTCGTGGCCAAGATCGCCATGGGCTATCGCGGCTATGGCCTGCCGATCTCCGAAGTCATTTCCGAAGGCAATGTCGGCCTGATGCAGGCGGTGAAGCGCTTCGAGCCGGAAAAAGGCTTTCGGCTGGCGACCTACGCCATGTGGTGGATCAAGGCGGCGATCCAGGAATACATCCTGCGCTCGTGGTCGCTGGTGAAGATGGGCACCACCGCCAACCAGAAGAAGCTGTTCTTCAATTTGCGCAAGGCCAAGAGCCGGATCTCGGCGCTCGAGGAAGGCGATATGCGGCCCGATCAGGTCAAGCTGATCGCCAAAAGGCTGGGCGTGACCGAGCAGGACGTGATCGACATGAATTGCCGGCTCGGCGGTGACGCGTCGCTCAATGCGCCGATCCGCGAAGACGGCGATTCCGGCGAGTGGATGGACTGGCTGGTCGACGACAGCGTCAGCCAGGAAAGCCGCCTGGCCGAATCCGAGCAATCGGAAAATCGCCACAAGGCGCTCGGCCAAGCACTCAACGTGCTCAACGATCGCGAACGGCGCATTTTCGAGGCCCGCCGCCTGGCCGACGAGCCGATCACGCTGGAAGAGCTCGCCGACGAGTTTGGCGTGTCGCGCGAGCGCGTGCGCCAGATCGAGGTGCGCGCTTTCGAGAAGGTGCAGAAGGCGGTGAAGACCCACATCACCGCGATGGAAAGTCCACCGGCGGCGGCCGCCGTCGCGGCGGCGCACTAAAGCTTCCTCCTTCTCCCCGAGTGCGGGGAGAAGGTCGGGATGAGGGGGCGCTTCCGCTGGCCTGAGCGCCCCGGCTAAGATTTGCAGCGCCGTTGCGCACACTACTTCGCTCAGAATCGCGGAGAGGCCCCCTCACCCTCGGACGCTTTGCGTCCTCGACCTCTCCCCGCGCGGCGGGGAGAGGTTTTTTTGTTAGCGGCTTTGCACCGGACCGGCGATGAAGTTTACGATCGCGTCGACGACGCCCGGCGCCAACGGCAATGTTGGATCCATGTAGGCCGCCATGTTGGCCCGCCGATCGTCGGTCGCCACGGCCTTGAGCACGTGATTTGCGTCGGGCAGCAGAACCAGCTCGGCCTTCGGCGCAGCCTGCTTGAGGCGCTCGGCATCGGCGACGCTGACCTGCATGTCGCGCTTGCCCTGCATGATCAGCACCGGCTTCGATACCGCCGCGATCAGCTTGGCGGGATCGCAGGCGAGCTCATTGATGAGGAAGTCCTGCACCTGCGGCGCAAACAGTTGCCGCAGCGCCGGGTGCATGTTGGCGACGTCGACATGCTTGCCTGCCTCCAGAGCATCGAGAGCCGCCATCGCCTGATCGAGGATCGGCGCGTTCGCCGGATTTGACTTGAGCTGCGCCCGCATTACCTCGCCGAGTGGGCGGCCGGCGGTGGCAATCAGCACCACGCCACAGATGTCTGTGACCTTTTGCGCCGCGGCGAGCGCAACCAAGCCGCCTTCGCTGTGTCCGACCACCCAAACGCACGGGACACCGGTCTGTTTGCGGATCACCGCGATCCACGATTGGACGTCGGCGGCATAGTCATCGATGGTCACGGCATTGCCGTCGGCGACCGCGGCGCTGCTGCCGAACATGCCGCGCTTGTCGATCCGGACGGTGCCGATGTCGTGGGCCGCGAGGCCTTCGGCCAGCAACCTGTAGCTCGAGGCTTTGACGCCAAGTGGATTGTTGCCATCGCGATCGGTCGGGCCGGAACCGGGAATGATGAGCACCATCGGCGCGTTGCCGCCGGCCGGCGCCAGCATGGTTCCCTTGAGCGGGCCGAGCGGACCGGGGGCTTGGACAAAAGTCTGATTTGGAGCCGACAGGGGCGCGGCCGAAGCGCTGGTCGACAGCACCACGGCTGCAAGCAAGCTGAGGAATTTCCCGCCCATGACAGATTCCTTCTCAGTGCGAACGCAATAGCCGGACGGCTGGCGCACCAGCATGTGGCGCGGCAGCTCGGCGAAGTTATGTCGAAACAACCCCGAGACAGGTTCAAACCAGAAGGCTGAATTGCGCCCGGTCTACTCGCCTGCCGGTTTTGCGCCGTGTAGATTGACGGTTCCAACGATGCAGCGGATCGAGCCACGAGACGCCGATGCTGTCTGAAACAGAGATCGCGACGGGTGTCCGAGACTGGCTGACGCAGTTCGAAACCGCGCTGCGCAAGCCCAATGCCGATCTGCCGGGCACTCTGTTTCACCCCGACAGCCACTGGCGCGATGTGCTGGCGTTGACCTGGCATATCGTCACTGTCAGCGGCGCCGACGCTATCCGCGCAGGGCTCAAGACACATGCCCGCCGTACGCAACCGAGCGATTTTCGGATCGATCCCCAGCGCGCAGCGCCGCGCAGAGTGAAACGCGCCGGCACCGAAGCGATCGAAGCGATCTTCCAATTTGAAACCGCAGAAGGCCGCTGCAGCGGCGTTCTGCGGCTCACGCCCGACACATCAGATAGCGGACAGCTCAAAGCGTGGACGCTGCTGACGGCACTCGAAGAAATCAAAGGTCACGAGGAGCGGCTCGGAAGATCGGGCCCGCAGGACAAGGCCTATGCGCGGGATTTTCACGGGCCCAACTGGTTCGATATGAGGCAAGCGGCCGCCGCGTATGCCGACCGCGATCCCGCCGTGCTGGTGGTCGGCGGCGGACAGGCCGGCCTTTCGATCGCCGCGCGCCTTCGCCAATTGCAGGTCGACACGCTGATCGTCGATCGCGGACATCGCATCGGCGACAATTGGCGAAAGCGCTACCACGCCCTGGTTCTGCACAACCAGGTCCATGTCAATCATCTGCCCTACCTGCGCTTTCCGCCGAACTGGCCGGCCTACATTCCCAAAGACAAGGTTGCCGGCTGGTTCGAGGCTTATGTCGAAAGCATGGAGCTCAACTACTGGACGGCGACCGAATTTGCCGGCGCCAGCTATGACGACAAAGCGGGCCGATGGTCGGTCCTGCTCCGCCGCGCCGACGGCACCGAGCGCGAGATACATCCCCGGCATGTTGTCATGGCCACGGGCGCGAGCGGCATTCCGAACCTTCCTGACATTCCGACCTTGCGCAACTTCGCCGGCCAGGTTCTGCACTCGAGCCAATACACCGAAGGCGACGTATGGCGGGGCAAGCGCGCGCTGGTGATCGGCTCGGGCAACAGCGGCCACGATATCGCCCAGGACCTGCACGCCGGCGGGGCGCACGTCACGCTGGTGCAGCGCAGCCCAACGCTGATCGTCAATGTCGAGCCGAGCGCACAGTTACCTTATGCGCTCTATGACGAAGGGCCGTCGCTCGAGGATTGCGACCTTATCACCGTATCGATGCCGCTGGCGCTGGCGAGAAAAAGCCACCAGCTCTTGACCGAACAAGCAAAGACGTTCGACAAGAACCTGCTCGACGGGCTTTCGCGCGCGGGCTTCCGGCTCGACTTCGGCGAGGACGGCACCGGCTGGCAGTTCAAATATCTGACCCGCGGCGGCGGCTATTACTTCAACGTCGGCTGTTCCGATCTCATCGTGCAAGGCGAAATCGGGCTGGTGCAATTTTCCGATATCGCCGCGTTCGTTGCCGAGGGCGCGCGGATGCGAAGTGGCGAGACGCTGGCGGCCGATCTGATCGTGTTGGCGACCGGTTACAAAGGGCAGGATTATCTTGTTCGCAAATTGTTCGGCGACGACGTTGCCGACCGGGTCGGTCCAATCTGGGGCTTCGGCAAGGAGCAGGAGCTTCGCAACATGTTCATGCGCACGCCACAGCCCGGGCTGTGGTTCATCGCCGGCAGCTTCGCCCAATGCCGCATCTATTCCAAATATCTCGGCCTGCAGATCAAGGCCTGTGAGCTGGGGCTGATACCGGAAGTTCGCACGGTCGACGGCGTGCCGGAACGGCGCGACGCATTGCAATCCATTCCGGCCTAGCTTGACGCGCAGCGCGGTCCGCCTCCATTGTTCTCCGTCATCCTGAGGTGGCCGCGAAGCGGCCCTCGAAGGACGACGGCCCGGACCGTGCATCCTTCGAGGCTCGCTGCGCTCGCACCTCAGGATGACGGAAATATCGCTGCTACTCCGGCAGTGCGCCGCGCAGCAAGCGGCGCGAAGCAAAGATCGCGGCGCTGGCGAGCGCGGCGATCGCGGCGATCATCAGAAAGAAATCCGGCTTCTCCATGCGGCTCCAGAAACTGCCGAGCCATCCGGCCAGAAAGCCGCCGACGAAACTGGTCGCCAGCCACACGCCCATCATCATCGACAGCATGCGCACCGGCGCGATCTTGGTCACCAGCGACAGCCCGACCGGCGACAGATAAAGCTCGCCGATGGTGATGACGACGAAAAAGGCGAACAGCCAGAGCCAGCTCGCCTGGCCCGCGCCGGTGTGCCAGGCGGCGGCCGCCATGACCAGATACGACAGCGCCACGCCGGCGCCGCCCAGCGCCATCTTGCTGATGGTCGAGGGCTCCGATCCGTTCGCCGCCTGCCGGGTCCACAGCGCGACGACGAACGGCGTGAACGCGAAGATCATGAACGGATTGAACGCCTGGAACCAGGTCGTCGGGATTTCCGCGGTCAGCCCGAAGAAATTGATGGTGCGGTCGGTGTTGGCGTCAGCCCACAGCGCGATCGTATTGCCGGCTTGTTCGTAAGTCGCCCAGAACAAGGCCGTGGGCACAAACAAAATCAGAATGGCGATGATGCCGCGCCACTCGTCGCGCGTCAGCGGCGCTTGCTCGACGTGTGCGGCTTTCGCCTTCGTCAGGGCGTCCACCGGCAACAGCGGCATGGCATAGAGATAAATGGCGAGCCCGATCAGCATGCCGACGCCGGCGGCGGCAAAGCCGTAATGCCAGCCGGCTTTCTCGCCCAGCGTGCCGCAAATCAGCGGCGCCAGGAACGCGCCGAGATTGATGCCGACATAGAAGATCGAATAGGCGCGGTCGCGGCGATGGTCGCCCGGCGGATAGAGCCATCCGACCTGGGTGGAAATATTCGGCTTGAAGGCGCCGTTGCCGAGGATGAGCGCCAGCAGCGCAAACAATAGCAGCGGCTCGACCGCCATCAGAAAATGGCCGATCGCCATCAGCATCGCGCCGACCACCACGGTGCGGCGCTGACCGAGCACGCGGTCGGCGAGCAGCCCGCCGAAGATCGGCGTCAGATAGACCAGAGCTGTGTAAAAGCCGTAGATCTGCGACGACAATGGCTGCACGTCGAGCGGCCCGAACACCGTCTCCAAGCCGTTCTTGAGGCCGGCAAGCCCGATCACCTCGCCGGCATGACCCGGCAGCAGCACATATTTCGTCATGTAGAGAACAAGCAGCGCACGCATCCCGTAATAGGAAAAGCGCTCCCACATCTCGGTGGTGAACAGGAAGGCAAGGCCTTTCGGATGGCCGAAGAACTCGTCGCCGGAGGCCATGCCGTTCGATTGGGCGGGGTCATGGGCAGATCGGGCAACCTCAGCCAAGATCGGTCCCTACCATTCTCATTCGCGGCGATCGTGAGTATAAGGCGGGTCAGGTTCGACGATAGCACGAGCGCCGACGCTAACGCGCCGTTCGAGACGTACTTGAGGAGATAACGCTTGACCAAATTCGGTATCGGCCAGCCGGTTCCCCGGCTCGAGGATCCCCGCTTCATCACCGGCCGCGGCCGCTATGTCGACGACATCGACATGCCGCTTCAGTGCCACGGCGTTTTGGTGATGTCGCCGCACGCGCACGCGCGTATCAACAGCATCGACACGGCGGCAGCCAAGGCGGCTCCCGGCGTCCTCGCCGTGCTGACCGGCGCCGACGTCGAGGCCGACAAGATCGGCAGTCTGGTGCCGGTCATGCCCGAGGACATGGGCGGACCGAAGGGCTACCGGACGCTGCGGCCGATCCTCTCAAGCGGCAAGGTACGGGCGGTCGGCGACCGCGTCGCCTTTGTGGTCGCCGAAACGCTGCAGCAGGCGCGCGACTCCGCCGAATTGATCGCCATCGATTACGAGCCTGTGCCGGCCGTGGTTTCGCTCGAGGATGCAGTTAAGCCGAGCGCGCCGGTCATCTGGGACGGCGCGCCCAACAATGTCGCCGTCGGGCTGATGATGGGCGACAAGGCGGCGACCGATGCCGCCTTTGCCGGCGCCAAGCACGTGGTCTCGGTCAAGCTCGTCAACAATCGCGTCAGCGCCAACTCGATCGAGCCGCGCGCCGCGATCGGCCAATACCATCCGGACAGCGAGAGCTACACGCTCTACTCGACCTCACAGAACCCGCACGGCCACCGCCAACACGTCTCCGGCGACGTGCTGAAAGTGCCGCAGGTCAAAGTGCGGGTGATCTCGCCCGACGTCGGCGGCGGCTTCGGCATGAAAGGCGCGGTCTACCCCGAGGATGCGCTGGTGTTGTGGGCTTCGCGCCGCTGCGGCGGCCGGCCGGTGAAATGGGTCTCGACCCGTTCCGAAGCCTTTCTCAGCGATGCCCACGGCCGCGATCAGGTCGTGACCGGCGAACTGGCGCTGGACGAGCGCGGCAAGATCCTCGGCCTGCGCGTCGATGCGTTGCACGACATGGGCTCGCACGTGTTCGATGCATCGATGGTCGTGCCGCTATTCGCGCTCAAGCTCGCGCCGGGGGTCTATCAGGTCCCGGCGGTGCACGCCGCCGGGCGCGCCGTGCTCACCAACACCCCGCCGCTGCAACCCTATCGCGGCGCCGGCCGGCCGGAGGCGACCTATCTGATCGAGCAATTGCTCGATCGCGCGGCCCACGTCATCGGCGTCGATCCGATCGAGATCAGGCGGCGCAACTTCGTGCCGCCGACGGCGATGCCGCACAAGCTGCATTCCGGCATCGCCTATGACAGCGGCGAATTCATGCGGGTGATGGACGAGTGCCTCAAGCTGGCCGACTGGAGCGGCTTCGCCAAGCGCGCCGCGCAATCGAAGAAAAACGGCAAGCTGCGCGGCCGCGGCATCGGCTATTTCATCGAGGAGGCCGCGATCTTCAACGACCGCATGGTGATCCGCTTCGATCCGAGCGGCACGCTGATGATCCTTGCCGGCACCCATTCGCACGGCCAGGGGCATCAGACCGTCTACACGCAGATGGTGCACGAATGGCTCGGCGTGCCGATGGAGTCGATCAGCTTCGTCCAGGGCGACACCAACGAGGTCGCGGTCGGCCGCGGCACCTACGGCTCGCGCAGCATGCATGTCGGCGGCAACGCCCTCAAAAAGGCCGCCGACGCCATCATCGAGAAAGCCAAGCCGATGGCGGCGATGATGCTGGAGGCGGCGGCCGGTGACATCGAATTCAAGAACGGCAGCTTCCACATTGTCGGCACCGACCGCGCGCTGCCGCTCGCCGCAGTGGCGCAATCGCTGCACCGGCCGATGTTCCTGCCGCCGCAATTCGAAGTCGGCCTGGAAGCCTCCGGCACCTTTGCCGCCGAGCCGTCGAACTTTCCCAACGGCTGCCACGTCTGCGAAGTCGAGATCGATCCCGAGACCGGCGTCGTCACGCTCGCCCGCTACGCGGCGGTCGACGATGTCGGCAAGATCATGAACGCGCTGTTGTGCGAGGGCCAGATCCATGGCGGCGTCGCCCAAGGGGTCGGCCAGGCGCTGATGGAATCGATCGTGTTCGATACCGACGGTCAGCTCGTCACCGGCAGCTTCCAGGATTACGCCATGCCGCGCGCCACGGATTTTCCCGACTTGTTGTCGGAATTGACCGAGGTGCCGGCGACCACCAATCCGCTCGGCATCAAGGGCGCCGGCGAAGCCGGCGCCACCGGCGCGCCGCCCGCCGTGATCGGCGCCATCCTTGACGCGCTGCGTCCGCTCGGCATCGATCACATCGACATGCCGGCGACACCGAACAAGATCTGGCAGGCGATCCACGCCGCGAACGGCGCCAAAGCGGCGGCGGAGTAAGATGCCGTGCGATATTTGCGACTATCGGCGCTGTGGGCTTTGGTCTTGTTTGCGGGCCCGGCCGCCGCCGAGACAACGTGGGATGTGCTGCAGCGGATGGGCCGAACGGGAACCTGGGCCGCGAATTGTTGGTTTGGACCGAGCTGGAGAAATCACTGGGTCACCGCGTTTCGTGACGCCGACGGTACCGTGAGACAAAAGATAGATCGCGGCACCGACGGACCGTCGCTGACGAGCGTAGTCGACAGCGCGCAAATTCTAACGCCTTCCACCTTGCAGATCCGCGTCCGCCATGACGACCCGAATTACGGCGCGCAGAATGGCTTTTTCTACGATATCGTCGAGAACAATCGAAAACGAACGACGACGAACACTCCAATCCAAAGGCAGCGACGGCAAAGACTATATTAAAGATGGCATCATGGTCCCATCCGGTCAGCCTAGTGTTTGGGTATCCAAATGCTCAAAATGAGGCCCGCGATTCGGCCGAGATACAAACATAACCCGCGTGCCGCCAAGGCGGCGCCTGAATAAGTGGACCCATGGGATATTTTCGGATATCCGCACTATGGGCTTTGGTGTTGTTGTTTCCCGCCTCGGCTTTCGCCGAGACGACATGGGACGTGCTCCAACGCTTCGGTTGGACCGGAACCTGGGCGGCGTCGTGCCAGGATGCACCAAGCGCGAAAAATGTTTGGACCATCCTGTCCCGCGATCCAGATGGTGTCGTGAAGCGCAAACTGGATCGCGGGCCCGACGGACCGCCGCTGATGAGCGTCGTCGACAGCGCGCAAGTTGTCACGCCGTCGACCATGCAGGTCCGGCTGCGCAACGACGATCCGATGGGGAGCGATGAACGGCGTGTTCTTTGACGTCGTCCAGACGATCGAAAACGACGCACTGCGAGCGCTGCAGTCCAAAGGCAACGACGGCAAGGACTATATCAAAGACGGCATCGTGATCGCGACCGGTCGGCCGAGCCCTTCGCTCCATCGCTGCCCGCAGTGAATGCGGTCGAACGCAGCGTATCGCAAAAAATCAGCCCGGATGGCGCAAGGCCGATCCGGGCTGATTATTGTTTGACGCAGTGATTCTTAGTTCAATCAGTCAATCTAATCGTCACTGCAAGCGAAGCGCCCTATTGCCTCGCAATGACGATGTCGTCACTCGGCCGGCACGCCTTCTGGTATCGCCTCGTGCGGCGCGGTCTTGTCGAGCAAGCTTGCCGGCGCGCGGCTCAGCCCGAACAGGAAGATCGCCACGATCACGTAGGCGATCGCTAACACCGGCGACACTGCAATACCGACCGCTTCACCGTGCATGAAACCGAAGAAGGTAAGCACGGCGCCCGCAAGAGCGAACCCGGAAGCTTGCACGAACTTCTTGTCGATGACGAAGGCGCCGACCGCTGCAAGTATCAGTCCGGTCAAGATGGAGCCCCCGCCCATGACCTTGAGGCCTTCGTAGAGAACGCCATTATTGCCGAGCTTGTCTAAGCCGACGGCCGCCGCGTTGGTACCAGCCGCGCCCAGCGCCCCGTCCAGCTGCACAGAGGCCCAAGCGGCCAGATGCGGCGTCAGCGCCAGCACGATGGCGGGTGCGTGGAGCTTCGGCGTGCTTTGGAACGCCTGCGCGCCGATCAGCATGCCGATGTACAGCAGGATCGGGTAGATCGCTACGACGGGTATAACCGCCAGCAGCAGCGAGATGATGCCGAACCAGGACAGGATGATCACCATCACGCCGGTCGCCGCCGAGTAACCGATGCGGCCGCCCATGGCCTTCCAGCCTGGATGGCCGATATAGACGGCGTTGATGAACGGATTGCCCATCAGGCAGCCGATCAGACTGACGACGCCGTCGGCGGTCAGCACGCGCGTCGTCGGATAGGCATCGCCGGCGGCTTCCGCGCTCTCAACGTTATCCATCGCCTCGACCAGGTCGTAAATGCCGAACGGGATCGCGGTAATGAGGATCACACCGAGATACTCGAAGCCGGAGAAGATATGATTCACGGCGGGAAGCGGTACCGAGAAACCGAAATTCACGAAGGCGTCGGTAATGCCCTTCCCGGTCAGTCCACCATAATCGAGGCCGAACAGATTCGATCCCCAGGCGATGATCATCCCGACCACGATCGCCACGAGACCAGCGGGTATCCCCTTCGGATATTTAAATCCGCCGAACCAACTGACCATGATGATCGCAAAGCAAGTCAGGCCGATCACCGGCGTCGTGTACATCTGCAAGGCCGGACGCATGGAGATGAACGTGATCGACACGCCGGCGAGCGTACCGAGCAGGGCGGCGCGCGGCGTGATCTTGCGGATGATCGGAGCGATGAAACCGCCGATCATCAGGATGAAGCTCTGGAAGAAGACCCACACCAAGCCCGCTTCCCAACCCTTGATCGGATCGTTGGTCTTGAGCGCGATCGGCAGCATGATCACGAAAGTGACGATGAACATGTGCGGCACGCTGACGCCCGACGGCAGTGCGCAGACATCGGAACGTCCGGTCTGCTTCGCCAGCCGATAAGCGAGATACGCGTAATAGAACGTCGACAGGCAGAGCATCAGGCCGAGTGCCGGCAGGATGCGGCCGTATACGATCGAGTCCGGCATCTTGATCACGAACCGCAACAGGATCGTGATTGTCAGCATGTTCACGAGAATGTTGGTGCCGAAGCCAAAGAAGGCATTCAGGTCGCCGGGCGTCCACAATTTCGGACGGAATCCGGATGTCGATGTTGCTGTGGTCATTGCACGCTCCCCTCCGTGGCGAAATTCCGATCGAATGCGCGCGCAGTAATCCCCAGGCGTTTGCTTTCGCGACCTGAGAACCTCCGCCCCCCGGCGGCAAATCCGCAATCGGTGCCGACTGCCCCATGAACCTCGCAAAGCGCGTGCCAACCGACGGGCGGCAACGAGGGCTTGTGGATATAATGGGGAAGGCAATGAAAGGGCGGTGGAATTGGATTTGGGCGCGGCCATGGCGCACTGCAACAAAACAAGGCGAGCCAAGATAGCGGCCGACCAAATAACAGTCATTGCCCTGTGAAAAAAGCATCACCCAACCGGCCGCGGAGATCGAAGTCGCTCGCAGCCAGGAATCGCGACCAAGCCGGTCAGCTCATCGATGCCATCGAATTAAGCAATGGCTTCGAGGCGGTAACGGAACCGAATATGCCGCCTTGCGCTTTGATCATGGCGAGACCAGCGGCGTGAAATTCGGGGAAATACGAGCCGCAGCAATCCGACAGAACGATGCAGCGAAAGCCGCGGTCGTTGGCCTCGCGTACTGTGGTATTCACGCATACTTCGGTCGTGACGCCGCAGACAAATAGCGTATCGATGTCGCGATTGCGCAGCATGAGTTCGAGATCGGTCTGATAGAACGCGCCCTTTCCAGGCTTGTCGATCACCGGCTCTTCCGCCAGCGGATAAAGCTCCGGAATAATGTCGTGACCGGGCTCGCCGCGGACCAGGATCCGGCCCATCGGGCCGGGAGCGCCGATGCGGCTGGCGGGATCGCCACGCAGGACCTTATGCGGCGGCGCGTCCGACAGGTCGGGCCGATGCCCTTCGCGGGTGTGAATGACCAGCATCCCGCTGCGGCGCGCCGCGTCAAGCACTTGCCGGCATGGCTCGACGGCGGCCTGCAGGCGCGAGACGTCATTGCCGAGCGCCTCGCCAAAGCCGCCCGGCTCCAGGAAATCGCGTTGCATGTCGATGATAACCAACGCGGCCCGGTCGAGATCGACGGAAAGCGGCGTGGGCTCGGCCTCGAAATTTACGTTTGGCATATCCACCCTCTTGCATCGCTATGGCGGGAAAAGGTGCAAGAACAGGGCCAGCGCCGGCAAAATCGCCTCGCGGACCGCGGGCAGCATGATCAACTCTTGGCGGGCCACGAGGCCCGTGCGACAATGCGTGAGAATTTAAAGACTTAGGCCAACTTGGGCTTGGACCAATTGGGCTTGGACCACTTGGGCTTGGGCGATTGGACGCCCGGGTTAACGCTTGGAATCCGTCGCATGGCCCGCAAATCCCCAAGCCGCAGCGCAAAATCGGTGCGACGGGCGGGCAAGCCGGCGCGCCCGCTTCGCGCCAAAAGACCCGACGCCTTCGGGATCGTCGCTACCGCGGCGAGCCAATTGCTGGCGTTGCCAATCGAGCCGTCGTGGCACGCGGGTGTGACATTCAATCTGCAATTGCTGTTCAAACATGCGGCGCGGATCGATGAATTTTCGCTCCCCGACGACATCGAGCCTGCGCCGGTGTTCCGTGCTTGAAACGACGGCATTCAATTCCGCCTGGATGAACGCCGGTGAAGTCGCGGCAGCGTTTGCCGCCGGCCGGGTGAGCGCCCAGAGCGTCGTCGACGCGGCCTTCGCGCGGATTCGCGCGCGCGATCCCCTGATCAATTCCTTCACCGCGGTCACCGATGAGCGCGCGCAGCGGCGCGCGCAGGCGCTCGACGAGGCGCGAGCGCGCGGCGAAAAGCTGCCGCCGCTCGCCGGCGTGCCGTTCGCGGTCAAGAACCTGTTCGATATTGCCGGGCTGCCGACGCTGGCCGGCTCGAAGATCAACCGCGACGCGGCGCCGGCCGGCCGCGACGCTACGCTAATCGAGCGCCTTGAAGCCAATGGCGCCATCCTTCTCGGCGCGCTCAACATGGGCGAATACGCCTACGACTTTACCGGCGAAAATCCGCACGACGGCCCGGCGCGCAATCCACACGATCTCAGCCACATGACCGGCGGCTCATCGAGCGGATCGGCGGCGGCCGTCGCCGGCGGCCTGGTGCCGCTGGCGCTCGGCTCCGACACCAACGGCTCGATCCGCGTGCCCGCTTCACTCTGCGGGCTGTTTGGGCTGAAGCCGACCTACGGACGATTGAGCCGCGCGCGCACCTTCCCGTTTGCCGCAAGCTTCGACCATGTCGGCCCGCTGGCGCGGGGGAGCCGCGATCTCGCAATCACCTATGACGCCATGCAGGGCCAGGACGGCGACGATCCGGTGTGCGCCGACCGCGCGGCCGAACCGGCAACGCCGCTGTTGGACCGCGGCCTCGACGGATTGCGCATTGCCGTCGCCGGCGGCTATTTCAAATGCCGGACCGCGGAGGCCGTCTACGCCATCGATCGCGTCGCCGCCGCGCTCGGCGTCAATCGGGATGTCGAGATACCCGAAGCCGAACGGGCGCGCTCGGCTGCCTACATTATTACCGCGAGCGAGGCGGCAAGCTTGCATCTGCCGCGCCTGCGCGCACGCGCCAACGATTTCGACCCCGCCACGCGCGACCGGCTGATCGCAGGCGCCATGCTGCCGGCTTCGCTCGTAACCAAAGCGCAGAAATTTCGCCGGTGGTACCAGCAAGCGGTGCTCGAATTGTTTGCCGAGGTCGACGCCATCTTGGCGCCGGCCACGCCCTGCCCGGCGCCGCTCATTGGCCAGCAGACATTTGTTGTCGGTGGCGTCGAAATGCCGGTGCGAGCCAATCTCGGCCTTTATACCCAGTCGATCTCGTTCATCGGCCTGCCGGTCGTTGTCGCACCGGTACCATTGTCGCCGTTGCCGATCGGCGTGCAGATTATCGCCGCGCCGTGGCGCGAGGACGTGGCTTTGCGCATCGCACACGCGCTGGAGACGCAAGGCGTCGCCGCCGCGCAGCGTCCGCCGCTCGCAGAAAGCTGAAATCCAGGAGACCTGACAATGGAGATCGACCTGCCGGAGGTCGTTGCCGAAGTACGCGCCGAATTCGACCGCTATGAAAAAGCGCTGGGCGACAATGACGTCGCCGTGCTCAACGCGGTGTTCTGGCAAGATCCTCGCACCATCCGCTACGGCGGGACCGAGAACCTCTACGGCTACCACGAGATCGAGTCGTTTCGGACCGCCCGGATGCCGCCCGGTCCGCGCACGATTTCACGCACGGTCATCAGCACCTACGGTCGCGACCACGCCGTCGCCTCGACGCTATTCCATCGCGCCAGCGTGCCCGGAAAAGTTGGCCGGCAGATGCAGACCTGGGTGCGGTTTCCGCAAGGCTGGCGCGTCGTCGCCGCGCATGTGAGCGTGATTGACGAGCCGAAATGAGGAACCGACCACCGCCTCGCTGTCCCGCGTCGCGCCCAAGGCAAATTGGCACGCCGTGCCGAAAGCTGAACGGAACAATCGCTTCCGGCTCGGGAGCGGTTCGCGGCCTGGAATTTGACCTGTTCTGTCTCTAAATATATCGTGTTTTGTTGGCTGGGCCGTCAAATTTGCTGCCGCATTTTTTGAGGCGCCTATGGAGTGGTCGACAAAGCCACATCAAATCGATCAGCCCTTTGGCAGTTGGGCCGATGATCTAGCGGCAGCTTTTGTCCGGCTGGAGCCCCGGAAAATAACCGAGCATCCTTTCGAAGGGATGATTTCGAGAACTGACGCTGCCCCCATCCAGATTTCTCGCGTCAAAGCAACAAAGCACAGGGTTTTGCGCTTACGCTCGCACATAGTGCGAAGCAGTGATGACCTGTGCTTTGTCAACCTTCAACTTGAAGGAATAGGCCGCTATACGCAGCACGGTCATGAGCAGATTTGCGGGCCAGGAGATCTTGCGGTCGCAGATACGACCGAGCCGTTCGAAATCGCAAACTGTCATGATTTCCAGTTATTTTGCTTTGCTGTGCCGCGGCACTTGCTCCCGAGCAATTTCTACGAACGGCCGCGGCTGCCCCTCTCCGCGACGGAAATCGGCCGTGCCCTCTCACGGACGCTCGGAGGATATGCGGAACTTTGTCTCAACTCACGACAGCCTTCGGGACTTTCAGCCTTCACCGGCCCGCATATTGTCGATCTGATTGCTCACGCAGCGGAGGTCCTGGCAGAGGGGTCGTCGGAGCGGGTGAATCCCCCCGTGTTGTTGTCAATGATGCTGGACTATATCGATCGTCACAGTGATGACCCGGGCCTCGGTGCGGCAACGCTCGCGGTGAAGTTCCGCTGCTCGCAGCGCTACGTGCATAGGCTATTTTCCACAACAGGTCGTTCGGTCGGAGAACACGTTAACGACAAGCGGATTCTTGCTTGTACTCGTAGGCTGCTTGATCGTAATTGGCGGAACAAAACGATTGCAGAAATCGCATTCGCGGCCGGATTTCGAGACATTTCGCATTTCAACAGGCTGTTTAAGCGCAGCAACGGCACGGCACCGCGGGAGTTTCGTCGCACCATGATTTCGAAAGCCCTCTAAGTTCACAGCAGACCAAGAAATCGTTCGCTGCCGTCCAAGACTTTCCCGCTTCGGTCAGATAGCCGTTTGCTGAACGGCTGACGCATCACCGAAGTTCAGAGAATGCTCGATGGCAATCGATTTTACATTTACGCAGCAGCAGCGCGAGCTGCAGCTCGAATGCCGCAGGTTCGCTGGTGATGTACTTGCGGGCGCAAGGCACGCCGAGTCGCTCCCGACCCCGGAGGAGCGATTTCTCGCTACCAAGTCTGCCTACGAAGCCATGATAGCTGCGGGATTTTTGCGAAAGTGCATTCCCGCCCCGGCAGGCGGCGAGAGCGCCGGTTTGGTTGACATGGCGATCTTGGCTGAGGAATTTTACAGCGTGAACGCCAGCGTCACCTTAACGATGCTGGGAACGGTTCTCGGTCTTTTACCGATTTTGCTTGGCGGCACACCGGACCAGTGCAGCCGGTTGCTGGGGCCGTTCTTAAGGAAGAGCGGCGCACCGTTGGCCGGGTTTTGTTCCAGTGAACCGGGTGGCAGCGCCAACGCCGGCTCTCCGCCGCCAGGCGAGGGCGTGCGAACCACCGCGAGGCTCGAAGGCAACAGCTGGGTCATTAACGGCCGGAAGAGATGGGTTTCGTCGGCGACGGGGTTGGGACCGCATGGGCGCCGACGTCCTATGCGTCGTGTGCCGAACCGACCCCGGCGCTCCGCCCGACAAGGCGGTTTCCATCATAGCCGTCGAACGACCTGCGCCCGGCATCGTCTTTGAGCGGGCAATTGATTCCGTAGGCCACCGCGCGCACCTCACGCCGCAGTTCGGTTTCAAGGATGTCCATGCACCGCGATACAATTTGCTTGGGCAGGAGGGTGGCGGCCTCGCGTTGACTGCGGCCAGTTTTACCGGAACCGCTGCGCTGGTTGGAATTTTCGGAGTTGCGCTCATGCGGGCGGCATTCGAGTTCGCGCTGCACTTTGCACGTACCGAACGACGCGGCGGCATCCATCCGATCATCGAGCATCAAGCCGTGGGATACGCGTTAGTCGACGCGAAAACTACGATCGAGTCGGCTCGATATCTCAGCTGGCGCGCGTGCCACGCCGTCGATAGTCAGTCTCCCGCCTCTGACGAACTTGCAATCCAGGCAAAAATTTATGGCTCTGAAGCTGCGGTTCGTGTCATCACTGATCTCATGCGAGTGGTCGGCGTCGACAGCTATGACCACGAGATCCCATTGGGACGTCTTCTACAAGATGCACTAGCCCTTCCGATCTTCGACGGGGGCAACATGGGCGTCCGGCGCCGTCAACTCCATACGATGTTAAAACGACCGGATTACTCTCCTTTGTTGGCGAGCGGAGCAGCCTGAAGCGAAGCCACACCTGCCTGACCGCATCCGGGATAGTTCGAAAACTGAAGGTCCCGTTTTGGGTCAGCCGGTAGTATCGCAATGTCATCAATAGATCGGTGAGTTATGAGCACAGCGCAAAAGGTGGCCATCGTAACAGGCGCATCGCAGGGAATCGGTGCCGCGCTCGTTCGGGCCTTCAGAAGTCGCGATTATAAGGTTGTTGCGAATTCGCGATCGATCAAAGCAATTGCTGATCCGGACGTAGTCCCGGTGCAGGGAGATGTCGCCGACCCTGTGACGGCTGATCTGGTGTTCGAGGAAGCGTTAAAACGCTTTGGCCATGTCGACACACTGGTCAACAACGCCGGCATCTTTATTGCCAAGCCATTTACCGCCTATTCGATGGATGACTACGCCGTCTATATGGCCACAAACGTCACCGGGTTCTTTCACATGACCCAACGCGCTGTAGCAGCAATGAACAAGCAAGGGCACGGTCACATCGTGACGATCACGACAAGCCTGGTCGATCAGCCGATGACCAGCGTACCGGCGGTGCTTGCATCTCTCACCAAGGGAGCGTTGAACGCGGCGACGAAGTCGCTCGCCATAGAGTGCGCAAAAAGTGGCGTGCGCGTGAATGCCGTTTCACCGGGCATCATCAAGACGCCGATGCATCCGGTCGAGGCTCATTAGGCTTTGGCGTCGATGCATCCGATGGGTCGAATGGGGGAAACGTCCGACGTCGTTGATGCCGTGATGTATCTGGACTCGGCGGGATTTGTAACTGGAGAAATTCTCCACGTAGACGGAGGTCAGGCAGCCGGTCACCATACATTTTAACTGACGCGTGTCACCGCTCGGCTGACGGGTGTCACGGCGCTTATAAGCTTTATTGGCCAGCAGAAGTCATCGCCAGACTTCACGCCGGAGCTTTTTCCTGCGCCATGAAGGCGCGCCAGCCGCCGAAGCTTGAAATATCGCGCGCGCCGTCGACGGCCTCGGCCTCGACCAGGAAGCCTTTGACCGGGCGGCCGCCGTTGAGTTCAAGCGTGCCGATCGACAAGGGCGGCGGCACCGCAGCGACGAACCGGCCGAAGGCGCTTGCCGAAAGCGCCCAGACTTCGACCTCGATGGCGGCGCCGGCGCCGTTTTTCACTCGCAACAAGCCGGGTTTCGGCGGCCGCGTGCCGGGCAGCGCATAGAGCCGGTAATGCGGCTCAGTGGCGCCGCGCTCGATCAGTCGCGCGCCGATGGTGCGCAATTCGCCGTTGAGCGGCATGCCGGAGAGATGCGCGCCGACCACCGCGAGCGCAATTTCGCCGTCGGCCAGCGCCGGCGCGTCGAGCGCAAGCGGCGGCTGCAGATATTTCAACGCGCCAAGCCGCAGGCCGCTCGCCGCATGAAACATGCGGCCGATCGCCGCCAGCATGGCATCCTCGCCGGCGAGCGCGAGCAAAGTCACGCCGAACGGCGCACCGTCGGCGCGCATCGACGCCGGCACGGCGAGGGCGCACATGTCGAGCAAATTGACAAAGTTGGTATAGGTGCCGAGCCGGCTGTTGAGGCCGATCGGATCGGCCAGCACCTGCTCGACGGTATAAATTGTCGGCGCGGTCGGCAGCACCATGGCGTCGATGCCGCGGAACACGTGGTCGCGTACCCGCCGCAAATCCTCGAGTTGATAGAAAGCGGCGAAGGCATCGGCCGCGGTACCGTGCGCGCCGGCGAGGATGATCTGCCGCGTCACCGGATGCAGCGACTCCGGCGAGGAGGCGATCAGTGCGCGCGTCGTCAGATAGCGCTCGGCAACCCAAGGCCCTTCGTAAAGCAGCCGCGCGGCCGCGTAGAACGGCTCGATGTCGATCTCAACGATCTTGGCGCCAAGCGCCGTAAATTGCACGAGCGAGGCCTCGTACAAAGCCTCCGCCATGCGATCGCCGAAGAACAAGCGCTGGCCGGGAAGCGGCACGCCGAGCCGAAGCCCTTCCGGCATCGGCCCGACACCCCGTGGCGCCCGTCGCGGGGAAGCGTCGTCGGCGGCGTCCGGCGACGCGATCACTGCCAGCATTGCCACGGCATCATCGACGGTCAGCGCGAAAACCGAAACGCAATCGAGCGTGCGGCAAGCGGGCACAACACCGGCATTCGAAACCAGGCCGCGGCTTGGCTTCAATCCGACGATATTCGCAAAACCCGCCGGGACGCGGCCCGAGCCCGCGGTATCGGTGCCGAGCGAAAGCGGCGTGACGCCTGCGCCGACCGCGAGCGCCGAGCCGGTGCTCGAGCCACCGGGAATGAGCTTCGGATCGAATAGATTGCGGCCGATGCCATAGGGCGTGCGCACACCGACCAGCCCGGTGGCAAACTGATCGAGATTGGTCTTGCCGATAATGATCGCGCCGGCGTCGCGCAGGCGGGCGACGCACGCCGCGTCCTTGCCGGGACGATAGCTGTAAGCCGGGCATGCCGCCGTCGTCGGCAGGCCTTTGACGTCGATATTGTCTTTCACTGAAACCGGAATGCCATAGAGCGGCAGGGATTTGCCGCCGGCTTTTTCCAGCGCGCGCGCCTCGGCGCGAACCTCCGCTTCGTCGCGCAGCGCAATGAAGATCGCCGGATCGTTATGGGCGCGGATCCGGGCGAAGCTCCGCGCGACCATGTCATCGGGCTTGATGGAGCCGCTGCGATAGGCGTCAAGAATTTCGGCGACCGTCTCGGTCACGTCGGCTCCGTTCTGGCGTTACAGCGGGGCCCGGCGACCCGTTCGCGCGCCCTCTTTGTGCCAAAACCGGGCCGGTGCGCAATGGGCATGGGGCCCGCCCTATGTGCCCGCAGCATCGACGGAATTACCTAGTCGGTTGCGCCGAAGCTCCCCGGCGCCTATATTTGCGACACTTTCCAGTCATCGTTGATGACTCAGGTGGCTTCGCCCCAGATGGGCGGGCGGAGCGCAGAGGAGATTTGCACATGGCTACCGCCCCTTTGATGCCGAAAGCGACGGCGGTTTGGCTGGTCGAGAATACCGCGCTGTCGTTCGATCAGATCGCCCAGTTCTGCAACCTGCATCCGCTCGAAGTAAAGGCGATCGCCGACGGCGATGCCGCCCAGGGCATCAAGGGATTGGACCCGATCCTGACCGGTCAGCTGACGCGCGAGGAGATCGCCGACGCGGAGGCCCACCCGGATCATCGCCTGCATATCGCCGACCCCAAGGTCCGCTTGCCCGAGGCCAAGCAAAAGAAGGGGCCGCGCTACACGCCGGTATCGCGGCGCCAGGACCGGCCGAACGCCATTCTGTGGCTGGTGCGCAACCATCCGGAACTCAAGGACAGCCAGATCATGCGGCTGGTCGGCACCACGAAATCGACCATTCAGGCGATTCGCGAGCGGACCCACTGGAATTCGGCGAACCTCACGCCGCTCGATCCGGTGACGCTTGGTTTGTGCTCGCAGATCGATCTCGACCTCGAGGTGCAGCGCGCCGCCAAGGAAAAGCCGGTACCGGTCGAAGCGCAGGGCGCCACGCTCCTGCCCGCGGCTGTCACCACCGCGCCGAAGGAGGAGCCGGAGGCAGAGCCGAACTCCAGCCGCCGCAAAGAAATCCGAAGATCTCAACGTCGAAGCGGTGTTTGCCAAGCTCAAGCAGCTCGGCGGCGGCAAGGGCGAATAAGCTTCGCGGCGGCTGTTACAGCGCTCTTAAATCAAAGCGGTTCGTGCTGAGCAATATCCATCACCCTGAGGTGGCCGCGAAGCGGCCCTCGAAGGGCGACGGCCAACCAAGTCGGCACTTGCCGACTTGGCGTTCTTTGAAACAAGCGAAATCGGACAAGCCGATTTCGGTTGGCCGTGCATCCTTCGAGGCTCGCTTCGCTCGCGCCTCAAGATGACGGGGCAGACGCGAGGCCGCTTAGTGCATTTCCCAGCCGCCGTCGACATTGAAGGCGGCGCCGGTGATGTTTTCCGCCCGATCGGAGGCTAGGAAAGCGGCCATCTCGCCGATGTCCGTCGGCGTCTGGAAACGACCGAGCGGAATGCGGCTTTTGAACCACGCCCAGGTGTCCTCCTCCTTCTGGCCCTGAAGTTTGGAGAATTGGGCTACCACCGCCGAATGCAGGTCGGTCGCCAGGATGCCTGGATGGATCGAGTTGACCGTGATGTTGTGCGGGGCGAGTTCCGAGGCGAGACTGTGCGTCATGCCGGTGACGGCAAATTTCGAAGCCACGTAGGGCAGCACCATCGCGAAACCGGTCTGGCCGACAATCGACGAAATGTTGATGATGCGGCCGCGCTTCTGATCGATCATACCTTGCACGAAGGCGCGCGTGGTCAGGAACAGGCCGCGCGCATTGACGTTCATGACACGGTCGTATTCCTCGTCGGTCGTGTGCTGCACCGGCCCCGGCTTCGGCCCGACGCCCGCATTGTTGACAAGGATGTCGACGCGGCCGAATGCTTCGAGGGCCTTTTGGCGCAAACGCTTCGAAGACTTGCCGTCGCGAACATCGTGTTCGGCGGCGATCGCCCGACCAGTCAAGGTCTTTGCGCTTTTTTCCGCGGTGGCGCCGTCGATGTCGGCCACTACCACGGCCGCGCCGGCGGCACTTAACCGCTCGGCGATTCCCAGCCCTATTCCGCGCGCAGCACCCGTGACGACGGCAACGCGCCCGTCGAGATCAGCCATGTCCTCCTCCCTGACCGCACGCCTGTCGGGAACGGCACAGCGCCGCCGTCACGTTCACGCGCGCGATTTTATTGATGTCAGCTATAAGAGCCTTTTTATCGATCTGACAATCGCATTTTCCGACTGCTACCATCGCTCAGTCCGATAGTTGCCTCCGTGCGCCCGCAGCAAGGCTTGCGGCGCGAAGCCAAAGCAGCGTTCGAAATCATCTACTTCTTCGCGCTCGCGTACGGATAGATCATCTCGCCGGTCTTGTATTGCGGTGGCCACAGGATCGGCTGCTTCTTGCCGTCGGCGAATTGCTCGATGTCGTTCGGCGCGACGTTCTGGAATTGCGTGAAGACGATGCGCGGCTTCGCCCATTCGCCGTCCTTGGCAAAGGCGATATCACCGGCCACGGTCGCGAAACTGTGGCTGTGCATATAGTCGGCGAGCGTATTCTGGTCGAGGGTTTTGGTGGCTTCGACCGCCTGCGCCAGCACCTGCCCGGCGGCATAGCCGAACGGCACGAAGCCATAGCCGAACGGATCGATCTTCTCGCCGGCCGCCGCCGCGCGATAGCGTTTGAGCACATCGGCCAAGCCGGGGAAGTTGAAGGTCGGAGCCGGCACGAAGCTTTCCATGATGACGATGCCGTCGAGGATCGGGCCAAGCTGGGCCTGGATCGGCGTGATCAATAAGCCAATCATGGTACCGCCGAACATTTTCGGCACGAGACCGATCTCTTGCGCCGCGCGGACGATGCCGACGGTGTCCGGCGGATAGGCGGCGACGAACACGACGTCGGCGTTCGCCGCCTGCATCGCGCGCACCGTCGGTGCAAAGTCCGTGGTCGGCGGCGGATAGTTCTTGTCGTAGACGATCTTGAACCCGTATTCGGCGGCGTTCTCGCGCGCGCCGTCGGCGGAGGTGGTGGCGAACTCGGCGTCGGCGGCGAGGATCGCCAAGGTTTGCGGCTTTGGCTGCTGCGCGGCGGCGAGTTCGAAGAAACCCCGGGAGAAGGCCTTCACGCCTTCTGGACCGATCGGGATCATCGAAAAGTATCGCGGATAGTTGAAGTGCCGGTTCACCGCGACACCGAGAATGCCGATGGTGGTCTTGTTGTTCTCCATGATCACCGGCATCGCCGCCGCCACCATGTTGGTCGCGTAGGGACCGAGGATTAGATCGACTTTGTCGACGCTGATCAGCTTGGTGTAGATGCCGGGCACGTTCGACGGATTGCTCTGGTCGTCGTAGTAGACGAGCTCCACCGGCCGCCCCAGGAGCCCGCCCTTGGCGTTGACGTCGTCACGCCAGAGCTGGAGCGCGATCAGAAGCTGCTTGCCGTTCTGCGCCACGCCGCCGGTCATGGCCATGCTGAAGCCGACCTTGATCGGCTCGGCGGCGGACGCCGTCGATCGCGGCAACAGCAACAACAGCGCAGCGGCTATGCCCACTGCCAGGACGACGCGCCGGATCGATCCGGCGCAGCCTTTGGCCACGTCCCGCGCCATGCAGCCCTCCCCGATTTAACCGGCGGGTTGCTGCCGCCGATCTACTTCATCATTTCGTCGCCCGGCATCACGCCCCAGAGGTTAGAAGCCGAAGGATCTTTCTCCCACACCTTAGGCCGCTGCGGATTATCGCGGTGCCACGGCCGCGGCTCGAAATAGCCGAGCTCCTCGTTCATGCGATCGAGCTCGCAGAACGTCTCGGTGATCAGCCCGTTGGGCGAGCGGTGATAGGCGAACAGGTTGTGACCGATGCCGTGCCGGCCCGGGCCCCACAGAAGCTTGTAGCCGTTGAGGCTGAGGAAGTCGCACGCCTCATGCATATGGCCCCAGTCGCGCAGCTCGAAGGCGGTGTGGAAATGACGGTTCGAGCCGGTCTCCATCAGATTGATGGTGTGATGATCGGAACTGCAGCGCAGAAACGAGAAAAAATCTCCCATCCAGTCGGATTCACGAAAGCCGAGCACGTCGCAGTAGAACTTGGTGACGTGCTTCACGTCGGTGACATGGAAGGCGACGTGCCCGAGCTTGTGCGGCACGATGCCCTTGTTCTGGAATTTCTGGTGCGAGAAGGCATCGCGCTTGAATACCTGCATCGTTGTGCCCTTGGGGTCGGCGAAGGTGACCGCATCCTTCACCGAAGGCTCCGGGTCCTTCTGGCGCTGGGTTTTGATCTGGTGCGCGGCAACCTGCTTCTCGAAAGCATCGAGATCCGCGTCCGGCGCGATCTGAAAGGACAACGCTACGCAGCCTGCCTGGGAGCCGCGCCGCAACACGATCGAATGGTGATCGACCGTGGAGGCGAGATAGACGGCATCCTTCTCCTTGCCGACCTGCGTCAGCCCGAGGATCTCGGTGAAATATTCGGTCTGTTTGTCGAGATCGGGCGTCTCGTAGGTGGCGTGGGCGATCTTGTTGACGCGGATCATGCGGACTCTCCTTTGGCATCTGCTGTGGTTGCCTTGGCGGCAGCGGACTGTTCGGATTTTGCTCGCGGCAGCGAACCGATGACGTCGATCATGGCGGCGCCGTCGCAATCGGACAGTCCCATCGCCACAAATCGTTCGAATAATTCAGCGGTGCGATCCAACAGCGGCGTCGCCACGCCGACACTGTCGGCGAATTCGCCGATCATCTCGATATAGTGTTGCAGGCCGGGTATCGGACCCTGCAGCGGCTTGAACCGCCGCTCCGCCATCCACGGCGCGCGAATGCCGAATTGGGTGGAGCCGCCGCTGCCATTGGCGATCGCCTTGATCATCAGATCGACGTTGACGCCGGCTTTGACACCGAGCGCCATCGCCTCGGCGGTGGCGGCAATGTGAATCGAGACCAGAAGATTGTTGATGAGCTTGACCCGGCTCGCGGCGCCAAACGCGCCGAAGTAGATGCAGGAATCGGCAAAGCCAGCGACCACCCGCTCGGCTTTCTTGCAGGCCTCCTCGTCGCCGGCGAGAAACACCACGCCCTTGCGCGCCAGCACCATTCCGGGCGTGCCGGCAACCTCGCCGTCGATAAAGAACGCGCCCTTCTCCGCCATCGGGGCGACGTGGCGCTGCTTGACCGGGACCGGATACGAGCCGAGCTCGACCACGATTTGTCCGGGCCGTGCCGACCGAATGAGTCCGTCCGGACCATGCACGACTTCTTCGAGCGCGTCGTCGGACGGCAGACAGGAAAAAACAATGTCGGCTTGCGCGCCCACCTCGGCGGCCGAACGCGCCGGCACGCCGCCAATTTTGGCAAACTCGTCGAGCGAACTGCGGCGATAGCCGACCACGCGATAGCCGCTTTTGATCAGGTTTTGCGAGATCGGCATGCCGATCTTGCCGACGCCGACAAAGCCGACGGTCTCCATTCAACTCCCCTTACGCTACTTCGACGGTTTGATCGGAGAGATTGACGCGCAGGCCGAGCGTCCCCTCCATGATCGTCCACTCTTTGAGCTCAAAGGTCCGCAGTCCGCTGCGCACGAACGGATCAGCTTCCGCCACTGCGCGCGCCTCTTCGGCGCTCGCTACCCGCAGGATCGTCAAGCCGGCGCCGCTCGGCGGTCCAGCGCCGTCGCTCAGCGGCCCGGACGCGAACAGAACGCCGCGCTTTTCCAAGCCGATCATGTATTCGAGATGCGCCGGCAGCAGCGCCTTCAGTTTCTCCGGCGTCGCCGACGGCTGCGACAGCACGGCGTAAAATTTCCGCCGCAGCATTTTCTGCGTCAGCTCGGCAATGCGCTGCTCGACGTCCATACCGCGCCAATCCTCCCTAGATCATGATCCGATTTGGTTGAACCGGATCATGATCTAAATGTTTCGTTTGCGCATGGTCTTTTTTGCGAAAATCGGCTGCCACTTTTCCGGATCACGCTCTAAACCTATTTGCTGTATGGTCCGCCGTTCCGGCGCGCCATGTCAACATCGAGACCCACGACATCGAGACTCAAACGTCGCCGCCATCGTTCAACCTGTAGTTCCGGGTGAACGACGCGACGTATTGCGCTTTGCCGGTCACCAATCTCAGGCGGCCCGGCCGGTATATTGTCCGTCGACGTAGATCAGCGGATCGACGTCGCCGTTGGTGGCGATCGAGACGATGCGGCCCATGAATACGGTATGGGTGCCGTATTCGAGCTGCTTGTCTCTGCGGCAAATGATGGCGGCCTGCGCGTCGACCAGCATCGGCGCGGCCGCGCGCGTATCCCAGTCGCCGACATTGAACCGGCTGTCCGCGCTCGCCTCGCCGCTGCAAAGCTTCGAGATGACGACATGCGCGCGGCTCAGCACATTGATGCCGAATTCGCTGGCTTCGCTGAGCGCGGTGTGGAACGTCGCTGATCGATTGACGCAGACCAGCATGGACGGCGGGGCCATGCTCAACGCGCTGACCGAAGTTGCCGTCATCGCATAGCTGCGGGCACCATGGCGGCAGGTCACGACGCTGACCGAGCTTGCGAGCCGCCGCAGCGCCCGCTTGGCGTCGTCGGCCAGCTGCGAAGCCGAAACAGAACTCGGTCGCGACCAGATCAGACATCGAACATGCCAGTTGCGGATGAAATGTCATCGGTCACTCAATAGAGGCCGACCGGCTCGAGCCCGAGCTGTTGCTGTCCGTACATGGCCGCGATCGCTTCCCAGTCGAGACTGAGATGCAGCGCCGCGGCATTGACGTCGCGCCAGAAGCGCTGCAGCGGCGCGGCAAGATCGCTGCCGGCGGCGCCTTCCTTGGCGAACAAGTCGTTGACTACGGCCACCGACTGCTTGGCGGCGAAGCCTTGATTGCGGCGGATGGCGATACGCTCGCCGACTTCCAACGGAACGCCGCGCCGCACCTTGTCTTCGGCGGCGGCCACGCTGGACACGAGCAAGGTGTACGCCAACTCGATCGTCGCCGACGCCGCGCCGATCTTGTTCTGGATCATCGGCGAGTTGGCGACCGGGACTATCATGCCGGGCTTGGCCGCGCGCACCCTGGTCTGCGCCATCTGGATAAAGGAATCGAGCGCGCCCTGCGCCATGCCGAGGATCGGCGACACCAAAGCGGTCGGGCCGAACGTAGTGAAGCCGAAACTGCTCATGGCGTTGTTATCGATTTTCCTGCCCGGGACCGCTCCGGCGACGACCTCGGCAAACCGCAGCATCCGGTGGTCCGGAACAAAAACCGGCTTGTCGATGCGGACGGTCTTGCTGCCGGTTCCCTGCAGGCCGGAGGTGAACCAGGTGTCCTGATCGACCACGATGTCGGTCATCGGCACCAGACACCACATTACCTCCGGCGGCCCTTTGGCGTTCGGCACCAATGCGCCGAGCATCAGCCACTGGCTGTTTTCGCAATTGCTGGCGTACGGCCACGAGCCGGCAAGCTTGATGCCGCCGGGCACGATCTCGCATTCCTTGCTTGGATTGTAGGAACCCGCGACCAGATTGTCGGGATCGCTCCAGACGTCCTGCTGGCCTTCCAGCGGGAAGAATGCTGTCATCCATTGATAGCACATGGCGAGCGAGCCGCACCAACCGGTGCTGCCGCAAACCGAGCCGAGTTCGAAGGCGATTTGCGCCAATTCGGTGAGACCGTATTCGAAGCCGCCGAATCGCGCCGGGCGCACCAGCTTGATCAGCTCGGCGTCGCGCAAATGCTCCATCGTCTTTTTCGGCACCCGCCGATTGGTCTCGGTGTCGCGGGCGGCGTCGCGGAAGATCGGTTTGAGAGCGCGCACGCGATCGAGCAGGACGGGGAAATCGGTCCGTGTCGGCTTGGGGGCAAACGCCACAGTCTTGGAAGCCACAGTTTTGGCCAGCTGCACGCTTTCCTCCATCGATTTATTTGCTGTCGGCAGCAAGCTCGCACCGCGGTTGGTCATTGACAAATTGAGTTTTCCAACTTGAAGTATCGGCCAGGCCGATGGTTGGCGGCACGCTCCAACTGGCTGTAATACATGCAGAATTTCGATCTCAATCTGCTTGCGTCGTTGGATGCCCTGCTCGCCGAAAAGAATGTCACGCGGGCGGCAAAAAAGATGCACGTCACGCAGTCGACCATGAGCGGCATCCTGCGCCGGCTGCGCGACCAATTCGACGACGAGCTCCTGGTGCGCAACGGCCGCCGCTACGACCTCTCGCCGTTTGCACAATCGCTCGCCATTACCGTGCGGCAGACGATCCTGCAGATCGACTCGACGATTTCGGCAAAGCCGGTGTTCGATCCGAAGAAGGATCGCCGGCGGTTTCGCATCATGGCGTCCGACTACAGCACCACGGTTTATCTGTCGGCGGTGTTCCGCCACGTCGCCAAACAGGCGCCCTATCTCGGTTACGACATCGTGCCGATCAATTCGCCGATCGACAATGTCCGCAATGGGACGGTCGACCTCTGCGTCACCGGCAATCCTTATACCCAGGCCGACGCCAGCTCCGACCAGTTCCTGCGCGCCGATACCCTGTTCTCGGAGGTCTATTGCTGCATCGTCGACAACGATCATCCGTTGCGCGGTGCGATCACGCTGGACCAGTTGTTCGAGTTTCCCCACGTGGCAGCGCAGTTCGCCGGCGTGACCATGGCGACCAGCGAACTGAAGGCGGGCGCCGGCCGCAATCGCTCCAATCCGACGATCAACGTTTCCACCTTCAATGTCATTCCGACGCTGGTCCGCGGCACCAGATCGGTCGGCATTCTGCCAAGCCGGATGATGGACGTGGCGGCGGAGCGAGCCGATTTGCGAAAGCTCGAGGTCGCCTTCGACATGCCGAAGTTCGACGAGCAATTGATCTGGCATTCGCGCTTTGCCTATGACCCGGCGTTCGGATGGCTGCGCAGCGTCATGCTGAGCATGGCCTAGGCCGTTCATGCCGCGCCGCCCGCGCCATTTGTGGCCGCCACGGCGGGGTGTACCTCGTAGCCGGCCTCGTCGAGCGACGTGACGCCGAAATAGCCGAAGATCGCGCGCACCGGGCGGTCACGGGTGTTGCGGAAGCCGTGCCACTCGCCGCGCGGCGCGAACACCACATCGCCGGTTTGCATGGCGAGTTCGCCGCCTTCGACGAGATGCGCGCCTTGGCCGTCGAAGACATAGAAGAACTCATCGCCATGATCGTGCCGGTGCAACAGATGAGCGCCGTCGGGAACGAACGTGCTTTGACCAACCACCAGGGCGGCTGACTTGGCCGCGCTGCCACCGACCAGCCAGCGGGCAGCGACACGGATGAAGCCGAGCTCGGGCTTGTGGAACGGAACATTCTCCACCTCGCTCAGGGACATAATCTGCATTCTCCCGGTGGTGGCAGCAGGGCCGCCCTGAACCAGCAGTAGCCGCAGCCGGCCGTGCCGCGGCTCGACCTCAAGCGTTTGCCGGGCCGGCAGGAAGATCACCGATTCTTGGCGCACATCGGCAGCAACGGCATCGCAGCGCACATGGCCGCCGCCGTGCAACACAAATAGCATTTGCTCGCGGCCGGCTTCCGGCGTCAGCCGCGCCGATCCGGCCGGACCGATTTCGATCAAGCCAATCCGGCCAAAACTGCTTCCGCCGGATTGTTCGTCGATCAGCCAGCGGGCGGCGGCATCGCCATTGCCAGCGAACTCGGCGACGCGCGCATGCGCGGAACTGTTATTGGCCACCAAATACACCGCCGGTCTCTCCGCATGTCCGCGTTTCGTGTTGAGCCGCTAGATCAGCCGAACGCCGCCATCGACCATGAGATTTTGCCCGGTGATGTAGTTGGACCGCGACGATGCCAGGAACGTCGTGGCGCCGACCAGATCGTCGGGTGTAGAAACCCGACCCAGGATCGCCTTGGTCTTCGCCAGATGATCGACCGCATTCGGCTCGTCGCGGTAGCCGGCCCGGATCAAATCCTTGTCCAGACCGTCCCAGAGCTCGGTTTTGACAAAGCCGGGGCTGAAACTGTTGACGGTGATGTTGTGCTTGCCGAGCGCCTCGGCGCCGGCTTGGGTCAGCGAGATCACGCAGGCCTTGCTGGCGCAATAAATGGTGGCGATTTGTTCGCCGACCTTGCCAGCAATCGAGGCGGTGTTGATGATTTTGCCGCCGCCGCCCTGCGCGATCATCTGCTTGGCCGCTTCCTGCATGCCGATCAGCACGCCGAGCCCATTGATGCCCATGATGCGCGCCCAGTCGGCCTCGGTGGCTTCCAGGAATTGGCCGGCTTTGCTGATGCCGGCATTGTTGAACATGACGTCAAGCCGGCCGAAGGCACGCACCGCCTCTTTGATCATGGCCTGCACGCTTTTGCGGTCCGCCACATCGACTTGAGCCGCGATCGCTTCGCCTTTGTCCTTGCGGATCGCCGCCGCGACGCGCTCGGCGGCGGCCAAATCGATGTCGGCAACCACGATTCGTCCGCCTTCGGCGGCGAGATCGCGCGCGATCCCTTCGCCGATGCCGCGACCGCCGCCGGTCACAATGATTGATTTGCCTTCGACCAATCCCGTCATCTGTTTTCCTCCAAGATACGTGCGGCTAGATCATGATCCGACTGAATTGAGCCGGATCATGATCCAGATGTTTCGTTGCAGGATGATCTTTTCCGAAAACCAGCTTCCGCTTTTCGGGATCATGCTCTATGCCGCCGGCCGGGCGGACGGTTTGACGCCGGTATTCATCGCCGTCACCAGCTCGTGCTCGGTGAGCGTTTCGCCATCGAGTTCTTGGCTCAGCACGCCATCGACGAAAACGATGACCCGGTCCGACACCGCGACGATCTCGCCGGGGTCGCTTGAATAGAACAACACCACCCGCCCGGACTGGGCCAGGCGCCGCATGATGCGGTGCATTTCCCGTTTGGCGCCGATGTCGATGCCGCGGGTCGGATCGTCGAGCACCAGCAGCGAGGGCGCCGCCTCGATCCATTTGGCGAACACGACTTTCTGCTGATTGCCGCCCGATAGCGCGCTGACCGGCTGCTGCATCGAGCCGGCGACCACGCCAAGCTGACGGCAGCGTTCGATCGCCGCTTGTCGCAGACGCGCGGCGCGCAAGACAAAGCCGTCGCGCCCAAGCGTGAGCGCGCGCACGCTGACAACGTTTTCGGCAACGCTTTGCCGCAGCATCAGGCCATATTGTTTGCGATCGGCGGGCGTATACGCGATTCCCGCCTTGACCGCGCCGGCGGTAGAGGTCGGCAACGCAACGCCGCTTGGAAGCGTCACCTGCCCGGCCTTCGGCTTGGCGACGCCGAACAATACGGCGAACAATTCTTCGACGCCGGCGCCGGCGAGTCCGGCGACGCCGACAATAGCGCCGGGCTTAATTTCCAAATTCTCGATGACGAGATCGCGCGGCCCTCTGAGCCCGACGATGCGCAGGGGATCGACCTTGATCTCCGGGATCGAGCCATCGGCCTCGCCGCGATCGCCCGATCGTTGCGCGCGTTCCGCCATCGATTCCGGCGTCTCACCCAACATCGCAGCGACCACCGTTTTCAATTGATCGGCCGCCGGCGTGATGTCCCCGGGGACGCGTTTGCCGTTGCGGAGAATGACCAAGTTGTCGGATATCTCCAGCAATTCCTCGAGGAAATGGCTGACATAGACGATGCCGATGCCGGAATCGCGCAAGCCCCGAATGATCTCGTGGAGCCGTTCGACCTCGGCGACATGCAGCGACGATGTCGGCTCGTCGAGAATGAGGACGCGGGGATTTTGCAGCACGGCGCGCGCAATCTCGACCAATTGCCGGTCCGCCAGGCTCAATCGATGCAGCGCCGCGCGAAGCGACACGTGCACGCCAAGCTGTTCGAGGACGGCGTTGGCGCGGCGGCCGAAGGCGCGGCGCGCTTGCCACGCGCCGCCACCGGGCGCCAACAGCAGATTCTCTTCCACGCTCAGCGCCGGGAACAGGCTCAATTCCTGCGAGACCATGGCGATGCCGGCTCGCGCCGCGTCGGTGATCGTGTGCATCGCCAGCGGCCGGCCGTCGAGCTTGAGTTCGCCAGCGTCGGGCGGCAGCGCTCCGGCGATGATCTTCAGCAAGGTGGACTTGCCGGCGCCATTGGCGCCGACCAGTCCGTTGACCTTGCCTTCGATGACGTCGAAATCGACGTCACTCAAGGCGTGCACGGCGCCGAAGCGCTTGCTGATGCCTCTGGCGGAATAGATGACCGACACAGTCCGCCCCTTCTGCGATTCTCTAAAGACCGGTTGAGCGGTCAGAGCCAGCTTGCGAGTGCCGCTCTTTGCAGAGCGGCACTCGATTCATGTTCATTGGGCCGGGTGCGTGTACAAGTCCGGATCCGGCAAAGTCGCCGGCAGGTGATCGCGTGTTGCCTCGATCTGCTCCTTGTAAAACGCGCGCAGTCCGGTCTCCGGCTTTTCCCAGGCCTTTTGGTAGGCGGCGATGTTGGCCTTATCGACGACCACATGCGGCACCTTCACCCAGCCGACCGGCAGCGGCTTGCCCTTGAGCAGCGCGTCGGCGGCGATGTAGGTGGCGAGATAGGCCTGCGAGAAGAAATTCGCCGGCACGCCCGCCGTGATCGATCCCTGCGCAATATATTCGCGCACTTCTTCAGGCGTATCCCAGGAAATCAACGGCACTTTGACTTTGTCGGCGTCCAGTATCTTTGGGATATTCTCCTCGCCTTCCTCACAGGGGTCGATATAGGTCAGGGCCTTCGGCGTCTTGCGGATCGCCTGATCCCACAAAGCAAAATTCCGCTCGCGATCGGGCTTCGAATCGAAGCTCGCCAGCACGTTGATCTTCGGCATTTTCTTCTTGAGGTAGGCGACTTCGCCGGCGAGCCGGTTTTCCAGAACCGTCAGACCGGGCACGCACACCGCGGTAACGACGTCGCCGCTGATGTCGGCCGCGGGCTTGCCTTGGCTCTTTTCCAACGCGGCGGTCACGATGCCTCCAGCCGTCAAGCCCATGCCGAATGCATCCGAAGCGACGAACAGCGCATTCTTGATTTCAGGCATTGGCGGCACGTTGATCCAGACGATATTGGCGCCGCGCGCCTGCGCCTCGAGCGCCGGCTGGGTGAACAGCGGCGGCGCCACGTTGACCACGACCAGCACGTCCGGCTTGGTTTCGAGCTCAGCCAGGAACATCTGCGCTTGCCGTTGTGGATCGAATGTGGTCGGCCCGGTGACGCGGACTTTGACTTTGCCGTCCAGGTCTTTCGCCGCGGCATTGGCGCCGGCAAGAATTTCCGTGCTCCATTCGCCCGCCGCCAAAGCCAGCACCACCGAAACGGTCACGGAATCCTTCGCGGCGTAGGCCGGCAGGCCGGTAACGGCTGCAATTGCCAGACCGCCTGACAGCACCGCCCCCGATAACCGGAGCGCGTGCCTCTTGAGTTTTCTCGATTGCATGTTCCTTACCTCCCTTGCTTCCCTACTTGCGATTGTTGATCGGCGACCGGCCAAGCCACGATGCCGCGACTCAACTGGTGCGCCGGCGCTTGGCGATCCGATCGAGCGCAATGGCGCCGACGATGACGATGCCGGTGACGAACTCCGAATAGTTCAGGTTGACGTTGTAGAAGACGAGGCCGCTGTCGATGGTGGTGATGATCAGCACGCCCAAAGCCGCGCCGAGGATGGTGCCGGAACCGCCCGCGAGCGAGGTGCCGCCGATCACCACGGCGGCGATGACCTGAAGGCCGAGGCTGCGGCCCGAGGAGGTGTCGACCGCCTTGAAATAGGCAAGCGTCATGACGCCGGACAAGGCGGCCAGAAAGCCGACCAAAGCGGTGGCGTAGATACGGATCAGATCGGTGCGCACGCCGATGAATTCGGCGGCGGCCGGATTCGAGCCGATGGCGCGGACCGTGGCGCCGAAGCGAGTGTGAATGAAGACAAAATACAGCACGATGGCGCAGACAAGCGCGGTCCATACCGAAGCCGGCAGCTGCAGCAGGTCGCTGCCAAACCACCGGAAGAACGGATGATCCTTCGGCAGGCCGTAGATCGCTTTGCCGTCAGACAAGATGAGATGCAGCCCGAAGTAAGCTGACAATGTTCCAAGCGAGACGATGATCAGCGGCACTTTCAGCAGGCTGGTCAGCACGCCGTTGAAACCGCCAAGGACGATCCCGGCTATCAGCCCCAGTGCGACGGCAATCCACGGATCGACGTGATAAAACTTCATCAGCAAAGCCGGCAGGCTGGAGGCCACCGCAAAGATGCCGCCGACCGACAGGTCGATCTCGACCATCGCCACCAGATAGACCATGCCGAAGGCGATGATGCCGACCAGCGCCGATTGGCGCAGGATCGTCTTGATCGAGCCGAAGCTGAAGAATTCCGGGTGCGGAATGCCGATGGCGAGGATCATCAGCAGAAAGACGATGACCAGGCCGGTGTCCTCCGACCAGCGCCAGCGCAGCCACGAAAGCTGGCGCTGGACCGCAGGCCGCTTGGCGTCGCTTGCGGTATCTGACGCGGTCATGACGGTGTCGGCCCGCTCAACGTGATTGCCTCGATCGCGACGCGGCAACGAATGACCATCTCCCGCAACGTTGCCCGTTCACGCCGCTTTACCGGCCGAACCGCCGGCTCCAAACACCGCGGCGGCGGCCACCTGCCAATTGGGATCGCTGAGATCGATCAAGGTGGGGTTGCCGTCGCACCACTGGAAGCAGTGCTTGAGTTTGCTGATCTTCCAGCCGTCCGCCGTGCGGCGGAAGGAATTCTCGTACCAGCCATATTGCGTGTAATGGTCATCGCCGTGCCGGTTGGGAAGGCGATGCCGCGACACGTGGTAGAAGATTCCGTCGGCGGTGTCGCCGTGCAGCTTGATATGGAAGTTGGAATATTGATGCATGACGATCAGCCGCTCGAGACAGGCGCTGGCAAAGCGCGCCCAGACTTTCGGCGTCGTCGTCGCCGGCGCCCGACCTGTGAGATCGAAGAAATCGACCTCAAACGGATCGGTCAGAGTCGCGGCGTACAGGTCCCAGTCGTGCAAATCGAGGCCGCGTCCGAATCGGAGCATGACGTCGCTGATCTGCTGACGGTCCCACAGCTCCTGCACCATCTCGTCAGTGGCCGGATATTTTCCAGAAGCCGCCATCAGACCATTTTCCTTACTTCACCCGGCGGCGTTACCCGCCTGCCCGGAAGAAACCTCACCTAAAACGTCTGCGCCTTGATGCTGGCGAACATGCCGCGCACGTTGGCGTCGAGATAGACGATCTCAGTGACCGTGCCGGGATCGTCGCTGGTTTCGAAGTAGCCGAACTTGGTGTCGCCGAAGGTGCCGCGCTGCACCAGCCGGTAGCCGCGCGCCAACAGATCGGCGGTGGCGCCGTCGTAGTCCTCGACCGAAAAGCCGAGGTGATGCACGCCGCCCGCCGGCACGCGGTCGAGAAATTCCGAGTAGGTGCTTTTGCCGGCGACCGGCTCGATCACTTCGTACTGCACGTCGCCGACATAGCCGAACGCCATGCTGTGGTTGATCAAAGCCGGCGCACCGCGAAACCAGCCGTTCTCGACGACGATCTCACGGAGCACCATGAAACGCGGCGCGCCGAGCTTGCTGTTGAGGTGGGCCAGCGCAGCGTCTAGGTTCGGCACGACATAGCCGATCTGGAAAAGCGTTCCCGGCAGTGGACGAGCTGACATGATTTGACCAGATGTGGCTTGACCGCGGTTGAGGACTACTTCGCCGGAGCAAACAGCGGCGTCGCGTCGCCGTAGATGCGCAGGTCGGCAATCTTGTCGCCGCGGCGGCGCAGCACGCTGCAGAACTTGATCGCGCACAGGCTGTCATCCATGCGGGTGTACTGGACGATCGCCTCGGCGACGCCGACCTGGCCGTCATGCATCGACCACGCGCCGGTCATGCTGTGCGACAAACCTTTGATGCTGCCCCACAGATGGCCGATCGCGGCCTTGTAGCCTTCCTTGCCATGCACGGTCGGATGGTTGGCAAACGTCAGCGTGGTATCGTCGGTGTGCTGCGCCAGCGTGCGCTCCATGTCCATGGCATCGACGGCGCGGTAATATTCGTAGATCCAGCGGGTGTCGCCGGCGGTGTCGGTCGGATGCTTGGGCGGCAGATGCTCGCGGCCTCTTTCATCGACCGTGCGGCGGACCGCGGCCAGCGTGGACGCGACGGCATTGAGGTAGGCGCCTTCCATTGGTGCAAAGTGGGCCTTCTCCGCGTCGCTGCCTTCCGGAACGCCGTCTTTCTTCAAGCTGAAGGCGAATGTCAACGTCAGATTGCCGTTCGGGTCCTCGCCGATGATATTTTCGATGCGGCCGAGCTCCGAGCCGCGGGTGCGTTCGAAGACCACCCGGTTTTCCGGCTCGAACGTCACCTTTTCACGCAGCGGCACATCCTTGAGCATGATGTCGCGCACGAGCCAGCCGTCACCCTGCTCGACCACGTCGCATTTCTTCATCTCCGGCACATAGGGCAGCGCGTTGTTCGCCTTCATCAGCAGGCCATTCCACACATCGTGGCGGCTCAGGAAAGATTTCTTCGGTTCGTTGACCGGAACCGTTCTACTCAGCTGATACATGGCGCTCTCCTGTGATGCGGGACGCCCTGCGGCAAACGCGGGATGGGACGGTCGGAAGCCTTTCGCTGGCATCGCCGGATCGCGCAACCCGCTTATCGCTGCAAAGTGGCTGTCCCATTCCTCCCGCTGAAAATATTTTCCAAAATTTCTAATTTGTGGACAGAGGCGTGTCAAGCCGCGCAATCGCCAGACCGGCGCGCCGACATTCGCGGGCGCGACGGCTGCCGCGTCGGATCGTCGGAACCAGCAGCCGAGCGTCGGCATCCGCCCCGAGCCCGCCGGACCGAAACGAATTTCGTTGCCAGTTCGGCGCCAGTGCCGAGAGCGTTTCAGGCCCGCTTGGCGACAACGCGGGGAATGCGCGACAGCACCGAAACCACCTGTCCGGCAGTCACCTGATAGTGGCGCTCGAGCGCGCGGACCGCCCCCTTGGCGTCGCGCGCCAGCGCCGCGTCGAAAATTTGCTTGTGCTCGCGCGCAGTGTCGCGTTTCAATATTTTTTGCGGACCAAATTTGGTGCGCAAAATCCGCTGCCGTTCCGCCTGATCGAACAAAAGTTCGGCAAGCTCGATGAGCCATTGCGAGCCGCATGCCGCCAGCAACGCCATGTGAAACCGGCGATGAAACAGCGCCCAGTTTTCGGTGGCAGGGCCTGGTTCTTTCGGCACCGGATAGCGTGACAGCGCGTGGAATGCGGCCACCAGAGCCGTTTCCCAGGCCATGTCGCCGCGCCGGATCGAGCGCGACAGCGCCTCCAATTCGATCAGGATACGGGTCGCCATGGTGTCTTCGACGTCGTAGGCCGTGAGCGGCGCCACCCGAAAGCCGCGCTGCCCGACCGATGTGACCAGCCGCTCGGACGCGAGCCGGGTCAGCGCCTCGCGCAACGGACTGATGCCGACGCCATAGCGCGCGCGCAATTCATCGGAGCGAAGCGGCGATCCGGGGGCGAAGCGGACCCAGAGAATGTCCTGGCGGATACGGCGGTAGGTCGAACTCGGCGATGGTGCGGGACACGCCCGGTTGATCCGGATTTATCGAATGGACCTCGGCGACCGAACGTTTCATAAAATCCCCCAAGCTCGCCGATGGCGATCGTTGTTATGAAAAAGCAATTTTGGAAATTAGATCACAACCAGCCAAAATGCCATCCCCCCGGACGGCCCCACTGTGCCGGGCATCACCGGCCGCACGACATTTGCCAATTCTACCGGCCTTTTGGCAGCCAGCTATCACCATCAGCGCTGGTCCGAGTCGACGCCGCAAACTCGCGATCCGACTACGTCGAGCCGCTCGCCGACGGCACCTTGACAGCGCCCGCACGTCTTCTAAAATATTTTGGAAATTATGGTGATTTTTGGATGATGGGCTCTGGACCGGCCGTGGCCAGTGCCCAACACCACCAAGCTGCAAGCCAAAAACGGGAGAACGCCAGCATGTCGACCGGGAAACGTGCCGTCGTCACCGGCGGCGCCAATGGCATCGGGCAGGCTTTCTGCAAGCGGTTGGCGGCGCAAGGCGCCAAGATCGTCATTGCCGACATCGCCGACTGCTCGGAAACCGTCGGCGCGATCAAAAAAGGCGGCGGCGCCGCGATCGCCGTTCGCTGCGATCAAACTTCGGAGGCCGAGGTCGCCAAACTCCGGCAGGCGGTGGAACGGGAACTCGGCGGCTGCGACATCCTCGTGCATTGCGCCGGCATCTATCCGACCGCGGCAATCGACGAGATCACCTTCGAGCAATGGCGCAAGGTGCTCTCTGTCAATCTGGATTCCGTCTTTCTCTTGGTGAAGGCCTTCCTGCCGGCGATGAAAGAGCAGCGCTGGGGCCGCATCATCAGCGTGTCCTCGACCACCTTTCATTCCGGCATCGGCTTCAACACGCACTATACGGCAAGCAAAGGCGGCATCATCGGATTTGCGCGCTCGCTGGCCTCGGAGGTGGGAGACTTCGGGATCACTGTCAACACCATTGCGCCTGGGCTCACTCGAACCGAGACCACCATCAACGGCAAGCCCGGAGAATTCGGCTGGTTCGACATGATCCGCGGGCAGCAGGCGATCAAGCGCACGGAAACGCCAGAAGACTTGACCGGGACGCTGGCGTTCCTCGCCTCGGAGGATGCCGCCTTCATCACCGGACAAACCATCGTCGTCGACGGCGGCTGGAGATTCTCGTAAAGCAGAGAAAATTCGCCCGTGACATGGCACGACCAAAAATACGAGACGGATCCTGCGTTAGCGGATAATATCGCGGCTGGAATTGCGCGCGTTTTCTAATCTCGCTTGGCAGTCACTAGCCAATTCGTCAGAATCCCCGGGGGCAAACCGATGGCTTACATATTCAAGGAAAACGAACTTCCGTCGCTGATCTCCGTGGTGCCGGGCCGTGAGCGCATTTTCTTCGTCAATCACGAGCTGGCCAACATCGACGACATGCTCGCCGGCGTCATGCATTACAAAAAGGGCGCGGCCTCGCCGCTGCACTTGCACAAGAACTGCGAGCATTTCTATTTCATCATCAGCGGCAAGGCGACGGTCGAATCCGACGACGGCATTCGCCCGGTCGGTCCCGGCGACATGATTTTCATCCCGGCCGAGGAAAAACACCGGCTGCGGGCGACAGAGCCGCTGTTCTATTTCGAATTTCAGGCTCCCAATCGTTTCAAGACCACGATCCTGGAAGGGACCGACGACGACCTGCGCTGGGAGCGCAAGGACGGCCGCGTCTGGGTGCAGACGTAAAGTTTGGACCGAGGCGGGATCAAAGCATCATGGCGCTCACATTCATCGACACCAACAAGCTTCCGAAGAACGCGACGCCCGGACACGGCGAGTTCATCGAAGTTCTCAATCAGGCACTGTGCGGCGCGCGCAATGTGCACGGCTCGGTGCGCTGGCTGAAATCCGGCAAGTCGTTCGAGCCGGAAGCCATCGACCGCCACCAGCTGATTTATCTGATGGACGGCAAGGGCAGCATCAAGCTCGACAGCGGCAGCTATGATGTCGAACAAGGCGCGGGCGTCTATCTCGGGCCTCACGAGACCGCGACCATCAAACCGGCGGCCGGCGCCTCGCTCAAGCTTTTCCACCTGGTCGTGCCGCGCATACCGAAGTAGCGGGTGCGATAGAGCGTTGCATCGTCATTCGCTCCTGCTCGAATGCCGGCGGCGCTCTTCCTACTCGTCGCCGACCAGCTCGTGCCGCCGCCGCTCCAGTTCGGCGGCGTAACGGCGGAGCGCGTAAGCCTCGGTCAAAAGCCCGATGACGCGCCGGTCCGGATAGGAATTGACGACCGCGAGCGCCTCGGCCTCGTCGCGATCGAAGGCGAGCACCGCCTCCTTGATGGTCATGCTGGGCACCAAAATGCCGTCGGTATAGCGCAGCAGCTCCTTGACCGACTGGTCCGGCGCGGCTTCGACCGCGTGGGCGTCCGCCACCGCCACCGTGCCGACGTAGCGGTGCTGCTCATCGACCGCGATGATGTAAGCCGGCGAGCCGAGCGGAAATGCCTCGCGGAACGCCGCAACCGTAGTCATCACCGGGACGGTGCGGACGTCGTGGCGCATCATCTTGCCGACGGTCAGATCGCGCATCCAGCCGACATCGGCGGCGCTGCGGATGGTCTCGCCGCGCAAATGAAACCGCCAAGTGGCGAACGAATAGCCAAAAAACTCGCGCGTGAGCTGCGACGAAATGATCACGGCGATCAGCACCGCCGCCGTCAGCCACAGATCGCCGGTGCTCTCCAGCGCGATGAAGGTCATGGTCATCGGACCGCCGATCACCGCCGCCGAAAGCCCGCCCATGCTGATCACCGCATAGGCGTTGGAATCGAAATGACCGCTCGGGAAAACCGTTGTCAGCGCGACGGCGAGCAGGTGACCGCCCAGCGCCCCGATCAGCAGCGAGGAAAAGAACAAGCCGCCGCGGAAGCCGGAGCCGAGCGAGATGACCGAGGCTACGATCTTGAGCACGAACAGCAGCGCCACCGTCGCCAGCGACAATTGCAGCATTCCGGCAAAGTGCAGTGCGCCGTGGCCGGAGGACATCACCTGCGGCGCCTGCGTCGCCAGCAGCCCGACCAGGAGTCCGCCGATCGCGGTGCGGAGCGTGTATCGCAGCTTCAGGCGAGCAAATAGACCCTCGCAGAACGCGACACCGCGCATGATCACGATGCCCGCCGCGGCGCAGAGCAGCCCGATGAGGGCGGCGATGACCAGCTCCTGCGCGGTGACGACCATGCGGTCGGGCGCAACGACGCCGAGGTCCGCAGGACCAAGCGTCTGCGCGACCAGATATCCGATCAGCGCCGAGACCGCGACCGGCGCCAAGCTGTTGGGCGTATAGCCGCCGATGATCAGTTCGAAACCGTAGAACGCACCGGCGAGCGGCGCACCGAACGCACCGGCGATGCCGCCGGCGGCGCCGCAGCCGACCAGAATACGCAAGTCGGCACGGCGCAGCCGAAACGCCATGCCGATGCGCGAGGCGATGCCGCTGGCGAATTGCGTATAGCCGGCCTCCATGCCGACCGAGGCCCCGACGCCGCTCGACCAGACGGTCTCGGCGGCGACAACGATGCTGCCGAGCAGCGACATGCGGCCGCCGTGCAGCGCGTTCGCCTCGATCGGATCGATTTCGCGCTCCGGCCGCCAGTAGGCGATCAACTCGCGGGCAATGCCGAAAACAATACCGCCGACGAGCGGCACCGATATCGCGATGACGGGATCAAGGTGAAGCAGGCCCGATAGGCGCACGCCCGGACCGAGGTGAAACAGCACCCGGTGCAGGGTATCGACGCCCAAGCCCATGGCGGTCACGACCAGGCCGGCAAGCGCGCCGACCAGCGCCGCGAGCACGATCAGGCTCAATTCACGCGCGCGGACAATGGCCCGGAGGCGCCTCGGTATTTCCAGTCGGTTGATTACCCTATCGATCACCGCATCACCGGGCCGTAAAGCTTGCGCCGAGGCTTAGCATGGAACCGCTGCGGCCGCGGCTTGTTCAAACCTGCCGACGCTCGCGCGCCGGCGTTTACCTGTCTGTCCACCTCACTGGCTGCGGCAGCGCTTGGAACTCTCCATCGGGCAAAGACGTTAGCAACCATGACTGCGCTTGGGGGCAATCTGCCATGGCTCAATACGCACCCAACGCGGCAACCGATAGGGATTCGGCGCGGCCGGTTCCGACATCTCGCGTAAATCCATCGCCGCACCCAACCCGGGTCGTCGGCACGGCCTCGGCTGCAATCGTCGAAACCGACATCCCAAGCCGTCTCGATGCGCTGCCGTTCAGCCGCTTCCATGTTTTGGTCATTGTTGCGCTGGGCATCACCTGGGTCCTCGATGGACTGGAGGTGACGCTTGCGGGTTCGCTGTCCGGCGAGCTTATGCAGCCCTCGGGGCTGGGTTTGAGCAGCGCGCAGATCGGTCTTGCCGGCAGTGCGTATCTGTGCGGAGCGGTTCTCGGGGCGTTCTTCTTTGGCTGGCTGACGGATCGCTTGGGGCGCAAGAAGCTCTTTTCGGTGACGCTGGCGGTCTATCTTATCGCCACCGCGGCCACCGGATTGTCGTGGGACGTCTGGAGCTTCGCCGTGTTCCGCTTTGTGACCGGGGCCGGCATCGGCGGCGAATACACTGCCATCAATTCGACAATCCAGGAGCTCATCCCTGCACGCCTGCGTGGCTGGACCGATCTCCTGATCAACGGCAGTTTCTGGATCGGGGCGGCCATGGGTGCAGGCGGCTCGATCGTGCTGCTTAATCCCGCATTGATTGACCCCGCCCTCGGATGGCGTTTGGCCTTCCTGACCGGCACCGCGATAGGACTCTTCATTCTCGTCATGAGGCGTTGGATTCCCGAAAGCCCGCGTTGGCTGATGACCCACGGCTTCGTCGAAGAAGCCGACGCGGTGGTGCGCAACATTGAAGCGCATATCCCGCACGCGCCTCACCGCGGCGCTTGGCCGCGCGTGCGGCTGCGTGCGCGCGACCACACACCGCTCGCCGAAGTCGGCCACGTACTGTTTAAGACTTACCGGCAGCGTACTTTTGTCGGCCTCACGCTGATGGCGGCGCAGGCGTTCTTCTATAACGCCATCTTCTTTACCTACGCGCTGGTCCTGACCGAGTTTTACGCCATCCCAGCCGGCGCGATCGGCTGGTACATCCTGCCGTTTGCCGCCGGCAACGTGCTCGGACCAATTGTGCTGGGCCGGCTGTTCGACACGATCGGCCGCAAGGTGATGATCAGCCTGACTTACGGCCTATCTGGAATCCTCCTGGCCGCGACCGGCTATCTGTTCAGCCAAAACCTTCTTTCGGCGGAGACGCTTACCGTCGCCTGGATGCTGGTGTTCTTCTTTGCCTCGGCGGCGGCGAGCTCCGCCTATCTGACGGTCAGCGAGATTTTCCCGCTGGAAATTCGCGCGCTGGCCATCGCCTTCTTTTATGCGATCGGCACCGGCGTCGGCGGGGTGGCGGGCCCGTTGCTGTTGGGTGCGCTGATCAGCACCGGATCGCGCGGCAGCGTCACCGCCGGTTATCTCATTGCCGTGCTGTTGATGATTGCAGCTGCCGTCGTGGAGGCGCTCTGGGGCGTCGCCGCCGAGCGCAAATCGCTCGAGGCTGTCGCCCGCCCGTTGTCTTTTGTCGAATCATGATGGGATATGACGTGCACAGCCAAGAACACGCCGCTGATCTTGCCATGGACATTGCCACCAAGCCGCTCGGGTCCGATTTGCGGGAATGCGCGATCCTGCTCGACATCGACGGCACTATTCTCGACATCGCGCCGACGCCGCGGCAAGTGTCGGTGCCCTCGGAACTTCGTCATACGCTCGCGCGCTTGCAGGATCTCACCGGCGGCGCGCTGGCACTGGTCAGCGGCCGGCCGCTCGCCGACATTGACTTGATCTTTTCGCCCTTGCAGCTTGCGGCCATCGGCGGCCACGGCGCCGAGTTGCGACCGTTGCCCGGCGCCAAGCCGGAGCGGCGCGCCGGCTCACTCAGCCTCGATTTGAAACGCACCCTGGCAGCGCTCACCGAACTCGGCGCGGGCATTCTGGTCGAGGACAAGGGCTATTCGCTCGCCCTGCACTATCGGCTGGCGCCCGAGCTCGGACCGGCGCTGCATGCCGCCGTCGCTAACGTTTGCACACAATCACCGTCAGGCACGGTCGACATCCTGCCCGGCAAGGCGGTCATCGAGGTGAAACCGGCCCGCATCGACAAGGCTTCGGCGGTACGCGAATTGATGAAGCACCCGCCGTTTCGCGACCGCCACCCGATCTTCATCGGCGACGACGTCACCGACGAGCCGGTGTTCGGCGTCATTCCGCAATTCGGCGGTTTGGGCTTTTCCGTTGGCCGCATCGTCGCCGGCGTGGACGGTCACTTCGAGCGGCCCCAGGATGTCCGCACCTGGCTGGCGCGGATCGCCGCCGACCGCAAAGACGTGGGCTGATGAAAGACCACGGGCTTGATCTTGCCGTCATCGGAAACGGACGCACGGCCGCATTGGTCGATCCGACCTCGCGGTTCGTGTGGTGGTGCTATCCGCGCTTCGACAGCGATCCGATTTTCTGCCGCTTGCTGGCCGGCAAGGAGGAGAAGGGCTTTTCCGACGTCGTGCTCGACGACATGGCCGAATATCAATCGGAATACATGCGCAATACGGCGATCGTCTCGACGACGCTGACCGATCACCAGGGCGGCAAGGTCAAGATCACCGATTTCGTCCCGCGCTTTCGTCAGTTCGGCCGCGTGTTTCGTCCGCCGCAGATTTTTCGCATCATTGAGCCGATCGGCGGCCTGCCGCGCATCACCATCCGCATGCGTCCGACCTGCGACTACGGCAAGCCGCTGCAACAGCGCTCGCTTGGCAGCAACCACATCCGCTATTCCGGCGAAGGCACGGTCATCCGGCTGACCACCGACGCGCCGCTGTCGTTGATTGACGGCGAGGCACCGTTCGTCCTGACGCGCCCGCTGCATCTGGTTTTTGGCCCTGACGAGCCGTTCCCTGGCGATCTGCAGTCGACCTGCCGCGACTTCGCCGATCGCACACGCGATTATTGGATGGAATGGGTGCGCCGGCTGTCGATCTCCTACGATTGGCAGGAAGCCATTATCCGCGCGGCGATCACGCTCAAGCTCAGCAATTTCGACGAGACCGGCGGTATCATCGCCGCGCACACCACCTCGATACCGGAAGCACCGGGCTCCGGGCGCACCTGGGACTACCGCTATTGCTGGCTGCGCGACGCCTATTTCGTCGTCCAGGCGCTCAATCGGATCGGCGCGACGCGCACCATGGAAGAATTCATATCGTTCACGATTTCGATCGCGTCGAAGCCGGATCAGGAGCTGCGGCCGCTTTACAGCGTCGTGCCGACCGCTGAGGTCGACGAGCGGACCGCGCCGGACCTCGAGGGCTATCGCGGCGACGGACCGGTGCGCATCGGCAATGCCGCAGTGGGTCAGGCTCAGCACGACACCTATGGCAGCGTGATCCTCGCCGCTATGCCGCTGTTCTTCGATCGGCGCCTACCGCGCCCGGGCGACGTCGGCCTGTTTCACCTTCTGGAAACGCTCGGCCAGCGCGCCGCGCGAAAGGCGTTGGAGCCGGACGCCGGTATCTGGGAATATCGTGGCCGCCAGCGGGTCCATACCCACTCGGCGGCGATGTGCTGGGCCGGATGTCAGCGACTTTCGGCAATCGCCATGCGGCTCGGTCTGGAGGACCGGGCGAAATACTGGAACGCGGTAGCCGAGCCGATACATGCGGCCTTGCTCGAGCACGCCTGGAACGAGAAGCGCGGCGCCTTCACCGCGGCCTTCGGATCGGACGATCTCGATGCCAGTGTGCTGCTCCTGCCCGATCTTGGCGTCGTCGAAGTCGACGATCCGCGCTTCGTCTCCACCGTTGCCGCCATGGAGCGGGAGCTGGTGCGCGAAAAGCACGTCATGCGCTACGCCAATGCCGACGATTTCGGCCTGCCGGTGACTGCATTCCTGATCTGCCGCTTCTGGCTGATCGACGCCCAATGGTCGCTCGGGCGACGCGAAGCCGCGCGCGATCTTTTCATCGACGCGCTCAACCACCGCAATCGTTACGGTCTTCTCTCGGAAGACGTCGATCCGCAGACCGGAGAATTGTGGGGCAATTTTCCGCAGACCTATTCGATGGCGGGACTTATTCTATCTGCCATGCGGTTGTCGCGAAGCTGGGAGGATCGCTACTGGCGCGGCTAGGCCGTTTGGCTGCTTAGCGGGCGTCTAGTGCTTGTGCGATTGGTTTGGCCGGTTGTCGTCGGACGGCGCCACCACGACATCCTCCAGATTGCTCCACCACGCGGCGCGCGGCATGCCGGTCGGCGATTGTCTTTGGGCTGGCTCCTCGGCGTCGACGCGATCACTGCCGCGCAGCAATCCTGACCATTGCGCCTCGCTGGGATTGTCGGCCGAGGCGGCGGCGACCACACGGTCGCGCCCCTTTTCTTTTGCCTCATAGAGCGCGGCATCGGCACGCTTGAGAAGCTGATCGATGCTTTCGCCCGGTCGCGCTTCGGCAACGCCGAGGCTGCACGTCACCGACCGCTTGCAGCAATCGGCATTGAACGGCAGTTCAGCCAGGCGGATGCGCAGACCTTCGGCGAATGCCCCCGCAGCCTCAAGATCAGCGCCCTCGAGCAGAATGGCAAATTCTTCACCACCGAGTCGGCCGACAATGCCTTGTTGGTTCGCGGCTTCGCGGCCGATGCTGCGAAGCACCTGGTCGCCAACGTCATGCCCGCAGCTGTCGTTGATGTCCTTGAAATGGTCGACGTCGAACATGATGGCCGCAAATGGCATCTGGCGCACGCGCTCGGCGCGCTCGAAGAAAGCGCGACGGTTCAAGACGCCGGTCAGTGGATCGATCCTGGCCGAGCGGATCAGCTCGCCTTGCAGGCGAAGCATCCGCTCTGCTGAGCGTAATCGCGCGTATAGCTCCTCACAGACCGGAGGCTTTCTGATGAATTCGTCGGCGCCGCTGTCGAGGGCTTTGATAAGGTGCTGCTCCTCAGAATTGGACGACATCAGAATGATATAGATCGCGCGGTCGTGACCGCAGAGCAGCCGCGTTTGCCGGCACAGCTCGATGCCCGACATCGGTGTCAGCTCGACGCTGGTGATCAACACGTTGACCTCGCGGTTCGACTTGATGAAGTCGAGCGCTTCGCCCGCGTCGACAAACGCCGTCACGGCGTGACGATCGCTCTCCAGCAGTTTCGACACCGCCTTGAGGACGGTACGACTCGGATCGACGACAACGATACGCATACCTGCAATGATCCCGGCGAATGACGGTGAAGAGCCTAGCTTCGAGCCGGTAACCAATGTTGCGAGCGGACGGCAAGATATTCTGCGGTTTTTAGGTGAATTGGTGGTTCGATTTGAACCGCACCGCTACGCCGTTCGGTCCGCGGCTCCACCGCAGGGACAGATTTCCGGTCCTTTTTGGAGTGCAGCGCGACGCCAGCAGGGCTTTTCCGGCCGTTACGCCAGCGGATCGGCAAAGGCCCGGCGAAGGCGACAAGATTTTGCGGCAAACCAGCCGCCCAACGGCCAAAACAAGCCGAAGGTGACGCGCGCGCGGCTATCACTCGCTCGTGAGCGTCGCTGCGATGCAAACACTGCGTGCTCGCACTAATATGCTGTGGTGCACGCGAGACGGGGACCATGGCCTACACGATCGAAATCAATGGCGTGAAGCGGACGGCGGATGTTGATGGCGACATGCCGCTGCTCTGGGTGCTCCGCGACGAGCTCGACCTCAAGGGCAGCAAATTTTGGCTGCGGCGCCGGGCTGTGCGGTGCCTGCACGGTCCATATCGACGGCAAAGCCGTGCGCTCCTGTTTGACGCCGATCGCAAGCGTCGGCGGCGGGCGCATCGCCACCATCGAAGGAATGGCGGCCCACCCAATCGGCAAAATGCTGCAAGCGGCCTGGATGGAGCTCGACGTGCCGCAGTGCGGCTATTGCCAGGCCGGCCAGATCATGACGGCGACGGCGCTTCTGACCGCCAACCCGAGCCCGAGCGATGCCGATATCGATGCAGCCATGAGCGGCAACGTGTGCCGCTGCTGCACCTATAATCGGATCCGCGCCGCGATCAAAAAAGCGGCGCTTACGCCCGCCGGCGCTCAGGCCAAGTGATGGTGCACCTCATGACGAGCGCAACAGCCGCCAGATCCCGCTCCGCCAGCACATCCGCTACCGCCGCTCAGTCTCGGCGCGCCTTCCTCAAGGCGACCGCAACAGCCGGCGGCGGTCTGTTGCTGCAGGCAGTGTTGCCGCCCCTCGTGCGGACGGCGTTCGCCGACGATGCGGCTGCCGCATCCGGCGAAGCTGCCGCGCTCAATGCCTACATCCGCATCGCGCCGGACGGCATCGTCACTATCATGTCGAAAAATCCGGAGATCGGCCAAGGCATCAAGACCATGCTGCCGATGGTGATCGCCGAGGAGCTCGATGTCGCCTGGGAAAATGTGCGGATCGAGCAAGCGCCGCTTGACGCCGCCAAATACGGCCAGCAATTCGCCGGCGGCAGCCGGGCGACGCCGTTGAACTATGATCCGCTGCGTCGGGTCGGCGCGGCCGGCCGACGGATGCTCGTGGCCGCGGCCGCACAAACCTGGAACGTCGCGCCATCAGAGTGCACGACAGAGGCGGGCGTGGTCTACCACCGCGACACCGGCCGCGCGCTCTCCTATGGCGGGCTTGCGGCCAAAGCGGCGGGAATGCCGGTGCCGGACCTTGCCGGCGTCGAACTCAAGGATCCGAAAAACTTCAAGATCATCGGACAATCGATCCCCGGCGTCGATAATAGCAAAATCGTCACCGGCCAGCCGCTGTTCGGCATCGACGTCAAACTACCGGGCATGCTGCATGCGGTGTTCCACAAATGCCCGGTGTTCGGCGGCAAACTTACGAGCGCCAACATCGACGCCATCAAGGCGCTGCCGGGCATCCACGACGCTTTCATCGTCAGAGCAAGCGAGGCCGCCAATCCCGCTGGCGATCAGCAGGGGCTGAGCGACGGCGTCGCCATCGTCGCCAAGAGCTGGTGGGCGGCAAATCGCGCGCGCGAAAAACTTAAAGTCACCTGGGACGAGGGTCCGACCGCGGCGCAGGGCAGCGAAAGCTTCGCGCAAAGCGCCGCCAGGCTCGGTGGCGAAGCGCCGGCTTCCTATCTGCGCCGTGACGGCGACGTAGCTTCATCGCTGAAGAGCGCCACGCACCTCGTCGAGGCCGCCTACTCGTATCCGTTCCTCGCCCATATCAGCCTCGAGCCGCAGAACTGCACAGCGCACGTCAAGGACGGCAAAGTCGTGTTCTGGGCGCCGACCCAATTGCCCGGGCCCGGCGCCAAGCTCGTGGCAACGACGCTCGGCATCGCCGAGAGCGACGTTACCGTGAATATGACGCGCATGGGCGGCGGCTTTGGCCGGCGGCTGCGCAACGACTTCATGGTCGAAGCGGCCTGGATTTCGAAAAAGGTCGGCACTCCGATCAAGCTCGTCTGGACCCGCGAGGACGATATCCGGCACGACTTCTATCGGCCGGCCGGCTTTCACTTCCTCAAAGCGGGGCTCGACGGCGCCGGCAAGCTGGTCGCCTTGCGCGATCATTTCGTCACCTTCGGCCAGGGCAGCAAGCTCGCCGACTCGGCGGCGATGGATGCCAATGAATTCCCGGCCGGACTGGTGCCGCATCTCGAGTATGGCCAGTCGATGATGGAGCTCGGCGTACCCACCGGCCCGCTGCGCGCGCCGCGCTCCAACGCGCTCGGCTTCGTCTTCCAGTCGTTCCTTGACGAACTGGCGCATGCGGCCGGCGCGGACCCGCTCGAGTTTCGCATCGCGCTGCTCGGTGAGCCGAAAGTGCTGGTCAATTCGACCGGCAAGCCCGACCCGCTTCGCGACTTCGACACCGCCCGCATGCGCAATGTGCTGCGCCGCGTCGGCGAGATTTCGCGCTGGTCCGAGCGTCACACCCTACCGGCGCGGACCGCCAAGGGCGTCGCCTTCTACTTCAGCCATTTCGGCTATTTCGCCGAGGTGGTGCAGGTCACCGTGCCGCCGTCGGGTGACATCAAGCTCGATCATGTCTGGGTGGTCGGCGACGTCGGCAGCCAGATCATCAATCCGAGCGGCGCTGTGAACCAGGTGCAAGGCGCAGCGCTCGACGGACTGGGCTCGGCGATCGGCCAAGCCATCACCATCGAGCGCGGCCGCGTCGTGCAGTCGAATTTCGACAGCGTCAAGCCGCTGCGGATCGACCAGGCGCCGCCGGTCGACGTCGAATTTCTCATCACCGACAATCCGCCGACCGGCCTCGGCGAGCCGGCGCTGCCGCCGGTCGTCCCGGCGTTGTGCAATGCCATCTTCGCGGCGACCGGCAAGCGCATGCGCAGCCTGCCGGTCGACGTCGACGTCCTGAAGGTCTGACGGCCGGAGCACGCCTTCGGCCGCGCGCGGCCTCACGTAAAGAAATATCGGGTCGCGTGAAAGAATATCGGGGCGGCGAAGCTGACCGAATCCATCCGGTCCATCACGCCGCCGTGCCCCTCGATCATCGAACCCCAGTCCTTAGCCCCGAGGCTTCGCTTGACGGCCGAAAGAACGAGGCCGCCGAGAAAGCCCATCAGCACGATCGCCAACGCCATGCCGGCAGACTGGAGCGGGGTGAACGGCGTGATCCACCACATCGCGGCGCCGATCAGCGTGGCGCTCGCCGCGCCGCCGACAAAACCTTCAACCGTCTTGGACGGACTGACCACCGGCGCGATCTTGGTCCGGCCGAACAGCTTGCCGAAAACGTATTGCAGCACATCGCTCATCTGCACGACTAGGATGAGATAGAACATCAAGAGCGGAGTCTGGCCGGTGTAGCCGGGAATTTCCAGGAGCAACAGCGCCGGTACGTGGCTGATGCAATAGACCGTGATCATCAGGCCCCACTAAATCTTGGCGCTGCGTTCGAGGAAGTGCTCGGTGTCGTGGGCGAGCACGGAAATCGAGGGCAGAAACAGAAAGCCGTAAACCGGAATGAAGATCGAGAACAAGCCATACCAATTTGTCGCGATCAGCAAATATTGAACGGGGATCAGCACGAAGAACGCGATTGACAGCGCCCGGTGATCGCCGATCTTGGTCGGCGTGAGCGTGAGGAATTCGCGCAGCGCGAAGAACGAGATCAGCGCGAACATGGCGATGGTCGCGTTGCGGCCGAGGACAAATGCCACGGCGAAGATAGCCACCATCGCCCACCAGGCGCGCACACGGGCATTAAGATTGTCGACAACAGCGCCGGCGCTCTCGTCTTTGACCCGTGCGCGCAGGATGTGCCCGATCGCCGAAGCGACGACCAAGAGCACGACGACACCGCCAATAAGCCAATAAAGCTTGTGCGAAGGGTTCATTTGGCCAGCTCTATGACGGCGGTGCGTGCGCGTTCGAGAAAAGCGGACTTGTCCTCTTCGAGGATGCGTGGAAGCGGCGCGCCAAACCGCACCGTACAGATCAGCGGCACCGGAAGGTACGTCCCCTTCGGCATGCTGCGATGCAGGTTGTCGAGATAGACCGGAATGAGCTCGACGTCGGGAAAACGCTGCGCCAGGTGATAAAGCCCGGATTTGAACGCACCCGGAAGCGGCTGCGGCTGCCGCGTTCCCTCCGGAAAGATGATGACCGATTGGCCGGCGTCCAGCACGTCATGGAGCGGGCCCAATGGGTCCGCTTGGGGGTCCGTCCGCTTGCGATCGATCAGAACGGCGTTCAGCGCCTTCAAGGCAATTGTGCGCTTGAGCGCGCTGCTCCCCCAATAGTCGGCGGCGGCCGCGATCCGCGTCTTGGCGCGCAAATCCGGTGTCAGCGCCGACCAGATCGCGACGGTGTCGATATGGCTTGTGTGATTGGCAAAATAAATCCGCTGCCGCTGCTCGGGCTTTGACCCGATCCAACGAGGCGTTGCGCCGAGAAGCGCGCGGACCGAACCGATCAAGACGTACGACAGCCACATGCTTAGGTTCGCCTGAGTTCGGCGGCGATGGCGAGCGTGCGCGTCATGCACGTCACGACCGAGCCGGCGGCGATAATGACCGCGGCGGCGACCAGCGCATAGTGGGATCCGCTAAACACGTGCTCGGCGGCGCCGGCGACGCACCCGACGGTGAGAACGGCCATGCGCTGCTGCTTGGCCATCGGCCCGCGAAAATCCTGCGCCAGGCCGAGCGAACCGCCGAACACCCGGATGTAAGCGGTCAACGCCGCGACGAGCGCGCCGAACCAGCCGAGCGCCGGCCAGCCGATGCCGTACCCCAACGCGACGATCAGGAGAGAATCGGCGATGCGGTCGGGAAATTCGTTGTAGAGCGCCCCGACCGCCGATTTCTTGCCGCCCTCGATCGCCACCATGCCGTCGAGCAGATTGCACACCAGCCGGGCCTGTACGGCGACGGCGCAGCCAATGAGGCCAACCGCATCGGGCTTGAACGCGAGCAAGGCAGCGCCGGCGGCGGCGAAGACCACGCTGGCCGCCGAGATCTGATTGGGCGTCACGCTGGTGCGGGCAAGAAACGACGCCGAGGCCTTGGCCCATTGCGCCGAGCGCGATGCAATCGGGCGGCGGTTTGCTTCGGTGTCGGGCATCCCTCGAGCGCCTCGTCGGAGACGATCTAGCTGCGGGTGTGCGAGCCTGCGCAAGCCGTGTGCGCGGTCGCGCGACGAGCTTCGATGGTACGGCATGATCGGCTACAGCGCTACGATCGCCTCCGCGCAGCAACGGACGCTTAATGATCGCTGCCGCATTCGCCAAAAAAATCTCCGCCAAAGCAAAAAAACTCTTGCATCGTTGCGCCAACGCGCTTATGTGGCGTCCGCCCAATTTCGCACGTGCCTGTGGCCGCGTGTCGGTTGGTGGGCATCCGGACAAGAGGCCGGACAGCCGCCCGGAGTGAGGTCGAGACTCGAAGCCGAATGGCGAGAGTGTCGGCCGCCTGAGCTCCGAACCACTTAACCGGCAGCCGGAGGCGAAACCGGCGCACCCCGCGCTCAACGGGGGACGCGGCTTAAAGCAACGACGGAGCGGGCTTCTCTGGTCTCGTCGGCCCTCCAAAGGTCGACACCGCAGAGGCTTGTCCATCCTTGCCGGCCGTGCGGAGCGGGTCATCCCTCTCCAAGCCAAGGCAGCATCTCGGGTGCAGAGCCCGTCGCCTTTGTCCGTGTCTCCACCGCACGGCGAGGCGCCGACCCTCACCCGCTGACGCCGGGCGAATTCGTTCGCCTGAATTTCAATCCGAGCCGCGAGGCTCATTGAACCTGGTGAGGAGAGCGCCCATGACTGCGCGCATCCGCGATTTCCTGCGTAACCGCCAAGCAGGCGGACAAGATGACGGGCCGTGCCTGGTCGTCGACCTCGACGTCGTCCGCGAGAACTATCTCGGCTTCGCCAAGGCGCTGCCCGATACGCGCGTGTTCTACGCCGTGAAGGCCAACCCGGCGCCGGAAGTGCTGTCGCTGCTCGCCGGGCTGGGCTCCTGCTTCGACACCGCCTCGGTCGCCGAGATCGAGATGGTGCTCGCCGCCGGCGCCACGGCCGACCGCATCTCGTTCGGCAACACCATCAAGAAGGAGCGCGACGTCGCCCGCGCCTACGCGCTCGGCGTTCGCCTCTATGCGGTCGACTGCCCGGCCGAGGTCGAGAAGATCGCCCGCGCCGCACCGGGCAGCCGCGTGTTCTGCCGCATCCTGTCCGACTGCGTCGGCGCGGAGTGGCCGTTGTCGCGCAAATTCGGCTGCGAGCCGGCCATGGCGGTCGACGTGCTCGAGCACGCTCACCGTCTCGGGCTCGAGGCTTACGGCATCTCGTTCCATGTCGGTTCGCAACAGCGCAATCCCCATGCCTGGGATCGCGCGCTGGCGTCCGCCGCCGCGGTGTTCCGCGATTGCGGCGAGCGCGGCCTGACGCTGTCGATGGTCAATCTCGGCGGCGGATTTCCGACCAAGTATCTCAAGAACGTGCCGACGGTGAAGACTTACGGCTCGGCGATCTTTCGCGCGTTGCGGCGCCATTTCGGCAACCGCATCCCGGAGACCATCGTCGAGCCGGGCCGCGGCATGGTCGGCAATGCCGGCGTGATCGAAGCCGAAGTCGTGCTGGTCTCGAAGAAGAGCGAGAACGACGACGTGCGCTGGGTCTATCTCGACATCGGCAAATTCGGCGGGCTTGCCGAAACCATGGACGAGTCGATCCGCTATCCGATCCGCACGCCGCGCGACGGCGGCGAGGTCGGTCTCTGCGTGCTGGCGGGCCCGACCTGCGATTCGGCGGACGTGCTGTACGAGAAAGTGCCGTATCCGCTGCCCGTGAGCCTTGAGATCGGCGACAAAGTGCTGATCGAAGGCACCGGCGCCTATACGGCGACCTATTCGTCGGTGGCCTTCAACGGCTTCGCGCCGCTGAAGACATTCCACATTTAAGGTTGCCACATCTGAGGCTGTCGCGTCCGATAGCCACATCCGACCTCGCCGGGAGCCGGCTTTTGCGGCTCCCATCATCAACCCTCCTCAAACTGAGAGCCCCCACCCTTCCTCCCCCGCTCGCGGGGGGAGGAAGGTGAGGCGGCGAATGGAGCGGACCATGGTGAAAATTCGCAACGAAATACCTGCCGATGTCGAGGCGCGGGACAACCTGCTTGATCGCGTCTGGGGTTCGTCGCGCTTCGGCAAGACCGCGGAACGGCTGCGCGAGGGCCGCAAGGCCGCCGCTGGGCTTTCGTTTGTCGCCGAACACGACGGCACTATCGTCGGCACGGTCCGGCTCTGGCACGTCAGCGCCGGACCGGGCCGGCCGGCTTTGCTGCTCGGGCCGCTCGCGATTGACGAGGCGACCCGCTGTCGCGGTATCGGCGGCGCCTTGATGGGGCGTGCCATCAGGGCGGCGTGGCGGCGCAAACATCGGGCCGTGCTGCTGGTCGGCGATGCCGCCTATTACCAGCGCTTCGGCTTCTCGGCGGAAAAGACCGGCGGGCTATGGCTGCCTGGCCCGTATGACCGCCATCGCTTGCTCGCCTGCGAGCTTATGCCGGGAGCGTTCGACGGCGCGGGCGGCCTCGTCACCGCCACCGGCAAAGCAGCGCCGGCGCCGAGCCTCGACATACTCATCGCGCGTCTCGCGCGCGAACACGAACGTCACGCAGCTTGACTATCATCCGGAATTTGGGAACCACGAATATGAACGCCATGACCAAGACCACCACCGCCTGGCCCCTGCACGCCCGCTTCGACGGCCCGATCGTGATGATCGGCTTTGGCTCGATCGGCCGCGGCTCGCTGCCGCTGATCGAGCGGCATATCGGCTTCGACCGCACGAAATTCGTCGTGATCGCACCGGACGACGAGGACCGCCGGTTGCTCGATGACCGCAAGCTGCGCTTCCTCCACGTCGCCATCACCCAGGAGAACTATCGTGACGTGCTCACGCCGCTGCTTCGCGGCGGACCGGGGCGCGGCATGATCGTCAACCTGTCGGTCGACACCTCCTCGGTCGATCTGATGGCGTTCGCCAAGGATATCGATGCCTTCTACATCGATACCGTGGTCGAGCCCTGGCCCGGACTTTATACCGACCGCAACCGGTCGATCTCGCAGCGCTCGAACTACGCGCTGCGCGAGAGCCTGCTGGATCTGCGGCGGCGGCGGCCCGGCGGCAGCACCGCGGTGAGCTGCTGCGGCGCCAATCCCGGCATGGTGTCGTGGTTCGTCAAGCAGGCGCTGATCGACGTCGCCACCGAGATCGGGCTTAAGTTCGACGAGCCGAAGACGCGCGACGACTGGGCGCGGCTGATGCAGCGCGCCGGCGTCAAGGGCATCCACATCGCCGAGCGCGATACCCAGCGCGCGCGCGATCCGAAACCGCGCTCGGTGTTCGTCAACACCTGGTCGGTCGAAGGCTTTTGCTCGGAGGGGCTGCAGCCGGCCGAGCTCGGCTGGGGCACGCACGAGAAGAAGCTGCCGCCGAGCGGACGCAAGCACGACTTCGGCTGCGACGCCGCCATCTATCTGACGCAGCCGGGCGCCGGCACACGCGTGCGCTCGTGGACGCCGACCGCGCAGGCACAGCACGCTTTCATGATCACCCATAACGAGTCGATCTCGATCGCCGACTACTTCACGCTGCGCGAGAACGGCGCCGTGGTCTATCGGCCGACGTGCCACTATGCCTACCATCCGTGCGACGACGCCGTGCTGTCGCTGCACGAGATGGCGGGAGCGGCGTGGCAAATGCAGCCGGACTGGAAGATTCTGGACGAGCGCGACATCGTCGACGGCATCGACGAGCTCGGCGTGCTGCTTTATGGCCACGCCCGCAACGCCTATTGGTATGGCTCGCAGCTGTCAGTCGAGGAGACCCGGCAGCTGGCGCCGTACCAGAACGCGACCGGACTGCAGGTCACCTCCGCGGTGCTTGCCGGCATGGTCTGGATGCTGGAAAATCCCGACCGCGGCATTGTCGAGGCCGACGAGATGGATTTCCGCCGCTGCCTCGAAATCCAGCGGCCCTATCTCGGGCCGGTGATCGGCCGCTATACCGAGTGGACGCCGGCCGACGGCCGCGGCGTGCTGTTCCCGGAGGAGATCGATCGCGACGATCCCTGGCAGTTCAGCAACGTGGTCGTGCGTTAGCGCGGGTCGGAAGAAAGCCTGCCCCGGACTTGGTCCGGGGTGGGCGCCGGCTGTCCGAAAAGCGCATTCGCAAATCAAAATAGCGATGGCGAGTGCCAGCAAAGCCACCCGCCTTAAGGAAGATCGCGTGCCGTTCGCCGCCCGCCAACGCGCCGCAGCAGTCCTCGATAGCGGGCGTCAATTTACTGCGTCTGGAAACCGGTACCGGACCGAAACGACTTCGACATCCGCGCGACGATCGGATCGTATTTCTGCTTCAGGCTGGACGGATACGACATGACGAAGCCTTCGGTCAGCTGTTTGCCATGCGACAAAAGATGCCGTTCATAAAATATGCCGTCGGCGCCTTTGGTCCCTGAGATGACGAACCAATCCTTGCCCTGCGCCTGATAGCTAATGACCTCGCCGGCCTCCAGGTTTTTCACGGTGAAATCCTTAAAGCCGGCCAGGTCGAAATCGAGCGCGTTGAATGAAGCGAAAACCGAGAACGCCGCGCCGTCGTCGCTTTTGAACGCCAAGCCGTCATTGTTGGCCGGCGGCGGCCCGGCTTTGAAGATATCCGGATAGTCGATCGTGGTGCCGTAACGCTCATTGCGATACGTGCGCCAGTCGTCCGCGACCGCCGTCGGCAGTGCAGCACCTTGGATAACGGCGGCAGCAGCAAAAATCGCCAAGGCCAATTGTGAGCAGCGCATGCGGTTCACTCTCGCCCGATAATCTCCTCGATGCGCCGGTCGGGGACAAGCCACATGATCGCGACCAGCACATAAAGCCCCATCGACAGCCAGGGACTGACAAAGGCCAGCACGATGCCGGCGGTGTAGAGGAGTGGCGACAACTTGCCTTTGAGGTCGCTGCCCAGCGCCTTGGCCAGCACCGACTGTTCGCCATGACGGTGAATAATGGCCCGCTGCAGCAAATAATAGGAGATGGCGGGCATCAGCAAGGTACCGCCGTAGATCGCGGTCGGTAGTGGCGCCAGCAGATTTTGCCCCATCCAGGCGGTCGCCGCCGGAATGATCGAAAGCCAGAACAACAGGTTGGCATTCGCCCACAGAATGGCGCCATTCACCCGCACGACCGTATGCAGAAGATGATGGTGGTTGTTCCAGTAGATCGCGACGTAGATGAAGCTCAAGACATAGGCCAGGAAGCTCGGCGCGATTGCGGTAAGCGCCGCCCAGTCGGCGCCGTGCGGCACATGCAGTTCCAGCACCATGATGGTGATGATGATGGCGATCACGCCATCACTGAACGCGGCGAGACGATCTTTACCCATGGGCTTATCGTCGGCGCTGGCTCAAGACCGCGGCGGCAACTTCACGCTTGGCGATGTCCCGTCACCGCGCCGCAGTGCGCGATTTGACGCCATCCCACCACGGGCAGACGCCTGACATGACCTGGTAGTTGCCGTCCATGACCTGGACCGGCCGGCGAAAGCCGTTTGCGGCGTTGGCCAAGCGCAGCGACCGAGCTTTATTCTGATCCTCGGCCGAGAGCCAGCCGCGGTCGTGGCCCCACATGCTCGGTCCTTCCTTACGCTCGTGCGCCTGCCAGGTGTCGACGTCGATCAGCCGCGCGCCCCAGCCATACTCGACCATGAAACCCGACGGCGTGAAGCTGTAGAACGAGGTGATGAAGTCGCTGGTGTGGCGCCCGAGCGTCACCGCGACGCGGCCTTCTTGGTTCAAGGCCAGATCGTAGCCCTGGCCGACATCGTCGAAACTGAAAAGCTCCATCATAATGTGATGGACCGCGTTCTTACCGGATTGGACGAAGGCAATGCTGTGGTGGCGCGGATTGACATGAAGAAACCTGGCAATGAAGGGATGCGAATAATAGTCCGTCAGCCGGAATCCAAGCGTGTCGCAATAGAACGACGTCATGCGCTCGATGGTCTCCGCGGTATCGACGTTGAGCACGACGTGTCCCAGCCCAAGCGGCCCGGTGCGAAAGCCGGAAATCGAGCGGCCGGGCTTGAACGCCTCCGTCGTCGTCTCGGCGCCATGAAAAAGCTCGAGCCTGTTGCCCTGCGGATCGTGGAGCACGATCAGATCCGTCACGTGCCGTTCGTCGGCCAGCGCGCGGGCGCCGCGGGCTACATTGATCCGCGCGCTCTCGAGTTGCCCGGCCAGCGCATCAAGCTCGGCCGCGCCCCCGACCTCCCAACCGAAAAAGCCGATGCCCTCGCCGTCATCGGCGTGGACGATGATCCGCTGCTTGCGGTCGTCCATGCGGAAGGCCAGCGTGGCGCGCGATTTGTCGACGCGCTGAAGGCCAAGGAGGCCCGAGCCGTAGCTCGCCCAATCGCTCAAATCCTTGGCTCGAACCCCGACATAACCGAAAGCCTGCGGAACCACTTTTTCATCCATGACACGTCTCGCGCAATCGTCACCAACTATGTACACCGATGCCCTGACAGTTGAAATGGTCCCACACCAACTGGTTCGTTGGAGGCTTTGATCCATGCCAGCGCCGACCAAACCGCCATTCCGCGCCGAGCATGTCGGCAGCCTTATCCGGCCCGAGGCACTCATCGCCGCACGGCAAGCGGCGGAAAAGGCCGAGATTGCAGCAGCCGAACTTGCGCGTATCCAGCGCGACGCGATCGCCGACGTCGTGCGCCTGCAGGAAGACATCGGGCTGCGGCTGGTCACCGACGGTGAATACAACCGCACCTTCTGGCAGCGCGACTTTTTACTCAAATTTCGCAATGTGCGACAGGTGGCATCAAAATTCACCGTGCGGTTTCACTCGTCGGCCGGAGCCCGCGACCATGCGCCGCCGACGCTGGAAGTGACCGGCAAGCTTGGGCGGCCGCACGGCATCTTTGTCGACGATTTTAGGTTCCTTCACTCGATTGCGCGGGCCACGCCGAAAATAACCATCCCCTCCCCGACCACCATGCATTTCCGCGGCGGTCGCCAAGCGGTCGACGCCAAGGCCTATCCGGACATGAATGAATTCTACGCCGATCTCGCCCGGGTCTACCGTGAAGAAATCCACGATCTCGCGCAGGCGGGCTGTCGCTATTTGCAGATCGATGAGGTCAACCTCGCCTATCTGTGCGATCCCGAACTGCGCGCGCAAGTCCGCAATATCGGCGAAGACCCCGACACGCTGCCGAAAACCTACGCCAGGCTCCTCAACGACACGATCGCCGGCCGCCCGGCCGACATGATTGTCTGCATGCACCTGTGCCGCGGCAACTTCGCCGGCGCCTGGGTCGCCGAGGGCGGCTACGATCCGATCGCCGAGCTTCTGTTCAACGAGATTGCGGTCGACGGCTATTTCCTCGAATACGACTCGCCCCGGGCCGGCGATTTCACGCCGCTGCGCTTTCTGCCGAAGGGCAAGGTCGCCGTGCTCGGTCTCGTCACCACCAAGAGCGGCAAGCTCGAAAGCAAGGATGAGATCAAACGCCGCATCGACGAGGCCAGCCGCTATGTCCCGCTCGAACAGCTGGCTCTGTCACCGCAGTGCGGCTTTTCCAGCGGCATCGGCGGCAATGCCATGACGGTCGAGGACGAAATTGCGAAGCTCAAGCTTGTCGTCGAAACGGCACAGGATGTGTGGGGATCGGCGTGAAAGTGCGCCTCCGGCCAAACACACCATGGGTGTTCAAGGACCGAAGCAATCAATTCGGACCGGCTGATCAAATCTGCCGCCATGGGCCCCGTAGGTCTCGTCGAAGCGCCGACGCACGGCCGGCGCCGAGACGGCCTCTCTGGTGTAGCCGTTAAAGCGCATGTTGGCGATCATGCGCTCCGAGAACACGCCGAAATCTGAATAGCTCCGCACGTCAGTGTAGGTCGAAATTTGGTCGACGGCGAAGCGTGGCCGGGCAAAACGCGACAGCGCGTCGGCCGCCGCTTTGCGTACCGCCGTTTCATCGTGGAACAGCTCCATAATGTATTGATGCGGGCCTTGCGGCAGAGGTTCGGCCACGTACAAGCGGCCCGATGGCCGCAGCAGCCGCCGCGCCTCGGCGAGCGCTCCCGCGAGCTTGGCGCCAGGCACGTGGTGCAACGAAAAAACAAACAGCACGAGATCGGCTGAGTGATCGGGTTCCGGTATCGCGTCGGCCGTCGCCTTGGCGAGCCGAAAACTGCCGGCGCCGCAGGCGGCCGGCTCGGTTTCGGCGATGAATGGATCGTAGCCAGTGACCTCGGCGCCCAGCTTCGCCAAGGCGCGCGACAACTGGCCCTCGCCGCAGCCAATATCAATGACGTGCAGTCCTTGCACCGGCCCGACAGTGGCCAGCAATGCATCGAGGTGCGATTTGGCGCCGAGGTCTTGGACGGCAGGGATAGCCGAAGAAATCGCCATGAATAATCTCCTGGTCGCTAGGGCTCACCCGGCTTGAACGGTAATTCCTTGCCCGGCGGCACACTCTCCTCGCTCATCGCCAACAGCATGGCGATCGAAATGTAGGTACCGGCGACCGTCGTCAAATCGACCACCTGTTGCTCGCCGAGAAGTTTCTTGGCGCGCGCGAACGTCTCATCGGACACCGCGCGGTTCATGGTCAGCTCGGTGACGAAGTCATACACCACCGTCTCTTCCGGCGGCATCGCCGATGGGCGCTTACCGGCCTTGAGGTCGGCGACGATGTCCGGCGACAGCCCGGCTTTGATCGCCAGCGGTGCGTGCGCGAACCACTCCACCTGCGAGCGCCATTGCCGGCCGATGATCAGGATGGCGAGCTCATTGAGCTTCAACGGTACCGACGTTTCCCAGCGCAGATAATGCAGGAGGTCGAACATGCGCTGTCCGAGCACGGGGCTTCGCAGCAGCGGATTATATGGTCCGCCGAGACCGACGCTCGACACCTTCATGATCTCTTCGCCGAGCGCCTTTTGCTGGTCGGTGAGCTGATCCATGGCCAGCTGCGGAAACCGTGGCTCTTTGCTCATGGCGCCTGTCCTTATGGTCACGACAGCAAACAAACCAGCCGCCGTCGCCAGGATGGTGAGGATTGTCCAGACCGTGCGTCTCATCAGGTTTCTCCGTGATCCGCCGCGCGCCGCCTGGACCGTGATCCATCAAATCGAAATCGGATCGCGGTCTAAAATATTGTATTGGAGCATGATCTTTTTCCGAAAACCGGCTTCCACTGTTCGGGATCATGCTCAAAAATTGCAATTCGGACATAACGGGATATCCTATTCCGCGCCGCCGGCAAGCCGGCGTGAACGTCGTAACGATCGGCGTGCCTATCGAAGGGGAAACGGACATGGCAAAGTCAAGGACGGGTCTCGACCATCGTCATCGCGACAAAAGCGGGCGGATCGAGCGCAAGCACGGCAATACGCGGGTCGCTGCGTTGCGAAAGGAATATGGCCCAGGCTTCGCCAAGGGCCGCCGCAAGGACACCATGCTCAAGACTTTGCTGGCCGAAACCGGCTCGGCGTCACTGCACGATTACTTGAAGCACCACCACAAATAGTTCACGCCGCCCGCCAAGGCGGGCTTCAAAATCAGTTGGAAGGCGCCCGGCGATGCCGGCGACGACCAGTGTTACCGCTCGACTAGAGCGAGCGCGATAATTCCTGGTCCGTCGGCGCGCGACCATTCGGCGTCAAATGATCGATAGCCTGCGGCAGATACTCGCTGAGGCTCGACAGCAAATCGTCGCGCGACATTCCGGAATGCGCCGATAACGCGCTGATCTGGTCGGCGCCAAGAGCCTTTGCCAGATCGTCCGTTGAGATCGTCTTGTTCGGCCCGTTGCCGACCCAGGATTTGGTCACGTCGCCGTGGCCGGCGTCCTGGAACTGCTTGAGAAGGTCGTTGAGACCGCCACTGAGCACGCTTCCGGCGGCTCCGCCGGCAAGGAGACCGCCAAGTCCACCTTTGAGAATATCGCCCAACCCGCCCGCGCCGCCGGCTTGCGTCGGCGCCGGCGCGCTCGGTGCTGACGTTGCCGTGCCCGGCTGGCTGGTGAAGCTTTTGACGGCTTTGTAGGCCAGAAGGCCGAGGATCGCCATTGTGATCGGTGACATTCCACCGCCACCACCACCGCCACCGGAACCGGAGGAACCGCGCGGCCCGTGTGGTCCATTCTGCATGCCATTGAGAACGTCGATGAGACCCATAACTCGCCTCCCTTGATCGCGACAGCCGCAATATGGCCCGCGTCAGCCACCAGACTATTGTAGGAAAATGTCAAAATTTACTCAGACCGGCATGCCGTTCGAATGGCCGCCATAGCCGCGGAACCTATTTGGATTCAGAGCCCAGCGCCCGCAAGCCACCGCTGACAAAAGGCACAAGCTCACGCAAGGCGCCATCGACATCGTCGGAACGGCATAGCCCGCGCGACAATCGCTCGATGCGTCCGGTCGCCGACAGCACCTGCACCATCGCGCCGAGTAGAAACATGTAGCCCCAATAAATCGAACGCTCCGACGCCTTGGGCAAAGCAAGCCGAAGCGCATTGATGAAATGCAGCGCCGTCGGATCGAGCACGCCACTGGCCACAGCGGTGAATTTCGGCAGCACGTCGAGGTGCGACACCAGACTGCCGTAGTGGCGCCAGCCGGCTTCGCCTTCCGCCAGACGGCGCAGCAGCGGGCCGAGAAAGGCGGTCACGATCGCTTCGACCGACGGCGACCGCGTGCCGGCCTCAAGGCGGGCCAGTTCCAGCGCCCTCACCCGCTCGTCGTGAACGATGCGCGCCCGGCGCGCGATCACTTCGTGCAGAAGATTTTCCTTGGTGCCGAAGTGATAGTTCGCCAACGCCAGGTCGACGCCAGCGCGTTCGGTGATGGTGCGGAGCGACACGCCATCGAAACCGCTTTCAGCGAAGCTGCGCTCGGCCGCATCGAGGATCGACTGGCGCGTGGTGTCGCCGCGCCGGACCGGCGCGCGATCGGCGCGCGCCGCCGTGTTGCTTCGTGATGCGGCTGGACGGCGGGATTTCGGCGCCGCCGCGCTCCTGGCCTTCATGGTCGCTGCGCGCCCCCTGTAGGAAAAAGCGGCCGCCGGACAAGTGCAAGCCGGCGCAGCTTGACTTTAGCTGAATTTCAACGTTCAATGAAATATAATAATACAACTGATCAACATTAGAACGAGACCGATCTAAACGGTCGAACCGGGAGGACGCCAATGAGGCTCGTCACTTTCGCCGCCTCGGGCGCGCAACGCATCGGCGCCCTGGTGGACGGCGACCGGCGCATCGTCGATTTCGTGGCGGCCGACCCTGCCGCCGGCCCGGCCTTCTCCAGCATGCAAGCGCTGATCGAAGCCGGCGAGCCGGCGCTCGATCGCGCCCGCGAGCTCGTCGCCACGGCGGCCCGCAGCGGCCGCGGTTTGATCGACGCCACCGCCGTCAAGCTATTGGCGCCGCTCCCGACGCCGCCGCAGATGCGCGACTTCTTGTGTTTCGAAAAGCATTTGATTCAAGCATTCACGCAAATCCAGCGCATGCGCGCTGCGGCCGCGCCCGATCCCGAAAAGGCGCGGCGCGAACTTGAAAAGCAAGGCGCATATAAGCCGCCGCCGAGCTGGTACGAGCGGCCGAGCTTCTATAAGCCAAGCCGCTTTGCCGTTTGCGGCACCGGCCAAGACGTCAAGTGGCCGGACTATTCGAAGACCATCGATTATGAGCTGGAATTCGCCTGTGTGGTCGGCAAAGGCGGCCGCAACATCCCCACTGATAAGGCGCGGGCCCACATCTTCGGCTACACCATCTTCAACGATCTCTCGGCCCGCGACGAGCAGAGCCTGGAGATGCTGAACAATCTCGGGCCGGGCAAGGGCAAGGACTTCGACAATTCCAATCCGATCGGTCCCTGCATCGTCACCGCCGACGAAATCCCTGACCCTTATGCGCTGGACATGATCGTCCGCGTCAACGGCGAAGAACGCGGCCGCGGCAGTTCGCGCGAGATGCACTGGAAATATGAGGATTGCATCGCCTTCGTCGCGCGTGACGAAACCATCCATCCTGGCGAGCTGTTTTGCTCCGGCACGGTCGGCAACGGCTCCGGCCTCGAAACTGGGCGCTATGTCGCGCCGGGCGAAGTCGTCGAACTCGAGGTCGAAAAAATCGGCGTGCTGCGCAATCGCATCGTGCGCGGCTGAATAACAATTCGGGAGGCAAACATGTTGCAAAAGATCCGCCGCGTCATCACCGGCCACAACGCCGCCGGCAAGGCCGTTATTTTGTTCGACGATCATGCGCCCAACGTGACGCCGCTCAAGGGCTGGCCGGGCGCCGGCGTCACCGAAGTCTGGGTCACCGACGAAACGCCGGTCGACAACAACGGCTCCAAAGACCGCTCGCTGCGGCCGATGCGTCATGATCCGACGCCGTCGGGCACGATCTTCCGTGTCGTGGAAATTCCACCGGAGAGCGCCGGCGCAAAGATCGACGCCGGCGCGACTTTTGGGCAACTTGGCAGCACCCATAAGCCAAGCGCGGCAGATTCGGCCAAGCACCCGACCATGCACAAGACCGATTCGATCGATTATCTGGTGGTGATCTCCGGCTCGATGCATATGCTGATGGAGGAAGGCGAGGTGGAGCTGCACGCCGGCGACTGCATCGTCCAGCGCGGCACCAATCACGCCTGGGTCAACCGCAGCGGCAAGCCTTGCCTGCTTGCGGCGGTGCTGATCGACGCCAAATCGGCGCCCTGATCGGCGCCAGAGCATGATCCCGAAAAAGCCTGCCCCGGACTTGATCCGGGGTGGATGCCGGTTTTCGGAAAAAGATCATGCTCCAAGGCAATATCTAGATCGTGATCCGATTCAACTTGATCGGATCATGACCTAGGGTCGAAACGGCGGAGTGCGATGAATCTGGCGGCCTGGGTCGAGAAATGGGGGCGCGCCGCACCCGACCATCCAGCGATCGCCCTGGGCGGCACGACATACGCGACCTATCGGCAATGGGCGGCACGCTCGCGAGCGTTGGCCGGCAATTTGCGCGCGTTATGCGAGCCCGAGGACCGGGTGGCGATCGCCATGACCAACCGGCCGGAGTTCCTCGAGGCGTTGTTCGCCATCTGGCACGCCGGGCTGGTCGCGGTGCCGATGAACGCCAAGCTCCACCGTGACGAATTCGGCTACATCATCGGCAACACCGACGCGGCGCTTGTCCTTGCCAGTCCCGATCGCGCCGACGACGTCGCCGCGCATGGCCGCACCATCGCGACCGATAGCGCCGAGTGGCGGCAGCTTTTGCGAGGCAACGGCATCGATGTCGTGCCGCGCCGGCCCGGCGACCTAGCCTGGCTGTTCTATACCAGCGGTACGACCGGCCGGCCCAAAGGCGCGATGCTGACCCACGGCATCATGATGGCGCAGACGCTTGCCTATTTCGCCGAAATCGAGCCGGTGCGCCCAGGCGATTGCGTCCTTCACGCCGCGCCAATGTCGCACGGCTCCGGCTGCTACGGTCTGCCCTTCGTCGCCATGGGAGCAAAGACCGTCATTCCTGAAAGCGCGGGCTTCGACCCCGACGAGATCGCCGCGCTACTGCCGATCCACGGCAATGTCAGTTTTTTCGCGGCGCCGACCATGGTGAGCCGCTTGATCAATCATTCAGGCTTCGGCGCCGCCGATCATGACGGCTTGCGCACGATCATTTATGGCGGCGCACCGATGCATTTCGAAACGCTGCTGCGCGGCTTGGATCTCTTGGGCCCGAAATTCGCGCAAATCTACGGTCAGGGCGAAGTGCCGATGACCATCACGGCGCTCTCGAAGGAGATGCACGCCGACCGCTCGCGGCCGCGCTGGCGCCAGATCATGGGCTCGGTCGGATTGCCGCGCACCAATGTGGAGGTGCGGGTCGCCGATGAGGAAGATCACCCGCTCCCGACCGGCGAAATTGGCGAGATTCTGGTGCGCGGCGATGTGGTGATGACCGGCTACTGGAAAAATCCACAGGCGACCGCCGAGACTCTGCGCGGCGACTGGTTGCATACCGGCGACATGGGCGCCTTCGATGACGAAGGTTTTCTGACGCTGAAGGACCGATCCAAGGACATGATCATCAGCGGCGGCAGCAATATCTATCCACGCGAGGTCGAGGAAGTGCTGCTGCGCCATCCCGGCGTGTTCGAGGTTTCGGTGATCGGCCGCCCGCATGCGGATTGGGGCGAGGAGGTCGTGGCCTGCGTCGTACCGCACACCGGACGAAAGGTATCCGAGGAAGAATTGGATACGCTCTGTCTCTCAGCGATAGCCCGATTCAAACGGCCGCGCGGCTACGTCTTTCTCGAGACGCTGCCGAAGAACAATTACGGCAAAGTGCTCAAGACCGAGCTGCGCAAGCTTTACGGGCGGCAAGGCAACACGTGACGCGCCGGCGCTGATCACCGCGTTGTCAAACCCGCCATTAACTTAGGCAAAATGCCGCCGATCGGCCGCCGCGGCTATTTCTTTTTTATGTCGCGCGTGGGCAACCGATATCGAATTCATATGCAGCGATCGGCATATTGCGAAGGAGCGTAAGCGCGCTTCGCAAGGCCTGTTCGATGCATCGCGGATTTGTCAGTTCGGGAAGCCTGATTGCTGGCGCGTTCATGGCGGCAACGGTTGCGACTGTCGTGAGCCTTCCGGCCTGGGCGGAGAATAATGACATAAGCGTCCGCCGCGCCGCCGAACGGACGACTTTCAGCGACGACGAGATCAAGGACGGTTTCTTCAAAACGGCGTTCCGCGCCGAGCTGCAAATCGGCCGCCAGGACGAGCGCATCCGCAAGTTCGATGAGCCGGTCCGCGTGTTCGTCGCCAACCAAGGCGCCCTCGACCGCCGCAACGAAATCGCGACGATCGTCGCCGATATCCGCGCGCATGTGAATCATCTCGATGTGGCGGTCACCGACAACCGCCAAGCGGCGAATTTCGTTGTCACGCTGGTCAACCGGCGCGATCTCGAGCGAACGATCCGCGCGCGCTACGGCGCGCATGAGGCCCGGCAAATCGAACACAAGCTTCGGCCGGAATGCTTGTCTGGTATCGCCAAGGATCAGACCTTCCGCATTCGCCGCGCCGAGGTGATGCTGCCGGTCGATGACGGCGATTTCCAGTTTTACGATTGCGCTTATGAGGAGCTCCTGCAGGGCCTGGGGATCATCAACGACGACGGTTCGGTCCCCTGGACCATGTTCAACGACAATGTGCAGATGGGATTCTTCGACGTCTATGACCAATATCTGGTCAACATTCTCTACGAGCCGCGCGTGCGGCCGGGGATGACGAAGGATCAGATCGGAGCACTGTTGCCCGCAGTCATGCCGACGGTACGGGCATGGGTGGACACCAACCATTCGCGCAAAGACGCCGCCGCCGGCGACCCAGCCGCCCTGGCCCGCGCCTCATCGTCGCCTCAGCCGCATTGACGCGCCAAACGCCGTGCCGCTAGGCCGACGCTCTTAACAACTGGCGCCGACGCCTGCCGTCACCCTCAACGCTTCGGCGCGGTCCGAGCAGATGACGACGAGAATTCCGTTATCGTATAGCTGACCGCGCGGACGTGCTGCCGATTGCGGGTTTGCTCCACGCTCGCCGTGGTGCCAGCGTTGTTATACTTCGACGGCGCGCTGGTCGCACCGCCACCGGCCTGCGCCGGCACCAGCGATCCCAGGGACAGAATTGCGCCCGCGGCAGCGATCGCAACAAGGGTCTTGGACATTATATTCTCCATATTCTCCGCTGAGCTTCGCGGACCGAATCCGCGTCGTTCCTCATCCGGCTCTTATCGGCCTGTGCGGCCAATATGATCCTGGTTCCTAAACCACGCAACGATCAAAACAGCCGTGCTCAGAAAATCAGCCGCGAACCGTCGCGGCGAAAAAACAATCACAGGCGGCAGCCTTTGCACTGCAGCGCGACACAACGGTGAGTGGCCCATTCGCGTCAGGAAATCGCTGCACTGCGAAAAGAATATCATGAGCGCGATCCCGAAAAGGCGCCGGCGGGCAAATTGACAAGTGCCTGCGAATGGTTGGAACTTGGTAACCAAGGTACGGCCCGTGAGCGACCCCGAGGCTGTCGTGAAACATATGTCTACAGGTGTGTTCGCGAAGGATATGTCGGCCCGCGAGATCGCCGCGCATATTGCCGCCGGCGAGCTTTCGTCGGCCGAGGTCGTCGAGCGCTTCATTGCCAGGCTCGAAGCGGTCAACAGCAAGCTCAACGCCGTCACTGTGCGTTTGTATGACAGTGCGCGTGAAATGGCGGCGAATGTCGACGCGGCAAGCGCGCGCGGCGAGAAACTCGGTCCCCTGGGCGGCGTGCCGGTCACGATCAAGGAATGCTTCGATCTCGCCGGCACCGCATCGACGTTCGGCCTCACCACCCGCCGCGACGAGATCGAAAGCAAGGACGATCCTTACGTCGCGGCGCTGCGGGCGGCCGGCGCGATCCCGATCGCCAAGACCAACTTGCCGCAGCTGATGATTTTTACCGAAACCGACAATCCGCTGTACGGGCGCACCAACAATCCGTGGGATCTGGACAGATCGTGCGGCGGCTCGAGCGGCGGCGAGGCCGCCGTCATTGCCGCCGGTGCATCACCGCTAGGCCTCGGCAACGACATCGGCGGTTCGTTACGCGTCCCGGCGGCGTTTTGCGGGATCACCTCGATCCGGCCGACTGCCGGCCGGACCCCCGATTACTGCGCCCATGGCTTGCCGGTCGGGCAAACCGGGATCGTCAGCCAGGTCGGCCCGATGGCGAAGTATGTCGAAGACCTGGTGGTCGGACTGCGGGTCCTGGACGGCGCGCGCGATCCGTTTGTCGTTCCCGGACCGGAGCTCGGCGATGCGGCCGCGGTCGATATCAGCCGGTTGCGATTTGCCACCTTCACCGATGACGGCGAGTTTCCGGTCGCGCCCGCGGCGCGCCGGGCGGTAGCCGAAGCGGCGCAATTTTTGACCGCCGCCGGAGCAACGGCCGTCGGGTGGAAGTCGCCGCAGTTCAGCCGCGCGTTCGATGTTCTGTTTGCCAGCCTGTCCGCCGATCGAACCGCGAGCTTCAAGCGGCTGCTGCGCGGCAATCGGGTCGACCGGCGCGTTCGCCCGTTACTGTTGGCGGGCGGCATGCCCCCTTGGTTGCGCAGCGTCGCCGCCGCCTCCCTCGACGTTCTTGGCCAGCACCGTTCGGCCAGGAATTTGCGCCGCTTCGCCTCCGGCAGTGTCGATGACTATTGGCAAACCATCGAGGCCATCGCGGCCTTCCGGGGCGACCTGTTGCGTTCGCTCGAGGAAGCCGAAGGCGGCCCTATCGACATCGTTCTGTGTCCCGCTTACGCGCTGCCTGCCGTGCGCCATGGCGCCACCGAGCTCCTGCCGATGCCGGGCGCCTATACGCTGATCGCCAATGTCAGCGGCTTTCCGGCCGGCGTGGTGCCGGTGACGCGGGTGCGCGCCGGCGAGGAGAGCGACCGGCCCGCCAGCCGCGACATGATGGATCGGGCGGCGCGCGAAACCGAAACCGGCAGCGCCGGCTTGCCGATTGGCGTTCAGGTGATGGCGCGGCCGTGGCGCGACCATGTCGCGCTCGCCGTCATGGCGAAGATCGAGGCCGCGGCACGCGCACAGCCGGACTATCCGGCGAGGCCGCCGCTATGAACGAGGTACGCCCGGTCACCGCGGACATGCGCTCGATCTTCGACGCGCAACGCGCGGCATTCCTGCGAGCCGGGCCGCCGTCGCTCAAGGAGCGGCGCGCCGCGCTCAAGAGGCTGGGTGAAGCGATCGGCCGCAACACTGATCGTCTGGCGGCGGTCATTTCGGCCGACTTTGGTAATCGCTCGCGCTATGAGACCGAACTCGGCGAAGTCGTCCCGGCACAGTCGGCGATCCGCCACACGCTCCGTCACCTCGGGCGCTGGATGCGGCCGAAGCGCGTTTCGGTCGGGCTTGAGCTGATGCCGGCCGGCGCCCGCATCCTCTATCAGCCGGTCGGCGTCGTCGGCATCATCAGTCCGTGGAACTATCCCTTCAATCTGGCGATCGTGCCGTTGGTCGCGGCGCTTGCGGCCGGCAATCGCGTCATGCTCAAGCCATCGGAGCTGACGCCGCGCACCTCGAATTTCCTGGCCGAGTTCTTAGCCGGCTTGTTTCCGACCGAGCAGGTGTCGACCATCGTCGGCGGACCGGAGATCGGTCAGGCATTTGCACGACTGCCGTTCGACCATCTCCTCTATACCGGCTCGACGGCGGTCGGCCGGCTGGTCATGCAGGCCGCCGCCGAAAATCTCACACCAGTGACGCTTGAGCTCGGCGGTAAGTCGCCGTGCATCGTGGGCGAGGACGCGTCGCTCCAAAGCGCGGTCGAGAGCATCGTCTACGGCAAGCTCCTTAATGCCGGTCAGACCTGCATCGCTCCCGATTATGTGTTGGTGCCAGAGCGCGCGCTCGATGAGTTCATCGGACTGACGACCGCGACGGTACAAAAATTCTACCCGACGCTGGCCGACAATCCCGATTACAGCTCGATCGTCAACGACCGGCATTATCGGCGCGTCGCCCAGTACGTCGCCGAGGCCAAAGCAAGTGGAGCGCGCGTCGTCGAGATCAATCCGGGACAGGAGACGCTCCCGGCGGACACGCGAAAACTCTTGCCGACCCTGGTGATCGAACCGCGCGACGATCTTGCCATCATGCAGGAGGAAATTTTCGGGCCGGTATTGCCGATCAAGACTTATCGCCGACTCGATCAGGCCATCGACTATGTCAACGGTCACCCGCGGCCGCTTGCGCTCTATTATTTCGGCGCCGATGCCGGCAAACGCGACGAGGTTTTGCGCAAGACCGTTTCCGGCGGCGCCTCTGTCAACACGACATTGTTCCATTTCGCGGCGGAGAATCTGCCGTTCGGCGGCGTCGGACCGTCCGGCATCGGCGCCTATCATGGCGAGTTTGGCTTTCAGACCTTCTCGCACCGCAAGGGCGTGTTCTTGCAGAGCCGCCTCAACGGATCGCGTTTGCTCTATCCGCCGTTTGGCTGGATCGCCGATTTGATGCTGAGGATCCTGCGACGCTGAAGGCGCAATCGCACCAGCGTGGCGTCGCGGCACGGGGCGTGCTAGCAGCTAACCGCTTGCAATGCCCACCTGATGCTCACCTTCGATGCGTATGAACGAAGGCACGACCTTCATCGAAAAGCACGGCCTGTGGAGCGAGGAGCAAAAACGTCTCGCAGCCGATCTCACGCGGCGTATCGACGCCGAAAAGCTGCGTTTCGTCCGGCTCGCCTGGGGCGACGCCCATGGCTACGTGCGCGCCAAGACCCTCACGATACCGGCGTTCGTGTCGGCGCTGACGAGCGGCTACAATATCGGCGTCGCCACCACGACGCTCGATTCCGCCGGCGCCCGCGTGTTTGCTTCATTCACGCGCGGCGGCGGGATGGGCCTTGCCGAAATGACGGGTTCGCCCAATCTGACAATCGTCCCCGATCCATCGACGTTTCGCATATTGCCGTGGGCGGAGCGTGTCGGTTGGATCATTGGCGACGAGTATTTCAACGATGGCGGTCCGTTTCATTTCTCGCCGCGTCAGTTGCTGCGCAAGACGCTGGGCCAACTCGACGATCTGGGTTTTGCCGCCATGATCGGCCCGGAGATCGAGTGGTATCTGTTGCGCATCACCGCCGACCAATTGAGCGAAGAGAATATCGGCGCACCGGGTATCCGCGGCCGGCCGATCAAAACCGCGCCGGTCGAACCCGGCTATCACTACCATTCCGAGTCCAACATGGACCTGATGCAACCGGTGTTCGATGCGCTGGGCGGCGCCTTCGAGGCATTGGGGCTCGGATTGCGCTCGATCGAAAACGAATGGGGCCCCGGACAGGTCGAGTGCACCTTTGCCCCCCGCGCCGCACTGGACGCCGCCGACAACGCGTTTCTGTTCCGCACCGCCACCCGACAGATCTGCCGGCGGCTCGGCTATTTCGCAACCTTCATGTGCCGGCCGGCTCTCAAGGGCTTTTATTCGAGCGGCTGGCATTTACACCAATCGCTGATCGATGCATCGACCGGCGGCAATCTGTTCACGCCGCGACAGGCGAGTGAAATTCTTTCGCCGCTCGGCCAATCCTACCTCGCCGGTCTGTTGCAGTACGCCGTACCGGCGACCGTCTTCGCCACGCCGACGGTCAATGGCTATCGCCGTTTTCGGCCAAACTCGCTCGCTCCCGATCGGGCGACCTGGGCCTACGATCATCGCGGCGCCATGGTCCGGGTGCTCGGCGGCATCGACGATCCGGCGACGCGGCTGGAAAACCGCATCGGCGAGCCGGCCGCCAATCCTTATCTTTTTATTGTTTCGCAACTCGTCGCCGGTCTCGCCGGCATCGAGACCAACGCAACGCTGCCGCCGCCAAGCGACGAGCCTTATGCCGCCGAACGCCCCATGCTGCCAAAAAGCCTGCCGGAAGCGCTTGAAGCGCTCGACAAAGAGCCGTTGTTCCGCCGCGCGCTCGGCGATACCTTCATCGATTATTTCGTCAAGCTGAAGCGCAGCGAGGCCGAGCGCTATGCGCGGTGGCTGAAAGATGCCGGGATGTCGCCGGGCGACGAGCCGAGCGAGTGGGAGCAAAATGAGTATTTCGACTTCTTTTGATTTGAGTACGGATCGCCGGGATCGCGCGGCGAAACATGCCGGGAGTGACACATGACGGCGCTGGAAAAGATCGGGGCATCACCGCGGCTCGGCGGCACGGCGTTGTACGACTGGGACTATCTGGTCCAGGAGGATCGCGCACACCGGCTGATCTACACCGATCCCGCCATTTTCGAAGCCGAGATGAGCCACATTTTCGGCGGCACCTGGAGCTACCTCGCGCACGAAAGCGAAATCCCGTCAGCCAACGATTTCATCACCCGCCGCATGGGATTGCGGCCGCTGATCATCGTGCGCGACGCCGAGGGAAAAGTTCGCGCGCTGTATAACCGCTGCACTCATCGCGGCACCACCCTGTGCCGCTGGGACAAGGGCAACAGCAAATCCTTTCAGTGCCCCTATCACGGCTGGAATTTTCTCAATAACGGCAAGCTGCGCGGCGTGCCGTGGCCGGAAGGCTACGCCGCCGATATGCGCGATCCGAAATACAATCTCGCGCAGGTGCCCCGGGTGGAATCGTATCGCGGCTTTATTTTCGGCACGCTCAATCTCGATGCGCTGCCGCTTACCGAGCATCTTGGCCCGATCGCAAAAATCATCGACGAATGGCTCGACCGCAATCCCGGCGGCAAGGTCGTGGTCTGTGAGGCCAACCGGTTCCGCTACAAGGGCAACTGGAAGCTCGCCTACGACAATTCGTGCGACGGCTATCACGTCGCTTATTCGCATCGCTCGCTGCTGGAAACCGAAAATCGCTTCGCCGGCGAGAATGCCAAGGGCATGGCCTATTACCGCAACTCGCCCGACACCCAGCCGATGTATATGCGCTACACCGGCCACGGCAATCACTACAAGGACAAGCGGCCGAACCTGGAAAAGCGACCCGGCGGCCTGTGGGCGCTGGAAAGCGCCCATCCGGGCATGGAGCATTACGAAGCCGACTTCATTCGCCGCTATGGCGATCGCGCCTTCGCGCTGTTGGATTTGGCCGGCTCCGAGCCGGTGAACATCAACGTGTTTCCGAACCTGTCGTTGCTCGGCAACCACATCCAGGTGTTCGAGCCGGTCAGCGTCGAGGAGACCAACGCCATCTGGTACGGCACCATGATCGTCGATGCCGACGGCACGCTCGGCGATGATGCGGTCACCGACATCAATGCGCTGCGCATGCGCACCCAGGAGGGGTTTCCCAATTTCGGCGAAGTCGACGACATTGCCAATTTCGAGCAGATCCAGCGCGGCCTGATGGCGATCGAAGACGAATGGGTTTACATGAATCGCGGTTTCGGCATTCCCGATCGCATCAAGACGCACGACGACGGCTCGATCACCGCGCCGGCGACCGACGAAGCCTTCATGCGCGAGCATTTCAAGGAATGGAAACGACTGATGAAAGCGCGCGCCAATCTCGCGATCCAGCGGGAGCCGTAAAATGAACGCGCCGGCGCCGCTCGATCCGTCGCGCAGCTCCTATTACGTCAACGACGCACTCTATCGCGACCTCATCGGCAATTTTTCCGATTGGCAGCACGACGCGCGCATCGTCACCGATGTCGCCGTCCGTGACGAGTTTCGCCGCCTGCTCGAGCGCGAAGCGCGGCTGCTCGATCAGCTCCGCTACGACGATTGGCTTGCCCTTTACGCGCCCGAATGCGTCTACTGGGTGCCGTCGACACCGAATGCCGGCGATCCGCGGCGCGAGATCGCGATCATGTTCGACGATCGCCGCCGGCTGGAGGACCGCGTTTATCGGCTCCGCACCGGATTTGCCTGGTCGCAAGCGCCGGCATCGCGGACCGTCCGACTCATTGCCAATGTCGAGGTGTTTTCGACGGCGAGCGAAGCCGTGCGCATGCTGCGCTCGAATTTCCTGATCAGCGAATTCTGGAGCGACGAGACGCGGATGCTCGCTGGCTGGGCCGGCCATCGCGTCATGCGTAACGAGGGCGGCTGGCTGATCCAGGCGAAGCAGGTGAACCTGATCGAATGCGATCAGTCGATCCGCAATCCGAGCATTATTTTATAGCAAAGCCCTACTCCGCCGCGGCTTCTTCCGGCGATTGATATTCCGGCTGCGCCCGTTGATCCACCGGCTTTTCGACACGCGTCAAGTTATAGGCGCTGTTGACCAATGCCATATGCGAAAACGCCTGCGGAAAGTTGCCGACCAGGCGTTTGGCGCGCGGATCGTATTCTTCGCTCAACAGGCCCAGGTCATTGCGCAAGCCGACCAGGCGGCGGAACAACCGTTCGGCATCGGCGGTGCGGTTTTGCAGGATGTAGGCATCGACCAGCCAAAAACTGCACGCCAGAAAGGCGCCTTCGCCGGGCGGCAGGCCGTCGTCGGTCTCTTCGGTGTCGTAACGCGCCACGAAACCACCGCGCAGCAGCCGCTTTTCGATGGTGGCGATGGTGCCTTCGATGCGCGGATCCGACACCGGCAGGAAGCCCATGATCGGTATCAGCAACAGGTTCGCGTCGACGTGCTTGGCGCCATAGGCCTGGACGAAAGTGCCTAGTTCCGGGTCGAAGGCTTTGGCGCACACCTCCTGGAAAATTTCCTCGCGCAGCACCCGCCATTCTTCGAGCGGCCCTTCGAGGCCGTATGTCTCCGCGCTCTTGATGGCGCGGTCGAACGCCACCCAGGCCATGACTTTGGAGTGGGTGAATTGTTGCGGCGTGCCGCGGATCTCCCAGATGCCTTCGTCGGGCTCCCGCCAGATTTGCCGCAAATGGTCAAGAAAGGCGAGCTGCGCTTGCCAGCCGGTTTCGTTGGGCGACACGCCGCGACGACGCGCTTGGTGATGAACGTCCATGATCTCGCCAAAGATGTCGAGCTGAAGCTGGCTGTGCGCAGCGTTACCGATGCGCACCGGCGCGGAATTCTCGTAGCCGGGCAGCCACGGCGCGGTCCATTCCGTCAGCCGCCGCTCGCCGGCAATGCCGTACATGATCTGCAATTGACCGGGACTGCCGGCCACCGCGCGCAAAAGCCATTCGCGCCACGCCTGCGCTTCGTCGAAGTAGCCGGCATTCATGGCGCCGAGCAGCACCAATGTGGCGTCGCGCAGCCAGCAATAGCGATAATCCCAGTTGCGCTCGCCGCCGAGCTGCTCCGGCAAAGACGTGGTCGGTGCCGCGACCATGCCGCCCGTCGGTCCATAAGTGAGCGCCTTGAGCGTGATCATCGACCGCACCACGGCGTCGGTCCACGGCCCGGCCGGGCGGCACTTGGCTGACCACTCGCGCCAAAACGTTTCGGTGTCCTGCAACGCCGCGGCCGGATCGATCGGCGTGTGCAGCGGCAGATGCGAGCGGTAATAGTTCAAGACAAACGGAATAGTGTCGTCCTTGAAAACGGTGAATTCGCCGACCGAGGTCATATCGACGCCGCGCATTTGCACGGGCGTGCGCAAGATCATCATGTCCGGACCAGCGATGGCGCGAAGCGCTCCGTCTTCGAGCCGCGTCACCCACGGCACGATGGCGCCATAGCCGAAGCGCAGGATAAGTTCGGTATGCATTGTCACTTTGCCGCGGATGCCGGTGACCAGACGCACAACGGTCGAGTAGCGGCCGCCAAGCGGCATGAAGTCGATCAGCGTCGCCGCACCTTCCTCGGTCTCGAAATGGGTTTCGAGCACCAACGTGTTGGGCCGGTAGCGGCGCGTGATACGCGCCGGCGCGCGGGGCCCAATCAGCCAGCGGCCATGCTCGCGCGAGCCGAGCAGTGCGGCAAAGCAAGCTTCCGAATCGAAGCGCGGGCAACATAACCAATCGATCGACCCGTCGCGGCAGACGAGCGCAGCGCTCCTGCAATCGCCGATCAGTGCGTAGTCTTCGATGCGGGCCATGAGTTCAAGACATGGGCTTCAGGACATGTGCTTTAGGACATCGGCTCAGGAAAAGTCGACGATGACTTTGATGTCGTCCGGATGGCGCTGCAATGATCGCGTCCATTGCTCGATCCGCTCATGGCGGGTGATCATCGCCTCGAGCCAGGCTTTGTCGGCCTTGCGCAGCGCCTCGCCGGCCATATCGTAATGCAGCCGGTTGGCGTTGACAGTCCCGAACACGGTGCTGTTGTCGAGCACCATGGCGCGGTTGAGCGCGCCGAGGTCGACATCGAAGCCATAACCGGGTTCGGTGATGCCGAGCAGGCAGACAATGCCGCTCGCGGCCGTACTGCCAAGAACGTCGCGCACGACGCTAGGCGCGCCACTGCACTCCATCACAATATCCGGCTTCAAGCGTACGTCGGCCAGCGTACCGACGTGATAGCTCCCACCGAGCCGACGGATCAGCTCTCGCTTGGCGCGGTGCTCGTGATGATCAAGAACGTGAACTTCGAGGCCGCGCTGGGCACCCATCAGCGCCGCCAGCAAGCCGACGGGTCCGGCGCCGGTGACCAGAAGCGTTTTCGGTTGCCACGCGCGCGTGCGTCTGCCGATCCGTTCGGTATGATCCCAGGCCTTGGCGACGACGCTTGCCGGCTCGAGCAAGACTCCGGTTACGCCGAGCGCGGCGTCGACCTTGACCACGAACTCGGGCTCGATGCGAAAAAACTGCGAACCGAAACCGTGACGCTCCTTGATGCCGCGCTCGGTGTAGCGGCCGTTGCGGCACATGTCCCATTCGCCGATGGCGCATGATGCACACGGCACCGGGTCGGGCCGGCGCACGATGCCGACGACGTGGTCGCCGGCACGGACGCCGCAATCCGGCGGCGCCTCTTGCACCACGCCCAACGACTCATGACCGATCACCAGCCGTGTTTCGCCAGGCGGCGCCACGCCGAAATGCCCACAGACAATTTCGCGGTCGGTGCCGCAGACGCCGAGCGCCAGCGTGCGCACCACTATCGCACCGTCGGAGGCAGGCGGGTCGGCGACGTCTTCGACCCACGCGGAGTTGGCAATACCCGGCGCGACAGTCAGCGCGCGCATTGTCTTGTTTCCATGGGTGCGGTCAGGTCGAGCCGATCAAAAATAGCCGCCTCGCGCATCAAGTGCGCAACCGCGCGAAAAGTTCCGGTCAGGGAACCAATCCGTCCTTCAGCGGTTCTTTTGCCGCCGCGCTCCCCGGCACCAGGCGGGAAGGTGAAAATGGAACCGATCGGCCGCACGCGTTGGGCCATTGCCGAAGGCTATATTCCTTCAACGAGCTCGTTCACCGAGCGCGCCCTCGTTTCGCATGAGACCGCCTGCATTCTCAATGCCGGCGATCGGGACGCCCACGTCACCATCACCATATTTCTGGCCGATCGCGAACCGCTCGGTCCATATCGGGTCTCGGTTGCAGCGCGGCGCACGTTGCATTTACGTTTCGACGATCTCAAGGAACCCGCAATGATTCCACGCGACACCGACTATTCGTCGGTGTTTGAATCTGGACGTGCCGATCGTCGTGCAGCACACCCGGCTGGATTCCCGCCACGCCGAAGTAAGTCTATTGTCCACGACCGCCTACGCCCACGCCTGACAATTTTGGCGCGGCAGAAAATTTTCCGCGCATTTTTCATCGTATTGCGCCGAGAGGAAAAATCTCGCGTATCGCCGCGTCGCCGAGTTTCACGGTATTCATTTGTGGATTTTACGAAGATGTCGCGGTGCGATGCATCATGAACGAAACGAAAGAATGGAACTTATCGGGTTCAAAGTCGTTGTTGCAGCACGGAACTGAAGGAGTATCCCGTGACTGTGATCGTCGTTTCCAACCGCGTCGCGCGGGCAAAATCGGATGAGCCAGTCGCCGGCGGATTGGCGGCAGCGCTGATTCCTCTGGTCAGGGAGTCCGGCGCGATTTGGGTCGGCTCAAGCGGCCAGACCAGCGACAACCCGCAGCAAAAGGATTCTTTCGGCCAGATCGAGGCGCTGGGCACCGGCGCGCTCGCAACCGTAGACATGCCGGCGAAGCATTATCGCGGCTTCTACGAAGGATTCGCCAACTCGGCTCTTTGGCCAGCGCTGCATTCGCGCCCCGACCTCATCAACGTCACCGGCGACGATTATACGTCCTATCGCGAGATCAACGCCTTTATGGCCCGCGCACTGCTGCGCTTCACCGGACCTGACGCAGTGTTCTGGGTGCAGGATTATCATTTTCTGCCGCTCGGCGCGGAGATGCGGCGGTTGCAGATCGGCCGGCCGATCGGGTTTTTCTTGCACACGCCGTGGGCCGATCGCCGCACCATGGCCGCAGTGCCGCGCCATGCCGAACTCGTTCAAGCGATGCTGGCGTACGATCTGATCGGATTTCAAACCGACGAAGATCGCCGGAACTTCGAAGAGTATCTTCAACACGAGCTCGGGCTGACGATCTTTGATGGGGCGGTCGCGTCGTCGCGCGGACTGACCCGCCTGGGCACTTTTCCGATTGGCATCGATGTCGATGAGTTCAGCGATCGCGCCACCAAAGCTTCGACGCGCGCCGAGGTATCGCGGCTTCGCGCCAGCTTGCAGGGCGCCAAGCTCGCGCTCGGCGTCGACCGGCTGGACTATTCGAAAGGCCTGGCGAACCGCGTGCGGGCCTTCGACCGCATGCTTGAGATCGAGCCGCAGCTCAAACGCAATGTCTCGCTGCTGCAGGTCGCGGTTCCGACCCGCGGCAACATCCGCGCCTATCGCGAGCTCAAGGCAGAGCTGGCGTCGCTGGTCGGCGAAATCAACGGCCGCCATGGCGAAGTCGATTGGATACCGATCCGCTATCTCAACAAGAGCTTTTCGCAGCTGACGCTCGCCGGTTTCTATCGCGCGGCACAGGTCGGCCTGGTGACGCCGCTGCAGGACGGCATGAACCTGGTCGCCAAGGAATATGTCGCGGCGCAGAACCCGTTCGACCCCGGCGTGCTGGTATTGTCATCATTTGCCGGTGCGGCCCGAGAGCTTGACGCGGCGCTGCTGGTCAACCCGCACGACATCGACGGCATGGCGCGACAGATCGCGACTGCGCTGCGAATGAGCCTGGACGAGCGGCGGGAGCGCTGGCACGCGATGATCGCGAAGCTGCGGACTGCGTCGGTGCAGCACTGGTTTGCGGATTTTCTACGTGCGCTCACCGAGACCCGCCGCGCGCCGGCGCGCCTGGGCTCTTCGCGGGCTGCGACTGCCCCGGTCGTGCTCGAGCTTGCCGGCCGCAGTCTGCAACGGCACTGACGTAAAATCCCGCCACGCAATCACCCGGCGCTGCGCGCTTTCGGGGTCTTGCCTTTGACCGCGTGACTACCGGTCAAGCCGGCCTTCTGCGCCGCATCCTGCAAGGCATGCCTGATCTCGTCGCGCTTCTCGTGGATCGAGGCGATTGCCAATCCCGTAGCGACACCCAATCCCACCAGCGCCGCCTCGGACAGCTGCAGGCTCGCTTCGATCGTCTCAGGAACGGCGTCGCTGGCGCCGAGCGCATAGAGGTGGCGGGCGTGATCGGCGTCGCGCGCCCGCGAGACGATCAGCACGTCCGGCCGCATGGCGCGGACATGGGCGACGACCTCGTCGATCTGGCGCGCCGAATGAATGGTGATGATGACGCCGGCGGCCTTGGCGAGGCCACAGCTTTCGAGGAATTGCGGATCGGCCGCGTCACCATAATACACGTCATGGCCGTCACGGCGGTCACGGGTGACGGTAAGAGCGTCCGAATCGGCAACGATGTAGCGAATGCGATGCTCGGCCAGCATCGCACAGACCACTTTGCCGACGCGGCCATAGCCGACGACGATGGCGTGCTGCTGCCCGGCGGTTGGCCGGACCGCAAGTTCGGGATCGAGCGGCTTGTCGGGCGAGAGCAGCATGGCGAGCCGCCGCGCACCGATCGAGAGCACCGGAGTCAACGCCATGGTGAAGGCGGTAACGGCAAGCGTGAAGGTCGCCAACCGCGGCTCGATCAGACTGGCCGCTGCCGCCAAGCCGATGCCGACGAACGCGAATTCGCCGCCCGGACCAAGCAGCAGGCCGGTCTCGACCGCGACCGGCCATGGCAGGCGAAAAAACCTGCCGAGGCCGATCAGCACCAGCGACTTCACCACAATCAGGCTTACCACGCTGCCGATCAGCAAAAGCGGTTCGCGCCACAGCTCGCGGAAGTCGACATTCATGCCGACGGTGAAGAAAAAGATCCCGAGCAAGAGACCCTTGAAAGGCGCAACGGTCGCTTCGATTGCCTTGCGGTATTCCGTCTCGGCAAGCAGCAATCCGGCAACGAAGGCGCCGAGCGCCATCGACAAGTGTGCCTGTTCGGCGATCACGCCGGCGCCGACAATCACGAACAAGACCGCCGCGATGAACACCTCGGTAGAGCGCGCGGTTGCCACCAGCCGGAACAGCGGACGCAGCAACACGCGGCCGAAGGCAACGATGACCACGATCGCTGCCGCGGCCTGCAACAGCGCGCTGGCGAGGCTGGTCAGAACCGAACCGCTGGCGTGCGCCGCCAGGATGGAAATGAATAAAAGGATTGGGATGACCGCAAGGTCCTGCGCGAGCAGAACAGAGAAGCTGGCGCGCCCGACGCCGGTCGTCAGACGCTCCTGGCTGGACAACAATTCCAGTACGATCGCGGTCGAAGACAATGACAGACTGGAGCCCAGTATGATGGCCTCGGAAGGGCTCTTGCCGAATGCCATCGCGGCGCCGGCGATCAAGGCGCTGGTGAGGAGCACTTGCGAACCGCCAAGCCCGATCACCAGGCGGCGCATCGCCGACAATCGGGGAAACGACAATTCGAGACCGATGAGGAAAAGCAGAAAGACGATTCCCAGCTCGGCGATGCCTGATATGCTCTGGGCGTCGGTTATGGTGAACCAGGCAAGCCCGGGCACCCGATCACTGATCGAACCAAGCCCGAGCGGTCCGAGAACCGCGCCGGCGCCGAGATAGCCGAGCACCGGGCTCATTCCCGAGCGGCGCACCAGCGGTATCACCACACCCGCGGTTCCGAGCAAAACCAGGGCGTCGCTATAACCGGCCATCGTCGGGTTCGACACTCCGAAATCCTCCAATTTTCCGCGCAACCGACACTTTTAACCACTTCGCACCGTTGCGGCGACGCCAAACGCGTGCAATGCCGCTACGGCGCGTTGCAACCCGGGCCACGTTATCCTGGTTAAGCGAATTCGCGGCGCCGACGCGGCCCGTCGCTCCGAGCCAAATGCAATGAAGCTATTTCAGTGCCAGAATTGCGGTCAGCCGCTTTATTTCGAAAACACGCGGTGCGAACGCTGCGGGCTCGCGCTCGGTTACTTGCATGATCGCGAAACGATCACTGCGCTTGAGACGCGCCAGCGCGCGGGCCATCCGGAGCGGAGCGCCTGGCCGGCGCTCACCGATGGAAAGCGCTACCGCTTTTGCGCCAACGCCGAATACGATGTGTGCAACTGGCTAATTCCGGCGGCGTCATCGGACGCGTATTGCGCGGCGTGCCGCCACAACCAGATGATTCCTGATTTGTCGTTGCCGGAAAATCTGATCAGATGGCGCGCGCTGGAAGCAGCCAAACACCGGCTGTTCTATACGCTGTTTCAGCTCCGGCTGCCGGTCGAGACCCAGGCTGAAAGCCCGGCCGGACTGGCGTTCGAATTTCTCGCCGATGTCGGACCGGTCGGCTCGCCGATCATGACCGGCCATGCCGACGGCGTCATCACCATCAATTTGGCGGAAGCCGACGATGCCGAGCGCGAACGTCAGCGGCAGCAAATGGGCGAACTTTACCGCACGTTGCTCGGCCACTTCCGCCACGAGATCGGACATTATTATTGGGGCCGACTGATCGCGGACACGCCGCATCTCGACGAATTCCGCCGCATCTTCGGCGACGAGCGGCAGGACTATGCCGCCGCGCTGCAGACCTATTACGCCAATGGCGCTCCCGCCGACTGGTCGGAGCACTTCATCTCGGCTTATGCAAGCTCGCACCCTTGGGAGGACTTTGCCGAGACGTGGGCGCACTACTTTCATATGGTCGACACGCTGGAGACCGCCCATGTCGCCGGTCTCGCCGCCATTCCGCAGCTGCCGCAAAATCCGGGCGCGACGTTCGATTTCCATCCCCACGACACCGATATGAAACGCCTGGTCGAGGCCTGGCTGGCGCTCACATTCGCAGTCAATTCGGTCAATCGCAGCATGGGCCTGCACGATCTCTATCCCTTCGTGCTCGGGCCCTTGGCGGTGGCAAAATTGACGTTTGTTCAGGAACGGATTCGGGCAGTGACCTCACGAAAGCCTGAAACCCGGGGTAGCCGTGCGCCGGGCGCCAAGGGCGGACTGCTCCGCCGTTTGCGTTCTGAAAGTATGTGACTTTCTTGCAACTCGAATTATGCCGGTTGGCAAACAGTTTGGGCAGTCAAGCGGTTTGGCCGTCCCGAAACGACCAAAAACGTCCTTGAAATTTAACGGGTTTGCACCCTGTAATGCGGCCCGGATGGGTGCCGAAAGCAATTTCAATGAGCAGATCTGATTCGGGGAGTTTGTCCGCCGACGCTGTCACCGGTGTGGTGCCTGGCACGGCCTCCGGCATGGTTTCGGGCTCGGTTTCCTGGATCACGGCGACGGCGATTGTCGTCGCCGACATGGTCGGCGTCGGCGTTTTCACCAGCCTTGGCTTTCAGGTCACCGATATAACTTCCGGCTTCTCGTTGCTGCTGTTGTGGGTGGTCGGCGGCATCGCCGCGATCTGTGGCGCCTTCTGCTACGCCGAGCTGGCGGCGATGTTTCCGCGCTCGAGCGGCGAATACAATTTCCTTCGCCGTATCTATCATCCGGCGTTTGGCTTTGTTGCCGGCTGGCTGTCGGCGACGGTCGGTTTCGCCGCGCCGATTGCGCTTGCCGCCATGGCCTTCGGCGTCTATTTCAAGTCGATCATCCCCGGCGCGCCGCCGCTGCTGCTGGGCTTTTGCATCACCTGGCTGGCGGCGCTCGTGCATCTCGGCGGCGTTCGTTTCGGCGCCGCCTACCACAATGTCTGGACGGCGCTGAAGCTCGTTCTCATCGTCGTCTTCATCATCGCCGGTTTTGCGCTCGGCGATACGCAACCGGTCTCATTCTTACCGAGCACCGTCGACCTGACCTTTATCGGTGGCGCGCCGTTCGCCATCAGCTTGGTTTTCGTGATGTATTCATATTCGGGCTGGAACGCGGCGACCTACATCGTCGGCGAGATGCACGACCCGATCCGCAACGTGCCGCGTGCCTTGTTCGCCGGCACCGCAATCGTCATCGTGCTTTACGTCTGCCTCAACGCGGTTTTCCTGATCACGACGCCGATGCAGGAAATGGCGGGGCAACTCGACGTCGCCATCATCGCCGGCAAGCATATTTTCGGCGATGTCGGCGGCCGCATCATGGGCGCGCTGATTTGCCTTGGGCTGGTCTCATCCATCAGCGCCATGACTTGGATCGGCCCGCGGGTCGCCATGACGATGGGCGAGGATCTGCCGCTGTTCCGCTTGTTCTCGCGCAAATCGAAGCAGGACGCGCCGACCGTCGCTATTGTCTTTCAACTCCTGGTGTCGAACGTCCTGTTGTTGACCCAGAGCTTCGAAGCGGTGCTGGATTTCATCCAATTCAGCCTCACCTTCTGCTCGTTTTTCACGGTGCTTGGCGTTATCAAGATGCGAATCACCCGCCCTGATTTGGCGCGGTCATACCGCGCCTGGGGTTATCCGGTGACACCAGTCATTTTTCTCAGCGTGACGCTGTTCATGATGTACTATCTTGTGGTCAATCGACCGCTGCAGTCCCTGGCGGGCGTCGCCATGATGTTGGCCGGCCTCGTCGTCTATTATGTGTCCCGACAGCTCTCGAATGCCCCCTCTTCCGATATCTCGCAAACGGTGGCCTAAAGTGATGCCAATAACCATGCCTAGAATAATGGCGGCTGCCGGTCTGGCGGTCATGCTGGCTGTAAGTGCGGCGCCCGCCCGGAGCGCCGAAACAGCAACCGCCGACGACACCGCAAAATTCCTGGCCGGACTGCCGCCGTCGTCCGACTCGCCGCTCGCGCCACTGACCAAGGATCCGGCTTGGCAGCAGCACGCCCGCTATCTCGATACGATTTTTGCCCGCGAGGAGAGCGCCAAGCTTTCCAAGGTTCGCGCCTTTTCCAAGGCCAACCTGACCGAAAAACACGACACCATGCTGTACATGTTTAGCGGTCCGGATTTCCTATACGCGACATCGTTCTTTCCCGGCGCCTCGACCTACGTTCTGGCCGGTCTCGAGCCGACCGGCGATATTCCGCAACTGACCAATCTCAGCCGTGGCACTGTCTATGGCTCGCTGCGTAACCTCGAAGTGTCGATGGGGTCGCTGCTCAGCTTGAGCTTTTTCATCACCAAGAACATGAGAGTGCAGCTGCACGAGGGCCCGGTATTCGGGACGATTCCGGTCCTCTATGTGTTTCTGGCACGGACCGGCAAGACCATTCACGAGGCGAGCTTGGTCAGTCTCGACCCCGGCGGCAATTTCCAGCAAGGCGGCGATGAGCCGGCGGACGCCGCTACCCCGACCAAGAGAGGTGCGCGCAGCGTCGTCGCCCGCAGCGCCGCTCCGGGGGTCAAGATCGTCTTCTCCGACGGCAGCGGTCCCAAGCAGACGCTTTATTATTTCAGCACCAACCTCGCCGATGGCTCAATCGAGCGAAGCGGTTTTCTGGCGTTCTGCCAAAAGCTCAGCCCGGCAGACAGCTTCATCAAAAGCGCGTCATACCTCCTGCACTCGGGCGGCTTCAGCAAGGTGCGCAATATGCTGCTTGATCGCAGCGGCACCATCCTGCAGGACGACAGTGGCATTCCACTGGCCTATTTCGACCGGAAAAAATGGCGGCTGCAGCCGTTCGGCCGTTATGTCGGACCGCTCGGCATATTCGGGCATTCCTACCAGCCGGGAATGGCGGAGTTGTTCCGCGGCGCCACCCCGCTCGATTTCGGCATCGGCTATCGGTGGCGTCATAACGAATCAAATCTGCTGCTGGCGCAGAAGGGCGCGCCGCAGACCAGCGACCAGGAATTAACGCCCGGTTCACCAACCGACCAATACCCTGCGGCAGACGATTCTCAAGCGCCGAAGAAGTCGAGAAAGACGGCCGGCGCGCATCGCAATCGCGCCGATGCGACGGGCACTTTGGGCTGCCGCTACGGGGGTGTTTTCCCGTTTTGTTCTGAAGGTCCTCCCCGGACCAGCCGCTGACCCCGTCAAAATGGCGACATAGTCGTCCCCGACACTTCATGTGTCGGGTGGGGGAACAGTGGCACACACGGTCGGGGGACCAGCGCCGCATCAATTCCGCAGGCCGGCCGCTAACGCGGCTCCGCAGGCCCGTGCGCGGCATTTCCATGGCGACCCGACAGCCGGGCGACGGCTGGAGCAAGCCACAGCGCGTGCAACGCCAACCCGCAGCCAATTCGAGGAAGTGCGCGCCCACCTGCGATCGGTGGAGCGGCGGCTTGATCAAGCGAAGCTGGAGGCCGCCGCGCCACGCCGCCATTTCGGCGCCGGGAGCGTCCTGCTCGCGGTCGCCAAAAAGCCGGCGACCCGCATCGAACTCCTGCGGGACAGGCTGGAGCACAATCTTCTTCGCGTTTCCGCCGTCCTGTTCGTCGCCGGCGTGATCGGCTGGTCGTTGCTGATCGTCAATCAGTTCCGCTCGCCGGTTCTCGCCACGCAGTCCGGAACCGCCGTCGCCAAGAGTGATTCCGAATTCGGACAATCGGATCCGTCCAGCACTTCGTCCCATCCCCGCGTCGACGATCCACGGGCGCCAAGCGCCTCGAGCGCAAGCCTCGCGGATGGCGAAACGCCGGCGAACATCGTCGCCGGCGAATGGAGTTGCCTGGAGACGCGGTCCGCACCGAAGGTGGCCGAGCGAGCTAAAGCCCCAGCCAAGCCGGTGGCAAAGGAAGCGAAGCTGAGCCCGACCAGGCCGCCGATCCGGCTAGCCTCGCTTGAGGGCGCCGAGCCCGCTCCTCCGGTCATTCCGTCGCGCATCCCGCCGAATGTCGGCGCGCTGACCAATCTCGTGGATTTTGACACGGCGCCGTTCCCCTATCACGGCATGACGCCCGGATCGGGCCGACCGTTCCTCAATGCCGGCGAAGACGGCCATCGCGGCCATACCAATTTCCGCGGCCATTCGCTTTGGGAGTCGCAGACTTTCAGTGATGACCGGGTGTTGCTGCACATTCCGCCGGGCTTTGAACCACGACGTCCGGCGGTCATCGTTGTGTTCTTTCACGGCCACGGAGCCACCCTCGCGCGCGACGTGCGCGATCGCCAACAGGTGCCGGCGCAGATCACGGCGGCCGGGACCAACGCGGTATTGGTAGCGCCACAATTCGCCGTCGACGCGGCCGATTCGAGCGCCGGAAAATTCTGGGAGGTGAACGGTTTCAAGCGCTTCCTTGACGAAGCCGCAGTGAAGCTTGCCTATATGTACGGCGATCCGCGCAGCGCCATGATATTTGCGAAGATGCCGATCGTGATCGTCTCCTATAGCGGCGGCTTTGGTCCGACTTTGTCGGTGCTCGACCGCGGCGGCGTGCGATCGCGCGTTCGCGGCGTCGTGATGCTCGACTCGCTGTACGGCGGGATCGACAAGTTCGCGGACTGGATCGCCGAAAACCGATCCACGTTCTTTGTCAGTTCGTACACGCCGCACACAGCCCATCACAATGCCTACCTTGAACAGCTGCTGCGAGAGCGATCCGTGCCGTACAGCTCGGAGCTTCGCCGCGGCCATCTCGACGGCATGGTGACATTCCTGCCCGCCGGCCCGGTCTCGCACCGGGATTTTGTGACACACGCCTGGTCCGACAATCCGGTCGAGGATATTCTAGCGCGCATGGACGACGTCGATCCGAGGATCGAGGCGGCGGCAACCACAGCGTCGATTCCGGCAAGCGCCGCAACGCGCAACTGACCGAACGCGCAGTCGAGGCACGAACCGACACGCTGGGCGCAATCTGTCTGCTGGTCCGCCGATGAAACGCGAGACCCGACGCTCCATCCTGATGCAGGTCGGCGCCGCCGCCATGGCGGCGCCGACGATTTTCTCGTCGCGCCAAGCCGCGGCGCAACTGCCGCCGCTTCCTTCCCTGTCGTCACAGGATGCTTTGCTGCTGCACCCAGGGGACGCGCACTTCTCGGATTACCAAGCATCCTTCAATGCGCGCACCACGCTGACCCCGCAATTGCGGGCTTTGTGCAAGACGGTCAACGCCGTCACCGTCATGGTCGACTGGTGTCGCAGCAACAACCTGTCATTCGCGATACGCTGCGGCGGCCACTCCTATGAAGGCTTTTCGCAGAGCACCAGCGTCGTCATCGACACCCGTCTGATGGATGCGATCCGTGTCGACCCCAAGACCAATACGGCGACCGTCGGCGCCGGAGCTTCGCTCGGCGCTCTGTACAAGGCGATCGCGCCGTATAAGCTGGCCTTCACCGGCGGCAGCTGCCCGACGGTCGGCGTCTCCGGCCATCTGCTCGGCGGCGGCTACGGATACCTTGCGCGCCCATTCGGCCTGGCCTGCGACAGTCTTCAATCGGTCGACCTCGTCGATCCGGACGGCCGGCCGGTCCACGCCGATGCCACGGAGAACCCCGATTTGTTTTGGGCCTGCCGCGGCGGTGGCGGCGGCAGCTTCGGCGTCGCGACCGGCTACACCGTCCAGCTGCAAAAAGTGGCGACGGTGATCGTCTTTCGGGTCGGTTGGCCGGCTTTTTCGGCGGCCAGCGCCGCTGCGGCAATGAAAGCCTGGCAAGCCTGGGCGCCGCAAGCGCCGGCGACCATCGACTCAAACCTGGTGATTGCCACAGGCGCGAATGGCACCGTTTACATGCACGCCGCCGGACAATCGGTCGGCACGCTGCAAGAATTGCAACGAGAACTGAAAGCTTTGCCGAAAGCCCAGTCGCAGTCCATCAAGCAGATGACGTTTATTGATGCGGTGAAATATTTTGCCGGCGCCCCCGGATATCCGGTGCAGATCATGAAAGGAAAATCCGACTACGCCACGGCGCCATTGAGCGACGACGGACTAGCGGCGCTGATGCGCGGAGTCGCGAGCAACAGCATGTATGTTGTGTGCGACGCCTATGGCGGCGCCATGGCCAAGATCACACCTGACGCCACGGCATTCGTTCACCGCGCCGGAACGCTGTTCTGCCTGCAGTACGGCAGCGTCTGGACCAGCCCCGCCGACACGCCAAAGCGCCTCGACGAGATGCGCCAATTTTATGCGACGATGCGCCCTTACGTGTCGGGCGCAGCGTATGTGAACTATTGCGACACCGATCTGCCCGATTGGGCCGACGCCTATTGGGGACAGAATCTGCCGCGCTTGAAGCAGACAAAGTCCGCATTCGATCCGAACAACGTCTTTCGCCACGCTCAGAGCATTCCGCTTTCATAGTGCTAATCGGCTCGGCCGGCTCGAAATCCCCATCGCAGGGCAGACTTTGAGCGTTCACCTCGCCGTGGTTACCTTTCATTAACCATCTTGTTCGACGCTCGCCGCTCAAGCTCTCAGGCACCGGCAGCATGGACATGGGCAATCGCCGCCGACACGAAAAAGCTTTGGCGGTCGCAAAAGCCTTGTCGGCGCCTCCAACCACAAATCAAGACGCGGCCGCGCAGCAAGCGCAGGCGGCGCATCACGTCGAACAGGCGCTTGCTTTGCATCAGCGGGGACATCTCGAACAGGCGGAACGGCTTTACGACGGTGCGCTCGCGGCAGACCCGAGCAACTTCGATGCCCTGCATCTCCTTGGGGTGCTTCGTCACCAGCAAGGCCGCTCGGTCGACGCCTTGCGCCTGGTTGCGGCCGCGCTCCAGGCGCGGCCCGGATCGGCGGATGCGCTTACCAACTATGGCGTCATCCTCGACACGCTCAAACACCACCAGGAGGCGCTCGCTGCCTTCGAGCGGGTCTTGGCGACGCGGTCCGCCGACGCCACCGCTCACTACAACAAAGGCCTGGCGCTCAAGAATCTCGGCCGCTACGCCGACGCGCTCGCAAGCTATGAACGAGCGCTGACGCTGGCTCCAGGTCACCTCGATGCGCGCTGCAATCGCGGCAATATGCTTGCCGCGCTCGGCCGGCACCAGGAAGCGTTGGCCGACTACAAAAAGGCCCTGGCGCTGCGACCGAACCATATTCCAGCGCTCAACCGCCGCGGCAACGCGCTAATGGCAATGGAACGATGGCGGGAGGCACTCGAGGCTTACGACGCCGCCCTCGCGGTCGATGCGGCCAACGCCGAAGCCCACAATAACCGCGGCGTCGTCCTGTTGCAGCTCGGCAGGAACGACGAGGCGCTGGACAGCTGCGACCGCGCCCTCGGCGCGCGGCCGGATTACGCGGACGCGCACTACAATCGCGGCGGCGCTCTGCTGGCGCTCGGCCGCTTCGAGGATGCTCGCTCGAGTTTTGAGGCGGCGTTGGCCCGCGAGCCTGACCGTGTCGACGCACTCAACAACCTAGGCCTCGCGCTTGCGGGGCTTGGACAGCCCGATGCCGCGCTCCTCAAATACGAGGCGGCACTGGCGCGCGAAGCTCGCCATCCCGGCGCGCTTCTCAACCGCGCCAATTCGCTCCTCGAGCTGGAGCGCTTCGAACAAGCGCTGGCGACGTGCGACCAAGCTATCGCCGCAGATCCGGCACAAGCCGATGCCTTGAATACGCGTGGCGTCGCCCTGAGCAAGCTCGGCCGCTATGACGAGGCACTGGCGAGCTATGAGCACGCGCTCGCGCTGCGGCCTCTCTCGGTCGAGGCGCATTCCAATCGCGGTACCGCACTCCATCACTTGAAACGATATCGGGAAGCGCTGGCAAGCCATGACCGCGCGCTGGCGCTGCGGTCGAACTATGCCGAGGCGCACGCCAATCGCGGCAACACTCTGCATCAGCTCAATCGCTGCGACGAGGCGCTGGCGAGCTATGACCGCGCCCTCGCGCTGCGACCAGATTTTGCCGAGGCCTATTCCAATCGCGGCAATGTTCTCCAAGAGCTCCGGCGGTTCGATGAAGCGCTGGTGAGCTATGATCACGCGCTCGCGCTGCGGCCGGGTTTTGCCGAGGCGCATTCCAATCGTGGCAACGCGCTCCAGGAGCTGCGGCGGTTAGACGAAGCGCTCACCAGCTATGACCGCGCGCTCACGCTCAAGCCGAACCTCGCCGACGGCCATTTCAACGCGGCGGTCTGCCGCCTCCTGCTCGGTGACTTTGCGCGGGGCTGGCAACAGCTGGAATGGCGATGGGACACCGCGCAGCTCAGGACAGTAAAGCGGCATTTCCCGCAACCGCTGTGGACCGGCGGAAATGACGTCGCCGGCAAGACGATCCTTCTCCACGCCGAGCAGGGGTTCGGCGATACGATCCAGTTCTGCCGCTACGTGCCGCGTGTCGCCGAGCAAGCCGGACATGTCATTCTTGAGGTGCAGCAGCCGCTGCGCGGGCTGATGAGTACGCTCTGCGGCGCGGCGGAGATCGTGTCACGCGGCGAGGCGTTGCCCGCCTTCGACCTGCATTGCCCGTTGCTCAGCCTGCCGTTGGCATACGGCACGCGGCTCGAAACGATCCCATCGCAGACGCCCTATCTATCCGCGCCCCCAGACAAGACACGCGCCTGGCGCGACCGGCTCGGCAACCAAGAACGGCCAAGAGTCGGACTGGTATGGGCGGGCGATCCGCGAAAAAGCTTGCCGGGCGCCAACCGGATCGATCGCCAGCGCAGTCTCCAGTTTGATCAGCTGGCGCCGGTCTTGCAGGTGCGCGACTGTGAATTCTATAGCCTGCAAAAAGGCGACGATGCGCTCGAGCAATTGCGCGGCAGCGGGCTCGACCATCGGGTCATCGACTGGTCCGCCAACTTCCACGACTTCTCGGATACCGCAGCGCTGATCGAGAATTTGGATCTGGTCATTGCCGTGGATACCGCGGTGGCGCATCTTGCCGGCGCGCTCGGCAAGCCGCTCTGGCTCATCAATCGCTACAATACCTGCTGGCGATGGCTGCTCGATCGCGACGACAGCCCGTGGTACCCGACGGCCCGACTGTTTCGCCAAGATGCAACGCGCGAGTGGGACAGCGTCATTGCGCGCGTGCAAGCGGCATTGCGCGACTACGCCCGCGATTGGTGAATTTGGTAGGGACAAATTCAAACCGCCGAAATGCCGATCATGGTTTGGGCTTTAATTCCTAGCGGCGACGCACTGCTTCCCGTCGGCGACTGACCGCTAGATTGTTGTAGGTTCGAATTTTTCCGTCCGATCCCATGCGGGTTTATGCAGGCCGCCACGTTTCAACAAACGATGAGCGACAGCCCGATCGGTAGCCGCTGCTCAACCATTGCCAAATCGGAACCACGCCTTCACGATCCTGAAATGGGCGGTCGGGCGTTAGGGAAATCGATGGCACGGATCTTCATTTCGCATTCGAGCCTCGACGTGAAACAGGCCGAAGATCTCAAGGCGTGGCTTGGCTCAATTGGATTCGAACAGACGTTTCTCGACTTTGACAAGCACACCGGCATTGCGCCCGGCGCCGATTGGGAGCGCACGCTCTACCGCGAGATCGAGCGCGCTCAGGCCGTTATCCTGATCCTGACCAAGAATTGGTTCGACTCAAAATGGTGCTTTGCTGAATTCACGCAAACGCGCGCCCTCGGCAAAGCGATCTTTGCCTTGGTTGAAGCGCCAACGGGCGAAACTTCGGTGGTCTCGTCCGACATCCAGCACGTCAACCTGGTTAAAGATCGAAAGGAAGGACTGGAAAGGCTGGCTGGCGAACTAACCCGCGTCGCGCTCCACGCCCAGGGAGGCTTCGAATGGGAGGCGAAGCGGCCGCCCTACCCGGGACTGTTGTCGTTCGACGCGGCGGACGCGGCGATCTTTTTCGGCCGCGGCGACGACGTACTGCGCGCCATCGAGCGTATCAACGTGCGCCGCGTCCACGGCGGCGCGAAGCTTTTCGCCATGCTTGGCGGCTCCGGTTCCGGCAAATCGTCGCTGCTCAGAGCAGGTATTCTGCCCCGCCTCGCACGCGACAAAAAAAACTTTTTGGTGGTGCCGCCCTTTCGGCCGGGATCCGATCCGATCCTCAACCTGCTCAGCGCTCTGCAAGGAATCGATCTTTCGCTGACGCGTGCCGATCTCGACGCCGTAGTCGGACCCAAACAGGGGCGGGCATTGATCGACCGCGTTCGCCTTGCAGCAAGGGCCCCCCAAGCAACATTGATCATCGCGGTGGATCAGGCCGAGGAAGCTTTTACCGGCCAAAGCCAAGACACCCAGGATGCTTTCTTCGACCTGCTCTCGCGGCTGCTCGCTGGCGACAATCCGGCGCTTGGCATCCTGACATTGCGTTCCGATCATCTCCCGGATCTGCAAACCGCAGACAAATTGTCCGTGCGATTCGAGGAGTTCTCTCTCAAGCCGATGCCGATCGAGCGGCTCGGTATGATTGTGGAGGGACCGGCGGAGATCGTCGGGCTGGCAATCGGCGCCGGGCTGGTGTCCGCGCTCATGCGCGACGCCAAGACGCACGACGCCTTGCCGCTCGTCGCTTTCGTCCTGCGCCGTCTCTACGACCACCGCAGCGGCGGCGTGCTGACACAAGCACAATATGAGTCGATGCGCGACGGCCTGCTTTCGCCGCTCGAAGTCGCGGTTCGTGACGCTGCAAAAGAGGCGATGGCGAGAGTGGGGCCGACTGAGGACGATCTCAATGCCTTGCGTGAAAGCTTCGTGCCCGACTTGGTGCGCGTGAACGACGAGGGCGCCTTTGTACGCCGGTCGGCGAGCCTCGAACGGCTGCCGGCCCCGGCCCGCAAGATGCTGCGGGCGCTGGCCGATGCCCGCCTTCTGGTTGTCGACCACGGTGTTGTCGAAGTGGCACATGAGGCGCTGTTTCGAGTTTGGCCACTGCTGTCGCAGTGGCTCGAGGAAGAGCGCGAGTTTTTGGTCGGCAAATCGCGCATCGAGAAATCGCGCGAAGACTACGCAAAGCTCGCCGAAAATGTACGCACCAAGGGACTATTGTCGGGGATTCTATTGGAGCGCGCCAAGAGCTGGTTGGCCGCTCACCCGAAGAGGTTTTCCGAAGACGAAGCATCCTTCATTCGCGCTTCAATCGAAGACAGCGAGCGGCAGGAACGCGAACGCGCGGAGCAGCGCGAGCGGCTGCGACAAGCCGAGCTGTCCCGCGCCAAGGCCGAAGCTGAACGCGCCAACGCCGAGGCCGATCGCGCCAAGGCCGAAACCGAACGCGCCGAAGCCGAAGCTAAACGAGCCCAGCAGCAAGCCGAAGCGACCAAGCGGTTTCTGCGCCTGGCGCAAGCAGCAACGGTGGTGTTCGCCGCGCTTGGCGGCGTCGCCCTTTATTTCTGGGTCCATGCAGATGCAGCGGAACAGCTGGCCAGGTCGAACTTCAATCTGGCCATCGATCAAGCGGCATCGAATGTCGACACCATCGTCGACAATTATCAAGCGGGCCGTATCTCGACGGGCCTGCTGAGCTCCCTTATCGACCGGGCGCAAAACACCGTCGACCGTTTGCACAGCGATACCAGCGAAGCCGCCGCCGCAAAAGCAAGGCTGTTACGCGCGGTGAGCCGAGCCTACATCGTGCTGAGCCGGGCGTCGCTCGCGGAACAGAAGGCGCAGGAGGAGTTGGAGATAGCCAATCTTTTCCTTGCGCGCTACCCATCCGATCCAGACTGGATGCAGCTCGGCGAAAGAGCGCACGAAGAACTTGGCCAGTCGCTGTTCTGGAAAGGTGACCTTGCCGGGGCGCTGCAAAATCTGCGCGCGGCGTTGGCGACCACGCAGTCTCTGGCTACCGAGTATCCCGATAACAAGGATTACGAGCAGGACCTGATCGAAATCTACCGGTTTACCGGCGACTGCCTGCGCAACCAGGCAAACATTGACGAAGCGCAGGCGCAATATCAGAACTGGCTCGACCTCGCCAATCGATTGGCTGACAAACAGCCGCTCGAAATCGCATGGCTAAGAGACCAGATGTTCGCGCGTCAGCGAATGGGCGACGTTCTCATGGCCAAGAGCAAACCAGCGGAAGCGCGCGATCATTTTGCAACTTATCTGGAGCTTGCGAAGAAAGGTCAAAACAAGGAATCGGACAACAAGGAATTTGCTGAAGCCGTGGCAATAGCTCATCAAAAAGTCGGCAACTCCTATTTCGGGCAAGGCGACATGGATAACGCAATCAAAGAATATCAGGCCTACCTGCCGCTGGCGGCAAAGCTGGCAACAGTGGATCAATCCAACTTCATTTGGAACCAAGATCTTGAAGTGGCGCATCAGCGTATCGGCGAAGTCTATTTGCGCCAAGGGCAAATTGATCTGGCGCTAAAGGAGTTCAGCATTTACCTCGAAATGGCGAGGGACACCCTCGGCAAGGACGGGGAAAACGGCGCGGCGCTGTTCGATTTCACCAACGCTACGGAAAAGGTAGGCGACGCGTTACGCGGTCAAAAGAATTACGACGAGGCTTTGAAACAATACCAATCCATGCTGAGCAACGCCCTGATTTTGAAGAAAATGGACGTGTCGAACGGTATTTGGAACAAGGCTCTGGCCGTCAGCTATCAAAGGATTGGCGTTACCCTTGAGGCTCAAGGCGACAAATTAAAAGCGCTCGCCAACTTTCAAGGCTGCGCGGCGACCCCGGTGCCGACAGTCTTGTGGGACCTACGAGACCTTTGGCCGCCGGATGTCACCGGATTTTGCCAGCAGAAGGTCGCTGCGTTAGCTGCGGCAACGCCGCCCTAGACCCTTCCCAGAGCACGGTTCACGGCGCCGGCATATACATCCAAAAATGCCCGCCCGGTCGTGCTTGCGGCATAAGCCCTGTATTCGGCATATTGCGATAAATGCTTTTCCTCATATTTGCCGCGCAGGTAATAAATCGAGCAAGAAAGCAACAGCACGACGCACTGCTGCGCGGCAAACAGCCAGCCGTAAAGCGGAACGAACGGGACGGCAATCAGCCAATAGGATACGACTTTCGAGACGTAGGCCGGATGCTTCATCAAGCGGTAGGGCCCGGTCGCCACGGTTCCGCGATAGGTCAGGTTTGAAAATCTGGTGCCCAACTCGACCGTCGACCACGCGTAGACCACGAGGCTGCAGCCGATCATCGCCAACCAGATCACACGAGCGATCGGCCAGCCTTCCGTCCAAGCGATCCAATCCGGACGCCAACGAAAAATCAGCACGCGGCTGACCAGGTCCCAAAATGGCGAATAGCAAATAATCGTTACAAACCAGCCGACCGCATAAGGATTGACCGAACGGACGCGGTTACCCAGAATTTTCAACGATAGCGCATAGCCCGCGGCCCCAAAGACAAGATCGACCAGAAGGCAATAGACCACCAAAGCATCGTAGATGGTACCGACGGTCCACGATTTTGGAAGCCAATATTGATCAAACAGATCCAGATATTGTTCGATGTAGACAAACATCATCGGGTAGAAAAACACCTTGATGACGCAAGAGCCCATCTCCCTTTTCACTATTGCCGTCGACTTCCGTCGACTGATCAGAAGTTTTCCCAAAGCCCAATATTCGTCGCAATAGGGTCGCGACGACATCGCGTCGACCAGAGCCGAAAAGAAAAGTGGCACCAGCAGCCACAGCATATTTGGCTGAATACGCCAATCGCTCAATATGAGTATTCTTTGCAGCTGGTAAGAACCAAGGGCGAGCGCAAGCACAACCGCAAGGCCGATGGCGCGCACGCCTAGCACGCGACGCAATCTAGGCAGAGAAACGTCGCCGCGGCTTTGACCGCCACCTGCAAACGCCAACGTCTGCAGCCCCATGATCACGACGACGTCGAGGGCGCCGCCCGCGGCACGGTCGCCGAACAGCAATCCGGTGAGGCGCGCGAGCGCCAGCGACACGACCACCAGTGAGATGTTGATAATACACCGACGGCGCCAGCCGAGCGTCATGACTGGACTAAAGCCTCGGTCGGCCTATCGAACGGAGTTTGAGGTTCCCCAGACGCTTGATATTGCCGGCTCTCGCGTCGCGAACGACAAACCCAGACCCCGAAGTAGAGCACCCGCCTCCGGGATCTTGGGGTTGTCAAACTCACCAACGCCTTCAGGACATTCCGAGATTGCTCAACATCCGCTACCGGAGCAACGCGGATGTGGCGCGTTGCCCGATGTCGCCTGCGAGTGGCTGACAACAACAGTGCTCAATCCCACCCCGAGCGCCAACGCCAGCAACACCATTGCGAAGATTTTGCTCAAGACCCACCTCCCATATCAAATCGCCCAGAAAAAAGTTGTTCACGTTGGCAGCCGAGCCTTGCGGTGTCTATCCTTCAATCAGCTTGGCGTTGGCCCGATCCGTTTTGGCGGCGTACTTCTTTTTGATTTCCGCAGCACGATCCGCTTCGGACAACAGCTTGTCACCACCCAGCCACAGTTCAACGGGCTGATCGGCCTCGTTCCTCATGCGACGCGCCGTTTCGCCAAAGTACAAAAAGCTGGTGGACGCGGCGATCCGCGCCGTATCGCGGCCACTCACCCGAAGCTGGCTGGCATCCAAAAAGGGAGTTGCCGTTTGTGGATTGGCGACCATCACGACCTCGCCCATCGGCACGAGATCGACGGCGCCCCATAGGCCCCACCATCTGCCGGTCCAGTCTTTCAGCTCGTCGGATGGCGCGCGTTGTTGTTTAAAGGTACGCAGGATGTGGATCGCGCCGTTGATCCACTGTTCAGCTGGAGCGTCCGCCGAGTTTGCCAGCACGCTGATGGTCAGGTCTTGCGCGGGGAGCATTTTTGTACGCGACAAGTAGCCTTGCAGTCCTCCGGTGTGGCCGAACCATCTCCAATCCTCGACGGCGCCGCTGATGGTGCCGAAGCCATAACTGAGTTCGACACTCGAATGCCGGTTGCGCAGGCGCTTGCGTGTCATGTCGTGGCGGCTCGAACGCGAAAGCACGCTGGTCGCGGCTCGCGGCGAAAGTTGTGAGAAAAATACCGCCAAGTCGCTCGCCGTGGCGACAAGTCCGCTCGCCGGGGCAAGCGCGCCGGTCGAATAGTCGCCTGGCACGACCACGCGTTCGCCGAGCAACACTTTGTCGGTGTGCCCGCGAGCAAACGGGATGCCCGCGGCAATCGGCATATCGGGCGACGTTTCGTTCAAGCCGGCTGGATCCATGATCTCACGTTTGATCCATGACGCATACGCCTCGCCCGTTACGGCTTCAATCACCAGACCGAGCAATCCGTAGCCGTGGTTGGAATACTTGAAATACTTGTCGCGCTTGACCAGCGGCGGCGATTGGAAATCCGCCATCAAGTCGTTTGCCGTCGGATACGGCCTCCGATCGAAAAAATAACCGCAGTCTGCGCCATCCCGGATGATGCCGCCGCCGTGACAGAGGACTTCGAAAATCTTCAGTTGCGCAATGCCGCGATCGATGGCCGGGACATATTTTCCGATCGGGTCATGCAGCCGCAGTTTTGCCGTTTCTCGAAGCTTCAAGATTCCCGCTGCTGTGAAGCTTTTCGCCTGCGAGGCCGCGCGAAAGCGATGGCGTGGCGTGAGCGGCTCGCGGCGGACAGTGTCGGCGTAGCCGAAGGCGCGATCGAGCACGATTTTACCGGCGTGCGCGATCGCGATCGCGCAGCCGGGCAGCGCCAGAACGCGCAATTGGAATTCGAGCCACGACGGAATGTAATCGAGTGCCGCATCCAGCCATTCAGCCATCGTACCCGCTCCACCCAATTCGAGCATGTTGCCGCAGCGTCATGATAGATCCCGAAAAGGAGCCGTTTTCGACGCTTTCGCACTAGTGCATCAAAGCCATAGATGGATGGCCAGGAGAGCCAAAAGATGGCCCGGATAGAATATGTGAAGCGCGTAGCGAGGCAGAAAACGCGGCTGCTTCCTCAACCGCAACGCCGCCAATGCGATCACCGTGGCGCTTGCGCAGGCAAATAGCGCGACTTGAACCGGCTCTAGCCTCCACGGATTGTCGATCGGATACCAATTCAAGGCGAACAGCAGTAGCGCGAGCGATGGCAGGTGCCATAGCCGCCCTTGCAACACAAGGTAAAGCGCTGCGGGAAACAACATGCCCGCCAAGCCGAAGTCCAGCCCGCCACGGACCCGAAACAAGCAACTAAATATTGCAATGATAGCGATGAAGAAGATCAGATGCTGGACCACAGGTCTTTGCGCCCGCAGAGCCATCACCAGCACCGCGCCAACCGCGAGCGTAAACAACGTATTGCCTTGATCAGTCGCCATTAACGTCGCGTAGAGGGGCTGGGAAAAAACGCCGAGCAAAATCAATTTTCCAACGTACTCCCGCGCGTCCGTGCCGCGGATCAGGTTACACACCATGGCGAATACAAACAGCGGAAACACCGGACGGCCGAGATACCACATGAAGTTCGCCACGTGTCCAAAGAAGGCGTAGTTCACATGGTCTGCCAGCATGAGACATGCGGACGCGACCTTGACGGCATCCAGCGGCGCCCCTGAAAACCCTGACGTCGTGTCGCACCACGTGCGCACTTTCGTGGTTTGATGCTGTTCGCCGGCACGATTTGTCGTTGGCGTGCCCTCAAACCAATTCACGGCTTTTCACCTGTCAGCCTGCGATTAGACTTTGATTCCTTCCAACGTGCTGCGGTCTTCCGCGACCTGACTCCTGAAAGATTACGCGACTGAAGTCTTTCATCCGAAATAAGGCAGTCGGAGGGATCGTATCGAGTCGGCTCCCTTAGATTTTTGTCTGGTAGCACCAAGAAATCCGGCGAGATGAAGAGGAGCGAGGTCTCGTACCACGCGAGAGCGCTCACGTCACCCGCGGACGTGATTTGCGCATCCGTGCTACCCTGGATCGAAGATCGAACCGTCGCTAACCCGGAACGGTGCAATAAACGGGCTCTGGCTAAGAAACTCTCATCGGCTGTTCGGCGACAACGACGCGCCAGTCGGAGACTTCATCGACCATGACTTGGGTGATCTCGGTCGCTAGCGTGATCACGTCGGCCAGTTGCGTCGTCGGCTCGGCGCTTTCGGCGAGCAACCGTTGTTCAAGCTCCCCGACCCGGCGGGCAAATTCCTCAAATGTGCTCGCCATCGCAACGGACCTCTTGGCCAGCCGCGCAAATTCACCTTGATTGGCGATACTCGCAAGCGCCGCGCCGAACGCGGGCAGTGCCGCGAGAACGATGAAAAGGTCCAATAGCGAGGCGAACCCGAACCTGAAGCTCACCGCGGCGCCGATCGCCAGCAGCAACGCCAATATGAAGAAAATGCCGTTCGATCGGAAGAACAGCCACATGAACGCCGCAACGACGGCCGGCAGCGCCGATAGGACCACGATCGTTCGTTCAACATTAGCGGCTGAGAAGTGATCATGGAGGAAATGCGCGCACAGGTGAATCAAGACGAAACAGAATGACAGGATGAAAAGATCGTGCGCCGTCGAATTTAAGAGCAGTGCAATCGATTCGGAGCGCTGTCGCGTCACTTTATGAAATTGCAGCTGCCCGCCGTCTTTGACGCCGACCACCCTTCCTATGTAGCGCACGCAATCGAGCAAATATTCCGACGTGATCTTCACCGGCGGAATGCCGGTCGCGCGGGCAACCGCGCGCATCTGCCAATACATCCAGGTTTGCGTCAGGCTTTCGTAGATACTCAACGCCGGTGTGCGCGGTAGCGGTCGACCACCGCCGAGGGGAATGAGGATGCGGATTTGACGGATCAGCTCCGCCAATAGGCGATACTCCATCCAACGTTCATGCCAATGCAGGCGACTTCCCCGCAAGAACAGAATGACAATAGCGCCGACCAAAACAAGCTCTAAAAACGCACCATACCAGACCGGGTGCAGGACAATTGCGACAAGCACGGCAAAAGCCGAAAGAATGTAGATGGCGAGGTAGGCGCTGCGATAGTGATCGGCATACCAATCCGCGAGCTTATCCGCCCAGGCGTAGTGGGCGCGCAAGCGGCGATTGACCCAGTCCTCGACCGCCGATGGCTGGACGGCGGTCGATGCCCCGGCGCCATCATCTATCGGCCATTCTTCACTGACTTCTGATTCGAAGTCCGGCACCACAAGCTTTGGCAATCTAACCACGGCGCTGCCGGCAAGATCGCGAAATATCTTCCACCAGAACCAAAAATTCAGTCTTGGCTTGCGTTCGGCAAAATACTCACGCGCGCTCAGCCTTGCCGCCTGAGCATCATCGGCACGCGGTTCCGGCGATGCCAGCTCGGCTTGCACAAGAGCATTGATTTGCGCGGCGATCGATTGACTGAGCTGCGTTGATCCAGGCTGCGGCCGGCTCGGACCGGCGTCGCGGCTTTCGATGCTGGCGATATCCTGCTCGGTTCGCAGTAGCCGCCACTCGTCCGGCTTGAATGGATCGATCCAAAGAACCGGAAGATGAAAATACACGGCTTCCCGCAGCGTTTGCACCGTACCGCCGCTTCCGGCGGCCGCGCCACGATCCCAAACAGCGATCAGAAAATCCGCTTGGTTCAACACCACCCGACCAGCCATGCCATAAGCGGCGCCGGCCGCCGAACGCCGGCCGTCGAGCTCAAACGTGACGAGACCGGCGCCTTGCTGAGCGCGCTTGAGCAACTCGCGAAACTTGTCACGCGAGTTGACTTCCAGGGCATGGGGCGGGAGGAAATCGGTTTCGAACTCCTGCTGATGAAACGGCATCGGACAGAGAAGCTCAAAGCCAAGCTCGATTGCCGCGGCCGCGAACATCCGGTCGCTGCCCTCGGCAAGCGGCGAAACTGCTCGCAGGATAGGACCATCCGGCGCGTAGACCGGGCTGGGATTGGCCCGATCGGCTTTTGCGAAGTTTGTTACCTCAGTCTGCACCAACTCAAGCGCGTTTCGGAGCGTCCGACTTAGCGCCTCCAAAGTTGCCGCATCCTTTGGCAAACGATCCGGTCGATGACCCACGATACCGACGCGGAATGCGAGGCGCGCCCGGGGAGGAGATTTCGACTGCGTGGACTTGGCAGGCATCGCTAACCAATGTTGATCGTCACAAGTTTAGACGAACCACTACCAGCCTCTGATGACGTTATCCCCATCGGCCGATTGGCTTGACGCTCTCGCCCCGCCGTTGCTTTTGAACGACGGAACAGGAAGTATCTTTGCTGCTTCCACCGTCGTTTCGTGCTCGAACGGCCGTGGTCATTTTCTCGACCGTTTCTCGCTTTGCACAACCAGCGCGCTGCGGGCGTTGCTCAACGCCGTCAGTACGGAGCTCCAAAAAACAAACCACACTGAAGGCGGATCGGGCGTCTTCGACTCGAACGGGCGCGGTGTGGCCGAAGGCCGCCGCCCATCGCACCAAGTTGCCATCTCGCCGAGCCAATGTTCGGGCTTAACCTGTTTTCTCGCCGCAATCTGGGCAAGCTTGTAGATGTCGTGGATGATGGTTGGGTCATCCATGCTGCGCATGCGCACCACGTCCGCTTTGGTCAGCTTGCGGCCGAACTCCTTTTCGACCTCAGCGCCAAGCTCTTGTTCGATCCACGGCAAGTCCAACTGCACGTCGTAGCGCACGAAGCGAAACATCTTGCCGCTTGCCGGCGTTTCCTTTTCAAGGGCCCTAAGCTCGGAATTAATCCACCACGGCGTCAGGGTTTCGCCGAGGTATTGCATCTGGGTGATCGCGAACATCTGAATGTCATTCATCAATGACATGAGCGCACGATAGGTAATTTTGGCGGTCCATCCCAAACCCAGCTCGTCGGGCACGACGCGATCGCGATGGCTGCCAGTTCCCACCGACACAATGGTCAGGTCGTTCGGCGTCGCCTTCCAGCGCAGCTGATAGGCGTCCAAAATCGTCATCAAAAAAAGCATCACCGACGGGTTGTTGTGGGGAGTGACTCCGCCATCAACGAAAAGTCCGGGCTCTTCACCGTCGACAATTTTCAGCCACTCCGGCTCGAAGTAGAATGGCGCTGCGGTGCTGGCGCGCACAAGATTGCCGAGCGGATAATATCTATTACCGATGTGTCCGTTTTCCCCGGCTTTTGTTTCCCAATATAGACCGCGTGGATTATTGGCAATAATCCAGGGACTTCCCGTATCCAAACGTTTGCTGATGAGGCAAAAGCCGGTATGTAAATCCTCGGTGTCGAGTCGGCGATCGCCGACAATTTGCTCAATCTCCTTGCGCAGCGCTTCGGCGTCGAATTTCGATTTCATGCGCAACAGACGCCACAGCGAGCCCCGGAACACCTTCGGCGCAAGTTCGAGATAGAAGTTCCTGATGTCCTGCGTCGTGTAACCAAGCGCCAACGCCCCGGCAATCACCGCGCCAGTCGATGTTCCGCCGATCAGATCAAACCAGTTGGCCAAGTGGATGGGCTCGCCAAGCCGCTGGCTCAGCACCGTTTCAATCTGTTCGAGAAAAGCGACGGTGATCGCGCCGCGCACACCACCGCCGTCCAACGCCAAGATGCGCTTGGGACCCGGACAGAACAGATGTCTATCCCGATCGTTTGCGCACGCGCATTTGGCAGGCTGCGGGGATCCGTCCGGCGTCGGACTGACGTTTGGGCTATTGCCCTCCCGAAGCAAAGACATACTCAACCCTCCAGAAAAGTCCGCCTGCTCGTGAGACGGGACATATTTGCGAACTTCGCAAGTCTGTCCAGGACTAATCGACTGGGCGCCGATCAGGTACTATGCGGATTGTCGCCGCCGGTACATTCGAGGAGGCAAATTTTGGTTTGGGTGGCGGGCGCGACACGCTGCGGGTCCCGCTGCTCAATGACAAGGCTGCCGGCTCCTAATATCGTCTAAGCCTTTGATGGAATTGGTAGCGGAGGACGGATTTGAACCGCCGACACACGGATTATGATGCAGCGGTTTATTTCGCCAAATCAGAGGGTTATTCCGCCAAAGCCGTCAAACCTAGACCCGACGATCAATAACTTACCAGAGATTTGTCAAACCTCACAGTGGGAAGCTTCTAACTTTTTTTGATCGGCAAATTTCCAGCCATAGACGTTAGGCAGAAAGCACTACCTTGCTCGTGGGCATCGCTTGCCTTGTACCGGCTGGCTTCTGACTAATCCATTCGTGAAGTACGGCATAGGTGATGGCGACAAGTACGCGGAATGGAAGTGGCTGAATCAGCACAGTGACCAAAGTTTTCACGGCATATTTTGACGAAAGCGGCACCCATGCTGGAGCCGAAGTGTCGGCCATGGCAGGATTTGTTGGAGATAAACGACAATGGCGGACATTCGAGAAACGTGCTTCTAAGCTATTCAAAAATTTCAATGTAGATATCTTCCATACGATCGATGTTAGACGAACCGACAAAGACTTTGCTGGATGGAAAGTAGATCGTAAGATCGAATTTCTCGATGAATTTCAGCACATCATCAACGAAACACTTGAAAGCGGTGTGGCAGCATTTTTAAGAGACGACGATTACAAGTATTATTGCGGATTGCCATGGCCGAAAACAATTCGACGTGACTTAAAGTACGCATTGTTGGTCCGTGCGTGTGTGGCGCAAATAATCGACACGATAGCCAAATTCGATGTGTTTGAACCTCGCCTACGCTTCGTCTTAGAAGACGGCCATTCCAACGCAAACGATGCTGTCAGAATGTACGATGAAGTTGTAAGGCTAACGGGACAGTCGAAAGCATTAGGTGGCATCAACTTTCAAAACAAGCGAGGGCGTCTTCCCTTAGCTGCAGCCGATCTATTCGCTTATACGGCATGGGGTGCAGAAGTCGGACAAAAACCGATTGGGATTATAAAGGGACCAGCGAAGACCGAGGCTTCTTATCGCCAAAACACCTTTCGATTTCCTCTAACCCGCGATGTCCTCAACAGCCTTCGCGAGCAGGCAATCGAACTTGCCAACGAGAATTGACGCCCTAGAACTGGTCTGATTCGACTCCCGTCATTTGAAGCTTCCTAATAACTTTTTGAACCGGCAATTTCCAGAACCGGGAAACGCCGGAAGAGAAGACACTAAAAACGAAATCCCAATGGATTTTGGACGTCGCCAATTCCTGAGGGACTAAGTGCAACATCGAAGCCATCGAAGCTAACGCCGGAATGGAATCCAGGGCGTCGCCAGTGGTCAGAACAAAAACTTTTTCATCACGTCATCCATAATGTTTGAGCCAATTGGGGCGTGTACTCATAAATGCCAGCGGTCCCGACATGTCGGCTTCCGGGGGAATAAGCTATTATAGCTTAACCTCGGCACAGCTTAAGGGAGGTAGCTATGAAGAGTTTGGTGCTCGCCGTAGTTTTGGTTTGCTTCACAAGTCTCGCATAAGTACACCACGCCATTACTTTCTAAACCCCAGCGTCCAAGAACCTTGAGAATTTGAAAGTGTTATCGTTTGCAGACTGGAATTTCCATTCCACAGTCTGACCATTGTGGCTCCAGCATTGACACCAAAATTGTTGGATAATGGAATTATGGAAGGACTTGTTGAAAGCGTAGTCGCATTGGCTGTTAATTTGATTGTGTTGGTCATTGATGCGAACCTACTCGTTGACAAAAGATCGTCCAAAGACGGCTGGCTTGTAGTGGACTAATTCCATATTTGCCTTCACTGCTTTGCAAGTGCTCCAAATACCAGCGAAATGACTTTGTGAGTTGGTCTTTGTTGGCAATGGCTGTGGTGTAATCAGCATAATCAATCATACCCATTCACCTCTTGCCCGTCGTCGTCTGTCCCATTGCCATTGGCACATCGCAGGAGAGTAGCCTTGCGCTTGCAACCATTCCTGAAACTGTTCGTCCGATTTAACTCCAAAACATAGCAGGTCGTAATATGGTTGCTGCATATCGTATTGTTGCTGTTCCCATCGGCGCAATTGTCTAGTTTTTCTTTGGTCATCAGTTCTCCGTGCCAAAGTCCAAAACCTTCGTTATGGTCTGGAATGAACGGTTTTGGCTTCTTCTTTTCTCTCGTCAACCAGTTGAAAATCTCAAGAAGTAGATTGGTCACAACAAAAACTCCGTTTTTGTTCTCACAGTCCCGTTCCCCCAAATGGTGTGAACGAGTTCTTGCCTTCAATCATTTCTGACAACATCCGTTCTGCTGCATACATCTTCCTCTGTCGTTCAAGTTCTGCCTTTTGTTCGGCATTTAATTCTGCCTTTTGGGCTGCGGCTGGTTTGTCATCAGCAATAACTTTACGGCGCATTCTTTCCCATTAATTGGCGTCCTTGATTGGTTCGGGAGTTCCTGATTGTTCGTTTGCTGTTTTTTGGACTTGGTGGAATAGCTTCATGAGAATTTGATACCCATTCTTTTTGCCTGATGCATCGTGACATATGTTCCGTTCAGCAATTTGACTTCGGGTTCTTGCTTGACTTCGCTCAAGTCAAAATCATTGACTTCCAGCCATTCAATCAGTGACCTACGAACGATCCACGACATACAAAGTCCAGTTGTGTCCTTTGCTGTTGCGACAGCATCAAACAATCCGTCATCAACATACACTCTTAGCTCGTGTTGATTTTGTTGCATTTAAGTTTTTCCTCCGCTGCCGTCGCACCCGAGAGATATTTTCGCTTGTCTTTGTCCAGGAGGTTGTCGAGTTGGACACAGTCACAAGAGCTAACCATTATTGTTCGGGCATCTCTTGCTTATTTGCTGAAGTAAAACTGCAGGAATTCCTGCCGGCTCTTGGCTGACCCTCTTGGTTCTCACGAAACCGTGAAGTCAGCCAGCTGGCTGGTTTTGGATGACCAAACAAACTCTTTTCATCGTGTGCGCCATTGTCACACGTTTTTTTGACCTGAAAGTGCTACAATTGATTTTTGTTGTTATGAATAGTTTGAAACAAGGAGAAGAAGCCAATGACAGCACTAGCACCGAGAGGAAGCCCAGAGAGAGCTTTTGCTTGTGGATTTACATTATCAATGAAGGACCAGGAGCGGGTGAAGACCATTGCTCGGGCAAAGAACCAATCATTCAGTGAATTTGTTCGTGGAATTCTGCTTGAACATCTGAAGAAGCAGGAAGCCTCTAATGAGGCATAAAAAAAGTGGGCAGGGCGACCCCTTACCCACGCAACTCTTTCTCAAGGAGTTAATCAACGCAACATGATGATGATACCTTATTTAGATCATTCATTCAAGCACTCCTTTTTGTTGATTGTTGATACTCCTAATTTTCTAGGAGTATTGAATGGACGATCAATCAACTAAAAAACCCACCAAGAAGACCTTTATTGAAGACTTGTATCTCAAGAAGACACTGCTACTCGACAGTGCCAACAATGACACGGGACTGAGTGCAACGGCGTTTACCGTGCTGTATCGCCTCCTAATGCATCTCGATCATCAATCTGGGTCATGTGTTGTTGGACAGGAAACACTAGGACAATTCTTGAACATTGCCCTACGGAATATAGAACGGGCAATCAAAGAACTTAAAGACCGTGGGCGGATATTCATTAAACGACGGTATCATACCAGCAGCAGTTATACCTTTGCGTGGGATAAAGCAGTCACGGTTGATCTGCGTTCCAACAACACATAAAAGTCAATCCGCCAAGGATGGCGGTTTCACTGAAGCAGAAAGTCAATCCGCCAAAAATGAAAGTGGTCCCGCCAAAAATGAAGAGTCGTCCCGCCACCAGTGGCGGACTAACCTACTGAAGTCTGAACCTACTGAAGTTAAGAACACACAGGCGTGTGACAGAGGTTCTCAGGCTGACGCCAAGGAACAGGCAAAGGACCAACACTCTACTCAGTCTCAGGTTGCCGAAGGTGAAACTTGTAGTCCTCATGCTGACGCCAATGGCGGCAAACTGTTCAACTGTTTGTCTTCTACTCAGTCCAAGAGAAACTTACTTTTTCCAGAAGACGGCAGTTTGTCTAATCCTCATGCCAAGGAGGGAACCTCCGCTCAGTCACTGACCAAGGAAGTCCCTGCTGAAGTCCTGCCAAGGAAGTCCCTGCCGCCTTCAAGGCTTATTTTGAGCGGTTCCGACTGGCTTACTCTTATCCCAACGCCAACTATGACGATGCCGCTCGTGTCGTCTTTTATCAACTCCTGGAAGATGGCGAAGACCCAGAAGCGATGATTGTGGGTGCTCGTACAGTTGCGGTCGAACATCCCGGCAAGCAATTGAGATATATTACACGACCTCACAACTGGTTGTTGGATGGAAATTGGCCACGAACCATCGTCAATCCTGTTGCCGATCCTGAAATTGAAAAGCATCAGAAACAAGCCGAAGACTTATCGGCAGCACAATACGAAAGAATGTTTGCTGATACCGCCACTGTGCATAGAGCACCACTATTAAGTTTCTAAACATTCCCTGCGTAGGCGCGTTGGGGGTGGCGTGCGTAAGAATGCCCCCAACTAAATATACTGAGATATACCAAGGAACAAACAATGATTGTTTAATATGCTGATACATTCCAAGTGAAGACAACGGCCACGCATAAGAAGAAGTTTGAGGCACTTATGAATATTATGTCCGCTGCAAAAGGTTGCACACTTTCAAAGGCAGCACAGTTTGCTTTGTTCGTGGAGCACCTAGACCCCGACAAGGTTCGCAACCTTGTTCGTGATTATGATTTGGCAATGAAAGAACTTGAGGCGAAACCGAAAATTGCTAAGAAGGAAACAGTCCATGCCTGATGTCTTATTTGAACAACACCTTGCTCAACGCTTCAAGCCACTTTGTGAGGACACCACATCATCTGTCGGCACCAAAACAATCAGGGACCTTTTGACCAAACTGGCAACGATTGCCAATCCTCAGACCGAATTATCAGACAGTATGGAGTTACTGGCGGTTTCAGAAAAGTTGTCACCGAACGATGTGGCGCTCCTAGAAACCACATTGCTTCAGGCGACTGCACGACAATTCGACATCACCGAAGAAGATAACTTGTCAGAAAGCGATGTGCGGTCGTTCCTTGCCCTTCTCAATAAGCCGTTTGGTAAAGCAGACACATCAACAACTGTTGACGATATGGACGGGTACCGTCCTCATAAAGATGAAACTGGTGCTCGTGCGTTCCTGCGCCAATTAAAGATCGCACGCCATCCTGAACCCTATGGCAACGATTTTCTCGGGGGCGTCAAACAGTTCAACCGCCACGGTAAGAACAATTTTGGACATGACCAGATTGACTATGATTTTGCGTCGGCTCGTGGCCAATTATCCAATCCAATCTTGAATGTAGATGCCGATAAGCAATACGAAGCCGTTTTTTCTGCTGAAGATAGTCAGGGTATGGGATTTCGACACCAATACAGACTTTTGAATCGCGTAACGAACCAATGGTGCAGTCCCCAAATGAATAAAGAAGATTGTGAAGCTGCTGCTGCAGAACTCAATGGCGAAATGGCTCAGTTGATAGCAGATCAGAACAAGATTGTAACCGAAAGCATCATCAATCAAAACCAACAAGGTCAGGGATACGATGTTGAACACGAAAGCCATCCGCTGCACTCCACTTGCGTGAAACACGGCTGGCACTATTCACATTCGACGCCTATCCATCAAAAGAATGGCAACATTCTAATTCACCAAACTTGGCAACATCCAAAACATCCCGAACACAAAATTGGTTCGTACAAGGACACCGAACAATGGGAAAGTAAAACCTCACCATCATCTGGCAAGTCAACGACAGGTGAAGGTGTTGCCGCTATTGAGTCACATCTTAAAGGGAAAGCATCACGGCACAAACTGAACAAGGAAGAAGTTGCCGTGACCAGTTTGCAAGAGGGTCTGAACGACCACTCCAAGATTGCTGGTTATGCGTCCTACTTCTCAAAAAGTAAGCCACGCTTGGACAGTGGTTCTTTGATTGGTGTTGATAGTGTTCAAGCTCAAGCTGTCAGTGACTTTAGAGAAACAGCCCTACTCCAGGAGCAAGCAAGAAAGAAAAGTAGATTGCCTGAAGCAACTTGACCTGCCACTGAGTTTTTCCTCCACGCGGAGTTAGAGTCCGACCTCAAATAGGGGACGGACGATGAAGCGGAATCAGGTTCACGCGAAGAGCAGATCATCGCGGTCTTGCGCGAACACGAGGCCGGAGCGAAGACGGCCGATCTAGCACGCAAGCACGGCATCTCGGAAGCCACGTTGTACAACTGGAAGGCCAAATACGGCGGCATGGAGATGTCGGACGCCAAGCGTCTGCGGTCGCTGGAAGAGGAGAACCGCAAGCTGAAGAAGCTCTTGGCGGAGTCGATGCTGGACCAGGCGGCGCTGAAAGAGCTTCTGACAAAAAAATGGTAGGGCCCGCCGCCAAGCGCGAGGCTGTCGCTCATCTTCGTAATGTCCTGCAGATGAGCGAGCGTCGGGCCTGCATCCTCATTTCCGCGGATCGCAAGATGATCCGCTATCGATCGCGCCGGCCGCCCGATGTCGAGCTGCGCACCCGTTTGCGGGATCTCGCCAACCAGCGCCGCCGGTTCGGCTACCGTCGGCTGTTCCTCCTACTGCGGGAACGGGGCGGCCATCAGGTGTCAATCGCATCTATCGGCTCTACCGCGAAGAAGGGCTGACGGTCCGCAAGCGTAAGGCTCGGCGGAAAGCGATCGGAACGCGCACGCCGATCCTGGTCGAGGCCAAGGTCAACGCGCGCTGGTCGCTCGACTTCGTCCATGATCAGTTCGCCGGGGCCGGCGCTTCCGCATCCTCAACATTGTCGATGATGTGACGCGCGTATGTCTGGCGGCAATTCCCGACACCTCGATCTCGGGCAAACGAGTTGCACGCGGTTGACGATGCTCATCGGCGCGCGCGGCAAGCCGCAGATGATCGTTTCCGACAATGGCACCGAGTTCACCTCGAACGCGATGCTGGGCTGGGCGAAGGATCATGGTGTCGATTGGCATTACATCGCACCGGGCAGACCGATGCAGAACGGCTACATCGATTCCTTCAACGGCCGGATGCGCGACGAGCTTCTCAATGAGAGCCTGTTCATCGATCTCGATCAGGCCCGTCAGCTCATCGGCGCCTGGGTCACCGACTACAACACCGCGAGGCCGCACTCCTCGCTCGGCTACAAAACGCCGGCCGCTTATGCCGGTACACTCACCGCGCCGAAGGGCGTAACCTTGGTCGAGGCTCTAAACGCCGCTGGATGAAAGTTCAGTGGCAGGTCAAACTGAACACGATGCAATTCGTGCACAACAACGAAAAGGTGCGCCGAGAACACTTGGACAAGATGATAGACCAGCTCGGTTGTCCGATTTCGCCAGAGGATTGAGTAAATGACAAAGCAAAATGAATTGCCAATTTGCAATTCGGACTACAGCAATGCTCCATGCAGAATTGACGAGTCTGAAATCTCTACACAGAACAGCATCAAGACCCACACGAATACAGATGCCTCCAATTCAATCAAGGCAAAGCAAAAGACAATCGAAGCCTTTATGCGCTTAGACCCAAAAAAGTCCGTCAAGTTGGAGCCCTCCCATATTGATGATTTGCAGAAAGCATTATCGGCAGCTGGCAATGATGCTTGGAAGACTGCTCCTGATTATTCAGAACGTAATCGTGCAGGCTTGAAGGATCATCAGACCTCCAAGAAGCCAATGCCGACCCTCAAAGACCTGAGTAAGAAAATTAGCGAAAGTGGCGTACCTTCAGAACTTCAAGATGCTCTGTTTGAAGGTTGCGAAAAATATGTGAAGCAGCACATCGTTGTCAAACTGACAGAAATGATAACGGACGAACCTTGGTTACGAATGCTGATGGCAGAAAACGACGAACCGTTTAATGCCTGTGATATGCTTTCGGAGCACATAGAGAGCCTTCAGCATCAGATAGCCCAATACGATATGGAAAATGCTTTGCTTCGTGAAGAACAACAACACCGATCAGCAATGAATGAAGATGTGATGTATGATGCTCCACAGCGGTCAGCATCAAAGCGTCGAAGTCGTCACAACATTGCAGACGATCTTGAAGGTGTGGACGAAAGCAATGCAAGTCTGATGACCGAAAATCGGCATCAGCACCAGGAACCTGTAGATCAAAAAGTCCAGGGATACGCCGATAAACTAAATCGCATAATGAGGAGCACACGATAAAAACACTGTGGGGTATTAGTGGCTTCCTCACGGTCGCTGTATTGAGGCTCCGAGAGTTCCTTACACCGACTTCAATGCCGCTTTGATACTAACTGAGGCAACTTCCTTGTGACCCTCGGCACTGTTGGGACCGCTATCCCGAACACTTGGAAGCCATGCGGGTTTACTCCACTCGTGTGGCTTTTCTTTTAAGTTTTTCCCATGCGGCACCGGCTCTCAAAAATCCTTCACAAAAAATAACAAGGAATAATAGTAGTCACCGCTTTCGTATACGGGAGGAAAACAGTTTTTGCGCAAGCAACCGTTTTGAATCACGAAGTATTCCGGATCAATTAAGAGTTTTTGATCCTACTTGACGCGCTGTGCCTTGTCGCCAATTTACAGGCTGTGGGCACGCGATGATGTTCTGCGCGTGAAAAAAGTTTTCGCTGTATTCTGTTTCAACCGGCGTCCTATGAGCCAAGCCATTTTAAATGTCGTAGTCATTCCGAAGCGTATGCTGACCAAGACTGAGGCAGCTTGCCATTACCAGCACTATTTCGATTACCTGAAGCCAATCGAAAGCACACCACTTGCTAGTTTCAATCGTGCTTTTGTCGTGCGTATTCGAGACAAGGCAGCGCAACAACATGGACGGCGTTTTGCCAACTACACTAAGGCTGTCCTGTCAATTGTATTCGGCTGGGGCGTTGAGCGTGGCTATCTGCAATCGAACCCAGCGGCAAACTTAAAGAACATCCGCCGACCAAAAGATTTGCCTGATGCCAATCGACCTTGGAGCGACGAAGAACGTCATGCTGTGCTTGAGGCAATGCCTCCGCACATGTTGTCAGCTATTGCCCTGATGATGTTCACAGGTCTTGGACCAAAGGATGCACTACGCTTGCCAAAGAGTTTCTACCGTGATGGCGAGATTGCAACACGTCGTTCAAAAACAAACGAACCAGTATTCTGGTCAGCCCCAGCCGAACTGCAATCAATTCTAGCCGATGCCCCAAAGCACAACGCAATCACTCTCTGTGCTAATTTGGATGGCAAGCCGTGGACTGAAAGCGGATTTCGTGCCTCGTGGCGACCAATCCGTATCAGGCTCGAAAAAGCTGGCAAGATTGGTCCTGGACTTACGATGTACGGACTACGCCACACAGTGGCAGTGATCTTGCGAGAACTCGGCTATGACGAACGCACGATTGCCGATGCTCTTGGTCAAAAGACAATCGAGATGGCTCGACACTATGCCAAGGGTGCTGACCTCAAGCCGAAGATGCGTGGCGTGGTCGCAAACTTTGATGTGGAATTGAACAGGCGGCGAACAAAAGTTGTCAAACCGTCCTGACGAAGTGTCAAACCGGGCTACTCAATATCGTCTAAGCCTTTGATGGAATTGGTAGCGGAGGACGGATTTGAACCGCCGACACACGGATTATGATTCCGCTGCTCTAACCAACTGAGCTACTCCGCCAAACCATCGAAATGGAAGCCGCTGCGGCGAGATTTAGGGCAATTCACCGCTCTTTCCAAGAGGCTAAATCCGCCCGGTCCTTAGCGTCGAAAAGCTCCGGGGCATGAGCGTTTTCGTCAATTTCCAATCCGGTACGTCGATCCCGCCGCCGGAACAACAGGCTCGCCCGGGAAGCGCGGCAGCGTGGCAAAGCGGATCAGCGAAAAATGCCCGAGCGGCGGCATCGATCGGCGCTCGACGACGCGGACGCCGCCGTTGTGGGCCGCCCACTGCGCCAGCCGTTGCCAACGGAATTCCGGCCGCCAGCCCAACCGACGCGCCACCGGGGCGAACCCTTGCTCGAACGATGCGCGCAGGCCGCCCTCGGCGCCGAGATGGTTCACCAGGATGATCTCGCCGCCGGGCTTGAGCACGCGGACGAACTCGTCGAGCGTGCCTTCCGGATCCGGCACCGCGGTGATGACGTATTGTGCGACCACCACGTCGAACACGCCGTCCTGGAAGGCGAGGCGTCGCGCGTCCATGACCGCGAGACCATCGAGATTGGTCAGGCGATGCTCGACGGCGCGGGCTTTGGCCTTGCGCAGCATCGGCAGGGAAAGATCGACGCCGGTCAGACGATTGGTCCAGGAATACTCCGGCAGCGAGAGCCCGGTGCCGACCCCGACCTCAAGGATACGGCCGCCGATGCGTTCAGCAGCGGCGGTCGCGGCCTTGCGGCCGCGCTCGAACACGGCACCAAAGACGAGATCATAGACCGGCGCCCAGCGGGCGTAGGCCTTGGCGACCGCGTCCTTGTCGAGCTCCGTCGCCATCGCTCGTGCCTACGCCCCGCTATGGCGGCCGCCTGCGCGGCGCTGTCAGTGCGCCTCGGCGAGATTGGTCGGAACGACGCGCTTTGCCGCCGGCGCCGCCACTGTGCTGGCGATGATGCCGCCGCCGAGCACGCGCGCCTGCCCGTCGGCGGCGTCGTAGATCGCGCAAGCCTGACCGGGCGACACGCCGTCCTCGCTCGCGATCAATTCGACTTCGATGCCCCCCTTGGCATCACCGCGCAGCCAAGCCGGCTGAGGCGGCCGGGTGGAGCGGACCTTGACGTAAACTTCGGCACGTCGCTCCATCGCTTCGTCGATCGCATCGGCGCCGAGCCAATTCACGTCACGCAGGCGGATGCGGCTGGTCCGCAAGGCTTCGCGCGGGCCGACCACGACGCGCCGCGAATGCGCGTCCAGCCGGATGACGTAGAGCGGCGCGCCGGTGGCAATGCCGAGACCGCGTCGCTGGCCGACGGTGAAATGGATGATGCCGTCATGCCCGCCGAGCACGCGGCCATCGAAATCGACGATATCGCCCGGCGCCGCGGCGCCGGGGCGCAGCCGCTCGATCATATCGGCATAATGCCCGGTGGGAACGAAGCAGATGTCCTGGCTGTCCTGCTTGTCGGCGACCGTCAATCCAAAACGCCGCGCCAGCTCGCGGGTCTCCGCCTTGGTCTGGTCGCCCAGCGGAAAGCGCAACAAATCGAGCTGGGCGCGCGTGGTTGCGAACAAGAAATAGCTTTGGTCGCGCTCGGCTTCGCGCGCGCGGTAGAGCGCGCGGCCGCCGCCGGGCAGCGCCCGCGAGGCGACATAATGGCCGGTGGCCAAGACCTTGGCGCCGAGCTCCTGCGCGGTCTGCAACAGATCCCGAAACTTGATCGACTGGTTGCATTCCAGACACGGCACCGGGGTTTCGCCGGCCATGTAGCTTTCGGCAAAGCGGTCGATCACCGCTTCCTTAAACCGGCCCTCGTAGTCGAGCACATAGTGCGGGATGCCGACACGCTCGGCGACCATGCGGGCGTCATGAATATCGCGGCCGGCGCAGCAAGCGCCCTTGCGGTGGGTGGCAGCGCCGTGGTCGTAAAGCTGCAGCGTGATGCCGATGACATCGTAGCCGGCTTCAGCGAGCAGCGCCGCCGTGACCGACGAATCGACGCCACCCGACATGGCGACGACAACGCGCGTGTCGGACGGCCGTCCCTCGATATCGAGACTGTTCAGCACTGCACAAAGGTCCTTTCCCGGCGGCCAATCGGGCAGCGTCGCTCACGCCGACGGCGGCCTCGACCAGCCAATACTATAGGCGTCAGCCGGGCGGTCCGCCACGGTCGCGGCTTTGATGCTGGACGACGCGCTTCCCGGAATTCACGACAAAAAGCCGGCAAAACTTGCCGGGTTGGCGCAAATACTGCCGCATGGCGACCTAAGGGGAAGTCGCCCAATCCATTGAATTTACGTCGTTTCTACGCGGCGGCCTGCTGGCCCGGCGGTTGCAGGCAGAGATGCCAGCTTCTCGCTTCGCAAGGGTTTGGCAGTGTCAAATATAGCGTCGGACGTCAATTCAACGTCATCTTTCGCCCAGTCGCAGTGGTTGCAGGCGCTCGCGCCCGCGCCGCCGGCACCGCAAGCAGACTCCCAACCGTTCGCGGCATTGCTGGATGCGACGAGCGCGCCGGACACATCCACCGCACCGGTAAATCCACCACCCGCCGCCAATCCTGCACCGGCGAACCCCGCGCCTGCCAATCCCGCGCCGGCAAATTCGGCGTCGTCGAACCCGGCGCCGACGAACTCCGCGCCGACGAACCCGGCATCTGCGAATCCAGCGCCGACGAGTTCCTCAGCCGCAAATCCCGCGTCGACCAATACCAGGTCGACAAATTCCGCACCAAGGAATGCGAGCAGCGCGCCGTCACAGGGCCAAGGCGCCTCCCAGTCATCATCCGTCAAGCCGAAGGCAGATCCGGCCGCGACGCCAATCAGCAGCACGGCAGCGGCGGCGCCGCAACCTGGCGCGGCGAGTCCGCTAGCCGTCAACGGAGGGAAGACGCCGTCGCGCGCGTCAACCACCAGCAATACCGGACCCCAGACGTCGACCGGCGCCGCGGCCGATGCAGCAAATGTCCCAAGCAATGCCGACTCCCTGGCCGACCCGACGGAGACCAAAAACGGTGCGCCGACCGATCCGACCCAGGTCGTAACGGTCGCGTCGGCCACGCCGGCGAAAGCATCGTCCAGTGACAGCAAAAACGACGACAGCAGCAACAATAGCGGCATGGCGACCACCGACCCGGCAACCGCCGCGGCGGCGATCGCGGCCGCCAATCCGCCGCAACCGGTAGCCGCCGCGATCACCGTCGCTCCGCCGGTCAGTCCGCCAACGCCGGTCAACACCACCAGCGCCGCGACCGCAGCGATCGGCGACGCAACCAAACGACCGACGAAGCCCGCCACGGCGACGGTGGCCGAGCAAGATGCCGCGCCGGCGCCAGACACGAGCGACACGGCGCCAGCGAACCAGGCGTCCGCACCGGCAATGAGCGACAGCGGCGGCGACAAACTCGCGTCGGCTGCAGCCGTGACCGGAGGCAAGACGCAAACGGCGAGCAACGCCATCCAGCAAACCCAGGCCCAAGCGAGCGACACGAACCCAACTGCATCGAGCCCGACCGACACCGCCGCGCCGGCGAGCACTGATCACGCTAACGCCAGGGCGACGGACGTTTCCGCCACGTCTACGTCGCTGACAGCGAATCCGCAGAACGGCAGCGGCGCCGCGAAAGCGGACGTCGCCGGCGTGCCAAATCTCGGCTTCACCGCTTTGGCAGGAACAGCGCCGTCGAACGCCGCCGGGTCGACGGCATCCAGTGCCGCGTCGACCGCCGACCCGGTGCCGGTTGCCGGCGTCGCGGTCGCGATCGCCGCCCGGGCGCAGTCCGGCTCCAACCAGTTCGACATCAGGCTCGATCCACCCGAACTCGGAAGGATCGACGTGCGCCTCGACGTCGACAGCACCGGCCAGGTCACGACGCACATGACCGCCGACCGCGCCGATACGCTTCAATTGCTGCAGAGCCAGCAGCCTCAGATCGAACAAGCGCTGCAGGATGCCGGCTTGAAAACCGCCGACAATGGCCTGCAATTCACCCTGCGCGACCAATCCTTTGCCGGCGCACAGAACAACGGCGCTGGCTCGCAACAGTCAAACAATCCGGCGCAGATGGTCATTCCCGACGCCGACCTGCCACCGGTCGCCGCGACGCAAGCCTATGCGCGCGCCGGCCTCGGTAGTGGCGTCGACATCCGCGTGTGAACGCGATCGTGTGATCGAGGACGAGAGCAATGAGCACCACCTCCAACGCTATCAACACGGGCATCAACGCGATATCGAACGTCTCGACGACGACGTCATCCACCTCCTCCGCTTCGTCCACCGCGCAGGCCGCCAATAGCACCGCTTCGCAGCAGCTCGCCGGCAATTTCGACACCTTTCTGCAGCTCCTGACCACGCAGCTACAGAATCAAAATCCGCTCGATCCGCTCGACACCAATCAATTCACCCAACAGCTCGTCGAGTTCGCGGGCGTCGAGCAGCAGATCAACATGAACAGCAATCTGCAGACGCTTATTTCGATGCAGCAGACCTCCGAGGCTACGTCAGCGCTGCAACTGGTTGGCTCAACCGTCACGGTCGGCGGCCAGACCGCGACGCTATCCAATGCGACCGGCAGTTCGGCCATCTGGAATCTGACGGCAGCCTCGCCGGCGACCGCGAACCTCACAATCACCAATTCGTCCGGGCAGACCGCCTTTACCGGCACGATGGCGCTTAATGCCGGCTCGCAAAGTTTTTCTTGGAATGGCATGGGCAACAACGGGCAAACCTGGCCAGACGGCACCTACAATCTGACGGTCACAGCAACCGGGGCCAACGGCCAGACGGTCAACGTCTCGAGCCAGGTTCAAGGCGTGGTGAGCGCGGTCAACACCAGCGCTACTCCGCCGACGCTCACGGTAGGCGGCCAAACGGTGCAAATCAGCCAGGTCACTTCGATCAGCCACTGATCATCAGCGCGGCGCCCGACAACCTTGGTGTTGCGTCGCAAACCGGAACTGCCGCGGCTTGCAGCCAAAAGCCTGCAATCGAGGCTTGCGCTTAGCCAAATCTTAAGCCGCGGTGCGTAACGTGCGGGCTTGTAGTGTCGAGTGTGAGAGTTCTCGCTATGACTGAGCCCCATCGCCCGAGGGTAAAGTATGTCATCGGGCCTGACGGTTCGCCTCTGACGATCGCTGATCTCCCCGCGCCAGGCACCAAGCGTTGGGTGATTCGCCGCAAGGCCGAAGTCGTCGCTGCCGTTCGCGGCGGACTGCTGTCGCTGGAAGAAGCGTGCAGCCGCTACACCCTGACGGTCGAGGAATTCCTTTCCTGGCAATATTCGATCGACCAACACGGCCTGGCCGGCTTGCGCACGACTCGCATTCAGCAGTACCGCCAGTAACGCGCGCTTAATAGCTCTTACCGATCCGTCAATGCCGGCCGCCCGCCGCGGGCGGCGTTTTGTTTTTTGGCGGACCGAATGCCGGACGCCGCCAGCGCTCGCGCGACAACGCTCCCGATCCCACGGCCGCGATTTTGTCCGACGCCGGGACCGCCATTAACCGGGCGCTAACCATAAACTGGGCAAATCTTGCCGGGCGGAATGCGCGAAGCTTTCGCGCGTGGGAGATAACGATCGGTGCAGGGTTTTCTTGAGTTTGCCAAGACGCTTGGCGCGCCGCGCATTGCTGCGATGGCTGCCGTCACCATCGCGCTGGTCGGCTTTTTTGCCTTCCTCATCTTGCGCGTCACGGCGCCGCAAATGACTCCGCTTTTTACCGATCTGTCGTACGAGGACTCGGCGGCGATCGTGAAGGAGCTCGAACGGCAAGGCGTCAACTTCGAGCTGCGCAACGACGGCAGCATCGTCATGGTGCCCAAGGATCGCGTTGCCCGCCTGCGCATGTCGCTGGCCGGCGAAGGCCTGCCCAAGGGCGGCGGCATCGGCTACGAGATTTTCGACAAATCGGATGCGCTGGGCACCACGAGCTTCGTGCAGAATATCAACAATCTGCGCGCGCTCGAAGGCGAGCTGGCGCGGACCATCCGCGGCATCGACAGCGTCGTGGCCGCCCGCGTGCATCTGGTGCTGCCGGAGCGGCCGCTGTTCTCGCGCGACAAAGTCGAGCCGTCGGCGTCGATCGTGCTCAAGGTCCACGGCACGCTGGAGCCGCAGCAGGTGCGGGCCATCCGCCACCTGGTCGCCTCCGCGGTCAACGGGCTCAAGCCGCAACGGGTGTCGATCGTCGACGAAGCCGGTCACCTCCTGGCCGACGGCAACGGCGACGACGGGGTCGGCGAAATCAGCGGCGACGAACGGCGGTCGGCGTTCGAGAAGCGGCTGCGCGACCAGATCGACGCCATTGTCACGTCCGTGGTCGGCCCTGGCCGCGCTCGCACTCAGGTCAGCGCCGATTTCGATTTCAACCGGGTGACGCAGACTTCCGACAAATACGATCCCGAAGGGCGCGTCGTGCGTTCAAGCCAAACGCGCGAAGAAACTTCAGCGACCAACGAACGCGAAAATCAGGTGACGGTCGGCAACGAGATCCCCGGCGGCGGCAATCAGCGGCCGGGCCAGCCGCCGCCCGAGGCCAATGGGGGTGCTAAGGACCAGAGCCGGAAATCCGAGGAGATCGTCAACTACGAGATTTCCAGGACCACCAAGACCGAGGTGATCGAAGGCGCCCGCGTCAATCGCATTTCAGTCGCGGTCCTGGTCGACGGCACCTACGGCAAAAACGACAAGGGCGACATCGTCTACCAGCCGCGCAGCAAGGAAGAAATCGATCAGATCGCGGCCCTGGTCCGCACCGCGATCGGATTCGACCAGAAGCGCGGCGATCAGGTCGAGGTCGTCAATCTGCGTTTCGCCGAGACGCCGGCCACCCCGATTACCGAGCCGACCGGCTGGATGGCGGCGCTGCAATTGACCAAAGACGACCTCATGCGCGCCATCGAAATGACGGTGATGGGATTACTTGGTCTCGTCGTGCTGCTGATGGTGGTGCGGCCGCTGGTGCGGCGTGTGCTGGCGCCAGAACAACGTCCGCTGGCGCTGCCGGCGGGCGCCGGCGACGCTCAGCTCGCCGAGGCGCTGGCCGCCGAAGCGGCGAAGGCGGCGGAGCCAAGCCCAACCGCGAAGATGATCGACATCGCCCAAATCCAGGGCCAGGTCCACGCCCAATCGGTGCAAAAGGTCGGCGAGCTTGCCGACAAGAATCCAAGTGAAGCCGTTACCATCATCCGCCAGTGGATGAGTGAAAGCAGCGCAGCCTGATCAGTGACGCATGCCGCCCGCCGCGCCAGAGAAGAACGAAGTCGAGGCCGCAGCGACCCGCCGCGACATTGCCGGCGCCATGGCTACCCTCGCGTCCCGCGCGGCACCGGGCACCACTCAGCGTCAACTGACCGGCAAGGAGCGCGCCGCCATACTGATGCTGGCGCTCGGCGAGAGCTATGGCGCCAAAATCTGGGCCATGCTCGACGACGACGAGCTTCGCGACCTTTCGGTCGCCATGTCGACCGTCGGCGCGATCGAAGCCGAACTCGTCGAAAACCTGCTGCTCGAATTCGTCACCCGCATGTCGGCGTCGGGCGCACTGATGGGCAGCTACGACTTCACCGAACGCCTGCTGCAGCAATATCTGCCGCCCGAGCGGGTCGGCGCGATCATGGATCAGATCCGCGGTCCGGCCGGCCGCAACATGTGGGAGAAGCTCTCCAACGTGCAGGAAGAGGTGCTCGCCAATTATCTCAAGAACGAGTACCCGCAAACGGTAGCGGTGGTGCTCTCGAAGATCAGGCCGGAGCACGCCGCGCGCGTTCTCGCCATTCTGCCCGAGGAACTGGCGCTCGATGTCGTCAACCGCATGCTGCGCATGGAAGCGGTGCAGAAGGAGGTGCTGGAGCGTCTCGAACTGACGCTGCGCACCGAATTCATGTCGAACCTCTCGCAGACGCGTCGGCGCGACGCCCACGAGGTGATGGCCGAAATCTTCAACAACTTCGATCGGCAGACCGAAACTCGATTCCTCACCGCGCTCGAGGAGGACAACCGCGAGAGCGCCGAGCGCATCAAGACGCTGATGTTCACGTTCGACGACCTGGTCAAGCTGGATCCGGGCTCGGCGCAAACCCTCATGCGCCACATAGAAAAGGACAAGCTCGCGGTGGCACTCAAAGGCGCCGCCGAGCCGGTGCGGCAGTTCTTCATGTCCAACATGTCGACCCGCGCCGCCAAGATGCTGGTCGACGATATGGGCGCCATGGGACCGGTGCGGCTGCGTGACGTCGACGAGGCGCAAGTCCTGCTGGTCAATCTCGCCAAAGACCTCGCGGCCAAGGGCGAAATCGTCATTTCCAAGAGCCGCGGCGAAGAAGAGCTGATCTACTGATGGGCGCTCCGGCAAAATTCCTGTTCGACGTCGATTTCGCCGCCGGTCACGAACGCGAAGCGACGGTGGCGCTCGTCGAGCATGCCGCCAAGCTCGCCGAGGCCGAGGCGGCCGCGCACCGCCGCGGCTACGCCGAAGCGCAAAGCGACGCCGCAGTCGAGGCCGGCCGCCGCGTTGCCGGCACGCTCGAGCGCATTGCCGCCAGTCTCGCCGACGCGACCAAGGCGCTGGCGGCGGTCGAAGCGCGGCTCGAATGCGAAGCGGTCGAGGTCGCCGTGGCCGTCGCGCGCAAGCTGGCGCCGACTTTGATCGAGCGCGAACCGTTCGCCGAAATCTCGGCGCTGGCCTCGAGCTGCTTCCGCGAGCTCGTCGCCGCTCCGCACATCGTCGTGCGCATCAACGATTCGCTTTATGCAGCGGCGCGCGAAAAGCTTGAGGACATCACCCGCGCGCACGGTTACGAGGGCCGCCTTGTCGTGCTCGGCGAACCCAGCGTCGCGGTCGGTGACTGTCGCATCGAATGGGCGGACGGCGGCATCAACCGCGACGCCGGCTTGGCCGACGGCGCCATCGCCGAGGCGGTAGCTCGTTATATCAGCGCGCGGCGCAGCGTCGCCGCGGCAACGTGAGATGACCAGGAGGAGCGAGAATGAGTGAGGATGGCAAGGTGCCCCTGCCCAATCTCGAAGACCGCGCGGCGCCGCCCGAGGTGCCGGCCGCGCCCGAACCCGACGAGCCGACGACGCGAATCGCCGCCGATCTCGAAGCCGTGTTCGACGTTCCGGTCAAGGTTTCGGCCGTGCTCGGCCGGGCGCGGATGGAGATCAACGATCTCCTCAAGATCGGACCCGGCACCGTGCTCGAGCTCGACCGCAAGGTCGGCGAGGCCATCGACATCTATGTCAACGACCGCCTGGTCGCGCGCGGCGAAGTCGTCCTGGTCGAGGAAAAGCTCGGCGTGACCATGACGGAAATCATCAAGGCGGAACGGTGATGAGTGACGGCGGAACAAGAGAAAAAGGAAGCTTAACATGCGGCTTTTGATCGTCGGCACCCTCAATGGCCAGCTCACCACCGCCACCAAGATCGCGATGGATCGGGGCGCGACGGTCACCCATGCCACCGATATCGCCCAAGCGCTCGCGGTGCTGCGCTCCGGGCGCGGCGCCGACCTGTTGATGGTCGATGTCGCTATCGCCATCCGCGAGCTGGTGACCGCGCTTGAAGCCGAGCACATCCACGCGCCGATCGTCGCCTGCGGCACCGCCACCGATGCCCGCGCCGCCGTCGCCGCCATCCATGCCGGCGCCAAGGAATACATCCCGCTGCCGCCGGATCCCGAATTGATCGCGGCCGTGCTCGCCGCCGTCGCCGACGATACGCGCGAACTGATCTATCGCGACGACGCCATGGCGCGGGTGGTGAAACTCGCCTTGCAAGTCGCGCCGAGCGACGCCTCGGTGCTGATCACCGGCGAATCCGGGACCGGCAAGGAAGTCTTGGCGCGCTATCTGCATGGCCGCTCGAACCGGGCCAAGAAGCCGTTTATCAGCGTCAATTGCGCCGCCATTCCTGAAGCCCTGCTCGAATCCGAGCTGTTCGGCCATGAGAAGGGCGCCTTCACCGGCGCGGTCGCGCGGCGGATCGGCAAATTCGAGGAGGCTAATGGCGGCACGCTGCTGCTCGACGAGATCTCCGAAATGGACGTGCGGCTGCAGGCCAAGCTGTTGCGCGCGATCCAGGAACGCGTCGTTGATCGCGTCGGCGGCACCCGGCCGGTGCCGATCGACATCCGCATCGTCGCCACCTCCAACCGCAATCTCGCCGACGCGGTGCGCGACAACACGTTCCGCGAGGATCTGCTGTTCCGCCTCAATGTCGTGAACCTGAAAATCCCGCCGCTGCGCGAACGCCCCGCCGACGTGATCGAGCTGGCGCAATATTTCATTGGCAAATACGCGGCCGCCAACGGCGTGCCGGCGCGGCCGTTGTCGTCGGAGGCGCGGCGCACGCTGACGGTCAATTATTGGCCCGGCAACGTGCGCGAACTGGAAAACACCATGCATCGCGCCGTGCTAATGGCGACCGGGGTCGAGATCGGGCCAGAGTCGATTCTCGCGCCAGACGGCGCACGTCTCGATCAGCAGCGCGGCACATCATCGGTCGCCCACGCCACGCTCGCCTCCGAGCAAATCTCACGCGCGCTGGTCGGCCGCACGGTCGCCGAGGTCGAACGCGATTTGATCCTGGAGACGCTCAAGCATTGTCTCGGCAACCGCACCCATGCCGCCAATGTGCTGGGCATCTCGATCCGCACGCTGCGCAACAAGCTCAACGAATATGCCGCCGACGGCGTGCCGGTGCCGCCGCCCGGCGGCGGCGAGCCGCGCGCGGCAGCGTAGGACGTCATTCGGGGGCGCGCCAATGGCACGAACCCGGAATCCATAATCCCTGCCACTCGGGTTTGGCTCCGTGCAGAGATCTGATCCGGCCTTTTGTGGTTATGGATTCCGGACCTGCGGCTTCGCCGCGTCCCGGAATGACGAGCGCTACCTCACCCCTTCCAGCCCTTCAATCATCACGATCTCGACTTCGCCGGCGCCGCTTCGGCGGAAGGTCGCAGCTTTTTTGTATTCCTCCGACGTGAAGCAAGCGACGCCCTGCTCGAAGGTCGGAAACTCAATCACCACGAAGCGCTGGAATTTCTCAGGGCCTTCCATGATCTGGAAACGGCCGCCGCGCGCCAACGGCTTGCCGCCATACTTTGCCAAGATCGGCGGCACCTGATCGGCGTATTTTTTGTACTCCTGCGGATCATTCACTTTGCCGCGCGCGACCCAATAAGCAGGCATTGGCTTCTCCAGTTGCAAAACATGGCTGCCCGCGGGAGGCGCGAGCGCCGTCGTCTTAACATCGGCGGCGTAGACCCGCTATCGGCTTGATGCTGGCGGCTCGGCATCCGTCAGGTTCGGGAAGAAATATTCGATGCACATTTTCGGCACAATCAAGCCGAACGCCATCGCCAGGATGATCAGCAGCGCGGTCGCGCCGTCGACAATCGTGCCGAGCAGGAGCTCGGATGAAGCGGCGCTGCCGGCGCGGATCAGGCTGAGCAACCCGCCGGCCATGCGGAATAGGAACACGCCGGGGATCAGCGACACCACCGGGGCGAAGGCGAACGCCGCGAATGGCATGCGCAGCCGATCGGCAACCGGCGTGACAATGATGCCGACCGCAAGGCAGGCGATCAGCGCGCCGGCCTCGGCGCTGGCGCCCACCATCCCAATCGCCAGCCACCGCAGAGCGTGCGCGAGCATGCCGATGACGATGGGAATGGGCAGCATGCGCCAGGGCATGGCGAAGAAGGTGCCATAGGCCGCGACTGCGACGCCTACGGCGATCACGTCATAGCCGAGCGGCACGGCCGGCACCGGCGGCGATACCGGCAGGTCGACACCGGCGAGCGAAAGCCCGACCAGGAGGCCGGCGCTGATCACGAGCGTGATGAGGCACGCATAGCCGACACGGCAAGCGCCGAGCGCAATCCGCGCCCGCGCGAGATCGATGGCGCCATTGAGAAAATGCGCCCCGGGAACCAAGACCATGCAAGGACAGACGGCGACCAGGCGCATCAGCGAACTAAGCTGCAAGCGGACCACGATCGCGCCGACCACGCCGGCAAGCAACGCGGCGCAAAACGGCTGCACAAACGGGTTGGTGCTCAGCCCGGCCAGCCAGCGGCGCAGTAAAGCTCCAGCGCCGGCGCTGAACGCGATAAGAACAAGCGTGAACCAACGACTCGCGCCGAAAATGACACCCAGCGCCGCGGCACCCGCCGCCGTCAACAACACGAAGCGCGCCAGCGAAACCGGCGGTAGATGGCGGATTGAATCGAGCGCCGGCCGCAGCGCGTCGGCACCGAGGCGATCATCGCAGACCTTGTCGATCAGCTCATTGGTGGCCGAAACTTTGGTCATATCGACGCCGAGCGGTTCGGCGGCGATGCTGTCCAAAAGTGGCGCATTCGAATTGTCGACGCGCAGCGTCAATGCGCCCCAGCGCGGCAAAACCGCGACGTCGACGCCGAGTGCGGCACCCAACCGTTCCACGCCGACGATCATCCGCCGCGTGGTCTCGCCGTCGGCGAACAACAGCTTGGCGACCGCTGCCAGCAGAGCAAGCACGTCCGCCGGAGCAGGCCGCTCGTATAATCGCGTTGCTATGGGCTCCCCCTTCCCCTCAAGCGATCACCAGCGCGAGCTAGCGGCCTGTCGCGACATATGGCTTGACCATCTTTTTCGGATCGACCACGCGATCGAACTCGGCCTCGGTGACGAAGCCGAGCTTGAGCGCCGCCGCCTTGAGCGTGAGGTCGTTGTCCATGGCGTAATGGGCGATCTTCGAGGCTTTGTCGTAGCCGATCACCGGCGCAAGCGCAGTCACCAGCATCAGCGAGCGGTCAACGTCCTCTTTGATCTTTTTCAAGTTGGGCCTGGTGCCCTCGACCAGGAAGCGCCGGAAATTGGTGCAGGCGTCGGTCATGATCGTGATCGAATGGGTGATGTTGTAGATCATCAATGGCTTGTAGACGTTCATTTCCAGGTAGCCGCCGGCACCGCCAAACCCGACGGCGACGTCGTTACCCATCACCTGCACGGCGATCATAGTCAGCGCCTCGCACTGGGTCGGATTGACCTTGCCGGGCATGATCGATGACCCGGGCTCGTTTTCCGGGATCATCAATTCGGCAAAGCCGGCACGCGGGCCGCAGGACATCAATCTGATGTCGTTGGCGATCTTGTAGAGCGACACTGCGAGCGTGCGCAGCGTGCCGGACAGCTGCACCAACGCATCATGGGCACCCTGCACGGTGAATTTGTTCGGCGCGCTGACGAACGGCAAGCCGGTCAGCTTGGCGATCTCGGCAGCCGCGGCTTCGGCGAAGCCCGGCTCGGCGTTGATGCCGGTGCCGACCGCGGTGCCGCCAAGCGCGAGGCGATACACGCCCTTGAGTGCGTCGGCGATACGTTCGAGATCATCGGCCAGCATCCCGGCATAGCCCGACCATTCCTGGCCGAGCGTCAGCGGCGTCGCATCCTGCATATGGGTGCGGCCGATTTTGACGATGCCGTCCCATTCCACAGCCTTGGCGGCAATGGCGTCGTGCAGCGCCTTCACCGCCGGGATCAGCCGCTTGGTCACGCCCACGGCGGCGGCGATATACATCGCCGAGGGAAAGCTGTCGTTCGACGATTGCGACATGTTGACGTGATCGTTGGGATGGACCGGCGTCTTCGAGCCAAGCGGCGTGCCGGCAAGCTGGCAGCAGCGATTGGAGATCACCTCGTTCACATTCATGTTGAACTGCGTGCCGCTGCCGGTCATCCACACATGCAGCGGGAACATGTCGTGATGCTGGCCGACTAGAATCTCGTCGCACACTCTGACGATCAGCGCATGCGGCTTGTCGTCCAACCTTTTGGCGGCATGGTTGGCGTTGGCCGCGGCCTTTTTCAGGATGGCGTAGGCAGTGATCATTTCGCGCGGCATCAAATCCTTGCCGATGCTGAAATGCTCCAGCGAGCGCTGGGTCTGCGCACCCCATAATTTGTCGGCGGGCACGCGGACTTCGCCCAGGCTGTCGGTCTCGATGCGAAACTCGCTCATCGCTCGCTCCTGAAATCGCGGATCACGATGCCGCGCCGCCTTAGTCGTAGTGCCCGGACGAGGCGCTGACCTTGCCGCGGAAAACGCTGTAGCTGACCACGGCGTAAACCAGCATCAGCGGGAAGACAAACAAGCCTTCGCCCCAGAACATGAAGGCGAGGCTTGAATGCGGTGCGGCCGCATCTGCGATGGTGATGGAGAACGGAATCATGTAGGGCCAGAACGAGATCGCCAGTGTGCCGAACGCCGCGACGAAAATGAGAGCCACCATATAGAACGGCAGATCGTCGCGGCGCTGCCGCACGCTCACCGCCAACACGATGGTCGCCAACGCGCCGATCACGGGGAAAACGAACAAATAAGGCCGCTCGAGCCACCGGCCGATGACGCGAAGATTCTCGGCCAGCGCATAGCCGAACACGACGATCAGGAAGATCAACAGCGCGATCGACAGATAGGGGATCAGACGGTAAGCGGACTCGCGAAGCTCGCCCTCGCATTTGCGCACCAGCCAGCACGCACCAAGGAGCGTGTAACCGAGGCAAAGGCCGACGCCGCAGAGCAGCGCGAACAAGCTGAACCAGCCAAACTCGCCGCCGACATAGCGGCCACCGGCGATCGGCAGCCCCACGACGAGGGCGCCGACCATCATCCCCTGAATGAAGGCTGCCACCAACGACCCGCCGGCAAAGCCCGCGTCCCAGACTGCGCGCATGCGCTCGGCCTTGTAGCGGAACTCAAATGCGACGCCGCGCAGGATCAGGCCGGCAAGCATGAGCAGCAGCGGCAGGTAAAAAGCGGAAAACAACGTCGCATAGACGATGGGGAAAGCGCCCCAGAGCACCACGCCGGCCACCACGAGCCAAGTCTCGTTGCCATCCCAGACCGGCGCCACCGCCGCCATCATGCCGCGTCGTTTCGATTCGTCGCGGGTCAAGCCAAAGAGAATTCCGACGCCAAGATCGAAGCCGTCGAGCAGGACGTAGAGCAGGACGCTGATGGCCAGGACGGACACCCAGAACCAAACCATGGCTATTCTCCTGCGATCGGACGCGTGTCCGCGAGCGGCTCATCGACCACCGACATTGGACGGTTGGGCCGCGCGCCCGCGGCCGGCTCGGCTAGACGCCCGACCGGGCCTATGCGCAGCAGCCGGTGAATGTAGAGGGCGCCGAAGACGAAAATGAGCGTGTAGACCAAACAAAAGACGATCAGCGAGACCATTGCCGCGCCTGCCGTCAGGAAGGGAGTTATCGAGTCCGCCGTTCGCAACACCCCATAGACCGTCCAAGGCTGACGTCCGACCTCGGCGGTGAACCAGCCCGTCAAGATCGCGATGAACGGCAGCGGCCAGCTTAAGAATATCGCCCAAAGCAGCAGGCGGCTTCGCTCCAAACGCTTCTTGATGCTCAGATACGATCCGACCCAGGCGAGAAGGAGCATGACCAAGCCGCAGCCGACCATGATCCGAAATGCAAGAAACGGAATCAGTACGGGAGGCCAATCGGTCCGCGGAAAATCGGTAAGCCCGACTTCCTTCGAATCGAAGCTCATGCTGCCGATCAGGCTGCCGAGAACCGGAATTTTGATCTCGAAATAGTTGGTCGCGGACCGCTCATCGGGGATTGCGATCAACACCTCGCCCGCCGGCTGCTCGTCGTGCCAGCGGGCCTCGATCGCGGCAAACTTGGCGGGCTGATAGTCGTGGACGTAATCGCCATTGAGATGTCCGAAAAAGATCTGGACCGGTACGAGCATGGCGGCGAGAAAGAGGCCCATGCGGAGCATGATGTGGGCTTCGGCGGCGAATTTGCCGCGGAGCAGATACCACGCACCGGTCGCGGCGACGCAAAAGGCCCCGGTGAGGAAGGACGCGAGCAGCATATGCGGAAATCGCACCCACAGCACCGGACTGAAGACGATTTTGCTCCAGTCGGTGGGGACGAAGGCGCCATTCTCGAGGACGTAGCCCATCGGGGCCTGCATCCAGCTGTTGTTAGCCATGATCCAGAAAGCCGAGAGCGTGGTGCCGAGCCCGACCATCGCCGTCGAGAACAGATAGAACCACGGCGGCACGCGCGAGCGCCCAAACAGCAGGATTCCGAAAAAACTGGCTTCGAGGAAAAACGCCGTAAAGGTTTCGTAGGACAAGAGCACGCCTTGAATCGGGCCGACCATGCGGGCCAGCACCTCCCAGTTGGTGCCGAACTGAAATGCCATGACGATGCCGGACACGACGCCCATCCCGAACGCCACGCCGAAAATCTTGAGCCAGAACTCGAACACCACGCGATACGCCGGGCGACCGGTGGCAAGATGCAAAGCCTCAAGGATGGTCAGCCATGCCGCCAGCCCGATAGAGAAGGATGGAAAGATGATGTGGAACGAGATCGTGAACGCAAACTGCAGCCGCGACAGGAGCAACGCCGTCACTTCCATGAGAGCCTCCTGCTAGTGTGCGATGAAATTAGACTAATTCGCTGCGTCGTCATTGCGAGGAGCGAACCGACGAAGCAATTCAACACGTGGAGCGCCGCCGCCCCTGGATTGCTTCGCTGCGCTCGCAATGACGATCATGAATTGTCTGACCTAACCTAAATCATCACGGTCTAGCGCCAAAGATTTCCCTTCGCCAGATCGACAATCTCATCGCCTCTTCCGCTCATCACTGCCTTGACCATGTAGAGCGTGAAGCCCTTGGCCATTTCGATGGTGATCGCCGGCGGCATCGCGAGCTCGGTGGGGGCGACGACGGCGTCGATTAGCACCGGACCGGCGTGCGCCAGCGCGGCGGCGACGCCATCTTTGACTTCGTCCGGCGTTTCGATCCTGATGCCGCGCACGCCCACGGCCTCGGCCATCGCGGCGAAATTCGGATTCTTAAGATCGGTGCCGGTGGTCAGAAAGCCGGTCGACATCTGCTCGAGCTCGACAAAGCCGAGCTTGCCGTTGTTGAAGACCACGACCTTTACCGGCAGGCTCAATTGCGTGAGGCTCAGAAAGTCGCCCATCAGCATGGTGAAGCCGCCATCGCCCGACAGCGAAATCACTTGCCGATTGGGAAATGCCGTTTGCGCTCCGATGGCCTGCGCCATCGCATTCGCCATCGAGCCGTGCCAGAACGATCCGATCAACCGGCGTTTGCCGTTCATCGCCAAATAGCGCGCGGCCCAGACCGTCGGCAAGCCGACGTCGCAGGTAAAAATGGCATCGGTCGCAGCCTGATCGCTGATTGCCTTAGCGACCTGTTGCGGACGCACCAGCCGCTTGCCCGCTTTGCCGACGGCCAGGTCATCAAGCGATTTGCGGGTCTTGGCGTAATGGTCGCGCGCCTGTGCCAGATGGGCATCGTCGCGCTTCTCCTTGAGCAAAGGCAATAACGCGGCGATGGTCGTCTTCACGTCACCGACGACGCCGATGTCGACCGGTGCCCGCCGGCCGATCTGCTCGGGGCGCAGATCGACCTGGGCGATGCGCACGTCCGCTTCTTTGGGATAGAACTGCCGGTACGGAAAATCGGTGCCGAGCATCAGCAGCACGTCACAGTCAAGCATGGCGTAGTAGCCGGACGCGAATCCGATCAGGCCGGTCATGCCGACATCGTATGGATTGTCCCACTCGACATATTCTTTGCCCTTCAACGCGTGCACCATCGGCGCTTTGAGCTTTTTGCCGAGCGCCAGCAGCTCGTCATGCGCGCCTTGACAGCCAGAACCGCACAGGATGGTGACGCTGCCGTCGTCGTTGAGCAGCGCCGCGAGCCGCCCAAGGTCCGTGGTCGCTGGAGCGACGACGGGCAGAGCTGGCAGCAACCCGCCAACCTTGGTCGGCGGCGCGTCGGACGCGGCCTCAAGCGCGACGTCGCCGGGAAGCACCACCACCGAAACGCCGCGATTGCCGACCGCCTCGCGGATGGCGATCTCGAGGGTGCGCGGCATCTGCCGCGGTTCGGAGATGAATTCGCAATAGCGGCTGCATTCCTTGAACAGCGTTTGCGGATGGGTTTCCTGGAAATAACCTGCGCCGATCTCCGGCGACGGAATCTGTGCGGCAATCGCCAGCACCGGCACCCGCGAGCGGTGACAGTCGAACAGTCCATTGATCAGATGCAGATTACCGGGGCCGCAACTGCCGGCACACACGGCGAGCTCGCCCGTCAGGTGCGCCTCGGCGCCGGCCGCGAAAGCGGCAACCTCTTCGTGCCGGACATGAATCCACGCCACCTTGCCCTGGCGGCGGAACGAGTTGGTCAAACCGTTCAAGCTGTCGCCGACGACGCCATAGACCCGCTTGACGCCAGCCGCCGCTAAAATCTCGGCAAATTGATCCGCTACAGTTTTTGCCATGTTTTCTTTTCCGTTGAGCAAATGCTCACAAGCCGAGGTGACAATAACGTGCAGGATAACGACCTACCGCGACGGCGGCATGCGAAGATTAAGTGTTGCCTCTCAAACGTTGGCCGTCGGAGCTTAGTTCCTTGAGCGGTTGGCTGCTACGGTCTGCCGCCAGCCGCGCGATCCGTTGGCGGCGTTGGGGTTGCAAACGGCTCGGCCAACGTCAATGGAACCGGCCATAGTGATAATGCATTTGGGCTTGCGCTTGACCAACCGTCTGACCGCTTGAACCAAGGAAAATATCTTCCTTCTGTAAAGACTATGACAGGATCGCATGTCATCAATGTGCAGGATTTATTGTCCGAGGCTTGCGCAAAGTTAGCATCTGTGAATTGCGTAAGGAGACGACGATGATTCGATGCGTCCGTATTTGGACCGGGGACGACGACAATTCGCTGTTCGAGGAAGGCGTGATTAACCTCGACCGTGGTCCGCACGGGGATATTCTCACCGGCAAACTGCCGGTCACCACCGTCTCGTTTCAGGAAACCGGGTCTGGCGGCAAGCTCGATTGGCATACCGCGCCGGTCCGCCAGCTGGTGGTGACCCTGACCGGCACCTTGGACTTCGAAACGCGGAGCGGAGACCATTTTACGCTGCGGCCCGGCGACATTTTGCTCGCCGAAGACACGGCCGGCGGCGGCCATAGCTGGAAGCTGATCGACGATCAGCCCTGGCGCCGCGCCTATGTCGTGCTCGCACCCGGGGCCGCCGTACCGTTCCGGCCGCACAAATAGCGCCGCCTTCGCCCGTTCAGGCACGGACCTGAAACGGGATCGGATTTTCGCAAGAGACTTCAGGCACCAACAAAGCATCGAGACGGTTTGTCACTTTCGGCCGGAGACAACCTCATGAACCAAGCTCGCCCCGCGGATGCCGACATTGTCCTGATCGGCGCCGGCATCATGAGCGCCACGCTTGCAGTGTTTCTCAAGGAGTTCGATCCGTCGCTGCGCATCGAGATTTTTGAAGTGCTCGACGGCGCCGCGCTGGAAAGCTCCGATGCCTGGAACAATGCCGGCACCGGTCACGCCGCGCTGTGTGAGCTCAACTACACGCCCGAACGCAGCGATGGCTCGATCGACATCTCCAAAGCATTGGAGGTCAATGTCGAGTTCGATCTGTCGCGGCAACTGTGGGCCTACCTGATTCGCAACAAGGCGATCGCGTCGCCGGATTTATTCATCCACGCAGTTCCCCATATGAGCTTCGTCCACGGCGCCGCCCACGTGGCGTTTCTCAAGAAGCGACATGCGGCGCTCACGGCTCATCATCTTTACAAGGGGATGGAATACACCGAGGACAAGCAGACTTTGCGGGAGTGGGTCCCGCTGGTCATGCAGGGCCGCCCCGACACCGACGTGGTCGCCGCGACCCGGATGATCACCGGCGCCGACGTGAATTATGGCGCGCTGACCCGCAATCTCATCGGCTATCTGCAACGGCTCGGCGACTTCGCCGTCCACTTTTCGCACCGGATTACCGGCATTCGCCGCGATCAGAATGGCGGCTGGCGGCTCGACGCACACAACACCGTCGACGGCACCACAGTATCAAAGACGGCGAAATTCCTGTTTGTCGGCGCCGGCGGCGGCGCCCTGCCGCTGTTGCAAAAATCGGGGATTCCGCAGGCAAATGGCTATGCGGGCTTTCCGGTCAGCGGCATCTGGCTGCGCTGTGACGATCCGGCAATCAACAAACGCCATCACGCCAAAGTCTACGGCATGGCCGACGTCGGCTCGCCGCCGATGTCGGTTCCGCATCTCGACACGCGGGTGATCGGCGACAAGCATTCGATTCTGTTCGGACCGTATGCCGGCTTTTCCACCAAATTCCTCAAGTACGGTTCACTGCTCGACCTGTTTCGCTCAATCCGACTCGGTAACATCCTGCCGATGATGGAAGTCGGGTTGCACAATTTCAATCTGGACGAGTATCTGGTCGAGCAGGTCGTGCAATCGCCGAAGCAACGATTCGAGACGCTGACCACGTATTATCCGCTGGCGCAGCAGAAGGACTGGAAGCTGGAAGTCGCCGGAATGCGCGTTCAGATCATCAAGCGCGATCGGCAGCACGGCGGCATTCTCAAGTTCGGTACCGAAATCGTGGCGTGCGACGATCGCTCCCTGGTGGCACTCCTCGGCGCCTCGCCCGGCGCCTCGACTGCCGCAGCGATCATGATCAAAGTGATCGAATTGTGCTTCGCCAAGGAATTAGATGGCGGCTGGAACACCAAGCTCAAGGCGATCATTCCGTCGTACGGACATTCGCTGATCGAGGATGCCGCACTCACGCGACAAGTGCGGGCCGACACTGCTGGCGTGCTGCGGCTGCAAAACGTCTAGAGCTTTTTAGTGGAGCATGATCTTTTCGGAAAACCGGCTTCCACTTTTCCGGAATCATGCTTTGAGGATCACTCCGCCGCGCGGCGCGCGGCGATGATCTGGTCGGCGGTGCGCCCGGTCAGCTCGGCCATGTGATCGAACTTGAACGTAAAGGTGCCGGCGCCGGCCGTCGCCGAACGCACCTCAACGATCAGATCGCCGATTTCCGTTTCCGGCATTTTGGCGCGCACCACGTCCCAGCCTTCCCAGCCTTCACGGGTATCGAAACCGAGAATCTGGCCGCGTCGTCCGGACAGCAAGGCGTTGATTTTTGCCGTCGCTTCGCTCGGGCAGACGATCTCGACCAGGTCGATCGGCTCGAGCAGCACCGGCTGGCATTGCGGCAGCCCTTCGGCGATGCCGATGCGGCCGGCGGTACGAAACGCCATGTCGGAGGAATCGACGGTGTGATACGAGCCGTCGACCAACGATACGTGCAGATCGACCACCTGAAAGCCTAGCGGGCCGTGTTTGAGCCCATCGATGACGCCTTCCTCCACCGACGGGATGTAGTTGCGCGGCACCACGCCGCCGGTGATCTTGTCTTCGAACGAGAAGCCCGAGCCGCGCGGCATCGGCTTGATGTCGATCACGACGTCGCCGTATTGGCCATGGCCGCCCGACTGTTTCTTGTGCCGGCCGCGCTGCACTACGCCCTTGCGGATGGTTTCGCGGTAGCCGACCGAGGGTTGGCGGCGCTCGATGAGGACGCCGTAGCGCTCGCCGAGACGCTCGGTGGTGACGCGCAGATGCATCTCGCCCTGGCCCCACAGCACCACTTCATGCGTTTCCGGATTGTGCGCGATGGTGATCGAGGGATCTTCCTCGGCGAGCTTGTTGAGGGCCTGGCCGAGTTTTACGTCATCCTTGCGCTCCTTGGCCGAGATGGCGATGGCCAGCACGGGCGGATAGGGCTCGACCTTGGCCAGGGCCGGATGGGCCTGCTTGCCGGCGGTGAGCGTGTCGCCGGTCTTGGCCTTGTCGAGTTTGGCGAATGCCACGGTCTCGCCGACCGTAGCCGGTCCGCGCTTCTCGGTGGTTTGACCAACCAGCTTGAACACGCCGGCGACCCGGCCGGCCTCATCGTCGCCGGATAAGAACGTCGTGCCGTCACCGGCCTGACCGGCGAGCATGCGCACGATCGACATCTTGCCGCCGTGGGTGGTGTTCTGGGTCTTGAGCACATAAGCAACGGCATCGGCGCCCGCCGCCTTGATGCCGAGCCGCTTTGCTGTTTCCGCAATCGCGGGCGACTCGTGGCGCAGCGCCTTGAGCAGGCGCAGCACGCCATTGGCCCGTGTCGCCGTTCCCATCAAGACCGGACAGACCAGCCCCTCGCGCAGCTCGCGGGTCAAATCGTCGAACACCTTGTCGCGCGGCGGCTGGATGTCTTCGAGCAATTGCTCCATCAACTCGTCGTCGTGATCGGCGAGAGTTTCCAGCATCGAAAAACGCGCGGTCTTCTCGTGGTCGGCGGCATCGCCTTCCAGCGCAACGACTTCCGAGGGCGCGTGCTCCTTGTAGACAAAGGCGCGCTCCAGGGCGAGATCGACAAAGCCGGTGATGAGATCGCCGGCGAAAGTCGGAATCTGTCGCAGGATCAGCTTGGTGCGCGAGGCCGGTTGCAGCAAGCTGAGTACGTCGTGGACGCCGGCGTCGGCCTTGTCGACCTTGTTGAGAAACAGCACACGGGGAATTTTTCGCTCTTCGAGCTCGCGCAGGATGAGCTGCAGCTGCGGAATCTTTTTCTCGTCCATCTCGCATACCACCACCGCGACGTCGATCGCCGGCAGCACCGCACGCATGTCATGGATGAATTCGACCGAGCCCGGACAGTCGAGGAAGGTGTAGGAGTTGCCCATGAAGTTCGTGGTGGCGACGGTGAGCTCGACGCTCATGCGGTGGTGGCGCGCCTCGGCGCCAGAGTCGCCAACGGTGTTGCCGGCTTCGATCGTGCCCTGGCGCGGGATGGCGCCGCTGCGGGCCAGGATCGCCTCAAGCAGCGTCGTCTTGCCGCTCTGGAAGGGACCGACCAGCGCGACACAACGAGGACCGGTCGCACGCGTGGCGTTGTTGCCATTGGCTGCCATGACTGCCTCCCGGCGCGGACCCGTCGTTTTTTCGGCGCGGGGCCGCGCTGCACTATCGTTTCAGGCAGCGGCAGGGCTGGTCAAGGGGCGCGACGTTGCGCCCCCAACTGATTAGTTTAAGGGTTCCGTCGTTTTGGCAGTGCACCAAGAATCATCGTGCCGGATGCAATTCGAGCGAGCCAATGCCGGCGGCGATGTCGAGGCCGAGCTGACCCTGCAACGACAGCGGCTGCAGCGCGACCGTTCGGTTTGATCCACCCACCAGAACATTGGCGCCGAGACCGGCGGCGATCGAAATCTCCGCCGTCGCTCCGCTGTATCTGCCGGCCAGCATTCCGGCGTAGCGGTTGGTGTCGGCAAACACGGTCCAAACGATCACGCCGCCGGTCGTGATGCCAATATCGAGACCGATCGTGGTCATGGTCCCGGTATAGGCTTCCTCCGGTTCACCGGGGCGGCCCCGAAATACGCAGTTTACGTTCTTTTGCGAGCCGACAATGAATCCGATGCTGGCCGACATCGCGCACGTCAGCGTGCCCACCTGAAGCCGCGACGGCTGTGCCCCCGCCGGCCCGGCACCCGTCGTGAGCGCAGCCGCCAAAACGGCTAGCGCAGCGAAAGCACTGCGAAACATATCGTTGCTCCCTCACCCGGCTCCCCCATCGGGGCCTTGTCGCGCGGATTGTAGGCGAGAAAAAAGTCGGCGTCTCGCCATCCCGGTTCGCCGCCGGAACGACCGATCGGACTATTTCAAATTGCCGCAAAAGCGTTGGATACGCGCACAGGCTTCTTCCAGCGCCGTGGTTGCGGTCGCGTACGAAATACGAAACGCCGGCCCCAAGCCGAACGGCGTGCCCTGCACGACGGCAACGCCTTCCGCCTCCAGGAGCTCGGTGACGAAATCCTCGTCGGTTGCGAGTTTCTTGCCGGTCGGCGCCACCTTGCCGATCGTGCCGCGGCACGACGGATAGACATAGAAGGCGCCTTCCGGTTTCGGGCAGCGGATGCCGTTCGCCTGGTTGAGCATAGAGACGCAGAGGTCGCGACGCTCCTTGAAAATCTTGTTGTGCTTGCCGATGAAGTCCTGCGGGCCGTCCAGCGCCTCGACCGCGGCCCATTGCGCGACCGCTGTCGGGTTCGAGGTCGATTGCGACTGGATCATCGCCATCGCCTTGACCAGCGACTCCGGCCCGCCGGCATAGCCGATGCGCCAGCCAGTCATGCAATAGGCCTTGGACACGCCGTTGACCGTCAGCGTGCGCTCATAAAGTTGCGGCTCGAGCTGCGCCGGCGAAAAGAACTTGAAGTCGTCGTAGACCAGATGCTCGTACATGTCGTCCGACATGACGTGAACGTGCGGATGACGGATCAGCACGTCGGTCACCGCCTTGAGCTCGGCGCGCGTATAAGCGGCGCCGGTCGGATTCGACGGCGAGTTGAAGATGATCCATTTGGTCTTCGGCGTGATCGCACGTTCCAACGCCTCGGGCTTCATCTTGAAGCCGGATTCCATGGTGGTCGCAACCTCGACCGGCTCGCCGCCGGCGAGCAGCACCATATCCGGATAGCTCACCCAATAGGGCGCTGGAATAATGACCTCATCGCCGGGATTGAGGGTGGCGAGCAGCGCATTGAACAGCACCTGCTTGCCGCCGGTGCCGACGATGATCTGCGACGGCTTGTAGGCGAGCTCGTTCTCACGCTTGAACTTGCGCGCGATCGCCGCCTTCAATTCGGGAATGCCGTCGACGGCGGTGTATTTCGACGCCTTGCCGTCACGGATGGCCTTGATGGCCGCTTCCTTGATGTTGTCCGGCGTGTCGAAATCGGGCTCGCCGGCCCCAAGCCCAATGACATTGCGGCCGGCGGCTTTGAGCGCACGCGCCTTGTCCGTCACCGCGATGGTGGCAGAAGGCTTGATGCGCGCAGTCCGCTCCGCAAGAAAGGCCATTTTCAATTCTCCAACAGGGCGCGTGCTTCCTAAAGCCATGGGCGCCCCCAGGCAAGGGCAAGCCGGATGGGCTTGGCTCAATTCTCCGTTAAGGCTCGGCTGGCCGGATGCGCGGCGCGCACTCAAAGCGGCGGCCCTTTGTCTGGGGACCATCCTCGCCGCGCCCTTCGCCTTCTACTACGACTTGACGCTGGCGCCGGCCATCGCGTTCTTCGCCGCGGACTGCTTGGCCCGTGGGTTCGGCCCATGGGAGAAGACGGCACCAGCCGCGCTCTGGCTGGTGCCGCTCCTCGCCCGCAGCGCGGCACAGATTACGCTCATTCCAATCGGCGTCCCGGTAATGCTCGCACTTTTCATTCTGCTGCTGCGTCGCAGCACGTCTCACTTCGCCTCGCCGATGGCGTTTTCCGGCAGGTTTCTTCTAGAGTAATTTGCCGCATTGCGGCACGTCTCGCGGTCATGACATCGCCGCGTTCCGTCCATAAATCAGGGTAAGACTTGGTGGCGCGGGACTTGGAGCGCTCATGTACACGCTCTATTCGATGCAGCGCTCGGGCAATAGCTACAAGGCGCGGCTCGCCTTGGCGCAGCTTGGCGTGCCCTATCGGCTTGTCGAGATCGATATTCTCAAGGGCGAAAGCCACACGCCCGAATTCCTGAAAAAGAATCCAAGCGGCCAGGTACCGCTTCTGGAGGTCGCGCCGGGCCGCTTTCTTGCCGAATCCAATGCGATCCTCTGGTATCTGGCGGGCGGCACGCCGCTGGCGCCCGAGGACCGCATCGAGCGTGCGCAGGCCTTGCAATGGATGTTCTTCGAGCAACACAGTCTCGAGCCAAATCTTGGCGCAGCTTATTTCTGGCTGACGCTGATCAAGGGCGGACGCGACTTGCAGAGGCACGCCTTCGAGGACTGGATGGAGGAAGGCCATCGCGCGCTAGGCGTCATGGAGAAGCACATCGCGCAGTACGACTTCTTCGTCGCCGACCGTTACACCATCGCCGACATCGCGCTCTATGCCTACACCCACGTGGCGCATCTGTGCGACTTCGACCTGACGCCGTATCCGGCAATACGCGACTGGCTCGAGCGCGTCGCGGTACAGCCGGAGCACGTCAAGATGGATTTCAATCCAGCGGCCGCCGTTGCTGCGAAGTGAAGCAACGCGAATGAGAGCGGGGCGTGGCGCACATTAGTTTGCCAGTTTGCCGCGTGCATTTTTCTTTGTCTGGGCTGCAGTGGTAGCAAAGCCACACGTGTGATTTATCGCCCGCGGCGCCCGGCGCGTTAACCAAACATTAACCAAAACCCATCAAATCGCCTTTCTTCGTCAACGGCGTTGCCCAAATCCCGCCGAACGGGTGCCGGCATCGGCGGCGACAAGTGAGACGAATAAAGAAACTGATTCGCAAAGGACGACGACAATGGCAGAGCTGACCGGCAGCCCCGGTTTCGCGCCGCGAAGCGAGAAGACGCACGCGAGAAAACGCGCCGCCGCCATCCAACTGATCGCGACCGTCGGGCTTACCATCTCGCTGGTGATCGCCGCGACCGCCGTGTCGCTCGGCAATCGACTATTGACGCGCGGCGAATTCATCGACCACGGATCGATGCAGGCGCCGGTCGGCGTATTGCTCGATCACGCGGACGCGTTCGATCAGTCGGACATTTGGCTGAAGGCACAGCAGTAAGACCGCATCTTGCTCATGCGCGGTCACACGACACGCTAGGCCATGGCGACGCGCTCGACCCGCATTTTCGGGTCGGTGACCTTACCTTTGTCGATGATGACCTCGTTGTCGAGCATAACGGTGCAGTCGCGCATCGGCACGTCGTAGTGACCGCGGGTCGTGCGCTTGCCGCCGCCTTGCGAGTTCGGTCCGGTCGAGAACAGGAAATTTCCGGCGAACACCCGCGCCGATGCCCGGTGCCGCTCCGGCGCGTCGCCGTTCATGGCGAGGCCATACCAGCGCGCCTGCGGATTCAATCCCCAGCCGAGATGTGAAATCGCGTACGGATCGCGATCGCCGGCATTCGCCTTGCCGTCATCGAGCCAGTCGCGCATCAATTTGGCATCGAGCCCGCCCTCGAGCTTGGTGATGAAGCCGTCGGCGATCTCCAGCCGGATCGGGTCCTGCACGTAACGGCAGTATGGCAGGATGATAATGTCGCCGGGCTGGATGACGACGACGCCCTTGGCCGATCCCTCATTAGGGAAGGTATGAATATGCCCGGCGCCCCAATGATCGAAATGACCGGGCTCGTCGGCATAGCCCCACTGCACCATCACCGGATATTCGCCGCAGCTATAGGTAAAATCGGTGCCCGCTTCGGAAATAACGCGGACCTCGCGGGTCTTGCGATAGCGCTGTTCGGCGTATTTCAGCGCTTCCTTCAAGCCGGGCGGCGCAATCAGCTGTTCGAGATCGTCCGGCGCGTCGATGATCATCAGCACGCGGGTGCCGGTGTCCATGACTTCCTTGAGCCATTTGGTGAACAGCGGCACGTGAAAGATCACGACGACGTCGGCGGCCTTCATCGCCTCCAGCGTGCCCTTGCACTTGCCGATCGTCGGCACGCCGACCTTGGTCCACGACGGAATCGAATTGACGCACATCTCGTAGACGTCGCCGCCGAGCAACTCGGCGGCGGCGAAGGCGGCCTCGATATATTCGCGGCGCGTGGCGAGATCGCTGACGCACGCCACGGTCTCGCCCGGCTTCACCTTGCACATCTCGAATTGCTTCTTGAACAGAAACGCTAGCTTGGCCGGATTGATTTCGGTCGAACGAACGGCTGACGCGATCATTTTCTATCTCCCGCCGCTACAGCATGATCCCGAAAAAGCCTGCCCCGGACTTGATCCGGGGTGGAAGCCGGTTTTCGGAAAAAGATCATGCTCCAAGGCAAAATCTAGACCATGATCCGAGCCGACTTGATCAGATCATGGTCTAGCGGCTGCATGAGAAGAAAATCTTGACCGAAAAGCCATCAGCCCGCAATGGCTTGGCGCGTGTGACCGGCGAGAACCGCAATCCCATGAAAGAGCCGTCTTCGTCCGCGCCTGCTGATACGCCGGCGGCGCATCGCGCCGCCACCCGCCGGCTGACGATGTTCTTCGCCCTGGTCTATCTGGTGGAAGGCACCGGGCAGATCGGCGGGCTGATCGCGCAGCCGCTGACCTTTTACTTGAAACAGGCTCATAGTTGGAGCGCGTCGGACGTCACCGCGTTCCTGGCGATCTTCAATTTTCCCTGGGTCATCAAACCGATCTACGGCGTGTTCTCCGATTTGCTGCCGCTGTTCGGTTATCGCCGGAAAAGCTACCTGATCGGCGCCAATTTGGTCGCGGCTGCCGCCTATCTCTGGTCTACGCAGCTGACCGAGCCGGGCCAGCTGGTATGGGCGCTGCAGCTCACTGCCTACGGCATGGCGATTTCGAGCACGGTGTGCGGCGCCGTGCTGGTGGAGAACGGCCAGCGGCTCAAAGAAAGCGGCCGGTTCGTCAATCAGCAATGGCTTTGGTTCAACGCCGCGGCGATGGCGTCCGCGATCGTCGGCGGGCAACTGGTGCAGTGGCTGCCGCCGACTTCCGCGCTCCACGCCGCCGCCGGGATCGTCGCGGCCGCGCCGCTCGCGGTGCTGCTCGGCACGCTGTTCCTGATTCCGGAGGAGAGGACCCGCATCGACGGGCCGGCGCTGCGCGAGACAGTCGGCGGTCTTCTCGCCGCGTTGAAAAAGCGCGAGCTGTGGATCGTCGGCCTGTTCCTGTTTCTTTATTATTTCAGCCCGGGGCTGGCCACACCGCTCTACTACACCATGACCGACAGCCTCAAATTCGCGCAAGGCTATATCGGCATCCTGGGATCGATCGCGTCCGCCGGCTGGATTGTCGGCGCGCTGCTTTATCCGCGGCTATTCGAGGGCATGTCGTCAAAGCGCCTCCTCAACCTGAGCATCGCGCTCGGCACCGTGACGACGGTCTCATACCTTTTGCTGTTCAACGAAGCTTCAGCGGCGATCTTAAGCTTTTGCAGCGGATTTTCCGCCATGCTCGCGACCGTCGCGACGGTGACGCTCGCCGCTGACTATTCCCCGCATCGGTCCGAGGGCTTCAGTTTTGCGGTGATGATGTCGCTGATCAATCTGGCAACCGCGTCCGGCGATATCGTCGGGTCATTCCTGTTCGATCATCTGTTCCACAACAAGCTGGCGCCGCTCATCCTGGTTTCTGCGGCCTTCACCGCCTTTGCCTTCGTGCTGGTGCCGCTGTTGCGGCTTGGCGACAAGCGGCAAGGCGTGCCGGTCGCCGCCACGGCGGCTTGACATCAAAAGTGGATAGGCCGCGTGCTATCCCTTCACATGCCCCGACGATCGACGGGCGGCCCGGAAATTGCATGGAAAATGCCGCTCCTTCGGGCAAAATCGGCACATTTGATCGGTACCGCGTAGCAGCATGTCCATCCTTGTCGGGCTTCATCACGCCACCCGCTACGACTACGACCGCGCGACCGGTCTTGGACCGCAGATCGTGCGGTTGCGGCCGGCGCCGCATTGTCGCACGCGCGTACCGAGCTATTCGCTCACGGTCACGCCGGCTTCGCACTTCGTCAACTGGCAGCAGGATCCGCACGGCAATTGGCTGGCGCGCTTCGTCTTCCCCGAAAAAACCCAAGAATTTTCCGTCGCCGTCGATCTGATCGCCGACATGGAGGTGATCAATCCGTTCGACTTTTTTGTCGAGCCTTATGCAGAACGGTGGCCGTTTTCATTTCCGCCGGAGATGCGCGAGGACCTTGCCGCTTTTGTCGAGCCGGAACCTGCCGGCCCGCACCTGACCGACCTGCTCCGCTCCATCCCGCGGGCCGAACGCAACACTGTCGATTTCCTGGTCGACCTCAATCAGCGCCTGCGGGGCATGATCCGCTATTTGATCCGCATGGAGCCGGGCGTGCAGACGCCGGAGGAAACGTTGCGCTCCGGCGCCGGCTCGTGCCGCGACACGGCGTGGCTCCTGGTACAGCTCCTTCGGCACATCGGCCTGCCGGCGCGTTTCGTCTCCGGCTACCTCATTCAGCTACGCCCGGACATCAAGCCGCTTGAAGGGGCCGCCGGCGCCGAGCGCGACTTCACCGACCTGCACGCCTGGACCGAAGTGTACCTGCCGGGCGCCGGCTGGATCGGACTCGATCCGACCTCGGGCCTCCTGTGCGGCGAGGGCCATTTGCCGGTCGCCGCTACGCCGCATTATCGCTCCGCGGCGCCGATCAGCGGCCTCGTCGAACCAAGCAACGTGAAATTCTCGTACCACATGAGCGTCAAGCGGATTGCCGAACATCCGCGCGTGACGCTGCCTTTTTCGGAACAGGCCTGGACCGCCCTCGATGCGCTCGGTGAGCGCGTCGACGCCGACCTCGCCGCGCAAGATGTGCGGCTGACGATGGGCGGCGAGCCGACTTTCGTGTCGGTCGACGATTATCAATCGGCCGAATGGAATACCGCCGCGGTCGGCCCGACCAAACGCATCCGCGCCGACAAATTGATCAGGCGCCTGCGTGATCGGTTCGCGCCGGGCGGGCTCCTGCATTACGGTCAGGGCAAGTGGTATCCCGGCGAGCCTCTGCCGCGCTGGGCGTTTTCGCTCTACTGGCGCCGCGACCGCGTCCCGATCTGGCGCGACGAAAGTCTGATCGCGCGCGAGGGGGCGAGCCACAGCCTGACGGCCGAGGATTCGCGCCGCCTTGCCGAGGGCATTGCCGCGCATCTTGGAATCATGGCGGACTGCGTGCAGCCCGCTTACGAGGACCCGACCGACCGGATGCTCAAACAAGGTTTGATCCCGGAGAACATCGATCCCAGCGATCCGAAGATCGACGATCCACATGAGCGCGCCCGCATCCTGAGCCTGTTCGACAGCCATCTCAGCAAGCCCGCGGGGTTCGTGCTGCCCGTGCAGCGCTGGACCGCGCAGGCAAAGCCCGGATGGCTGAGTGAAGTGTGGCGAACCCGGCGCGGCCGGCTTTTTCTGGTGCCGGGCAATTCGCCGCTCGGCTTCCGGCTGCCACTGCAATCGTTGCCCCACGTCGCACCGGTCAATTATCCGCATGTGGTTCCCGCCGATCCGTTCGGCGAGCAGAAGCCATTGCCCCATCCGCGCATCACCCATCCGATTGGAACCGATGCATTGCGCGTTCGGGGCGGCGATCAAACTTCGCCGCCGCTCGCGCCCGAGACGCTGGTGCTGCAAAGACCGCCTGGCGCGCCTGCTGCCGACACCGACATGCCGGTGCGCATGGCACTGACCGTCGAGGTGCGCGACGGTCGCTTGTGCGTTTTCATGCCGCCGGTCGAGGCGCTGGCGGATTATCTCGAGCTACTCGCCGTGGTCGAGTCGACGGCCGCGGAGCTCGGCCTCCCGGTGCATGTCGAGGGCTACGAGCCACCGCCCGATCCGCGGCTCGGCGTTATCAAGGTGACGCCCGATCCGGGCGTCATCGAGGTCAACATCCATCCGGCGGCGTCTTGGCGCGAAGCTGTCGACATCACGCGCAGCCTCTATGAGGAAGCGCATCTGTCGCGGCTCGGCACCGACAAGTTCATGCTCGACGGCCGGCATAGCGGGACCGGCGGCGGCAATCACGTCGTGCTCGGTGGACGCAGCCCCGCCGACAGTCCGTTCCTGCGGCGGCCCGATTTGCTCAAGAGCCTGGTGCTTTATTGGCAGCGGCGGCCGTCGCTGTCTTATCTGTTCTCCGGCTTGTTCATCGGACCGACCAGCCAGGCGCCGCGCATCGACGAAGCGCGGCAAGACATGCTCTACGAGCTTGAAATCGCGCTCCGCCATGTGCCAGCACCCCCTCCCCCGCAAGTGGGCGAAGTTAGGGAGGGGGCCGCAGCCGCGCCGCCGCCATGGCTGGTCGACCGGCTGTTCCGCAACATCCTGGTCGACGTCACCGGCAACACCCATCGCGCCGAAATCTGCATCGACAAATTGTTTTCGCCCGATGGTCCGACCGGCCGCCTCGGCCTGGTTGAATTCCGCTCGTTCGAAATGCCGCCGGACGCACGCATGAGTCTGGCGCAACAATTATTGCTGCGCGCCCTCGTCGCCAAATTCTGGCGCGCACCGCTTGACGGCAAGCCGATGCGCTGGGGCACGACCCTGCACGACCGCTTTATGCTCGAACATTTTGTCTGGAACGATTTCCTGGAAGTGTTGGACGATCTCGCCGCGGCCGGCTACGCGTTCGATCCCGCCTGGTTCGAGGCGCAGCGGCAGTTTCGCTTCCCCGTGTGCGGCACGGTGGAGCATGCCGGCGTGCGGCTCGAACTGCGCCAGGCGATCGAACCCTGGCATGTGCTCGGCGAAGAGGGTTTGGCCGGCGCCACGGCGCGCCTGGTCGATTCCTCGGTCGAGCGGCTGCAGGTCAAAGTCGCGGGACTGACGGAAAGCCGACACGTGGTGACCTGCAACGGCGCGCGCGTGCCGCTGACGTCGACCGGTCGCGTTGGTGAATACGTCGCTGGCGTGCGCTTCAAGGCCTGGAATCTGGCGTCCGGCCTGCATCCGACCATCGGCGTCCAAGCCCCACTGACATTCGACATCGTCGACACCTGGAACCGGCGTTCGCTCGGCGGCTGCGTCTATCACGTCGCCCATCCGGGCGGGCGCAATTACGAGACTTTCCCGGTCAACTCCTTTGAAGCCGAAGCGCGTCGCCGTGCACGCTTTCAGGACCATGGCCACACGCCAGGCCCGATCGAGGTGCCGCCGCTCGAGATCAGCCTCGAATATCCGACCACGCTCGACCTGCGGCGCGCCAACTAACAAAACCGCCACAAAAACCCAACCCATGGCAGCCAACCTCGACAGCCGTGTCGACAGCGGGACCGCAAGCCCCGAATACGGCCTCGAACAGTTCGTCGCCGGCTATCGGCCGCTCCCTGGCATTTTCGACGAGATGATGGACGGCGATGGCCGTGTGCGCGTGCACTGGCGGCCGTTCCTGTCGATGTTGGCGGCGCTCGGCGCCGACGAGATCAATCGTCGCTTCGGCGCTGCCGATCGCTACCTGCGCGGCTCCGGCGTCTTCTACCGCGTCTACGAAGATGCCGCCGGCATCGAGCGGCCGTGGCCGCTCAGCCATGTGCCACTGATCATCGCGCCGTCCGAATGGCGCGAGCTTGAAGCCGAACTCATTCAGCGCGCCACACTGCTCGAGGCGGTATTGGCCGACGCCTATGGGCCGTCGCAGCTCAGCCGCGACGGCCGCCTGCCCGCGGCGTTGATTGCCGGCAATCCGGAATTCTTGCGGCCTCTGGTCGGGGTCGCGCCGCCGGGCGGCGCGCATCTGCGCTTCTACGCGGTCGATATCGGACGCGGCGCCGACGGCCGCTGGTGGGTGCTGGGCGACCGCGCGCAAGCGCCGTCGGGCGCCGGCTATGCGATCGAAAATCGATTGGCGCTGTCGCGCGCCATCCCCGAAATCTACCGGACCACGCGGGTCGAGCGAGTCGCGCCGTTCTTCCAGGCGTTTCAGGCTGAGCTGGCCACGCTCAGCCGCCAGGACGATGCCCACATCTGTCTGCTTACGCCTGGGCCGATGAGCGAGACCTATTTCGAACACGCCTATCTGGCGCGCTATCTCGGCTTGCTGCTAGTCGAAGGCGAGGACTTGAGCGTGCGCGACGACGGCGTGTTCGTCCGCACAGTCTCGGGCCTGCAGCGCACCGAAGTGCTGCTGCGGCGCATCGATGCCGACTTTGCCGATCCGCTGGAGCTCAATGCGGCGTCGCGTCTCGGCGCGCCGGGGCTCTTGCAAGCCGTGCGTGACGGCAAGATCGTGATCATCAACGCGCTCGGCGCCGGTCTGATCGAGGCGCGCGCCATGCTGGCTTTTCTCCCGGCGCTGGCGCCGACCGTGCTCGGGACTGACTTGCTGATGCCTAACGTCGCCACTTGGTGGCTCGGCCGCGACGATATCAGCGAGGGGATGATCGCAAAGCTCGATGGCATGGTGATCGCCTCGGCTTTCGAGTCGCAGCTCGACGAGCGTAGGGCCAGCGAAATCCTGGGCGCGAAGCTTGATGACGCGCAACGCCAGGCGCTGATCCGCTCGATCCGCGATCGCGGCGTCGATTATGTCGCGCAGGAGGCGGTGACGCTCTCGAGCATGCCGGTCTGGCGCGACGGCCGGCTGCAGCCGCGGCCTTTCATCTTGCGGCTCTATCTCGCCAGGATCGGCGAGCGTTGGCAGATGATGCCGGGCGGTTTCGTGCGCATCGCCGACGGCGCCGACGCGCGCGCCGTGAACCTGCAACGCGGCGCGGCGACCGCCGACGCCTGGGTCCTGGCGCGCGGCCCGGTCGCCGAGACGACATTATTGCCGGCGCCGGAGCGGATTTTGGTGCAACGTGCCACCGGCTTGCTGCCGAGCCGCGCCGCCGACAACTTGTTCTGGGTCGGCCGCTACATGGAGCGCGCCGAAGCGACACTGCGCCTGGTGCGCACGGTGATGAACCGGGCCGCCGAGACCGACGAGACGACCGCACCGGTCATCGCGGCTCTCGGTTCGCTGTTGCAAGCGTGGAACGTGGTGTCGAGCGAAACGGGCGGCGCGACCGCCGACGCCATTGCGCGGGCCGCGCTGACGCGCCTTGATCTGTCGGGATCGTTGCCGTCGCTCACCGTCGCCGCGCGTTCGGCGGCATCGGTGATCCGCGATCGTTTTTCGCCGGACGCCTGGCGGGCGATCAACGATCTCGCCACCATGATCGCCATGCCGCTGGCCCCCCACCCCGACCCTCCCCCGCGTGCTGGGGAGGGATGGGAGGGGGGCGTCATCATCGAGCGCGTCGAGGCGGCATTGCGCATCGTCGCGTCGCTGTCGGGCTTGGCGCAGGAAAACATGACGCAGCTCGCCGGCTGGCGCTTTCTCGAACTCGGCCGTCGCATCGAGCGCGCCATCATCACCGGCCGGCTGGTGCGGTGCGTCGCGCTTGCCGGCGCGCCGGAGGGTGGTCTCGAAGTATTGCTGGAGTTCGCCGACAGCCAGATTACCTATCGCCAGCGCTATGTGATGGTTGCGGCGCGCGCGCCGGTGATCGACCTGGTCGTCCTCGATCCCAATAACCCGCGCTCGGTGGCGTTCCAGCTCGACCGCATCGAGGCGCATCTGGCGGCCCTACCCGGACGCAGCGCGGCCGGCCGGCTGTCACCGGTGCAGCAGATCGCGGCCGCGATTGCTACTCGCCTGCGCACGCTCGAAGCCACGGCAATCGACGAGGCGCTCATCATCGAGACTGAACAGGCGCTGATGAAGCTTTCGGACGCGGTCACCGCCGCCTATCTCACCAACAATGAGCGCGCCGACGCCGGCTGGGAGGCGTTGGCGTGATCTACGATGTGCGCCAGACGACGACCTGCGTCTATGCCTCGCCGGTGGCCCAGGCGCACCACGTGCTGCGCCTGACCCCGATCAATCGCAGCGGCCAGCGTGTTCAGGTCGCCGCCTTGCAGATCGCGCCGGAGCCCCAGCACCGGCGCGAAGGACAGGATTTCTTCGGCAACCGCCTCACCTGGATCGACGTCGAAGAGCCGCACCGCATGTTGACAGTCAAATTGACCGCGCGCGTCGGCGTCGACGCCGTCGCGGAGCCGGCGCCGCTGACAACGCCGGCCTGGGAAGTCGTTCGCGAACAAGCGTTCGCCACCAGCGATATCGGCCCGATGTCGCCGGCGCACTTTCTGTTTCCAAGCCGCATGATCAGTCTTGATCCGGAGATCAGCGACTACACCCGAGAAAGTTTCCCGCCCGGCCGGCCAATACTTGACGCCTCGATCGAACTGATCAATCGGCTGAGGTCCGACATGACCTACGAAATCGGCGCCACCACCGTCACCACGATGCCGCCGATGTCATTCGCGCTGCGCCGCGGCGTCTGCCAGGATTTCGCACACATCATGATTTCCGGATTGCGCGGCATCGGCCTGGCGGCCGCCTATGTCAGCGGCTATTTGCGCACCGCGCCACGCGCCGACGCGACACGGTTGCAGGGCGCCGACGCCATGCATGCCTGGGCGCTGGTCTGGTGCGGAAGCGAAGCCGGCTGGATCGGGCTCGATCCGACCAATGCCATTCTTGCCTCCGACGAGCATATCGTGCTGGCGCTCGGACGGGACTATACCGATGTGGCGCCGATCGACGGCGTGATCGTCGGCTCGGGCGGACAACGGATCGACGTTGGCGTCAGTGTCACGCCGGCGGTCGAGTGACATGTTTCTTTTTCGGGAGCTTTGAGCATGCGCGCGTATCTCTTGCCCAAGGGCGGTGCCGGTATCGACGGTCTCGTCGAGGTCGATCGGCCGATGCCAAAACCGCTGCATCGCCAGGTGCTGGTCAAAGTCATCGCCTGTTCGCTGAATTATCGCGATCTCGGCATCGTGCGCGGCAGCTATCGTCAGCCGATCCGCGAAAACCTCGTGCCGCTGTCCGACGGCGCCGGCGAAGTGGTCGAGGTCGGTCCCGGCGTCACCCGCGTGAAGACTGGCGACAAGGTCGCAAGCTGTTTCTTCCAGCGCTGGACCGGCGGCGAGCCGGGTCCGCACGTGCATGCATCTGCGCTCGGCGGCGGCATTGACGGCATGCTCACCGAGTACATCGCTCTGGAGGAGGAAGGCGTCGTCAAAATTCCCGGTCACCTGTCGATCGAGGAAGGCGCGACGCTGCCTTGCGCCGCGGTGACGGCCTGGGAAGCGATGATGAACCACGCCAAACTGGTCGCCGGCCAAACGGTGCTGCTGCAAGGTACCGGCGGCGTCTCGATCTTCGGCCTGCAGCTCGCCCACATGATGGGCATCACCGCGATCATTACCTCGTCGAGCGACGACAAGCTTAAGCGCGCCAAGGCGCTCGGCGCCGCGCACGGCATCAACTACAAGACCACGCCGGAATGGGACAAGGCGGCGATCGCCTGCAACGGCGGCCGCGGCGTCGACCACGTGCTCGAGGTCGGCGGCGCGAACACGCTTACCCCATCGTTCGGCGCCATCCGGGTCGGCGGCAAAGTCAGCATCATCGGCGGGCTCAGCGGCGGCGCCCGCGAGCTCAATCCGGGCTTGATCTTCTCCAAGCGCGCCAATGTGCAGGGCATTTCGGTCGGCTCGATGCAGACCTTCGAGACGATGAACGCGGCGATCGCCGCCAACCAGCTCAAGCCGGTGATCGACCGGGTGTTCGGCTTCGACGAGGTGCGCGCGGCCTATAAGCACATGGAATCCGGCGCCCACTTCGGCAAGATTGTCATCCGCGTAGCGTGACGATCGTACGGTGGCCGCAGGCCGATTCAACGCTGCGATGTGGCCCGGGTTGAGCGCAGCGAAACGCGGGAGCAGCCGAGCGGCCTTGCGCGCCGCTCCCGGATTTCGCTGCGCTCAATCCGGGCTACAAATCGTTATCGCGCGACGCGCGCCGGCGGAAACGCAACTTCAATCAAAGTGCCGGCGTTCGGCGCACTCTTGATACTGAAATGCGCGCGGTTGGCCTCGGCCAGCGCCTTGGTCAACGGCAGGCCAAGACCGGTACCGCCCGAGCCCCAGCTGCCGGCGGTCGCCGCTTGCTTGAACGGCTCGAGTGCTGCCTCGACATCTTTTTCGCTCATGCCGACGCCGGTGTCGCGCACCCGCAATACCGCCTCGCCGCCGTCGGCGAACGCCGTCGACACGATGACCTGGCCGCCCGGGCCGGTGAACTTGATCGAGTTCGACAACAGATTGAGAACGATCTGGCGCAGCGAGCGCTCGTCGGCGACCACTTGCGGCATCCCCGGCGTCAATGAGGTGCGGATGATGATCCGCGCGCGGCTCGCCTGCGGCTGCATGATGCCGACGCATTGCTGGGTGAGCTCGTTGAGGCTGACATTGCCGAACGACAGATCGAGCTGGCCGTTCTCGACCTTGGAAAGATCAAGCAGATCGTTGAGCAGCGAAACCACGTGCATCGCGGCGGCGTGGATGTCCTTGAGATAGTCGCGATAGCGGTCGTTACCGATCGGGCCGAAGCGTTCGGCGATAATGATTTCGGCAAAGCCGCTAATGGCATTGAGCGGCGTGCGGATCTCGTGGCTGATTTTGTTGACGAACTCCGCGTGTGCCGCCGTCGCCTTCTGCGCCTCGCGCGTCACGGCGCGCATGTCCGCCTCGGTCTTTTTGAAGGCTTCGACATGCGTCTTGAGCTCGCGGATCTCGCTCTGCGCCGCCGCGAGCGACAGCGCGTGCCCGTGCCGGCGCTCATCGGCCTCGCCGTTGCTGACAACCAGCGCCAGCGCTGACGTCTCTCCCCATGGGACTGTCAGCAAGCGTCCTTCCACCGAGCGCGGCGTGCCGTTGCGGTTTTTGATCGACAGCGATTGCGCGCTGCCGGTCGCGCCGGCACTCGGTTCGGTGAAGAGCTTGTCCGGGCCGCCGATCGACGCAAGCGCGTCAAGGTTTTCGTAGCCGGTCAATTCGAGGAAATAACGATTAGCGTGGAGTAGCGTGTCGTGCGCGCCGTTGTGCCGATAGATCAGAACGCCCAGCGGAATTCGATCGAGCAGTGCGGTTGCAAGTGTCGAGCCGGCTTGTGGCGGCGTTGCTGACGTGTGGTCACCGTCCGATCCGGGGCGTTCGACTGCTGGCGGCGCAGGTTCGGACGCGACCGGTGTTTGCGCTGGCACACCTTCCGGGGCCTCACTTACCGCCGACGGAACGCTGGCGCCGTTCGGCCCGGCGATGTCCTCGCGAACGGCCTGCAATCGCGCCGTCAGCTCTTGCGCCAGTTCGCGAAAGGCCTTGCGCTCGACGGGACTCAGCGTCGGCGGCTTGGGCTCGGGACCCGCTCCGCTGCGGAACGGCACCACATTGGCAGCCGCCGGTGCGACGTCGTGCGAGGCATCCTCGCTGTAGGGCGTATTCTCGGCGGCGCCCAGCGCGGGCGCTTCGGCTGCCGCGTCGGGCGTGGTGGAGGGCGAAATGACTGTGCCGTCGGTCTCGGCAGGCGATTCCGCTTGGATGGCAGTTGCGACTACTGCGTCGCTCGCGGCTTTCGTCTCCGGCACGGCTACAAATCCGATCGGGCGTTCGCGACGCGCGCGCGCCAATTGATTGATGCGGGTCAGATCGCGGCACACGCCGAATCCACGATAGCCGCGAAACGCGCGCTCACGATCAAACACCGGTAGCCCCGACAGCTCGACCGGCAGGCGTTCGCCGCCATCGTCGACTGGCCAGGAAACGGTGATGCCGCTCCAGGTCTCGTGGGTCGCAACCGCACGCGCGATTTGATTTTCCGGATCGAGCTTGAGCTCGGCGGCGATCTCGCCCCACAGCCGGCCGAATGCCGCCGTGGTGCGCGGGCCCATCAGTTCGATGAATTCGTCCGAGCCGACCACGAAGCGGCCGTCCGTATCCATCTGCCAGACAAAGCGCAGAGGGTGGCGCCGTTCCGCGCCCGGCTCGTGGCCGGAGCCGCGTTGCGCTGCGGCCTCCGCAACGGACGGTGCGTCGACGAGCGTCATCTTGGCGGCAGCGCCTTTGGCGGCGTGATCTTCGTCTGGCTGCGCGTGGAATTGAGCGACCAGCACGGCCGACGCATCACGACCGAGACGTTCGATCGTGACCGGGCCGTGCGGCGTCGTTCCCTTGGCGCTGCCGGCCGCGAGCGCGTCTGCGGCGAGGCCGGTGATGCCGAGCGCCTGCAGGCTCAACGGGTCGCCAAGCCGCGCGTGGGCCGACGGCGTCGCATAGAGCAACGAGCCATCGGGCATGAAGGCGATCAGCGTCCGCTCGCGGCCAGCGAACAAACGGCTCACCCGCTCGCGCAGCGGCAGTGACGGGCCGGCCGGTTCGGTCGCGACCAGAAGGATCGCGGGCGCTTCGTTTGAGAGCGCAATGCGCGAGCAAATGCATGTAAGCGGACGCCCGAAGCTTCCGCCAAAGCCGCGCAGGCGCTCGAGCCGCATTTGCCCGGTCGGCGGCAACGTTGCGGCAAGCCGGGCGATCTCAGTGGCGGCCGGATGCTTGGGGTCGGTTGGGCGGGATGCACATTCGCCGCTATTGCCGGCGCCAAAGACCGCCGCACCGACGGCGTTGGCCCAGAGAATTCGTGGGCCGTCGGCGCTCCACAGCCAAACCGGCACGGCGTCGGTCGCGTGATCGGCGAGCTGGCTCTCCAGTCGCGGATCGCGCGGCAAAGCAGCGAGCGTTGACTCCACAAGGCCCATGTCACGAAAAAAATTATTGCCTAAGGAATTCTTAATAAAGCGGGCCGGCGCCGGCGTCCATGGCGGGCGGCAGGCGCTACACCCGTCAAGGTGGGATAACCTTAACCCGGCCGGGACTTTGATCGGACAGCAATATCCGGGTGTAAGCCGGCCCTGAATTCGCCTAGGATGACCTCCGTCAGGGGTACGAGGAGCTTACGATGGCCAAGGAGCCCTTCGAGCAATTTGCGATGCCCAACGAGGTCCGCGCTTTCGTCGAGCAGAGCGTGGCCCAGGCGCGGGCGGCGTTCGACGGCATCGCCACCGCGGCAACGCAGGCGGTGGCACAGTGGCAAGGCCAGGCCCAGGCAGCCCGCGCGGGCGCGAGCGAAATCGGCCATAAGTCGATGGCGTATGCCGAAAAAAATATGGCGTCGACGTTCGAGTTCGCGCAAAAGCTGATGCACGCCAAGGATCCAACCGAAGTGATGCGCCTGCAGCAGGAATACATCGCCCGTCAGATGCAGACGCTTTCGAGCCAGGCCCAGGAGCTCGGACAAAGTGCCGCCAAAATAGTCATGGACGCTTCGAAGGCGAAAAAGTAATCCGCCTAATGCATTGGCACCTCTTCCAAAAACCGCTAAATATCAAATAACTGCGTCATATTGTGCAACGCAATAAATTTCTATTGCATCGCACCAAAATCCTTGCTATACGAATAACCGGAAGTCCCGGGCTTAGTGCTGCGTTCCAGCTACGGGGTCAAGGAAATGCGTGTGATGCCCCGTGCTGCGGGCGGCGGGGCTAGCCAGGAATAGCAACCAAAGAACTGCCCGAGAGCACGACAGAGCAAGGATGGAGTGTCATGGCGGAAGCCACCATTGCTGCCCCGAAAGCCAAGCCGACCAAGCCGGGCGCATTCGAGATGCCCAAATTCGAAATGCCGAAGTTCGACATGCCGAAGGTCGAGATGCCGGCCGCCTTCCGTGAATTCGCGGAGCGCGGCGTCGCTCAGGCCAAGGACAACTACGAGAAGATGAAGGCCGCCGCCGAAGAGGCAACCGACGTTCTCGAGACCACCTATTCGACCGCCACCAAAGGCTGTTCGGACTATGGTCTCAAGGTCATCGAAGTCGCCCGTACCAACACCAACGCGGCGTTCGATTTTGCCGGCGAGATCATGGCGGCGAAGACGCTGTCGGAGGTCGTCGAGCTGACCAGCGCCCATGCCCGCAAGCAATTCGAGGCGCTGACCGCGCAGAGCAAGGAACTCGGCGCGCTGGCGCAGAAGGTTGCGACCGAGACCGCCGAGCCGATCAAGACCGGCATCAACAAGGCCTTCAACAAGGTCAACTAATCGCCGCGTTAGTTCGCGTTTCCTGATTCCCCATTGTGCGATGGGCGAAGCCCGGGTTCTTGGCCCGGGCTTTTTGCTTGCCGTCGCATACCTTCCAGGAGAACCGGCTTTCACTTTTCCGCTGCATGGGCTAGCTTTCGCGCGCTTGCCGACCGCAAGCCGTGCAGCTGTAGCTCAGTTGGTTAGAGCGCCTGACTGTGGATCAGGAGGTCGGTGGTTCGAGTCCACCCAGCTGTACCAGCTGAGCATCTGAAATCATTACATTCTTTTTGGCCCCGGCGAATGGCCTCTCCATGGGGATCTTCCAAAGGTTCCAAAGAGGTTCCAAGAGTGCGCCGTAAGTGCTTGTGTGCGTCACAGTGACTCATCTGGCGCTGCACGACGACATCATCGGATACGCGCCGGTGCAAGCACGCGCAGACCCGCCGCCGTGACCTCCCAGACACCAGGCGCCGCTCCCAGATAAGCGTCGATCATCGCGCCAAAGGAGAGAGGCAATGACGCCACAGAGAGAAGGACATCCATGCCTAACGAACGAAGTGACCAAGAACGACCTTGCCTTCATTGCATGATGGTTGAAGTGATCGACGATTTCTTAGCCGAGTATCCCGCTGCGCCCGGCGGATCAGACAAAGTCGATACCGATGAAGCCGATGAAGTGATCGACGCCATCGCAAAGACCGTCGCGGAACTAACTAGCGGTCAAGATAGTGCGATCCGCCAGCAACTGATCGAGCAGTTGATGCGTGAAATCATGAACTACGATGCCGAGTTTCGTCGAGAAGACGCGGCAGGTTCAATCGGGTCTCATGTACGGCACTGACAACGGGGTCGGGGGCTGATCTCGGAAGCCTCACCCTATAGATGCTGCGCCTCACCCGCGAGCGCCCACACCGTGAGCGCCGCAGAGGCTAGATCGATCACGCCGACGACAAGAACGACCGCTGGCACAAGCCGTACCACGACCAAAGCCGTCAATGCCGCCATTACCCACAGCCGCATCGCGACGGTGAGTTTGATAATCGTTCGTGATCTGGTCACAGCGCCACCAACGCACAAGATGCCTAGATTGAAAAGTGGAAGGGCCAACAAGCGGTTCCACCAATCAAGCTCCGCGGGGAACGGAATAACGAACCGCAGAAGCGCCGGCGCGAGAAAGAGCACTAGCGCCACGGCAACCAGATAGACCCCGTGCCAAAACAAAGTCTGTTCGCTAGTGAAGGGTGGTGCCCGCCGCATGGCCTACTATCCATAAAGTTTAGGGCCGCACAGAGCAATCCGCGCCGACCCCTCCCCCACCCTGGACAGGCCGGGGGTGGTATCGCGCGAAAAAAAGGACCCACTCGGAAATATGTCTGGGCCAAAAAAGCGTCGTTAAGCATTGTTGAGGGTTTTGACGGTGGCACGGTCGGGCTCATCGAGGACAAGCCCGCACCCCACGCGGTAAATTGGTTGGGGAAGTTAGTCCTTTTCCCAGGCACCAAAAGCGTCGGCGAAGGCACGGTCACCGGACGGCCCTTTTTCTATCGCCAGGATGCTGCGGCGACCGTCCGTGTAAACGATCGGGATGTCGATCCACGAGCTTTCCTTGAGCAGCTGAATATTGCGCTGCCGATCGAGATCGGTCGCAGAAAGTCCGATCAAGTAGAAATCGTTCGCGACCTTAACCGCCACTCCAGTGAGCGCCGTCCCGCGTGTTTGCTCGGATTGCTTCATCAGGATCCCAGGCACGTTGGCAATGCCGCCTGGGAAATCGGCTGGCAGATTGAATTTGATTTCCATTGTGTGGCTGGCTGACGCCTCTTGACTAGTGTTGCGGCGCAGCGTCCAGATCATGTTGATGTGGCGTTCCGGAACCTTCAGATCTGCCTGCACCGCAATTTCCGGCGCCACGCCCAATTCCGGCAATACCGTCACAGTGTGCCACACGACCGAGGCGAGATAACGCTTTCCCTGCGGATCGTTTGTTTCCTCTTCATAGAGAACTGCACGCTGCGCGGCCGGCACCGTTGCACTCCCGGGCGCTGCTTCGGCTGACGTTTGCCCGCCACTTTGTTCCTGCGGCGCGCGGCCGGAAAACTTAGGCGGCGATGCTGCCTCGTTCGGTCTTGCTGACCGCTTCGTTAAAGTCTGCGCCACATCGCGGTAAAGGCTGGCGGCATACGGCCATTTCCAAGAGATCGTCGCCCATAAACCTGCACAGATAATGAGCGCCAGCAGGATGTAGCCTAGTTTGCGGGAGTTGTGCGCCGAGAGCGGCTCGAGGTCTTCTGATTCCAGCGGCTGAAGAGGCACTACCTCGGGGACGGTGTCGCCCTCCCCGCGGTCGTGGGAGGCTTCGCGACGTAGCCAGGACCGCTGGGCCTCGTGATCCTTCCCGCTAAAATCGTCCGGATCGCTTTCTGAGCCAAGTTCCGCCAAATAATGTTTTGTGGAACCATAAGGTTTATGCAAGTTCTGCGGCGATTGTGAGGGGTACGTGGCCCGACCGAATCCATCCGCCCTGCCCATGATATTGCGCGAATTCCTGACGGCATCGCGACCAAGCAACGCAGACAATTGCTTGGATCGCTCGTTCGGTGGCTGCACGTGCGCGGTTGCTGTTGTTGCGCTCGGCGCCACCCTATCGCTCGTAGACAGTCCCGAAGTAATGGATTGCGAGCTTACGGCGGCCGCGTGATGCTCGCGCCTTGCAGGTACTTTGCGCGCTGCGTCAGCCTCTACTTTGCGAATTGCACTCTCAAGTGCGAGACGCTCCTTTGCGATAGCTGATTCAGAGAGCGGCGGATCAACGGCCCGCAATTGCGTTACCAATGCGGTACGTGCCCGTTCGTACAGTGCTCGTCGTGTTTCGACCTTGTGCGAGTCGAGCCCTTCCACAGCACGGGCGATGAGCGGCTGATAGTCGGTCACGGAACAAGCTACCTGATTAAACCAACCTATCCTACAAAATCGGACACCGGTGGAACAAGGCTGCATCTCTCCTTTGGAATGTTGACTGGCATTTGACGCAGCAGTGGTTTGCACGTCTGTCGCCCGGCCGCGTTGGCGAGAAATATTTATCTCCAAATTTGACGGTGGCACGGTCACACGCTCTGTGCGCTCTACTGTCATTTCGACAAAGAGACCCGGACATTTTCGGCGAGCAGGTCGCGGCGTGCAAAGACATTAGCGGAGCGATCACAAGCTTGGACGACGCCGGCACACCAACGCGATGGGGCGTCGTCATGAAGAGACAATCCATCACGACGCGGGCCACGGCAGCAGCACGATCTTGCCGCCGAACCCGCCGGCATCGATCCGTGCATGGACCTCACGCGCGGCAGCGAGGGGCAAGCGGTCGATGACCACGGGATGAATGGCGCCGTCACGCAGCAGGTCGAACAAACTGGCCATGTCGGCCTTGAACTCCTCCGGGTGCACCAATCGGCGGGCGGTGATGCTGTAGAACACCGCGCTACGGCCGCCGAACAAGCTGCTCAGCGCACCCCAAAGCTTGATCCGAGCCAGGCCGAGTGCTGCGGAAGCTAAGCCTTCGGAACCAACCGCCATGGTCTGCGACCCCTATCCTTCTCTTGCACGTAACCCGGCGCGGCTGTCACTTCGTCGTCGGGCGCTAGGTGGTCGAGGATTTCCCTTAGAGCTTCGCGCAATTCGAGTGCAGGACCGCGAAAGGAGACCCGGCTGTCGTCATTTAGGTCGAGAACAGCTTGTTTGTACGACAGCGCGGCAGACGGCACGAGAGCTTCTAGCTTCTTGATGGTCTGGTCATCTTCTTCGGTATGCGCGACCACTTCGGCTTTCGGACCGTTTGGGGGTGGCAGAATTTTTTGGATATCGGCGCGGGCAAATGTCACCCCAAATGCCTTTAGTTGGACGCTCTTGCGTTCGATCCAAGTCGAGATGTCGCCCCCATCCCAATCTTGGGTAAGAGGTTGATGACCCTCTGCCCACCAAAATTCCTTCGGGATGTCGTAGTCATGAAACACGCGCTCGCCATGGTGGAATTGTTCCGCGCGAGCGCGGATCATTCCCCCGTGAGCACGCTCGCAAATCCGAAGCCGTGCGGAATACTCCGTCAAGATCGGTCTGAGCATTGCGATCGCCTCTGCCGCCCTAATCCATTCGTCTTGCTTTGGCGGACCCACGAACGCACTCTCTCGGCCGAAGCCAATCTCGACATCGCGAAGCGCGCCTGTCACGCGTTGGTCGAATTGGACTTTGTACTGCGCGACTATGCGCTTGTGGTCGGCGGGAAAGCTACCAGGATGTACCTCTCCAAGAAGCGTGCTGCCGAGTTGCTCAAGATACGGTCGAGCGCATTCCGTAATTTGTGACGGACCCACGTTCATGCGCTGCACAAATTCTTGCAGTATCGATGTTGCTTGCTTCATGGCCTCGACGTGAATTTTCTCGGCCTCTCCGGCAATGGTGATAATCAGCCTGTTACTTCCCAGCGCGCCCACCTTCGCCGCGTTACCGGTAGTTTGGTTGCGTGCCGCGATTAGCTTATGTCGGGCATCGTGCATGAGCGTCGAGAGCGCCCGACCGATGTCTTCTTTTGTTGGTGGTTCGAACATTGCGTTTCTCAGTCCTAAAGGGCGGTCAGCGCACTGACCTCGCCGCGCCGGCTGGCGGTTCAAACATCACACATACGCCGATTGCCACAGTGCGGGCAGCGCAGTCGGCTTTCGAGGCGCGCAAGCGGGAAGTCACGGCCGCGCCTCGCGACCATCCGCTGCAGGGTAGCCCGCACTCATGCAGGCCGTGATGGACCTGATCACCGACGAGCCTGGGCGGCGCGCGGCCTGGCCCTGACCTAGGTTATGCGACCATGAAAACGCCACCGGCTACAACCGCGGCAGATTTGACGGTCCGTCAGTAGCCATTGGAATCGTTTGATTTCTGGCGACTGCTAACGTGAATTTCCAACGGGGTTGGCGACGAGGTCGGCCGAAAGCCTCCTTTTTTGGGTCATTTCCCGAGTGCCCAGTGGAACCGAGACTGCTATAGTTGACATGGAGAAAGTGGGCGAAGGGGTGCGGCGATGCCACGCGGAATTTTCGCGCTCATCGTACCATCAATCCTATCGGTTGCCTCGGTTTCTTCTGCGGCGACGCTCACGGCGTCCTCGAAAGATGAAAAGGTAATAGTCACACTTGCCGGTGAAATCACTGAAGGTAACTCGGACACTCTTAAAACCATCATTCGAAAAGCAAATGATAACGGCCGACTTGTTAGCTTGGTCCGGCTCAACTCACCAGGCGGCAGCATTCTGGAAGGCGTGAAACTTGCCGATATAGTCCGCTTTGGCAAAATAGCGACTTCAGTTATCGGCACCTCGCAATGCGCTTCCGCTTGTTTCATCGTATTTGCTGCTGGAGGCGAAAAACACGCAAGCTACACTGCTTCCGTTGGCGTTCATGGCGTTTCGGATAAATCTGGTCAAGAAACAGTGTAGAGGCAGGGGCCGCCACCGTAACTGTTGCCGTATCGCCAAGGAACTCGGGGTTCCGTCGAGCATCATCGGAAAGATGGTTGTTACGCCTCCCGAGCAGATGGCGTGGCTCACACCCGATGATTTGCGATCAATGGGCGCGACGATGACCGGGAAGCCGGCTCAGGTCCGCGCTGAACCACCGTCAACTTCGCAATTGTCCTCGCAACTTAGACCACAAGAGATACCACTGGCCTCAAAAGCCACTCCTCCACGAACATGGGAAAAGGTACTCGACAACGCCATAGAGCTTTCAAAGCAACAAAATGGGGGAAATCCAGATATCAACAGTGTTGTAGCCCCTGAACGACCGGACACGATCAGGGATTTCCGCGAGCTTCGATGAACTCACGGGGTGAACGATATCCGAGAGCTTTATGCGGGTGAACCTCGTTGTAGTGAGCGATCCACGATGACAGCTGTTGCATCACGGTCTGGGCATCCGGGCATGGGCTGACGCGGACGTAATCGCGCTTGATCGTTCGAACGAAGGCCTCGGCCATTCCATTACTCTGCGGACTTTCGATTGGGGTGGTTCTCGGTTCAAAGCCGACGTCGCGAGCGAAGCTGCGAGTATCGCCAGCGACATAGCAGCTGCCATTGTCAGAGAGCCATTCAATGGTAACCGGCAGTCGATTGACCCGTGCCGAACCTATGCTCAACGGCAGCGACCATCAGGTCACGCACATCCTCGCCTGTGATGCCACCAGTGGTGGCGAGGAAGCTCATGGCTTCACGATCACAGCAGTCGAGCGCGAAGGCGACCCGCACCTTCTCTCCATTCTCGCAGCCGATCTCAAAGCCGTCGGAGCACCAACGCCGATTGCGTTCATCCACTGCGATCCGACCATCGTGCCGCCGCTCGACACCACCGGCATGGCGATCGAGCAGCAGGCCATGGACCTTCATCACCCGGTAGACCCGTTTGTGATTGGGCACCTTGCGCCCGAGGGCCAACGCTTGGCGCTTGAGGATGGCGTGGACACGCCGGTAGCCGTAAGTCGGCAGCTCGGCGATAATTTCCTTGATCTCGGCCACGAGCTTGTCGTCCGGCAGCGGTGGCCGACCGATCAACGTCTTCGGTCGTTCCTGTAGCCGTTCAATCAGATTGGAGCGGGAGACCCCGATTACCTTTGCGACGGTCTTCATCGGGAACCGTCCTTCGGTAGCGACGGCGGCAGCCGTACCTGTTTTTTTGACCCCGTGGCATGTTCGAGCGCTTCCTTGAGAATCTCGGTCTCAAGTGTCTTCTTGCCGAGCAGCCGGTGAAGCTCGCGAACCTGGTTCTGCAAGGCTCGGTAATCCGACGCCGGCACAACCTCTTCGCCGCTGCCGGCTGCGGTCA
>CAWDZD010000042.1:0-157796 GCA_963806465.1 uncultured Alphaproteobacteria bacterium | reverse complement strand
CACAGCCAGCTCGGCTTTGTCGGCGGCGGCTATATCGGCCAGGTCCGCACCAACGGCCGGCCGCTCGAAAGCATGGCGGTGCCGCCCGGCACGCCGGCGTGGGGCGCGAAATGGAAACAGGCGCTGCGCGACAATTATCTGAGCTCGGTCATTGTCGGCGCCGCCTGTCATGCCTCGTTTTACGCCTATCGCGACATCTATCTCGATCTCGACCCTACCTACAAAGACCGCTTCGGCCGTCCGCTGATGCGCATGACCATCGATTTCCACGATAACGAAATCAAGATGAGCGCGTTTCTCACGGACAAATACGCGGAAATCCTGGAAAAGATGGGCGCCAAGCAGGTCGACAAGAAGCCGCGCAAGGGACCCTATGATGTGACCGACTATCAGACATCGCATCTGTGCGGCGGCGCCATCATGGGAGAGACACCGGATAGCAGTGCAGTGAACAGATATTTGCAGAGCTGGGACGTGCCCAACCTGTTCGTTCAGGGCGCGTCCGCGTTCCCGCAGAACGCCGGCTACAATCCGACCGACACCGTGGCGGCGCTGGCCTTCTGGTCGGCGAAAGCGATCCGTTCGCAATATCTCAAAAATCCGGGGCCGCTCGTCCATGCGTGACGTCGCATCATTTTCCGGCGTGCTGTGCGGTTTGCTGCTGCTGTCAGTATCGGCGGGCACCGCGTCGGCGGACGGGATCGACAAGCAGGATTTCAAGCAGATCGAGCGCGGCCGCTATTTGTCGATCGTCGGCGACTGCGCGGCCTGCCATACGCTGCCCGGCAGCGGCCACGACCTTGCCGGGGGGCGCGCGATCGAAACGCCGTTCGGTGTTATCCTGGCGCCGAACATCACGCCCGATCCGGCGACCGGCATCGGCGCCTGGACCGACGACGAGTTCATCAACGCGATGACCAAGGGCACCGGTCGCAATAGCAGGCACCTCTATCCGGCGATGCCCTACACCTATTACACCAAGGTGACGCGCGGCGACGCGCTGGCGATCCGCGCCTATCTCAACACCGTTCCAGCCGTGCAGAATCCGGTCGAACCAAATCAGCTGCCGTTTCCGTTCGACATTCGCGCGACCATGAGGGTGTGGAATTGGTTGAACTTCACGCCCGGGACCTTTGTGCCTGATCCGAACAAGAGCGCCGAATGGAATCGCGGCGCCTATCTGGCCGAGGGCCTTGGCCATTGCGGCCTCTGTCACACGCCAAAGACCATTCTCGGCGGCGACAAAACCGGCGAGCGGTTGCAAGGCTACCCGCTGCAGGGCTGGTTTGCCGCCAACATCACCAACGATCCGCGGCGTGGCCTCGGTAGTTGGTCGGTTGAGGAGATCGCCAACTACCTCAAGACCGGTCACAGTCAAACCGCCATCGCCACCGGCCTGATGGCGGAAACTATCGGTGCATCGACTTCACGCTGGAACGATGCCGATCTCAGGGCCGTTGCGACATATCTGAAGGATCAATCGGGCCTGGACGTGCAGGTCGATGCACCGACTGCCGATCAGCCGGCGATGAAGATGGGCGCCAAGATCTATGTCGACGAGTGTGCCGGTTGCCACGTTGCCAACGGCAAAGGCAGCGCCGGGCTGTTCCCGCCGCTCGCGGGTTCGGCGGTGGTGCAGCAGATCGACCCGACCTCGCTCCTTCATGTGGTATTGCGCGGTGCGCGCAGCGTTGCCACCGATCGCGAGCCGACGGCGTCGGCGATGCCGCAATTCGCCTGGCTGCTGAAAGACGACGAAGTCGCCGCGGTGCTGACCTACATCCGCAACAGTTGGGGCAACGCTGCACCGGCGGTGAACGCCGGCGAAGTTGGCCGCACCCGCCGCGCATTCGTCGAGCGCACCGACTAGCGAAGATTTTTGGCAATCAGCCAACAGAAACGGCGCGATGGCTCGCCATCACGCCGTTTTTGTTTTGACAGTTACGCGGACCAGGCCGGCGAACCGGTCAGTGCATCGTCTTGAGCCAATCGTCGATGTCCTTGCGCGCCTTGTCTCGGGCCATGCCGTAGCGTTCCTGGATCTTGCCTTCGAGCTGCTCGCGCTTGCCGTCGATCTGGGTGAGATCGTCGTCGGTGAGCTGACCCCACTTTTCCTTGATCTTTCCCCTGGTTTGCTTCCAATTTCCTTCCACGCGATTCCAGTCCATTGTCGTTCCTCCAAATCAGGTTCGTATTGAAAACCTTCGGGCTCGCCCGAAGTTCCTGCTAACGAGGGCGAAGCAATACCGGCGTGGTTGGCCGCCATTTTTAGCCGCCGCCTTTGAGGGTTCGGGCGAAAACCGCCGCTTGCTCCGCCGAAGTCCTCTAAATTCCCAGCCCTGCACAACGCCGCGATCCCGGTGGTGGATATGGTCAATGGGTGTTAATCCTTGGCCGCAAAGCCATATACGGCACGTGAATTACGCGGGATCCTGACGGAGAAAGACATGCGCATCGTCTGCATCGGCGGCGGCCCGGCAGGGCTCTATTTCGGCCTGCTGATGAAAAAAGAGAATCCGGCCCACCACATCACGGTGATCGAGCGCAACAAGCCTTACGACACCTTCGGCTGGGGCGTAGTGTTTTCCGACGCCACCATGGACAATATGCGCGCATGGGATATCGAGACCGCGCAGGAGATCGAAGACGCCTTCAACCACTGGGACGATATCGAAGTGCTGATCAAGGGCCGGCGGATGCGCACCACCGGCCACGGCTTTGTCGGTATCGGCCGCAAGAAGCTCCTTAATATCCTGCAAGCGCGCTGCGAACAGCTCGGCGTCGAGCTGTTGTTCGAGCGCGAAGTCGATTCCGATCTCGAGTTTCCCGATGCCGATCTCATCATCGCCTCGGACGGCCTCAATTCCAAGATTCGCAATCGCTACCAGGACGCCTTCAAGCCCGACATGGTGATGCGGCCGAACCGCTTCATCTGGCTCGGCTCCAAGAAGTCGTTCGACGCTTTCACGTTCGATTTCCGCCGCACCGAGCACGGCTGGTTCCAGGCGCACATCTACAAGTTCGACGCCGACACTTCGACCTTCATCGTCGAGACCACGGAAGACGTGTTCGCGGCGCACGGCCTCGACAAGGCCGACGAGGCGGCCTCGGTCGCGTTCTGCGAGGAGCTCTTCAGCGAAGTGCTCGACGGCGCGAGCCTGATGAGCAACGCCCGGCACCTGCGCGGCTCGGCGTGGCTCAATTTCGGCCGGCTGATCTGCGGCAAGTGGAGCCACTTCAACGGCAAGAATCACGTGGTGCTGATGGGCGACGCCGCGCACACCGCGCATTTCGCCATCGGCTCCGGTACCAAGCTCGCGCTCGAAGACGCTATCGAGTTGACGCGGCAGTTTCGCAAGTTCGGCGCTACGGCGGACAAGATCCCCGAGGTGCTTGCCGCCTACGAGGAGGTGCGTGCGGTCGACGTCGCCCGCATCCAGAATGCGGCGCGCAACGCCATGGAATGGTTTGAGGTGGTCGGCAGCCGCTATGCCGACACGCTCGAGCCCGAGCAGTTCATGTACTCGCTGCTGACCCGCTCGCAGCGCATCAGTCATGAGAATCTGCGGCTGCGCGACCGGGCCTGGCTGGAAGGCTATGAGCGCTGGTTTGCCGCGCGTGCCGGCATCAATATCGATCCCGACGGACCGCCGGTGCCGCCGATGTTCACGCCTTACCGAGTGCGCGGGCTGACCTTGCAGAACCGCATCATCATGTCGCCGATGGCGATGTATTCGGCCGCGGACGGCGTGCCCAATGATTTTCACTTGGTGCATTTCGGCAGCCGCGCGCTTGGCGGCGCCGGCTTGCTGTTCGGCGAGATGACTTGCACCTCACCGGATGCCCGTATCACGCCGGGTTGCCTCGGCTTGTGGAACGACGAACAGGCCGCGGCCTGGAAACGCATCGTCGACTTTGTCCATACGACGACGTCGGCGAAATTCGGCCTGCAGCTCGGCCACGCCGGGCGCAAGGGCTCGACGCGGGTCGCCTGGGAGGGCATCGATCAGCCGCTGGACGACGGCAACTGGCCACTAATTTCCGCCTCAGCGCTGCCGTACATGCCGAACAGTCAGTTACCGCGCGCCATGACGCGGGCCGACATGGACCGGGTGAAGGCCGACTTCGTCGCCGCGGCGAAACGCAGCATCGAGGTCGGCTTCGATATTATCGAGCTGCATTGCGCCCACGGCTATCTGCTGTCGAGCTTCCTGTCGCCGCTGACCAATGAGCGCACCGACGAATATGGCGGCTCGCACGAGAACAATGCCCGCTATCCGCTGGAGGTGTTCCGCGCCATCCGCGAGGTCTGGCCGGCGGACAAGCCGATGTCGGTCCGCCTGTCGTGTCACGATTGGACCGAGGGCGGCAACGAGCCGGCCGATGCTGCGATCTACGCCAAAATGTTCAAGGACGCCGGCGCCGATCTGATCGATTGCTCATCGGGCCAGGTGTCGAAGGCGGAGAAGCCGGTCTATGGGCGGCTGTTTCAGACGCCGTTTTCCGACAAGCTCCGCAACGAGGTCGGCATTGCGACGGTGGCGGTAGGCGCGATCTCCGAAGCCGATCATGCCAACTCGATCATCGCCGCCGGCCGCGCCGATCTGTGCGCGCTGGCGCGGCCGCATCTCGCCGACACTGCCTGGACGTTGCACGAAGCCGCCAAGATCGGCGTCAAATCGGTCGCCTGGCCGAAGCAATATCTCTCGGCCAAGCCGCAATACGAGACCAACCTCGCTCGCGCCGCCGCCGGGCCGCGGCCGAGTTGACGCGGCTTCGACATCGTGACCGAGCAGACGCTCAAAGATCGCCATGCGCTGGTTACCGGCGCCGGCACCGGCATCGGTGCGGCGATTGCGATCGCCTGCGCGAAAGCCGGCGCGCGGGTCAGCCTCGCTGGCCGCCGCCGCGAGCCGCTTCAAAAGCTGCAAGCGTCGCTCGGCGGCGCGCAATCTTACGCGTTGGCCGATTTCGACGTCACCGATGAAGAAAAAGTGCGGGCCGGCGTCGCGGCAGCGCGCGGCCAATTCGGGCCGATCGAGATCTTGGTCAACAATGCGGGCGAGGCGCCGAGCGCGCCCTTCATGAAGACCGACCTCGCTGCCTGGAACAAGGCATTGGCGGTGAACCTCACCGGCACTTTCCTGGTCACCCGGGAGGTCGTGTCGGACATGATCGCCAAGCGCGCCGGGCGGGTGATCAATGTCGCCTCGACCGCCGGCCTGATCGGCTATGCTTACGTGTCGGCCTATGTGGCGGCCAAGCATGGCGTGGTCGGGCTCACGCGCAGCCTGGCGCTCGAATTCGCGCAAGCCGGGATCACGGTCAATGCGGTCTGTCCGGGCTTCACCGAAACGCCGCTGTTGGAGCGCGCCGTCGACAACATCACCGCCAAGACCAAGCGCAGCCGCGACGACGCGCGCGCAACGCTCGCCGCCACCAATCCGCAAGGCCGTCTGGTCACGCCCGGCGAAGTCGCCGACGCCGTGCTGTGGCTCGCCTCGCCGGCGTCACAGTCGATCACCGGGCAAGCGATTGTGATTGCCGGCGGCGAAGTCATGGCCGGTTAGACCAAGACTTTCGGCTACTTGAAGCCTATAAATTTGAACCTTAAAATGATTCCTCAAGTTGTGGAATTGTGCGGCGCGCTGGCGCGCAACCGATACGAGAGGCATCGCGTGCAGGATACGACGGGCGTCCCGCTGGACGCGGAAACCAAGGTTGCCGAGCGGCCTGCCGACCATGAAAGCGAGCTCCGGCTCTGGTTGCGGCTGTTGACCTGCACCACCTTGATCGAGGGCGAAGTGCGCCGCCGGCTCCGGCAGGAATTCGATGTCACCTTGCCACGCTTCGACCTCATGGCCCAGCTCGACAAGGCGCCCGGCGGCATGACGCTCGGCGAATTGTCGAAGCGGATGATGGTGTCGAACGGCAACGTCACCGGGTTGTCCGAGCGGCTGGTGGCGCTCGGGCTCCTGGATCGGCGGCAATCGCGCAGCGATCGCCGCGCCCAGCTGGTGAGCCTGACGCCCGAAGGCCGCCGCGCGTTCCGCGCCATGGCGCGGGCGCACGAAGGCTGGATCGCCGAGATTTTTTCGCAGCTGGCGCCGGCCGACGTCGAAGCGCTGATGCGGCTTTTGGCCCGGACCAAAGCTTCGGCGCGCGCGTCGGTCGCGGGAGCGCCGCCGCGATGACAATGGCCAATCCGGTGACGCTGCCGCTCTCGGGTTACGAGGCGCAGCATGTTCGGCTTGCCGTCGCCGATGCTGTCGCCACCGTCACGCTCAACCGGCCGGATCGCAAAAATCCACTGACCTTCGAAAGCTATGCCGAGCTCGGCAATATCTTTCGCGCCGCGGCCCGCGACAAGACCGTCAAGGCGGTGGTGATCACCGGCGCCGGCGGCAATTTCTGTTCCGGCGGCGACGTCTTCGAGATCATCAAGCCGCTCACGGAAATGGGCGCCAGCGGGCTCCTCGATTTCACGCGCATGACCGGCGAACTGGTCAAGGCGATGCGCGCCGCGCCGCAACCGATCATCGCCGCGATCGACGGCGTGTGCGCCGGCGCCGGCGCCATCATCGCCATGGCGTCCGATATCCGCATCGGCACCGCCAACGCCAAGGTGGCGTTCCTGTTCAACCGGGTCGGTCTCGGCGGCTGCGACATGGGCGCGTGTGCCATCCTGCCGCGCATCATCGGCCAGGGCCGCGCCGCGGAGCTGTTGTTCACCGGCCGCGCGCTTGGCGGCGAGGATGCCGAGCGTTGGGGCTTCTTCAACCGGCTCGCCACGCCGGCCAATGTACTCGGCGATGCCCAGACGCTGGCCCGCGAGCTTGCGGCCGGGCCGACCTTCGGCAATGCGATGACCAAGCGCATGCTGGAGATGGAATGGGCGATGTCGGTCGAGACCGCGATCGAGGCCGAGGCCGTGGCGCAGGCGCTGTGCATGGAGACCGAAGATTTTGTCCGCGCCTACCGGGCGTTCGCGGACAAGCGCAAGCCGGTGTTTGAGGGCAACTGAATCCGCGGCCGGGTGGCGACCCGATCGGCGGCTGAAGGACGACGCACCATGATCCGCTCGGCACACATCGACACGTTCGCGCGCGACCATCTGCCGCCGCCGCAGCAGTGGCCGGAGTTTTTGTTCAAGCTGCCGGAGCTGCGTTATCCCGATCGCCTGAACTGCGTCACCGCGTTCGTCGATGATTGGATCGCCGTCGGCCATGGCGACCGCGATTGCCTGATCTCGCCGGCGGAACGCTGGACTTATGCCGATCTCGCCGAATATGTGAACCGTATCGCCAACGTGCTGACCCGCGATCTCGGCGTCGTGCCGCGCAATCGGGTGCTGCTGCGCGGGCCGAACAGCCCGATGATGGTGGCGGCCTATTTCGCCGTCATCAAGGCCGGCGGCATCGTGGTCGCGACCATGCCGCTGCTGCGCGCCAAGGAGATCGCGTTCCCGCTGACCAAGGCTGAAATCCGGCTGGCGCTGTGCGATGTGCGGCTTGCCGACGAAATGGAGAAGGCGCGGCCGCTTGCGCCCAGGCTCGACCGCGTCGTCTATTGGGGATCGGCCGCGACCGACAGCCTCGAAGTGATGATGATGCGGGCGGGCTACGAGTATTTCGACGCCTGCGACACCGCGAGCGACGACGTCTGCCTGATCGCCTTTACCTCGGGCACGACCGGCGTGCCCAAGGGCACCATGCATTTCCACCGCGACATGCTGGCGATTTGCGACACCTTCGGCAAATACGTGCTGCGCGCCAATCGCGACGACCGCTTCATCGGTTCGCCGCCGATCGCCTTCACCTTCGGGCTCGGCGGCCTGGTGTTGTTTCCGCTGCGCGCCGGCGCCGCGACGATCCTCTTGGAGAGGGCGTCGCCGGACGATCTGTTGCCGGCGATCGGAAGCTTGCGCGCCACCGTCTGCTTCACGGCGCCGACCGCGTTTCGCGCCATGCTCGGCAAGCTTGCCGACTTCGACCTCTCGTCGCTGCGCAAATGCGTCTCTGCCGGCGAGACGCTGCCGGCAGCAACCTTCGAGGCATGGGAAGCCGCGACCGGCATCCGCATCATCGACGGCCTCGGCTCGACCGAAATGCTGCACATCTTCATCGCCTGCCGCGAGGAGGATATGCGGCCCGGCGCGACCGGAAAGGCGATCCCCGGATACGAAGCGCGCGTCATCGACGAGACCGGCGCGGAAGTTCCACCAGGCATAGTGGGCCGGCTTGCGGTACGCGGCCCAACCGGCTGCCGGTATCTGGGCGACAAGCGGCAAACCGAATATGTGCAGAACGGCTGGAACGTGACCGGCGACACCTATATCAAGGATAATGACGGCTATTACAGATATCAGGCGCGCTCCGACGATATGATCATCTCCGCCGGATACAACATTGCCGGGCCGGAAGTGGAAACGGTCCTGCTGACTCATCCGGCGGTGGCCGAGTGCGGCGTGGTCGGCCAGCCGGACGACGAGCGGGGCCAGATCGTCAAAGCCTATGTCGTGCTCAAGGAGGGCTTTGCGCCCGACGCGGGCCTGACCCGCGTGCTGCAAGATTACGTCAAGGCGACGGTTGCGCCATTCAAATATCCCCGCGCCGTCGAATATGTGAGCAGTCTGCCGCGCACTGAAACCGGCAAATTGCAACGCTTCGAATTGCGGCGCCAAGCGGCGCAATCCGCCGCCAGCAAGCTCGCCTCGTAAGTTTTCACAAGGAGAAACGTGTTGTCCGACCGTCCGACCGACACTCTGCCGCCGCGCGCGCGCAATACCGTATTGCAGCCCTCCGACTGGCCGCAGCCGAAAGGCTACGCCAACGGCATCAAGGCGCGCGGCGATCTTCTCTTCATCGGCGGCCTGGTCGGTTGGGATGAACGCGAGCGCTTTGCCTCGGATTTCGTCGGTCAGACGCGGCAACTGCTCACCAATATCCTGGCGGTGCTCGCCGAAGGCGGCGCGTCCGCCGAGCACGTCGTACGGATGACCTGGTATGTCTGCGACATGGACGAATATCTCAAAGCGCGGCCGGCGCTCGGCGACGTCTGGCGCGAGGTGATGGGCGATCATTACCCGGCGATGGCTTTGGTCGCGGTGACGCGCCTGGTCGAACCGGCCGCCAAGCTCGAGATCGAGACCACCGCGGTGGTGCCGGATTGAGTTCGTAGGGTGGGTTAGCGGCGAAGCCGCGTAACCCACCGATGCGGCGCCGTGGGTTTCGCTTCGCTCTATCCACCCTATGAGATTGACCCGACCTAAAATCATTTTGTCAGCACGTTGTCCCGCCAGGCATCGGCGATGTGCGGAATTGCCAGCGAGCGGTCGTCGCCAAGGATCAGCTCCAGAACGCGGGGCGGGGTCAAAGGCAATTCGGCAACGCGCCGGCCGATGGCATTGGCGACGGCGCAGGCGATCGCCGCGCCGACATTGAGGATCGGCACCTCGCCCGCGCCCTTGGTTCCGAGCGGTCCAATCGACGGCGCTCCCTCATAAAGGCTGATCTCGACGGGGATGACATCGCCGGCGAGCGGCACGCGGTAGGTCTCCAGACCGTCCTGGCGTATGCGCCCGCCGGCGTCGATCGATATCTCCTCGTGCAACGCGTAGCCCAGGCCTTGCACGACACCGCCTTGTATCTGCCCGGAAATGGCGCGCGGATTGAGCGCGCGGCCGACGTCGTGCACCACGCGATAACTTAAGACTTCGACGTGTCCGGTCTCGCGATCAACGGCGACTTCGCAGTCGTGAACTGCAAATACCGGAATATCCAACGCTTCAATAAAATGCCCGGCGGCGCAGCCGGGCATCGCGGCAACGCCCGGACCGGTGAACGAGCCGCTGCCCGAGATCGGACCGACGATCGTTTGCGCGCGTTGCGCGACGGCCGCAATGGTCGTTCCCGAGCCTTCGGCGCCGGTGATTTCGACTCTGCCGTTTCGCAAAACCAGATCGTCGGGAGCGGCTTCGAGCAAGTCGGCGGCCACTGCGAGGAGCTTGCGGCGTACCTCTTCGCACGCAACGAGGCTCGCGGCCCCCAATGACACGGTGGTCCTGCCGCCGCCGACACCGACATCGTAACCGGCCGCATCGGTATCGGCGGTGCGCACCACGACATTTTCAGGCCGCAGACCTAACGCGCCGGCGACGATTTGCGGCAACGACTGCATCATCGAACCCGAGCCGATCTCGACTCCGGCGGTTACCAGCGTGGCGCTGCCGTCGGCATTGAGATGAACGGTCGCTGCGGATGGTCCAACAAATACGAACCAGGTGCCGACGGCGGTGCCGCGTCCGTACAGGCGCTCGCCGGCGAGTGGGCGCTTTGACGGTTTCGCCGCGCGCAATTCGCTCATGCGGTCGAGCATCGGCTTGAGCACATTGCCCTCGAACACCTGCCCGGTTGAGCCGATATCCTTGTTGCCAAGCACGTTGCGGCGGCGAAACTCCAAAGGCTCCATGCCAATCGCGGCGCAGATTTCGTCGGTATGCCGCTCCAGCGCGAAGGTGTTGTATACCCCGTTACAGGCGCGAAACGCGCCATTGGGCGCACTGTTGGTGTAGATCGCGCGGCTTACCAGGCGCACCGCGCCGAGACGGTAGTTGCCGCCCAGCGTGTGGGCCGTCATCGTCGTCAGGAATATCTGCTCGCCGCCATAGGCGCCGCAATCCATCAGCACGACGGCTTCGCGCCCGACGATCTCGCCATCTTTGGTCACTGCCGAGCGTATGCGTATGTCGGCGTTTTCCCGGCACAGGCAGGTCAGCATCTCCTCCCGCCGCGAGTTCACCAGCCGCACCGGACGGCCGGCAGCGCGCGCCAGCAGCGCGGCGAACGGCTCGAGCGCCCAATCGAATTTGAGGCCGAACCCGCCGCCGACCGGGGGGACCGTGACGCGGACATCGGACGGCGGCAAGTTCAAGAACCGGGCGGTCGCGTTTTTGATCGACCAGGGGACTTGCGTGGATGTTTCGATGTGGAATCGCCCGTCCTCGTAGGAAGCAATGACGGCGCGAGGCTCCAGAGCAAGGTGGTTCTGCCGGCCGACACGAAACGTGCTCTCGACGATCTCGACGTCGGTGCGCGCGAAAGCTAAGTCGACGTCGCCGCGCACCACGGTCGCTTCCCACGCCACGTTGGCGCCGCGCGCCGCGCCTTCCAGCAAAACCTCGTAGCCGCGCCACTCAGGATGGACCAGAGGGGCGCTCGGCGCCAAAGCGTCCGCCATCGAGATTGCGGCCGGTAACGGCTCAAGTTCGACCACCACCGCGGCGGCGGCAGCCTGCGCTTGCGCCAGCGTCTCCGCGGCGATCGCCGCGATCGGCTCGCCGTCGTATCTGATACGATCGGTGGCGAATAGCGGATGATCGGCAACGCCGATGCCGTGACGGAATGGCGCGTCGGCTGCCGTTGCCACGGCGCGGACGCCGGGCATCGCCAGCGCTGCCGACACATCGATACGCACAATTCGCGCCGACGGCACCTGGGCGCGGGCCAGCGCCGCGTGCAGCATGCGCGGACGGACCTGATCGACGGTGTAACGCGTGCGGCCGCGCAACTTGTCGCGCGCGTCGCGTCGCGGGAAGTTCATGGTCGCGCTTGTCGCCGTCGACATTTTTCGTCACCGCGCCTCGCCGGGCGCTACCAGTGACAGCGCCGCATCGAGAATGCGCTCATATCCGGTGCACCGGCAGATATTTCCGACTAAAGCTGCCTTCATGTCTTCCCGATTGGGATTGTTGGTGTGTTCAAGATAGCTCGTCAGGCTGATGACAATACCCGGGAAGCACATTCCGCATTGCACGACATCGTGCTGTTCCAGAGCGCCCTGCAGCGGCGACAAGTCGCCGCCCGGGGCCAGCGCTTCGATGGTTCGGATGTCGCCGCCCGCGGCCAACCCGGCGGGCATCAGGCACGACACTACCGGCTTGCCGTCCAGCAAGACCATGCAAGCGCCGCAGAAACCTTCGCGGCACACGACCTTGGCGCCGGTCAGAAAGAACTCGTCGCGGAGAACGTCGACGAGCGGCGTCAGCGGATTGCTGTTCGACTCGCGCTCGTCGCCGTTGATTTTCAGTTGCACCGGCATCGGCCCTTCGTTGAGTCCTTATGCTTGCGCTTGCAAGGCGCGCACTGCGCTACGAACGAGACTCGGAAGGACTTTGACGCGATACCATCCGGGCGCCTCAATGCCATCGCGGGCGCGAAAGACGCCGCTATGGCTTGCCGCTTTGTCGGCGGCGCGCATCGGGTCAAGCGGCTGGCCGAGCAAATCAGCCTCCAATTCGTGCCAGCGTCGCGCCGTCGGTTCGACGGAGCCGACCGCGGCGCGAATGCCGTCGATGCGGCCGCTTGCGTTCAACGTCACGGCCAGACTGACAATGGCGACCGGGTAGTCGCCCGCCTTGCGCAGCGGCAACCTGACATGGACCGAGCGGCGTTGCGCCCGCGGCACGATCACGCGCCGCACGATCTGACCCGGCGCGGGGCTTGCCCGAAGCGCGAGAAAACGGCTCACGGCCAGTCGTTCGGTGCCGCCCGGCGCTTGCAGCTCCACTTCGGCATCGAGGCACAAAAGCGCCGGCACCAGATCCGCCGCCGCAAAACCTTTGGCGCAGAGATTGCCGCCTACTGTCGCGACTTGTCGGATCGCCGGATTGGCGGCGCTGCCGGCGGCCGAGGCAAGCGCCTTGCAGTCTGGCAATGAGGCCAGTTGGCCGGCGAGTTCGGCGTGGGTAACGCAGGCGCCGATGCTGACTTCGCGATCATCGACAGTCACCTCGCACAACGAGCCGATTTTCGAGATTGCGACGTAGAATGGCGCCAGCCGTTCCTGACGCAGCGGCGCGCGCATGATCCACGTCGCTCCCGCAAGCGGCGTTGCTTCCGGCCCCCGCTCGGCCAGCGCCGCGACGGCGTCGGGCAGAGTTCGCGCAACATAGAGCTGCCCGATATCTTGCGCTGACAAAGGCGAACGTCCTCTCGGGTCCAAATTCTCCATGCGCGGAATCTATAGCATGATGATTTTAGATTAGATTGGGCAATCCACATCGTCATTGCGAGCGAAGCGAAGCAATCCAGATGCAGCGCTCGTGAATTTGGATTGCTTCGTCGCCATAGCCCCTCGAAGACGGGCGTGAACGCCCGATTGCCTCGCAATGACGATCAAACCTGCAGATAACGCTGGCGCACCGTCGGGTCGGCGACCAAGGCCGCTGAAGTGCCCGACCACACGACGTGGCCTTTCTCGATGACCACGTGGCGATCGGCGAGCTTGAGCAGTGCGTCGATGTGTTTGTCCACCAGAAGAATGGCCTGACCCTCGGCTTTCAGGCGCTTGAGACTCGTCCAGATTTCATTGCGGATCAGCGGCGCCAATCCTTCGGTCGCCTCGTCGAGGATGAGGAGCTTCGGGTTGGTCATCAGGCTTCGCCCGATCGCCAGCATCTGCTGCTCGCCGCCGGATAGTTGATTGCCCATGTTGCGGCGGCGCTCGGCGAGGCTCGGGAACAGCTCATAGACGTCGGCTAGCCGCCAGCGCGGCGCGCCGAAGCGCGCCGCCGCGGTCGCAATCAGATTCTCCTCGACATTGAGCGTCGGAAAAATCTGGCGGCCTTCCGGCACCAGGCCGAGGCCGGCCTGGGCGATGCGATAGGGCGGCAGGCCGCCAAGCTCGGCGCCGTCAAACGCGATCCGCCCGCCGGCCGCCGGCATCAGGCCCATGATGGTGGAGATCGTCGTCGTCTTGCCCATGCCGTTGCGGCCAAGGAGCGTGACCATTTCGCCTTCGCCGACGGAAAAGCTGACGTCGAACAACACCTGCGCGGCGCCGTACGCGGCTTTGAGGGTTTCGACGTGGAGCATGCAATGGCCTTTGCGTTCGCGACATCCTTAGCCAACAAAAACGCCATCGGCGAATTCTGCTAGCGATCGTCACCCGCGGGCTTGACCCTCGGGTCCATGCTGACGCCCCGCCAACTGGGCGGTGCGGCGAATCTCAGCAAGCCAGCACCCCGCATGGATTGCCGGATCAAGTCCGGCAATGACGACATGGGAAATCATTCTCGCGGCGCATGTGCGCCCGAGTTTTGCCAATACGACGCGCAAGAAGCCGAACCTGATCCCGTCATGAGGCGCCGATGGTGGATTCCGGCCGCCTCCAGATCACGTTGGGCCAAATAAAAACAGGACGGCGAGACGCCGGCAGACGCGTAGCCTTCCGTCCGCATCCTTCGGGATGCGGTCGCGACCCCAGCGGGGGCCGCTCGCCTGTCGGCGTCCCACCACGGCACTTGCGGCAGCGAACGAACGCCACCGCTCAGCTCCAGAAACGTTCTTCCTGGGACGTGGCTAAGAGACGGGCGTTACCCGCCCCCGCCTGTCCCAGTCCAGCGGCATGGCCGCAGACCGGTCGTAGTGCCGGCCGGACGTTTTCCCGAAGCCGCCCGGCACCAAGGCCTAAGACCGCGGCTAATGAATTAGGCTTTGATATCAAAGTACTATAAACAATCCAAACCAACAAAGACGAGCTAGGAATACGATAGGCAGCAGCGCCGCCATCCTACGGTGCCAGACGGCGGATGGTTGCGGTTCGTCGCTTGCGCGTTGAATCCGTCTGTTAACCGGTTGGTCGCTGGTTCGAATCCGGCCCGGGGAGCCAATCCAAATTTCCCCCATTGATTGATTTCAATTATTCCCTCTGATTGGCAAACCTCGGCTCAGGTTAGCCACTGGATGTTCCTCGTTTGACCTTTTCCATGGCTGATATCGCCAGCAGCTTGCGCTCCGCGTCCTTGGTGTAGCGCTCGATCTCCTTGAGCGTGGCGTGGCCGGAAGCCACCTCCCCGGCGGTTTTCTCGGCAGTGATAGTGATACCCCCAACTTCGACGTGCGCCCGCGTTGCGCCGGCAGCGAAAGCGGCCCGGATGGCGCGGGTTCAAGCCGAGGCGGCGGGCCCATTCAAACGGCCGATAGGCGACCATCAGCGCGCGCCCGAAGGGGAAGTGCTTTTCATCACACGCCAACCTAGATTTGGCCTGGCCCGAGCAGATCACTTGCGCTTAGCTATAGACCCACATTCAGGGAGCGGGGTGTGAACGAACAGCCATCTCTGCAGGAAGTGTCGCAGTCAGAGCTGGATTCGCTGCTGGCGCAGCAGAAAGAGTCGACGAAATACCGCGCCGAACGCCCCTCGCTCGCAAACCTGCTTATAAAGGGCTTAGTTATCCCAACCGGGTTTAACTTCCTTTCCGCTGACCTGTCGGGCACTCGATTTGAAAAGGTCGATCTCGACGGATGCGATTTCCAATTCGCGATCCTTCGCGGAGTGGAGTTTCGCTCATCGCGGGTCAGGAAGTGTAATTTCTACGCCTGCGAATCCATTGAAGGCATCGTCTTCCAGGAGGTTCACGACTCGAAATTCGAGCACGTGTCCTTTGCCGAATGCAATTTGCACGAAAAATGGTTTGAAAACTGCTCATTCCGCTATGTCGAGTTTAGCGGTGCCCGCCTTGAATTCCTTAATTTCGTCCGATGCCAATTCCGCAACTGTACATTCGCCGAAGCAGCAACAATCAAATCGGTCGATTTTCATGGCGCGCGGCTTACCCAATGCGACCTGCATGAGGCCGACTTTTCGACATGCTCCAATTTCGTGCTCGACGGCTCGGACGTGCACGACCTACGACTGCCGGTGCGCAGCTCGGACCCGTGGTCGCAGCTGGTACGAAGCTATACCGGCACCACTATGCTTTTTAACCTGTTGTTTCTCGGGGTCTTCTTCTCCCCTCTTATCTTGAAGGGGCTCGGTCTCATTGCGCTCGGCCATATAGAAGCCCACCTCGGCCAAAGAGCATCGGGATCCTCTCCAGCGGAGATTTGTCAGGCCATTCATTGCAAGGCTGTCCCGGTTTGGCGAGCGCTGCTAGGACCGGAGACTAGCTTCTGGGTTTGGTCGGTGGGCATTGTGTTGCTCGCCTACAACGCGATCCGGGCGTTGCTGACGTGGCGTATCGCCCCCCTGAAGGAAGAGCAGCAAGTGAGTGCCAAAACGCCGATCTATTTTCCCGATTTGGAGATCGTGGCGGCGAGACTGGCGGACAGGTCGTTTTCAAATTTTCGGTGGCTGCTCATCGAAATTTGGCACTCCTATGCACCATTCTGGTGGCTACATAGGATAATCAAGATTGTCTTCTGGTTCGCGATCGCTTTGGCCCTGTGGCATTTGCTCCAATTTTTCGGCGAGACCGTCTACCTGCCTGGCTAAACCACGCATCCATTCTTGGTTCATCGCCCGTTCTCAAGCCGCGGCTAGATGCTCGCGATCGCGACCCATTTCGCCGTTACTGCGCCGGCGAAGCGTGACTGTCCGTAATTCTGAGTCCGGCGCCACCAGCCGAAGCTTCGACTTGGCCATGATTTTTGCCCCTGCCCAAAACTGGACTGGGCGTAATCTTGCTATTGAATACGGACTGAGATCGGCGCCTCATTTCGCGGGTCGGTGGTGCGGCAAGAAAGTACCGACCATCCGACGACTTGGCTTGCGTCCGTCAATGCCGGCTACCTGGGTGAGTTTTTCGATCGAGCGATCGCGATGGTGCGCGTCGAAGAGACGATCGAACCATGATCATCACCGAACCGAACGGATTCGCTGCGCAAGTCCACGACCGCATGCCGGCCTTCTTGACGGAGGTGCAATTCGCGCCGTGGCTAAGCGGGGAGGCGGGAGCGGGTATCCTGAAGCCGGTTGCGAACGACTTTCTGCAACGCTGGCCGGTGTCGAAGCGGGTCAACAGCTCGAAGACTGACGCAGACGATGCCACGCTCGTCGACAATATCGAATTGGCCGCCTAATTAGCGGCCAGATTTCGATGTCCGCTTACTGAGCTTAAGCTAAGTCCCGCACTGACTCTGGAAGTCATTCGGCCAGCCGCCATGGCCGGCGGCAACACGGGATTGGTGCTGTGCCAAGTCGGCGGCCAATATTCGGGCCAATGGCCCCAGGAATTGAGCTGGCCGAGGGCATCGAACAGGCCCAGATATTGGTGATAATCAACGCCTTCCACGTTTTCGCCGATGGGACAGCCCAGCGTTACGACGCGCAGCTCCCGTGTCCGTTCGGCGGGAAGGGATTGAATCGCATTGTTGATCTGCAGTGCGCCTTTGCTGTGCCCGACCAACAAGCGAAAGGGCGTTACGCGAAGTTTGAGCAGGGCATGAAGCACGTCCGATGACCCCGAGCCGTAGCGGAAGATCGGCGCGCCGCCACGCGCGGTCGGCTCCTGCGGGGTTGATGCGGCAAGCTCCCGGCCGATGCGCGCGGTCTCCGGGGCAGCCTTCGCGAGCCCGGTCTGGATTAGTGTCTTGCTGCTGAGGAAATCATACAGACCGAAGGCGAACCAGCCGCCGAGCGCTTGCAGGACGACGTCAGCGACACCATAGCCCGGCACGATTGCCAGCACGGGCTTTTCGAGCGCGACCGAGATGTCCCAAGCCAAGGCCGCGCTTCCCAGCGCCGAGCTGCCGACACCTGTGATCGTGGCAATGTCAACATCGCGGGTTTCCTGATAGGGCGATTCGAGGAATTTCTTCACGCTCTGATATTTGTGGACGTATGGCGCGGTCGTCGCGTCGATGAGGAGCAGTGACCCCTCCGGGTCGCTCAACGCATCGAAATCGATGATCCGCGAGGGCGGCTTTTCGCCCTGGGCCTGCATCGGCGCGTCCTTCTCGGCCAGCGCGGCGCGCAGCGTCGGCACGTCGTAGAAGATGAAATCGATCGCGGTGTTAAACAACCGGCAAGAGCGCACCGCCGGCTCGACGAGCCACGGTGGAAGCTCGAAGGCTGTGAGCGGCACTCCGGCGATCTTGGTCGCCGGTTCGTCCTGCGTCACCATGCCGACTCCCTCGCCTTACGCGGTCAAAAATCATACGGCTCTTCATGCTGCGTTGCAACACGATCAACCGTAACGCGCGTAACCAACTTCGGAACTGGCTTCGGGTGGCGAGCTGGTCATCCTTGTCTGGATGACCGGGGAATGATGCGAGATACACGACAGCCCAACCGATAAAGGCAACAGCGGAGCCTACGGTCAGTAGGGTGGCAAGCTGCGCTTTATTCACTGAAGGTCCTATCTCGCAGCGGCACGATGCTCGGCCATATTCCACGAAATAAGGAGAAGCGAACACCGGCAGAACCACTAGGGCTCGCGGAATTTCCTGACCAGGCAGCACGCTATCCCGGGCGTTCCGCGTGCTTCAACCGCATTTCGAGACGCCCCAGAGGGGCAGAGCCTCATACTAAGCCGCGGCGCGATGCATCCCCGCTTTTTCACGTGCGCCATGGATTACTTTGACGGACTTCTCGATGGCTGACCACAAGCTGCTGATTTCAGCGGTCGAGTAAGGATCGGATTCGTATCCCTTCACACCCTCGCCTTCACTAAGGGCAAACGAGAAGCTCGCCCGGTGGCTGATCTGACCGCCCCAGACGGGGACTTCCAGCTGAGCGAGGCACCTACGAGCTATGCTTACCGCCGGCGATTCGATCTCCTGACGTTTTGGTGGTGCAGCGTTAAAAACAACGGCGTAGGGCGTGCGCGCCTGCCGCGCTAGTGCGATGGTTTCCTGCACGGCGTCAATATCAAACAACCCGGGTCGACACGGGATAATGACCAGCGTTGCTGCTTCGATGGCTTCAGCTACGCTCGCTGAGTTGTTCGGAGGCGTGTCAATGAAGATCCAATTTACGCCATTTCGCTTGGCTTTTTTTACAATATGGGCAATGCCACGTTTCACGATCTTTAGCGGCAAAGCAGAATCGGCGCGCAGTTCATTCCAAAGCGTGAGCGATCCTTGTGGATCATCATCAATGAGTAGACATGGTCGCGTCGGCCTGTGCACGTGGGCAGCAAGATGTGCAGCCAAGGTACTTTTGCCAGCCCCTCCTTTGCGCGACGCAAAAGCGAGCACGTTCATTGATTCAGTTCCCGCACAGGGAGGAGCACCGAAGACCAGCCGCCATAATTCGAGGCAGCTTCCAATCACTCAGTTTCGAATTAAAAGATGAAAAACTCGTCTATTGTTGTGTCGCGCAACTGTCACATTCCCTGAAAAACCAACAAATCGATTTAAGATCCAAGTCCCCGGTGCGTCGCGGTTGGTCGAACGCCGCCGTCCGCCGGTTCACGCTTTGATGTCTTCTTCGCCGCCACCAAACGCTTGGGCATCTCACCCAATTTCCGCTTTGCCCCAAATCCAGACGTGTCTCGCGCAAACGACGTTCCGACCGCGCTATCGCGGCAACAAAAACACCGCGCTGTCAGGGGATGACGCCGTGCGCAAAATCCCCAAACCCGGGCGACGAGCACCCCTGGCACGAATACCAACACGGAGCCGATTACAACGCACTTCATTTGTCTTGCGCTCGCGCTTTCTGATTGCGAGTGGACGACCGGGAATGTAACTTAGCGCCAACAATCAAAAAAATCGGTGTGGGGGCGTTTTATGACGACTGGCAAGCCCACTTTCAACTGTCCGAACTGCAATGCGCTTTATCAAATCGTCAAAGTCGAAGCCGGTCCGGAAACCATCGCCCGTCAGCTAACGTGTCGCGCCTGCGGTGGCCCACTTCCGGGGCGCGAAGGCAAATTTGTGATCAAGTATTTCTTGCTGCGAAATGCTGCGCGAATCCAGAAATGGAAACGGCCCCACTATCGCGCCGAAAGAGGATAGACCCTGGCCGCACATCCCCCGAAGCTTCTGCATGCAATCGGCAAAGCGGGCGGGCCGCCATAACGCAACACGGCAACCCGCCCTAACCTTGCAAGGCTGCGGGACCGGGTAGTGCCGCGAGAACATCGAGTCACGTTACAAAAGTGTCATTGATGACGCCCGGCACGCCAAGCCGCGCCGCGCGCTGAAATCGACGCCGCCTAGCGCAGCTTGCCGTTTGATCGCGGCTTTCTCCCCTTGGTTCTGATCTCCGCTCCCTCGGCCAGCTTTTCATAGTCGGCCGCAAGATCGCGCATCAAGATGGCCGCTTTCGTTCCCATCTTGAGCGCCAATGCACGCATCTGTGCCGCGCGGTCGCGCCAATGCTTAGGATCGTTGGGGTTGCGCGTGGACATGGGAACCGTGCCTTACGGATCATTATGGAACCCGATGGAACCTTGGCCAGGGCACCGTCACATGGTGAGCGCCGCGGAGCGGTTTTTCGGGGTCACATTGCCCTCATGGGAAAATGCTTGAACGAAATTGCGACGGATGCCGGACGACGTGCTGACGAGAGCGGCACGAATGCATGACGATTCCGCCACGCTATTGGGCGGACTGCCGACTTGTTGCCCGACAGCCACAGCGTCGCGATTTCGTAGAGGCGGGCGGCTTCAGCGGTTGTCCGGAATGACCGCTTGGATAAAGTTCCGCGCGCACCTCAAGCGTGCTCTTCGTTATCATCCCATGGAGCGCGCACCGGTCTAAAACCGAACTTCCTGAAGCCTTTTGGAACCAGCGCAGGCCGTGATGCCAATGCCTAACGCTTAATAGTGAGGAGGCTTAATCACTACGCCGTCTGCAAGTCGGCGTAGGGGGGATCGTCGGTTTCTTCGTGGGACCAGTCGTTGTCGGCGCATGCTTCGATTTGTTCATTTCAAGTTGGACATAATGATCCTTTTGCGCGGCTTCCCCTCGTCCGGCCACGAACGTCGGCACGTAAGGTAGAGGCTGCCGAGGATGGCGCAGGCAATCAGGATGATCCCGGCAAGGATGAGCGTGAAATAGAGTGGGCTGAGCACGACGACGCTCCTTATCCTTCAAGGCACCTTATTAATTCGCAGCCTGCCGTTCAGATCCAACTTTCCGATGGCTGACCGCTGCTTCCCGCCGCCGTGGCCCGGCAACTTTCCTAGCTCCTATACGTTGATGTGCAGCCATCATGCGTTTGGGGAGCATTGCCAATGCGAGTTATCGTGTATGACGAAGCGGGCGACGTTGCCTTCGACTACTATACGCAGAGGGATACCATTTCACTCTGTCCGGGGCGGCTGGAGAAGGCCCAGGTAGTGGAGGCTTTGCAGGAGGCGGCGTTCTTCATCATGGACGCCCCGTCACCAAGCCCCGAGGCCCGCAACTTTCGACAGCATGTGTTCGAGGGGGATCACGGAGAGTGATTGGGCGCGCGATCGCATCGCCGCCAACATCGCCAAGCTGCCAGATTTTGCTGCGGCCCGGATGAGGTGTGCCCTTACGGCACCTTAAGACAAAGCGAAGCGTAAGGACGCACGCCGAGGGAGCACCGGATCAGGCGCCGCGTGACAATTGTCAACGCGCGCTGGAGGGCCCCTTGTGATGCGCTGTGCACTGCTCCTCCGGTTTTTCATCCATGCGGATCAGAAGCATGGCCAGTTCGGGCGGCAGTTCCTGCGGCAACTCATATTTCACACGAAGCTGTTGTCCAATCGCCGTTTGCATCTGACGGCGCAAATCCTCCGCTCGTTTTCTCCAATGATGGGATAGTGGCCCCGGCATTTGTCCAAACAGTCGACAGTCCCCGATGGGGCAATCGGGGAACCAGCAGCTTGTTCCCCCGGAACTGCCAAAAAGCGTCACACAAACGACCGCGTAATGCCCTTGGTGGCTGTGCAACGCTATTTGATGTTTGAAAGTTGTATCAAAGTGACAGGCCGAGACTGGGCACCCCCAGCAGTCCAGCCTCTACAGTCTGCACACTGAGGCAACGACCTACACCCCAAGCATGTATCGCTTGGGGTGCTTTTTGTGGCTGCTGAAAAACGCGAGCCCTCATTCCCTAAGAAAATTACCAAGGGGGCGGAAAGTCTGAGATGTGGGCTTTCTTCTATTCGTTCACGATCTCCGTCGTCGCTGTCGTATTGTTCCTGATCGTCGACAAGTTCGAACCCGACCGCCGGTACGCCAATGTCCCTCAAGCTCATCATCCTCGCGCTTGGCGCTGCTGCAATCGCAAGGCAGTTGTTGCCCTAGCCCTCCCTCGCCGCACCGACTACGAGTTCATAAACGCCCCCAAGCAAAAGCAAAGCTAGCACGACTGTTGATCCCCAGGCCTTCCCGTTAAGCCAGCCCTGAAAAGTCGCTGAGACGTTTATGATGATATTGATCACCAGCCCCACGACGCTAGCGATGAGAACCCCGCGCACCGCGGCCCAATCCCGGAAGCCCCGCGCAAACCAAACAATCAGCCCCCACACCAAAACTGCTGCGCCACAGAACCGCGGAGGAACGGAAACGACAGCGTCAGCTTGAACGAAACTCGAGAGTTCTGCACAAAGAGAGAAGGGCTGATTTGCAAGCATTTCGGTTGTTCAAATGTCATGCGCAAAATGGGAAGACAAATGATCGTAGGGTATGCGCGGGGTTCAACAGATCGACAGACGCTCGACAAGCAGCGCTGATCGCAGCGGGCGCTGAGCGGCTCTTTCCTGAGAAGGTCAGCGGCGCGGTGACGGATAGGAAGGCGTTGGCGAGGGCGAGCGCGGCCTTGGGCGCTGGGGATGTCCTGCTGGTGACGCGGTCGATCGGCTAGCGCGGTCAACGCGGGACTTGCTCAACGTGTTCGATGCTATCGGTAAGGCGGGCGCCGGCTTTCGGTCGCTAGCGGATGCTTGGGCGGATACGACAACGCCGCATGGGCGGTTGATGCTAACGGTGCCGCGCGGGCTGGCGGAGTTTGAACGGGAACTGATAAAGGCGCGGACGGATGAAGGGCGGAAGCGGGCGCAAGCGAGGGGCGTCAAGTTCGGCCGCAAGGCCAAGACATCGCCGGTAAAGTCGCGCTGCGAGCGGACTCGCGGTAACATAGACTACAAACAATGCCACTCACCGAAAAAGGCCGTGCCCTGAGAGATTTCTGCCCGGACGGATATTTACCGTCACAAGACGCAATCCTTAGAGCCGCAGGATACTGGTTCCCTGAGCAATTTGCTGTGCTCGAAGGAGCCGCAGAATCACAGTCCGAAGCGAAGCCTGACGATAGCATAGACGCGGCGGCGCGAGCGTTCTCGCAGCCGCAATTTCCCGATGCGTTAAAGGAGATCGTAATCCAGGCCGTGCGCCAGCTTCGCAATCGGCTGCACCAGGGCAAGCTCCACGGTTATTATTTCGGGCATGAGGGTCGCCTCTCCGTACCACGCGACTTCTGGGGGACGGCGGAAGCCGACGGGGCACTAGAGTCAGGCATCTACTGGCCGTTCGGCAGGCCAACCCGATTCTATGAGTCGCGACCGAATTACTCGCTGCTCTTGCTGCAATCGGAGTTGGACGCACTGCTGAGCGAATCACACGCTAAGAAAAAATCGTTTCCGAGGGCCAAAATGCCGGGTCTCGTTGCCGCTATGCGCGGGCTGGATGATCTGCCAAGCCGTGAAAAACAACGTGAAGCGCTGCGCAAATTGCCAGAGTTCGAGCAATATCACCTCACCGATGATGTATTTCGCGAAGCCGAAAAGCAGGTACCGCGCAAACCCGGACGCAAGCAGCCCCCTCGCAAACAATAAATTCCGGCGATAATCCTGGCGATAATCGTGGGCGCAAATTTCCCTCGCCGCGATTGCCAATATTTTTGATGAAGCGTCGTGGTGCTAACACCCGTTAAAGCAAACGGACACCACGAGGTACACCATGCCGCTCGAACACGAGCGCCTGCTCACCGCGCGAGAGGCGGCCGACATTCTACGCCTCAGTGAGTCGTGGCTCGCGAAGGCACGAATGCGAGGCGACGGCCCGCCCTATCTGAAAATCGGCCGTGCTATTCGGTATGCCGAGGGCGCTCTGGTCCGATGGATGAGATCTAATCAGCGGTTGTCGACGAGTGAGCGGTAAGCAGTGTAGCCGGTGCAGATGCCGACGTTGCTAACCTTATGGAAGTTGCGGCACGTGAACAATGAATAACGATCCACCGAAATACATGATTATACATCAACATCTACTTAGATGCTTCAAGATTAGGAAGAATTATACCTCTATACCCAAGAGATATACTATTGACAATTTCCTAAAATACTACCATATACATGAGCTAACATCCCCGTCCATCCCCGTCTAACGAGGCCCGGTCCCAATGACCTCAACCACCCTGTTGGAGCCGTCGTTCGCCGACTTGATCGCCGCCATGGAGCGCGCCGGCGACATTGCGGAGGATCAACGACGGCACTGGACTTGTTCGATCCGCCAACTCGCCAAATGGCTAGCCCGGCCGGTCGAAGGGATGCCGGCGCGCTGGAGCGCAATCCGATTTCCAGTCGGCCAACTGCATCACGCTCGGCTCGGCGTTACTGCAAAGACTCTGGCCAATCACAGGGCCAACGCCAAAGCGGCGCTACGCTGGTTCAGCAAGGAAAACGACTTACCGCAGCATGGCGTAAAACTGCGGCCGGAGTGGATGAGGCTATCTCAGGAGATTGATAAACGTATTTGGCAACGTTTCTCGGGTCTGGCGCGCTTCTGCTCTGCACGCGGCATCGGCATCTCAGGCGTCAACGACGATACTTTCATGATCTATTGGGTCTACCGCACCGAAACGACCGGCTTGGCGACGCACAATACGGCCAAGCGCTTTATGATCCGTGCCTGGAACGCTTGTGCGGATGCATTGGAAGGGCGGGACTTGCAGCGGCTCGCCGAGCCGCCCTTAAAAAAAACCGAGCCTGCCTGGGAGGCGTTTCCGATCGGTCTCCGGCAGGACATCGACAACTATCTGGCACGACTCGCTAATGTCCACCGAACGCTTGCTGGCAAGCGAATTGAACCCTGCAAACCGACAACGATTCAGTACCGACGGGCCGAGCTTATCGCGTTTGCGCGAATGGCTGTTCGGCTCGGTATCCCGATCGAGCATTTACAGTCGTTCGCCGCGTTGCTGCACCCCGACGTTGCTGAAAAGGTCATCGATGTTTATTGGCAAAAGAACGGCGAAGAGCCAAAGACCGGCACCATTGATCTCGGCTGGAAAGTGCTGCGCATGGCCCGTGAAAGTGGCTCCCTGGGCGAGGCGGAGCTTAGCCGGCTTGATGAGATAAGGGTCGCGCTGGAGCATCACCGCCGCGAGGGTTTGACGCCCAAGAACTTGCAATTGATTCGACAAGTACTGACAGAAGGCGTTTGGCGCGAAGTCGTATCCCTGCCGAACGCCCTCATGCAACAGGCGCGCGCGGCGAAGGATCATGCGCCCAGAAAAGCTGCCGTGTTAGCTCAGCATGCCGCCGCTATCGCGATTGAGACCTTCGCGCCCATTCGCCTTCGCAATCTCAGCCTGATCGACTTGAGCCAAAATCTCATCAAACCGGGCGGGTTGAGCACGCCGTATTGGCTGGTTTTCCCGAACTATGATGTGAAGAACCGCGTTGATCTGAATTTCAAATTTGATCAGCCCCTGACCGATCTCATTGACGAATATATCCACGAATTTCGACCGACACTGCTTCGCGGTACCAACGCGAATTGGATGTTTCCCGGCGAGGCCGGTCAGCCGAAGAATGGAATGCAGTTTAGCAAACAAATAACAAAGCGCATCCAGAAAGCCACCGGACTCCATATCACGGTTCATCAATTCAGGCACGCCGCGGCGGCCATTTACCTCAAGCATCGTCCAGGAGACTACGAGACCGTACGGCGGCTGCTCGGACACCGCGACATCCAGACGACGATCCGTTTCTATTGCGGCCTTGAAACCATCGGCGCCACCGAACAGTACGGAAGGCTTATTCGCGAGCACATCGAATTTGACGACCAGCCCGATGCTTGAGTTGATCCTAAATGACCGCATCGAATCTCCAAGTCGCAAGGCCGCCGAATGCCCTTTGAGGCGTGGCCTGAAGCTGATCGCAAAGCTTGGCATGCGGCTTGCGAGCCTGCCGCACGGCTCAAGCGCGGAGGGGCAGCTGGCCATCTACGCCCGGCTTCGCGCGAAGTCCACGAGCGGCATTACGGCGACTTTCTTGGATTTCTTGATCGGAATGGGTTGCTCCGACGAGATGCACCGGCTGCCGCTAATGTGACGCCTGAAAACGTCGATGCCTATCTTGCTGAGGCGAAAGCCCGCATGAGTTCCACAACGGTCCATGTCGCGATGTGCTGCCTGCGGCGCGCCGCCCGATACATGATTCCCGGTCTCGAATGGGGCTGGCTTAATGAAGTCGCTAAGGACCTGGCCGTGGTGGCACACCCGCGCTCCAAGTTCGATCGGCTGGTGCTGCCGGAACGTCTCGTCGAGGCCGGCCTGGCGCTCATCCAGGAAGCTGAAAATTCGCGCACCATGACAAAACTGGCCCAAGCAAGCCAGGTGCGTAACGGACTGATGCTGGCAATGCTCGGGTTTCACCCCATTAGGCGCAAGAACTTCGCCGCCCTGGAGATCGGCCGTAGCTTTGTAAAAATTCGCGGCCGATGGTGGATTGTGCTTTCCGCCGCAGAGACGAAGGAGAAGCGCGCCGACGAGCGGCGCATCAACATGCTACTTGTACCGTTCATCGACCGCTACCTCGACCAATACAGACCGAAGCTGGCATGCCAAATAGCCCATCTTCAGCTCTCTGGCTCTCCTCAAGGCACGGCGGGCGCATAACTGAAAAATACGTTGCCAGGCTGATTGGAGCGACCACCCTGTCGACGGTCGGCGTGAAGGTCAGTCCGCATCTGTTTCGCACGTCTGCGGCGTCTGCAGCTGCTATATATGGTGGTGAGAACTCTCATCTCGGCAGCGCGGTTTTGCACAATGCTGATCCGCGCGTCACCCTAGAGCATTATAATCGAGCGACAAGTCTGAGCGCCGCGGAAAGCTTACGGCAAGTCATTCGGCAGTACGAAAAACCCGATGCGGACTAGGTCGTGTGCCCTAAAGTCGTATACGCCAAATAATGACGCGCCGATCCGGCACTGATGTCCGTTATGCCCTCAATAGCTGCCAGAAAGCGGACACAGCGCGAGGTCGGCTAAGGGCCAAAAGGAAACTCATGCACCGTGGGCCGCCTTGTCCTTGTTGGTCCCTTGATCTAGGCAAGGCGGTCGCCGTGCACGCGCTTCGATAAACTCCGCGGCCAGCTACCAAGCACTACCATTGAGAAAGTCCATCGCGGCCATTACCGGGCCTCCGATCCGACCCCCTTCGGCCTTGGAGGTCGGTACTTACACGGTAATAACGAGAAGGCGGTGAGCCGGCGCGCCAGCTCCATGGGCTCCGGCCTTATCGGTCGACTGGAGCAATATTCCTACTGCCGCCAAATGGCCCCAGCAGCAACGTGATCATTTTGAATGATCCGTCGGCACATCACGAGCTGCGTTTGTCTTCACCGCTCGATCTGCGTATGCCATCAAGCAGGCTAAACCCCTCTCAGTCACGCGCCATCGGCCAAACTTATCGAAGGCGATATAGCCGTCCTCGACAAGTTCGCGCATCCGCTTCGAGAAGTTGGCATCGTCTTTCATATCGGACCACCCCCGCTATCCAACCGGTATTCCGACCGTAGTTGGCCTCCTCCAACAATCCCCTAACTTGAGGGAGAGCTTTTCGTTGCATTTGTAGTAGGCGAATTTTCGAAAAAGGAAAGCTCTTACAGCCGGAGCGCCTTGCGAGGCACGTCGGGCCACCGCGCGGTTTGCAGACCGTGGGTCGCGAACATCGCGAGCGCAAGCCGGTCCATGCCGAAGGCGACGCAGCCGGTGTGCATGATGGTGCCGGACTTGTTGCGTAGATTCCACGCCGTGCCGAAGTGATCGCGGTGATAGTTGAAACTCATACAGGCGGTCGGCTGTTCGGTTGAGCGCACCGGCACAAGCAATTCGAATTTCAGCGCCTGCTCGATCTGGCTCGTGGCCATGAGCTTGCCACCACGGCCGAAGAAGGCGTCACTCGCCTGATCGATGCGATAAGCTAGCCCCAATTCCTTGGCGAGCGCCTGCGCGCGCGCCATCCAGCGGCTTCGGAAGTCAGCGACCTGCTCGGGCGTGCCGACGCAGACATATTCGCGCATGCGAAACGACTGCAGTCGGTCGAGATCGCGCGAGGGCTCGCGGCGGAAACAATCGCTGGCGACGTCGAACAAGAGTCCTTCGGCGGGCACTTCGCCGCGGCTCGCCACGATCGGGTAGACCGGATAGCAGGCGGCGGGCGTCAGCACGAGATCGGCGGCGGCGAGCGCGTCGGTCCATTCCTCACCCGTTTCGAAGCGCTCGACGGTGCCGCGGACTTCGGCCTCGCTGCCGCTCAGGCAGCAGACGCAGCCGAGAAAATGCGGGAAGCTTTTCAGATAGCCGGAGCTTTCCAATTGCCGGCGGCTCATGACCGGGGGAAAGCCCAAGACTTCGGTGCCCGGCTCGCGATGGTTCGAGATGAAGGCCGCAAGGCGCATTACCACATCCTCAAAAACCCCCGTGCGCGCATAAACGCCGTCGACGCTCGAGGGTAGCAACAGCGCCTTGCCGAGCGCATCCAACGAACAGCTGGGTTGCGGGGCGTCGAATGCAACGTTCATCGATCGGACCTCCTTGTCCAATTGTTTCTTTTGTTGGTTCTCTTGGATGCCGCGTATTACGCCCTTCTTCTTGGATCGCTTGTTTCCAGCCTGTGCGGCCGAATCATCGCAGGCCGATTCATACTTATTCGCGCAGCGAAGCTGGAGCGCCACTCAGCAAGGATGCTGCGCCGACATTAGCGACGATGCGATCATTGCTGATCATGATAGGCGATGACAGAACGTCGCGAAGATGGCGCCCGATGCTGAAGTCACCGTCGTTGCGATAGCCCGATAGCCCGCACGCCTGCATCGCGCTCATGACGGTAGCGACCGCAAGCTCCGACGCCTGCACCTTGAGCAAATTCATGCCGGTCTGAAAATCGACCGATTCCAGCGCGGCCGGATCGCCAGCGGCCAGTTCGAAGCGACGGAGCGCTCCTGCGATCACGCTGCGTAGCGTGCGCATCGAAGCGCCGGCGCGGGTCAGGTGCGCGGCGCCCGGCGGCATGGTGGCATCGGTGCCGTGCGCCGCCTTGCGTACGAAAGCGCGAGCGCGATCGACGGCCGCCGCCGCAATCCCGGCCCAGGCCGCGCTCCACGCGAGATGCGATACCGGCATCATCGTGTGCGCGAGAATCTCACGGTAACTCGCCGGCAGAATTTGGTTGCTGATGCCGGAAGCGGCGAGCTTATAGCCCGAGCTTGCGGTGCCGCGCATGCCGAGTGCATCCCAGCCGATTTGCCGCTCAAGCGTATAGCCGTCCTGCAGGAAGACCACGAGCACCTGATCGCCGCTCGCCGCGTCGGGCGACCGCCGCGCGGTGGTGACAATACCGTCGGCGACCTCGCCATAGGAAATAACAGTCGCCATCCGTTCAAGCTTAATGCGACCTTCATGCGTCTCAATCGGAGCCGAGCTGTTGCGTAGATCGCCGCCGCGATCGCCCTCCGTGGTCGAGGAGGCGAGCAGCAACTGCTTGCTGACGATGTGCCGCATCAGCCGCTGGTGCCAGGCGCTGGTGCGGCCATGCCGCACGATGCACGCCACCTTGGTCTGATGCATGGCGAAGATCATCGCGGTCGAGGCGCAGGCGCGCCCGAGCGTGTAACAGACATCGACGATGTCACTGATGCTTGCGCCTTCGCCGCCCAATTCAGGCGAAATGGCCACACCCAAAAGGCGCTCCGCGCGCATGGCAGCGATCGCCTCGGCCGGCACTCGCGAGTCGTGATCGACAGCGCCAGCGTGCTTAGCGGCGACAAAGGCGACGCGCTTGGCGCGCGATGCGAAACTCTCCTCCGGCTCCGGCGGGCTGCTGGCGAGGCGAAAATCCCGGGCCGGCCCGCGGGCCGCGGAATGTTTTGTCGCCGGCCGCGCGCTCCTTGGTGCACTCACAAATACCCCGCCCGCTACAGTTCACTTTTCACGGCGATATGCCGAAATGCCCTTCTTCTTCCATATCAAGGCAACCTAGCGCAAACCTTCACAAAGGCGTTACTGGCTATTAAAGTGCAATCGGAAATGCGGGCGAATCCGCCCGCAAAGGAAGCTATGCGAAGAGAAGATACACAGTGCTCGACCGCACCAACGAAAACGTAGCCGACCGCGTGACTGCGCTCGTGCGCAAAATGCTGGATAGAGAAGAGATCAGCAAAGTGGTCGGGGCCGATGACGATCTGCGCGGAAGCGGGTTGTCCTCAATCGGCCTAGTCAACCTGATGCTGTCGGTCGAGACTGAATTCGATCTCACAATTCCTGAGCGCGATATGACGCCCGCGAATTTCCGCTCGATCACGCGGATCGCGGAACTCGTGGATACGCTATCGCAGGCGCCACCCGCAACTGCCTGACCACCGCGTCTTTTGGGTCCTGTGCCCGCAGCCTTCTCTAATCGGCCGTTTGGGGTCAAGCACTTTCAGACCATCCGCCGCTGCAGTGTCGATGTCGCTCACAGGCTTGCGCTTCTCTTCGGAATCGGCACCAAGGCCCTTCGGCCAAAACGCGACATCGGCTAGTTTTATTCGATCACCTCGTCGGCAGTGGCCATGCCTCTTGCGGAGGCGTGGGCGGATCGTCGAAAGTCTTGTCACTCAGCCACGGCTGTCCAGATTACGCGGGCGGAATCAGAAGGGCCGCGCGTCTACCCGAACGCGCTCGTTGCCCGAAGTGAACAGGAAGACCGCGGTTGCGAAACCATCATTTTAGTGCGCCAAAAAGGAAGGGCCACCGCATGCGATTACCTCTCATTACACCGACCAATTTGGGCGCCGAGCAGCGGCACCTCTATGACGATATGCGCAAGGGCATCGAAGGGAATTTCAAGGGCTTCACTGCGATCGACGATGGCGGCCGGCTGATTGGCCCATGGAATCCTTGGCTGCATTTTCCGAAATTCGGCGGCCCGGTTTGGGAACTGGTCAAGTCCTTGTCCACCGCCCCGAAATTGCCGCGTCCGGTCCGCGAAATTGCGATCCTCGTGACTGGGGCACACTTTCATTCCGCTTATGAGATCTACGCTCATGTGCTCGTTGCCGAATTGCGCGGAATTGGCGACGATAAGATTGCGACGATCATCGCTGGTCAGCGTCCGGGCGATCTCACGCGCGAAGAAGCCATCGCTTACGACTTAGCGTCAGCTCTTGTTTCAGGTGGAGTTCTACCGGAGCTAACGTATCAACAAGCCGTCGACCTGTTTGGCGAAGAGGGAACAGCGGAGTTCATTTATCTGGTCGGGCTTTATTGCATGGTCTCTGTGACGCTGAACGGATTCGATGTGCCTGTCCCTGCGACAATGAAATAAATAGATGAACGGAAGTGACGACTCTGGGCATCAGCGCGGCTCCATTAACCCACAGTTTATTTTGTGCGCTGCCGAAAAGTGGCGTGCCGAATGGCAGCGATGGGCCCATTACCGGACATTGCCGCGTCTATTCGATTACCTCGTCCGCGATCGAGAGTAGGCCGGGCAGAATGGCGACCCCTAGAGCCTTGGCTGTCGTGAGATTGATGACAAACTCGAATTTGGTTGGCTGGAGCACCGGTAGATTAGCCGGCTTTTCGCCCTTGAGGATGCGGCCAACGTAACTGCCAACTTGGTGGTACGCGTCACCGATATTGATTCCGTAGGTCATCAAACCACCCGCAGCAGCATATTCGCGCACTTCGTAGATTGCGGGAATGGCGTAGCGGGCCGCGAGCGCTACTATCTGTTCGCGGCGGCTCACGAAGAACGGGTCAGCCGCGACAAGCAGCCCACCGGCTCGTTGTTCGACCGCTATCGCGAAGGCAGCCTCGATCGCCTCTTCGGTGCTGGCGCGCAGGATGAGGAGTTGCTGCCCGACCACGCGCGCCGCCTCCCGAACATCACTCGTCTCGCGATCTAAATAGCTCGCCGCGGCGGGATTGAGCAGCACGCCAATGAGCGCAGCATTCGGCACCACTTCGTGTAAGAGGCCGAAACGTTTGCCTTCCATTGCGGGCAACAAAGGGGCCACGCCGGTCGCGTTACCCCCGGGCTTGTTGAGGCTCGCGACAAGTCCCTCCTGCACAGGATCAGCGCCGCTGATAAACACTATCGGGATCGTGGCGGTCGCTCCCTTTGCAGCTAGTCCTGAGCTGGGACCTCCCACCGCCGCGATCACCGTAACCTGGCGGCTGACCAGTTCTGCCGCGAGCGCTGGCAGCCGATCGTATCGGCCTTCAGCCCACCGATATTCGATGACGACATTCTTACTCTCAAAATAGCCAGTCTCATCGAGACCCTGACGGAATGCGGCAACAGCGACCGACAATTCGTATGGTGATCTGCCGCTTAAAAAACCAATTACCGGCATCGCCGGCTGCTGCGCACGCGCTGCGAGCGGCCGGCTTGCAGCGGCGCCGAGCAGAACAAGGAATTCGCGCCGTCTCATTGCCTCCCCCAAAGGCTTGGGACAGGGCATTTACAATCTTAGACTAGCACGTGGTTGTCGCCGAGGCACTGACCAGCTAAGCGGCCCGCCGATGTCTCCGTTGGGTCTTGGTTGTTTCAAAACACTTTGCCGAATTGTCGCAGCGTAGCAGTTTTGGTCGAACCGGCGACGCCGAGCCTTTTTCTGGCTTTGACTATGCCCTCGATCGCGGCCATCAGCGGCTGAATGCCCATGATGTTCATCACCCGGGTCAGATTGTAGGCCAGCACGTGTAGCGCCATCTCTGTGGCGACCTCGGGCAGACGTCTTCATCAGGAAATGCGTCGCTCCCATCCTCATCTTCATGCGTGCCGAAGGGATGCTCGAGCCGTCTCGCGACGCTGGCGCATCTTCGTCCGGATGCTCGTCGAGCCGTCGCTGTACGGCCTCCAGCATATGCTCATGCTCCCAGCGCGTGATCCGTCGCTCCTTGCCAGTGGTGCAGCGCTGCTTGATAGCGCAGCTCTGACAGACGTTGGTCCAGTAGCGGTGCAGACACCAACCCCTTCTCCTCATTCGTGAAGTGGTAAGCGAGCTTCTCGTCCAGCCGGACAAACGTACACATCCTCGTCAGCTACATAGCCAAAGTCCTGCTTGCCGAAGCGTCCTTCCGCCTCTACCTCCGAAGTCACCGGCTTTGGCAGCGTAACCGTGATGCCAGCTTCCTCGCACGCCAAAATCTCATCGCTGCTGAAGTAACCACGGTCGGCGACGGCATCGAGCTTCTCCACGCCCAGCGCCTTCTTGGTCTCGTTGGCCACATGGGAGAGCTGCGCTCGATCTGTTCCATCGTTCGTTACCTCATGCATGACGATCAGATGATGGTTGGCCTCGACTGCGATCTGTACGTTGTAACCGACCATACCGGAGCCGCGGCCGCTGGTCGCCATCGAACGGGCGTCGGGATCGGTCAGCGAGATCTGCTGATCCGGGGTGGCAAGCATCTCCACCTTCAGCCGCTCGAGACGCCGCATCTGCTGCTTCAGCTTCTCCATCTTCTCCTTCAAACGGATCGTCTTCGCCGCTAGTGCCTCTGACGGCTCCTGCAGGTCGGCCGTGTCGAGCTGCTCTAGATAGCGCGCTACACTCTTCTCCATCTGCGCCATGCGTCGCTCCATCTTGGCGCGCGTGAAGTTCTTGTCGCGGTTGTTCACTGCCTTGAACTTGCTCCCATCAATCGCGACGCTCGCTTGCGTCAGCAGCCCCATCGCGCGGCACAGTTCGATAAAATGAGCACAAACTTTGCGGATGGCAGCGCCATTATCCTTGCGGAAGTCGGCAATCGTCTTGTGATCGGGTACAAGCCGACCCAATCAGCCACATCACCTCCACGTTGCGCCCAGCCTCGTACTCCAGCCGCCGACTCGACTGAACACGATTGAGATAGCCGTAGATGTAAAGCTTCAGCAGGATCGACGGATGATACGAAGGTCGGCCAGTTGCCTCGGGATCGACCCCACCGAAACCCACTTCGGCCAGATCGAGTTCTCCGACGAAGACATCGACCACGCGAACCGGATTGTCCTCGCCGATCCAGTCTTCCAGGCATTCCGGAAACAGCGTCGTCTTGACCGCGATCGATCCCCTCAACGAAACGCCTCATCCGATCCTCCCGCAAATCGCACGAGAATCATACATCGCGGGAATCAAAGTAGGCGATGCGTTTTTACACAGGCTGGGTCATCAGCGGAAATGACGGCTCTAGCTTTTGATGTCGGCTTCACCCTCAACATCAGACATTCGTTTGACAGTTCGGCACGTCAGTTTCGGGCCAATAGACGACATCGCGTCGTTCATTCGATAAGCTCGTCTGCGGTGGCGAGCAGTTGCGGTGGCAGGACGAGGCCGAGCGCCTTGGCGGTCGTGAGATTGATGACCAGCTCGTACTTGCTAGGCGCTTGCACTGGCAGGTCCGCGGGCTTCTCGCCTTTGAGGATGCGATCCACGTAACCGGCCGCGCGCTTGTGTAAATCGTACGGATCAGGCCCGTAGGAGGCGAGCGCCCCACTCGCTGTGAAGTATCGAAATGGTTGGATGTTCGGCAGCCGATACCGCAATGCAAGCGAGATGATCAGGTCGCGATGGATCACCACCCCCTGGCTCGAAGTTACGATCAGGCCGCCATTCGGTTCACGCGCGAATGCGGCGATGGCGCGCTCCATCTCGCCGGGGTCGCGCGGGTCAATCGGTGTCAACCCCGCCCCAAATGACGACGGCGCCATAGCCTGGATCACGGCGAACTGCCCGATCCCGGCGGCTAGTGCGGGATCGCGAAGGACGGCAACTCGCGTCAAGTTGGGCGCCATCTGTTTAAGCAGTTCGAGCCATTTTCCGCTGAGGCTGTATTCGAACGCGCTAAATCCGGTGGTGTTGCCGCCAGGCCGCGCCAGGCTCGCGACGAATCCTGCACCAACCGGATCGATGACATTCGCGAACACGATCGGCACACTGCGAGTAATCCGCTGCAACGCCGCCACATTCACGCTGGCAGAAGCGAGGATCACGTCTGGTGCTAGGGCGACCAATTCCTCCGCGGATCGGCTGCGCTCGGCATCGTCCACAGGCCAGCGAGTGTCGATTCGGACATTGCGGCCGTCGGTCCAGCCCAATTGCTGCAGCCCCTCCACGAATGCCGCGATGCGGGCCTGCCCTTCGGGATCGTCCGCGGCCCTTGACATAAGCGCGCCGATCCGCCTCTGCTGCCCGCGCGCCGCGACGGGCCACGCAGCCACAGCACCACCGATCAGTGTGATGAATTCGCGCCGCCTCATCGCTTTCCCCGAGGCTCCAGACAAGACTTTTAGCACATGGCGATGCGCAGATGGAGTACCTGGCCGATGTCGCATTCGGGTCATTTTCGACCGAGGCCGCTAACTCTGCCGCCCAGCCCACTTCCGCTTCGCCCCGAAAGCTGTCGTCAGGTCCTAATGAGAAATTGGTCGCGATGGGCCAAGAGGCGACGTAACCACTGGCGAATTAGGAGGGCCTGCATTGGGCGGTATTCACATAGACTGGGTACATTCGCGGGCCAACACAAATCAGGCTCAGCTATATTGGGTGTGCTGGAAGGTATGCAACCAGTGGGTGACACGACTACCGCACGATCATGTCATGGCAAGGGATTTAAGCGCCGTGAGCTGCACCATCTCTAGCGGCAACGCCGTCAATCTGTTTCTGTCGAGGTAGAGGAATTGCAGCGTCTTCAGCTGCCCGATCTCGGGCGGGAGTGTCTTTAGCTGGTTTCCGGCGAGGTAAAGCGAATGAAGCGCCTTTAGCCGCGCAATCTCGGGAGGCAGCGTCGCCAGCCGGTTGTGGCGTCGTCAAGAACTCGTAGCGCCGTCAGCTGCTCTATCGCCGGGGGCACGGTCGTCAGCTGGTTCTGACCGACAGTGAGGGATTCCAGTACCGTCAGCTGCCCAATCTCGGAGGGTAACGCCCAAAGTTTATTATCACTGAGGTCAAGCGATAGCAGCGCCGAGGTCGAGCGCGCGCTCTCGTCGGGCTAGGGCATCACTGATTTTGCGTTGGGCAGTTTCGTATCCGGACATTGCGCGGTAACATTTATCGCATAGGAAAATCGCGGCTGGGGTGTGATTATGACTGGATCGGGCAAATCCGACCGAAAACATCTGCGTTCGACACGAAAGACTAATGGGCCCAGCGACCTGACGATCCCTTTCGATGCCGACTCGGCATCCAACTCAATCCGGAGTACCAAGTTATCATGTAACGGGAAATGCGCGCGGAGGTTTATGTCCGACAACGATCGCGCCGCCGCGCCGTTCAAGTATACGGCCTTCATCAGCTACGCCCACGTCGACCGGAACGCCGCCATCTGGCTGCACAAGGCCCTCGAGGGCTACCGGATCCCGAAAGACCTTCAGGGTACGGCCGGCCGCGACGGCCCAATCCCGAAATCGCTGTTTCCAATTTTCCGCGACCGCGACGAACTGAGTTCGAGTCCGGACCTCTCGCAGTCAATCCAGGACGGGCTCAAGGCCTCCGCTTATCTGATTGTGCTGTGCAGCCCGGCCGCGGCCCGAAGCCGCTGGGTTAACCAGGAAGTGATCGAATTCAAGAAGTTCGGTCGGGCGGACCGCATCCATGCCCTGATTGTCGACGGCGTTCCCGACGCGACAACCGACGAAGGCGGCTGCTTCCCGCTGGCGCTAGTAAGTAAGCTCGCCGACGACGGCAACCTCGTGCCCGACCCGACCCACGAAGTGCTAGCCGCCGATTTGCGCCCCGACGGTGACGGCAAAAACGAGGCCAAGCTCAAATTGATCGCAGGTCTCCTTGGCATTCCGTTTAATTCCTTGCGCCGGCGGGAGGCGGCTGCGGCGCGCAAGCAGCTCCTCGCCACCCAGGCGATCGCGGCCGCGATGCTGCTACTTGCGATCGCGGCCGGTGCCGGCGGTTGGCTGACGTGGCGCTACAGCAAAACATCGGACGAGCGTCAGGTGCCGGGGGTGCGCGTCGAGTATCACGAGACGACGCTCGATCTATCCGATTGGCACGACACGACGCCGGCCCAGATCGCCCAGCGCCAGAAAATCTCATCCGCGGTATCACACGACCGCTACACCATCGTTAAGACGCAACCCCAGGCTACGAACTATGTACACACGGTCGGCACGTCGAGCGGCATCCCGCCCGACATATTTTGCACCCACTGCGTGATCAAAGAACGTGCTCAGGATGCCGCTTCGCGCACGTCGCTCGAATTCAGGGTCGAATTCGACATCTCTGCTTTGCCGCTCGAAGAAAAAACGACCGTGGACTACCAGAACTCGATACTGGAACGCGTTCCAAACGTCCGACCAGTGGTGGACCGGCGTTCGAAGTCTCGGATCAGACCGACTTGGTGAAATTCACCATAGTGTTTCCGCCGTCGAAGCACGCGTCGACCAAGACCATTCAGTTTTACTATCACGACAACGCCGATCACATCCTCGACAATCCGAGCAACGTGACGATGAACACGGACAATCGTGGCTTCGTCTCCAGCTTGACGTGGATGCTCGCCAGTCCAAGTATTGATAGGAGCTATCGCGTGCGCTGGGATTGGAACGTGACGAGTGCTCAAACCGGTGAGTAGGCTTTATGCGATTTTCTCGATGTTCATGAGCCAGGCTTAATGGCATTGCAAGCGACGCTATAAGACGGGCCAAGTTGATATTTTTTCGACGCAACACTTTATCTTAGAGGTAAAAGATGGAGTGTCTGGTGATCAGTCAAAGATTTCATCGAGGTTTCACTGCGGCAGAGAAGACGGAGTTGTGGGATCGGTGGCAGCGTGGGGAGTCGCTGAAAGCGATTGGGCGAGCGTTTAGTAAGCCGTCATCATCTATTTGGTGCCGAATACTCGGTCGTAGGCTAGACCGATCCCTGATTTAAAAGCGATCGAGCTATCCCGACTGCCGCTCGGCGATCTTGGATCAGCGTGTCCACACATCGCGCGCCGATCGCGTAGGATGGATCGATCGTGAGTTCGGCTTTGAGGCCAATGTGGAGGTTGTCCAAGAGAGCCAAAAGCTCGTGATGCACATCTAAAGGCAGTGGCTCGTTCTTGTAAGCAAGAACAAGGTCACACAACCCACTGAGTGAGATAACCCCCCCAATTTCTGAAGGGAAGCGTCGGTGCGGGCGTGTCAAACCTCCAGCGGCCGAAAAGGCGGACAGCGTCACAGAAGGCTTGGCGCACATCTTCTGGCATCGTTTCGGACGGCGGTTTCTGAATGATCCCAGCGGCATGATCGGCGTCGTTGGAGTTGATCGCCTGCTCCAGCAGATTGGTCATGGCGTGTACTCCTCGCTGATGACCTTGACGACTTCAGCCAGCGTAGCACTGCCGAGCACGCGGTTTAAGCATTCCGCTACGAATTTCACCTATGGCTGACAGCGGGGCGGGACCTCGGTATTCTCCGATGGGTGATGGTTCCCATCTTTATTTCGTTCGGCATAAAGAAATTCACGCCCCAGTCCGCAGACGGCATTGCATTATACATTTCTAACAGTCCGTTCGTTTCGTGGTTGGCTATCTTTGGGATCAGAGGCGAGGCTAATCTGCTCGGCATTATAGAGTTGACGACAGCCGCTCTTCTCGCTGCCGGCGCATTTATCCCAATTCTATCGGCACTCAGCTCATTGATGGGAATTGGTACGTTTGCGATTACGTGGTCGTTTTTCTTCTCCACACCAGGTGTCGTCAAATGGAGCGTCTCTACAGACCCGATAGCGTGGAACCTCACCGGGGAATTCTTGTTCAAAGATGTCGTTCTTCAGTGTGTTTGTATCGTGTTGTTTTTGGCATCACTGCCAAAGAAAGTCGTCCCGCTTCGGTCGGATTGATGTCTCGAACTCGACGAGTTAGCGAATTGCCGCAAACCATCAGCTCAATAGGCGATCGTGAATGCGCCGCCGGACATCGTCGGGCTACGCCGCGCCAACGAGCGACTGCCTAATGTCTCTTATGGGTCATTCGCGACCGGCGCCAACCAGCATCAAGTTCTGCCATGTCCGTTATGTCCCGAAAGCGACCGACAGCCGTTTCCTAGCCACATGTCGCTATGGGCCAAAAACGGACATAACCAAAAGTCAGCGCGATGTCCGCTCTACTAGTAGTGGCCGCTACTTGAGCTTTTCCCAAACAATAATGCGGACGCCTTCACGACCATCGATTGGGCTTTTATTGGGCGCCGTTTTTATCGTTAAGGTGTCCCCCTCTAACTTAAAGAACCTGACCTGATCGGTTCCGGTTCGAGCGCCGTTCCACGAAATGTCAACGTGGTGGATCACCTTGCCACCATCTATCGTGTAAGTTCCGGCGTAAGCGATCATTGATTTATGTAGCTTGACCCGTTCTTCGTCAGTCGGGGCTTCTTCGTGCGGCTTAATGCGATCACCAGCTACGAGAATTGCATACATGCGGCCGTCACTTGAATAGCCGAGGAAGCCATGCGGATTTTCACCAAGTTGGTTGTAGCGCTCGCCTGTCCCCGCTATCTCGCGAAAAAATGACTTCAATCTCCACGTACCGACCACGGGATTGTCTTCCATTCTCATAAAGCCACCTATGCCGGTAAACGCCCGGACAAGAACACGCGCCGCTGCGGTGGCCCGTCCTCAGCCTCGGGGGCATCATAACGGTGAAATCGAATGGCTGGGAGTGTGTTTCTTGTCCGCTTTGGGTCATCAGCGACGTTTTCAGCGTGCGCCAGCCATTTCCGCTTTGCACCGATTTCAGACGTATTGCTGTCTCGCAGCAAACGACGTTCCGGGCCAGGAACAGACCTCTGGCACCTTCCAGCTGCAGGCGAAACTCTTGTAACTTGCATCCGCGAATATCCAGCGGATGAGCTGAAGCGCTTGAAGGAACTGCCGGATGATCAGACGAATAGCTGTAACGGCATTCTTTTGCCTCTGGCATTCGTGGGTGCAGGCTGTGGCCGAACCGGTGCGAATTGCGTATGCGGAGGTCTTCCCACCGTTCACAGAACTCAGAGACGGGAAGGCCGAAGGACTCGCCGTGGACATCCTCCGCGCTGCGGCTGGGCGGGTGGGGCTCAATGTAGAGTTGGTTCCAGTACCGTTTGAACAAATTCAATCAACACTTGCGGACGGCCGTGCGCAAGCAATCTTTCCCTTTACAATCACTCCCGAACGTCTCCCATTGTTCGACTTCAGCACCCCGATTTTGATCACCGGTGGTGCACTATTCGTGCGCACCCCCAACGCAACGCCCGAAAACCTCGCGGCATTGTCGGGCAAGATTGTCGTCACGCCGCGGACCGGCCCGCTGGCCGCCTTCATTCAGAAAAATGCGCCGAGTGTGAAACTAGTGATAACGACGGACTACGAGGAAAGCCTCGCTCGCCTTGTCAAAGGCGAAGCAGACGCCGCAGCCTTAGGTTTTCATGTCGGCATTCGCATCGCTGCCCGGCTGTACCCGAGTCAAGTGACGGAACCTCGGAGCATGTTCACGGAGCTGCCGTTCGCAGTTGCCGTGTCAAAGGGCCGTGAAGCAGAGTTCCTGGCCCGGCTCAATGTCGGACTTGCCGCGATCCGCGCCGACGGCACTTGGCAACAGATTAACAATCGCTGGATGGGGAACTAGAGCGCGACTTCTGCTAAGGCCACAAACAGACATCAAGTGCCGCCACTAATGCCACCACTGCGGCTAAAAACAGGCTGCTTTTCGATCTGAGGAACGGAGCCGAGATCGGTGACCCAGTGCTGTGCTGAGCGAAACCATAGTTGCATTTTCGGTATAAACTCGTCGCGCTGACGAAACAGTGCCTAGACGAATGGAGTGGACCTTCGGTCCCTCTCCAACCGTAGTCGAATAAATTGGCGTTCCACATTTAGGACAGAACGCTTGTGGCCGCTCGGTGCCACATTCACCTCTTTTAACGTAGATTTGCAATTCGCCCGAACGAAGATTGAAAGTATCTTGCTGAGTGAGGAGGACACTCCGAAATCTGGCAATCAGTACAGTGGTTGGCTCGGGGCCAACAGCGAAAAGTGATACTTGCTGGCGAACAGAACGTCATCTTGTGCGACGTATCGAGAATGGCTCTACTGAGCCATTCCCCAGCGAATGAGCTTACACACCAGCAGACAGCGGATGCGGATCAACTCCACAGGGAGCCCCCATGCCTGAGATCAAGACGGAGTTTCTGTTCACGCTGGCCCTCGAGTTCGACATCCACATCCTCGGTGACACGCCGTATGGCATCCGGCGCATCGCCCGGCGCACGACCGGCAGCTTCGCAGGACCGAAGCTCAATGGCACGGTGCTGCCGGGCGGCGGTGCCTGGATGATCCTGCGCCGCGACGACGTGTTGGAGATCGAGGCGCGGATCACCCTCGAGACCGACGACAAGCAGCCCATCTACATGCACTGGAAAGGGCTTCGCCATGGCCCGAAGGAGGTCATGGATCGCCTCAATCGCGGCGAGAATGTCGACCCGGTGACGTACTATTTCCGCACCACGCCATATTTCGAGACGAGCTCGGAGAAGTACAGCTGGATGAACCGTATCTGCTCGATTGCCACTGGCTCTCGCAAGGCGAGCGGGCGGACCTTAGAAGTGTTTCAGGTGTTGTAGGAGACGCCGAAGGTTTCTGATGTGCCCCGTCAAGTCGGAAGAGCGCGCCTCGCCCTTTTCGATGCCCGCAGCCGGGGTTTATTGCCAGCCATCGCACGCAGCCGTCACCGCACGCGATTTCCGCGGAAGCGGTCTAGCGCAATATATGTTTTGCGACACCGAATATTTTGCGACGCGACGGCGGATGTTTCGCACAAGGTGCGACTTCCGCAATGGGTCATTTTCGACCGAGACAGCGAACTCTGCCGCCCGGCCCAGGTCCGCTTCGACCCCAAAAGCTGACTGTCAGCTGCTAATGAGAAATTGGTCGCGATGGGCCATGAGCAGACATCCGCTGACCGGGACGGGCTATGGGACGCATGGGCCAGAGCCCTTTCAGGCCGGTCGGTTATCGCCCTAGTCCATAACGATCCGCGTACCGGTCGCACCGTTTAACAGCCGCTTGAGGTGAAACCCGGCGAGTTGATCATCGGCGTGTTTGCCAACGTGCGCTGCAAACGCGGCCATCGCACCAGGATCGCCGGCTTCCAGCTTGGCAAACGCCTCGAGATAACTCTTTGTCGCGCGATTTTCGTATTGCTCGCGTCTAAGTGGCTCATAGGCGCGCAGAGCTTCCGTCCTACCCCGCAAAATAAGGTCGCCGATCGCTCGGCCCCGGAACTCTTCGACCCGCGCCGCCAGCGTTGCACTGACACATATGCGGGTGCCGAGTTGCTTGTTGGCAGCTTCGAGTCGCGCCGCAACGTTTACAGTGTCGCCATAGGCTGTGTAGTCGAAGAAGCGACCGCCACCGAAATTACCGACGAGCGCCAGCCCGGCATGAACACCGATCCTTGTGACTCCGAGCGCAACGCCCTTTTTGTGCCAACTCTCGCGAAATGATTGCGCGTACTCGTCTAAGGCCAAGGCGCATTTGACCGCACGGGTGGCATGGTCCGGCTGCTCACCAGGGGCGCCGAACAGCACATGCAAGGCGTCACCGACGATCTTTGCAACCGTGCCATCGTGCGCAAACACAATGTCAGTCATGCCGGTAAGATAATCGTTGAGGAGCGGCCCAAGCACGTCGGGTTCGAGCGTCTCGACCAGCGCGGTAAAACCCGCAATGTCGCTGAACAACGTCGCGATCTCTCGACGCTGTCCCCCAAGATCAATTGCATCCACATCGCTGGCAAGCCGCTCAGCAAGATTGGGTGAGAAGTACCGTGAAAGTGAGGCATGGGCTCGCTCCGCCTCCGCCTGCCGGCGTCGCGCTTCGCGCAATACTTCGATGTGCCGAATGGTCTTGGCGATCGTTGTTTCGAGGTCAAGAAAATCGATCGGCTTGGTCAGGAAGTCGAACGCCCCCCGGTTCATTGCCGTGCGGATATTGGCGATGTCGCCATATGCGGAGACGATGATGGTCGAGAGCTTTTCCTCGCTCTCCTGCAGCTTCTGGAGGAGCGATAACCCGTCCATTCGCGGCATATTGATGTCGGCAACCACCATGTCGACGTCGCGGTTGGCCTTGAGCACCGCCAAGGCTTCAACCCCGTCGGTGGCGAACAGAAAGCTGACGGCCCCGACGCGAATCTGGTGCCGGAACTTCTGCTGGATCAGCGTCTCCAGGTCCGGTTCGTCGTCGACCACCAGGATTTGCGCGGTCATGCGGCGCGTTCAATCCGCGTTTCAATTTCGCTGCGGAGCGTCCCAAAATCGATGGGCTTGGTCAAAAGCGCCTCAGCGCCCCTCTCCAAAGCCTGCCGTTTTGTCTCGGCGTCGCCGTACGCCGTGATCATGATAACCGGGACGTCCGGCCTCGCAGCCTTCGCCTTGGGCAGAAGCTCAAGGCCGCTCATGCCCGGCATGTTGATGTCAGACAAAATCAGGATCAGCGCCTGATCGCCGGCACCGGCGATAAGCTGAAGTGCCATATCGGCGGATTGGGCGAATTCCATCGTGAATCGGCCGGCGCGAAGATCGCGCCGAAACTGCTGCCGGAACAGAATCTCCACGTCCGACTCGTCATCAACCACGAGAATGAGCAGGTTCACCATCGCTCTCCTGATTTGGCGGCGGATGCAGCCCGCCGCGGCAGAACGATCCTGAACTCGGTGAACTCACCGGTTCGAGTATCGACCTCTATGGACCCGCCATGTTGCTTGACGATGATGTCGTGACTAATGGACAGGCCAAGCCCGGTCCCTTCACCCGCAGGTTTGGTCGTAAAGAATGGGTTGAACAGCTTCTCCTTAACCTCCGACGGGATACCGGTGCCGTTGTCGCGGATTCTGATTTCGACCCTATCACCGAGGTTCTTGGTCGCTGCAGTTAGCGTTGGCTCGTAGTCGGGGCCATTTGCGTCCGCTTTACGCTTCGTGGCCGCATAGAACCCGTTTGAGATCAAGTTAAGCAGTACCCGCGTAACCTCCTGCGGGAACAGATCGACCTCGCCGGCCGCCGGGTCGAAGGACTTCTCCAGAGTGATATTGAAGCCCTGCTTCTCGGCCCGCGCGCCGTGATAGGCGAGATTGAGGCTCTCGTCGACCAAGGCATTGATATCGACAGGCCGGTGCTCTCCAGAGCCCTGACGCGAGTGCAACAGCATGTTCTTGACGATCGAGTCAGCGCGCTTGCCGTGCTGCACGATCTTCTCGAGATTGCCTTGCAGGGTATCGGTGATCTCACTGATCTCTTCGCGTAACTTGCCGCTGAGCTGTTGGCCGCCAAGCGCCTCGCGCAATTCGTCGATCAGCTCGACCGAGACCGCCGAGAAATTGTTGACGAAATTGAGCGGATTCTTGATCTCGTGGGCGATCCCAGCTGTCAGCTGCCCGAGCGAGGCGAGCTTCTCCGTCTGAACCAATCGGTCTTGGGCGGTTCGCAAGTCTTCCAACGACTCGCCCAATTCACGCGTCCGAGCCTCAACACTCTCGAATAGGCGCACATTCTCGATAGCGATGGCGGCCTGGTCGACAAAGGTCGATACCAGCTCGATTTGCTTGTCGGTGAACGGCCGCACCTCGCGACGTGTCAACGCCAGCACGCCGATCGGAACGCCGTCGCGTAACATCGGAAGGCTGAGAATGGTACGAAAGCCCCCCAGCTTCTGCGCCTCGGCAAAAGTGTATTCCGGGTCTGCCTGAACATCGGGAATATGCACGACCTTGCCGTCAAGCAGAGCTCGTCCGGTTGCCGTCCCACGCTCCGGAATGACTGGTATAGTCCTGACGTACTCCGTGAATTCGTCGGAGAAGCCGTAAGTTGCCACCCGTTGGAACACGCCGTCCCGCTCGCGGGCGATAGTGCCCTGATCAGCCTCACACAGTCGGGCGGCCGCCTCGACGAGGGTGTCCAATACCGTTTTGAGATCGAACGCCGAGCGGCTGATGACTTTGAGTACGTCGGCGGTTGCGGTCTGCTGCTGCAGCGATTCCCGCAGTTCGTTAAGTAATCGAACGTTCTCGATCGCGATCACCGCCTGATCGGCGAAGGTCTGAACCAGTGCGATCTGGCGGGGCGTGAATGGCCCTGGCGTCGGGCGCGCCAGGACGAAAACGCCGATCACTTTTTGTTCGCGCAAAAGTGGGACCGCGAGGTTCGCGCGATAGCCGCCCAGGCGCTGGCCCTCAGTCAGCCGATAGTCCGGGTCCTCGAGAACATCGGGGATATGCGAGACTACCCCGGTGCCCGCGGCGCGCCCGGTCCCGGAAGAGGAACCCGCGCGCAACGGGTTTTCGACTAAGTAACGTTCGAACGCCTCGCCATAGCCCTTCTGCATCACCAACCTGAAGACGTTGCCGTCGAGAAGCTCGATCAAGCCCTGAGGCGCGTCGCAGAGTGTGCACGCCGATTCGACCAACGTGCGCCACACCGCATTCAAATCGAACGCCGAGCGGCTGATCACCTTGAGCACGTCGGCGGTGGCGGTCTGCTGCTGCAGCGATTCGCGCAGTTCGTTGAGCAGCCGGGTGTTCTCGATGGCGATTACGGCCTGGTCGGCGAAGGTGGTGACCAGCTCGATTTGTTTCTCCGCATATGGCTTTACATCTGATCGGGCGAGTACAAAGACGCCAATTGTTTCGCCTTCTCTTAAAAGCGGGACACCGAGACTGCTGCGATAGTTGCCGCGCGATTGATATTCGATTCCTGTAAATTCCCGATCCGCCAGAACATCAGGTATGTGAACGGTCTTGCCTTCCAGGAAGACGCGTCCGGAAACCATTCCGCGTCCTGGTATAATCGGATTTTGCTTGGCAAATTCCTTAAATTCGTCGGAGTGACCACAGCTTGCGGCCAGCCTCAACAGCTTCCCGTCCGGACGCCATATATTGGCCGCGTCAGCATCGCAGAGGTGCATCGCGGATTCGACCAGCGTATTAAGGACGATCTGTAGATCGAACGTCGAATGGCTGATCAGCTTTAGCACGTCGGCGGTGGTGGTCTGCTGCTTTAGCGATTCGCTCAGGTCCGTCGTGCGCTGGCGCAATTCATTCAGAAGCCGCGCGTTCTCGATGGCTATGACGGCTTGGGCTGCGAAGTTCTGCACCAGTTCGATCTGCTTGTCAGTGAATAGTCGGACCTCCTGGCGGAAAATTACGAAGCCTCCAATCAGCTCACTCTCCTTGAGGATTGGCACCACCACGATGGTGCGATAGCCGCCGAGGTCGGCGCCGGCGACAACCAGTGGATCCCGCTCGATGTAGGCGTCCTCCATCGTAATATCGGCGATATGGACTACCTGCTTGGTCCTCGCCATACGGCTAAGGGGCACATTCGGACCTGGGCGAATTAGCCCGCGTCGCACATAATCGGCAAACGCGGGAGGGGCATTGTGAAGCGCGACGGCCCGGAAGCCATCGCCCTCTGAAAGTTGCAATACGCCGAACTTGGCATCGCAGATGCGTGTCGCGTTCTCCAGCATGACCTGAAAGATCGGCTGCAAGTCGCCAGGTGACGAACTGATTACGCGCAACACCTCCGACGTCGCCGTCTGCTGCTCCAGCGATTCAGCAAGCTCCCGCGTACGCTGCTGCTCAGCCTCGAACAGCCGCACGTTTTCTATCGCGATGACCGCCTGGTCAGCGAAGGTTTCGACCAGCTCGATCTGCTTTTCGCCGAACGGACGTACGACTGCGCGTTGCAGGAGGAACACGCCAATCAGGATCCCCTCTCGCAAAAGCGGTACGCCGAGGATGGTGCGAAAATCACCAACTCTTGCAAGTTCACGGTGCTTGTATTCCGAAATCAGCAAGAACATCCGGAATGTGGACGGATTTGCCCTCGAGCAAAACCCGGCCAGTTACGCCGCCGCGATCCGGTCCAAATGTTTGAGCCCCCACTAATTCAATGAATGCGGGTGTGTGACGGTAACTTGCCGCAGATTGGTAGCTTGAGCCCTTTCCAGTAGGTCGAAGGATTAGGGCCTTGTCGGCCTCGCATAGGCGTGCTGCCGAACTCGACCAGCGTGTTGAGCACCTCCGGCAAGTCGAATGTCGAGCGGCTGATGACCTTGAGGACATCGGCGGCAGCGGTCTGCTGTTCCAACGCTTCGGTGAGGTTGGCGGTGCGCTCGGTGAGGTCGGTCGTGCGTTGGCGCAGTTCGGTCAGCAGCCGGGTGTTCTCAATAGCAATGACGGCCTGATTAGCGAAGCTCGCGACCAGCGCAATTTGCTTGTCAGTGAAGGGCTGCACTTCTTGGCGGTACACGATGAGTGCACCGATCAGTTCGGTCTCCCTCAGCATTGGGACGGCCACAAACGTCCGCACGCCCCCAAGTTCGACGGCACCGACCATTGCTGGATCACGCCCTTGGATGTAGCGCTGCTCCGCAGCCAAATCGGCGACGTGCACGACTGTTTTCGTCGATATCATTCGACCGATAGGATTTTCCGGACCGGGACGAAACGGCGAGCGTCTGCGAAATTCGGCGAAGGCCGGCGGTATATTATGCGTCGCGACGAGCTGTAGGGCGTTGCCATCCCAACGAAAGATATTGCCAAACCTGGCGTCGCAGATGCGGACGGCTTTCTCAAGCATGGTTGCAAACACGGGTTGGAGATCGCCCGGGGAGCAGCTGATAATCTGTAGCACCTCAGATGTCGCTGTCTGCTGCTCCAGCGCTTCGCTGAGGTCCGTAGTGCGCTGACGCAGTTCGTTGAGCAGTCGCGCATTCTCGATGGCAATGACAGCTTGGGCGGCAAAGTTCGCAAGGAGGGCGATCTGTTTCTCTGTGAACGGGCGTACCTCCTGGCGATAAATGGCGATGATTCCGACCACCTCGTTACCCTTGAGCATCGGAACCCAGACCAAAGTGCGAGCCTTCGCAATTTTGATCGTAGCGATACGCATTCTCATGCCGTAGGTCGGTGCTTTGCTGATGTCATCGATCTGAATTACTTCCCGGTCGCTGACGACGCGGCTAACGGCGTCTTGTGGATCGGGAACAACAACGGGCTCGGCGAAAAGATATTCGCGGTACTCAGGCGATCCGCCGTACATTGCGACGATGCGAAATTTATCGCCTTCGCGCAGCCAAAGATTGCCAAATTTTGCCTCGCAGATGCGCGTTGCGTTCTCCAAGATCGCATCGAAAACCGGCTGCAAGTCTCCGGGCGACGAGCTGATGACACGCAAAATTTCCGCTGTCGCCGCTTGCTGCTCCACCGCCTCGTTCAGTTCACGGGCGAGCCGCGCGATCTTTGTTTCCTGGCCCGCACCGGAGGAACTGCGACGGCGCGCGGCCTTTGGCGCACTGCCGTGTTTTAGCGTCGTCACCTTCCGGCGTCGCGCTTTAACTGGTTGGCCGCCTGCTCTGGAGCGCCGTCTCATTGGCTCCCCGATATGGCTCGGACGAGGCACTTAAATGCTTAGCCTACCACACTGAGACAGTCTGGGCGTGTTTTTGGGCACAGATCGTACAGCGGCCCGCCAATGTCGCAGTTGGGTCAAAGTGCGACATGGCGGCAAGTCCGCGCCACTTCCGCTCTCGCTCCAAAGCAGACTTTCGCTAACGCGATTGGCACGTCAGTTGAGGGCCCAGGAGCGGACCTCGCCTCGTAAGCCACCCCTAGGCACGGCACGGGTTGATCATGCACCAAATGTGAACCGCGTCCCGACGGTCGAGCGAATCACTTTACCTGGCATTTCAGCTTTCGCAATTTCATAGAAGGTTTCGCCGGTGCAATGAGCCGGGATGATATAGTCCGGATTGATAGCTTTTAGATTAGCGACTGCCTCTCGAATGTAGTCGTCAGTAAGAGGCGGGACCAGGTGCATCCCGCCAACGACCGCGTGGACTTTTTGAACACCAGAGACGGCTTGCGCCTGCTTAACGGTGTTGACAACACCGCGGTGACTGCACGAAGTGATGACCACCAGTCCCCTGTCTCGAACAAGAAAATTGGTCGCGATTTCATGTTGGAAGTCATCCGGGATGAAGGTCGGCAATCGGTCTGGGAAGCAGCCAAACCCATCGACGATGCCGGCCTTCATCTTGCTCGGTACCAGCGGCTTCTCGAAGCTGCTCAACGCAATTGGACCGCTGGTAAAACCGTGATCGGCCACGACCGAAGGTCCGTCTGAAACCATCAGGGAAAGATCTGCGTCCCGAAGTGCATTGCGATCCACTGCTCCCATATTGCCGCCTCGCCCGAATTCCCGCGTGCAGAAGCAATCTTCGCCACCTACGAAGAATGGGGTGTTGGCCTTGAGCCGCCCCTTTGTGGCGGCAAGAAAGCCCACGAGACCCCCGAAATGATCATAATGTCCATGGCTGAGAACCAGTGCATCAAGTCTCGCGGGATCGATTTTCAAAATTGCCAAATTATTGAGTAGGACCTCGGGCGTGATACCGAAATCGATTAGGACGTTGCGAACTTCGGCCTCGCGCTGAGTCTCGACGTGAAATGAAAGGCCGAACTCAGCGGCAAGATCTTTGCGTGGTGGCTGTTCAGTTAGTTGCGGCCCCAGTCGTTCGACCGTAAGGTCTTTAAGCTTCTCCTTAGGTGCAAAGAAGAAGACGTAATTGTCGGTGACGATTCGAATCGCCAAGCGATCTACCTGCGGCACGGTGCTCCCAAGGGCTTGTGCCCGAGCCATTTTGGACGCGCCAATAAGAGTGGCAACGAGTGCCGTGATAAAACCCGCGCCACCCGCACAAAGGATATCACGGCGATCAAAATCACCGTTGCGCCGGTAGGATAATCTCGGCGAAACGCATCCGCACGTTTTGCTGAATAGCATGTACCGCACCCCGCAAATTAATAGCTCGTGAGCAGATGCCAAACGGCGCGCCTCGCCGCACTCGGTCTCAAACTCGCAATTGAATGCTAAGCGGCAGTATTATCTCGATCAACTGCGATGGGTTAGGGCAAGCACCCCATGGAATTTCCGTTCCAGGGTTATCAGCGTCGTTTTGAGCGCGCGCCAGCCAGTACCGCTTTGCCCCCGATTCCAGCCCTGTTGCTGTCTCACAGCAAACGACGTTTAGGGCCATAATCGGAAGTTAGTCATGTCACTCAATCATCTCGTCGGCAATGGCAACGAGCTTATCTGGAATTGCGACGCCGAGCACCTTCGCCGCCTTGAGGTTAAGCACCAATTCAAACTTGGTCGCCTGCACGATCGGCAAGTCGGCAGGCTTTGCGCCGCGGAGGATTCGTCCTGCATAGATGCCAGCCTGATGATACGAGTCGCGCAACGGCACTCCGTAACTCAAGAGCCCCCCAGCGACGACAAACTCACGTTCAAAATAGACAGTAGGGACAGCATAACGCGCCGCTAGCGCCACTAGCTGCTCGCGCCGCCCCGTCAAAAACGCGTCTGGAGGAATAAGCAGCGCATCGGCCCGCTGTCGCGCGAGGTTTGCAAAGGCCTCGTCAATGTCTGTGGCGTTAGCGGCATTCACGACCAGAATTTGCGCCCCGATTGTGGTAGCCACGGATTCCAACTGTCTCTGCTCCGCCTCGGCCCCTGCACTAACATGATTGACCAATAGGGCTACCAGGCGGGCTTTGGGGACCAACTCGCGTACTAACTCCAGTCGCTTGGCCCCGAGCGGAGCGGTGGTAAAAGTGACCCCGGTCACGTTGCCGTCTGGCCGATTCATGCTTGAGACAATGCCTTGCTTAACTGGATCACCGGCCAGGGAGAAGATAATCGGAATCGTATTCGTGGCCGCGATGGCCGCTCGTAGCGGGGGCGTGCCGCCGCTTGAGAAGATCACGGCGACCTGACGGCTAACTAGATCGGCCGCGAGCGCTGGTAACCGATCGTATTGACCCTCTGCCCAGCGATATTCGATCGCGACGTTCTGGCCATCTGCAAAGCCGGTTTCATTCAGGCCGCGGACAAACCACGTTGTGTAGGGCGTCGTTTGCGTCGATGAATTGAGGCCAAGAAACCCAATCAGTGGCATTTTCGGCTGCTGCGCAGCCGCCGTGAATGGCCACGCAACCGCCGCGGCGCCCAGAAACTTGACGAACTCGCGCCGTCTCATCGCCTGCTCCAGGGACCAGCACAGGGCATTGTGCAAGTTGAAACTAGCACACTTGAAGGAGCGCGTGTGAGTTCAGGCACAGGTCGTTCAGCGGCCGGCCGATGCCACAGTTGGGTCATTCGGTGACATGCGGAAGTGTCCGGGCGATGTCTGCTCTTGCCAGGAGCGGACGGCCGTACATGTCTCGGAACAGGGACGAAGTCGCAAGTTCAGGCGCCGCAAAGTGCGGTTGCCACATAGGCTTCCTGCGAAAACGACAACCGTCCGTCCCGCAGCATTTCTGGCTCAAGAAGAGATTGGGTATGGTCTGCAACTGCGCCAACGACCCTCTCTCGCTCAACCTCGCTTCGGCCGGAGACCAACGACGCCATGGGCGTCGCGGTCAATTGAAATCGCACATACTCAAAGACAGAGGGAAAGCGAATAATCTTGACGACGGTCTCGACAACGACCTCAACGAAACCCGCCTCGATCATCATCCCGCTCAACGCGTCTGGCTTGTCGAAAATATGTTCGGCGCGTTTGATCTTCGATCACTCCGGCCCGAGATGCCGATCAAGCGCTTGCACAAACGCGTAGGCCGCGGACGTCCGTTCGATTGAACTGTAGACGCTAAGTGCAACGCGGCCCGCTGGCGATAACACACGCTTCATTTCGGCAAGTGCGCGTGGACGGTCGGGAAAAAATTGAAGCCCAAGCTGGCAAAGCACCAGATCGAACGAGGCACTTTCGAAAGGAAGATCGAGCGCACTGCCTTCGCACCACTCGATCGTAACGCCTGAGCTCGCGACAGAGCGAGCGACACCAAGCATCCCGCTATTGAAATCCAGGCCGACCACGCGGCCGCTCTGCATGCGGTCCGCCGCACGCCGCGTCACCACACCGGTGCCACACGCGATATCGAGCACTCTTTCGCCCGGCTTGGGGTTCGCTCGATCGATGAGATCGGCCGCCCACAAAGACGTAATTGCGGGAACGAGATAACGCTCATACAGCTCGGGCGCGCTACCATCGAGTTGCCACTGCTCCTGCTCTGACATTGCGAGCCCGCGTCGTGACACTGCCCATCCTAAGCCCTCTTAACACGATTTGGCGGCGAGATCCGCCTTGGGTCAAACTCGACACATTCACGATGTCTGCACAATGTCGGCTTGTCCCCCAACACCAGACATATCACTGCGCCATATTAAGTGACGCAACGGGCCATAAGCGGAAGTCCCGACGGACTGTGAAGCACGTCACAAACCGGTGTTGAGGCGTGCTGTCGTGCGCGATGATCCAGGGCAATGTTATGGCGTTGTACTAACCGACGCGAAGGGCTTGGCGCGAATAGGTAAGTCGGCATCAAGCCGCTGATGCCTCGATGACGCTGAAAGCCGAGGCGCTGTCGATTACGCGATCGAGGCGGAGACCTGCGCGCGCGATCAGACCAGCGTATTCCTGCGCAGTCCGCTCACGTCCCGGCAGCAGGACGAGCATATTCAAATCCATGAGCGACGTTCGAGTTGCGCTGTCGTCCTCTGGCATTAGCCGCTCGACGAGAACGACCCGTCCCTTCGGTCGCAGCGCCCGAGCGCAGTTGGAGAGTATCAGTATGCTCTGGTCGTCGTCCCAATCGTGAATGATATATTTGAGTAGATGGATATCGGCCTCCGGTACGGCCACGAAGAAATCGCCTTCGACCACCCGGCATCGGGAGGAAAGTCCGCGCTCGGCGACGGCCGCTTTGGCGCGGGGCACGACGTCAGGACGGTCTAATATCGTTCCCGCTAGTGTAGGATTCTTAATTAGGAGTGCTGCGATCAAGGTCCCGGAGGCGCCTCCAACATCGACCACGAGCTTCGCCGCAGATGTATCGAGCACGCGCGCGATTTCATCCGCCACCTGTTCGGACGAGACAGACATTGCGCCGGTGAACGCACGGCCCTCGGACGGATTCTCGGAGTAGTACTGAAAAAGTTCGGCGCCGAGCGTCTCCGCCGTCTGGCATCGTCCCGTGCGTACCGCTTCGCTCAGCCGTCCCCATGGGAGCCAGTGCCCAGGCGCGGTCAACGCGATGGCCGAGTCCCGCATCGAGCCCGGCGCGTGCGACCGCAATGTCTCGCCAAGCGCTGTGAGGCTGAACCGACCGTCGGACGTGGAGGCGACTAGTCCGAGCTCGGTCGCCGCCCGCATGAGCCGATGGATTGCGCCGGCATGACAGGCGATCATCCTAGCGAGCTCGCCAGCGGCAAACGCGCCGCCGGCGAGACGATCGGGGATTCCGAGCTGAGCGAATGTCCCCACGATCTGGCTGATCCAAAAAGCCCTAATCATGTCCGCCATTTGTTGGGCGTTCGGATCGACCACAAGTTGCGGTGACGCTGCCTTGCGGTTTAACAACGACATTTGACTGGACTCTGTGCTCTGCAGCGCAGCTTAGCTCTTCTTCCTCACGAGCGGACATTCGCTTTCCGATAGCGGCCGAAAAGCCTCCTCGCCCGGAATGGTCTTGACGATTTTTACGAGGTCCCACGGATCTTTCGATTCGGCCGGCGTTTTGATTTGAACGAGATACATGTCGTGCACCATCCGACCGTCCTCGCGGATGTAGCCGCCGGTCGCAAAGATGTCGTTGACCGGCGTTGCCCGCATTTTCGCCAAGACCGCGAGCGGCTCGTCAGTGCCACGATCCTTGACGGCCTGCAGATAGTGGCGCGCCGCTGAATAGGTTCCAGCCTGAATCTGCGTCGGCATCGCCTTCATCCGCTCGAAAAAGCGCTGCGCCCATATTGTGGCCTCGGGAGACCGATCTTGATGGAAGGCTATGGTCGCGTAGTCGCCTTGTCCGAGTTGGGGCCCGATCGCTTTCACCTCGTCGATCATCATCTGCATAGGCACGACCAGGGTGCCCGGCTTCGCCAGATTGAACTCGGCGGCCTGTTTGACCAAGTTGACGGTGTCCTGTCCGGCGGTCGCAAACGCGATCACGGACGCCTTGCTCTGCTGCGCCTGCAGCAGGTACGAACTGAAATCCGAGTTGTTGAACGGCGGCCACACCCGGCCGACCACCTTGCCCCCAAGTTTTTCAACCGCGATGGCGGCGTCGCGTTCAACCGCATGGCCGAAGGCAAAATCAGAAGCAATGAAAAACCAGGTGTTTGTGTCGGGACCGAAAATCGCCCGCGCGCTCCCGGTCGCAGCCGCATAGGTGTCCCACGTCCATTGGATGCTGTTTGGCGCACAGGCCTTGCCGGTAAAATCCGACGATCCTGGTCCAGAAATCAAAACGATGTTGTTCCGGGGCTTCGCGACCTCCACGACTGCGAATCCGACCGCCGAGTTCGTCAGGTCGGCGATGACATCGACATCCTCGACGTCGAACCAATGGCGGGCAATGGCCGCGCCGATGTCCGGCTTGTTTTGATGATCGGCCGAGATGATCTCGATGGGCTTGCCATGGATCGACCAGCCAAATTCTTCCGCTGCCATTCGGGCTGCCTCAAGCGAGCCGCGCCCCGATGCGGTCGACAGCGGACCGTTCATATCCGCCATCACGCCGATTTTTATAACGTCGTCCGAAATCTGTGCCTTTCCAGACGATGCGAGGCCCATTGCGAAAGTCAGGGCCACGCAAAATGTTGTCGCGAGACGAAGCTTCCTCACGGCAGTCCTCCTCTGGGGGCTCTTTTACGTTAAATCGTAGTGACTTCCTTGGACCTCGATGTTTTTGCCGTTATTGAGCAGCTAAACGTGCGTCCGCATAATTAGCGCAGCGACAGACGCCAGTCCTGAAAGTGAGCTGCAATTCGGCTGAAAGTCGGCTGAAACTTTGCTAATCTTCTTGGGCTAGGTCGCATTTCGAATCGAGGCGGCAATGCCTAGCTCTACTGAGACAGCTCTGCAGTTTGAACGGTTTACACTTGATCGCGCGCGCGGCCGCTTGCGCGCGGACGATCGGGATATTGAGTTACGACCAAAAAGTTTCGATGTATTGCGTTACCTCGTTGAAAACGCTGACCGCCTTGTGGCTAAGGCTGAAATACTCAAGGCAGTTTGGCCCAATGTCGTTGTGAGCGACAACTCTCTCACCCGATGTATGAGCGACGTGCGGCTTGCGCTCGGCGACGCCGACCACCGGATCATCAAAACGGTTCCCCGACGGGGCTACATGTTTGCCGCGGAGGTGTCGACGCCGGCGGCCGCCACTACCGCGCTGGCGCTTCCCGATCGCCCCTCTATTGCGGTGCTGCCATTCGCCAATCGAAGCGGCGACGGGCAGCAAGATTATTTCGCCGACGGCATTTCTGAGGATCTCATTACTAACCTCTCGAAATTCGCTGGCCTGTTCGTGATCGCGCGCCACTCCGCCTTCCGCTATCGGGGCACGGACCTCGACGTGCGGCAGATCGGGCGCGAGCTTGGGGTACGCTATCTGTTGATGGGCAGCGTTAGGCGGGATGCCGAGCGCGTCAGGATCACCGCCCAGCTTGTCGATGCCGAAACGACCACGCAGCTGCGGGCCGAGTATTACGATCGAGAGCTTACCGGCATCTTCGCCGTCCAGGACGAAGTGGCGCAAAAGATCGTCGGAACGTTGATTGCTCACATCTCCCGGTCCGAGTTCGAACGGGCGCTTGCCAAGCCGCCTGAGGCGTTTTCCGCCTATGACTATTGGTTGCGCGGCAATGACATCATGAAGAGCTGGCAAGGCGACCCGTCGGGCGAAATGCTCGCGGCAGCCCGCTCATACTATGAGCATGCGATTGCCGCTGACCCGACATATGCACCGCCGGTTTGCGGTCTCGCTCTAACCTATCTGGCGGCTTGGCTTGAGCCATACCCGCACCAAGCGCTCACGCCGCAATATCAGCGGCCTTCGACGATCGAGCACGCGCTCAAACTCGCGCAACGCGCCGTCGAACTCGATCCGAACTTGCCGGACGCGCACATGATGCTGGCAAACATACTGAGGTGGCTGTACCGGCGGTCCGAGAGCAGCGCAGAGTATGATCGCGCGTTCGAGCTCAATCCGAATCTCGCTGACTACCGTTTTGGCCTCGCGCTAATCCATTGGGGCCGCACGGAAGAGGGGATGGACTATCTAAAGCGGATCATCCGGCTGGATCCCTTCCATCCGCCCGCCTGTCAGACCTTTCTGGGAAACGCTTATTACCAAGCCGGTCGATACGAAGAGGCGCTCGAAAATCTCAGGGCCGCCGCGCGACGGCTGCCGAATTTTCGTCCCACCTACGTTTGGCTTGCCGCCACTGCGGGCCAACTCGACTATGACAAGGAGGCACGGGAAGCGGCGGCGATTGTCCTGCAGCGTGATCCAGCGTTCACCATTCGGTATTGGCTCGATTTGCATCAGTTCGCCAAGCAGGCGGATGCCGATCGCCTCGCGGCAGGGCTGCGGAAGGCTCATTTGCCTGAATAAGCGCCGGCAAAAAGCGCGAGCATGCATACTGAACGACATGAGCCGCATCGCCCGGATTTGCTCGGGCCATTGTCCGAGATGGGTCACGAGCGTCCGAGGCAGTCTATTCACGCGCGTCCGCTGTTCCCCCGAAAGCGACGGTTGGTCGTCAAAATGCGGTCCGCCGCTTAGGGCCATCGGAGACAAGGTCAGTTGCATGGACAATTGATGACATGGCAAGCTGATACTACGCACGCCAGAGATGGTGAGTACGGTTAGGCCCGGTCAAAAAGCCGTGGGCACCATAACGTCCGAGCGTGAACACTGAACCACGGACGTGAACGGCGCAGTTCCGGAGCCAATGTCTCGTTAGGGGTCATATGCCGATCTTGTTGAAAGTCCTGCTCATCAGCCTCGGAGTATTTATCGTCGTCGTGGCGGTGGCGGGTGGCGGGTATTGGTGGTGGCAGCAGAACGGCGACGCCGTGAGAGCCGAGGCCCGATCGACCGCGGCGGAAGGCACCCGGTTCGCGGTCGGCAACGACGAGCAAGCCTGCGTCGACGAAGCGGTGACCCGCGCGAAGGGGGCCGGCATGACCGCCGCTTTGAAGGCGGCGTCATTCTTGACGACCTGCCTCAGGGCCGCTCGGCCGGTCGCGGGATTCTGCGATGGCGTGCCCCGGCCGGACGAAGTCCTCAAGTCGGTATCCTGGAACGCACAGCGCACCTCAGACTATGGGCTCAGCTCGTTCCGGGCGCCGTTCGTGGTGCAGACGATCCAGCGCTTCTGCGCGAGCGCCGCGCCGAAAGCGACCGCCGCGTCCGCCCCGGATTGCTCAGCATTCAAGCGCGTGAACGGGGAGTGGCAGGCGACCCACGACACGATCCTCATCATCAAAACCGCGAATGGTGATGCGACCCTGCGGCTGCAGGCTGGATCGTTGCTCCACCGCAGAGCCTTCCGCATGAATGAAATCGATCCCGTCGACGTGCTGGACCAACACTGCCCGATCTAGCGCATGTTCCGGCGAAGTGGATGCCGGCGAGAATGGGTTCAAAGCAAGCCTTGTTAGCCCTCGGTATACGTCCGTGTTGGGTTCAAAACCGGAAACAGGTGTCGCCGCATCCGCAGCAGGTGGGCAGCTAATGCTGATAGCCCTTCGCTCAGATCACCGGCACCAATAGGTAGGATTCATGCTCGCCACCGCAATGTATAATGTGCCGCCCCCGATTGGCGCTGGCGTCGTGGCGGAAATAGACTGGCACTTTGTCTTTCGGATAGCGGTTGATATCGGTACCTTGAACAGTCAAGCGCAGCATTTCGCCTGATCTGAAACTCGTTGCAGACGGCCAGATTTCGATGTCGAGCCGCACAATTTCGCCGGGCGCGATTTTCTGGATGCACGTGTGGGTATGGATCGGCTGCCATTCTGTCGATTTTTTCAGGTCAAGTTCGCGGTGCGAAGCGCGCAGCCACCCAAGCGCTACTGGTCCATCGTCGAACTGCGCGTAGTAGGCAAAAGGGACAACTGCGCCGGCGGCGTCGAGCTTGTGCAAGCCAACGAAGACGTCCATGTCGTCGCCTTCGGTGCACGACATGAAAACCCGCAGCTTCATGTACCCGGTCAGTTCGGTGTTGCGATCGAAGGTTATCTCAAATGTCGCGCGTTCAGCCTCAGCCAATTCGGGAACCGCCGCGCCGTAGGTGACTGAGGCTGTTTGCGCGACTGGCGTCGGTTGGAGCAAGCCATTGGCCGCGTTCAAATACAGCTTGGTATATTGCGTGCGCGCGATCGGCCATTCGTTTTCAGCGCGCACACTTGCAACGCCGTTCCTTTCGCGCACTTCAATCTGCACCTTCGGCCAGTTCTTTACGTCATTGTCGACGCCCTTGAGCACGTGATCGAAGAAATCGCGCAGGCGCCGCATGTTTTCCGGCACGTAATAGTGCGCCCATTTCTTCTGACCATGTGCAAGCAGGTATTTCTGTTTCGAGGCTATGTGCTTAAAGCCCTCGAACGTGCCGCGCGTGTGTAGGCCCTGGTCGGTCCAACTCGCCACCACAAAAGCGGGCGTCTTGATTGTTGAGAAATCCGCGGCCTTCGAGCGCCAGAAATCGTCGTAGAGCGGATGTTCCTTTGTCTCCGCCTCAAGATCTTCGATCTGGCCCGTGGCGGCACCCCATCGATTCCATAGAGTCGGCCAAAAATGCGTATCTGGAATGCCGCCATGTGTCGCCGTCTCCCGATAGGTATCGGTCCAGCCCTCCCAGGGGTTGATGGCGGCAAGATGCGGCGGATTGAGCTCGGCGACCCGCCACTGCATTTGTGCGAGGTATGAGACCCCCGATAACCCGACTTTTCCGTTGCTCCACGGTTGCGTACCCGCCCATTCAATGGCGTCATAGAAATCCTGCGCCTCTTCCGGAGCCAAATAATGCGCGACGCCCTCGGAATACCAAGTGCCCCGGATATCAATAACAATGACGGCATATCCGCTCGGAACCCAAAACACCGGATCGGGTGCCTCAAACGCCGTGTATTCGGAAGTATCGCCCTCCTTCACACCGGCATTGAGAAACCGTCGCGGATCGAATGGAACGTGCTTGCCATAAGGCGTCCAGGCGATGATCGGCGGAACCGGATGCTCGTCGGAGGGGCGAAAGATATCCGCGTAAAGGGTGACGCCGTCGCGCATCCGAATTGCGACGTCGCGTTCGATGATCATCGCATGCTCGTTTTCGAGGATGCGGCGATAGACTGGCGGCCTCCCACCGCGCTCCTCGGGCGCATTGCGCGGTTTGCGATAGCGATATTGATAGTTTTTCGTCGTCATTTTCACCCGTCCTGCAGCGAGCCGGCGCGATAGGTTCTATTTCTCGCGCGGCGTCAGCACGGTTGGCAAGGCCTCATCAGAGTCCATGTCCGGATCGGGTCAAAACCTGCCCTGACGAGGCGGGCAGAGCATGTCTGCTCTGCCCCCTATGTCAGACGTCGACCTGCTCGGCCATGGCTAGAGCATCATCCACCTCGACGCCGAGGTATCGAACGGTGCTTTCGATCTTGCGGTGTCCAAGAAGCAACTGCACCGCTCGCAGATTGCCCGTGCGGCGGTAGATCAGCGTCGCCTTAGTTCGGCGAAGCGAATGGGTACCGAAGACGTGCTGGTCTAGCCCGATGCTGGCGATCCACTCGGAAACCAGCCGAGCATACTGCCTGGTCGTCATGCTCCCGTCCGAGCCTTTCCGGCCGCCAAACATGAAGTCATCTGGCTTTTTGCCGGCGGCTCTTAGGTATTCGTCGACAGCCTGGCGGGTCTGCTCAGTCAGTTCAAACCGAACAGGCTGGCCGGTTTTCCTTTGCCGGACCGTTGCCCGATCGGCTGCATAGCCGTTTGGGGCAACATCCTCGACCTTCAATGCGACGACATCGCAGGCGCGCAGCTTGCTGTCGATTGCGAGATTGAACATCGCGAGATCGCGGGTTCGTCCCTCGGCTTGAAGCTTGCTCCTTATCGACCAGACGTGCTTCGGCCGAAGGGGCGGCTTGGCGCCGGTAAGCTTCCCTTTGTTCCAGGGCTCGCGTTTTGTCGGTGACGTGCAAAGCGTATCTTGATCGTCCATGGCCGGACTCCTCTGTTGCTGAGGACGGCCATCATGCGGCTCCGGCATTGTCGATCCGCTCAGAAAGTCGTGTATTTTGAGCGCGAGTTGCTCGGTAAGCCCCCATCATCCCAGCGGTTTGATCGTGGCCAAGGACAAAAGCGCTTCGCCGACCTGGGCCGATGTCAAGGCGTTCCTTCTGACGTTCGATCGGGCCGGCCTCCACGGGCTGGTCCAAGACCTTTACGCTGCGAGCAAGGACAATCAAGCATTCTTGCATGCACGGTTTGGCTTGGGTCCCGATCAGCTCGGTCCCTACAAAGCTACGATCTCGCGGTGGATAAACCCCGACCTGATGAAGGACCAGACCGTGTCCGTTTCAAAGGCCAAAAAGGCGATCGCGGACTATCACAAAGCGATTGGGCACCCGGAGGGATTGGCGGAGCTCTCGATATTCTTTTGCGAGGAGGCGTTCAGCTTCGTCGAAGGGTGCAGCTTCAGTGATGAGCGATACTTCGTTGGGCTGATCCGCATGTATGACCGGTCCGTGAACCGCGTATTGAGCCTGCCGCTCGCCGGGCGACGCGCCTATGTTGAACGCCTCGGCAAATTGAGAACACGAGCGAAGCGCGTCGGTTGGGGCGTGGAGGACGAACTAAACGACCTTTGGCATGGTGCCGATTTCGATGAGCAACTGGAATGAATAACGATACCTCACTCCTTCGGAGACCTGCTTCGAACAGAAGGCGTCGCAACCAACCCCGCGCTCCTTCACCTTCAGTCGCCCAGCCGCGCCGCCCGCTGCTGCTCGCCGTACTTGCCTTCGTGCTAGCTGCCCGGGCTTGTCCAGGTGTGCAGCGGATCTCGCTCCTGGGTTCCATTCTAACAGCCAAGGCGATCCCCAAAGACGCCGATGTCCTCGTTACGATCGATGCTGCGATGGACTTGACCAGGCTGGCGCGCTCCGGTCGGCGTCTTATGGGGCAAGCCCAAACTATCAATCTTGGCGCTGACATCTTCCTCGCCGATACGACGGGGCGTTACGTTGGTCGCATCTGTCATTATCGCGAATGCCATCGACGGGTTCTATGCCACGCCCAGCATTGTGGGAAGCGGGACCATCTTAACGACGATCTTCATATCGTCACGCTATCGCAGGAGCTGATTGCATCGCCTCCCGTCGAGCTTTGGCCGAAAGTCATTCGGCGGCTCTCGGTGCCGGCCGATGTTGAAGAGGCACTGCTGAATCAACTAGATCAAAATCAGTAGGCGTCCGTTCCCGCAAGCCTCTTGCTGGTTGCTACTGCATCAATGTCTGGTATTGAGGGAACAGCGGACCTGGCGCGGGAAACCCGTCACTTCGCCTTTTGACCCAAAAGGCATCGCCTCGAATGTGATAGTCTCGGCTCGCCGGGAGTAGGGGAAGGCCCATGAGGCGGCGGGAGTTCATCGCACTTTTTGGCGGCGGTGTAGCCGGATGGCCGCTTACCGCACGCGCGCAGCAGCAGGCGATGCCAGTGGTAGGGTTTCTCAGCACAGCATTGGCTGGTCCGTCCGCGCATCTCGTCGCCGGCTTCCTCCGAGGTTTGCAGGAAGCTGGCTTCGTCGAGGGCCGCAATGCCGCGGTCGAGTATCGCTGGGCCGAGGGCGAGTACGAGCGGCTGCCGGCACTGGCCGCCGATCTCGTTCGCCGCCAAGTTGCGGTTATCGTGACGGTCGGCGGCGAACCCTCCGCCGCTGCCGCCAATGCTGCAACGGCAACGATCCCCATCGTGTTCAATACCGGCAGTGATCCCGTCAAGCTGGGGCTCGTCGCTAGTCTCGCCCGACCCGGCGGCAACGCGACCGGTGTAAACATCTTCACCACCGAGCTAGTCGAGAAGCGTTTGAGCTTGCTGCGCGATCTCGTCCCCGCGGCCACGAACGTCGCACTGCTGCTGAATCCGAATTTCCCACCGGCTGTGGTCAACGCCCGAGAATCCGAAGCTGCCGCCCGGACGATCGGTAGAACAATCACGATCTTTAACGCCAGCAGCGATGCAGAGATTGAGACAGCCTTTGCCAAGATCGTACAGGCAAGTTCCGGTGCGCTGCTTGTTAGTGCCGACCCGTATTTCAACAGCCGGCGCGGTCTGATCGTTGCCCTGGCTTCGCGTCACGCTATCCCTGCGATCTACGAATGGCGCGAGTATGCGGAGGCCGGTGGACTGATCAGCTACGGCACAAGCCTCGTGGAGGGCTATCGCCAACAGGGCGTCTATGCGGGGCGCATCCTCAAAGGCGAGAAGCCCTCCGATCTGCCGGTCGTGCAACTCTCCAAGTTCGAGCTGGTTATCAATCTCAACGCCGCCAAGGGACTTGGCCTCGCCATTCCGTCGGGCCTGCTCGCCATCGCTGACGACGTGATCGAGTAAATCATTGCAACCCTGCGCGGCGTTTGTTGCGGTGCATGAGTTCCGCTCCTGGCCCTTCACGACAAATGATGCGCTGGAACCGAATGTCGGCTCTCGGGGTATTGCGGAAGGGCGCGGCCTCATATTGTTGAACAGTTGCGTCGAAAATGACCCAGAAGCCGAACTTGCATTGTGCCACCCAGTTGCGGCGCAGCATTTTCGTCGCGCCTATCTTCGACTGCCGCCAGGCTGTACACATCATGCAAAGGTAGGCCCATACCAAGGGAGTCCTTATGCCCTCACAGCTTGAGCAAATCCGGGATCAGCAGCGCGAGACCTGGGACAAATTTTCCTCCGGCTGGAAGAAATGGGACGAGCTCGTGTTGAACTGGCTCGCTCCGGTGGGCCAGGACCTAATCCGCAGTGCCGCCTTAGAGGACGATTCGAATGTTCTCGATGTCGCCGCCGGCACCGGCGAGCCGGGGCTCACTGCCGCCACTCTCGTACCCAAGGGGATGGTCACTGTCACGGATCTTTCTGATCGGATGCTTGAGGTCGCTACAGAAAACGCTGGGCGTCGTGGGCTAAAAAACTTTCAGACCAATCAATGCGATGCCGGTGCACTTCCATTCCCCGACCGCTCATTCGATGCCGTACTGTGTAGGTTCGGCTTCATGTTTTTCCCTGATGTTGACCTGAGTGTGAAGGAGTTTGTGCGGTGGCGAAACCGGGAGGTCGCGTGTACACCGCCGTGTGGGATGCACCCGAGAGGAATCCGTGGGCCACCACGGTTATTGGCACAATCAGTAAGCATGTTGAGATTACCCACGCCACCCCTTGGATCGCCTGGATTGTTCCGATGTGCCGCACCGGGATTTATGGAGGCAGCGTTTCGCAAGGGCGGTCTGAAAGACATCGCGGTGAAGCACGTCGTCGGCGAACTCAAGTTCGAGTCTGCTGAGGAGTACTGGGGCTTCATGACTGAAATCGCGGCTCCAGTTGTCGCGGGGCTCGCTAAAGCCGACGAACCGACGCGCAAGAGGATAGAGGCCGTGGTACTCGATTTGGCGCGCAAGACATCGCCAGACGGCAAACCGTGTCTGGCCTGGTCGGCCTCCACTATCTCGGCACGCAGATAGAACTTTGCCACCCGGCCCTTGTCGCCACTCATGCGCCAACAGTCATTTTTCGGGAGTGCCTGGGTGACGGATGACGCAAGTCGCGCTAGTTCCGAAAGTGGCCCGTTTCGACATTCGCGACGCCCCAACATCATGTCTGAAATTGAGGGATGAGCGGACGTAACGCGGACATCGCAATTCGGTAGCGAATGACCCATCTGAGACATCCGGATGACTGAGACCCGAACCCGCCTCGCCGCTCAAGCGAGCGGCGAACGACCAGAACGTTCTAAAGGCCGTTCTTCTTTAAATAATACCGCAGTTCGTAGTTAAATTTTTGGCCTTGGGAATCGGCTTCTCGCCAAGCCGCCTGGCTATAGCGGCCTTTGAAAGCGTACAATCAAGCGCCCAATGGCGACAGCGAGAATGACGAAACCGCGCATATAGTTCTACAAAGTCTCTAATGAGCGCCTCGGCGGCCGGTCGTTGGTGATACGTTTGCTTTGTTACTCGATCTCCTGTCTAAGCCTGATCGCCGCTCGTTGTTCGAACGCCGTTCGCCGATCAACCGCCGTTCCTGGTCGGATCGCGTGTCTATGCCACTACGTCGATCCTTGCCTGATCGCCGTTCGTCGCTCGATCGTTTTTCATCATCGGCCATCGCCAATTCTCCATTGCGGAAATCTCCATTTCTAGGAGTAAAAGTGCGCCTTGCAACTAAAAGAAAAGTTAAAGCAATGCGCGAAGCCGCAACATCATGTCTGCGATTGAGGGATAAACGGACGTAACGCGGACATCGCAATTCGGCAGCGATTGACCCTGAACCGACATTGGCGGCCCCTCATTCCAGGGGTGGTTCTGGGTTTGCTAATATCTGCGCCAGGTGGAGAACGCTTCCATGGCGCGCGCCGGCGACGCTGAGCCGAAAGCCCGAATTTTCATCTCCTATTCACGCAAAGACATGGCCTTTGCGGATCGGCTCGAAGGGGCCCTCAAGGCGCGTGGCTTCGAGCCGCTGATCGACCGCACCGAGATCTATGCCTTCGAGGATTGGTGGAAACGCATTGAAGCGCTGATCGGCGAAGCCGACACGATCGTGTTTGTGCTTTCGCCCGATGCAGTCGTTTCGGAGGTAGCGCTAAAGGAGGTTACGCACGCGGCTTCGCTCAACAAGCGGTTTGCTCCCATCGTCTGCCGCCGCGTCGCGGATCATGAAATCCCCGAAGCATTGCAGCGGCTTAACTTCATCTTTTTCAATGACCCCACGACATTCGAGGCAAGCGCCGATCGGCTCGCCGAGGCGCTAGCGACCGACATCGGCTGGGTCAGGCAACATACCGAGTTCGGTGACGCCGCGCGTCGCTGGTCAGCGGCCGGCCGCCCGGGTGGGCTGCTGCTGCGTTCACCGGTTCTGGAGGAGGCCGAGCGGTGGATCGCCTCACGCCCCCGCGGCGCACCGGAGCCGACCGCAGAGACGCAAGCCTTCGTCGCCGCGAGCCGACTCGGCACCACGCGGAGGCGGAACATCCTCACCGGCAGTCTTGCCGCCGGCCTCGTCGTCGCGCTGGCACTCGCTGGTCTCGCCTATTGGCAGCGCGGCATTGCCGTCGAGCAGCAACGGATCGCAAACGAGCAGAGGCAATTGGCCGAACAGCAGCGTCAGCGAGCCGAAGCGACACTCAAGGCAGCGACGAAAACCGCCAACAGTCTGGTCTTCGACCTGGCGCAGCGGTTCCGCAACGTCGTCGGAATCCCCGCTAGTCTCGTCAAGGATATTCTCGACCGGGCGCGGGCGCTGCAGGAGCAGCTCATCAAATCCGGGCAAGTGACGCCGGAACTCAAGCAAAGCGAGGCCGCCGCCCTCAATGAAACCGCCACGTCGCTGCTGGCGATCGGCGACACGGCGGGCGCGCTCGCCGCCGCCGAGCAGGCCCGGCAAATCATGGCGGACCTACTCGCCGGCAATCCCCGGAGCGCGCATTTGCAGCGCGCTCTGTCGATGTCGTACAATAAAGTTGGCGACGTGAAGGTGGCGCAGGGCGACCTGGCCGGCGCGCTCAAGTCCTACCGCGACAGCCTCGCCATCAGAGAGCGGCTGGCGCAATCCGATCCTGGCAACGCCGGCTGGCAGCGCGAGCTGTCGGTGTCGTACAACAGAATTGGCAACGTGCAGGTGGCGCAGGGCGACCTTGCCGGCGCGCTCAAGTCCTACCGCGACGGCCTCGCCATCGCCGAGCGGCTGGCGCAGCCCGATCCCAGCAATGCCGGCCAGCAGCGCGATCTGTCGGTGTGGCACGAGAAAGTTGGCGAGGTGCAGGTGGCGCAGGGTGACTTGGCCGGCGCGCTCAACTCCTACCGCGACGGCCTCGCCATCGCCGAGCGGCTGGCGCAATCCGATCCCAGCAACGCCGGCTGGCAGCGCGATCTGTCGGTGTCATACGAGAAAGTTGGAGACGTGCAGGTAGCGCAGGGCGACCTGGCCGGCGCGCTCAAGTCCTACCGCGACAGCCTTGCCATCGCTGAGTGGCTGGCGCAATCCGATCCCGGCAACGCCGGCTGGCAGCGCGATCTGTCAGTGTCGTACGAGAAAGTTGGAGACGTGCAGGTAGCGCAGGGCGACCTGGCCGGCGCGCTCAAGTCCTACCGCGACAGCCTCGCCATCAGAGAGCGGCTGGCGCAATCCGATCCCGGCAACGCCGGCTGGCAGCGCGATCTGTCGGTGTCGTATAACAAAGTTGGCGATGTCCAGGTGGCGCAGGGTGATCTTGCCGGCGCGCTCAAGTCCTACCGCGACAGCCTCGCCATCAGAGAGCGGCTGGCGCAATCCGATCCCGGCAGTGCCGGCTGGCAGCGCGATCTGTCGGTGTCGTACGAGAAAGTTGGCGACGTGCAGGTCCCGCAGGGCGACCTTGCCGGTGCGCTCAAGGCCTACCGCGACAGCCTTGCCATCGCCGAGCGGCTGGCGCAATCCGATCCCGGCAATGCCGGCTGGCAGCGTAATCTATCGGTGTCGTATGAGAAAGTTGGCGACGTGCAAGTGGCGCAGGGCGATCTTGCCGGCGCGCTCAAGTCCTACCGCGACGACCTCGCCATCAGCGAGCGGCTGGCGCAATCCGATCCCGGCAACGCCGGCTGGCAGCGCGATCTTGCAATCAGCTACGCAAATCTTGCCAGGGTATATCGTCAATCAAAGGAGCGGGAGAAAGCGCTGGCGGCGCTGCGACAGGGAAAGGCGATCATGGACCGCCTGGTGCAGCTCTCGCCGGATAATGCCAAATGGAAACGCGATCTTGCCTGGTTCGATCAACAGATCGCGGCGCTGACGGAATAGGCGACTGCTTTTGAGATTTTTGCCCTCTTTTTGTCGAGCATGTCGCCTTTTGGCCCCAAGCTGACGTGCCGAACCATCAAACGGATGTCTGATGTTGGGGGTGAAGCAGACGTCAAAAATTAAAGCCGTCACTTCTGCTTGTGACCCCGGAACGGACCTTGTCGCCTCGATAGACACTTGGGACGTTCAACCATAGAATCCCGACGGACCGTCAGGTAGGGTCGCTCGACATGGCCGAACAGCGCGCGGAGAGACGGCTCGCTGCCGTTCTTGCGGCGGATGTTGCCGGCTACAGTCGGCTTATGGGCGCGGACGAGGAAGGGACACTCGCTCGGCTCAACGCTCACCGCCGGGAATTCCTTGAGCCGACGATCGCCGAGCACAATGGCCGCATCGTCAAGCGCACTGGCGACGGAATATTGATCGAATTCGGCAGCGCCGTGGATGCCACCCGCTGTGCGATCCAGACGCAGCGCGGAATGGCGCAACGTAATGCGGACGTCCCGGCCGAACAGCGCATTGAAATCCGTATCGGAATTCACGTTGGCGATATCATCATCGAGGAGGGCGATATTTTCGGCGACGGCGTCAATATCGCAGCGCGACTGGAAGGTATCGCCGAGCCTGGCGGCATTTGCATATCCGATGACACTTTCAGGCAAGTGCGCGGCAAGATCGACGCAGCCTTCGAAGATTCGGGCGACCGGCAGCTCAAGAATATCGAGCACCCAGTGAGGGTCTATCAGGTCCAACTCGGCAGGGACTGCAGCCAAAAGCGGGAAGACATTGGGATCATCCGACAGACCGTCAATTGCGGTCCTGCCATTCCAAAACATGAGCGGCGACCCGGAACAGGAATATTTTGTCGATGGCATCGTTGAAGACATCATAACCGGGTTGTCGCGGACAAAATGGCTTTTCGTGATCGCCCGCAATTCAAGCTTTACGTTTAAGAGCCGCGCGGTCGACGTAAAACAAGCTGGCCGAGAGCTTGGTGTCCGGTACGTGCTCGAAGGCAGTCTGCGCAAGGCCGGCGATCGCGTCCGCATCACCTGCCAGCTTATTGAAACGGCGAGCGGTACTCACGTCTGGGCTGAGCGATATGATCGGCCCCTCGGCGACATCTTCGCACTTCAGGACGAGATCACGTTAAGCGTCGTCGGCGCGATCGAGCCAAGCTTGCGCCAGGCCGAGATCGTGCGGGCCAAGCGTAAGCGTCCAGAAAATCTGGACGCCTATGATTTGTATCTGCGCGCTCTGCCACACGCGCAGATCGCCATGCCGGGCGACAGCGAGAAAGCGCTCGAATGGCTTCACAGGTCGCTTGCGCTTGAGCCAGATTATGCTGCGGCACATTCTTTAGCGGCCTGGTGTTATGAGCAGCGCTATCTGCGCGGCGGCATGCATGAAGCCGACAAAACCACCGGGTTAAAGCATGCGCGGGCTGCGATAGCGGCCGGCGCAGATGACCCGACGACACTTGCCACCGCTGGCTTTGTGATTGGGCTTGTCGAGCACGACTACCAAACTGCGATGAACGCCATCGATCATGCGCTGGCATTGAACGGTTCGTCGACACTGGCGCTCGGCCTAGGCGCCACGATCCTGGCCCACGACGGTCAGATTACGCGGGCAATAGAGTTGGGCGAGCGTGCTCTTCGGCTAAGCCCTCACGATCTGATGGCCTATCTGCCACTCACCGCGCTCGGCATCGCCCACCTCGCAGCGGGCAGGTTCGAAGAGGCTGCCGCCGCGTGCAACAAGGCGTGTCAATCGAACCCACACTTCAGCTTTCCCGTTGTGCTGCAAACCGCCGCCCTGTCTGGCCTCGGCCGCGTCAATGAGGCCAAAGCGTTAACGCGCCGGGTGCTCGAGCTGCAGTCGCCCTTTAGCGTCGCCGAATTTGTCAGATCCCATACGGGTCGGGCCGAGATCTGGAACCCGATTGGTGAAGCCCTACGGCAAGTCGGGCTACCCGAGTGAAATAGTTCGCATGCCGCAGAATGGCCCCAAACGGAATTGCCGAACTATCAAACGAATGTCTGATGTTGGGGGTGAAGCAGACGTCGGAAATTAGAGCCGTCACCTCTGCCTATGACCCTGAACCGACATTGCCAGACCGCTCAACTATTCGTGTTTGAACTCACGCGCTGTTCGCGTGTGCTAGTTTTAATCGAACAACGGTGGTCGGATGTCTAAGGGACGGGCATGAGGCGGCGCGAGTTCATCACGTTTCTAGGCGGCGCGACGGCGTGGCCTCTTACCGCCCGCGCACAGCAGCCTGAGCAGACTCGCCGGATCGGCGTACTCATGCTGTACCCCGAGAACGATCCGCAGGGACAGATTCGGGCCAAGGTGTTTCGGCGCGAGTTCGAGAAGCTGGGCTGGAATGTCAGCGGAAATCTTCAAATCAATTTTTACTGGGGAACCGGCGACGCCGATTGGGTGCGAGCCGCCGCCGCGCGGCTGCTGAGCGAAAAGCCGGATGTGATGCTAGCCAACGGCGATGCTTCGGTAACGGCGGCGCAGCAATTGACCCGAACCGTTCCCGTCATTTTCATTGGCGGTGGCGATCCGGTCGCGGACGGCTGGGTACAGAGTCTTGCTCATCCCGGCGGCAACCTGACAGGCTTCGCGGTCATGGAGCCGAGCCTGGGAGCGAAATTGCTCGGCATGCTCAAGCAGGTCGCGCCGCGCGTCACCCGCGTGGCCATCTTAATGAACCCCGACAACGCCTCACACCGACGTATTCTCGCGTCGTTAGTCGCTGCGGCTCCGGGGTTTGCCGTCGAAGTTTCTGCGACACAGGTGCGTCAACTCGACGAGATCGAACTGGCGATGACCCAGTGGGAGCGACAATCGGACTACGGGCTGATCGTGCCCTCCGATCCTTCGACCAACTCCCAGCGCAAGTTCTTCGTCGAGCTGGCACAGCGCCATCGAATGCCAGCAATCTTTGCATTGCGTGCCGCTGCTGCCGACGGTGGCTTGATGTCATACGGCGTCGACATCCCCGACCTGTTTCGCCAGGCGGCGATCTATGCTGATCGCATTATCAGGGGCGAGAAGCCGGCGGACCTGCCGGTTCAATTTCCCACCAAGTTTGAATTGGTAATCAACCTCAAGACCGCCAAGGCGCTCGGCCTCGATGTGCCGACATCGCTGCTGGCCACCGCCGACGAAGTGATCGAATGAGGCGGCAGTTAATGACCGCTTCTGGACACAAAGCCGACATGCTGCGCCGCCCCCATTTCGACCATGCTTTGCAATCCGCCCCTTGATCTTCAATGAGCCGACGCGACGCGCTTCAGGTGAAGCTTATTGGACCCGGCAGCAGACGGCGTTCGCCTCGGGCGGCACGCCTTGCTGGTCGCACATGATGTTTACTGTGTTGTTACGCAAGACTGGAAAGAGGCTTTTGATTCTGGAACCTCCAGCGGCGCAAGCGCCTCCTGCGCCCGTGAGAGTGAAGCCTGCGGGGCAGGCGACGGATGCGCATGTGCTCGGAACACCGCCAGCATCCGTGCAGCTCGTCGAACCCGAGCTCGTGACCTGGGTGCAGCTCAAGGTCAGCGCAAGCGACGGCACGCATGCAAGCGTAGCTCCGACGAGAGCAAGTGCGCACGCGTTGCGGAGACGTCCTATCGGCCTCGTGAGGAGCTCGATCATCCTGAAGCCTCCTGAGAATTGGAGAGACCGCTTGGTCATGTTCATGTCGACAGGCGGATACGTGCTTGGATCGCTCAAAAGCGGCAACAAATTGCGACCGCTTGCGAGTCGACGCCTTGCTTGTCACAGGCGATGTTGAAGCTGCCCTGACTCTCGAGGGGGAAAAGGCTCTTGATCTTCGAAGAGCCGGCGGCGCAAGCGCCTCCTCCTCCCGTGAGAGCGAAGCCGGCCGGGCATATGGCCGTCGCGCAAGTGCTCGGAACACCGCCTGCGTCGGTGCAGCTCGTCGAACCGGAGCTCGAAACTTCGACGCAATTTATCCCCTGCGGGGTCGCGCAGGTTGGCGGGGTTCCTAGGGCGTTGCTTTCCTCGAACACGATCGAGGGCAGCGCCGACAACGCTTCGTTCGCCGGCGTCCCCACCAAGGACAAATTATTCGATTCGCCCGTGAAGCTCTGATCGTCGCAGGCCGGCGCGATTGCGCTCCCGTTATCCACCTGCGTGCGCACGATGACCGTCGTCCCCGCGCTGAAGACGGCCTGGTCTCCGCCGCCGTCGCCAAAAACGTTGAATTCCGCTTCCTGCCACTGCTGGCCCAGATCGGGAAAATAGTTGTTGCCGCTCGCGGAATTCACAACCCCGCCTGGAGTGGTCACGGCGATGAAATCGTTGGGCGCTCTGACCCCGGCGACGGCGCCCGTTAGCTTCAGCGATTGGAGGGAGGTGATCACCGCGCCCGGCGCAGGCGCGCTGTTTACGCCATTCACCACGCAATAGACGGGACCCGTCGAGCTGAAGGAAAACGGACACCATCCATCGGTGGACACCGAGCCCTGGATGCAGTTCGCGCCTTTCGGCGCCGGACAGCTCGTGCCCGGCGGTCCGTAGGTCAAGAGCCAGTATTGGATGAATCCCCCGCCCGCTGAGGAATAGACGAACTGCTGCCACCCAAGACATCCGCCGTCAACGCCGCCGGGGGCGTTGGCGCAGGTGTTGGTCTTGAAGGGCTTGGTGTTGAGTTGGAGAGAATATTCGTTCGCTGAACCGGAACAAGTGGGATTAGTCGGGCAAACCCCTTGCGGGCAGGCCACGGCGCATTCGCTCGAGACGATTGTGCCGGGCTCGAACGATCCTTCGGCGAGAGATATGTTGCCGGTCACCACGGCCGAAAAATCCGGACCGTTTCCCACTTGTCGGACTACAGTCTTCGGCAGGTAGAGCTTGCGGGGCGGCGCTTTGCAAGGAACCTCGCGCCACTGTCTTTCGGGATAGTTTGCGGCGAAGCACCCGTTTCTCGCCTGTGGAGTCTTCGAGATCGCCTCCCTCCAGCTCTCGACCTCTTCGGCAGTCGGCCTTCCGGGAGTTCTGGGAATCGTCGCTTCCGCAGACGGCGGCTTCTCCGGCTCTGCGGCGGCCGCAGGAAGTGTCGACGGAGTCGACAACATATTGGACAGGATCATCAGAACAAGGATTTTCGCCGCGTTCCCAATGCCCGAGAATTTCCACGCCTTTGGAAAGCCGTAAGACATCCCGACCTCCGAAATGTGTTGGAATTCACCGGATAGTTCACCCGATGGAACGAATTATTCCCCGATTTGGCGCCTTTGACAAGCGACAGGCCGCGCGCTCACGGAAGATCCTATAGCCCGAGCAGTGCCTCGCTAACGAGCCACACACGCGATTACGCTACTTCTGCTCACCGCAGCACACCGATAGCGCTTGGCCTTCCCGCAATTTATCAATTTTCCGCTGCGGCCGAAGAGGGTGGGTTCATTGCCTATGGCACGAATCTCGACCAGATTTATCGGAACATATCGGCTCGACAACTGGTCAAATTGGTGCGCGGGGCAAAGCCCGCCGACATTCCGATCGAGCAGCCGACCAAGTTCGAGCTAGTGATAAATCTGAAGACCGCGAAGGCGCTCGGACTGACCATTCCAGAGTCATTACTCGTGCGCGCTGACAAGGTGATCGAATAGTGGGCTACGATGTCGTTTCCTGGCCCAAAGCGTCGGTTCGCTGCGTCGCAGTGATACGTCCGTAGTTAGGGGTGAAGCATGCCGACATCGCTCAAACGACGCGAATGACCCGAATGCGACATCGGCCAGGTACTCCATCTGCCCATCGCCATGTGCTAAAAGTCTTGTCTGGAGCCTCGGGGAAAGCGATGAGGCGGCGCGAACTCATCACACTGATCGGTGGTGCTGTGGCTGCGTGGCCCGTCGCGGCGCGCGGGCAGCAGAAGCGGATCGGCGCGCTTATGTCCAGGGCCGCGGACGATCCCGAAGGGCAGGCCCGCATCGCGGCATTCGTGGAGGGGCTGCAGCAATTGGGCTGGACCGACGGCCGCAACGTCCGAATCGACACTCGCTGGCCTGTGGACGATGCCGAGCGCAGCCGATCCGCGGAGGAATTGGTCGCCCTAGCACCAGACGTGATCCTCGCTTCTGCGTGAATGTGGCGGCGTTGCAGCGGATTACTCGCAGTGTGCCGATCGTGTTCGCGAATGTCATCGATCCGGTTGGTGCAGGATTCGTCGCGAGCCTGGCGCGGCCTGGCGGCAACACCACCGGATTTAGCGCGTTCGAATACAGCCTCAGCGGAAAATGGCTCGAACTGCTTAAACAGATGGCGCCCAACTTGACGCGAGTTGCCGTCCTTCGCGATCCCGCACTAGCCGCCGGGATCGGGCAGTTCGCCGTGATCCAGGCTATGGCGCCGTCGTCATTTGGGGCGGGGTTGACACCGATTGACCCGCGCGACCCCGGCGAGATGGAGCGCGCCATCGCCGCATTCGCGCGTGAACCGAATGGCGGCCTGATCGTAACTTCGAGCCAGGGGGTGGTGATCCATCGCGACCTGATCATCTCGCTTGCATTGCGGTATCGGCTGCCGAACATCCAACCATTTCGATACTTCACAGCGAGTGGGGCGCTCGCCTCCTACGGGCCTGATCCGTACGATTTACACAGGCGCGCGGCCGGTTACGTGGATCGCATCCTCAAAGGCGAGAAGCCCGCGGACCAGCCAGTGCAAGCGCCTAGCAAGTACGAGCTGGTCATCAATCTCACGACCGCCAAGGTGCTCGGCCTCGTCCTGCCACCGCAACTGCTCGCCACCGCAGACGAGCTTATCGAATGAACGGCGCGATGTCGTCTATTGGCCCTTAGCGTCGGTTCACTGCGTCGAGTGATACGTCCGTACTTGGGGAGAAGCAGACATGCCGATATCGCTCAAACGACGCGTTTGACCCAACCGAGACATTAGTCCCATGGAATTGTTGCTTCGCAAACTGACCGTTGAACCCCATTTCGCGGGTCGCAATTCCCTGCTGTAATCACGAGGCAGTCGGCGTGGTCCCGAGGCTGGGGGAAAGGCAGTGCGACGACGCGAATTCATTACGCTTCTCGGCGGAGCGGTCGCAGCATGGCCGCTGCTCAAGAGCGCGCAGACCGGCGATGCTGGTGTTCGCTTGCCGCGGCAAAACGCCAAAAGCTCTTTGATGCAGGCCAGATCGCTGGCGGTACAATTGTTGCTATCGTTTAGTTGCGCGATGCTTGCGGCACCGGCCTCGAGCGAAAACGCCGGCTTCGGTCCACCGCCCGCGCTGGCACCAGGGCAAGCGCCGGCGCTGCCGCAGATGGGCCCATTGGCGGAGCCGCGTACTTCCGATCAGGTCGGCTTTCCCAAGGTTTTGACCGAGTATGTCATTTCGCCGGTCACGCTGCGGTCTGCCAGAGTTGCATTAGGTCAGAGGCTGTTCTTCGAGCCACAACTCTCGGGCGATGGTACGGTCGCCTGTGCTACTTGCCACGATCCGGCTCGCGCCTTTACTGACGGCCGGCCACTATCAGTCGGCATCCACGGCCGCGTGGGGCAACGCAATGCCCCAACCATTCTGAACGCCCTCTATAACAAACATCAGTTTTGGGACGGGAGGGTCACGACGCTGGAGCAGCAGGCGGCGCTGCCGATCACCAATCCTTTCGAGATGGGCGCGGCCAGCGTGAGCGATGGCGTGTCCAGGATCGCCGGCGATAAGGATTATCAGACCCAATTCACGCAGGCCTTCGGCCGCGATGTGAACGAGCAGGATTTATTGAGCGCTATTGCAGCCTACGAACAGACGCTGACTTCGTTCAATTCTCCCTTCGATCATTTCATCGCCGGAGAGCTAAATGCCATCAGTGATTCGGCTAAGCGCGGTTGGGAATTATTCAACGGCAAGGCCCGTTGCTTTCTTTGCCATGCTTTGCAGGACAATCAGCGGGATACGACCCTGTTTATTGACAACGATTTTCACAACATCGGCATTGGAATCCTCCGGCATCATGTCGGCCCCCTGGCGCAGCAGGCGGAGCGTGAGCTGGCGCAGGGACAGCTGCCGGATATCGATAGCGCGGCAATCTCGAGCGAGTTGTCGGTTCTCGGGCGCTTCCTCATAACGAAGAAGCAAAGCGACATTGCATCATTCAAGACGCCGGGACTGCGAAATCTGCTCGTGACGGGGCCCTACTTCCACGACGGGTCGATGGAGACGCTGTGGGATGCCATGGATCACTACAACAAGGGTGACGGCATCGCCGACCCTTGGCTCGACAACGACATGCAGCCGTTGGCACTGACGGAGCCGGAGATCGACGATGTGGTGGCGTTTCTTGCCTCACTAACCAGTCCACAATACAAGGAAGCCGGCGACCGAGAATATGCACGTCAACTCGCGCTATCCAAGGTGAACCGTCCGCAGCGGGACAACGAGCGGGCATTCGGACCGAAACCGCAGCAGCCACCGCCTCCTCCGCTCTGATCGTGCGCCGAGAGGACCTCGCGATTCAAGTTAGAGCGATCAGGTAATCATCAAGTAGCTACGCCATTTTGCTGCGGTGCCATATGTCCGAGTCTGGCCCGTCGCTACCGTGCCGAAACTATCGACGAACGTCTGATGTTGGGGTGAACCGGACGTGACGCGGAAATCGCGAAAACGACGCGTTTGGCCCAAAGCCGACCTACCCGGCCCGCAAGTTTAAGGCCAATCTAAAAATCCGACACCCGCTTCTTAGGTCGTAGTTTGGCTCACGCGTGCGATGGCGCGCGACGTGTCCGGGCTAAGACCGGTGTCTCAACTGACGAGTTGAGCTCCCACGTCATATCCGACGCGCCAGATTACTCTATATTTGCCGTCCTTGGCGGGCCCGTCGCCTGAGAGGCGCAACACAAATTCGTCGGGAACGCTAATTCCGAAGGTGTTGATCCGCACGCCACCACCGGAAATATCGGTTATGAGACAGTACCGCGAGGAAGTGCCGTCTCTGGGCTCTATCTTGGCCAGACGTTCGAGTGGATAGCGCGGCGAGCTGCGTTTTTCCTCAACCTTAGGCGATGGCATGTTGTACGGCTCCCCTCCAAGCCAAACCACGTAGCGAAACTGCTGTTAGGAGCGGCCTAATATTGACGTTCGGGTTTTCTTCGAATTTGTCTGAAATCGGTGCGCGCCGACCCGCTACGTACAAGCACCAGCTCGAAATGAGCACGCGGCATGAGTGCGTGCCGGCCGGGCGGGAAATGCAAGGGGCCCGGCGGCCGACGCGCCGATCGATACTGAGGCTCATGGCGATGCTGGCGATCCACCACCGCTATCCGTACTCCACGCGGGGACCGAAGCTAGAGTTCGGCCACTCTCAGCGATCCTCCTTCACGAGCACTACACTGGCTAGCGGAATGAGCATCGGTTGGGGGGCGGCTGCCAACCGTGCCGCCATGCCAGCCTCTAACTTGGAAAAAAACGCAACTACGCGCGGATCGTCACGGCCACCATCGAGACTGAGAGCGAGCGTCGGAAAAACTGACGCTCGCATAAAGGCCGCCCATCGAGCCCCGAATTTGTGGGCGTCGCGATCACGTTCAAACTCCCGCCAGTTCGGGTCCTCGACGGTAAACATTTCGAGGTGCTCCATCGAGAGCCCGGCAAGCTGTCCGGTTTCCGCAAATGGCGCCACAAGATCGGCCCGGCTGCGCCCGCATATTGGGATCGCCATTCGCTGCACCTCTGCCGTTCCAAAACCCTCGTCAACCAGACCCATTAGCGCCGCATACAATGCCTCCGCCATTTGGGGGAAGGCGAAGGCGCCGTCGTCGGTCAGCGCCATTGTAAGAACGACAAACCTTCCGCCCGCGCGCAACTCGCTGGCTCGGCTCAAGAGGAAATTTCGCCAATCCTCGGTCGCTTGCTTCGTGTAGGCGGCGCGAGCCGAAGCGTCGCGGCTAAAGGCGACGAGCACGTGATCGGGGATCGGTGCTGGCGTTTTGCTCAGCCAGTGCAAGGCCCACGAGGTCCATCCTAGTGTGACGCTGTCTGATGGCAAAATCTGTTGATAATACGAACGCCCAACCGCCGAAGCGAATACGGCCGGATCGTCGCGAAGATAGCTATCCGGATCATTGTCCAAAGTCTCGAACAGTGCGCTAAAGTCGTTGCCGGGCAAGTCGGTGTGGACGACCGCGATAGCCCGATTAGGTCCAACCCTCTCTCTGAGAGCACCGATTGCAACTGCCATCGGTGAGAGAGAGTTGCGCCCTTCGGATGAGCCGTAGTCGGCAATCACGATCGCTTCTGGAGCGTTTGACAGAGAGACTACGCTGGCCGCTCGCTCGAGCAGTGGCACCGCCGGAGAAAGCCCGGCGGCCTGAACACGAGAACTGCGGTTATAGGCTCCCCGTCCCTCCATCGGAGCCGGGCTAGGAGGGGTCGAAGCGTTTGTCATGGATGCCCCACAATCATTAACCCCAAGGTTGCCACGATATCTCAGAAAATGCGCACGGGTCTGAATAACCGACGCCGGCAAAAGTGGCAGTTTGAAGCGATCAGGACCAGTGGAATTGGCAAACGCATAACCGCTGGGGCGGGCTAACAGGTACCGACGATATCCGCGTAGGGATCGTGTTCTTTATCCTTTTGGATCAGGAGTGCTGTCAGTTTAGGCGGCAATTCCTGCGGCACCTTGCATTCAATTGATAGCTGTCGCCCGATTGCCATTTGCATCTCGCGACGGAGGGCTATCGCCCATTTGGGAAGATGCCGGGTGTTGTTAGGTGTTGATCGCAGCATTTGAATTCTTCTGCGTGGGTCAACGAACATCTAATACTTTTCGAGAGAGGGGGCTGTGACCTGAAACACACATGATTGTCCAGCCAGTTAGGTGCAGTCGGGTCCAAACGACTACCTTCAGCGTTAATCATGCGAAGGCGCAGCTGAGGCGGTGTCGTGGCCGAATGAGTCGGGCGGCGGCTGCGAGGAGGTCGGACTCGGCGCGAAGGTCAGGTAACCCAGAGGCTTTTGGGCGATGCGACGTCGCCTATGGCCCGAAGCTGACTCGCCACGAGCGATCGATCAATGTCCGCGTTAGGGGCATGATCGGACATGCAATTCGGGAGGCATCATTTCCGCTGATGACCCAAGGGCGACATAGCTAGGTCGTTCGGCGCGAGCGGTACCCCGGAGAACGAAAATGCGGTAGGCTAAGCGAGCAAAACCCTGTCGCGATCCTTGGGGAAGCTAATGAGGCGGCGCGAGTTCATCGCGATGCTTTGCAGCGGCGCTGCCTACTGGCCGGCTGACGTCCATGCACAGCAACACGACAAAGTACGCACAATCGCCTTGGTGGGCGATAACGGCTCGGTCTGGCGTCCGTGGACCGCTGCCTTCGCCGACCGGATGCGCGAACTTGGCTGGATCGAAAACCGCGACGTCGTATTCGTTTATCGCTGGACCGAAGGGCGGCCTGAAACCGTCTCCAACATCGCCCGCGAGTTGGTGCAACAAAAGGTCGATGTGATCGTCAGCTACGGAGGCGCTGTCAGGTCTTTAAAATCAGGCCACCAACTCCATCCCCATCGTTTTTGCGATCGCGGTCGATCCGCTTGGCATTGGCCTCATTCCGAGCTTGTCGCATCCCGGCGGCAACGTCACGGGTCTGTCGGTTCAGTCAACGGATCTTGCCGGCAAGCGGCTTGAACTTCTGCGTGAGGTCGTCCCTGGTCTGCACCGGCTGGCAATCATCTTCGATGCGGGTTATCCGGCGGCCGCGCGTGGGAATAAGGAAGTTCAGGCCGCCGCCAGCACGCTTGGCATTGAAGTCGCGCCGCATGAGATTCGGCGAGCGGAGGATATTGCCTCCGTCTTCTATGCTCTGAAGGATCACGCGGATGCGTTGTACGTCGTCGAAAATGCTCTTGTTTCCGCCAATAGCATCCAAATCGGCACGCTCGCACTGAACGCGAAACTGCCGATGATGTTCAACGTCGGCGATGTCGCGCAGATCGGGTCCCTCCTGTCTTACGGACCAGACTTCCTGACTATGTTCGCGCGAGCCGCAGACTTGGTTGACAAGATTCTACGCGGGGCGAAGCCGGGCGATCTTCCTGTCGAGCAGCCGACCAAATTCAGTTTAGTCGTCAACCTCAAAACAGCAAAAACGCTCGGCCTTACGGTTCCAGATAGAGTGCTGGCGCTCGCCGACGAGGTGATCGAATGAGGCGGCGCGATTTCGTTGCGCTCATCGACGGCGTCGCGGCGTCGTGGCCGCCGCTGGCGCGTGCAGGAAAATCTTCAGTGCCACGGCATGTCGGCGTGCTGATGAACCTTGCCGCCGACGATGCAATGGGAGGATCCCGGCTCACGGCGTTCCGGCAAGCACTGCAGCAACTGGGCTGGACAGATGGCAGCAAGCTTCAGATTGACGTTCGCTGGGCAAAGGACACTGAACTCGCGCGGAAATATGTAACCGAATTGGTCGCCCTGGCACCGGCCGTCATAGTGGCGGCGACCACCCCGCAGGTGGCAGCGCTGCAACAAGCGACCCGCACAGTGCCGATCGTGTTCCTCAATGTCGTCGATCCGGTGGGTTCCGGCATGGTGGCGAGCCTGGCCCGACCGGGCGGCAATATCACCGGCTTCATTGTTTTTGAATATGCCCTGGCGGCGAAATGGCTCCAGCTTCTCAAGGAGATCGCGCCAAGCGTGACGAGAACGGCGGTCCTGCGCGATCCAACTACCGCCGCCGGCATTGGCCAGTTTGCCGCTATTCAAGCCGCCGCTTCGGTCGACATGGAGTTGAGCGTCATCGACGTGCGGGATGCCGATCAGATCGGGCGCGATGTTGCGTCGTTCGCGAAAGTCGCGAACGGCGGACTGATTGTGACCGCCAATCAGTTCGGAGCAATCCATCCGGACGTCATTGTCGCGGCAGCGGAACGTCACAAACTGCCTGCCGTTTATTCGCAACCTTACTACGTCACGGCCGGCGGCCTGGTCTGTTATGGGCATGACGTGCTGGAGGACTATCGTCGTGCCGCGGGCTACGTTGATCGCATCCTCAAAGGCGCAAAGCCCGCTGATCTGCCGGTGCAAGCCCCGACCAAATACGAGCTTACGATCAACCTCAAAGCGGCCAAGGCAATTGGCCTAAGTCCACCGACATCCGTCCTAGGCCGCGCCGACGAGGTGATCGAATAATACACTATTTTGCTGCGCTGCACTTGGTCGCTTATTGGCCCGAAGCTGACGTGCCGTTCGTGCTCGCGAATGTCTGCTTTCGGGATAAGCAGACGTTGCGATTTGACAGTGTGACGAATGAGCCAACGCAGACAGTCGCCCGCTCCTCATGAATTGATGCCACCTGCCGACTTGTATCGCTGGCGTGGCAGGCGCGATGCTCACCTCGATGTTTTCGGGGGTAGGTAGCCGCGGTAGCGCTGGGCACGCTTCCGCAGGTGCCCCCAATTCGGATATCTCCGAGCCACCCTGTACGGGAGCGCAGTCTTGGGGCTTGAGGTGGCCGCCTGACTGCGGGCGCAAAAAACGGCTAATCGGAAGGGCGTTGTTAATGCCGTCGAGACGCCTATGATGGCCATCTGCAAAGACAAAGTTGTGCTGTGCTCACCTTCGGAGGAGAGCGTGGAGACCGCGGTCATCAACTTTGCACTCGCCCCCTATGCGCCCAAATGGGTATTCCTTTCGTTACGTGACGGATGGGGCAAGGCCGAAGCGCCTTTTGCGGAACGCCGCCGTGCCGCGGTGCTATTTCTCGACATCGCCGGTTTTACCAGCGTAAGCGAACGGCTGAGCCGCCGGGGCTCGCGCGGCGCCGAAGAGCTGTCTGAGCTGCTCAACGGCTATTTCGCGGTCCTTATCGAGGTTATCTATCAATACGGTGGCGACGTCGTCGCATTTGCAGGCGACGGACTAGTTGCCATCTGGGAGAACGACGACACCGCACGGGCAACCCAAATTGCATCGCGTTGCGGGCTCGCGCTTCAAGAAGCGCTCAAACAATGGGGCAAAAGCGGCGGCAACGCCGCTCCAGCTACGCATCGCAGTCGAAGCAGGCGAGGTCGATCTTTGCCGCATGGGTGGGTTCGATGGACAATGGCATCATCTCGTCGTCGGCACGCCGATCCAACGCGTCGGCGCCGCGTATCGAAAGGCAGACGCTGGCGACGTGATGTTGTGCGAAACCGCATGGAGAACGACGGCCACGTCCTGCGAAGGCGAAGTCGTTGGCGAACTGCTCCGGCTCAGGAATGTTACCGCACTGCCTTCGCCGGTCCGCGCCTTTGAGCATGTTGAATTGCCCGTCGGACTGGAGCGTTTTATTCCACGCATTGTCGTCGATCGCATGCCTTACGGCAGCGGCCGATGGCTGGCAGAATTTCGCAATCTGTCGGTTGTTTATATAAACCTTCACGAATTCTCCCAGGGAGATGAGCTTTCCCCCGACCTTCAGCACAGCGTTGTAGACATCCAGCGCATCGCGACGCGCTACGAAGGCACCGTCCACAACATCTTGATGGATGACAAAGGGTTCAGCGTGGTCTTGGTCTTTGGTCTGCCGCCGCTGGCTCATCAGGATGACCCCCTTCGGGCGATCGAGGCTGCGCTCGCAATCAAGCGTGAAGTCGAAGCGTCGGCGATACGCACGTCAATGGGCATCGCCAGCGGCCGCCTTTTCTGCGGCGACTATGGCAGCCGCTCGCGGCGGTCTTATAGCGTGATCGGCCCGGCAATAAATCTCGCGGCTCGCCTTATGGAGGCCGCGGAAAACGACGTGTATTGCGATTCCGTCACCGCTTCGGAGGTCAAAGGAAGCGCGAGCTTTGCGGTCCTGCCGCCGTTGCACATCAAAGGACTTGAGGAACGCGTCTCGGCGTTCCGGCCCATCAAGATCGAGAGCCACCGCGCAGCCGGCAGAATGCCGCCATTGATCGGCCGCGACAGCGAACGGGTCGTCTTGCGAGAAGTGCTGGAGGATTTTCAACGCGGGCACGGCAGTCTGGTGGTGATCGAGGGCGAGGCCGGCATCGGCAAGTCGCGGCTGCTGTTCGATCTGGCGGCGGAGGCGAAGGCGCGCGGCTGCCATGTCATTCAGAGCTTTGCTTCGTCTACCGACAAGTCGACGCCATACTTCGCCTGGCGCTCGGTGCTGCTGCAGCTTTTGGACATCAAGCCCGATGCGGATGTGACGCGTGCGCGCGACCGTCTGATTGAATTGCTGCGCGACCAAGCGACTTTGCTGAGCTGGGCGCCCTTGCTCGGCGACATCATTCAGCTCGAGATGGCGACAACGGAGCTCACCGATCAAATTTCAGGCTCGGCGCGCGCAGCGAGCATCGAGGAGCTGGTCGTATATCTTCTTAAAACCGTCAGCGCGGGTGGACATGCCGCCCTGATCTTCGATGACCTGCATTGGTTTGACAGCGCCTCCGTCGGCCTCCTTGCGGCCGTCTGCCGCCGCATGCCTCAACTGCTTGTGTTGACGAGTAGGCGGCCGGCCGATCCGGCGCGGCAGCCCGTTGCGCTGCCGCCGGATCTGAACCTGATCAAGATTTGTCTTGACGGGCTGTCCCGCGATTTGGTCGGTGAATTGATACGCCAGCGACTGCGCGTAGCGGAGCTTCCCACCATTCTTATCGACCTGGTGCACCGCCGCGCCGCCGGCAACCCGTTTTATTGCGAAGAGCTGGCGTTGGCCTTGCGCGATACCGGCGGCATTGTCGTGACACGTGGCACCGTTCGGGTTTTGCAAACGATGGACGCCGGTTCGCATCGCGCTTTGTCGGCGAGCCTTGAAGGCGCCATCGTCAGTCGCGTGGACACGTTGCCGCAAATGCATCAGATGATTCTTAAGATTGCGAGCGCCTTTGATGCGCCATTTACGCCGGTGATGCTCACGAATTTATGCCCTGATGAGCTGCCGCTGAGCGAGATAGCCGACGCGCTCGATCGTTTGGTCGATCATGATCTCCTTCGCCTGCAGGCGGGCGACGGCGGGACCGTCTACGAGTTTCGCCATGCGATCACCCAGGAGGTCATCTACAACCTGCTTTCGTTTGCTCAACGCCGGACGCTGCATCGTGACATAGCAAATTACATCGAACGGACCAACCGGCGGCGGATCGAGCCGCTCTACGCAAGGCTTGCGCAACATTGGGAGCTTGCCGAAGAATTGTTGCTTGCCATCGGCTATCTCGAACGGGCCGCCGAGCAAGCGTTGCGCAACTACGCGAATATCGACGCCATCCGCTACGTCGACAAGGCATTCGATCTGGCAGCAAGCACCGGCGCCGCTGTCGAGAATAGACGGAAATCGACGTGGGAGACAATACGCGGAGACGCCTACCACGAGTTGGCCGATTTCGACGAGGCATCTTCACACTATGCGCGCGCGCTAGATTTGCTTGGCTATCGTCCCCCTTCCCGATCGGTTGCTCTCCTCCGCGACATCCTGGGCGGCGCCTTGCGTCAACTCGCTCTGAGGATCATGCCTGCCCATCCGGAAGCATTGTCCGAACTGCGACGCCAAAAATTCCAACAGGTGGCTCATATTTATGAGCGCCTTTCGGAAGAGTATTTTTTTCTGAACGACTCGTTCCTGGTGCTAAACGGCACGCTGGCCTCTCTCAACCTTGCTGAGCGTTGCGGATCGGTTGCCGAGGCAATCGGCGGCTACAACGCGCTTGCCTTGGGTCTTGGGATGTGCGGCCTGGTGCGGGCGGCGCACTCCTATAATCGCCGCGCGCTATGGCTGGCCGGAAAGTCGGGTGAGCTGCCGGAGCTCGCGCGCGCCCATCTCGTTGGCGGCGTGCTCGCGGCGGGACTCGGCGAATGGGATTTTGCGGATCGTTGCGCGGAACAGGCAACCGCGTTGTTTCATCGCCTCGGCGATCGAGCCCGTTGGCAGACCACGAAGACCATGGCGATCTTTGTCGCGCTCCTCGGCGGCAAGCTCGCCGCCGCGGAGGACTTGCTGGCCGAACTATGGACGACGATCTCGGTCGATAGTTCGACACAGGTCCGCGCCTGGAGTTTGTGCGCGCGCGTTTTCATCGACACCGTGCGCGGCAACGTTGACGCAGCCGTATTGAAGGAGCTGCGGGCGCTGGCCGACGCCAAGCAGGCGCGCGCCGACGCGCTGCTCTGCCTTGGCATTTTGTCAATGGCCTACGAGCGATGCGGCGACTTCGAGCGAGCGAACGAGGCGGCGACACGCGGCCTCGCCGTCCTGGGCCAATGCAGCATCGTGTGGGCGGCGTACTCGTATGGAGCCGCCGGAGTGGCTGAGACCTTGTTGGCGCGGTGGGAGCGAGCTTCGCGCGATGAAACGCGGGATCCAGGCTTGCAGGCGACGGCGCAGCTTGCCTCGAGGCTTTTGGATCGCGTCGCGCGCACGTCTCCGGTCTGTCGTCCGCGGGCGCTGCTGATCCGCGGCCGGGTCGCGCTGCTGTCGGGCCGGCCGGCGCGGGCGCGGCGCCAGTGGCAGCGCGCCGCCCATGTCGCCAACAAGCTTCGCATGCCCTATGAAGTCGGTCTTTCTCTGTACGCTATCGGCCGCAGCACGCGCGAGGAGGCAGATCGGAAGGACAATATCAAGCGTGCAGCGGAGATTTTCGAGACGCTTGGCGCGGTTGACGATCTGACGCGAACGAAACGGGCACTTTCCGGTTAGCGGGCAACCGATGCCTCGCTCAGGGGAAATGATGGCGCCGCGAAGAATTGTAATTGTCGGCGGTGGCATGGCTGCGCTAGCGGCAGCCTTTGAATTGACGCGGCCCGGGCTCGAAGGCTTCCATCAGGTAACCATCTGTCAAATGGGCTGGCGCCTTGGCGGCAAGTGCGCCACTGGTCGCGACGAGCAAGGGCGCATTCTCGAACACGGACTGCACGTCTGGTTTGGTTACTACGAGAATGCTTTTCGTCTGCTGCGCGACGTTTATGCAGAATGGAAGCCGCCTGCAGGCCAGCGTATTACGCGGTGGCAAGACGCCTTAGAATCTCGGGATTTCACGCCCGTCGGCTTTGACGGGGATTTTATCCCGCTTCACTGGCCGCGCAGCCCCGGTGAGCCGGGAACGGGAGATACGGAGCTGTCCGTTTGGGCGAGTTTGGGCGGGGTCTTGCGATTGCTGGTCATGTTTCACACCGCTCTCTCGCCGAATTTTAGGGCGGCCGTGGCGGCGATACGCGTCAAGGTCGATCGTGAAGCGGCGCTTTTTTGGCGCAAGTCAGTCGTCGCCGCTTTGGCGCCAACGGCAATAGGACAGCCACCTCCGACGTTCGCGCTTGAGCCCGAACCGGAGCTCGTTTTCAGCACAGTCGCGGCTTACTTTGCCGAACCCGATCGGTACCCGCTCGATCGCCAGGTCGATCATCTCCGCGGCATTGCCGCGTTGCTGAAAGCAACCGCGGCCGAAGTGACATCCCCCGAACCTACCTTGTCGACACTAATTACGAAGAAGGATGCGGACACAATTTTTTCCCAGCTTGTGGATGTCGCCGCCGCCTTCCTCTGTGGCATCATCTTCGACGTTATTCTTCGAGGAATAAAGATCGTGGAACTCGATCAGTTCGATTTTCGCGACTGGCTCGTGCTCCATGGGGCTCGCCGGGTTTCTGCCTACCAATCGCCGGCGGTACGTGCGCTCTATGACACGATGTTCCAATACCCCGAGGGCCGGCTGGCGCAGCCCGACTACGGCGCGGGCACCGCGGCGCAAGTCGTCTTGCGAATGCTCGGAACCTACAAAGGCAGCGCCGTCTGGGTCGGTGCGGCTGGTCTGGGTGAAGTGGTCGTCGCTCCTCTTTACCAGGTGCTCAAAGCGCGTGGGGTCGAGTTCCGCTTTTTCCATAAACTCAGTCGCATCGAGCTAACGCCGGACAAGAGCGCCGTATCGCGCCTTCATTTTGACCAGCAGGTCAACCTGAAGGACCCCACCAAGGAGTACGAGCCGACTATCACGTGCGGGAATCTGATTTGCTGGCCTGCCCAACCTCGATGGAATTTGATACAACCCGGCACGGAACAAGGCGATCTGGAGTCACACTGGTGCAGTTTACCGCCGGTTGCTTCAGTGCCGCTCGATCGAGGCAGAGACTTCGACGACGTTATCCTCGCTATTGCCCTTGGCGCCTTTAAGCCGCTGCCCGGCGCTGCGCGGTATACCGCTTCGCAGCTCGCTGACAACTCTAACGGTCCTTGTGACGAACTCATTGCAGCGAGCGATCGCTTTCACGCAATGACCAGATCCATTGATCTCGTCCCGTCACTGGCGGTTCAAGTCTGGTGTACCCGCACCCTTGAACAGCTCGGCTGGAAATTTAAGGACGAAAAGCCGGCCGCGGTCTCGGCGCCTGAACCCCTCGGTATTTGGGCGGACATGTCGCAGGTCAAAAAATACGAATGTTGGAAGGAGTCCGGCGGGCCAGCTTCCGTCCATTATTTCTGCAACGTCTTCGAGTGCCAGTTGTATCGCCGACCTTCAACTGACACCTGGGTTCCTGCCGAGGCCACGAAAGAAGTCTACAAAGCTGCCAAGTGCTGGTTCGAAAACCACGCTACGCAGAGTTGGCGAGCGGCCACCACCAGGGAGGGCGAGTTCGATTGGGACGTCATGTTCGATCGGAGCGGCGCAAAGGGACCGGATAGGCTCTGCGCGCAAGTCTTGCGCCCAAATATAGACCCCACCGGCTGTTGCGTCTCATCGGCTGCAGGCTCGACGCAATTTCGATTGAAGGCCGGCCAATCCGGCTTCTACGGTCTCTATCTCGCCGGATCATGGATTGACGTGGGGTTCAACACCGAGTGCGTTGAGGCCGCGGTGATGTCGGGAATGCAGGCGGCGCGGGCCATTTGCGGCTCGCCGAGGACTATTCCGGGCGAGGATTTCTTGCATTCCCGGCCGGCGCCGACGTTCTGTGATCTTGTGGAGGGGGCGTTCGTCACTTTGTTCGGCTTGACGTGACTGACTCGACCGCCACTGCGATGCAATGGAGGTCAGGAGGGGCGATAACGGACAGTCGACGATGGGCACGCTTCAGGTAGCAATTTTGGGTGGGGGTATCGGTGCTCTCACGGCGGCGTTCGAGCTCACCGAGCACGATCCCGATCGTACGCTCTACGAAATAACAGTCTATCAGGTGGGGTGGAGGCTCGGCGGCAAGGGCGCCGTCGGCTGGAATCGCGGGGCCGGTCATCATCGGGCCGAGGAGCATGGTCTTCATGTTTGGGCAGGTTTCTACGAGAACGCTTTTGGCGTGCTCGATCGGGTCTACGAAACGCTTGGTGAGAAGGCTCCTTTTCAATCCCGGAGCGAGGCGTTCCTGGCCGTCGACCACTTTACGGTGATGGAACAGATCGGCGGAAAGGCGGTGCCGTGGGTCCTGCAGGCCGACCCCCTGGAGCTCCAAACAAACGACGACCGTTCTCTTCCGATCGCGATGTGGCAGAAACTTTTGAGTCGAACGGCGACGATATATATGACTTCCGGCCTGCGCGACCACGTTCCGGAGCAAACACTGCGATCGCTGCGCCAACGATCAATCTCCGCGATCGAAGAGTTCGGCGATCTCGCGGTACCGCTAAGGCACGATGCCAGCCCCTTGCACCTGGCGGCGTCACTCGCGCAAACGCTTTCGGCCGAGCCGTCCCCGGTCAACAAGAAGCAAAAAAAGGCAATAGGGCGATTGCTCGGTCTTGCCAGGGAAGAGGTGGCCGACAACCGCTTCCATGCATCGAAGACGCGTCCATCGCAAAATGCGGACGACAATGATCAACGGCACGCTTGGATCTTGGTAGATCTCGGTGTGGCGCTTGCACGAGGAATGCTTTTTGACAATGTGATTGTCGAAGGCTTCGATCACATCGATTCCCAAGATTGGTGCAGTTGGATGCGGGGCCACGAATGTTCGCCGGCAAGCCTGGATTCGGCACTCGTGCAGGGCGTTTACGACTATGTCTTTGCCGGCCGCGAACCCGGCGTTGGCGCGGGCACTGGCACGCGGGCGCTCATGCGCCTTCTGTTCGCGCACAACGGCTCTGTTTTTTATACGATGCAAGCGAGCTTGGGTGAGATCGTTTTCGCGCCACTATATGAGCTCCTTAACTCCCGCGGAGTCAAATTCGAGTTTTTCAATCGCGTCAAGAATTTGAAAGTCTCCGGGGACTTGCTGACAGAGATCGACGTCGAGATTCAGGCTCACATCGTGCAGCCGAATCTTGGGACGAAAAAAAGGTACGACCCGCTGACGATCGAAGGTGGCTTGCCGTCGTGGCCGCTGCACCCCGACTACGGGCAGCTCGAGGAAAGCACCAACAAGACCTTTTGCGACGCCGATCTTGAATCCGCCTGGACGGATTGGACGGATGACAAATGCGAGCCTCTGTGTCTGCTCCACGGCCGAGACTTTGATATCGCCATTCTCGGTATTGGCATCGGCGCTTTGCCGGACATCTGTCACGAATGGCTCGAGGGTCGTCCGCAATGGAAGAACATGGTCGACAATGTTTGCACCGCCTCGACCATGGCCATGCAACTTTGGCTTAAGGACCCTCTGGCTGAGCTGACTGGGCGCGCCGACCGGCAAACGGTCGCCACCGCGTTCCTCGGCCCCTTGAACACGTGGGCGGACAATTCGCCGCTGCTCGTGCACGAACTTTGGGCCTCGGAAGAGGACCACCCTCAAGGTCTCGCCTATTTTTGCGGTAACTTTCCGGAGCAGGGGATGCCGCCGCCAGCGGGGTCGAATATGGCCTATGTCGCGACGGAGAAAGCTCGCGTCAAGCAAGAGGCGATCGACTGGATTGCCAACAATTTGCTGAGCCTTTGGCCTAATTCAGGCAACGGCAGTGGCACATTCGATTGGAATCGCTTAGCCGACCCGCGGGCGCAGCAGAACGGGCCAGATCGACTGGACGCCCAATTGGTTCAAGCTAATATAAACCCGTCCGATCGCTACGTGCTATCCGTGCCGAACAGCGTGCAGTGCCGTTTGCCGGCGGACGGATCGGGCATACAGAACTTGTATCTAGCAGGTGATTGGGTCCGCACCGGGCTCAACGCTGGTTGCTTCGAGGCAGCGGTTATGGCCGGCCGGCAAGCGGCCCGCGCCGTTACGGGGGTTGATATGAGGATCCCAGGCGAACGTGATTTGGCTGGCTTGAGCGGTGGCGGAATAGGCGACGCGATTATTCCCATCCTCCCTGTTGTCTCTCTACTACGTAATCTCACCCGCGGCGCCGCGGCAGGTTCAGGCTCAGTTGACGCTTGCTGCGCGATCATGCCGCTGTCGCGGACATTCGTCAAAAGCATCCTGCCGCCGGGCTTAACCATACCCGACAAGCCGCCCGCCCCTCCGATCGGCTTAGTAGACCCTAACAAGTGGCCCGTTGCTTTCGCGTTCTGTAGGCACAGTCGTGTCCGGCCCGGTTTCGCGCCGTTCGGCGGAATACGATATCTTGAGTTCTTCCAGTCCATTCCTTTCGTGCAACACACCGATGAAGTACAGCCGGCTGCGTCCTTCAACTATTTGCCGCACTTACTGCTTGATGAAATAGCGGCGGTGCTCATCGGGGTTGGCATGTACGGCTTCAAAAAGCGCTTTGCAAAGATACGGGCCCACGGCAATTCCTTTGAAATACAAAGCGACCTTGGCCGCATCGACGCAAAGTTCGATCAGGAGTCCATGCCTGGCCGCATCGACGATTTCTACGCTCTGGACAACATCCGGCAAGCCTTCGAGCTATGGCAGATCAGTCAGTCATCGAGCGGGAACTGGATCTATTCCAACCTGGACCTACGTTTTGGCGCCGCTACTTTCCAGGGCATCTCCGGATCCGTGAGGATTGGACCACCGTTCGTCGAACAGTCCGACACCTATACCTTCGACCCCATTCCGGAAAAGACGACCTGGGACGGCTATTCGCCCGTAGCCTTCCGGATCATGACAAACTGGGAATTGAGCCTTCCGATTGTGAGCGCGGAGAGCGACCAGTCGCCGACGCCGTCGAACGTCAGGGCTTTTGCCAATGCCTGGGCGTCGCGGCTCAATTGGCTTCGTCGTTAAAATCGGGCCCAGCCTCCTAACCACGTGCATCCTCGCCGCGGAATGCGGCGTGATGCGATACTGCGTTGCGGGATGCGGACGAAGCTACCGCTCGTGTAGTGTCAGCTTTTTGACCCTTTTCGACGCTCGCGATGCTGCAACATCATGTCTGAAATTGAGGGATGAACGGACGTAACGCGGACATCGCAATTCGGTAGATGGGGTAATCGGCCGACGAGCTTGTGGATAGCTGAAGATTTTGGGTGCTGCGCTTCAGGCTGATGGTGAAACGAGGTCACCGTGGTTACGGGCCTCAAGCATCAGAAGGAGAAGCGCAGCATGGACCATTTTGCCGGACTGGACGTATCGGTCAAGGAGACCAGCGTCTGCATTGTGGATGACACGGGCAGGATTGTTCGGGAAGTGAAGGTTGCGAGCGAACCTGAAGCGTTGCTGACGGCACTGAAGAACCCCTCCTATCACTTCAAGCGAATTGGATTGGAAGCCGGGCCACTTTCGCAATGGCTGTTCAGCGCTCTGGCCGAAGCAGAGTTGCCGGTGGTCTGTGTTGAGACGCGGCACATGCAGGCGGTGCTGAAGGCACAGATCAACAAGACGGACCGCAACGATGCGCGCGGCATCGCGCAGATGATGCGGGTGGGGCTTTACCGCCCGGTGCATGTGAAGACGCTACGCAGCCAGAAACTGCGGATGATGCTGACCCATCGCAAGTTGCTTCAGTCGAAGGCCATCGCCATCGAGAACGATCTACGGGGTACTTTACGCAACTTCGGTCTCAAGGTCGGCATCGCCGGGAAGACGAAGTTCGAGGCCCGCATCAAAGACCTGGTCGAGAACCTTCCCGACCTGGCCGAGTTGGTCGAACCAATGCTCGTTGTCCGGCGGACGCTGCGCGAACAGATCGTCATCCTGCATCGCCGTTTACTGGCCATCGTCCGGGATGATGAGGTGTGCCGGCGCTTGATGACGACCCCCGGTGTCGGTCCGGTGGTGGCGCTGACCTATCGTGCCACCGTCGATGTGCCTGCTCGGTTCCGAAAATCCAAGTCAGTCGGCGCGGTATTTGGACTGACGTGTTCCAAGTATCAATCCGGCGAGATCGATTGGAGCGGCAGAATATCACGCTGCGGAGATGAGATGATGCGGACGATGCTCTACGAAGCGGCCCAGGTCATGCTGACCCGCACCAACAAGTGGTCGTGGCTCAAGGCCTGGGCGATGCAGATCGCCAGGCGCCGCGGCATGAAAAAGGCGATCGTGGCTCTGGCACGCCGCTTGGCCGTGATCCTGCACCGCATTTGGGTTGACGGCACCGAGTTCCGATGGGCCAGGGAACAGGCCGTAGCAGCGTGAAAACCCTGCAGGATTACATCCGATAGGAGGAAACTCGAGCTCCACCCTGCGGTGGAATGATGTCCCTCGCGGGACGATGGATGAGGTGAGTTCGCCCAATCGCTTGGACCTGCCGTTCGTTACAGCAAGGCCGCTCCGCATGACTGCTCATGGTTCAGGTCCTTAGACCTACCGGATACAAGGTTGTGGCGCGATTTGAACCGCGCCCGAAGGCGGGCTCCCCTCTGATCGTCATTCCGACCGCACCAAGCGGTGCCATCGTGCTCGCACCCGTCAAGGTACGGCCTGGCAAGGGCGGAGCATGCTGCGAGGTTGGGCAACCTTGACCGCTTTCGGCGCGCCGGCGTGATCGAAGCTCGGATCGAGACGAAGAAACGGCTTTCAGATCGAACAAGAAACTAACAAAGGACAAAACATGCGCGGCCCTACCTAAACCTCTTGACTAAAAAAGCCCCATACAAGGGCCTGGTGCCGATTCCGAAGAGAAGCACGAGCCCGTGAGCGACATCGACACTGCTGTGGTGGTGGTTGGTCTGAAAGCGCTTGACCCTGAATGGCCGATTAGAGAAGCGAATGGCCCAACGCGGACCTCCTGGGCAAAACAGGGACCATACGCTGACGGAACCGCACCACCGCGATCGATGTTAACTCCCTCGCGTAGCGCCATCAAACAAGCGAATTTAATAGGGGTTCCTCCGAGTGCGATTGATGAGCCGAGGGGCTAAATCTATCCTTGTTTCCAATTGTCACGGTAGGCACCATGGCACAGTCACAAGCAAACGGCGGCGCATCGCCCGTTTCGGTCAATCTGACGATCAACGGTAGGGGTCACGCGCTGACGCTCGACCCGCGCTCGACGCTGCTCGATGTGCTGCGCGAGCATCTCGATCTGACCGGAAGCAAGAAGGGCTGCGATCAGGGTCAATGCGGTGCCTGTACGGTGCTGATCGACGGCCGGCGTGTACTGTCGTGCCTGACCTTGGCCGTCATGAAGGATGGCGCGAATATCACGACCGTCGAAGGCCTGGCCAAGGACGGAAAACTCCACCCGGTGCAGCAGGCCTTCATCGATCATGACGCGTTCCAGTGCGGCTATTGCACGCCGGGGCAGATCTGCTCCGCCGTCGGCCTTCTCGCCGAGGGCAAGGCCAAGACCGCGGACGAAATCCGCGAACTGATGAGCGGCAATATCTGCCGCTGCGGCGCCTATCCCAACATCGTCGCGGCGATCCAACAGGCGATGGGACTGTCATGATCGGATTTCATTATGGCCGCGCCGCTAATGTGGCGGATGCCGTGAGTCAGATGAGCGCGAGCCCCGGCGCAAAATTCATCGCCGGCGGCACCAATTTGGTGGACCTGATGAAAATGGATGTCGAGCAGCCGTCAAAGCTGATCGATGTCTCGAAGCTTCCTCTGAACAAGGTCGAGCCGACGGCATCCGGTGGCTTGCGCATCGGTGCGCTCGTGCCCAATTCCGATCTCGCCTATCACCCGCTAATCGAGCAGCGCTATCCCATGCTGTCGAGCGCGTTGCTGGCCGGCGCGTCGCAACAATTGCGCAACATGGCCTCGGTCGGTGGCAATCTTCTGCAACGCACGCGCTGCGCTTACTTCTACGACATCGCGACGCCATGCAACAAACGTGAGCCAGGCAGCGGCTGTTCCGCGATCAACGGCCTGAACCGCATGAACGCGATTCTCGGCACCAGCGACGCCTGTATCGCGGTGCACCCTTCCGACATGTGCGTGGCACTGGCCGTGCTCGAGGCGAAGGTCCACGTCGCGGGCCCTGGCGGTGAGCGCGCCATCGCCTTTGCCGACTTTCACCGGCTCCCCGGCGATACGCCGCAGCGCGATACCGATCTCGCTGCCGATGAGCTTGTGACCGCGGTCGAGCTGCCGTTGCACGGCTTTGCGGCCAATTACACTTATTTGAAGATCCGCGACCGGCTTTCCTATGCCTTCGCGCTGGTGTCAGTCGCGGTCGGCCTCGAGCTCGATGGCGGCACGATCAAGGAGGCGCGTTTCGCGCTCGGGGGCGTAGCGCACAAGCCGTGGCGCAGTGCCCAGGCCGAAGCCACGCTGCGCGGCCGGACCGCCGAAGCCGGAGCCTTTGCCGAAGCGGCCGCTATCGTCCTGCGCGACGCCAAAGGCTTCGGGCACAACAAATTCAAGATCGATCTCGCCCACCGCGCTATCGTCCGCGCGTTGTCGCAGGCCGCGCGGGGCACGCCGCAGGTGCAATCCAACAAGAAGATCGCGTGAGTGCAGCCATGACGTCCTATATCGGCACTCCGACTTCCCGCGTCGACGGCGTCGCCAAAGTCACGGGCGCCGCAAAATATGCCGCTGAGTTTAACGTTCCGGGCTTGGCTTACGGCAGCGTCGTCACTTCGACGATCGCGAAGGGCCGCATCACGCGCATCGACGGCAGCGCCGCCATGCGCGTTCAGGGCGTGATCGATGTGCTGACGCACGACAACCGCGCGCCTATGGCGGATAACGATCAAGCCTACAAGGACGACGTCGCTCCTGATGGATCGCCGTTTCGGCCGCTTTACGATGACAGGATCTTGTTCAACGGCCAGCCAATTGCGCTGGTCGTCGCCGAAACCTCCGAGATCGCGCGTTTTGCTGCTTCGTTGGTCAAGGTGGAATATCGGCAAGAGCCGCACGTCACGGACCTGTACCGTCAGCGCGATGTTGCCGTCCCTGTGGCCACTCCGACAGATCCGACGGGGGCGACGTTCGCGCCACCCAAACCGCGCGGCAATGCCGATCAGGCCTTCGCCGGCGCCGCAGTGCGTCACGAGGCCGAATATCATGTCCCGATCGAGCACCATAACCCGATGGAGCTTTATGGCTCGACCGCGATCTTCCAGCGCGACGGTAGGTTGACCGTCTACGATAAGACGCAGGGCATACAGAACGTGCACCAGTACCTGTGCAACGTCTTCAAAATGAAACCCGATGAGCTGCGCGTGTTAGGGCCGTTCATGGGCGGTGGCTTCGGCTCGGGCTTGCGTCCGCAGTATCAAGTGGTGCTTGCCGTCCTCGCGGCGCGAAAGCTCAGGCGTTCTGTCCGCGTCGTGTTGACACGGCCGCAAATGTACGAGGTCGGCTATCGGCCGGCGATGATCCAGCGCATCGCGCTTGGCGCCAATGCCGATGGAACGCTCGATGCCATCAAGCACGATGCGGTGACCGTGACTTCACAATACGAGAATTTCCACCGGCAGGAGACCGGCTGGTCGAGCCTGCTTTACAAAGCCGCCAACGCAAAATTCGCGCACAGTCTCGCGCGGCTCGATCTTGCGAGTCCGTGCGACATGCGGGCGCCGAGTGCCACCACCGCGATGTTCGCGCTTGAATCCGCGATGGATGAGCTTGCCGTAGCGCTCAAGCTCGATCCGCTCGAACTTCGCCTGCGCTGCTATTCCGACCGCGATCAAAACGACGGGCGGCCCTTCAGCAGCAAGGCGCTGCGCGAAGGCTATCGTCAGGGCGCGGAGGCGTTCGGCTGGAACAAGCGTAATCCCGCACCTCGTTCGATGCGCGATGGTGGCGACTTGGTCGGCTGGGGTATGGCGACCGGCATCTGGGAAGCGCTGCAGGTCCCGATCACCGTGCGGATCGTGCTTGGCGCCAACGGCTATGCCGAGGTCGCTTGCGCAACGTCCGACATCGGCACCGGCACCTATACGATCATGGCGCAAGTCGCCGCGGACACGCTCGGGCTGCCGCTTGACAATATCAGTATCAAGCTTGGCGATTCGAGCCTTCCGCAGTCGCCGGTCGAAGGCGGATCTTGGATTGCGGCTTCGGTGGCGAATGGGATCGCGACCACCGCCGCAGCGATCCGCGACGAGCTGTTGCGCCTAGCCAGGCAGATGCCGAATTCGCAACTTGCCAACGCCGCGGCTGGCGACGTCATACTCACCGAGGGCAAGCTGGCGAGCAAGCACGACTCCGCGCGGTCAATCTCGATTGCGGATGCCATGCGACACGGTTCGGTGGATCGTATCGAGCGCGAAATGACTACAAATCCCACGGATAACTCATCGCGGGCACATAACACTCACTCGGCCATTTTTGCCGAGGTCAAGGTCGATGAGCAGCTTGGCATCATTCGCGCCACCCGCATCGTCTCAGCCATCGCGGCAGGACGTATCCTGAACACCAAGACCGCACACAGCCAGATCCTCGGCGGCGTGGTCTGGGGTATCGGCATGGCGCTGCACGAAGAGACGCAAATCGATCACAAGTTCGGTCGTATCATGAATGCCAACATCGCCGAATACCATGTGCCGGTGAACGCGGACGTTCACGACATCAAAGTCATCTTTGTCGATGAGCAGGACGACAGCAATCCGCTCGGCATCAAAGGCGTCGGCGAGATAGGCATCGTCGGGGTAGCGGCCGCGATCAGCAACGCGATCTATCACGCCACTGGCAAGCGTATTCGCGAGCTGCCCATCACGCTGGACAAATTGTACGGCTGATGTCCAGCCGGCGGAGCGAGCTCCGTACGGCTCGGTCGGACGAGCATATTGTAACTGTGCACGAGTTCCGCTCCTGGCCCTGAACGTCGTCTGCTGCGAGACAGCAAGACGTCTGGAATTGGGAGAAGAGCGGAAGTGGCGTAGACTTGCCGCCATGTCGCCTTTGGCGCGAAGCAGAAGTGGGCCGGACAGTAGAGTTAAGACGATCTTCGCCGCGCCGAGGAGCTCGTCGCCGAAGGGCGGCGCATCTTGTCAAAGACGGTCGCGCTCTTGAAGAGATGATCACTACGCAGCATTGAAGCATCGTGTTGCTCGTCCGCAACAGGTCCGAACAAATGGTTCGTTGAACAATGGAACTCGCGCGAAAGGCGCGAAGCGCCACAATCGAAAGCTTCCCCAGCGGTATGATCTAACGGGTCGAGAGGGCATCTAACTCGGTCGGCTAAGGAAACGCGGCTTTCACCAATTCAACCCCCGGGAAATATGGGCCAAGCGTCGTGATGGCGAAACGCCGAAAATCGTTCGGTTCAAAAACTCTTATTGCCCTAGTGTTGACATCAGTTGTAGGCGTCACTTTGCCGGCCGCTGCTGCACGCGCCGAAGATTGTCTAGCCGCACCGAATTCTCCTGCCCGCGAAGGAACCCGTTGGTATTACCGATTGGATCGGGCCACTCAGCGCAAGTGCTGGTATAGGCGTGCGCTCGATCAGCCGGCGCAACAAGCAGCTACCTCTTTTAAAACAACCCTGCCCGCACCCGCCTTCGCAATACCAATTCCCAGACCAAGACCCTCGACTTCCAATTCCGCGTTGTCATTGAACCCAGGCGATACCGATCTGTCCTCCTCGCACGCGGAAGAGGTTGCTACCAAGCCAAGCGCTACGGCCCCCAGCAGTGGGTCAACCGGCGAGACTGCGTCGTCAATTCCAAAGGTACTCACTTCGCAGCAAGCAGGCATATCATCGGCTGCACCAGCGCCAAACGCTGCGCCACAAATCGGCGCTGCAACAGACGAAACCGATTTCGCGATTTCGGATATCCATCAAGCCGCGCCATCGCTGGAAACTAATGTAGCGGTAACCGCGGCGACGCCAGGTCCTGAGACACTAGTCGGCGCCGCAGCCGATGAAACCAGCTCGCCATCTTCAGAGATAGCCGCTCCGCGTCTAGCAGCCCCGTCGGGGGCGCCCAATGCCCAAATGGCCGCATCGGGATTAAACGCCGCGCTGATGGACGATGCTGCGTCGTCAACTACAAATCACTCCGATACCAAGCTAAGCACGACTACAGATAGGTCCAACGATGCTGAAACAACACCGGGCGTTTCCGTTGCGCAGCCTCACGCCCCACTGGCGGCTACCACCGTCAACGCTCGTCCGATCCCGCCTCACTTGTCCGACGGTCGCGAAAGGACTGCGCTGAGTGACAACTCCACTGACAATACTGGGACGCCGATAAGACCGTTCTATCTCATACTCGCGTTCGTGGTCGCGCTGGTCGGCATTCTGTACTACCTAGTCTTCAGATATCTGCCCGGGGGCAGCGCGCGGGGCGGCATCGATGACCCCGAGAACGATTGGGTCGGCGACGACCCGTACAACGATCCGGAGTTCTACCGTAAACTTCGTCAAGGTGCGGCGCTCGAGAAACCGTGAACGCTACGCAAAGCAAAGCTCGATACTGCCGCGCTCACCGTGATCTGCCGCGTCGTAACTTGCCGCGCTAACCAACAATTTTTGCATCAGGCCCGTACTCGCTTGCGCTCTTACTTGGGCGCGTTGTCCCGCTTAGCCTTCGCGTAATTCGCGATTTGTCTGCGAAACGGTCGCTATCGGGGAACAGCAGACATTGATCCGCAGCAGAGCCGAATGGCTCGGTAGCGTATGACCCGAAGCCGACATTTGCCCCTTGCGCAAAAGCAGTCTTATTTGCAAAACATCTTTTCATTGCGAATTGCGACGTGGAGGAATTCTCACGTGGGAGGTACGGCGTTGCGCGTTCAAAGCACCTGCGTACTAGCAGTCGCTGCCCTTGCGCTGGTGATCGCGTTGGGCTGGCTGTACGCCAGCGTGCCCCAGCCGCCACCGGTTCACCTTATCAAGTGCGCAGCGGTATCTGAGGGGTCGCCGTGTGGGCCCGATCCGGCTATGCAGCAGCTGGGATTTCCACGTCCATTGCCCTTCAATGCGCCGCCCGAGGTCGACCCGCCGCAATTTGCCCCGTCCCGCTAGCGCGCCTTCCCGTTGTTCATATCGGCTCGCGGCAGGTGTACGAGGTGACCTCGCCCGCCTCACCATCCCGCATAACCTGCTGGTGCTCGCCGACGAGGTGATCGAATAGCGGCCTGATGTCGCTTCCTGGCCCGTCGCGACCGATTTCTCATTAGGGCCTGATGTCGGCTTTCGGGGCGAAGCGGAAGTGGGCCGGGCGGCAGAGTCTGCTGCCTCGGTCGAAAATGACCCCGAGCGGACTCTAGGCGTTGCTTTGCGTCACTTTTTGTTCTGGCCGAAAATGACCGAACATTGGCCTTTGGGACGTCTGCCGATCAGGCTAGTCTGTAAACTATGCCTAGGCCCCGCCGCATCCTGATGCTGGCATTCCCAGACTGCCAAATGTTGGACGTCACCGGGCCCTTGCAGATGTTTGCCGGCGCAAATGATGAACTGGGCCGGCAAGCTTACGAACTCGCGATCGCGGCTCCGAAGCGCGGCCCGTTCAAGACATCCTCCGGCATCAGCCTTGTAGCGGATTTGGCGATTGCTGATGTCAGTCCGGCAAAGTGCCGGGCCTCCGACACATTGGTTGCCGCGGGCGGCGACCCTGGTCTTTGCCGCGCGCTCGAAAGCGGCGAGATTGCTGTTCTCCTGAAGGCGGCGCGGCGGCGCGGGGCCCGTATCGTGTCTGTTTGTACGGGCACATTCTTCCTCGCCGCGGCGGGCTTACTCGATGGGCGTCGAGCAGCAACTCATTGGCTCCACGTCGAACGTCTTCGTCAATTTCGACCGCAGGTCGATGTCGATTCCGAGGCGATCTACCTGCGTGACGGCAATGTCTGGACATCGGCAGGCGTCACGGCCGGCATCGATCTTGCGCTGGCGCTGATCGAAGCAGATTTCGGTCGGGCTATCGCTTTGGCGGTTGCGCGTCGCCACGTTGTCTTTCGTATTCGGCCAGGCGGTCAAGGCCAGTTTTCACCCGAGCTGGCAGCACAAGGTATTCGTCACCATCGTCTCTCCAAATTGGCCGAAAAGATCGCCGAAGGGCCGCACGAGAATTGGCGCACGGACACGCTGGCGGCTGCAGCCGGAGTATCGCCGCGCTCTCTCAGCCGCTTGTTTCGTAAGGAGCTTAATGCCAGCCCATCCCAGTTCGTAGAGCGCGTTCGTATCGACCAAGCAAGACGTGCCCTGATCGAAACCGAGGCAAAGATCGAAAATGTCGCGATCCGGTGCGGATTTGGATCGCTTCGCCGCATGGATCGCGCGTTCTCGAGAGCGATTTCCGCAACGCCGACCGAATTCCGCGCCCGTTTCAAAGCACCGGGAGCGTCGGGGTGACCACGTTCAATTTCACACAGCTTGCCTTCATAAGAGGAGCGAGAAGTCATGAATGACATCGATCGCCGGACCGTATTTGTCGCTGGCCTTGCAGCGGCGTCGCTTATATCGACCGCCACTGAGGCTGCCGCAGGTTCGCCAGAGGAGAGGCTGCGCGAATTGGGGATCGAACTGCCGAAGGTCGCTGCACCCGTCGCAAACTATGTACCGTCTGCTCGGCTCGGAAACATAATCTTCCTTGCGGGTGCGGGGCCACTCAATCCCGATGGCTCTCGGCCGCAGGGCAAGGTGGGGCGCGAAGTAACCCTCGAACAGGCCAATCAACATGCGCGGAACGTTGGCCTTCAATTGCTGGCAGCGCTGCGGGAGGCCGCCGGTAGTCTTGATAAGGTGGTTCGCTTCGGAAGAGTGTTCGGCATGGTGAACGCCGTGCCGGAATTCACTGACCACCCAAAGGTCATCAACGGATGCTCGGACCTGTTTGTCGACGTCTTCGGAGATCGCGGTCGGCATGCGCGTTGCGCCGTCGGAATGGGCTCGCTCCCCTTCAATATGACGGTTGAGATTGAAGCGGTTGTTGAGGTTACCTAAGCTTATTGAGCACGGTCCGGTGTCCGACTGCGTTGTCGCCTCGTCAATCGTTGCAAACCAGCAAGCTAGAAGGCAACCGAATGCGTCCATAGGGGATCGGGCGCCACCGCAAAAGCTCCCCCCGGCAGATGAAAGCTGCGCCTTTTCGACAGCATGCTTGCCTATGCTGGCACCTACAGTCTCGACAAGGATAAGGTTGTCCACCACGTTGATACATCGTGGAATCAGGCATGGACAAACACAGACCTGATTCGGTTTTATAAGTTCGAGAATGGACTTCTTACTATTACAGGCGCTCCCGCGGCTGATCCCTATTCAGGACAGGAAGTTATTCACCGAATGGAATTTCGGAAGGTCTAAAGCTGACGCGGCGCCGGCCTTCGCAAATTCGACACGGCGACAGTCGCCTCATGGCCTGGAAGGAAGTGTTTGAAAACGAAACTGATCGCCACCTGCTTGAGGCGCGATAGGACACATGTATCTCGATTATGCCTTGACGTCCACGCTTGCCGGAGCGGGGCTTGAATGGTGCAGCAGCGTGTAGCTTAAAGGTGGGCGGAGCGTATGCTTGGGGCCGAAGGTCCCGTCGCCATTACGAGTTGCAGCTGACTCAAATGATTTGGTCCCGGATGTCTTACCGACGATCTGCGGCGGATTAACATTCTGACTTGTTGCCGCCTGCGTCTTTGGCGCCGAAGAATTCGCGGCAGTCTGGTTTGTTGCGGCGATGTCTGCGTGGCTCGTGTCTGCGGGTGCAGTCTGGCTTGTCGCGGCGGCGTCCGCGTGGCTCGTGTCAGCGGGTGCACTCTGGTTCGTCGGAGCTGGCTTGGTCTGATTTTGGCTGATTTGGAAATATTGTTGCTGGCTTCCCGCAATACTCGACACCGACGACATGATTGGCTCCCCTCGAATTGATCGGGGACATTAAGGCCGAGTCATTAACTTCCCCTTTCTATTAAGTGGTTAACACTTCCCTTCAAAAATCAAAATTGACATTCGAGGCGAGCAATTTGTTTTCTTACTATCTGCTGACGTACTAGTGTTTTGCGCGAGCCTGGTTTGCGCTCGGGTGCCCACCCGCCCGCTGCGGCAACACCAGAATGCAGCCGATCAAGAAGACGGCGATGACTGCGGAGGCGATAGGCCGGCTCAGGGCAAGGCCTCCCTCGGCGGCCGGTTTGTCAAGAAAGTCGCCGACGGTCGCGCCCAACGGTCGCGTCAAGATAAACGCGACCCAGAACAGGAGCACCCGCGAGACATTCGTCGCGTAGTAAACGGCGATGAGCACGACGAGAACCGCGACGAACACCAGCGCGCCGCCTGCGTAGCCGAGGCCCGTGGTATCCGCCATCCAGTCGCCAAGCGCGGTCCCTAGCGTCTGAGAAAATGTAATTGCTGCCCAGTAAAACGCTTCAGCCTTCGGCGCGTTGACCGTATCCACCGACACGGAGCCGAGCGACCAATACCAGAGCGCAAGCGTGACGAAGAGGCAGACGAATAAAAGCGATGATCCGCCCGCATAGCCAATGCCAAGAGAGCGATCGGCGAAATCGGCCATAGTTGTACCAAAGGTGGTCGAAGCTACAATCGTCGCCCAGTAAAGGAATGGTTGAAACGTTTTCGCTACGACCTGAAGTATCACAAGGATTACGAGGAGCGAAAAAAAGATTGCCGTTCCGACGAGATAGCCCCAGTCCAGCGTCATCGAGACGGTGTCTCCGCCCGTTTCGCCGAGCGTCGTGGCCGCGATCTTCATAATCCAAAAGACCAGGGTCACTTCGGGGACTTTGCTCTGCATTTGACTTATTGGGGCGTCACTCAACGCGCTAGTTCCTTTCTTTTTGCTCGCGAAGAGACGCGATCTGCTCGCAGGACTGTAACATTTGCAACTGTGCTCTTCGCAGCAGCTTGGCATGACGGCGGCGCGCAGTCGGAGCTGAACTTCCGTTAATGGCCCATCGCGTCAGATAGTGCGTTGCAGCGACACTTCCGAAATTGAGGTCTAAACGGACATTACGTCGACTGCTGCGAGCGAGCCGGCCGCCGCTTCATGACGCTACGGCCGGCTCGCTCCCCGCTGCGGCAGGCGATCGCCGGCGGCGTGATCGAGCCGTGGCCCATGGTTCAGGTGTTTGCAACAACCCCGCGTGTAGCCGGTTTGATTTGCGTCAAAGCAACTCGGTGCGGCGATGGTTTACAAAGGCATTCTGGCTCAAGTGTCACGGGGTGACTTTAGAGCCGGGCGGCCATGACCGAACCGAAATAGCTCCTAGGCACCTATTCGGCTCCGGTTTTGGCCGCCGCAGTTGCCGCCGTCGGGCTGTTGTGCGAAGGCGTGGGGAACCAACCCCTCTGCAGACCTTCGTTCCCCCGAAGAATCGCGGCGAAAAGCTGCTTCCCCACGTCACCGATCATGGCACAGCAGAGATGTGTCGGGAAGCGGAGATTGAGCGGGATCGTCGGGATACTAGATGTTCCGACCGCCGTCTTGAGTGGACGATCGATTGATTGAGCGTCTGTCGCGACCCGATCTGCGATCAACTGTTGAGCGTCTTTCGCCAACTACCTCTTCTCATCTTCGGTGCGAGTGTCGATACCACTGCGCCGATCCTTGTCGGAGCGTCGTTCGACGTTCGATCGCTTCTCATCAATCGCCATGGTTTTTTGCTCCAAACAGGAAAAGATGCTCCCAATTTGATAAACAAGCCGTAAAACCGCGATGGTAAAAGAACACGAGCCAACGTTGACTTATTGCGGCATCGCTTCCGGTCTGATCGCTTCACGCCAGCGCGCGCGCTTGATCGCACAGCATGACCAGCCGACCCGCATAGTCTGTCACACGATTGTGCCGAATAAGGCCCCGACGCCCGCGGTCACGCCCATGGCAAGAGCACCCCAAAACGTGACGCGTATTGCCCCAACCGTAACACCCGCGCCGCCCGCGCCCGCAGCCAATGCACCCAAGAGTGCGAGGAACAACAGCGAGGTTCCGGGGACCACGATAATCAAACTCGACGTCGGGGCCATTGCTGTCACCAAGAGAGGCGCAGCTGCTCCAACAGCGAAGCTACTAGCCGAAGCCAACGCAGCTTGAATTGGGCGCGCACGTAAAGTTTCGGAGATCCCGAGTTCGTCTCGGGCGTGTGCGCCTAGTGCATCATGCGCCATAAGTTGGTCGGCTACCTTTTTTGCGAGTGTAGGATCGAGGCCGCGATCAACGTAGATCGCCGTCAGCTCCTCATGCTCGCCTATGTCATCTGCTTTAAGTTCCGCGCGCTCACGTTCGAGTTCCGCCTTTTCGGTGTCGGCCTGCGAGTGGACAGATACGTACTCACCGGCAGCCATCGCCATTGCGCCTGCGACCAGACCGGCTACTCCGGCGACCAAAACGTTACTGCGAGTCCCATGCGCAGCCGCAACGCCAAGCACAAGGCTCGCCGTCGATACTATGCCGTCGTTCGCGCCCAATACCGCCGCACGCAACCAGCCGATGCGCCCGGTCCGATTTCGTTCCTTGTGAGGTCGGGGCATATTTAAAGCCTTTGATCGGCAGCCGTTTCCCATTTTGAGCCTCATCGGGCCCAATGTCTCCTCCTGGCCCTTCTGCGACATTAAACGATGTCCGAGTTGAGTCCGTTATTCAGGAGCGCAGCGGACATCACATCAAGGTCGCTGGAAGTCTGAGTTTGACCAACTCGGACGTAGCGTAACGTCCGACCTAAGTCCGAAATGCGCTGCAAAGCGGACATTCAACCGCGGTTTCGGATAGGGGATAAATGCACCACGGATTCAACCTTCAGGACGTTGGATCGCGTTATCCAACTTCGATCCAGGTTCGATGGAAAGCTGCTCTTTCTTTGGCGGCTCAAACGTATGGACAATGTGCTCGACATGAGCGCCCCAGCGATCCAGTGCTTCCTTACGCTCTGCTAGAAAGTCGTGCCTCTGGTAGACGGCTGCCACCCCAGAAATCGTCCCAGCTTGATGATTGAGTATCTTGTCCGCTACATGCGGGGGAATGCCCAGTCGCGCCATTCCCGAAACGATCGTTCGCCGCAAATCATGCAGTCGCCAACCAGTGACATCGCACAGCTTATCGATGGTGCGCTTATCCTTTCCGAAGCGCTGAAACCGCTTTCCGGTCGCGGTGCCGAAAACATATGGTTGTCCTGAGCAAGCTTCGATGACCTTCCAGGCCGGGTCCGATAGGTGAACGATGTGGACCCTCTTGTTTTTGGTTCGCGAGCCGGGGATAGTCCAGCTACGAGCGTTCTCGTCGAGCTCATCCCACTTGAGCTGAGCGACCTCTTCCCGACGTTGACCGGTCAGGGCCAGGAATTGCACGATCCGTCCGTATGGCGGAGGCATTCGTCGGGCTGCGATAATTACGGCAGCGAGTTCTTGATCGGTAAGGACACGATCCCGACTGACTTCCCGGTATGGCGACGAGATTCCCTCCGCCGGCGAGAAATCGATCACCGCTCGACCAACGCACCAGCGGAAGAATGTCTTCAGGGTCTTTAGTAACCTGTGGCTGGCATGGTCGTTGCGCTGCCCGATCAAGCTGACGAGATCGCTTACGTCTCGTTTCTTGATTTCGTGGATGCTCTTCGTGCCCCAGTGAGCAATCACGTCGCGCCGCAAGAGATTCGTTATTCTCCGGTTGGTTCCGATCTTCGCGACGTGTTCTCGAATGAAGGTCTCGACCAGATCGTCGACGCGATCGACGACCAGGCGACGCCGTGACTGCTTTTTTTCCTCTGCCGGATCCCGCCCGTCGAGCCGAGCCGCAAAGATCTTTTGCGCCTGCGCCTTTGCCATCGGCAGGGTGACACGCCCGTGAGGGCCGATCGTGTATTTGCGCAGTCTAGAGCCCGCGCCAGCAAGTCGATACATCACCAGAAAGACCTTGCGGCCCTTTGGGGTCACTTTCACGCCGAAGCCCGGTAACCCGCTATCCCAATAAACGACATCCTTTGCGACGACCGGCAGACTTTCGATTGCGGATTTAGTCAGACGAAGGCGGGGCGGGGAATTGGGCGCTCCTCAGTGGGCTACCTCGATCTCAAGTAGGTAGCACCAACCGGGCAAAAGCGGAACACTGCAGCAATCGCCATCCACATTTCGTCCTGGTATGTCCCCACAAAATCAACAAGCGGGCATCAGGAGGAACGTGGCGCAATCAAGGGCCCGGGTCCGCCCGGGAGCCAAGGTGACGAGCCCTGACCCGCGGGAACCGCTCTCGCTCCGCCAGCCGGCGTGACCGGCTGGCGTCCTGGTAAGTGAGCGAGATTCGTCACCACGTGTATCTATAACGGAGACCAATGTCAAGGGCGCGTCGCCAATATTGCGACCAATGTAGGGTGGGCTGAGCCAACGGGCCCGGCCCGAAGTGGCCGGCCCGATGACAGGCTCCGCGAAGCCCACGCGGAGTTCGCCGCCGAACTAGCGCGTGGGCACGTCGCTTCGCTCCTTTGCCCACCCTACGATTCAATCACTCCATCTGCTCGCCCGGATACGCGGCGACCACTTGCGGGTCGGCGCGCACGGCGGCGGGCGTGCCGGTCATGAGTAGCCGCCCGCGGATCAGGACGGAGATGCGGTCGGCGAGGGCGAACACTGCGGCCATGTCGTGCTCGACCAGCACCATGGTGAGTTGGCCCTTGAGGCGGAGCAGCAGGTCGACCTGCCGCTCGGTTTCCTCGCGGCCGATGCCGGGCATCGGCTCGTCGAGCAGAAGCAGCGAAGGCTTCGTGGCGAGCGCGATGGTAAGCTCGAGCGCGCGCTTCTCGCCGTGCGTCAGTTCGCGGGCGCGCACGTGGGCGCGGTCGGCGATGCCGGTCTGTTCGAGCGCGGCAAGAGCCGGAGACGAACGATCGATCGGCCCCCGTCGCCTGCTCCTTCATCCATTTCGATGCATCGGCTATCATCGCGTCTTGCTGCGGGCAAATCGCGAGTAGCGGCAGATGAACTTCGACGTTTTCATCAGCTATTCGACCAAAGATGCCACCGCTGCGAAGGCGACGTGCGCTGCGCTAGAGGCAGCCAGGATCCGCTGCTGGATAGCGCCGCGTGACATTGTGCCCAGCGCTTCGTGGGGCGCCTCGATTGTCCGTGCAATCAATCAATGTCGGGTCATGGTTCTAATCTTTTCTGCTAAGGCAAATGAGTCGAAGCAGGTTCATCGCGAGGTCAATCAAGCCTTCAGCAAGGGCAAAACCGTAGTGCCGTTACGGATCGAGGACATTCAGCCAGCCGATGAACTGGCATATTACCTGGATACCGTGCATTGGCTCGATGCGATCACTCCACCCTTGGAAACGAATCTTGGGCAGCTTGTCGCGACTGTGGGTGCGCTTCTGTCGGCCGGAGAACCCGCGCCGAAGGCCGTGGAGGCAACGACCGACGATATGGCAGCGGCGCAGGCTCAAGACCAAGCGCGAGTCGAGGACGAGCGCCGCGAGCGACAGGTCAGTGGAGAACAGAACGGGCAAGGCGCCAAGCCGAAGCAGCCCGTTAATGAGCGGGAGGGACGTCGGCGTGCAGACCTGCTCGTAAAGGCCGAGGTCAATCGGCTCGTCGGTCACCGTTGGCGGCCGTGGGTTCTGAACCCTTCGCTCCCGGTAATTGTTGGAGCACTCGCGCTCCCTGCCATCATCTCTGCGGCATCGCTCGCACCCCCATGGCCATCCCAAACAACGGCGATGACCACGGTGTTGGAGGCCCTCGGTATCGCATTTACCTATTATTACTTGCGGAACCGACCGCGGGCGGCGCGCTTCGTCACGATTGCCGGCGGGACGCTACTGGTAGCTCTGGCTTGTCTGTACCTCTTATCGGTCTCCTCCCTCACCTATCAAATATCGACGCGCGGCGGGCTATACGCGAAAGGATTGGTTTGTTCGGCCGATGCCCTTTTGGTCTATGAGGAGAAGTGTCCCAACCTCGGAATTGACGAACTCAAAGGGGCTGGGTACGACGCCGAGCGCTTGTGGACCAGTCAGTCCATCACCATTGTGAAAATGCGCTTATTGATGCTTTGGCTGGGCGCATTCATGATGATGGCGGCGCTGGTCGGGAGTTTTATGGCGCATTCCGCGCTGGCAATGGAAAAGAGCAACCCAAAGTCTGTCGCTGGGCAATGAGTTGGTTGGTTTAGTCGCTAAAAGCTCAATTACGGCGTTATAGTAATAGTCTGCTGCCAGTTCGACGAACTGTTGATCCTGAGCCTGCTCCGTTTCGGGGCTCGATCCTGCCAAGTCGCGAAATACTCATAGTCGCCCAGCATATGCGCAGGGGTGCCTTCGACTGCCTCCTGCCATAGATTACAGCCGTCGCGGTTGTCGGGATCCAGGTTTCGCGCCTTGCACAATTTATAATCAAACGACGAGATGAAGTACACGGTGCCGCCCGATGGCCGCGTCTTGATCGTCACCTCGACCTCTTCTCCGACGCCACACCCTGAATCTTCAAAAACGGCGCGAACAAGAGACGGATGCGCTTCTCGATAACGGGACAGAGCGGCTACCAAGCCCTTGTATAGCTTTTCCGAGGACCCCGTTGCCATCTCTTCGTTGGTGAGATGCCGCGCTGCAGCTACGCGAATGGACTCGATCTCGCGGAGTTCAAAATCCTGTATCAATGTTTCCCAGACTTCCGGTGGATAGCCCAGTTTGCGCAGATCAACGCTTAACCTAACCGCTGTACCTGCTACCCCAGCAAGCGCATCCAGTAATTCCGATTTGCTCGGACCACTTCCGGTCAGATTCGGAGCCTCGCAGTCGTCCAGAGCATACCGCTTCTCTTTTATAGCCTTTTTTATAGACCCGTTAACATAGGAGCTCTGCATGGCTTCTTTGATCGCGGCGTACAGCCCGGCCGTATCGCTCTGCAACGATTCCGTCAGCGTTTCGGCTGCCGCCACAGAGCAACCCAAGGCGAGCGCCAGCACTGCCAGTGCGAGATGCTTCGTCGTCGCTGCCAGCATGCATATCTCCTTCGAGGGCATGAGGCAAAAACTCAATCGAACTCGAAGATATAAATGCTCCTTGTTCGTGACAGCTTACTAACGCGCAAGATTTTTTCAACCAAATATCGGGCGACGACCTCCGCCCACTTTTTCGCTCGTCTGGATCCGCGCGAACTAAGCACCGCACCTACGCTTACTTGCCGTTACTCCATCTGCTCGCCGAGATAGGCGGTGACGACTTGCGGGTCGGCGCGCACGGCGGCGGGCGTGCCGGTCATGAGTAGCCGGCCGCGGATCAGGACGGAGATGCGGTCGGCGAGCGCGAACACTGCGGCCATGTCGTGCTCGACCAGCACCATGGTGAGTTGGCCCTTGAGGCGAAGCAGCAGGTCGACCTGCCGCTCGGTTTCCTCGCGGCCGATGCCGGCCATCGGCTCGTCGAGTAGGAGCAGCGTCGGCTTCATGGCGAGCGCGATGGCAAGCTCGAGCGCGCGCTTCTCGCCGTGCGACAGTTCGCCGGCACGCACATGGGCGCGGTCGGCGATGCCGGTCTGTTCGAGCGCGGCAAGAGCCGGCGCATTGAGCGCCGACTCCTGCGCGGCGCGGCCGAAGAACTTCAGGCTTGAGCCGGCGCGGGCCTGGACCGCGAGCGCGACGTTTTCCAGGACCGCAAAGCCGGGCAGGATCGAGGTGATCTGAAAGCTGCGTGACAGCCCGCGCAGCGCGCGCGCTTCCGGCGGCAACGCAGTGATGTCGCTGCCGGCGAAGACGATGCGGCCTTCGTCCGGCGGAATGAGCCCGGAGATCTGGTTGATCAGCGTGGTCTTGCCGGCGCCGTTCGGGCCGATGATGGCGTGCATCTCGCCGGCCATGACGTCGAGGGTGACATTGTCGGTCACCGCCAGGCTGCCGAAATTCTTGCGCAAGCCGTCGAGGTGTAAGAGCGCCTCAGGCATGAGGAAACCGCCGCCAGAGCCAGGAGCCAAGCCCGATCAGGCCGCCGCGCGCGAACAGCACGACCAGCACCAGGATCGGTCCGAAAATCACTTTCCAGTTTTCGGTGATGCCCGACAGCCATTCCTCGGCGAGCAGATAGGCGGCGCTGCCAATGAGCGCGCCGTCGAGCGTGCCGACACCGCCGAGGATCACCATGACGATGAGCTCGCCGGATTGCTGCCACGACATGTAGGCGGGCGCCACGAATTCGGTCAGGTTGGCGAGCAGAAAGCCGGCAAAGCCGCCGAGCCCGCCGGCGATGACATAGGCGACCAGCTGAAAACGCCGCACCGAAAAACCGATGGTCGCCATGCGAGTGGCGTTCTCCTTGGCGCCGCGCAGCACGCGGCCGAAGCGCGAGCCGACCAAAGCGCGGCAGAACAGATAGGTCGCCAACAGGCAGAGCAAGGTGAAATAATAAAACGCGCGATCGCTCTTGATCAGCGGCCAGCCGGCGATGGTGTTGCGGGCGGCGATGGTCAGGCCGTTGTCGCCGCCATAGGGCGCCAGCGAGGTGGCGATGAAATACGCCATCTGGCCGAAGGCAAGCGTGATCATAATGAAATAGGCGCCGCGGGTGCGCAGGCAAACGATGCCGGTGAGGAAGGCGAACAGCATGGCGACAGCGATCGCGACCGGCAACGCGATCAGCCCCTCGCCGATGCCGTGGGCGGAGAGGATGCCGACCGCATAGGCGCCGAGCCCGATGAAGGCGGCGTGGCCGAACGAGATCAGGCCGGCATAGCCGACCAGAAGATCGAGCGCGACGGCGGCAACCGCGAACACCATCATGCGGGCGCCGACATCGAGCAGATATTGCTTGCCCGCCAGCGCCGCGATTACCGGCAGCAGCGCGAAAGTCGCAAAGATCAGAACCGGCCGCGCGACATCGCGCGCGGGGCGCAGCGGGCGCGTTGGGGTTTTTGCGGCGAGCGCGGCGTCGGACATCGCTAGCTGCCTCGCGCCGGAAACAAGCCAGCAGGCCGTACGTACAGCACCAGCGCCATCAGGACGTAGATCAGCATCGAGGCGATCGCCGGTCCGGCCATGCGGGCAGGCGAGGGGCCCATCATCAAGCGGAGAATGTCGACGGAGAACGAGCGGCCCAGCGTGTCGACGAGGCCGATCAACAAAGCGGCGAGAAAAGCGCCGCGGATCGAGCCGATGCCGCCGATCACGATCACGACGAAGGCGAGGATGAGGATATTGTCGCCCATGCCCGGCTCGACCGAGATGATCGGTGCGATCATGATGCCGGCGAAACCGGCCAGCATGGTGCCGAAGCCGAACACGATCATGAACAGCCGCTCGATATTGACGCCGAGCGCCGAGACCATCGGCGCATTGGTGGCGCCGGCGCGCACCAGCATGCCGATGCGGGTGTAGGTCACCAAAGCATAAAGTCCGGCGGCGATGGCAAGGCCGGAGGCGATGATGACCAGCCGCCAGACCGGATAGAGCAGCCCGCTCATCAGCACCACCGTGCCGGTGAAGAATTCCGGCACCGGCAGCGTCAACGGCGCCGCGCCCCAGACCACGCGGACCGCGTGATTGAGAAACAGGATGATGCCGAACGTGGCGATCACCTGATCAAGGTGGTCGCGATCATAGAGATGGCGGAAGACCAGAAACTCGAGCAGCAAGCCGAACAGGAGCGCCGCGAGCAGCGCCAGCACGAGCGCCACGAAAAAATTGCCGACCAGGCCATAGAACGCCACGGCGAGATAGGCGCCGAGCATGTATTGGACGCCGTGGGCGAGATTGATGAAGTCCATGACGCCGAACACCAGCGTCAAGCCGGCGGCGATCAGGAACAGCAGCACCCCGAGCTGCAATCCGTTGAGGATTTGGACGAGGAAGAGGGTGGCGGACATGGGCCAGATCGTTGCACGTTTCCCGGGCGCAGCGCAGCACGAAGTGGTGCGCTGCAGACCCGGGATCGTCAGAAACTCTGCGTTTGTAACGATCCCGGATCAGCGACGCATCACTTCGCTTCGCTGCGTGCTGCACCGCGTCCGGGAAATGCCGATTATTGCTTGTCGACCCTTTGGCACAGCCGCGCGCCACGCCGTCCTCACTTCATCGGACAGTCCTTGGCGTAGGAGTCGCCGTAATTGGTGAACACCTTCTTGACGATCTCGGTCTCATATTTGCCGTCGGGCCGCTTGGCGACCTTGGTCAGATAGAAGTCCTGGATCGGATAGTGGTTGTTGTTGAACGTGAAGCCGCCGCGCAGCGACTTGAAGTCGGCCTTCTTGAGCGCCGCGCGCAGCGCGTCCTTGTCGGCGAGGTTGCCCTTGACCGCGCGCACCGCCGAGTCGATCAGCATGGCGGTGTCGTAGGCCTGCATGGCGTAGGTCGCCGGGATAGCGTTGTACTCTTTCACGTACTCGTCGACGAACGCCTTGTTTTGCGGGGTGTCGAGATTAGGCGCCCAGTCGGAGCCGGCCAGCATGCCGAGCGCGGCGTCCTGTTGCGCCGGCAGGGTCGATTCATCGACGGTGAAGGCGGACAGGAAGGTGATCTTGTCGGCGAGACCCGATTGACGGAATTGCTTGACGAAGTTGATGCCCATGCCGCCGGGAATGAAGGCGAAAATGGCGTCAGGGCTTGCCGCCGCGATTCGCGATATCTCCGCCGAGTAATCGAGCTGGCCGAGCGGCACGTACATCTCGTCGAGGATTTCGCCGGTGAATTTGTGCTTGAAGCCCGCGGCCGCGTCCTTGCCGGCCTGATAGTTCGGCACGATGATGATGACTTTCTTGACCCCGGAATCCTGGGCGTACTGGCCCAACACTTCGTGCACCTGATCGTTCTGGTACGAGGTGACGAACAAATTCGGGTTGCACTCCTTGCCGGCGAAGGTCGACGTGCCGGCATTGGGGCTGATCAGGATGACGTTCGCCTCTGTCACCGGCTTGGCGATGGCGCCGAGGATGTTGGAGAAGATCGGGCCGACGACGAAATCGACCTTGTCGCGATCGATCAGCGATTTGACCTTGGTCACGGCGACGTCGGGCTTGAGCTCGTCGTCGGCGACGACGATCTCGACGTCACGGCCGCCGAGCTTGCCGCCCAGATCCTTGACCGCCATCGTGAAGCCGTTGCGCAATTGCTGGCCGAGCACCGCCGGCGGGCCGGACAGCGTGGCGATGATGCCGACCTTGATCGGGTCCTCGGCATGAGCAGCCGACGTCAGCGCCGCGAGCGCGGCGGCGGCAGCCAGCAGCGATGGATGCTTGAACATGTTTGAGTCTCCTCACCGGGGCCGCGACATTTTCGGTGCCCCGCGCTTGCAACGCCCCACGCTATCTTGTCCCGGCGCCTTTTTGCGCGGCACCGGTTCAAGCCGATACTTTAAGGTTAAAATACTGGCCTTGTGAAGCTTTATGGGCGACAATAACAGCGGCTGCCGTTGAGGCAAATTTACGCTGTCGGCTGAATCGGCGCGCCCGACATTGGCGCTCCATGATGCGCATGCTTGAATGGTCTGCATGCTTGAATGGGCTGCATGCTTGAATGGGCTGCGTGCTTGAATGGTCTTGCGCGCTTGAATGCGGTTCATCGTTGGAAGGAGTAACGGTCCGATGACTTATGTCATGACGCCGGGCATCACCAAGGCCGGCACGGGTATCGACGGCATCTCCTGGAATATCCTCGGCCAGACCTATGTGCCGAAGCAGCTCAGCGAGAATTCGTTTTCCTGGCACGCCACGCTTCCGCCCGGCACCTTCGTGCCGCCGCACATCCATCCGACCCAGGACGAGTTCATCTACATGCTCGACGGCCGGTTCGATCTCCTGCTCGAGGGCCGCGAATTCGTCGCCACCACCGGCGACCTGATCCGGCTGCCGATGAATCTGGCGCACGGCATTTTCAACAAGACCGACCAGACCGTGAAATGCTTCTTCTGGGTGACGCCGACGCGCAAGCTCTACGATCTGTTCTGGGCCATTCACAGCATGAAGGAGCAGAACCCGCCGGACGTGGTCGCGCTCTCGGCCAAGCACGAGGTCATGTTCCTGCCGCCGCCGGAGTAGGCGTTAACCGTCATCCTGAGGTGGCCGCGAAGCGGCCCTCGAAGGATGCGGCCGAGGCCGCCCGGGCTGTCGCCCTTCGAGGCTCGGCGCTGCGCGCCGAGCACCTCAGGGTGACGTGAGAAGCCTCGGGCGGAAACTCAGGACGCCGACTTTCCCGCTCGCCGTCTCGCGAGCAACTTGATAGCGTTCCAGTCGCCTTTGATCAGCGCCTGTTTCTTTGCCCGGCTCCAACCTTTGATCTTTCGCTCGATCGTTATTGCGTCCGTAATTCGATCGAAATGTTCGGACCAGACCAATCGGACTGGCCGGCGCGTGTGCGTGTAGCTCTGGTATGCTCCTCGCTCATGCTCGGCAATGCGCTTTGACAGGTCGTGACCAGTTGCGCTTCCGACGTAATACGAACCATCGGCGCAGCGCAGCATGTAAACGAATGCGCCCATAACGCGACTCCGCGGCGCCAAGCGCTAAATCTTATTCCGTCATCCTGAGGTGGCCGCGAAGCGGCCCTCGAAGGATGCGGCCGAGGCGTTCGGGCCGTCGCCCTTCGAGGCTCGGCGCTGCGCGCCGAGCACCTCAGGGTGACGGATTTTACGCCGCCTTGTTGACCTGCTCGCGGGCGAAGCCGGCCTTCGAGGCGTAGCCGCGGACGATCGCCTTGCGCTGCTCGAACGACAGCACGTCCTCGATGTTGGAGAAGCCGTCGGGCGCGCGTTCTTCCACCGCGTCGATGACGCCTTCCGGGCCGCCGCGACGGTTGCTCTGCACGATCTCGGCGGTCACCGGGAGCCGCGCCTGCTCGTAGAGCCATAGCGCGTGCACAGGATGCTCGGAGTCCCTGAGCCGGTCGGCGAGGCTGCGGGCATCGAGGATGGCCTGCGAGGCGCCGTTCGAGCCGACCGGATACATCGGATGCGCGGCGTCGCCCAAGAGCGTGACGCGGCCGAAGCTCCAACGCGGCAGCGGATCGCGATCGCACATCGGATATTCCCAGAACTCGTTGCTCGCCTCGATCAGGCCGCGCGCGTCGACATAGGGAATGCGAAAGCGCTGCACATGCGGCATCAAATCCTCGAAGCGGCCGGGTCGCGACCAGTCCTGCTTCTGCGGCACCGGCATCGAGGGATCGCCGACGCGGCCGACCACCGCCCAGTTGGTCAGCCTCTTGTCGGGCCGCGAGCCCTCGGCGATCGGATAGATGACGAGCTTGGCGGCAAGCCCGCCGGCGACCACCATCGAGCGTCCAGTCAAAAACGCCGGCCAGTCGATGGCGCCGCGCCACAGCATCAGGCCGTTCCAGCGCGGCGGCCCTTCTTTCGGAAAGAGTGTGTCGCGCACCACCGAATGGATGCCGTCGGCGCCGACTAAAACGTCGCCGCGCGCAGTGTGGCGGTGCGCGCCGCTGCGATCGAAGAAATACGCGGTGACACCGCTGTCGTCCTCTCTGAACGAGCCGAGCCGGCAATTCATATGAATGCGCGATTCACCGAGCCGGGCGCGCGCCGCCTGATAGATGACGTTCTGCAGCCGGCCGCGATGGATCGAGAATTGCGGAATGTCGTAGCCGGCGTCGAGCCCGCGCGGCTCGCGCCAGATCTCCTGGCCGAAACGATTGGTGTAGAACAGCTCGTAGGTGCGGACGGCGACGGCGTCGAGCCGCTCCAGGAGGCCAAGGTCGGCCAATTCCTTGATCGCGTGCGGCAGTGTGTTGATGCCGACGCCGAGCTCGCGGATCGCGTCCGCCTGCTCGAAGACTTCGCAGTCGATCCCGCGCGCGTGCAGCATCAGCGCCGTTACCAGCCCGCCAATGCCCCCGCCGGCGATGATCACTTTCATGACGCTACTCCCACCACGCGTTGATTAACGTTAGCCGCAGTCTGCCGCCGGCGGCGAAAAAAGCAACGATTTGCCGCTGGAATGGTTATGAGGCGGTACCCTCGGCCCGCGCCTTCAGCCCGCGCTTGTCGATCTTGCCGACGCCTGAGCGCGGCAAAGCGTCGAGGAACGCGATGTGCTTCGGCAATTTGTATTTCACGAGATTCTGCTTGCAGTAGTCGAGCAGCTCGTCGGCGCTGATGCTCGCGCCGGGCTTGCGCACGACAAAAACCTTCACCGCCTCGCCGCTGAACGAGTCCGGCACGCCGACGGTGGCGGCTTCCAGAATGGCCGGATGCTTGAACAGAAGTTCATCGATCTCGCGCGGATAGACGTTATAGCCGCCGACGATGATCATCTCCTTCTTGCGGTCGACAAGGAACATGTAGCCGTCCTCGTCGTAATAGCCGATGTCGCCGGTATAGAGCCAGCCGTCGCGGATCTGCTTGGCGTTCTCTTCGGGCCGGTTGCGGTAGCCTTTGGTGAATTGCGGGCCACGCACGCGAATCTCGCCGCGCTCGCCGGTCGGCATCACCCGGGTGCCGGTTTCGAGATCGACGACCTCGGCTTCGTGGCCGGCGGCTACGATCCCGACCGAGCCGATTTTGCGCACGCCGTTGAGCGGATTTGCATGAATCGGCGCGCCCTCCGACATGCCCCATCCCTCAAGCAGGAGCGATCCAGTCGTGCGCTCCCAGGAATGGATCAGTTCGACCGGACAGGCGGCGCCGCCGGAGAGACAGACGCGCAGGCTGGAAAAATCCGTGTTGGCAAAATTCTCGTTGGCGCGCAGTCCCATGTAGAGGGCGGACGGGCCGCCGGCGAAGGTGGTGATGCGTCGCTTCTGAAATTCTTCCAGCACTGCCGCCGGCTTGTAAGCCGGCAACAGATCGATGAAGGCGCGCAGATAAACCGGAAAAATCAGCGTGTAGCAAAATCCCCAGATGTGAAACAGCGGGGCGACGTTGAGAATGTGTTCGGTGTCGAGCGGCAGCGCCCAGATCGACGCGACGCCATAACAGAACGCCATCAGACCCGCGTGCCGGTGCTCGGCGCCTTTGGGCAGGCCGGTGGTGCCGCCGGTGAAGAACATCGCGCAAAGATCGTCGGGCTCGGGAAGGGGCAGGGCGGCAGCCGGCTTGGCCAGAAGCTGCTCAAGCGTCACGCCATCGGGTCCGAGCACAATGACCTTTGGACCGCCGGCGAGTTTTGCGAGCTTGTTTGCCCGATCGGCAAACTCGGCGTCGCAGACGATCAATCGCGGATCGACGTCGCGCACCAACGGCTCGATCTCGCGATCGGTGTAATTCGGATTGAGCGGCGCCACCTCGGCGCGCGCCGCCATGCCGGCATAAAGCGCGATCGCCATCTCCAGCCCGTTGCGCATCACATAAGCGATCCGCTCGCCGGCAACGCCATGCTCGGTGAAGATCGGCGCCAGCGCGGCCACGGCTTGCGCATACTGGCCGTAGGTCAGTTCGCGATCGAGGCAGGCCAGCGCCGGCGCGTTGGCGCGCTGCGCGGCGGCGTAGGCGAGCGCATGCACGATGGTCGGAAAGTCCGGGTAGCGGGGATCGCGACGGGGCGGGGTGACACGCGGCATGGCACGGTTTTGGGCAATTATGCTCGTGTTTGCAATGGCCGACATTCCGTGCTCAAGCCTTAAACCCGACCGCTGGGAGACCGCCATCATGAGCCGGACCGCGCATCTGCGCCTTCCGTTCTTTGACGCGCAGCACCGCGCCTTCGCCGACGAATTGGATGAGTGGGCGCGTGCCACGGTCGCGGAGGTGGAAGGCGGCCCCCACCCTAACCCTCCCCCGCTCGCGGGGGAGGGAAGGGAGGGGGACGTCGACGCGATCTGCCGGCGCTGGGTTGCAGCGCTCGGCGCTGCCGGTTGGCTACGCCAATGCGTGCCGGCGGGTTACGGCGGCGCCCACGACCCGCTGCAATCGCGCTATCTGGTGATCGCCCGGGAAACGCTGGCGCGCCACTCCGGTCTCGCCGATTTCACTTTCGTGATGCAGGGCCTCGGCAGCGGCCCGATCGCGCTCGCCGGTTCTGAGGAGCTGAAGCAGCGTTATTTGCCGAGCGTCGGCCGCGGCGGCGCCATCGCCGCGTTCGCGCTCACCGAGCCGGACGCCGGCTCCGACGTCGGCGCTATGGCGATGTCGGCGCGACACGACGGCGACGACTATGTGCTCGACGGCGAGAAGACCTGGATTTCGAACGGCGGCATCGCCGATTTCTACACGGTGTTCGCGCGCACCGGCGAGGCGCCCGGCGCCCGCGGCATCTCGGCTTTTGTCGTCGACGCCGGCACGCCGGGATTTGCGATCGCCGAGCGGCTTGAAGTCACGGCGCCGCATCCGTTGGCGCGGCTGCGCTTTCAATCCTGCCGCATTCCGGTGGCACAGCGCATCGGCGCCGCCGGCGAGGGTTTCAAGATCGCCATGCGCAATCTCGATATCTTTCGCGCCTCGGTGGCCGCCGCCGCGCTTGGCTTTGCGCGCCGCGCGCTCGACGAGGCATTGGCGCGCGTCACCACCCGCAAAATGTTCGGCCAGACGCTCGGCGACTTTCAATTGACGCAAGCCGCGCTCGCTGACATGGCGACCGAGATCGATGCCGCCGCCTTGCTCACCTACCGAGCGGCATGGCTGCGCGACGTCGAGGGCGTGGCGACGACGCGCGAGGCGGCGATGGCGAAGATGGCCGCGACCGAAAGCGCGCAGCGCGTGATCGATCGGGCGGTGCAGATGTTCGGCGGACTTGGCGTCGGCGTCGGCTCGGTGGTCGAGCACCTCTACCGCGAGATCCGGCCGCTGCGCATCTATGAAGGCGCGACCGAAGTGCAGAAGCTGATCATCGGCCGCGATCTGCTGAAAGCTCGCAATTAGGTGGCGATCTCGACTGACAATGGCCCGGAGCACAATATTCGCGAACTGAACCAATAGCGCCTGGTGGGTTGTTGCAGTGCAAAGCCGCCGGTCTCAGTCTCAGCATTTGGTGGGTCTCAATGTCGGCATTTGAGCGCTTGTTGGCGCCCGGTTGTACCGAAGGGCTCGCGTGCCGGTGCGGTGAGGAGATGGAAGTGGCACGCATCGAGCGGCTCCCCGAAGGCAGGGACGCCGGTTTCCGGGTCTATCATTGCAGCGCGTGTCGTCATGAAGTGCGCCTGACTGTGTGCGCCACGGTAACTTAGGTCCACGCGGTCTGGGGCGCGTACTCGTAAACCGCCGCATCCACTGTCGGCTATCGGGTGCAAGAGCAGGCATCGCCCGTGCACTTTCGCATTTCGCTGAATGACCCATTCCGGTCATGGGCATCGGCGCAACTTTCGATACGCCAGAGCACGATGTGCGGATTGCACAAGCAGGTCTTGCAGCATTCCCGCGATTGCGCGGAATGTGAAGAACAGCCGCGGTCGCCGTTATTTCCGGCAGGAATAAATCCTATGCGTCGGCGCCATCTATCTGGTGACTGATCCTTTTGTCATCTGTGACGTTAGCCATAGTCGGCAGCGATTTTATAAGGGAGGTACGTCATGAGTCACTTTGACGCTTATCGCGACAGTTTTCCCAATGCTCGACTGACCCGTTCCAAGACAGGCGTGTTGGAAGTGGCGCTTCACACCAATGACGGCACGCTGGCCTTCAACGGATATACCCACGAACAGTTCGTCGACCTGTTTCACGCCATCGCCTCCGACCGCGATAACCGCGTTGTCATCCTGACCGGCAGCGGTAACGCCTTCATGGAGACCATCAGTCCTGAAGGTTTCGACTTCTTCACCCCTCAAGGCTACGACAAAATCTATCGCGAGGGCAGGAAAGTCCTCATGAACATTCTCGACATCGAGGTGCCGCTGATCGCGGCTGTGAACGGCCCAATGCGGCTGCACACCGAGTACATCCTGCTCGCCGACATTGTGCTAGCGACGCCTTCAACTGTTTTTCAGGACAAGCCCCATTTCGAATTAGGCGTCGCCTCCGGTGATGGCGTCCACTTGTTATGGCAGGAAGCCATCGGCACCATACGCGGCCGCTACTTCATCCTCACCCGCCAGGAACTCGATGCCCAGACGGCGAAGGAATGGGGCGCGGTCAACGAAATTGTTCCAGCCGACAAGCTGCTCCCCCGCGCCCGCGAGATCGCGGAAGGGCTCGCCAAGCTGCCATCGCTCACCACGAAGTATACGCGCATCGCGATGACCCAGAAGCTGCGCCGCATCATCGACGAAGGCGTCACACTTGGGCTCGCATTGGAGGGGATCAGCGCCGCCGATGTCGCGCGAGGGAGCCAAAAATGAGCAACGACCCGAAACGCGCCGAATGTCGAGTTTGGGTGGCATCGTTTGCAATCGGCTGAAGCTCTAAACGTCTAGCCATCACAACTCATGGTCGTTCTTCAATGGGAGCGCGCCGCTGTCACGCGCGGCGGGTACACGGCTAGCCGAGCGTCATTATTTGCTGCACTGCATGAGTGCGAAATTGGGCCCTTCTCGGAGCTGAGGCGAAGTCTGAGTTGAGTCCGCAAAGCGCGGAATAGCGGACATTGCCGGCGATCTTCGACCAGACCGGTTTTTGAGCACGCGCCCTAATGTCTTCTTAGTTGCGACGCGACCTACGTATCGAGCCTCGACATTTAAGACGTTGGCTCGCACGCGGTGTCATCTCATCACGCCCGGGACAACGCCGCCAGCGGACCGTCGTCGCGCCACTCCGTAACGTCATCTTGGGCCGCGAGCGCGTTGATCGCGCTGGGCTGCTATGGCTAAAAGGCGTTTGCGTACGCTGGCCGTCGCCGCCGTGCTTTGGCGCCAAGGAGGTGTAAAAACGTGAAATATTGGATCGACACCGAGTTCATCGCCGGGCCATACAGCATTGATCTCATCAGCATCGGTCTGGTCGCCGAGGACGGCCGCGAATTCTACGCCGAGAGCAGCGAGGTCGATTGGTCGAAGGCTAATCTGTGGACGCTGGAGAACGTGCGCCCGCAACTCGACGGCAAGGCGATGCGGCGCATGGAAATCGGCTATGCGGTGCGCGAATTCACCGATGGCGACGAGCATCCGGTGTTCTGGGGCTACTTCCCCGCCTACGATTGGGTGGCGTTCAGTTGGCTGTTCGGACACATGGATGAAATGCCGTTCCACTATCCGCAGCTTTGTCTCGACATCAAACAATGGGCGATCGAGCTGGGCGATCCGGAATTGCCGCACCAGCTGGGCACCCGGCACCACGCGCTGCATGACGCCCGCTGGACCAGGGATGCCTGGGCGTTTCTCGCCCGGCTCAATCCCGCTGCCGGCGAGCGGCGCGCCATCGGTTGTAAGAATCCGGACCAGTTGGCAACGCAGCGCAAGTAGTCCGCCGCGTACTTGCGTTGATGGTGCCTGGCTTCAAGCGCAACCACGAAGCCACTCATGCCCCCGCCAGCATTTTCGCCAGCATGAAGCCGGACGCCGCGCCGGTGCCGGCGCCGGGCCAGGTCGAGGCGCCGACCATGTACAGGCGATCGATCGGGGTGCGGTAGCGCGACCAGCCGAAGGCCGGGCGGAACACAAAATACTGATCGAGATGATGACTGCCGCCGATGCTGTCGCCGCCGACGAGATTCGGATTATCGCGCTCGAGATCGGCAGGCGAGAGCACCGCGCGGCCGAGAATGTTGGCGGCAAAGCCCGGCGCGTAACGCTCGATGATGCCGATGACGCGGTCGGCGTAAGCTTCCTTCACGGCGTCCCAGTCAGTGCCGGCAATCACGCCCGCCGCATCGCCGCGAATGCGTGACGGTAGTACCCGGACCTGAACCCACAGCACATGCTGGCCGGCCGGCGCGCGCGACGGATCGATCGCCGTCGGCTGACCGACGACCAGGCCGGGCTCAGCGGGCAGGAGGCCGTCGAGCGCCTCGGTATAGGTCTTCGCCATTGCGGCGAAGGACGGCGCCAGATGCACGTAGGCGAACTTCCGCAGTTCAGCGCCGGCGCTCCACGCCGGCAGATCGGACAGCGCCAGATGGATCATCATGGTCGCCGGTCCGGGACGCATTTTGGCGAGCCGCTGCGCCGCCGGCGGCGCGTCGCGCACCAAATCGCGAAACAGCACGCGCGGATGCAGATTGGCGATCACGGCGCGGCTCGCTTCGACGTGCTCGCCGCTCTTGAGCACCACCGCTTTGGCGGCGCCGCCTTCGATGGCGACGCTTTGCACCGGCGCGCCGAGCCGCACCTCGCCGCCGGCGGCCTTGAGGGCGCCGACCATGGCGGTGACGATCGTTTCGGCGCCGCCTTGGCCGATCGCCATGCCGAAACTCTGTTCGACCATCGGCTCGACATAGGGAAACAGCGCGCCGCCGGCGACGTCCGGCGCGAAGTCGAGGTGCATGCCCCAGATGCCGAGCATGGTCTTGAGCTTGTCGTTCTCGAAGTTCTCGTCGAGCCATTCCCGCGGCGAGGCGATGAGAAGACGCGCGGTGTCGGCGACCCAGCCGGTGCCGCGCGAGCGCCACGCAGCGTAGACGGCGCGCAGCGCCGCCCATGACGGCATCGGCGACGCGAGCAGCGCGAAGACATGCGGCGCGTCTTGCGCGAAGGCGGCGACCATCGTGCGCCAGCGCTCGGCGTCGGCCGGATTGAGCGCCCCAATCCGTTGCGCGGTGGTGTCGAGATTCTTGTCGACGCCGAGCCAGGTGCCGTCGGGAAACGCGGTGGCGAAACATTGCTCGGCGGTGACGAAGCCGATGCCGTGGGCGACGAGGCGATCCTTATGCGCCGCAAAAAACGGCGAGCCGGCGAACATGCCCAAGTTCATCGCATAAAGGTCGTGGCGAAAGCCCGGCCGCGTGATCTCGCGGGTCTTGACTGCGCCGCCGGCGACATCGGCGCGTTCGACCACGGCGACCTTCCAGCCCTTGGCGGCGAGATGGCCGGCGGCGGCGAGACCGTTGACGCCCGAGCCGATCACGACCGCGTCGTAAGGCATTCGTTCGCTCCTGCCTGCGCTTTGCCGCGCGACGCGCTATGATCCGCTGCGCAGGTCGCTTGCCAGCGCAGATATTTCATATCTAAAATGTTTGCGCTAGGCTCAGGCCACGCTAAGCACACCACCTGCAAAACCATCGGCAGCGCCAGGGAGAGACCGCATGACCAGTACCCAAGTTCTCAGCGATTTTGCATCTGCGCTGGCGTCCGGCGCCGTCGAGGTCGTGGACCTGACCGCGCCGCTCGGTGCCGATACGCCGTTGATCAAGCTGCCGCCGGAGATCGGCAAGAACACGCCGCCGATCGAAGTTCACGCCATCTCGAATTACGACAAGGACGGCCCGTTCTGGGCGTGGAACTGGCTCAAGCTCGGCGAGCATTCCGGCACCCATTTCGACGCGCCGGTGCACTGGATCAGCGGCCGCGACTACAAGGACGGCTCGACCGACACTATTCCGGTGAAGAATTTCGTCGCGCCAGTCTGCGTCATCGATTGCTCGGCGGAGACCGCAAAGAATCCGGATTTCCTTCTCACCGTCGACGGCGTCAAAGCCTGGGAGAAGACCCACGGCGATATTCCCGCCGGCTCGTGGGTGCTGATGCGCACCGACTGGTACAAGCGCAACGCGAGTGAGTCGAGCTTCCTCAACGCCGACGCCAAGGGGCCGCATTCGCCGGGCCCGGCCGCGGAGACGATCCACTATCTGATCTCGAAGGGCGTCATCGGCTGGGGCTCGGAGACGGTCGGCACCGACGCCGGCTCGGCGGGCGGCATGGATCCGCCGTTCCCGGCGCACACCTTCATGCACAAGGCCAACCGGTACGGTCTCGCCAGCCTGTGCCAACTCGACAAGCTGCCGCCGAAGGGCGCGATCCTGATCGCGGCGCCGCTCAAGATCGTCAAAGGCACCGGCAGCCCGCTGCGGGTTCTGGCGCTGGTGCCCAAACACTAAGGCGGACAGAAAACCGAACAACCAGCCGGGCAGGCGACAATGGCGGCGGCCGACTACGTCATCGTCGGAAGCGGAATCAACGCGCTGGTGGCGGCGGCTCAGCTCGGCCGCAAGGGCCACAAGGTCCTTGTGGTCGAGCGCAACGACCGCATTGGCGGCTGCATCCGCACCGAGGAAATCACCGCGCCGGGCTTTGTGCACGACGTCATGGCGACAACGTTCGTGCTGTTCATCACCTCGCCGGCGTTTGCCGAACTCGGTGCCGAACTGGAAAAGCGCGGGCTGACCTTCGCGCATTCGCCGACGCCGACCGCGGTGTTGCTGCCGGATGGACGTCACTTGATCCTCGCCATGGACCGCAAGGCGAATGTCGCCGCCTTCGATCAATTGGCGCCGGGCGACGGCGCGCGCTTCGCCGCCGATGTCGATCGGATCGGCGCCGACGCGCCGTTTTTGTTCGCGCTGCTTGGCGGCTCGCTGTGGTCGAGCGCGATGCTCAAGCTGGTCGCCCGCGAAGCCTGGAAGCGCGGGCTGCGCGGCCTTGCCAGCTATTTCGGCGAAGCGCTCGGCACCGCGCGCGGCTGGCTGGAAACCCGTTATCAGTCGGAGCTCGTGCGCGCGCTGCTTGCGCCGTGGGTGCTGCATACCGGGCTCGGGCCGGAAAGCGCCTATTCCGGCCAGATGGGCAAGGTGATCGCGTTCGCGCTTGAGGTCGCTGGCGCACCAATCGTGCGAGGCGGCGCCAAGCACGCGCTCACCGCCTTCGAACGGCTGATCCGCGATCACGGCGGTGATATCGAACTGAGCGCCGACGTCGAACGGGTGCTGCTCGATGGCAACGGCGCCGCCCGCGGAGTGCGGCTGGCCGGCGGCAAGGAAATCGAGGCGAGTAAGGGCGTGATTTGCTCGGTCACGCCCAATCAGCTCTACGGCCGATTGCTCGCGGACGCGGCGGTGCCGGCCGACATCAAGGACTCGGTTGCCGGCTATCGCTACGGCAAGGGAAACTTTCAGGTCCATTACGCGCTCAAGGCGCCGCCGCAATGGAAAGCGCCGGCGCTGGCGGGCGCAGCGCTTACACATCTGACGCCGGGGCTCGACGGCGTGTCGAAAGCCGCCAACGAAGCCGAACGCGGCATGCTGCCGGTCGTGCCGACGATCTGCGTCGGGCAGCCCACGGCGCTTGATCCGAGCCGCTGCCCCGAGGGCAAGTCGATCCTGTGGCTGCAGCTTCCTGAAGCGCCGCGTTTCATCAAAGGCGACGCTGCCGGCGAGATTGCCGCGTCGGCCGACGGCAAGTGGACCGAAGCGATCCGCGAAAAATACGCCGACCGCATCGAAGCGATCCTCGCCTCGCACATCGAGAACTTCCACGACACCGTGATTGCACGCAAGGCGTATTCACCTGCCGACCTCGAAGCGCTGAACGTTAATCTCGTGGGCGGTGACCCTTACGGCGGCTTTTGCGGTATCGACCAGTTTTTCATCTGGCGGCCGTTCCACAATTCGGTCAATCACCGCACACCCGTGGCGCGCCTCTATCACATCGGCGCCTCGACCCATCCGGGCCCCGGTCTCGGTGGCGGCTCGGGATACTTAGTGGCGAAGCAGCTGGGGTGATCAATACACGTCGGCCAGCGCTTGCGCTTTACGACCACCCTGAGTCTTGCCGGCTGCTCGTTTGCGCTATCGGCGGTACTCTTTGGATCGATGTGATCCGCAAGCGTTGATGGATTGCTACGCTAAGCTCGCTCGCATCAGCTGCGCTAGTCCAGCCGGCGTGGCGAGCGGCGGTGTCCAGCCCAGCCGCGCCAAGGCGGATGGATCGGCGACCAGCGAACCGGACAAACGCTCGTAGACGTAATCTCGGCCGGCGGCGCGCAGCGGGAGTTCGAGCAGGCGTGGCGGGAATGGAAAAACATTCGGCCGGCGCCCGAGCCCACGGCGCATGGCGGCAATCATTTCCGCGATCGTCAGGGCCTCGCGATCGGCGACAATGAAAGGTCGTCGCAGCGTCCCCGGCGCCGCCAGCACGGTGTCGATCGCCGCCAACAAATTTTCCACCGCGACCAACGAGCGGCGCGCCTGCAGGCTGCCGAACGGCAGCGGCCAGGGCGCGCGAGCCAATCGCATCAGTTGCGCCATGTTACCTTTGACGCCGGGGCCGTAGGCGAGCGCCCCGCGCAGCGACACCCAGTCGATGTCGAGTTCCGCCAGGCCGCGCTCCGCGGCGAGCTTGGAACGTCCATAGGCATCCGTCGGTTTCGCTTCGCCGGCCTCGTTCAACACCGTATCGGCCATCGATCCGCACTGGGCGCGGACCGACGAGAGGAAGACAAAACGCTTGACGCCGGCGCGCCGAGCCGCGCGAGCAAGACCGATCGTCGCCTCGGTGTTGATGATCCGATAATCGTCCTCGGGAACGCCCGACATCGCCTGCGCGATGCCGGCCGAGTGGATGACGGCGTCGACGTCCTGCAGCGCCGCTGACATATTTTGCGGCCGGGCGATGTCGCCAATGACCGCGCTCGCGGCCTCGATCGGCATCACCGTCGGCCGGCGCAGCAGAACGCGCAGACGATAACCGCGATTGGGCAATTCCCGCAGCAGATGTCGTCCGATAAAGCCAGTCGCTCCAGTGAGCGCCAACAGCATGGAGCGCCTTCTCCTTGCCGGCAATTAGTCTCACTCCCGCGAACGCGGTATTTTAGCTTCGCGTCCTACTCATGGCACGTTTCGAGCTGATTACGACGCCCCGTTTGGTTGCTATCAAGGGGCAAAACGGACGTTGCACCAAAATTACTGAAGGTCCGATTCTGACCTAGCCTGTGTGAAAACGCACTTGGTTATTTGATTCGCGATGTATGATTCCGACGCGAATTGCGGAGGGATCGGATGAGGCGTTTCGTGGAGGGGATTGATCGGGGCCAAGCGACGCTGTTTCCGGAATGCCTGGAGGACTGGATTGATCAGGACACTCCGGTTCGGGCGATCGATGCCTTCGTTGGCAAACTTGATCTCCCTGGAGTGGGGTTCGATGGGGTTGATCCCGAGGCTACTGGCCGGCCTTCATATCATCCGTCCGTGCTGCTGAAGCTTTACATTTACGGCTATGTCAATCGTGTTCAGTCGAGCCGGCGGCTGGAGCGCGAGGCCGGACGCAACGTTGAAGTGATGTGGCTGACGTGTCGGCTTATTCCTGATCACAAGACGATTGCCGACTTTCGCAAGGATAATGGGCTAGCGATCAAGCAGGTTTGCGTGCAATTCGTCGAACTGTGCCGCCAGATGGGCCTGCTGACGACCGCGAGCGTTGCGATCGATGGGAGTAAGTTCAAAGCCGTCAATACTCGCGACAAGAACTACACGCGCGGCAAAGTGGAGCGACGGCGTGCACAATTGGAGAAGAGTGTAGCGCGCTATCTAGCGCAGCTCGACACGGCCGACCTGCAGGAGCCGTCCGAGGAACTAGCGGCGAAGACAGTCCATTTGAAGGAGAAGCTGGTCAAGCTGGAAAGCGAGATGCAGCGCCTGGCGGCGATGGAGAAGCTGATGTTGGCATCACCTGATCAGCAGATCTCGCTGACTGATCCCGACAGCCGTTCGATGGCGACCAGTGGCCGCGGCTCCGGTGTGGTCGGTTACAATGTACAAGTCGCAGTCGATACCAAACATCACCTGATCATCGCTCATGAGGTTACGAACGATGGCTCAGATCGAGCGCAACTCGCCAACATCGCTTGCCAGGCCAAGGAAGCCCTTGGCGTCGATAAACTCGAAGCTGTTGCCGACCGTGGCTACTTCAGCAGTGATGAGATTTTAGCGTGCGAAGAAGCTGGCATCACGGTTACGCTGCCAAAGCCGGTGACTTCTGGGGTTGAGGCAAAGGGTCGCTTCGGCAAGCAGGACTTTGTCTATCTTAGCGACGAGGATGTGTATCGCTGTCCGGCTGGACAAAAGCTCGCTTACCACTTCACAAATGAGGAGAAGGGGTTAGTTCTGCACCGCTACTGGACCAACGCCTGTCAGAGCTGCGCTATCAAACAGCGCTGCACCACTGGCAAGGAGCGACGGATCACGCGCTGGGAGCATGAGCATGTGCTGGAGGCCGTACAGAAACGCCTCGATAAGAACCCGCACGCTATGCGCCAGCGTCGCGAGACGGCTGAGCATCCCTTTGGCACGCTGAAGATGAGGATGGGGGCGACGCACTTCCTGATGAAGCGTCTACCCAAGGTCGCCACCGAGATGGCACTCCATGTTCTCGCTTACAATCTCACCCGGGTGATGAACATCATGGGCATTCAGCCGCTGATGGCTGCGATCCAGGCATAGTAAAAGCCAGAAAATTAGCTGGCGTCGCCGGTTCGCCTAGTTCCCTGCCCAATTCGTCAAAATGTTTTGAAACAACCAAGACCCAACACGGACGTATACCGAGGGCTAACAAGGCTTCCCTTGAACCCATTCTCGCTGGCATCCACTTCGCCGGAACATGCGCTAGATCGGGCAGTGTTGGTCCAGCACGTCGACGGGATCGATTTCATTCATGCGGAAGGCGTTGCGGTGGAGCAACGATCCGGCCTGCAGCCGCAGGGTCGCATCACCATTCGCAGTTTTGATGATGAGGATCGTGTCGTGGGTCGCCTGCCACTCCCCGTTCACGCGCTTGAATGCTGAGCAATCCGGGGCGGACGCGGCGGCCGCTTTCGGCGCGGCGCTCGCGCAGAAGCGCTGGATCGTCTGCACCACGAACGGCGCCCGGAAAGGGCTGAGCCCATAGTCCGAGGTGCGCTGTGCGTTCCAGGATACCGACTTGAGGACTTCGTCCGGCCGGGGCACGCCATCGCAGAATCCCGCGACCGGCCGAGCGGCGCTGAGGCAGGTCATCAAAAATGATGCCGCATTCAAAGCGGCGGTCATTCCGGCTCCCTTCGCGCGGGTCACCGCTTCGTCGACGCAGGCTTGCTCGTCGTTGCCGACCGCGAACCGGGTGCCTTCCGCCGCGGCCGATCGGGCCTCGGCTCTCAGGGCGTCGCCGTTCTGCTGCCACCACCAATACCCGCCACCCGCCACGGCCACGACGACGATAAATACTCCGATGCTGATGAGCAGGACTTTCAACAAGATCGGCATATGACCCCTAACGAGACATTGGCTCCGGAACTGCGCCGTTCACGTCCGCGGTTCAGTGTTCACGCTCGGACGTTATGGCGCCCACGGCTTTTTGACCGGGCCTAACCGTACTCACCATCTCTGGCGTGTGTAGTGTCAGCTTGCCATGTGATCAATTGTCCACGCAACTGACCTTGTCTCCGATGGCCCTAAGCGGCGGTCCGCATATTGACGACCGACCGTCGCTTTCGGGGGAACAGCGGACGCGCGTGAATAGAGGCTAACGCGGTCTCTTAATGCACACGGGCCCTCCGAAAGGCATGGGGGTGCAGTCCCAACCGGGCCCAAAGCCGAAATTAAATGGACCGTGAGGCCGGTTTGAGCTTGCCGAACCAACGAGGGCGATGGTGACAAAAAGGCAGACAATGGCGGCCACTACACCAATGATGATAATGTCTTTGCGCTTAAGTCTGGTTTCCATTGTGCCGATCTCACCATTCGCATTTTCACAAGAAAGACCGCCCACCGAAGTGGACTCGTCCTAGCGGTCGCTCGCTCAACGCTGCGTCAGCTACCTGCTATATCGAGTCCGATGATCCGGACTTTCGCTGATTGGTCGCCGTAACCGCTTCGGCGGTTCACAGCATGAACTCGATGCGACATTTCGGATCTAGGTGCTGCAATTGCCTAGTCTCGAGCGATTTTTCGAAATGCGGATGCTCCCCACGCTATACCGGAACCGCTCCGGGAGCTTGGTGTGGCGATAGTTGAGCATGTCCCACCGCGGCTTTCGGACAAAATACACGAGTTGGCGCCCGCCGAGCGGTACGCAATGTCTCCCTTTGGCTCTTCGCGTCGGTTCGCAGCGACGCAGGATATGTCCGACATTGAGGGATAAACGGACGTGACGCGGAACACCGCATTTCGGCGGCGGTTGGACCCTAAGCGGACCACCGGCTGTTATCGAGCTTGAACGTACTTGAGGGAACTCTGTTTCCGAACGCCGGCCACCGACACATCGGCACGAGACACAATCGCTTGGGCAATAATGAAGTGTCCGATTTGTTGTAACCCGTCACCAGGTCGATAGTTGGAGGCTCACCCTGCATCGGGGCGAGCGACAACCGATGGCATCAGCATGTTTGCGCTAGCGCCGGTCAATCCGCCAAGCCTTTTTTCAACGCCGCGGCTTTGACAGCTTCGGCAGCTTCATTCTCTTCGGTCTTCTTCATCGCCTTCAAGTCGACGCTGACGCGGGCGATCTTGCCGGTGAAGTTGACGCCCTCCTGTTGCCAACGACACGGCGAATCCCACATGATTCGCGCATCGCGAGCGCTGGCATGCCGGTCCGCAACGTTCAGAGCCAAGCAATCCGACCGAGCCGATGACTATTCGAAAATTGTGACCACAAGCCGATCATGCCGGGCCGTTATGTGGATGGAACCGGCCTTCACCAAAGTGCGATCCATAGAGGCGCCGCGATAACGGCTGGTTCTTCAATTCGGCCCGATCGGGTCATAGATTCGATCCTGCCGGCGGATGGCCGATCCCGGCCTTCGGACAAAAGAGAATTCTCCATGGACGCCAAAGTTTTCGTTCCACCGCCGCGGCTCTCGGTGGACTCGTTCGATGGACCGCTCGGCCGCAGCATCATCGACACGCATATCTGGGCCGTCCACCAAGGGCTGCGCGGCGCCGGCGCTTACGCGCTGTTCGATGGTTACTGCCAGCGGCTGGTGATCCATGGCGTGCCGCTATGGCGCGCGCAGGCCGGGATGCAGACCCTGCATCCGCACTGGGGCGCCTACAGCTATCTGTGGCGGCGCGACCTCAACGCCATCCAGCCGGAGCAGCATGCCCGCAGCGATATGGGCAATCCGCAATGGCTGCGCAGCCCGATGTACGATTTGATCCGCCGGGCGAATGCCGGCGAGAACAATCCGTCGATGCGCCGCCACCTTGATGCCGGACCGGACCAACGCGACTTTGCCGCTCTTGATGAATTCTTCGGCCAAGGCGCGACCGACTATTTCGCCCAGCTCTTCAGCTTCGGCGAGAGCGGCGACCCTTCGCAAGGCACCGGTGCCATCTATTCGTTCACGACGGATCGCGCCGGCGGCTTCGACGACAACGACATGGCGCTCCTGCAATCGACCCTGCCGGCGCTATCGTTGGCGATGAAGGCGCACGCGAGCCATGAGATTGGCTCGGCATTGCTGCGAACCTATCTGGGCCAAGAGACCGGACGGCGCGTTCACGCCGGCGCGATCGAGCGCGGCTCGGTCGAGACCGTCCATGCGGTGCTCTGGTTTGCCGACATCCGCGGCTTTACTGCGATGAGCGATTCGTCGCCCGGCGCCGTCGTGATCGATCTTCTCAACAGCGTGTTCGAAGCTCTGGCCGCCGCGCTGCGCTCGCGCAGCGGCGAAATATTGAAGTTTCTCGGCGACGGCATGCTTGCCACTCTGGCCTTCGACGAACGGGATCGCGCCACGGCCTGCCGGGCCGCGCTTGATGCGGCCGCGGAAGCCATTTCGGCCATCGCAGCCCTCAACGCGACCCGGACCGCGGCCGGGCTTCCTGCCGTGACGGTTGATCTGGCGCTGCATGTTGGCGACCTGCTTTACGGCAATGTCGGCGCGGCCGATCGGCTCGATTTCACGGTGATCGGTCCGGCGGTCAACGAAGTCGCGCGCATCGAGGCTTGGTGCGAACCGTTGCAGCACGCGGTGCTGGCGTCGGCGGAATTCGCTGCCGCGCTGCAAGACACCGACAACAGGCTGATCTCGCTCGGCTGCTACGAACTGCGCGGCGTGCGCGAGCCGAAGGAGATTTTCGGGCTGGCGCCGGGCGCCGTCCGCTAAGAACTTTGCGTCCCGCGAACGGAGCCGTCGAGCCATGCAGCTTGCCAACTATCTGTTCTTCACCACGATGTGCGAGCAGGCGCTCGATTTCTACACGCGATGCGGCTTGGGCAAAGTGACGACGTTGGTGCGCTACGGCGACAACGGCATGCCGGTGCCGCACGAAGCCTTTCGCGGCAAGATCATGCATTCGCGCTTCGAGGGCCCGGGGGTGTTGTTTTACGCCTCCGACAACCACGACGCCGAGCCGATGCGCGGTTCGGCCCACATTCTCATGATGGACGACAAGGAAAGCACGGACCGGCTGTTCGGCCTTCTTGCCGAAGGCGGCACCGCAACGACACCGCTCGGCATGCAGCCGTGGGGCGACTATTACGGCAAGCTGACCGACCGGTTTGGCGTGCAATGGATGCTCAACTTTTCCAATCCGTTCGCGCTCCGCTTGATCTGAAAAGCGATATTTGCCGGTCGATCTGTCCGGCACGGTTTCGTGCGCGCTCGCGGCCTGGGCTTGTCACATATCCTTCATCAGATTGTTGCTGAATTGTCGACGGGCGGGGCAAGCGAACCGCTCTGTCGGGCTGCTTACAATTCGGCCTGCTCACAACAATGGCGATGCGAGAGAGCCGAGATACTCGCGGACGACGATCTCGTCCGCTGAGGCGAGGGGGGATGCTATGCGTATATTGCTGCTGCCGCTGAGCGCGCGCTTGATTGTCTACACAGCGGTCGTGCTGATCACGGCGGTCCTGCTCGCGGCGCTGGTATTCTGGTCCGCCTCGATCTTCCTGGCGATTCCGCTTGTCGCGTTTGGCGCATTGGCGGTGCTCGGCACCTACGATCTGATCCAAAAGCGGCACGCTGTGCTGCGCAACTATCCGCTGACTGCGCACATCCGCTTCATCCTGGAAGAAATCCGCCCGGAGATCCGACAGTATTTTCTGGAAAGCGAAAAGGACGGCACGCCGTTCTCCCGCGACAAGCGCGCCATCGTCTATCAGCGCGCCAAGCGCGCCCTGGACAAACGGCCGTTCGGTACGCAGAACGACGTCTACGCCTCCGGCTTCGAATGGCTGCCCATTCGATTGCGCCGAAGCATCCGATCAAAGAGCCGTTTCGCGTCGTGGTCGGCGGGCCGGATTGCACAAAGCCCTATTCGGCTTCGATCTTCAACATTTCGGCGATGAGCTTCGGCGCACTCAGCCCGAACGCCGTCCGCTCGCTCAATATCGGCGCCAAGAAGGGCGGCCTCGCCCATGATACCGGCGAAGGCGGCTGCAGCGTCTATCACTGCGAACATGGCGGCGATCTGATCTGGGAAATCGGCTCGGGCTATTTCGGCTGCCGCAACGGCGACGGCACGTTCTGTGCCGAGAAATTCGCGCAAGCCGCGCGGCAAGATCAGGTCAAAATGGTCGAGCTCAAGCTCAGCCAGGGCGCCAAGCCCGGCCATGGCGGCCTGCTGCCAGGCGCCAAAGTCACGAGCGAAATCGCCGCGGCACGCGGCGTGCCGGTCGGCGTCGATTGCCTATCGCCGGCGGGGCACTCGGCGTTCGGGACGCCGATCGAGATGATGCAATTCATCGCCACGATGCGGCGCCTCTCCGGCGGCAAGCCGGCCGGCTTCAAGCTCTGCATCGGCCATCCTTGGGAGTTTCTCGCCGTCTGCAAGGCGATGCTGGAAACCGGAATTTATCCGGACTTCATCGTCATCGACGGCAAGGAAGGCGGCACCGGCGCGGCGCCGCTGGAATTCGTCGATCATATCGGCATGCCGCTGCGCGAAGGGCTCAATTTCGTGCACAACGCGCTGATCGGCATCAATGCGCGCGACCGCATCAAGCTCGGCGCCGCCGGCAAGATCGTCAGCGCCTTTGATATCGCCCGCGTCATGGCGCTCGGCGCCGACTGGTGCAACGCGGCGCGCGGCTTCATGTTCGCGCTCGGCTGCATCCAGTCGCAGTCGTGCCACACCGACCGCTGCCCGACGGGCGTGTCGACGCAGGACCGCACCCGCCAGCGCGCGCTGGTGGTCGCCGACAAATCCGAGCGCGTCTACAATTTCCACCGCGCCACCATGGAGTTGCTGGCCGAACTGGTCGGTGCGGCCGGCCTGGATCATCCGGCCAAATTCCGGCCCGGCGCATTTTTTGCGGCGCGTTTCCGCCCACGAGGTCATGAACTTCGCCGACCTTTATCCGACATTGACGCCGGGCGAGCTGATTGCCGGCACCGCCGACAAGCGCTTTTCCGCCGGCTGGGCCATGGCCAATCCGGGGCATTTTCGCGCGGCGGCGTAGAGCGCGGACATCAGCAAAAAGATATCGAGTTTTAGATAGCTGCGATCGATCCGCTTTACGGCGCCGCAACGAGGGCAAAACCTAATATTCCGACTGCGAAACGTCGGCCCCGGCCGCGTGCTTGCTGTTGGGGCGACACTGCAGCGGAGAACGCGCCATGTCATCGAAAACTAAAAGCGTCGCGTTGACCCTCGGCCTCGCCGTCGCTTCGATCGCGGCGCCGCTCGGAACAAATTCCGCGATCGCTCAAGGGCCGCCAACGGCAAATCAGTGGCAGGACTCACGGGGCTACTATTATGGCTATGGCGTGCCTGGCCCATATCGCGCTGGTTTTGGCTACATCTATGTGCCCGGCCGCGGCATCCTCGATGCGCCGTGCGGCCTGCCGACGAGTGCCTGCACGAACAGTGAAAACGGCGCGGATTAATCTTCGCTGGCGCGAAAGATGCGAAACGTCGCGTTGCCGCGGGCGATCGGCTGATCGTCGGCGCGGACCAGACAATCGACAAAGCCGAGGCTGCCGCCGGCGCGCAACACGCGCGGCACGAATTCGAGCCATTGGTCGATCCGCCCGGCGCCGAGAAAGTCGAGCGAAAGCGTAATGGTCACGAGCCCGCTCGGGCGCTCCTTGTGGCGTTCGCCGAGTGCCTCGCTCAGCGACAGCCCCATGGCGTTATCGGCGAGTGCGCTGATCAGCCCGCCGTGGGCGAAGCCGCGGCTGTTGCAATGCGCCTTGCGGATGCGCAGCGCCAAAAGGATCGCGCCGTTCTCAGCCTTGGAATAAAGCGGCTCCCAAGGATCGGTTAGCGGGCTGGTGCGGAAGTGGCGGCTATAGCCTTGCGGAATTTGCTCTGGGACCGGCGTCATGGCGCCGGAAAGATACGTTCGCGCCGAGCCGTTGGCTACAGCGTGGCGATGGTCTTGAGCGCGCCGTCGAGCGCGATGCCTTGCTCGTCGAGCAGCGCCGCGTCGCGCAGCCGGCGCATCCAGTCGGCGCCGTCGGCGCGCGGCGTCAAGAGCGGCACGGCGGCGATGACGCGGTCGAATTTGGATTCGCCGCGCGCATGGGTGTCGGAATAGCCCTTGATCAGCCGGCGCGCATTGAGCACCTCGACGGCGACGTCGTAGTTCTGTGCGATCTCCGCCGAGGCGACGGCAAGCCACTTTTCCAGATGCGCGGTCTCGCGTTGATGGCGGAGCGTCATGCGGCGGATCGGCTTGAACGCCGAAAGCACATACAGCATCAGGAACCAGTGGATGGTGCCCGAGCGCACGCGCCGGCCCTTGCGGAACGCCCAGCCGAACAAAGTCGGGTGCGATTCCATGAAGCGACCGAGCGGCGCCGGCATCGTGCCTGCGGTCTCTTCAAGCCGGGGATGCATGTATTCGGTGGTGTAGACGATCTGGCCGTCGCCGACGCTGTTGTCGCGTACGACGCGGTCGTAACGGCTGCTTCGGGTTTTCAGGTCGGCGACGCGGATGACGTCGTCATAGGCCATGGCGACGGCGATGTATTTCGCCGCCGCCGCGGTGAAGGCGTAATTCTTAACCGCGCCGCCATTTGCCTTATCCAGCTCGTGGAGCTTGCTGACGCGGTCGAGATACTCGCCCGCATAGGCCGGGTCCTGGAAGTCGGTGAGATGCTTGACGCCGGCGAAAAGGATCGCATGCAGCGGCTCGGGGAATTCGCGGATGCGCGCCACGAGCTGGTCGAGGTCGGTACGGCCGGCGGCAGCGGGCAGGGCGGCGAAACGCTTGGCTGGCCGCTTGGCGAGCGGCTTTGCCGCTGTCGGCGGCTGCACCGTCTGGTCGTGCGCGGCGCCGAACGCTTTGAGGCTCGAACTCGACGCCACGGCCGCCGGCGCCGATGATCGCCTCGAAGGCATCGCGCTTGAACGGCAGCGTGCCTGATGCCGCCAATGCGCCGAACAGGCAGGCGGAGATCACGCTGTTGTTCCTGGTCGCCAGCGTTTCCATGTCGAAGGCGATGACGCGCTTTGCCGCCACGCCGGCGGCGTCGACAATCACGTTCGGATCGATGGTGGCGTCGCCGGGCTTTTCCTTCTCGGCCACCGAATAAAGACGATGCGTCGAAGCGATCAGCGTCGAGCGATCTGGCGTAACCAGGCCACGCAATATGGAGCGTCCAGCCTCGGCCAGTTCGGCGGCGAGCACCACGTCGACTTCGCCCGGCGCCGGCATCAGCGACAGGATCGGGGCGCGGCCGTCCTTCGGCGGCAGCATCTCGACATAATAAAGCGTGGAGCCGGTGCGCTGGGCGACGCCGGGCACCGACGTCGACTGCGCGTGCCAGCCCTGCGACTCGGCCAATTCGACGATCCAGTCGGACAGCACGCCGCCGCCTTGGCCGCCCATCGCGAGCACGGCGACGCAGATCGGCCGCTCGGTCGTGTACCGCATCCGTATCGGCGTGCCCGACAGGTCGTTCATGATGCCGCGGCCCCTGCTAGCCGGAATACCGGAATCGTCATGCCCGCGCTTGTCGCGGGCATCCACGTCTTACCGCGCGTGAAGGCAAGACGTGGATGGCCGGAACAAGTCCGGCCATGACGAAGACTAAGTATCCAACCTAAAATCATCGTGCCTCAGTCGGCGAAAACGATGCGGCTCGCCTCACGCCGGCGCTGCAGGAAAGAGATCACCGAACGGCGCAGGTTGGACGTGAACCGATCGAACCAGGTCGGATTATGAATAATGTCGGCCCGATAGAAGGACGGGCAGAGCACCGCGGCTTCCGAGACCTCGCCGCAATTGCCGCAGCCGACGCAGTTGTTGTCGATGGCCGCCACCGGATCGTCCTTGAGCGGATCGTCGGTATGCTTGACCGACAGCGACGGGCAACCGGAGAGGCGGATGCAGGCGTGATCGCCGGTGCAGACGTCTTCGTCGACGCCGAAGCGCTCGCGCACCATGCGTTGGCCGTCGCGCACCGACTTCTGGAACAGCGGCTTGACCCGCCGCTGCTTGTTGAGCATGCATTCCGACGACGCGACGATGACTTTCGGCCCGCCTTCCTTGGTGGTCAGCGCTTCGCGCAACGTCTCGCGCATCTTGGCGACATCGTAGGTGCGATCGATGTGGCGCACCCATTTGACGCCGACACCCTTGACCGCGTCGACAATGGTGTTGTTGGTCGAGCGCGCCGGGTTCAGCGCGCGCGACGACATGATGTCCTGGCCGCCGGTCGCCGCCGAGTAGAAATTGTCGACCACCATGATGACGCCGTCGTGCTTGTTGTAGACGGCGTTGGCGACACTGGTGGAAAGGCCGTTGTGCCAGAAGCCGCCGTCGCCCATCACCGAGATCGGTTTCTTGTCGGCTTTGACGTTGAACGCCGATGACGACGCCGGGCCCAGCCCATAGCCCATGGTGGTGCCGCCGATATTGAACGGCGGCAGGCTGGCGAACAGATGGCAGCCGATGTCGCCGGCGATCTGATGCGGGCCAAGCTCCTGCTCGACAAGCTTCATCGCCGCGAAGATCGGCCGCTCCGGGCAACCGATGCAGAAGCTCGGCGGCCGCGGCGGCAGCGTTTTCACCAGCTCCTTGACCTTCGGATTGGCGAGCACTTCGGACGCATCCGGCGGTGGTGGCGCGTTGCCAAGGAGCGCCTTGCCGTGCAGCTCCATGAACGCCTTGATGCCCTTAGTGACGACCTGCGGCGTATATTCGCCCGCCATCGGCAGCACGTCCTTGCCGCAAATCCTGGTCTGGATGTCGCGGCGGCGAAGAATGGTATTCAGCGCCTGCTCGATGAATTCGGGCTGGCCCTCCTCGACCATGAGGATCGCCTTCTTGGTGGCGGCGAACGCGGCAACCTCGTCGTCGATCATGGGATAGGTGACGTTGAGGCAATAGATTGGCACCGAGGTCTCGCCATAGACGTCGGCGAGGCCGAGCTGCTGCAGCGCGCGCATCACCGAATTGTACATGCCGCCCTGGACGATGATGCCGACATCGGCAGTTTCCGGGCCGAAAAATTCGTTGAGCTTGCGCTCCTTGATGAACCTCACGGCAGCCGGCCAGCGGTGCTCGATCTTTTCCCGCTCGTGCAAATAGGAGGCCGGCGGCAGCACCACGCGCTCGGTATCGCGCCGCGGATTTTCCAACGCCTCGCGCAGCGTGAAGCTCGGCTTCTTGTTGGCCTTGGCCGTGAAGCGGCCGTGCACATGGCAGGCGCGGATGCGCACTTCCAGCATCACCGGCGTGTTCGAAGCCTCCGACAATTCGAAGCCTTCTTCCACCATGCGCACGATGGTCGGCAGGTTCGGCCGCGGATCCAGCAGCCACACTTGCGATTTCATGGCGAACGGATGCGAGCGCTCCTGCATGATCGAGGAGCCTTCGCCGTAATCCTCGCCAATGATGATCAGCGCGCCGCCCTTGACGCCGCCGGAGGCGAGATTGGCGATGGCGTCGGAGGCGACATTGATGCCGACCGGGGCCTTGAACGTCACCGCGCCGCGGATCGGATACATCACCGACGCCGCCAGCGTCGCTGCGGCGGCGGCTTCCGACGCCGAGTTCTCGAAATGCACGCCGAGCTCGTCGAGCACGTCCTTGGCGTCGGCCAGCACGTCCATCAGATGCGAGATCGGCGCACCCTGATAGCCGCCGACATAGGACACCCCGGACTGTAAGAGCGCCTTGGTAATGGCGAGAATTCCTTCGCCGCGGAATTCCTCGCCGTCGCCGAGTTTGAGATCCTGCACTTCGCGTGCGAACGAGCGTTCCGCCATCAAACCCTCCAGGCCGACGCCTGATCAGGCAAGTCCGCTCAAGTAAGTCCGCTCAAGCATGTCTGAGCCAGCGAGTTCTTGCCGTTTGAATACTTATGGGACCTTCGCCACTGTCTTGCAACGGGCCCAATTGTCCGCCAACAGCCGGGCTGCCGCGGCGCACAGGGGGCGCCGCTAGCGCCCGGCGCGACACGCCGCCGCTGCCGCCAGTGCTGCCTAAATAATGGGTTAAAAAGCCCAATGCGTTAGCTTGTCCGCTGTTTGCTTTAGGTTTAAAGTATCTCTGTCTAAATGCCGAGCAGCTATGCATGTGCTCTGTTTGTGTATGCAATCAGATGCGCACGACAAAGCATGGCGTCGAGCGAAGCACTTGCCGCCGGCGGCGGTCAAATGGGGGAGTTGCAGAACATGTTCAATCTCACGCGTCGTCAGGCCCTCGCGGCGAGCGGCGGTCTCCTCGGCACGCTGTTGGCGCCTTCGCGCTTTGCCAGCGCCGCCGTCGGCTCCACGCTCAACATCGCCTACAACGTCAACCTGCCGTCGTTCGATCCGCAGACCGGGCCGTCCTCGGTCAACCCGACCATCCAGGCGATCTACCGGTCGATCTTCGATCAATATATCGGCCAAAAGCCGAACCTCGCGTTCGAGCCCGGCCTGCTCACCGGCTGGGGCTGGAACGACGACAAGAGCAAGGTTTGGATGGAGGTGCGCGAAGGCGTCGTTTGGCATGACGGTACGCCGCTGACGCCCGAAGACGTAGTGTGGTCGATCCAGCGCAAAGGCAAGCCGGACGGCGGCAACCCGGTATCGTTCATCTGGGCCGGCATCGACAACTTCAAGATCGACGGCAAGAAGATCACCGCCGACGTCAAGCAATACGATCCGGTGCTGTTCAAGTGGATGGCGTTCCTCACCGGCTACGTGCTGCCGAAAGCCTATTTTGAGAAAGTCGGGCCGGAGGGCTTCGAGAAAAAGCCGATCGGCACCGGCCCGTACATGGTCGATGCCTATGAGGGCAACGCCTATCTGCGGCTCAAGGCCAATCCGAAACACTGGGGCGGCAAGCCGGCGTTCGAGACCGTCGTCTTCAAGTTCGTGCCGGATGCGACCAGCCGCGTCGCCGAAATCGAAAGCGGTTCGTCGGATATCACGCTTGAGGTGCCGTACGAGGAGTACGACCGGCTCAAGGCCAAGGCCGGCCTGAAAGGTGTGTGCACGCCGATCTCGGACATCGGCATGATCTTCATCACCAACGGCGGCGTGATGGACGACAAGAATGTCCGTCTCGCCATGACGCACGCGGTCGACAAGGACACGATCATCAAGAAGCTGTTGCGCGGCTATGGCGTGCCGATCGCGACGCTGGAAGCGCCGGAATACGCCGCGTTCGATCCGACCATCAAGGTCCCCTATGACCCGGCGATGGCCACCAAGCTCCTTGCCGCCAGCGGCTATTCGAAAGACAAGCCGGTCAAGTTCACCATCCAGACGACGCGCGGCTTCAAGCCCAAGGATTACGAAATGATCCAGGCGATCGTCGGCATGTGGCGCAATGTCGGCATCGAGGCGAACATCGAGATCTACGAAATCGCCAAGCACTTCGAATTGCGCATGACGCACAAGCTGGCGCCGGCGGCGTTCTACAATTGGGGCAACGCCATCGGCGATCCAACCACCTCCACCGGCTTCGCCATGTTCTCGAAGTCGCCGCACTCGGGCTGGCACTCCGAAGATCTGGACGCCAAGATCGGTCCGCTGTGGGGCGAGAAGGACGAGAAGAAGCGCATCCAAGGCTGGAAGGACGTCGACCGCTACATCGCCGAGAACGGCTATGTGCTGCCGCTCCTGCAGTATGCGCAGCCGATCCTCTACAAGTCCGATCTCAAGGTAACCCCGAACGTCTCCGGCGCCCTGCAGCCGGCGACGCTGGTCGCCAAAGCCTAAGGCCAACGTCGAAGCGGTCCGCCGCCGCGCCGGGGCGCGGCGGCCATCGACGCGGTCAGCCTTCGACGCGGCAGTCAAGGACCGTTGATGTTGCTTGCAGTCGTCGCCAACCGCCTGGCCATGGCGCTGCTGACGCTCGCGGGCGTGGCGGTGGTGGTCTTTATCCTGTTGCGCGTCGTGCCGGGCGACCCGGTGGCGATGATGATCTCGCCGGGCGCCGGGCCGGCCGATATCGCCGCGCTGAAAGCCCATTACGGGTTGGACGCGCCGCTCGCCACGCAATTTTGGATCTGGATCAAGGGCATCGTCACCGGCGACTTTGGCACCTCGATCACCTTGCATCTGCCGGTGACCGAGGTGCTGGCGTCGCGGCTGCCGGCGACGCTCGAGCTCGCGATCCTGGCGTTGATCGTCGCGGTGCTTTTTGGCGGCGCGGTTGCCGTTGCCGGCACGCTGATGCGGCGCACCATCGGCGAGACCATCATCGATGGCTTGAACTCGATCCTGCTCGCGGTACCGGATTTCATCTGGGCGCTGGCGCTGGTCCTGCTGTTCGCCGTGGCGATACCGGTGCTGCCGTTGACCGGCCGTATCGATCCGGAGCTGGCCGAAGGCTTCAGCACCCGCTTCTATCTGGCCGAAAGCGTGCTGACCGGCCGCTTCAGTGTGGCAGCGGACATCTTGAGCCACATGATCATGCCGACGCTTGCGCTGGCGTTGCCGCTCGCCGCCGTGATCGTGCGCCTGCTCAAGCAATCGCTCAAGGAGGCAATGCTGCAGGATTATGTCCTGCTGGCGCGGATCAAGGGCTTTCGCGAGCTTCGTCTGGTGCTGCAGGAGGCGTTGCGCAACGCCGTCGGTCCGACGCTGGCGCTCACCGGCGTTCAGTTCACCTTCCTGATCGGCGGCACGGTGATCGTCGAGCGCATCTTCTCCTATCCGGGCATCGGCAATCTGGCGATCGATGCCGTCATCAACCGCGACTTCCCGCTGATCCAGGGCCTGGTCCTGCTGTTTGGATTGATCTTCATCCTCATCAATATCGGGGTCGATCTCACGGTTGCGGCGCTCAATCCGCGGCTACGGCACGCCTGAAGCCTCACGTGGAACACTGGTCACCAACATCGATCGCTGCGGTACCGGACACCGGCCCGGCGCCGCCGTCGATTGCGCTGCGGCTCCTTCGCGACCCGAAGGTCGTGTTCGCCGGCGGATTTATTCTGCTCCTGATCGTGCTTGCCGTGTTCGCGCCATGGATCGCGCCGCAGGATCCGCTGGCGCAGAATCTGCTGACGGCGACGTCGCCGCCTGCCGGCTTTGCCGACGCCGAGCCCGGATTCCTGCTCGGTACCGACGGCCTCGGTCGCGACGTGCTGTCGCGCGTCATCTTCGGCGCGCGGATTTCGCTGACCGTCGCCTTTGTCGCCGCCGGGCTCGCCTGCCTGATCGGCTCGCTGCTCGGCCTCCTCGCCGGCTTTCTCGGCGGCTGGGTCGAGGTTGTGATTTCGCGGCTGGTGGAAATCTGGATGGCGTTCCCGCCGGTGCTGCTCTCGATCCTGCTCGTGGCCGTGCTTGGCACCGGGCTGCATTCGGTGATCGCCGCTATTGTCGTCATCGACTGGACGCGCTTTTGCCGGGTGGTGCGCACCGAGACCATGGGCCAGGCGCAGATGGATTACGTGGTCGCGGCGCGCACCATCGGCTTCTCGCGCCCGGCGATCCTGTTTCGCGAAATCCTGCCCAACGTCATGCCGGTCTTGATCGCGCTGTTGACGCTGGAAATGGGCATCGCCGTCGTCGTCGAGGCGATCCTGTCGTTCGTCGGCCTTTCGGTGTCGTCGGACACGCCCACCTGGGGCGGCATGATCGCGGAGGGTCGCCAGATCGTGCATGAGGCGTGGTGGGTTTTGGCGGTGCCGCTGGTGGCTTTGTTCGCCACCGTGGTGGCGTTCAACCAGCTTGGCGACGGCCTCGCCCGCAGCCTCGATCCGGTATTGCGCCGATGACCGAACCGCGCCTTGTCGCTCCAAGACTTGCCATCGAAAAATTGAGCGCGATCTCGCTGCGCGATGGCAACAAGCCGGTGCTGCGCCGGGTCTCGCTGACCGTCGGCACCGGCGAGGTGCACGGTCTGGTCGGCGAAAGCGGCGCCGGAAAGTCGACCATCGCCAAGGCGATCCTCGGCATCGTTCCGTCGCAAGTGAAGATCACCCACGGCCGCATCGATTTCGAGGGCAGCGATCTGCTCACCCTATCAGCCAGCGGATTGCGCGCCGTGCTCGGCCGCGACATTGCGCTGATCGCGCAGGATCCTTCGACCGCGCTCAATCCGGCGCGGCGGATCGATGCGCAAATGACCGACGGGCTGCGGCTGAAGCGCGGACTTTCGGCCAAAGAGGCGCGCGTCCGCGCCCACGCCTTGCTCGAAGAAGTGCAGATCCGCGATCCGGAGCGCGTGCTCGCGAGCTATCCGCATCAGCTGTCCGGCGGCATGCGCCAGCGCGTGCTGATCGCCGCCGCGTTCGGGCTCGAGCCGAAGCTCGTCATCGCCGACGAGCCGACCACCGCGCTCGATGTCACCGTGCAAAAGCAAATTCTGCGGCTGATCCGCGCGCTGCAGGAGCGCCACGGCACCAGCGTGCTGTTCGTCTCGCACGATCTCGGCGTCGTGGCCAAAATCTGCGACCGCGTGACGGTGCTTTATATGGGCAAAGTGGTGGAGCAGGGCATCACGGCGGACGTGCTGACCAATCCGCACCACGCCTATACCAAGGCGCTCCTGGCCGCCAATCCGCGCTACGACCGGCCCGATACCGGGCTTGAGCCGACGCCGCCGGAAGTGATCTCGGCGCTGCGCGCGGAAATCTCCGCCTTCGATGTCAGCCTGCTGGAGTTGCGCGATGGCTGACGATCTGTTGGTCGCCAACGATCTCGTGGTGTCTTACGGGCGCGCGGGCGGTTTGCTGGCGCGCGGGCAGCCGGCCGCGACGGTGTTGCATGGCGTCGATATCCGCGTCGGCAAGGGCGAGACCGTCGGCATTGTCGGCGAATCCGGCTCCGGCAAGACCACGCTGGGGCGGGCGCTGCTCGGCCTGGTCAAGCCCACGAGCGGCACGATCGTGTTCGACGGCGCCGCCATCGTTGAACTTGACGAGCGCCAGCGCCAGCCGCTGCGGCGGCGCATGCAGATGATTTTTCAGGACCCGATGTCGTCGCTCAATCCGCGCCACACCATCGGGCGCATCCTGATCGAGCCGGTCCTGCTGCACGGTCTCGCCAAGACACGGCGCGCCGCGCTGGATCTGGTGTATGGCGTACTCGACCGCGTCGGACTGTCGCGGATGACAGTCGACCGTTATTCGTACGAGCTTTCCGGCGGCCAGCGCCAGCGCGTCGGCATCGCGCGGGCCGTGGTGCTGCGCCCGGACTTCGTGCTCGCCGACGAGATCGTCTCCGGCCTTGACGTTTCGACCCAGGCGCAGGTTCTTCGGCTCCTCAAGGAGTTGACCGGCGAGATGCATCTCGCGCTCGCCTTCATCAGTCACGACCTCTCGGTGATCCGCTCGATCTGCCAGCGCGTGGTGGTGATGCACGACGGCCGCGTGGTGGAGGTGGGGCCGTGCGAGCGCGTCTTTGCCGCGCCGGCGGCCGACTATACCCGCATGTTGATCGATGCCATTCCGCTGCCGTCGGTCGACCCTGGATGGCTGACGCGCGGTGCCGCGGTGGAGGCTGCGGCGAGCGCCTGACGAAGCATGATCCCGAAAAGCCTGCCCTCGGACTTGATCCGAGGGTGGCAGCCGGTTTTCGGAAAAAAGATCATGCTGAAAGATTTTCGCGTCGTCGGTACCGGGCGGCCCCGGCGCGGTGGTTAACCAGTCCCGACAGGAGAGAAGCGTGTTTGGATGTACCAAGAACTTCGCCATGGCCGCGATCGGCGCCGCGATGCTGGCCAGCGCACCTTGTGCTTATGCCGACGGCGTCCCCGGTTTGCGCGGCCATGATCACACCGGCATCACCGTGCCGGACATCAAGCAGGCGGCCGATTTCTTCGTCAACGTGCTCGGCTGCAAGGAGGCGATGTCGTTCGGCCCGTTCGCCGACGAGAAGGGCGACTTCATGACCCAGCTCCTCAACGTCAATCCGCGCGCGGTGATCAATCAGATCACGCTGGTGCGCTGTGGTTACGGCTCCAACATCGAGCTGTTTCAATATACCTCACCCGACCAGAAAAACATGACGCCGAAGAACAGCGACATCGGCGGCTACCACATCGCCTTCTATGTCGACGATGTGAAGGCGGCGAAGGACTATCTCGACAGCAAGGGTGTGAAGACCTTCTTAGGTCCATTCCCGGTGAATGAAGGCCCGGCCGCCGGCCAGTCCATCACCTACTTCCTGGCGCCCTGGGGCCTGCAGATGGAAATCATCTCGTACCCGAAGGGCATGGCCTACGAGAAGACCTCGCCGATCAAGCTGTGGTCGCCGACCGATCCGGCGAAGTAAGGAACCCTCAGAACGTCGTCATGGCCGGGCTTGTCCCGGCCATCTCGTTGGTCACACACAGCGCCAGATGGTCGGGATGCCCGGCACAAGGCCGGGCATGACAACAAATGAGCATTCGGCCGGTTATCAATGCCCCCGCACGTGCCGGATGATCGCGGAAAAGTCCGCGCCGCTGTGGCCCTCCTCCGCGAAGTGCCGGTAGATCTCCGCGGCCTGCTCGCCGAGCGCGGTGTTGGCCTTGACCGAGTGCGCGGCCTCGCGGGCGAGTTTCAGGTCTTTGAGCATCAAGGCTGCGGCGAAGCCGGGCTTATAGTCGTTGTTGGCCGGGCTGGCCGGCACCGGGCCCGGCACCGGGCAATAGCTGGTCAGCGACCAGCACTGGCCGGACGACGCCGAAGCGACGTCGAACAAGGCTTGATGCGAGAGGCCGAGCTTTTCGCCGAGCACGAACGCCTCGCTGACCGCGATCATCGAGATGCCGAGGATCATGTTGTTGCAGATTTTCGCCACCTGACCGTTGCCGGCTTCGCCGCAATGCACGACGCGCTTGCCCATGCGCTCGAGCAGGGGCTTGCCGCGCTCGAACGCGTGATGGCTGCCGCCGACCATGAAGGTGAGCGTCGCCGCCTTGGCGCCGCCGACGCCGCCTGACACTGGCGCGTCGAGCGTGGCAATGCCGCGCTCGGCGGCGAGCTTGTGCGCCGCCCGCGCGCTCGTCACGTCGATGGTCGAGCAGTCGATGAACAGCGCGCCCTGGTTCGCCGCCGGCAGGATATCGTTCCAGACCGACAGCACGTGCTCGCCGGCCGGCAGCATGGTAATGACCGCGTCGGCATTTTCCACGCAGCTTCGGGCATTGGCGACGATCTCGACGCCGTCGCGCGCAGCCGTGTCGCGCGATGCCGGCACGACATCGAAGCCCGAGACATGCTCGCCGGCTTTGACCAGATTGGCCGCCATGGGCCCGCCCATGTTGCCAAGACCGATGAATCCGATGTGCGGCATATGTGTTACGCCTCCTTATTGAGCCGCGGCCGTTTCTCAGTTCGAAAATCGTTTACGGGCCAGCCGCTAGAACTTCTCCTCGCCCATGTGACGGAATGCGTCGGGGAAATCGCGATAAAGCGCAAACCTCACATTGGTCGCCAGTGAATTGACGCCAAAATGAACGCCTTCAACGGGTTCGCGGCGCCCGGCCACATGCTCAAATGCCTCTTCCAGCTGCTGCAGACCGTTCGTCTCGATCATCAGGTGAAACTCGCGGAATTCGGCTGGCGCCAATCCGAGTTTTCGCCGCATCAGCCGCCAATTCTCGATCAGCCCTTTGCTTTTGAGGTAGCCCATATAGTCCGAGATGCGCTCGCTGAATGTCATGTCGCTGACGCCGGGTTTGAGATCGCACCATACGTGATAGATGTCCATCAAGATGGCCCCGATTGCCTTTGGCGCGCCTATTCGGCGAACTTCAATTCCAGCGTGCCGACCGATCTGAAATGCCGATCGACGATGGCGGGCGAGACATCTTCGAGCCGGTCCGGACGCCAGCGCGGATTGCGGTCCTTGTCGACGATCTGGGCGCGAATGCCTTCGATGAAATCGTGTCCGGCGATGCAGGCCAGCGCAATGCGGTAATCCTGCTGGAAGCTTTCCTCTAAACGCTTGAAAGATGCCGCCGCGCGCACGTTGCGCAACGTGACTTTGAGCGAGGTTGGCGACATTTTCGCCATGGTGGCGTGCGCCGCCCGCGCGGCTTCCGCTTCGGATCCAGCCGAGCGATCCATGATGGCTTCGATATCGTTGGCGCCAAAGCAGGCGTCGATCCATGGCCGCGCCGCGGCCATCTTGCCCTCGGCTGGCGGGCTGGAGAGGGCGCCAAGTCGCTTGCGCACGTCGTCGGCGGACCGGCAATCGGCGAGCGCATCTGGAAGCTCGGCAAGCTTCGCGGCGGGGATATGAATATCGGCCAGCCCGCAATAAATCGCGTCGGCCGCGGCCATGCGGTCGCCGGTCAGCGCCATATAGGTGCCGGCCTCACCCGGCGCGCGCGCCAGCAAATAGGACGCGCCGACGTCGGGAAAAAATCCGATGCCGACTTCGGGCATCGCCACCGCCGAGCGCTCGGTGACGATGCGGTGCGCCGCCGGTGTCGAAAGGCCGACGCCGCCACCCATCACCATGCCGTCCATCACCGCGATGAACGGTTTAGGATAGCGCGCAATCAGCACGTCGAGATGATATTCGGTTGCCCAGAATTTTTCCGGCAGCGTATCGCCCGACTTCGCCGCATCGTAGAGCGCGCGAATATCGCCGCCGGCGCACAGCCCGCGCTCACCGGCGCCGTCGAGCAGCACGGCGCCGACCGCCGGGTCCGTCGCCCATGACCGCAGCAGCGTCGTCATCTGCACGGCCATGTCGAGGGTGAGCGCGTTGAGCGCTTTCGGCCGGTTCAGCGTGATCCGGCGCAGCCCGCCGTGCTGGCGAATGATCAGTTCGCCGGCTGGCAACCCGTCTTGCAGCCCGCCTTGCACACCGTTTTGCACGTTCATTCCGCTCATCGCCCGACAAGGCTTCTCGCCACGATGAGGCGCATGATCTCGTTGGTGCCTTCGAGGATTTGATGCACGCGTAGATCGCGCACGATCTTCTCGATGCCGAATTCCGACAGATAGCCGTAGCCGCCGTGCAGTTGCAGCGCTTGATTGGCGACGTCGAAGCAGGTGTCGGTGACAAAGCGCTTGGCCATGGCGCAGAGTTGCGTGGCGTTTCCGTCCTTGCGATCGAGCGCCGCCGCGGCGCGCCACAGCAACGTGCGCGACGCTTCGAGCCCGGTCGCCATGTCGGCGAGGCGGAATTGCAGCGCCTGGAATTCGTCGAGGCGTTTGCCGAACGCCTTGCGCTCTTTCATGTAGGCCAGCGACTTTTCCAGCGCGATCTGCGCGCCGCCGAGCGAGCAGGCGGCGATATTGAGCCGGCCGCCATCGAGCCCGGCCATGGCGATCTTAAAGCCGATGCCTTCGTCGCCGAGCCGGTTTACCACCGGCACGCGTGCGTCGGCAAAGATCACCGCGCGCGTCGGCTGCGCATTCCAGCCCATCTTGCGTTCGTTGGCGCCGAGCGAGACGCCCGGCGTGTCGCCGGGAACGACGATGGTCGAAATGCCGGACGGGCCTTCGCCGCCGGTCCGCACCATCACCACATAAAGATCGCCGGCGCCGGCGCCGGAGATGAATTGCTTCTGGCCGTTGAGGAGATAGTGATCGCCGTCGCGCACCGCGCGCGTCGTCAACGCCGCCGCGTCCGACCCCGCGCCCGGCTCGGTCAGGCAGTAGCTCGCCAACAGCTCCATGCTGCACAGCTTGGGCAGCCATTTCTGGCGCTGCGCGTCCGAGCCATAGGCATCGATCATCCACGCCGCCATGTTGTGGATCGACATATAGGCCGCGACGGTCGGACAGCCGGTGGCCAGCGCCTCAAAGATTAATGTGGCGTCGAGCCGCGACAACGCCGATCCGCCGACATTGGAGGAAATATAAACGCCGCCCATGCCGAGTTCCGCGGCCTGGCGCATTTCGGCGACCGGAAAATGCTTGGCCTCATCCCAGGCGAGCGCGTGCGGCGCAAATACTTCGGCGGCGAAGGCGCGCGCCATGTCGCGTACCGCGATCTGGTCTTCGGCGAGGGAAAATTGCGGCGCGCTGCCGGTGGATGTATCGAGCATGGAGGCCTTAAATCCCGGCGTCCTGGCGCCGCGGACACTGGCGGCAGTCGCGGGTCCCAAGTTGCTGGACCCAAAGGATTGTCGCGTCAAATTGCCTATGTTTCAGGCGTGAAATAGCATTGTCGTTTTCGCCCAGCAATGCGAGAATTCGCGCCGACATAAGAGCATGATCCCGAAAAGTGGATGCCGGTTTTCGGAAAGATCATGCTCCGGCGTAAACACCTGGACGGTGAGCCGATCGAATTTGATCGGATCATGGTCCGGGCGAAATAACCAAGCGCCAATGGCCTTGATGTGGGGGAAATTGACGGCTTTCGCGTCGCTTTCGCGGCGGGATACCGGGCCCCTTGAGGCTCGGCGGCGTCTTTGGAGCCAAGCGGGTCGCGCTAGCCTTTTTGCGAATGGCGCGGTTCCGCGAAAGACGCGATCCTGCAATGGCGGGCGGAGGAAAACCGGGTGCTCTCGATTGATCCTGGCTTAGATACGCTGCCGAAGCTTTTGATCCATAACGCTGCGACCCGTGGCGCGCGCCCGGCGATGCGGCACAAGGATCTCGGCATCTGGCAGAGCTGGACCTGGGCGCAGATGCTTGAGGAGGTCCGCGCCTTCTCGGTCGGCCTTTCCGAGCTCGGCCTCAAACGCGGCGACAAGTTCACCGTCATCGGCAGCAATCGCCCGCGGCTTTATTGGGCGATGTGCGCCGGGCAGGCGCTCGGCGCCGTGCCGGTGCCGGTCTATGCCGACGCGGTGGCCGACGAGATGGCTTACGTCCTGGCGCATGCCGAAGTGACGCTCGCCGTGGCCGAGGATCAGGAGCAGGTCGACAAGCTCATCGCGGTGTCGGATCGGTTGCCGCATCTGCGCCAGGTCGTCTACGACGAGCCGCGCGGACTGAAGGACTACGACCACAGCAAATTGATTGCGGTCGAGGATGTGCAAAGCATCGGCAGGAAAAAGCTCGCCGGCGAACCGGCGTGCCTGCGCCAATGGGAAGAGAGCGTGGCGGCCGGCAAAGGCAGCGATCTCAGCGTCATCCTTTACACCTCCGGCACCACCGGCCGCTCCAAGGGTGTGATGCTGACCTACCAGAACACCATCATCTCGGCGCGCAATGCCAACGCCTTCGATCGTCTCGACGAGAAAGAGGAAGTGATCGCCTATCTGCCGCTGGCCTGGGTCGGCGATTATATTTTCTCCTACGTCCAGGCTTACGCCGCCGGCTATTGCGTCAATTGTCCGGAAACCGCCGAAACGGTGGTCCAGGATCGCCGCGAGATCGGCACGACCTACGCGTTCGCGCCGCCGCGCGTTTACGAGAATCTCCTGACCTTGACCATGGTGCGCATGGCGGACGCCGGCGTGCTCAAGCGCAAGCTGTTCGACTTCTTCCTCGCGTTTGCCGGACGCTGGGGCGAGAAAATTCTCGACGGCGAAAAGGTGCCGCTCGGCGTTCGCCTGCTCTACCGTGTCGGCGACTTGTTGGTTTATGGACCGCTCAAGAATCAGTTCGGGCTCACCCGCATCCGCATCGGCTATACCGCCGGAGAAGCGATCGGCCCGGAGATTTTCCGCTTCTATCGCGGCATCGGTCTCAACCTGAAACAGCTCTACGGGCAGACCGAGGCATCGGTTTACATCACCGCCCAGCCGAACGGCGAAATTCATCCCGAGACCGTCGGCAAGGCGTCGCCCGACGTCGAGGTCAAGATATCGGACAGTGGCGAAGTGCTGTTCCGCTCGCCGGGCGTATTTGTCGGCTACTACAAGGATGCGGAGAAGACCAAGGAGGTCCTGACGCCGGACGGCTGGGTGCATACCGGCGATGCCGGCTTCTTCGATCCGAAGACCGGCCAATTGCGCATCATCGACCGCGCCAAGGATGTCGGGCATCTGGAAGACGGCACGGTGTTTGCGCCGAAATACATCGAGAACAAGCTCAAATTCTATCCCAACATCCGCGAAGCGGTGGCGATCGGCGCGGACCGCGATTTCGTCTGCGCCATGATCAATATCGATCTGACCGCGGTCGGCAGCTGGGCCGAGCGCAACAACGTGGTCTACGCCTCTTACCAGGAGCTGGCCGGCAATCCTCGCGTCTATGACATGATCGCGCGGCATATCGACGAAGTGAACAAATCGCTGGCCGAGGAAGAGGTGATGGCGGGCGCGCAAATCCGCCGCTTCCTGATCCTGCACAAGGAGCTTGATCCCGACGATGGCGAGCTGACGCGCACACAGAAACTGCGCCGCGGCCACATCATCGATCGCTATTCGCCGCTGGTCGAGGCGTTCTATGACGGCGCCACCGACGCGCAGATCGCGACCGAGGTCACCTTCGAGGACGGGCACAAGGGCGTGATTGCGGCGCGCGTGGCGATCCGCGACCTGAAAACCCATCCGGCGCCGGCGGCGAAGATGGAGCGGGCGGCGTGAGAGCGCCGTCCTCCCGTGAGGCGGCGCTCGGCGAGGCGTTGCTCGCCGTCGAGGACGTTTCACTTTCTTTCGGCGGCGTCCGCGCGCTCACTGGCGTCTCGTTCGACATCCGCAAAGGCGAGATCCGCGCCATTATCGGCCCCAATGGCGCCGGCAAAACCTCCATGCTCAACGTCGTCAACGGCTTCTACCAGCCGGACTCCGGCCGCATCACCTTCAAAGGGCAGGTGAGGAAAAGCATGCGGCCGCATGCGGCGGCCGCGGGCGGCATCGCCCGCACCTTCCAGAATTTGGCGCTGTTTCGCGGCATGACCACGCTTGACAACATTCTTGCCGGGCGGGCGCTGAAGATGCGGCGGGGATTTTTCTGGCAGATACTGCGCTATGGGCCGGCGATGCGCGAGGAGGTCGAGCATCGCCGCCGCGTCGAGGAGATCATCGATTTTCTTGAAATCGCCGCCATCCGCAAAATTCCGGTCGGCCGCCTGCCTTATGGTCTGCAGAAGCGCGTCGAGCTCGGCCGGGCGCTGGCGATGGAGCCGGACCTGTTGCTGCTCGACGAGCCGATGGCCGGCATGAATCTCGAAGAGAAAGAGGACATGTCGCGGTTCATCATCGATGTGAACGCAGCAATACGGGACCACCATTGCGCTGATCGAGCACGACATGGGCGTGGTCATGGACTTGTCCGATCGCGTGGTGGTGCTCGATTACGGCCGCAAGATTGCCGACGCCACGCCCGACGAAGTCAAACGCGACAAGAACGTGATCCGCGCCTATCTCGGCGAGCCGCACGGGGTCAGCGTATGACGCTCAGGCGCGGAGAGCTGGGCGCTGTGATATCCTTGTCCCGGGCGCAACGCAGCACGGAGCGAAGCGAAGTGGTGCGTTGCAGACCCGGGATCGTTACAAATTCCGAGCTTTCGACGGTCCCGGATCGGTGGTGCACCGCTTCGCGCTGCACCGCGTCCGGGAAAAGCGGCTTGCCTTAGCGCCCATGAGCGCGGAGCGTGGTAGGGCGCGATGGACATTCTCTACAAAATCTTGATCGATCCGTTCGTGCAGATGGGCACGTCGCCGGATCTTCTGGTGCAGACCCTGTGGGACGGTCTGGTCGCCGGCGTGCTTTACGCGCTGATCGCGCTCGGCTTCGTCCTGATCTTCAAGGCCTCCGGGGTGTTCAATTTCGCCCAAGGCATCATGGTGGTGTTCGCGGCGCTGACGCTGGTCGGCCTGCATGAGCGCGGCGTGCCGGCCTTTGTCGCGCTCGCGCTCACCATCGTGGTGATGCTGGTCCTGGCCTACAGCGTCGAACGATTGATGCTGCGTCCGCTGGTCAATCAATCCGACATCATTCTGTTCATGGCCACCTTCGGCCTGACCTATTTCCTGATCGGCGTCGGCCAGCTGGTGTTCGGCGGCAATCCGAAAGTCATGATCGCGTCCGAGCTTTATCTGCCGAGCGGCGCCTTCGAATTCAAGGCGCTCGGCGGCTTCGTCTCGCTGCAGAAGATCGACATCGCCGCCGTCGTCATCGCCTCGGTCATGGTCGGCGTGCTCGCGGTGTTCTTTCAACGCACCCGCATCGGCCGGGCGCTGCGCGCGGTGGCCGACAGCCACCAGGCGGCACTCTCGGTCGGTATCTCGCTCGAGCAGATTTGGGTGATCGTCTGGTTCGCCGCCGGCGTCGTCGCGCTGGCGACCGGCATCATGTGGGGAGCCCGCTCGGAGGTCTCGTTCTCGCTGCAGATCATCGCGCTCAAGGCGCTGCCGGTATTGATCCTTGGCGGGCTGACCTCGATCCCGGGCGCCATCGTCGGCGGGCTGATCATCGGCATCGGCGAGAAGCTCGGCGAAATTTACTGGGGGCCGCTCCTGGGCGGCGGCATCGAGACCTGGTTCGCCTACGTGATCGCGCTCGGCTTTCTGGTATTCCGGCCCCAGGGCCTGTTCGGCGAGAAAATCATCGAGCGGATCTGACCATGCTTTACCGCGAGGCCGGACAGTACAAGACCAGCTACGCCGCCGACATGGCGGTGTTTCCGATCCTGCAGGATCGGATCGGGCTCGCCGTCATTCTGCTGATAGGGTTCGTGGTCATTCCACTTTCGGGCAACAATTTTCTGCTCAATTCGGTGCTGATCCCGTTTCTGATCTTCGCGCTCGCCACGATCGGACTGAATTTGCTGACCGGCTATACCGGGCTCCTCTCGCTCGGCACCGGCGGCTTCATGGGGGTCGGCGCCTATGCGTGCCTGAAGCTGACGACGTTCTTCCCGCAGGTGAACATTATCGTCTGGATCCTGGCCTCGGGATTTTTCTCCGCGGCGGTCGGCGTGTTGTTCGGGCTGCCGTCGCTGCGCATCAAGGGTTTTTATCTGGCGGTGGCGACGCTGGCGGCGCAATTCTTTCTGGAGTGGTGCTTCATCCGCATCCCGTGGCTCTATAACAACAGCGCCTCGGGCGCGATCGAAGTGCCGTTGCGCACCTTGTTCGGCATTCCGATCACCGGCCCGACGGCGACGCCGGTCACTCGTTATCTGGTCGTGCTCGGCATTGTCGTCGCCATGACCTGGGTCGCCTCCAATCTGGTGCATGGCCGGATCGGGCGGATGTGGATGTCGGTCCGCGATATGGACCTGGCCGCCGAATTGATCGGCATCCGGCTCTTGCCCGCCAAGCTGCTCGCGTTTGCCGTCTCGTCGTTCTATTGCGGCGTCGCCGGCGCGATGATGGTGTTTCTCTGGTACGGCGGCGCCGAAGCCGAGGTGTTCGCCATCGACCAGAGCTTTCTGGTGCTGTTCATGGTGATCATCGGCGGGTTGGGAACACTGATCGGCTCGTTTTTTGGCGCCGCCCTGATCTACATCCTGCCGATCGCGCTGCGGGCGGTGCCGGCGGCGTTCGGCCTGCCGATCCATCCGGCCGCCGCCGAGCAATTAACCTTTGTGATCGTCGGCGCTTTGATCGTCGTGTTTTTGGTGCTGGAGCCGGCCGGCCTGGCGCGGCTGTGGCAAATTGGCAAACAGAAATTGAGGGTGTGGCCCTTTCCGTACTGATGGTGCACACTCCGCCGCAATTCCCGCACCGGCGATCTGCCGGCCCGGGTCCCCCTCGTTGCCGCGGACAGGATCGAGGGCCGGAATAGACGCACCGGCGCAAGCCGGCGCAAACTAAGGGAGAAACGACCATGCGTCTTAAGCATATCGCCCTCGGTCTGGCGGTGGTGACGGCGGTGCCCGCCGCAGTCGCGACCGCGCAAGCGGAGGACGGGCTTTACGTTCCATTCTTTACCTATCGCACCGGGCCGTTCGCCGGATCGGGCATCCCGATCGCCAATGGCCTCTCCGACTACATGACCATGCTGAACGAGCGCGACGGCGGCATCGGCGGCGTCAAGGTCATCGTCGAGGAATGCGAGACCGGTTACGACACCAAGAAGGGCGTCGAATGCTATAACTCGGTGAAGGGCAAGAATCCGGTCGTCATCACGCCGTTCTCGACCGGCATCACGCTGCAGGTGATCCCCAAGGCGTCGGTCGACAAAATCCCGGTCTTCTCGATTGCCTACGGCCTGTCGGCGTCCGCCGATGGCAATCTGTTCCCGTGGATTTTCAACGCGCCGGCGACCTACTGGGACGGCGCTTCGGCATTCATTCGCCATGTCGCCGATGTCGAAGGCGGCTTCGACAAGCTCAAAGGCAAGAAGATCGGCCTCGTCCATCTCGACGCGCCCTATGGCAAGGAGCCGATTCCGCTGTTACAGGCGCTGGCGCAAGACTATGGCTTTGAGCTCAAGCTCTATCCGGTGCCGGCCCCGCAAATGCAGAACCAGAGCTCGCTCTGGCTCGACGTGCGCCGCGACAAGCCGGACTGGATTTATATCCAGGGCTGGGGGGCGATGAATTCGACCGCGGTCAAGGAGGCGACCAAGATCGGCTTCCCGATGAATTGGCTGGTCGGGTCTGGTGGTCGGGCGGTGACGACGATGCGCGTCCGGCCGGCCCCGAGGCCAAAGGCTACAGCTCGCTCGACCTCAACGGCGTCGGCACCAACTTTCCGGCAGTCCAGGACGTGATCAAATACGTTGTCGACAAGGGCAAGAGCCAGATCGCGTCAAAAGACAAGGTCGGCGAGAATCTCTATAACCGCGCCATCCTCAATTCCGCGATCATCGCCGAGGCGATCCGCACCGCCCAGCAATTGACCGGCAAGAAGCAGGTCAATGCCGAAGATGTGCGCCGCGGCTTCGAGAACCTCAACATCACCGAAGCGCGCTGGAAGGAATTGGGCATGGCCGGCTTCGCCTCGCCGATCCATCTGAGCTGCGCCGACCACAACGGCCACAGCGGCATCTCGCTGGTCGAATGGGACGGCACCAAGTGGAACACCACCGTGCCCTCGATCGCACCGATCAAGGACAAGGTGCTGCCGCTGATCAACTCGACGGCGGAGGACTACGTGAAGGCCAACACCGGCTGGCCGAAGCGGACCGAGCCGTGCGACAAGTCCTCGTAGGCTGACCGTCAAGCGTTTCCCGGACGTGGCGTAGCGCGCGAGCGCTGCGCCACTGATCCGGGAGCTTTAAGACTCTGAGCTCGTAACGATCTCGGGTCTGCGGCGCACCATTTCATGGCGCGCCGCGCCCGGGAAAGCTTAAGAGGCCCCATGACCGCCGTTTCGCCGATCAAAGCTGTGCCGGATCCGGCGGCGGATAGCATTCTCACCCTCAACAATATCGAGGTGGTGTACGACCGCGTCATCCTGGTGCTCAAGGGCGTGTCGCTCGCGGTGCCGAACCGCGGCATCGTGGCGCTCCTCGGCGCCAACGGCGCCGGCAAGACCACGACGCTCAAGGCGATCTCCAACCTGCTTCATTCCGAGCGCGGCGAAGTCACCAAGGGCGCGATCGTGTTCGACGGCGCCGAGGTGCAGGACCTTTCGCCCAACGAGGTGGTGCGGCGCGGCTGCATCCAGGTGATGCAGGGCCGTTTCTGCTTCGGCCATCTCACCATCGAGGAGAACCTGCTGACCGGCGCGTTCACCCGGCGCGACGGCTCCGCCGCGATCCGCGCCGATCTGGAGAAGGTCTACGCCTATTTCCCGCGGCTCGTGAACGGCAGCAGGCGCTCGCCGCTTCACTTCGGGCGGCGAGCAGCAGATGTGCGCCATCGGCCGCGCACTGATGTCGCCCCCGAAGATGATCCTGCTCGACGAGCCGTCGATGGGGCTGGCGCCGCAGATCCTCGAAGAGATTTTCGCCATCATGAAGAGCCTCAACGACAGCGAAGGCGTGGCGTTTTTGCTGGCGGAGCAGAACGCCAATCTGGCGCTCAAATATTCCGGCCACGGCTACATTCTGGAGAACGGCCGCGTCGTGCTTGACGGGTCGGCGGCGACGCTGTCGGAAAACGAAGACGTCAAGGAATTCTACCTCGGCGTCGCCGAAGGCAAGCGCAAGTCGTTCCGCGAGGGCAAGCACTATAAAAGGCGCAAGCGCTGGCTGGCGTGACTAAAGCTTTCCCGTCACCCTGAGTGGCCGCCATAAGCGCGTTTACGCGCGTCTTCGACGCGCTATTGCAGCCCACGAAGGCAACGGCCCGAGCGGCGAGACCGCATCCTTCGAGGCTCGGCGCTTCGTGCCGCACCTCGGGATGACGGGCCAAATTCAGTGGAATCCAGCCTCGATCTTGACCCCGTTCGGCACCGGAATGTTGGCCGGCACGAAGAAATCCTGCGCCAACTTTTGCGTCGGGTCGGCGCGGTAGTGTTCGAAGTCGGTGACGCCGTTTTCCGAAAGAAACGTATCGTCGATCAAAAGTTGCCGGTGAATTGGCGCGCCGTTTTTGAGAACACGACGTAGGCGGCGTCGGCCACGATCTCCGGCTTGCGCGAAGCCCGCATCAGCGCCGCGCCGCCGAGCAGATTGTTGACCGCGGCGGTCGCAATGACGGTGCGCGGCCACAGGGCGTTGACGGCGATGCCCTTGCCGCGCAGCTCGCCGGCGAGTCCGAGCACCACGAGGCTCATGCCGAACTTGGCGATGGTATAGGCGGTGTGCGGCGCGAACCACTTCTCCTTCATGTCGAGCGGCGGCGAGATCATCAGAATGTGCGGATTGGCCGCTTTTGCAGATGCGGGATCGCCCATTTCGACACCACGAAGGTGCCGCGGGTGTTGATCTGCTGCATCAGGTCATAGCGCTTCATGTCGGTCGCGACCGCCGGCGTCAGCGAAATCGCGCTGGCATTGTTGACCACGATGTCGAGGCCGCCGAACCGCGCCGCGGTGGCGTCGATCGCCTCCTTCACCATCGCTTCGTCGCGCACGTCGACCACGAGCGGCAACGCCTTGCCGCCGGCGCGCTCGATCTCTTCGGCGGCGGTGTAGATGGTGCCGGGCAGCTTGGATGCGGCTCCGTGGTCTTGGCCGCGATCGCCACATTGGCGCCGTCGCGCGCCGCCCGCAGTCCGATCGCAAGCCCGATGCCGCGTGAGGCGCCGGTGATGAACAGATCTTTCCCTGCAATGACATCGCTGTCCTCACTTTCTGCGCGCCAGGAACGCGGCAAATGCGGCGCGCGCCTCGTCGGACTGCAACAGCTCCCGAAAATGGATCCATTCGGATTGGATCCGTTCGATGATCTCGTCGACGTGGCCGCGCATCAGGCCGCGGGTCACCGCCACGGTCTGCGGCGGCAGCGCCGCGATCTCGCGCGCCGCCTTGAGCGCAGCGTCGTCGACCGCGGCGGGATCGACCATGGTGTTGACGAGGCCGGCGTCTTTCGCCTGCGCAGCGGTGAGCGGGTGGCCCATGACCAACAGCGAAAAGGCCCGTGGATAACCCATGCGCATCGGCGCCAACAGCGTCGACGCCGCTTCGGGAATGAGGCCAGCCTGATGAACGGCGTCGACAGGTCGCCTCGGTGCCGGCCACCACGTAATCGCAGTGCAGCAGCATGGTGGTGCCGACGCCGATCGCCACGCCGTTGACCGCGGCGACCAAAGGCTTTTGCCGCCGCGCCAGCGTGTGCAGAAAATCATGCGCCCGCGGATCGATGCCGCCGCCCGCGGCCTGCAGAAATCGGTGATGTCGTTGCCGGCGCAGAACGCGCCCGGGCTGCCGGCGATCATGACGCAACGGATCGCTGCGTCCGGATCGGCCTCGCGCAGCGCCCGCGTCACCTCGGCGTACATGGCGAGTGTCAGCGCGTTCTTCTTCTCCGGGCGATTAGCCGGATGACGCGGACGCCGCCTTCATCCGTCACCGTGACCGCATCGGTCGTCACCTTGCCCCTTTTTTTCAATGTTCTCGCTGCCGCGGCGCGGATGCTCAAGACCATCATATGATTAAGTTGAATCTGATCATGGTCTGAAATTTTGCATCGGAGCATGATCTTTT